>NZ_PIOC01000001.1 GCF_003369575.1 Oceanobacillus arenosus | reverse complement strand
CTGTTCCCATCTCGAACACAGTAGTTAAGCTCTTCAGCGCCGATGGTAGTTGGGACTTTGTCCCTGCAAGAGTAGGACGCCGCCAGGCTAAGTTAAGGCATTAAGTTTATGATATATTCATATACTTAATGCCTTTTTGTACTTATGTTATTTGATGAAACAGTAGTCACATACTATTCCTGGTCGGAGGGGAGATACTTGCAACAATTCGCATTAAAGCTTTTAGGTTACTTTTTATGCTTTTTTATCCTAGGTCTGATTGTTAATGTGGTTTTCAAGGATTCATTCGATATATTTACTGCACTTTCTACTTCATTAGGACTTTCCATAGGCATTGTTTGTGTACGCCACTTTGTCATTAAATAATAGAGCAATTTAGCATATCGGTAAAGTACAGAGGATTCCTTATATTATGACGAGTAAATTGTATGTAAAATAAGCCTCTATATTGGGCTTATTTTAGTTGACCTAATTAAAACATACTTGGATAACCTTTGACCATTGCATCTGAAATTGCATCTGCCATTTCCCTGGCTTGCTTCTCTATTTCATCATATACATCGATATCCTTCTGGTAATCCCTGTTTATCATGGCAACAGCTTCTTGTTTTGTTAAATCTAAATGGTGATAAAACATTTCTTTAACGGCTTCCACTGTTAAAAAGCGATTGATACTATTTAGAAATACAGCAATGTCATCCGCATTTTCATGCCACTTTTTATCTATCGCGATTACTTTCTGCTGATCACCTGCTAAGGCAGCTTTAACAAGATCTGCTGCAATTAGAAGATGATCCTTAATTAAGGTTGCATATGTTTCAGCTGCAACATTTCCGTATAAGCGGCGGATCATATTCCCCATATCTGTCGCATTCTTTAGGAGACGTGTGATGACGAAATCTACATCAGGTAATTTAAAGATTAAGCTGATAATCGCCATCCTAGTCCATGCAACATGTTCTTCCCAAAGGCTACGCATATCGTTTCGATAGTCAACTTCTGTCTGGCTTATACAATGACTTTGTTGTGCATAATTAACATTGCGTTGGCGAAGTATAGGGATAGAGATATGTTGACCAATTGGGGGATAGTATGGATTTACTCCAGGATTAGCCAGGAATATTTCCCCAGCAGTTGTATGATAACGCTGTGCCAGTAACCAGTAATTATCTCCAGGTAAGATTGTATAGTTAAAAAAGTTTTCCACCTTTCTAGTCCACTCCTTCAATAGATGACAAGTTTAATAAAAGCAAACGATGCAATGATAGTATATTCATCTAAGCTTAGATAGGTGAATGTCCTGTGATTAAACTCTGTTATGTTTTAATGAGTAAGAAGTAGTAGACAAACAACATTGAAGGAATCAGAAGTTGTTTTACTAATTCCCCAACTTTTCCTTGATCTGCCGATTATTCACTTATTCGTACATCGCGATGCATTTTTACATATTCAGGAATATACAATACAAATGATACCTTCACATTACTTTCTTCTAATATTTAATAAGTTGCTACTGTACTAATTATAGTAAAGAAAGTTGGTAAAGTAGCTTACCAAACAATGAGTCTATTCTTTGCAACAATTGTGCCCAAGCTATTTGCGATTAGAAACTGCCCACCGTAGTAGTTTAGCATAATCAGTGGTTCTGAAAGCTTTACAGGCGAAATGAATAGATGCCATGCGAGTATCGAATCGGAAATAACAAATAGAATACTTCCTAATATCGCCCACTTATTTCCAGTCATGATTGCGGACCAAGCCATGAAAGAGATGACAATAAGGTAGCATAAAATCGGAAAAATTAGTGCAGCATCTCCATTAAAATGTAAGAATTTAACTAGGTCATTACCGAAGAAAAGTCCATAGACAGCAATTGGAATCAACATCATAAAGCGTACCTTCGAGAATTTCCATTTTAAAAGAAAACCAATCATATAAAATAGATGACCAATCAGAAATGCAGAGAGCCCAATCAGAAACCAGTGCAATGTTGCGTCACCAATGATGCAGAATGATAGCCCAATTAGAATCAGCGAATGTGTCGGTGTTTTCTTCCAGGGAAGCTGTCGAAAAGCATAAATAATAATCATTACTATTGGAATCAATTTGAAAAATAGCTTAAAGATGAATGGTTCAGCTGGAACGATATATAAATAGACAAGAACCATCATGAGAATCAAGATTGGAAAACGGTAAATGATCACGTAAAATCCTCCTACAAGTAGACCTGTTTATGTCTGTATACCCTTTTAAAGTGGAAATTAGTGTTATTATATAAAATACTAAGTATTTTATAAGTTAGGAGGAAGTTTATGCTGAAAGACGATAAAGCAATTGTCGTATTTAGTGGTGGTCAGGATAGTACTACCTGCCTGTTCTGGGCACTTAAAACATTTAAAGAGGTGGAAGTAGTCACCTTTGATTATAATCAACGACATGCTGCAGAAATAGATTGTGCGAAGGAAATCGCCAATGACTTAGGCGTTAAACAACATATTTTGGATATGGGGCTAATAAATCAATTGGCGCCGAATGCGCTTACGAGGGATACGATTGAAGTAGAGGACGGAAAAGATGGAGAACTGCCGAACACCTTTGTTCCGGGGAGAAATTTGGTTTTCTTAACGTTTGCAGGAATTCTAGGTTATCAAATAGGTGCAAAGCATATTATTACGGGCGTTTGTGAAACAGACTTCAGTGGTTATCCCGATTGCCGTGATGATTTTGTAAAATCATTAAATGTAACCTTAAATCTGTCGATGGATCATAAATTCGTAATTCATACGCCATTAATGTGGCTAAACAAGGCAGAAACATGGAAAATGGCGGATGATTTAGATGCACTCGAATATGTTCGAACGAAAACTTTAACATGCTATAATGGAATCAAAGGTGATGGCTGTGGGACATGCCCATCCTGTAAATTGCGGTTGAACGGATATGAGGAATATCTAAAAATGAAACGTACGGTATAAGGAAAATGCTCTTCACCAACACATAGTTGAGGAAGAGCATTTTTTGCTTCAGACTAATGTGCGTAATCTTCTCTTGCAAATTTCGAGAATTGAAGTACAAGCACACCTAAAAATTGCAGACAAACCTTGATAATGATTTGACCTAAAATTGCCATCCATACCGCATCCCAAGGTACAAATCCTGCACCAAGTGGGGACAGACCAATAATGACGAAGATGGTAGAATCAAATATTCCACCAATCGTTCCACTGTATAGTACGCGAACAAGCATTGGTTTCTTGAGTCGTGAGTAAATTTCCGTGTCAATGGATTCCGAAACGAGGAAGCTGACTGCACTTGCAAACACAATCCACAATGTATCTCCTAATAAGTGACTTGAAATAGCGGATAAAATAAGTGCTAGACCAATAAACAAATATGTTTTCTTTTTCCCGTATTTGTTCTGTACTAGATCTCGTAAAATAAATGTCGCTCCAATTAGAAATGAACCATAGGGAATGATAAAGACTCCCAATTGCAATGGTGCAAATTTCGCAGTAATAACGTTTGCCAATATTATGGCAATAAGATAGAAAAATATTCGCATTAATAGCGCTCCTTTAAAATAATTTGCTTGGAACACCTGCATACGAATGAGAGGATCATGAAAAGTAACTCTTCGATGTCATGCTTCAATATTAGATTACGAATCATTTGATGATAGTCCATGACGATTCCAAAAAAAGCAAAAATAAAAACCATATCCTAAAGAAAGATACAGTTAATTCTTTAGTTTTTTATAGAGGGTTAGTTCTAGAACCTCTCCTGCCGCTGCAGGTATTTTGTTTGATTTCATTGTAGCATAGATTGAAGTGGGTTGGTAGAGAATATTCCTTAAGTTAATGATTTTCACCCTGCCTAAAATACGAGCTATAATAAAATCATAAGTACTTAGTAGAAGATGGAAAAAGTATTTGAAGGTTACTTTAATAAATTTACAGTAAAGACAACAGGGGGGAACATTCCAAGCGTTTACTACTATTTGGATTTCTGAGATTGGGTTCTAATTTCCAGCAAATATAGAGGCTAGACCTTAATTTGTTATAAATAACAGTAATTAAAAAAATAATAATATTTCAGATAGCGCTACCATCTATTCATAGCAATGCATACGCAAGTTTAGACTGTTAATACTATGGGTATATCGGCTTTACATGCATTAAAATATATTCTAAAATTAAAAGGTATGTTTTTTTTGCAGGATAAGATAGATTATTAAGTAAAAGTATATTCAGTTTTACAACTTAGAGGAGGATTTACACACGATGGACTCACGAGATAAGGAGGACATGCTGAAGACCATTCCACAGAAGGGCTTTTTCGGTCATCCTAAAGGGTTATCTACACTATTTTTTACAGAGTTTTGGGAACGATTTTCATACTATGGTATGCGTGCGATATTATTATTCTACATGTACTATGAATTAAATCATGGTGGATTAGGCCTGGATCAGACACTCGCTAACTCCATCATGGCAATTTACGGATCACTTGTTTATATGTCCGGGATTATCGGTGGATGGATCGCTGATAGGGTACTTGGAACAGGCCGTACGGTATTTTACGGTGGGGTCTTAATCATGATTGGTCATATTGTCCTGTCACTTCCTGCTGGGGTAACGGCATTATTTATCTCTATGGCGTTTATCATTTTAGGAACCGGTCTTCTTAAACCAAACGTAGCTAGTATGGTAGGGGACCTTTACAGTGAAAAGGACCCAAGACGTGATTCAGGATTTAGTATCTATTACATGGGAATTAACTTGGGCGGATTTATTGCACCGTTAATTGTCGGAACAATTGGACAGACATATAACTTCCATCTTGGCTTTGCACTTGCTGCTGTTGGAATGTTCGCAGGTTTGGTTGTTTATTTAATTACACGTAAAAAGTATTTAGGTCTTGCTGGATCACATGTGCCTAACCCGCTTACAAAGGAAGAGCGTGGAAGAACGACTAAAATCGTTAGCTTAAGTGTTATTGTTCTAGTTATTGTCGGTTGGTTTGGATTTGAAGGCGGTTGGCTAACGATTGAACGAGTTATCTTTTTCATTAGTATTCTTGGTATTATTATTCCTGCGATTTACTTTTACACGATGTATCGTAGTCCAAAAACAACAGCAGATGAGCGTTCACACTTGCTTGCATATATCCCGTTATTTATCGCAGCAATGGTGTTCTGGGCGATTCAGGAACAAGGTTCAAATATTCTTGCAACCTATGCAAATGAACGGACGCAATTAACCTTTGCGGGAATCGAAATTCAATCCTCATGGTTCCAATCATTAAATCCGTTATTCATTGTTGCACTTGCACCGGTGTTCGCTTGGATTTGGATTAGATTAGGTGATCGTCAGCCATCTACACCGCAGAAGTTTTCCTTAGGATTAATATTTGCTGGTCTATCTTTCATTGTGATGATCATTCCAGCCTTTGTTAATGGAACGGAAAGCCTAGTAAGTCCTTTATGGCTTGTACTTAGCTTCTTCTTGGTTGTTCTTGGAGAGCTATGTTTATCACCTGTTGGATTATCTGCAACAACGAAATTGGCACCAGCGGCTTTTGCAGCACAGATGATGAGTCTTTGGAATTTATCAAACGCCTCTGCACAGGCAATCAATGCACAGGTTGTCCGTTTCTATAATCCGGAAACAGAAGCAATTTATTTTGGAGTGATAGGTGGAATAGCTATTGTTTTAGGAATAGTATTGTTCCTGTTTGCTCCGAAGCTTAAACGGTTTATGAAAGGCATAAATTAAGAAATGCTAATAGAAAAGGTGGATCCAGAATGGTCGTTGATTGCGACTGTTTGAGGTCCATCTTTTGATTTTAATTGGGTATTCAATCAATGTTCTGATGGTAATAGACTTAGTAAATACGCATCCATGCGTTCCTCCATAGTTTTGCTGGTAATTCCTGATACCCCAAATTCCGCCCATCCTGCATAGACTTCAATTGGATCAGATAGAACATCGATTAAGGAGCATAGATCCCAATATACATTATATGTAAATGCATTCCCAGCAAACGTTTGATATGCTGCAAGAAAATCATCTGCAACTCGGGCGTCAAAGAGCATTGCAAGGTTCCACCGACAATGACCGATATCGATTCCTACGGGGCCTTTACAAGCATTGACCCAGTCAACGACACCACTTATCGATCCATTATTCCAAAGTACATTTGCAGGGTGATAATCCCGATGTATAAAACATTCCTTAAATGGCGGATGCGGCTTTTTTACTAGTTCGATGGCAGTCCTCCAAGCATCGGGTACAGATGTCCATGAGGGTACTTTTATATTTTCTATATCCTGATAGCGAAAATATTTCCACTGAAAGTCGTTTATCTTCACAGCATGAATTGTTGCCAGTTCTTTGGCAAGTCCAGTTAACCACATCTGAAAATGTTTTGGTTTTAGATCCACTTCACCTTCAAGCTTTGACATTAGCACGAGTGGAACATCACAAATATCTCCTATATCGTAGGCAATTATTTCGGGAGCAGCGAGCTTAGCCCTTACAGCCATTCGAAGACTGCTTGATTCATGGACGGAAAGATCTGGTTCCTCCTGTAACCATTCTTGATTCGTAAATTGTCGCAAAATGACCTCTTTTATTCCTGTGTTAGTTCGAAGCTTTATCAGATGTAGGATTGATGAGGTACTCCCTTTCAATTGTTCAATCGATTCAATGGTAGCATTTTTATTTACTTGCTCAATAACCCATTCAAGAACCTTACTCGTTATTTTCATTGTCTTCATCCTTTTATTTGCTGAGATTTAATTAGTTGCACTTATACAGAGAGAAGTTTTAACTGGATGTTAATGTTAAGTTGATATAAAGTGCGGACTTATGATAATTTTGAATTTAGATCTTTAGAGAAATTGAAATTGCTCAAAAGGCTACATTGCCTTACTTCAATTATGATCGTTTTAAGTGGTAAGCCGCTCTATTATTTGTGATTTTTTGTAACCACAGCGGAAGAAATATCCGAAGACTCCTGCGGGAAGAAGAGCTTAGGTGAGACTACGAAGTGCGACAGCACAAGTAGGCTCACCAGCTCCCCGCGGAAAGCGAAGGGTATTTCTGGAGCGACTGGCCTGAGAGCCTTAAGCGCTAAACTAGTCCGAGTTTTATATAAATTGTAACAAACGATACAAAATGATATTTATTAATAATGAAAAGGTAAGATTGAAGCAATGATATGCCCAATCTTACCATAAATGTCTTATGCGGTTTCTCTTATTCATCCATCTCACGCTTTTTAAATACAATGGAAGTGGCTATCGTTGCAACAACAACCCAAGCAAAAATGATTGCTAAATTTCCTCCTACATCCACAAATCCTGATCCCGCCTCAACGAGGGTCGCTAACTCAAGCAGCTGGGTGCTAGGTAAATAGTCGATAACAGATAGAATTGGATAGTCTTCTGCAAAGGGCTGCAGTATCGTTCCGAATCCGAAAAGAAACATGACGGGTAAAATAACAATGGATGCTTCCATTACTGTTCGAGAAAGTAGTCCCATTAATGTACCTAATGCAATATAAAATAAAGTAGAAATAGTAATGGCTATTGCAATAATCCCAAGATTTGCCGGTTCATATCCTGTCAGCATCGCACATAGAATAATCGTGATTATCGTTAATATGAATGTCACTAAACTTTTCCCGCCAAGTATCTCAGGTATCGTTGCAGGTGAAAGCATTAATCCTCGTAATGTATTCTTTTCTTTCTCTTCCGCAATAATTGCACATTGGACGAATGCAGTTACAATAGATAATGCCAAGTTAATCACAAAGTAATGAATTTCGATTGTCGGATTATCTATCATTCCTCCATAAATCATCGCAAGGATTAACGGCGTAAGTATTGTTGTTCCCACATACATGTTTTTAGATAAATCCTTCATATCCTTTTGGAAAATTGCCATCACACGCTTCGCAGAAAATGTCATATTAATTCCCTCCCTGTAACTTCTACAAAAATATCACCTAATGTTGGTTCGTTTGAATGAATCGAGACGACTTGATCTGTTGACATATATTGATGGATTTCATCTGCGCCATCAGCACCGCTTGATAGCCTCATCTCTCTTCCATCTTTTAGCTCCAACGTTACAGTGGCATCGGAAAATTGCCTGCGAAGTGCTTTCGGTTCATCGAGCAGCTGAATTTTCCCTCTATTTAAGAAGGCAACACGATTACAAAGTGACTCTGCTTCACCCATGTCATGTGTTGTTAGGAAGATGGTTGTTCCTTTTTCATTCAACCTGCGTAACCCATCATGAATGTGTTTGGAATTTGCTGGGTCGAGTGCTGAAGTTGGCTCGTCTAAAAACAGCAGGTCTGGTTCATGCAAGAATGCCCTCGCTAAAGTGACCCGCTGAAGCATTCCTTTTGAAAGCTTGGAGACAAGCTTTTTTGGCTCTTCCGTTAAATTCACCATCTCGAGTACTTCTTGTATTCGCTTCGTGGGTACATCATATAAGTCGCAGTAAAGTTTTAAATTATCATAAATTGATAAACGGCTATATAGACCGCTGTTATCTGTCACGACACCTATTTTTTTTCGGTATTTCGGTTTATTTAAGGAAGATGCTGGTATTAGAAATACATTTGCCTCACCAGATGTTTGTGCTAATTGGCCTGTTAATATTTTTATCGTTGTTGTCTTTCCAGAACCACTCGGTCCTAAAAATCCAAATGTCTCTCCCTTTTTAACATCAAAATTAACATCTTCAAGCGCCGCTTGGTTTCCAAAAACTTTTGCTAATGATTTCACTTCAATTATGTTTTGCAATTTTTCTCCTCCTGGCAAATCAATTTTGCTTACATCCATAGAATAAGAGAATAATAGGATCTTAACATTATATTTTCCGTGAAAAGAGTAATTATTGGGATGAATGGGGCCTATTTTATGCCCAATAAATCCCTTAACTCCGCCATTTTCCCTTTTGATAATGGAATTTGCGTCTTTTCTTTGTCATCGAGAACCAAACTATAACTATTTCGTGTCCATGTGATTACTTCCCGTACTTTTTGCAAATTTACTATGTAAGAACGATGGCATCTGAAAAATCCAACATGCTTTAAACGCTCCTCTAAGTTCGTTAGTGTGAGCGAACTTGGAAATGCTTCTCCCTTTATGTAGATACTTGCTTGCCCATCATTACTTTCTATGTAATCAATTTCCGGCGGGTCGAATAGAACAATCTTTTCATTTACTTTTGTTGGAATTTTATTAAACCGAATCGGCTTTGACTCTTTCTCGTCCTCTCTTTCCTCCGCTTCGATTATTGAAGTATTCTGTTCCTCAGCTTCTGTTTCGAATAACCGTAAGCCATCTTCGTCCAGCCGGTAAACGTGACCGGCGATCGTAATCGCACTTTCCATATTACCTGTTAACAGGAGAATACCTTTTCCGTCCTCCTGTAATATCTTCGTTATATTGATGAAAATACGTTTGGTTTCCATATCTACATTCAAATCGGGTTCTTCGAAGATAAATAGCGATGGTGATTGGATGAGTAAGCGTCCATATTGCACGCGTTTTTTCTCTGAAAATGTTAAATCCTTGATTTTTTTATGCTTCTTTTCTTGCAGCTGTGTTAGCTGTAAAATTTGGTCAAATGATTTCTGGAATCCATAAAGACGTCCAAAAAACGCAAAGTAGTCTCTAACAGTAAGCCTTTCATACAGTCCTTCTTCAAAATAGTAGATGCCAAGCTGTAATAAATATGCTTGCTTATTTTTAAAGAGTGATTCACCATTTATTGTTATTTCACCGTTAATGGTAGGTATGTTGCCGATAAACATGTCTAAAACTGTGCTGCGGACATTTAATGTTGAATAAATGGCGGTAATCTCGCTTTTAGCAATTGCTAAATGAAAGGAAGGAAATAATATCGTATCCTTTTCATGTTTCTCAATATTTTTCATGATTAATATGGTCATATTATCCGTCCTTCTATTTTCATTAAGCAGATTTCAATAATTGATGGTTATTTCTAAAATATTCAAAAAAGGCACTGTAATAAGTATACAATTTCTTCCTTATTAAGTGTAGGGGGATTTGATGGGATTTCTTCTATATGTTCTGAGAAATAGGTAAAACAGCTAATTTGACAGTACTATGTCTAAACTATAAAATTGCATGCACATGCATATATTATAGGAGGGGAAATTAATGGCTATATTACCTGCACCATTTACAATTAAGGGTCTAGAACTAAAAAATAGAATCGTAATGGCACCGATGTGTCAGTACTCTGTTGATACAGAGGACGGAATGCCAAATGATTGGCATTTTGTTCATTACGTATCGAGGGCGATTGGTGGTACGGGGCTTATTATTGTCGAGATGACGGATGTTGATCCAGATGGGAGAATAACAAACGGTGACTTAGGGTTATGGTCGGACGATCATGTACCAGGATATAAGCGGATTGTTGATGAAGTCCATAAGTACGGGGCGAAGATTGGTATTCAAATTGCTCACGCTGGTCGGAAAGCTGAGGATGCAGAACAACCAGTTGGTGCATCGGATATTCCGGTTGAAGTTCTTCCAGAAGAAAGCATCAACGGGAAATTGAAACTCCCAAGAGCCTTAACAACAGAAGAAGTGAAGGAGCTTGTCATTCAATTCAAAGATGCTGCAAGACGTGCAGTTGAAGCAGGGTTTGATACGATTGAACTTCATGGCGCACATGGTTACCTGCTTCATCAATTTATGTCACCAAGTATAAATAATCGCCAAGATGAATATGGAGCGGACCTGGCAAGATTTGGAGTGGAAGTGACTCGGGCAGTGAAAAGTGTGATGCCCGCTAACATGCCACTAATTATGAGAATGTCGGCAATTGAATATATCGATGGTGGATATAAAATTGAGCATGCGATTGAAATGGCAAAGCGTTTTAAAGAAGCTGGTGTTGATGTTTTCCATGTCTCCAGTGGTGGAGAGGCACCTCCAGGGAAATTAAGACCGGCAAACCATCCTGCATATCAAGTACCATTTGCTCGTGCATTCAAGAAAGCATTAAATGTTCCGGTTATTGCAGTAGGAAAATTAAGTGACCCTCAAGTTGCTGAGGCAACAATCGCGAACGGCGATGCGGATTTAGTTGCTGTTGCAAGAGGAATGCTAAATGATCCGTACTGGGGACTTCATGCAATAAAAGCTGTTTCTCGGACAGTAACACCACCTATCCAATACAATCGTGGGATTCGTTAATAGCGGTGTTTATCATAGACTAAATGAAAAAAACGATAGCAGGCTGCAGATTCCTGCTATCGTTGTTAATTTTATATAGGAAATACCTCATTAATTAGCTGAATATCGCCATTGGTCAGCTTCACTTCCGCTGCTTTTAAATTGTCTACTACTTGTTTTGTGTTTCTTGCACCAGGAATAACAGTGTCGATTGGTTCCAGTGTTAAATAGAACGCTAAGACAATGTGTGCAACGTCTACATCATGTCTAGCAGCAATTTCCCTGATCTTGTCCACCTTTTCTAAATGCTTGAAATATGCATTATCTTGAAATTGTGGTCGAGCTTTTTGCTTTTCTGAAAAGACGGTGTCTGGTTTGTATTTCCCTGCTAATAGGCCAGAAGCTAATGGAAAATACGGGATAAAGGAAATGTCAGTATCAAATAAATAGGGAAAAAGCTCCCTTTCTGCAGTCCGATCAATTAAATTATAGTTACCTTGGACAACATCGATGTATTTATCTTGATTCGCCTCTTTAAGCTGCTCAAGTGAAAAATTTGAAATGCCGATTGCACGAATTTTCCCTGCTTCCTTTAATCGTTGTAATGCACCGACAGCTTCAAATTTCGGTGTTTCTTCGTCAGGGAAGTGAATATAGAATAGATCAATCACATCAGTTTGCAGCCGTTTTAGACTTTCATCCACTGTCTGTGTTAAAAATGCGGGGGAATTACCGACGATCATAGTATCTCCCTCAAATCGATGTGCACCTTTTGTTGCTAATATGACGCTATTTCTATTATTAGTTTCTTTCAATGTTTTTCCGATGATTTCCTCAGATAGCCCTTTCCCATATATATATGCCGTGTCAATAAAGTCCAAGCCATTTTCAATTGCCGCTGTAATAATCTTGCCGCCATACTCTGTATTAGTTTCCTTATCCTCTTCACCAATTTTATTTGCGCCAAGTCCAATTGGATGAATGTTTATTCCCGTTTTACCTAATTCTACTTTCTCAATCATGTTATCCCACCTTTTTTTATCTTTCCCTCCTATCATAATTATTCTTTGTGCGGATTACCAATATAAGCCTTGAACAAAATAATGCACCGCTCACTAGGAAGCGATGCATCATAAAGTTTATTCAGATTTATTTAAGTTGCTCAACACATTGAATGCAAAGAAATATATTGCTAGAACCGTCACGACACCACCAATGGATAAGAATGTAGTGAATATACCTCCAGTACCTGTTACTACAAAAGCAAGAGAAATCATCATGACTGGTAATCCGATATTGTGTAGCCAAAAGTGAACCTTAGCTGTATTAGTTTGGGCAAGGTGAGGAAAAAGTTTATAAAAGATACCAGCAATCGCAAGAGACACCCAACCAAGTAAATTGATGTGTACGTGAACACCTGTTAAAACATAATCATGTCCGATTGACATATAGAGTCCGAGGGTTATTCCAATTAAAAAATAGATAACGGAGATTTTAATTAATGTGTTTCCCATTTTTATCACCTCCCTCGTGTGTCCATTAATTATATGAAAGAAAAGGCTAAACCATGCTCGTTTAGCGTTTAAATTTTTATAAAAAATTGGATATGACTTTCTTCAATCAATATAGAATATAGTTATGGGTAACAACTTCATTTGCTGAAGTGGATCCAGAGGAATATGATGGCTTAATTATCGCGGGTGGACGTGCACCCGAGCATATTCGTCCTAATGAGCATCTTCCAGGAATTGTTAGTCATTATATAATGATGCATAAATTCCACTTAAATGACTCATGTTAAAATCAGGAGGTGTTAACATGGGAAGAGATCGTCAAGAAAAGAAATTACGGGAAAGTGGTCGTGTTGAATCAGACAGAGATGTTGGTCTTCGTTTTAAAGGCGCAACAAAAATGTCAGGTCCAGAAGAAGCTAGAAGATTAAATGATGGTAAGAAGTAAAGATCATTGTAAGACGTGTTTCTATAGAAAAAAAGTAGCTCCCTACATATGCAGGGAGCTACTTTTTATAATATATTCGACAAAATTCGGGAAGTGCCAGGCACCTATTCGGATTCTACTTCGTCTTTAACATATAAATAATCACTGACATCAACTGGTGTCCAGTCATTGTTTGGTGTATAAAAACGTAATAAGTCACCATACATTACTTTATCGGAAAGCTCTAACTCATGAAGAACAGTTTCTCTCATAGCTTCCATCTCTTCCGTTGGTTCTTCAATTACTTCCTTTGTTACGTTATCGTAGTAAACGCCACTAATGGAACTGTACTTCTCGGTGATAAAATTACCATTTCTGAAAGGTACAAAATCTTTATGATCCTCAGAGAACATATCTGTACCAAAGACAATATAGTCTAGAGAATCAATTCCAAGAATATGCAATAATGTTGGCGCAACATCAACCATACCACTATATTCATGATTGGTTCCTTGACCGTCAACACCAGGAACACGAATCATAAATGGTACGCGTTGTAGTTCTGAGTTTTTCAATGGTGTAATTTCTTCACCAATGATTTCGGACATTGCCCGGTTATGATTATCTGAAATACCATAATGGTCCCCATAAATCATAATAATAGAATCATCATATAAACCAGCTTCCTTTAGATCATTAAAGAATTGTTCCAAGGATTCATCCAAATAACGAGCAGTTTGGAAATACCTGTCAACAGATCCGTCACCAGTTTCAGCAGGTGCAAGACTAGCTTCCTCTTCATCAATTAAATACGGATGATGGTTTGTTAGAGTCATCATATGTGCATAGAATGGTTGAGCCATTTCTTCTAAATAAGGCATTGATTGCTCAAAGAATGGTTTATCCTTTAATCCATAATTGATGATATTATCTTCACTCATATCATAATAATCTTCGTGATAAAATTCATTTACACCAAAACTTTTATAGATTTCATCCCGGTTCCAAAATGATTTTCCATCACCATGGAATACACCACTCGTATATCCTTGTTGTTGGCCCAATATTGCAGGTAATGCTTGATACGTATTCGTCCCCTTGGTTGAAAAAGCAGATCCCTGTGGTAGACCGTAAAGCGAGTTATCCATAATCAATTCAGCATCTGCAGTTTTACCTTGCTCTGTTTGATGGAAGAAATTATCGAAATACGTATAATCCATGCTTTCGTCATGTACTAATGAATTTAGAAATGGAGTTACTTCTTCTCCGTGTAATTCATAATCAATTAAGAATGACTGGAATGATTCAAGATGGATCTTGATAATATTCTTGCCGGCACCCTTACCAAAGAATTCTGCATTTGGTGCTGCATATTTCGATTTCGTGTAATTCTCTACTTCTGTAATATCATTACTGTCGGCAAAAACGCGCTGGGTAGATGATTTTGTGCTTTGAATAGTGTCATAGATTGAGAAGTTATACAGTCCTAGATACTTCACTAAATAATTTCGGTCAAAAGTACGTTCTAATAATTGTGGACGATCAATTTCAGCAAGACCAAGATTAATCGTAAATACAAGAACACCAGCAGCTAAAATGGTAATTGGCTTGCGAGTTTTAGCTCGAACAGCAGTCCAAATAATATTCAATTTCTTATATAATACAATCAACAGAATGATATCAAGAGTATATAGAAGATCAGACCATTTCATTAGGTTGATGATACTACCACCGAGACTGCCAAAGTTTTCTGATTGCATCAGTACGGCAACAGTAATAAAATCACTGTTAAAGCGATAATAAACAACATTCGCATATAAAAGGAAACTCAAAATTGCTTCAATAATGATAATCCATTTTCCAACTTTCTTGCCTTTCGCGAACAAAGCTAGTCCTAGAAATATCAGTCCTGAGCTAAGAGGATTTAAGAATAATAGAAATTGCTGCATTCCATTACTAACCCCTAAGTCAAACTCTATTAAATAAATGATATACGTTTTAATCCAAAAAAGAACTAGAGCGATCGCGAAGAATCCCATCTTTGAAGACATTAATTTCTTCACTTTCTTCACCTCATATTTTATTTCAATTTATTGTTGTAGCGACCTCATATTATACACTACAAAGCAATGTATGGTCAAATACTTCGCCCTATGGTTTTTCGTTGTAATCTTTCCTATTTAACATGTTGCAAATCCCTTAAGTGAAGGGCTTTACAAGTTCTAAGTCTAGGATAACTAGAAGAGAATTCTCATAACGTACTCCTATTGTCATCTTAATGTTATAAAACTGTAACGCGCTTATAATCGTAGCCTAAGCGTTTTTATGGAAAAAAGTGGAGAGATATGTCCATTAATTTGATATTAATCCATACCTGGAGACTGCAATTCCATGTTATTTAGCAGGTTATAAATCATTAAAGTATAAAAAAATCCTTATCGTATGAAATCGATAAGGGTTTTTATCAAGAAGGAAATATAAAAATTCCCCTCCCTCAACACCAGTTCCAGCTTTAAAGCTGTAGCGAAACTTCTCTTGCCCACCGTACATAGCTCAAACGGGCGCTTGTACTATTGCTCTAACTATCAATAAACGCATCTACACCTGTTTTCTTAATCACGTTTACATGTTCTTCGGCATTTTTACGATTTGAAAACGCTCCAGCTTGAACACGGTACCATTGTTCATTGGAAATAGTAGTGGTAATCGCAAATGCTTCAATTCCTTTTCCTTTTAAAAAGGCAACACGTTCATCTGCATTTTTCTTTGATTGGAACGAGCCGGCAATAATTTTAAACAGCTTATTTGGATCACTTGGAATACGGGTTGGGTTTCCTGCTTTCTTTTTTAATTTAAATGCCTTTGCTAAACCATTCACATGCCCCTCAGCAACCTTTTGTCGCCAAGAGGTCTGCTTCATTAGTGCAGCATCTTTAGCATTATCGATGAATCCATTTTCGGAAAGAAATGCATCCATTGTCGATTCGCGCAAAACATGGAAGTTCGCCTTTTTTTGACCGCGATTATAAAGTCCATTTATTTTAATGATTTCCTCATGCAGGGTATCTTGGTATGTGGCGGTTCTAGATTGATCGGATAGTAGGTTATGAATATAGTCTTCGTAGCCATTTGCAGTTCCATTGAAAGAGTTACAGTGAATCGACATATAAAAGTCGGCTGCCCAATTATTCGCTTCATTCGTTCTTTGCTGTAGACTTTTCGTACTATCATTTGTACGGCTCATTTTCACTTCAATATTTTCATAATTTGCTGTTAAGAAGTTGCGAATCCGAAGCGCGATATCTAAATTGATTTCCTTTTCTTTTAAACCATTTCCACTAGCCCCTGGATCTGTCCCGCCATGGCCTGGATCTAGGTAAAGCTTCATCGTTATTCTCCCCCGTTTCTAATTAATTCCCTTTACCATAGTAGTTTATCGTTTTAAACAAAATAAATTAGATTATTTCCCCAGTCTTGCTAATATTCCACTTTCCCCCCCCTGTTCTGTCTGCAGGTAATTGATATAAAGTGCAACATAATTTTGGATATCAAGTGCTCTTAAATCGGTCGCTCCGAAAATCAGCAAATCTAATCAACAGTTACTATTACAATCGAATCGGAATTTGTTTTTGGGGTGGAAATGAAACGTTTTATTCATGAAGCGTATAAATAACCAATAATTCCTTAAACTAAACTAAATTACGGAGGAGGCATAGTATGACAAATAAGGAACAGAAAAACAGGCAATTTAAAGCAAATGAAAACAGCGGCGAGCATCGGAATGGAAGAAAGAGCCAATATAAAAACCATAATTCTGTTGGTGGAGAATCGCCGAATGAATATGTAACAAATAAAAACAATGAGGAAATATAGGTTGTTTGATTATCAGAAAATATGGTTTCAATTCTAGTATAAACAGGGTATGTAATGAATAATTCTGCCCTGTTTATCAAAAATTGATTCAGACCTACAATAAAACTGCAATAATACCTGGAGTAATAATCGAAACCGTTATCGCACTAATGACCATTGCTATGGAACTAACAGATCCCTGAATTAGGCTTTTTTCCATTGATGTAGCCGTACCGATAGCATGTGATGCACTGCCTAAAGCGATTCCTTTGGCAATATAATGGTCGATATGGAATAGTTTGAAAATCAATTCGTTCAGAACTGCACCACTAATCCCTGCAATCATGACAAGGATAGCTGCTAATGGGCGAATGCCCCCAATAGATTTCGTAATTGCCATTGAAACTGGTGTAGTAACAGATTTAGTGCTAATTGTAGCGATTATTTCATCACTAAAGCCCGTCCATTTCGTTAGTAGTACGCCAGACAGAACACCAATAACTGCGCCAGCAATTATTCCGCTTAAGATTGGAATGAATAGCTTCTTAATGGTGTGTCGCTGCATGTAAAGAGGATAGGCGAGAGAAACAACTGCAGGTCCAAGAAATTCATTTACCCATCTTCCACCAGTCATATATGTAGCGTAAGGGATGTTTAGAATGAGTAAAATGATAACGATACAAATGGTTGAGATGAGCATTGGTATTGTAAAGGGCTTAGCGAATCGATCATGGAGTTTTGCTGATAAAATATAAATAATTATCGTTCCAATGATCGCAATCAAACCGATATATAGGTTAGTCATTGTTAATTTCCTTCCTTTGCACTAGCCATTGGCTTACGAGACCAGAGCTAATCATTACGAGTAGTGTACTAATGATTACGATAATTACTAGGAGAAGACCATCACCTTTAAATAAATCAAGATAATCAATCACACCTACCGTCATAGGAATGAAGAAAAAGGCCAGATGCCTAATAATAAACTTGGCTCCCAAATCGATCCAAAATGGTTTGACGATATTTAATAGTAACAATAGGAAGAGGATGATCATTCCGATTACACTTCCAGGGATAAATAGATGAAGGGATTGTTGAATCCACTGACCTAATAGAAAGATGATATACAGTATCACGATTTGAAATATGATTTTAAAAAAGGTAAGCAACGTGTTTACACTCCTTAAAAAATAATGAATAAAAGTAGTATAACAAATAAATTAGTGCAAATGATATAAGGAGAAAGTGGTAATAGTGGGGTAACAGGGCTTAATGGCACATGTTTTTACAATAATCTACATAATTAGGGGGACTTTTACTACATAAATTTACAAAACCTTTACATTCACTACACACAATCTTAATATTTACCCACTATACTATCAATTGAGAGCAAAACTCAGCTCGAAAATAAATAGTTCACAATAGGGAGGACATTTAGTCATGAATTTCAAAAAGTATCTTATGTTCCTAGTAGTAGCAGCACTTGCAGTTGTGCTTGTAGCATGCGGTGGAGCAAAGCAAGACAATACAGATAAAGCAGCAGATGATGCAACAACAGAAAAAGATAAAGCAGCAGGTGATGCAACAACAGAAAAAGATGCAGCAACAGATTTAGAAGGTAGTGTTGTAATCGATGGTTCAGGTACAGTATTCCCATTAATGCAAAGAATTGCTGAAGAATATATGACAGTAGATCAACCAGGAGTATCTGTTGAAGTAAGTCGTGCAGGTACAGGTGCTGGATTTGAAAAATTCCTAGTAGAAGATGGAACAGACTTTAATGATGCTTCTCGTAAAATTAAAGATGAAGAACAAGCGAAAGCTGATGAACTTGGAATTGAAGTTAAAGAACTTAAAGTAGCATTAGATGGTTTAACAATTGTAACTAATCCAGCTAATGACTGGGCAACAGAACTTACTGAACAACAAGTAAAAGATATTTTCCTTGGTACAGTAACTAAATGGTCTGAAATTAACGCAGAATGGCCAGATGAGAAAATCCAAGCTTACGGACCAAACGAAAACCACGGTACTTATGAATTCTTCTATGAAAACATTCTTGAAGAACAAGATTTAGTTAGTGATATCAATCTTCAACAAGATTACTCAACACTTGTAACACTAGTATCTGAAGACACAAATGCAATTGGATTCTTCGGATTTGGTTACTACAATAGCAACCAAGAAAAAGTACAAGCAGTAGGTGTTGACTTTGGTGCAGGTGCAGTAGTACCGTCACTTGATACAATTGGAGAAGAAGGAGATTATGCTAACTTCACTCGTCCAGTATATACTTACCTAAATGTAAATATGGCTAAAGAAAAACCAGAAGTGCTTGATTATGCTAAATATGTAATGGAAAACACAAATACTTTCGCTGGAGAAACTGGTTTCGCACCAATTCCAGATGAAGAAGCAAAAGCATTACTTGATGAATTAAACGCAATTCAATAATTAAATAGCGTTTTATAAAAAACTAATATATAATCTAATAAGATGAGAGCTAACTAACGCGTTGCTCTCATCTTATTATGAGTTTTTAAGCGATGTTGCGGAAGGGGTGCCACAATAAAATGGCAACAAACGGCGATTTAAACAAGAAGAATGCTGTTGATATTGGAGAAATGATCGCAAGAAATAAGCAGAAGAAGAGCTTTTCTAATTATTTTGAAAAAGCAATTCCGACGATTCTATTCATCATTGCAATCATTTCAGTTCTAACAACAATAGGAATTGTTCTTACATTAATTACAGAGGCAGTTGAATTTTTCAAAAGGGTACCAATTTGGGACTTCTTCACTGGAACAATATTGAAACCACTGAGTCAGAACCCTGAGTTTGGTGTATTACCACTAATCAATGGTACAATTATGTCTACTATTATTGCGATGCTTGTGGCAGGTCCGATCGGGCTAATGTCTGCAATCTATTTGAGTGAATACGCTTCTGATAAAGTAAGAAGAGTACTCAAACCACTACTAGAAGTACTTGCCGGAATACCGACTATCGTGTACGGTTTTTTCGCATTCACTTTTGTAACACCTCTTATTAGATCCATCTTCCCTGGTGTAGATGCAACAAATATACTCAGTCCTGGTCTTGTTATGGGCGTAATGATTATCCCGATGATTGCATCATTATCTGAAGATGCAATGACATCAGTTCCAAATGCAATGCGCGAAGGTTCGCTTGCAATGGGTGCAACTAAACTTGAAACAACGATAAAAGTAGTAATTCCTGCCGCATTATCTGGAATTATTGCATCCTTCGTACTTGGTATATCTCGTGCAATCGGTGAAACAATGATTGTTACGATTGCAAGTGGTAGTTCCAAAAACTTCACATTTGACATTACACAATCCATGCAGACGATGACTGCGTATATTGTTGAAGTATCTGGAGGAGACGCACCAGCTGGATCGACAATATACTATAGCTTATATGCTGTTGCATTAACATTATTTGTATTTACACTTATTATGAATTTACTTGCAAGATATGTCTCTCGTAAATTTAGGGAGGAATATTAATTATGAAACAAATTGATGCAAACAGATTAGAGGCTAGGATGAATTCCCGAGTTCGCAATAATAATATTTGGAAAGTAATCTTTTTCCTTTCAACATTAGTTGGGCTTGTTGTACTCGCAATTCTACTAATTCGGGTCCTTATGCAAGGAATTGGCTGGCTGGATTGGAATTTTTTAACGGCAAAACTATCATCAAATCCTGATAGAGCTGGGATTATGGGGGCACTTTTAGGTACTAGTTGGACGATGTTAGTCGTGATTCCTGTTACTATTATCATAGGAATTGGTTCGGCTATTTACTTGGAGTTATATGCTAAAAAAGGATGGTTCCAAAATTTCATTCAAACGAATATTTCTAACTTGGCCGGTGTACCTTCGATTGTATATGGACTTTTGGGTTTAACTGTATTTTCAAGGTTTTTAGGACTCGGTAATGCTGTGCTTGCCGGTGGATTAACGTTATCTCTGCTCGTATTACCAATCTTGATTGTTTCTGCTCAGGAAGCGCTTCGAGCAGTTCCACAGCATTTATCGGAAGCAGCATATGGAATGGGTGCTACAAAATGGCAAACAATCAGAACCGTTATTTTACCTGCTGCTTTACCAAGTATCTTAACGGGTACGATTTTAGCTTTATCACGTGCTATTGGTGAAACTGCTCCTTTAACTGTATTAGGTATTCCTGCATTTTTACTTCCTTTCCCAAATGGATTACTAGATACATTTACAGCACTTCCAATGCAGATTTACTACTGGACACTTGATGCGTCCTTAGTTGCTGAATATGCAAACTTAGCTGCAGCAACAATTATCGTATTGCTTTTACTATTATTTATCCTAAATTCCATTGCTATCTTTATTCGAAACAAATTCCAGCAAAGATATTAATGCGCGGTACTAAAGAAAATAGAGATGATTCGTTTTGGTATTATTGAGGATGGACATAAGATATTAAGGAGTGGAAAACGATGAGTTCTTCATCAGAAAATCAGAAATCAACTGTAAAGCTTAAAGTGGATAATGTTGCCGTTGATACAACGAATAAAAATCGTAACATTGTTTACGATACGAAAGATTTAAACTTGTGGTACTCAGAAACACATGCATTAAGAGATATTAATTTATCCATTTACGAGAAGGAAGTTACAGCAATCATCGGGCCTTCTGGATGTGGAAAATCAACATATATCAAGACATTAAATCGTATGGTTGAACTCGTTCCAGGTGTACGTACAACGGGAACGATTTCGTACCAATCGAAGAACATTTTAGATAAGTCATTTAAAGTAGAGGACTTGAGAACAAGAGTTGGAATGGTATTCCAAAAGCCGAATCCATTTCCTAAATCTATTTATGACAATATTGCATACGGTCCGAAAATCCATGGTATCCGTAATAAGAAAATTTTAGATGAAGTAGTAGAGAAGAGCCTTCGTGGTGCTTACATTTGGGATGAAGTAAAAGACCGACTAAATGAAAATGCTTATGGACTTTCAGGTGGACAACAGCAACGTTTATGTATTGCTCGTTGCTTAGCAGTTCAACCAGATGTTATCTTAATGGATGAGCCAACATCAGCGCTTGATCCTAAATCAACACTTCGTATCGAAGAATTAGTTCAAGAATTGAAGAATGATTACTCAATTATTATTGTTACACATAATATGCAACAAGCAGCCCGTATTTCTGACAGAACTGCTTTCTTCCTAGATGGAAAAGTTGTTGAATATGATAACACAAATAATATCTTTACAAATCCGAGTGATACACGTACAGAAGATTATATTTCAGGTCGATTCGGTTAAGATAAAAAGCAAAAAAGACTGGCCGTGGGGTGGTTACCCCTGGGTCAGTCTTTTTTGCTTACCATTAATTATATTACATGTTGTATTGAATTGATGACACGCTTTGTGTTAGTTGTAGTCACTGATATTTTTCATGAATTTCCATTTTGAAATACAAAATATTGCATAAAATTACGTAAAAAGAAATAACAGTGCTGAATAAATTTCATGAAGCACATGCTTTGATTAATAGTTCGTATTCTGAAACAATGCATATAGTAAGTATTTTTAGTAGTAAAGGGGAGATTATTACAATGAAGGTACTATTAATTGGAGCGAATGGGCAAATCGGGAAGCATCTTGTACGACAATTACAGGAAAGTGAGGAGCATTCACTGAAAGCGATGGTTCGGAGAGAGGAACAAGCGGAGGCATTAAAAGAATCGGGTGTGAATGCTGTTGTTGCAAATTTAGAAGGTTCTGTGGAGGAAATCGCAGGTGCTGTAGAAGGCAGTGATGCAGTGATCTTCACTGCCGGATCTGGTGGTAATACTGGAGCAGATAAAACGATATTAGTTGATTTAGATGGGGCAATCAAATCGATAGAGGCGGCAGAAAAGGTTGGTGCGGAACGCTTTATCATTGTGAGTGCTATTGGTGCTGACAAACGTGATTCATGGGCAGACAGTCCGATTAAACCATACATGGCTGCGAAGCATTATGCAGATGAAGCACTTGTAGCGAGTGCACTAAATTATACAATCGTACGTCCTGGTGGATTATTAAATGAACCAGGAACAGAGAAAGTATCGATTGCAGAAAGTCTTCCAGGTGGATCAGTTCCACGTGAGGATGTTGCAAGTACAATTGTTGCAGCTCTTAATGAAGAAAAGACATATCGTCAGTCATTTGACCTATTGTCAGGGGATACACCTATTGCAGACGCATTAAAAAACCTATAAGACAATGTTGGAGAGTCGGGTATTCAAGGTAGTAAATCTACTTTGGATGCCCGACTTTTTTGGTAGGTAAGAAAGTATAACTACTTTCTCACTACTAAGTGCAACAATTTTAAAGGCTCAAACTTATTTGGAGATTGGTCAATAGTTGGTGGGTTTATTCTCCCTAGCGTAGTGTATTTTCGGAGCGGTAAGCCTGTGCTCCTATATAAAATATCACGTTTTGCAAAATAAATTAAAATAGTTAAAAAACTACTTGAATTATTATACAATATAATGCATAATAATTCATACATAGTAAAATATGAAAGGGGAAATTGAAAAATGGGAAAAGAAAAGATTGTTCTAGCTTATTCTGGTGGATTAGATACTTCTGTAGCTATTAATTGGTTACAGGAAAAATATAATTATGATGTTATCGCTGTTGCACTTGATGTTGGGGAAGGGAAGGACTTGGATTTTGTACAAAAGAAAGCACTCGATGTTGGTGCAATCAAATCCTATGTTATCGATGCAAAATCACTTTATGCAAATGAATATGTACTGCCTGCGCTTCAAGCAAATCTCTTATATGAAGGGAAGTATCCATTAATCTCTGCACTATCACGTCCGTTGATTGCGAAGATTCTTGTAGATATTGCTGAGAAGGAAGGTGCAGCTGCTGTTGCTCATGGCTGTACTGGAAAAGGAAATGACCAAGTAAGATTTGATGTCGCCTTTACCGCATTAAATCCAGAGCTTCAAATTGTTGCACCTGTTCGAGAATGGGCAATGTCTAGAGAAGAAGAAATTGAATATGCAAAGGCACATAATATCCCGATACCGATTGATTTAGATAATCCATTTAGTATTGATCAAAATTTATGGGGACGCAGTAATGAATGTGGGATACTTGAGGACCCTTGGGCAGAGGCTCCTAAGGAAGCATTTGATCTGACAGTTGATCCAGTTGACGCCCCGGATGAACCACAAACCATCCAAATTACATTTGAACAAGGGAAGCCTGTTTCAATTGATGGAAAGGCACTTCCATTAGATGAGCTTATCTTAGAATTGAATGAAATTGCAGGAAAACACGGTGTAGGAAGAATTGATCATGTGGAAAACCGGTTAGTAGGGATTAAATCACGTGAAATATACGAAGCACCAGCTGCATTGACATTAATTGCTGCCCATCAAGAGTTAGAGGCACTAACATTACCGAGAGAACTGGCAGAATTTAAACCAATCATCGAACAGAAATTTGCACAAACGGTTTATAATGGCTTATGGTTCTCAGCGCTAACCGATTCATTAAAAGCATTTATCGAGCAAACTCAAAACTATGTATCTGGTACGGTAAAAGTTAAATTATATAAAGGAAGCGCCCAAGTTATTGGTCGTGAATCAGCAAACTCATTATATGACTTCGATCTTGCAACCTACAATAAGGATGATGCATTTGATCACGGGGCAGCATTAGGCTTTATTAAATTATGGGGATTACCAACGAAGGTACATTCTGCTGTTAATGGTACAAACAAAGAGAAGGATAATTCAATTGATAAAGTCAATCTTGGGGTAAAGGAAGCTGTTAAGAAGTGAAACTATGGGGTGGAAGATTTACCAAGCCAACAAATCAATTAGTTGATGAATATACAGCATCAATCTACTTTGATAAAAAGTTAGCAAAATACGATATTCAGGGAAGTATCGCACATGTCGGGATGTTAAAGGCCTGTGGAATTATTCCAGAAGCAGATGCAGATACCATTGCAGCTGGTTTAGCAATCGTCGCTAAGAAGATAAATGCTGGGGAAGCTGTTTTAACAGCTGAGAACGAAGATATCCACATGAACGTTGAGAAGCTATTAATTGAGGAAATAGGTGCCATTGGTGGAAAGCTTCATACGGGAAGAAGCAGAAATGATCAAGTGGCATTAGATATGCGACTGTATTTACGGGAAGCGATTATAGAAATTGCTCAATTAATTGGAACGGTCCAAGAATCCTTATTAAATCAAGCAAAGTCGAATTTGGAAACGGTCATGCCTGGTTATACGCATTTGCAACGAGCACAGCCAGTCCTATTTGGTCATCATATGATGGCATATGTATTTATGTTCCAGCGTGATGTGGAAAGGCTAATGGATAGCTTTAAGCGAGTGAATAAATCGCCGCTTGGTGCAGGTGCCTTAGCTGGTACTACCTTTCCGATTAATCGACAGCTTGTCGCTGAAAAACTTGGCTTTTTCGGTATAAGTGAAAACAGTTTAGATGCAGTGAGTGACCGCGATTTTGTCGTCGAGTTTCTTGCGAATGCATCCTTAATCTCAACCCATCTATCACGACTATGTGAGGAAATTGTTCAATGGTCGAGTGCTGAGTTTAATTTCGTTGAATTGGATGATGCATTCTCAACAGGAAGCAGTATGATGCCACAGAAGAAAAACCCCGATGTTGCAGAACTTGTTCGTGGGAAAACTGGGCGTGTGTATGGTCATTTAATGGGAATGCTAACGACATTGAAAGGTTTGCCACTAGCATATAATAAAGACATGCAAGAGGACAAAGAGGGAATGTTTGATACTGTCGAAACCTTAAGGGGTGCATTGGCATTGTTTGCACCAATGATTGAAACGATGCAAGTGAAAAAGGAAAAAATGTATGCCGCTGTTCGTAAGGATTTCTCAAATGCGACAGATTTAGCAGATTATTTAGTTGGGAAAGGGATGCCATTTCGAGAATCCCATGCGGTTGTTGGTCAAGTCGTGTTAGCTTGTATTAATGATAAAAAGTATTTACTAGATATGTCATTGGAAGAATTTCAATCGTATTCTAACCTAGTTGAGGCTGATATTTTTGATGTATTAACTCCAGAAGCTGTCGTTAATGCGCGCAATGTTGCAGGTGGAACAGCAAAAAACCGAGTAGAGGAGCAAATAACGACGGCCATTGCAGCTATGAAAGAGAATAATAATTGGATTCAATTACAAACGAAAGCGATTCAAGTTTAATCGTAAAATCTTTAAAAAAGGCTAGAGTGGATGCTTACTCTAGCTTTTTTAATTCAATCATTATTCTATTATTTTAAAAAATTCCCTTGCAATATTAGAATATTTAGGTATAATTACTTACAGGTTTCTTTTTAATGGAAACAACGAAAATTTTCAGAAAAAGGTAGTTAAGGGGGATTTACAATGAGAGTAAGAAATTGGATGTTATTACTAGTATTTGGATTATTGCTAAGTGTAGTAGTAGCATGTTCAGGCGGAGATACAGAAAATGCACCAAAGGAAGAGGGAGCAGGAAATGACTCTGCTGCAGAAAAAGAGGAACAAGTACTTCATCTAACAAACCCAGAGACGATTCCATCTATGGATCCATCGCTAGCAACGGATGAATCTTCATTCATCTATTTGGCAGCGACAATGGAAGGGCTATATCGTTTAGATGAGAATACAGCACCTGTCGATGGTATGGCAATCGATCATAAAGTAAGTGAAGATGGGCTAACATGGACATTTACACTACGTGAAGATGGCAAGTGGGAAAACGGGGATCCGGTAACTGCACATGACTTCGTATATGCATGGCAACGTGCAGTAAACCCAGATACAGGTTCTGAATATGGACCATATATGATGAATGACGTAATTAAAAATGCTACAGCAGTAAGTAGCGGAGAGCTTCCAGTTGAAGAATTAGGGGTAAAAGCAGATGGTGATTACACATTAGTTGTTGAACTTGAAAACCCAACTGCATACTTCGAAACGTTAACATCGTTTGGTACGTTCTTACCTTTAAACGAGAAATTTGTTGAAGAACAAGGAGAAAACTTTGCAACTAGTTCGGAAACGGTACTCGGAAATGGTCCATTTACGATTGAAAACTGGACGAGTACAAGTAACAATTGGGAACTTGTGAAGAGTGAAGAATACTGGGATGCAGAAACGGTTCAGTTGGACAAACTAACATTCGAGGTTATTAAAGAGCCACAAACTGCCGTTGATTTATATGAAACAGGTAAAGTTGACCGTGTTGATTTGACATCGGATCTAGTGGATCAATATGCATCACATGAAGACTATGCAGTTGCAGCAGATACATTTGTTTACTTTATTAAGTTAAATGAAACAACATCAGATGCACTTGCTAATACAAATATTCGAGCTGCGATAAGTAGAGCATTTGATAAACAATCCTTAGTTGATGAAATTCTTAATAATGGTTCATTCGTTGCAAATGGTTTAATTCCAGCTGATTTCACACCACTACCAGATGGCGGCGAAGATTTCCGAGCAGTTAATGGAGACCTCATGACTTACGATGAAGAAGCTGCGGTTGAATTCTGGAACAAGGGATTAGCAGAGCTTGGAACCGAAGCAGTGGAGCTTGAATTATTAGTTGATGACGATCAGACAACGAAAGTAATGACGGAGTACATTGCGAATCAATTACAAAAGAATTTACCAGGGTTAAAAATCAACTTAAAACAAGTACCAAAAAAACAACGACTTGATTTAGATACAAACATGGATTATGAAATGCAAATTTCTAGATGGGGTCCAGATTTCCTTGATCCATTCACATACATGAATCTTTGGACGACAGATAGTGGAAACAATAACATGGGCTATTCAAACGCTAAGTATGATGAATTAGTGAAAGCAACAGCTTCAACGCTTGCAACAGATAATGCTGCACGCTATGAGAACTTCTTAGAAGCAGAGAAGATTTTATTTGAAGATGCCGCTATTGCACCAATCTATCAAAGTTCACGTGCACAGTTAGTTTCACCTAAAGTAGAAGGCGTGTTCTTAAATCCATTTGGGGCACCATATGAATACAAATGGGCTAGTGTTGGCTCAGCAGAATAATAAAGTGAAAGAGCATGTGCTACTTAAACAGTGGCACATGCTCTTTTTCTAAGTTCCATTTGTATTGTTTGTTGCTATTTAGATAAAGTGCGCACTAATAACAATTGTAACTTTCTATCGGGCGGACAGTTGGTATTTCCCCATGAGTCTCCAGTATATTACTGCAATCAAAGTCGATAGTTCAGGGGTCTTTCATTCTTATATTTCTAGATTTTTCACTATCCCCAGCGGAAGAAATACACGGAGACTTCTGCGGGAAGAAGAGCCTAGGTGAGACTACGAAGCGCGATAGCGTGAGTAGGCTCACCAGCTCCCCGCGAAAAGCGTAGTGTATTTCTGGAGCGACGGCCAAGGAAGTAATAACATTCAAAGTTAGTCCGCACAATACATCAAATAATCATTCCTCTCCAATAAAGCAATAATCTTTTAGAAACCCGCCTTAATATAAGTTTAAAGATTTCTTAATATCCATTTTCAGTGTGCCCTCTGAAAAGTAAAAGGAAACATAGTATAATAGAAATGAATAGTGTTTATAAAATAATGAAAAGCAAATAAGTAAGGAGCAAACAAATGAAACTCATCGCATCAGATTTGGACGGAACACTTTTAAATGAACAGGGCGTTGTTAGTGAAGAAAATGCACAAGTGATCAAAAAAGCGATTGACCAAGGCATCAAGTTTGTTGTCGCAACTGGCAGATCCTATGAGTCTGCAAGTAAGCCGTTAAAAGCTGTGGGAATTGTGTCACCAGTCATTAGCTTGAACGGAGCATTAACATTTTCCGAAGAAAGAGACATCATTCGAAAGGTCCCGCTTAATATGTCGGAGAGTAAAAAGGTGCTTCAAGTTTGCCAAGACGAGGAAATGTATATCGAGTTTTTTACTAGTAACGGGATTTATTCTGTCAGTAGAGAGCATTTTCAAGAAGTGCTTGTCGATATTATGAAGTCAGCTAATCCACATGTTTCCGAAGAGGAAGTTCGTAAAATGGCAGACCTTCGCTTTCAAGCAGAACCAGTGGAATTCGTCGACAATTATATGGAGGTATTCTCAATTGAAAACCTTGAAATATATAAAATTTTAGCATTTTCCCATGAAAAAGTGAAATTAATGAATGCGCGTAAGCGATTAGAATCTGAAGCGGGCATCGCAATCACTTCTTCCGGAGATATCAATTTGGAATTTAATCATCCAGATGCACAAAAGGGAATTGCCTTAGAGCACCTTGCTAACAGCATGGGAATCGATATGGACGATGTAATGGCCTTAGGTGACAACTGGAATGATGCGAGTATGCTGCAAATGGCTGGTCGTGGTGTTGCAATGGCAAATGCAGCTGAAGGTATTCAAGACCTTTGCGATTATACGACAAAGTCAAATATTGAGAACGGTGTAGCTGTAGCGATAGAGGAGATGTTACAGGAAGTGAAGGCATAACGGATATAGCTGAATAGCGAGGCTCTCTTTTATTAGATGAATGTTAAAATTACGACTAATTGTAATAGGCTAATAATAGTAAAATACTTTCAAAGGAAAACGCAATCAATAATCAGTGTATTGTTACTGTTTGGCAGGCTTTTTACATTCAAAAGGGAAAAGTGATAATAATGCTAATGAAAAGGTATTCAATAATAATGTTGCCTTATAGGAGAACCAAGATCGATTCACACCAAATCCTGAAGATGTATTGAAGGCACAGCAGGATAACCAAGCAAACTTATTCTTCACAGATGTACATGCTCGTGTTGAATATCCGAAATATATGGATCGCTTCTTTGCTGAAATCGACATTGAAAATGTTAAAGAAACTGGTGATGATGAAATTCTAAAACAATATCCAGTGGATTGCATTTCATTTAGCTACTATAAGTCAATGTTATCTTCTGCATCACCAGAAGGCGAAGTGACAGAAGGGAACTTGATGAATTCATTGAAAAACCCTTATCTGGAAGCTTCCGAATGGGGCTGGCAAATCGACCTTGTTTCTATGTCAACCAGTGAGATGTCGAAATGTTATGGCTTCATTTATGTTGATAAAGATGATGAAGGTACATTAGCGAGAAGCCGTAAAGATTCTTTCCATTGGTATAAAGAAGTGATTGAAAGTAATGGAGAAACACTATAAATGATAAAAAAATCGCAGTGCTGAGGATAGCACTGCGATTTTTCTAATTATGGAATGGGAAAGTTAAATAGAAAAATGGGGAGAAGATTTTCTTTAATATCAGATTGGGGTGAGGATACTACGTGGAGAAAGTGCAAACCATCATGAGTTCGTGGATTATCATCCGGAGAAAGAGTAAGTTAGTATGGGCTTGTAGATATTATCTAGGAAATTAATCTCAATCAAAAGAGCAGATTAATTGTTACCGAGCTTAAAGATTTATGATGTTGAGAGATAGTTGAATTAAAAGAACCATAGAACAGCACAAACGAAACTGATACTAAATTTAGTTAGGAATCGCATTACTGTACCTCCCAAATTAATATTCTTAATTACTATATCTAGCATAACGAAAGACTATTAAGCTAGTACTAACTGGATATTAAATTTAGGTAAATTTGCCGACAAAAAAAGCGATCAGTACGGCATACTGTTCGCTCCTAGTTTATGATTAATTAATCATATGGCTTTTCAGATAATCCTTTACGTCATCTGCATTCTTTAATTCCCTTTTTGGCAGGATATAGGCACTTACGGAGCTATTATAAAGATAGAAGTATTCATCATCCTCTTTAAATGCCTGAATGCCAGACCATTTCACCTTGATTTCGTCTGTTGCGGTAGATTCCGTTATTTCAACTTCTGTAAGGATCATATGGTGTTCTCCGATTAATCCACTATTCTTCCCCTCACGAATCATTTTCTTTACATTTCGGATAACGGTTTTGTAGAAGAACTTTGGATAAAAGACGAACCAAAGGATGCTTATCAGTAAAAAGGGTATAAATGCGAATAGGAACGGTGTGTCACTAATTAGAGAAAATAGGTAGGATATTAAGATAAAGAATATTGGTGTTAAAAATCGTTGTATATTTAGCGATTTCATAACAGATTTAGAGTTTTTCATATGAAAAAGGTTAAAGTTCAGGTAATCCTCTTCTGTTAGGTTGTAGTTTATCTCCACAGTTATTCCCCTTTGAGTAATATCAATCTGAGTTATTTTTTTGGATGAAAAAGGAATCAAGCAAATGCAATTGATCCCTTTTCAACTTATTAATGACGTTTACTAAGCCATAATACACCTGACTTCGCTAATCGAGGTAAAAATCCTGTGAATGGTGTTTTCATCATGTTGCCAAAGCCATCTGACTTACCTAGTGAACCGAGCGTTCCTTTCAGCTTGATTTCCTTAGGCTTCTTCGGACTTTTTCCATTGAGTATTGCTAACAGCACTTCAGCAATTCTTTCTCCTTGTTGCCCTGCCAACTGTGCACTTGGTGAGTAATAGGACGATGCACAGTCTCCTAATACATATACATTTGGATTGGTTGGAACTTGGAAGTAGTCATTAAGCGTAATTTTTTCATGAATATCTTTAGCAAAAGGTAATTCTCTTACTAAATGATTTGGTCGTACACCAGCTGTCCAAATGGTGACATCATTAAGGTAGCAAACACCATTATTGCATACACCATCTTTTTCTACATATTCAACAGTCGAATGGTGGATCACATCGACATTCTTTTCGATAAACCAGTCCTCTACATAGGATTGGATTTTGGAATCAAATGCTTTTAATACGGTTGCGCCACGGTCAAGCAGGCGGATGTTCAAATCGGGTCTGCTTTCTCTAATTTCCGAGGCAACTTCAATTCCACTTAGACCTGCCCCAACGATGGATACTTTCCCGTATGCCTTTAAATTACCGACTGCAACTCCTGTATTTCGTGCTTTATTGAAGGTTTGCACACTTTCTGTGAATTCCATTGCACCAGGTGTTTCGTGATAATTATCTTCGCAACCAAGACCAATTACTAAGTAATCATAGGCAAGTGTATCTTCAGGATCTTGGAAGAGGATTTGCTGGTTTTCAGTGTCAATTTTTGTAATATCACGAAAAACGTACTGCACGCGTTTATCGTCTGGAAACGCAACACGCACATCTTTCTCAGCAACCGTGCCTGCTGCAATCGTATAGAATTCTGTTTTCAATGAACGAAATGGATTACGATCTATGACAGTAATATGTATGTCTTCAGGTAATTGATAATCAAGTAGTCCTGCTAATACTTTTATGCCACCATAACCCCCGCCTAAAATGACGAGTTTCTTCATGTAAATAACCCCCAAAATATGTAATGAAACCTTTTCTTTTGTACATCTATAGATTAGCATAAGTTTCGCTTTTATGTCATAAAATAATCGGTCATTATAGGGCGTTTGTAATGTAAATCTATTCATTCTGTAATATCGTTGGTTTGGTAGTTAAAAATTATAAAATATTTCTTACTACATAAGTGCAACAAAGTTTTCTAACCACAAACATGCTATACTAATTGAAAAAAGGAAGGGTGAGCTAAAGATGGATAACGTGTTACATGCGATTCAAGACTACTATGCGGATGATTATGCTTGGTGCTATGGTTGTGGAAGATTAAATGAACATGGCTTACATCTAAGAACGGGCTGGCAAGGTGAGAAAACGATTACCGTTTATACCCCGCTTCCAGAACATACGGCAATACCTGGTTTTGTATATGGTGGACTAATTGCTTCATTAATCGATTGTCATGGAACAGGTTCCGCATCACTTGCCTTACACCGGAAAAATGGGTATGAGCCTGGTGATGAGGTGGAACCGCCTAGATTTGTTACGGCGTCACTTGCAATCGACTTTGTGAAACCGACCCCACAAGGATTGCGATTAAAAGCGATTGGCAGATTAGAAGAGGTGCATCCTAAACGATGGAAAATACACACAGAAGTATTCGCGGATGACACAGTATGTGCAAAAGGTACAGTAGATGCTGTTGTGATGCCGAAATCGTTTGGTTAACGCGTAGAAATAATAAGTAGGGCAATTTGATAAAGGAGTAGAATGATGGAGAATTTAAGCATTCCTTCGCTCTTGGATTTAATGGGCGAGCTATTTTCAGATGAAATATCGATTGCGGTTGCCACAACAAGTGAATATATTTATTACCTCCCAAGTAAGCGGATTGATTTGAAAATTAGAGCCGGTGATTCGATTAAGGACGGAACGATTGCACACAAAGCAATTGTTACGGGACAAAAGGTGTCAGAATTTATCAATCGTGACATATTCGGTATTCCATATCTTGGCATGGCTGTTCCTGTTTACCAAGACAATAAATTAGCTGGCTGTGTTGTTGCGATTTATCCTTCATTAACGGAAGGAAGATCGGTCGTGACGATCAAGGTGAGTGATGGCTGGAAGCCGATTCCGTTTGAGATGGTCAATTATTTAGAGGCGAGGGACAGGAAAACCCATGTGTATGCGAATGAATTCATTGGCACACACACTAATACACTACAGGAATTTGAGTACACACTACCAAGAAAATCCTTTATTCGCTGTCATCGTTCCTTTATTGTTAATGTAGAACAGATCAAAGCCATATATCCAGATACTCATTCGACATTTTATTTGGAAATGAATAATGGTAAAACCATACCAGTTAGTCAATCCTATTCAAGTTATTTTCGAAAGTTATTAGGTTTTTAGATAGATTGAATACAGATGTAAGATGAAAAATGCTGTTTTATCCGTAATTTTGTATCCTTTAATCAATTATTTTCTATTTCCAGCAAAGTTTTCCAAAAATTATCTCTTATCAGTTAAACTAGTATTGAATAGTTTAACAAGAGAGATACACAATAGAGAAGCTTCTAGGGCGTACCATTTTCAGTAGAAGAGGCCGCGATGTGGAAGGCAATAAATACGTGTGAGTATCTATCCCATACATCTGAATTATTGCAGCAAATGAAATTGGAAATTTAATCAAGTAATTTTGGAAGCGATTTCTATGATGTGGGTGTATGGACTTTCGGAGGCTAGTACGAAGAGAAAGAACGGATTCTATTGCTTACCATGAGCAGCTATATGATATTATTTCTGGCACTTGAGCGTGGAGGGCAGACCCCTCATGTGCTAGAAAATGCATTCTCATGGCATACGAACGATAAGGAAAATGGTACGGCGCGACAGCTGGTGGGGCAATAGATATCCAATTAGTAGTTTCGTTACATCTAGTAAAAGGGGTATTATATATTAAGGCCGAGACTTTTCTTTGGGGGAGGAGAAGGTCTCGGCTTTTTTTAAGTTATTTTTTTAACGCTTCTTTTACTTCGTTATATTCATCGGTGTTAATCTCACCTTTTGCAAGACGTGTTTCTAGAATAAACAATGCGTCAGACATACTGTTCGTACTTATCTTGCGTATGCGCCTCCACATGATGATGTTTGAAATGACTAACGCGATTATTAGAATAAAGAAGAAGCCAAATGGTGGAAAGAATCCCCAATGATGCATATAAATCATCTCCTATGATAGTTTGTTTTTTTGTTTTTTAGCCAGGATCCCCCACGGTTTGAACACGGAAATTGTAAAAATGATGATAAGGGAGATCAACTGAATACTAATTCCAATCAACAATTCCCCATGATTGATCTGTAAACCTGTTACTGTAAATATATCTAGAGCCCTAAGTGTCCAGGAGTACATTCCCCAAATGTTTATCCCAATGAGCAGTATTGTTAGGACCTCTTTAACGATAATCCAGTAGAATTTGAATAATCCCCATTTCGTTAAGACGCAAAGGAGAATTCCCGTAACAGTCGTCCCGATGGTTGATGCTCTTATCGATGACCCGGATAGTAAGAGCATTACTTGATAACAGGATTCAATAAGCTGTGGATCATTAGAAGCTGTTATCGTAATACTTAAAATGAGAAACGTTACCATATTACCAAACATAATTGCGGCAAATAAGATATGTGTGATAAGTAGCCATCTTTTTGCTCGAATCGATAATTTCAATTTTTTGCTCCACCTTGATTTAAATATATCAAGCAGATATAAACACTTTTGGAAGCAAATATAAACATTTTATAAACTTAGTTTGGAACTATTCCATTAACCGATAGCCCGATCCCCAAACGGTTTGAATATATTGCGGATTGCTCGTATCCTTTTCGATTTTTTGACGAATCTTCTTAATATGAACGGTTACGGTTGCGTTGTCACCCATCAATTCTAATCCCCAAATACGTTCGAATAAATGCTCCTTTGAAAAAACTTGATTTGGATGTTCAGCGAAGAATGTAAGCATATCGAATTCCTTTGTTGTAAAGGAGATCTCCTTTTCGTTTAGGAAAACCTGCCGAGAAGCGGTGTTTATTCGTAATCCGCGGACATGAATTTCTCCCTTAGGTGTTGCTTCTATATGAATGAGCCTGTCATATCTAGCAAGATGTGCTTTCACACGTGCAACTAGTTCGCTTGGGCTAAAAGGCTTGACAATATAATCATCGGCACCTAGACCGAGACCCCGAATTTTGTCAATATCTTCATACTTGGCTGTTACCATCAGGATAGGGATATTGGTTTCATTACGGATTTGCTTGCAAAGATCAAATCCATTAATCTCCGGGAGCATAACATCAAGTAAAATGAGATCGTTCGGATGATTTAAAGCTGCTTGTAGGCCACTTTTGCCATCGGGTGCTATTTCTACTTGGAAACCTTCAATTTCAAGGTAATCCCGCTCTAGTTCTGCAATACTCTGGTCATCCTCAATGATTAGTATATTCTTAGGCATGATTATCTCCGTCCTCTTCTGACTTTCTAAGTGTAAAGTAAATTGCTAATCCTTCAGTTCGTAGGTTCTCTGCCCAAATGGTACCACTATGTGCTTCGATAATTTGTGAAGCAATTGCGAGTCCGAGCCCACTGCCTTCCTTGCTCCGTGCTGGATCGATTCTGTAAAATCGTTGGAATATCGTCGTGAGCGCAGCTTGAGAAATACCAGGTCCATTATCAAAGATCATCACTTTTACTATTTTTCCCTCGTCTGTAAGAGAGACCGTAATTTTACCAGTGGATTTGTTGTTGTATTTTACGCTGTTATAGATGATATTTTCTAACACACGAATGATTTTGTCACGATCTATCTTTACCGTTGCAGAAGTCAGTGTTCCAGATAATGACAATTGAATCCCTTTATCCTTCAAGTCATCGGCTATATCTTCAAGGTAATCTTTGATGAATGCTTGTATGTCAACCGATTCAAAGTGAAAAGGGACCTTCTTTACATCTAACTTTGAGAATAAGGAGAGCTCTTCAATTAGGCGGTTCATGTAGGTCGCCTTCGTATGAATCGTGTCGAGGTATCGCGCTTGCTTATCGTTAGTATTCGCGACACCGTCCTGTATTCCTTCCACATAGCCCATGATCGTTGTAATGGGTGTTTTTAAATCATGCGAGATATTCGCGACTAATTCCTTTCGATTATTTTCATATTTGTTACGTAATGTGATGGATTCCTGCAATTGCGCCCGCATATCATCAAACGTTTGAACAAGTTGCCCCAATTCATCGCGACCCCTTGCTCCCATTGTAAAGTCAAGCTCGCCTTTACTGATTTTCGTTGATGCCTCCGATAACTGTTTAACGGGGCGCAAAATACTTTGTGACATGAAATAGGATAGGATTACGTTGATAAGTATGAGTAAAACGATTAAGCCAACAAATAGAAAGGGAAAAACGGTTCGCATAGTATTTACAAAGGATGCCGTATTATCTAATAAGAAAATAGATCCTGGCGTTCCGTCTTGAAAGTAAAAGTCATGCTGCTTAATGGAATAATGATCATTGCCAAGCCACACCCCTGCTTGATTAAAACCCTCATTTCCAAATGGGGGAAGGTCATCAATGGAAATTTCGTTTGATGGTTGAAAACCATTCATGAGTGCAGTCCCTTTACGGATTAAAATGTTCGTACTGTCATTATTGAATTGGTCTGGTAATGCTGAAATATATGCTTGATCGAGTAATTTCTCCTCTTCCAATGATGCGATTTTTTTTAGTTCATTAAATAGTTCAATATTGGAACCTTCTACAGGCTGCCCTTTATCTTGTCCGACATAACCATTGAAATTCGTATCATTGCTTAAGATGATATGTAATAGGATGAAGATAATCATGATTATCAAAATCGGCAATACAATCATGGCGGTGTTAGAGATGAAAAGACGTTTACGGATAGACATAATATTCTCCTTCAGATGGCTGTTTGTTTATTTTTGTTTCCTTATCCTTCATCTTAATTGAAATAGCTAAACAAACACGGAATAAAGTATAAACTTTTTATAAAGTGAAACTTCAATCAGTGGGGAATGCCCATCCCCACTGATTGTTAGTTGAACAGAATCGGACATTTACGGAATAGACTTACTTCGAAACATTGGGGAAATGGTACTTTCACTGATGTTTAACTTGCAACACACGAAAAAAAGAAACGTATGAGCTTTATCTCATATGCTTCTTTTTTTCTGCCTATTTATGCATACCATTCCTTCACCTTTTCATCAGTCGGTAATAGGAATGCCGCAAATCCTAGTAAGGGTAATAGTGAGATGGTGATCATCGTTGGTGTTAGTCCGAATAAATCAATTAGGTAACCAAGTGCAACGGAGCCAATTGCTCCCATACCAAATGCGAGTCCAACAATTAATCCTGACATTGTCCCAATTTTACCTGGGACAAGCTCTTGGGCATAAACAACGATGACAGAGAAGCTGGACATTAACATTATTCCGGTTACTGCAAGAATAATAATAGCGATAACTGGCCCAACGTATGGAAGTGCTAGTGCAAGCGGTGCAGCGCCTAATAATGAGAATAGAATAATATTCCGTTTACCGAATCTATCTGCTAGAGGTCCACCAAGAAATGTTCCAACAGCACCCATTGCTAGGAAAGTAAAGATATACACTTGCGAGTTAGCGATCGTCAGCCCATAATTATCCATAACATAAAAGGCATAGAAATTAGAAATTGCTGCACTATACCATGTACGTGCAAAGGTGATGAAGATAAGAATAATAATCGCACCTTTGATTGCTTTAGAAACATTTTTGTTAGGTTTTTGTTCCGTTTTAGTTTTTTGCTTGCTTTTAAAAATTTTAACTTGCCGTGCATACCACTTCGCTATGTAAGATAGAAACATGACAGCTAATGCAGCAACGAAGGTGAACCAAATAGCTCCGAACTGACCAAGTGGTACAAGGATTAATGCCGTTATTAGAGGGGCGAGTGCCTGTCCAGCATTTCCTCCAACCTGATAAATCGACTGGGATAGCCCACGTTTCGTTCCGGCAGCAAGATATGCAACACGAGATCCTTCTGGGTGAAAGATAGCGGAGCCGAAACCAATAAAGACAACACTTAAAAGGATCATCAAGAAGTTAGGTGCTAATGCGAGCCCGATCATACCGAACATGCTGCTTGTTAGTCCGATTGGCAGTGCATAGGGAATTGGGCGTTTATCCGTATATATTCCTACTAATGGCTGCATAACAGAAGAAATCATATTTAATGTAAACGCAATGAGGCCAAGCTGTGTGAAGGTTAATCCTAGTGAACTCTCCAAAATGGGAAACATCGCAGGAATCACGGCCTGCAACGAATCATTTAATAGATGGCATATTCCAATGATGAATAAAATAGAATAGATTGGTTCACTTTCTTTTAAAATCTTGACTTTCTCATTGCTAGTATTCTCCACTAATTTACCTTCTCTCAATTAAATCGTACGAAGTATAACGCACCTTATGATGTAAGTTTCCTCTTAATGTGGCTATACTTAATATTGTACAATTGAAACAATATTTGGCAATTACTTTTTTAAAAAAGATATAACCTTGTTATTGTTTGCGTTTAATTTATTCAATATGCTAAAATATAAGTTTGCTTAGGAAATTTATAAAGAGGAGTTTATTATGACCACAAAGCGTTCGCTTCCATTTACTGTTTCAAAAACAGAGAATTTCTTTGATCGTTTAGGCGATTATATTGGTGATGTTTTTTATGATATTTTACCTGAACAAGGATTTGAATTGCGAGATGAACAAATATACATGGCATTCCAGTTGGAAAATGCGATTAAAAATAAACGTACGATTTTTGCAGAGGCGGGTGTAGGAACGGGAAAGACACTCGTTTATTTATTGTACGCGATTTGTTATGCACGTTATATAGGAAAACCAGCGATCATATCCTGTGCCGATGAAACCTTGATCGAGCAGCTTGTGAAAAAGGGCGGAGATATCGAGAAGCTAGAAAAAGCGCTAGATTTGCAAGTTGATGTTCGGCTAGCAAAGGCACGGGAGCAGTATGTTTGTGTCAAGAAGCTGGACCCACTTGCGAATCTGACAGATGATGAGGATATTCTACGTGTGCACGATCAGATTCCTGACTTTGTTTATGATACGGGAACCTCGATGAAGACATTTGAACGTTATGGCGACCGAAAAGAATATCCATGGGTACCGAATGAAACTTGGGAGAAGATTGCTTGGGATCCATTACAACAATGCTCGACCTGTGAGTTCCGCCATCGCAGTGGACAGACATTAAACAGGGAATATTATCGACATGCGACAGACATTATTATTTGTTCCCATGACTTTTATATGGAGCATATTTGGACGAAGGAATCACGCAAACGGGAAGGACAGATGCCACTTTTGCCAGAAGCAAGTTCGGTAGTTTTTGATGAAGGGCATTTATTAGAATTTGCAGCACAAAAGGGATTAACCTATCGTTATAATCTGGATACTTTGACGAATGTGTTGACAGGCTATATGGGTCAAGATATTCGTGAGGAATCCTTACTACTAGTAGAGGATATTCTGGAGTTAAATGATGCGTGGTTTGAGTTGCTAGAGAATACCGCGACGAATGTAGAAGGATCGAATCGGAAGCAATTGCCCCATTCCAAAACAATGCTGGAAATGGCGCAGAATTTGGATGATAAGGTGCAGTTATTGTTAGAACAGCTTGTCTTTGATTCGGAATTATTCACGATGGACGATTATTATATTAAAATTATCGAGGAATATTTGGAGTTCTTCGATTATGGTCTATCCATTTTATTAAAAGATGATGAAGGAATTTACTGGTTGGAAGAGAATGAAAGTACGACAAGCTTTGTGATTATGCCGCGACTAGTAGAGGATGTGCTAAAGCAGGAAGTATTCTCGCAAAAGATTCCGTTCATATTCTCTTCGGCAACATTAGCACAAAACGGTGACTTCTCTTATTTAGCAAATAGCTTAGGAATAGAATCATATGATTCCTTCTCTGTTGCCTCCCCATTTGATTATGATGAGCAGATGAAAATTGAGGGTCATTTTGACATTGGTACCGAAGAAAAATGGCAGACCATTTATGATAAATTGCTGGAAAATAATGGGCGCTCGCTCATTTTATTCTCTACTGCTAATGAGATGGAGCTCTTCAGGGAGTGGGCAAATAATCAAGACTGGCCATTTGCATTACTGTATGAAGGTGACAAGGAAATTAGTGCGATGGTCCGCGAGTTCCAGTTAGAGGAATCATCCGTACTGTGTACGCATCACCTCTGGGAAGGCTTGGACGTGCCAGGCGAGGCATTGACACAAGTTATCATTTCTTCTCTGCCATTTCCACCAAAAGATGTGGTATTCGAAGCAAAACGAAAACACGCGGAAAATCCAGATCAAGAAGTGGATGCACCATATATGCTACTAAGAATGCGCCAAGGAATTGGGCGTTTAATTCGGACAGGCTCAGATCATGGAGTGATTCATATTTGGATGACGGAAGCGGAAAAAGCGAAATATGGAGAGATGATTGAGGAAGTTATGCCTGTTGGAGTTAAGGGGTAGAGCTGCTATTGAAATTAAGGCAACTAACATTTGGTTAGTTGCCTTATTTGCAGTTAACCTGTTTTATGTTCCATCATCTGTTTATTGTCAGGAAATCACAATTGTGAAATATTGAACAAACTATTGCCTATTTGAATAAATCATTGTATACTAAAAGCATAAAATGTTTGTGAAACATTTCACAAAGTAAAATAATTTGTTCCTAGCTATAATTAGAAATTTTGGGGTATTGTAGTATATAAATAATCTCATGAATGAGACATGGAAGGAATGGTAAATAATGTTTGAGAAAAATAACCAGGTGAACAAAGTGGCTTTAATTGGAACAGGATTTGTTGGCTCAAGCTATGCATTTGCTTTAATTAACCAAGGTTCAGTGAATGAACTTCTAATGATTGATATTAATGAAAAAAAGGCACAAGGTGATGTAAAAGATTTAAATCATGGAAAGGTATTCGCTCCGAACCCGATGCATATTCGTTCTGGTACTTACGGGGACTGTACGGATATGGATATCGTTGTGATCTGTGCTGGAGCGAATCAAAAGCCTGGTGAAACCCGACTCGATTTAGTAGAGAAGAACTTAAAAATATTTAAAACGATTGTGGATCAGGTAATGAAAAGTGGATTCGATGGTATCTTTCTCGTTGCAACGAATCCAGTAGACATTTTAACTTATGCGACATGGAAATTTAGTGGACTTCCGAAAGAACGTGTCATTGGCTCAGGTACGATCTTAGATACAGCCCGCTTTCGCTATTCACTAGGAGAGTATTTTAACGTTGCACCGAGAAATGTTCATGCATATATCATCGGTGAACACGGAGATAGTGAGCTTCCGGTTTACAGCTCTGCATCTGTCGGTACAGTTCCGGTCTCGAAATTAATCGAGAAGAATGAGCAATATAATAAAGCTGATTTGGACACGATTTTCACTAAGACCCGCGATGCTGCCTATGAAATTATTGAAAGTAAAGGCGCCACTTATTACGGAATTGCAATGGGATTAGTTCGAATTACGAATGCCATTTTTAAGAACGAGAATTCTATCTTAACTATTTCTGCACATCTTGATGGTGAATATGGAAATAATCATGTGTATGCAGGTGTACCAGCTGTCATTAATAGAAAAGGGATAAGAGAGATTATTGAAATTGACTTAAATGATGAAGAGCAAAGGCTTTTCAATAATAGTGTCAATGTTTTAAAAGATATCCTTGCTCCGTATTTTGAAGAAGTGAAGAATTAGATTGATGGAGATGATCTTTTATGGAAATGGAATCTCTTGTTAAAGTTGAACAACAAGCACTCAAGAAATATGGTATTTATCAAAAAAGTGCGTTTATCTATTTATTACGATCGATGCTTGCAAGTATGTTTATCGGTTTTGGAGTCATTGTTGCGTTTAAAACGGGTAACTTCTTTTACATGGATGGGTCTCCTTTTGCATATCCGATGGCAGCTGTTACATTCGGTGCAGCAATCATTCTAATTGCATATGGTGGAGGAGATTTATTTACTGGCAATACATTTTATTATACCTTTGCGGCATTAAGGAAAAAACTACAGTGGAAAGATGTAGGTAAATTATGGACTTACAGTTATGTTGGTAACTTGATTGGAGCTTTCGTCTTTGCATTATTAATTTACGCTACGGGACTATTTGATGATCAATCAGTAAATGGATTTTTACTTGAAGTAGCACAGAATAAAACACTTGCACCTACAAGTGAATTATTTTTCAGAGGGATTCTTTGTAATTGGCTCGTTTGTCTAGCATTTTTCATTCCAATGACACTTAAAGGCGATGGCCCGAAATTATTTACAATGGTTTTATTCGTCTTTTGCTTCTTTATTTCTGGATATGAGCACAGCATTGCCAATATGTGCACGTTTGCGGTTTCCTTCGTGCTTGGGCATCCAGACTCCGTTACTATTGGTGGGATGATCCACAACCTCATCCCAGTTACAATCGGAAATTTGATTGGCGGCAGTATCTTCATGGGTATGATGTATTATTATGTGAATAAAGAATAAGTGCAGCGGTGCCTGTCACTTCCCGGTTTTTGTCGAATATTAGCGAGGGAATGGTGTAAACAGTACCTGCCTTGTGGTCCTTTAATGCAAGAGCAAATGACCATCGCAAATGACAAAAAATCCATCCTATACGTTTTTACTACAGGATGGATTTTTTTATTTTTCATGAAGCAGCTCAATAAAATGAGTCAAGATTTTCGCAGTCAATCCCCAAATTACTTTATTGTCATATTTATAAAACAGCTCTTCGATAGGATGTTCGCGAAAGTTATAATTTTCCCCGCCAACAATTAAGTCAAAAGGGAAATCCGCATCTGGGACTACTTGCAAATTTACTCTGTACTTTTCCGGCTCTGTATTAAGAAAATAGGCAAGTGGTACAGTAAATACCTCACTGACCTCAGAAGGGTTTGGTCTCATTTGTGTGTGATTTGTTATTCGACCAACAAACGGATAGATAATTCTACCACGATCCATTGTGACATAATCAAGTGGTAATACATCTTTAATCGTTGATTCTGCAATTCCTAATTCCTCTGTTGTTTCGCGAATTGCACAATACCTAGGTTCTGGATCATCTAGGTCAATTCTTCCACCTGGAAAACAGATGTCGCCAGGCTGACTCCGAAGTTCCATTGATCTGACCTCGAATAATATATGTGTTTCGTTTTCTATCTCTACTAAAGGAATGAGTACAGCAGATTTTCGAAGTTGTTCATAACCGAGAATAGATGGTACTCTGTCCTTCAATTTATTAATGATATCTAATACATCCAACTTGTCACCCCCTAATACTATTATACAAGTCTCTGTATCTGAAATACCAATTAATAAATTTTATTACAAAAAAGAGAAAGTGACAGTACATCTGATTTATGCAATAATTATGATAAACTCCAACAAGAGAGGTGCAAAAGTTGAAACAATTATATACAGGTAAAACGAAAGATGTATATGAATTAGAGAACGGGAATTTTTTACTGAAGTTCAAGGATGACGTAACAGGAGAGAACGGTGTATTCGATCCAGGAGCTAACACTGTTGGATTATCGATTGAAGGCGCTGGGAGAGCAGGATTGAAATTAACCCAATTTTTCTTTGAGCGATTAAAGGAAAAAGGTATCCCAACACACTATATTGCAGCTGACATAGAAGAATCTACCATGACAGTTGTTCCTGCATCCGTGTTTGGCCAAGGATTAGAAGTAATCTGCCGTTACCGTGCAGTTGGAAGCTTTCTAAGGAGATATGGTAAATATACAGAAGAAGGCCAAGCTTTAGATGCATTTGTTGAAGTAACGTTAAAGGATGATGAACGACAAGACCCACCAATTTCGAATGATGCACTACATATGTTGGGAATCCTAACACACGTGGAATATGAGACATTAAAGACGTTGACACAGCGAATTTCCCAAGTTGTTAAAGATGAACTTGCGAAAAAGGATATTGAGCTTTATGATATAAAATTAGAATTCGGCAGAGATGCAATTAACCAAATTCTCTTAATTGATGAAATCTCTGGTGGAAATATGCGTGCGTACAAGAACGGCGACTATATTGAACCATTGGAATTGGAAAAAATGATGTTGCAATAATTTTGTGATGGCCACTATCTATTTGAGTAGATAGTGGTCTTTTTCTGTTTGCTTAACCTTCTTAAGCGCCTAGAAAAGTGGAGTGCTCCGACTTCACCTGTGAAAGCTCCATCCGAACCAAAAGACACAACGCACATGACATTTGTCATATACATTCCTTGACGTTTATGACTTATAAATTAGATGATTTTCTTCTATACTATGTAGTAACGAAATACGGCTTTAAATTGGAGGATAATATGAGTAAACAAAAACAAGCACAATTAAGAAAAAGCGTTGCACCTTATGCGAGTTCAAATACAAAATTAAGTATTATACAGTTAATCAATTCAATTGTTCCGTTCTTTCTTCTTTGGTTTTTTGCATATCAGAGTTTAGCTGTTTCCGTTTGGTTAAGTCTCGTATTCTCTATTGTAGCAGCGGGATTTGTCGTGCGCATCTTTATTATATTTCATGATTGTACACATATGTCTTTCTTCAAAAATAGTAAGGCAAATCGGATTGTCGGTACGATCACGGGGATCATTACCCACTTTGCTTTTGAAAAGTGGAAACGAAACCATGCGATCCACCATGCGACAAGTAGTAACTTAGATAAACGTGGGACCGGTGATGTGTGGGTAATGACAGTAGATGAATATGCAGAAGCATCATTCTGGGGCAGACTAGCATATCGTTTGTACCGAAATCCACTCGTGTTATTTGGTTTAGGACCAATCTACCTTTTCTTAATCGAAAATAGGATTAACCGAAAAGGTGCGAAACGGAAAGAGCGTTTGAACACGTATTTAATCAACATTTCCATTATTGCCACTTATGCACTCTTAATTTGGACGATAGGTTGGCAAGCATTTCTAATCATTCAATTACCGATCCTTATGATTGCTGGTTCGGCAGGGATTTGGTTGTTCTATGTACAGCATCAGTTTGAGGATTCTTATTTTGAGAATGAAGATGAATGGGATTATGTAAAGGCGGCGGTAGATGGTAGTTCGTATTATAAGCTACCGAAAGTATTGGAGTGGATTACTGGTAGCATTGGTTACCATCATGTCCATCATTTAGCGCCAAGGGTACCAAATTATAATTTGGAAAAGGCACATGAATTGACACCACCGTTACATCAAGCAACAACAATCACATTAGCATCGAGCTTAGTATCAATTCGCTTCCGTCTGTATGATCAGGCTAGCAGATCTTTTATTAGCTTTAAGGAATTTAAAGCACTGGAACGGCAGAAAAGAACTACAGTACGGATGAAAGCGAGCCGCCCAAGCTTTCAGGAAAAATAAGAGCGATTCCCTCAGATTTTCATCTTGCTGAGGGTTTTTTCTTCCTATTCTTTGTTATACTGGGAGGAAGCAGACGCTATTTTACTTGAGGGAGGAAAAGCATGCACGCGTGGTATCATATTTTCCCAAAAAAGACAGGAATTAGCCTCTTTGCATGGATTGCATTTTGCCTACTTCCTTTCTATTTTATATTTAAATCATCAACACTAGCTGAGATTATGATTGGAATTGTAATGATTCTTTTATTTTTTACTACCTATCGCTTAGCATTTATTAAAAAAGGTTGGACTGTTTATGTATCGGTAGGAATAGAAATGGCAATAAGCATTGGCATGACCCTCTATTTTGGCTATGTCTACTTTTCCTTATTTCTAGCGTTTTTCATCGGTAATATTCAAAATAGGGCAGGCTTTATTGCGCTGTATATTGTCCATCTTGTTACGACGGTTCTTGCGGTTGGGGCAGGGTTCTTCATTCAGGAGCAGCTCTTCATCTCGCAAATCCCTTTCATTATTCTTTGTATTATTGGCGTCATTCTACTGCCATTCGAGATGTATAACCGAGTCAAACGGGAAAAACTGGAACTTCAATTGGAAGATGCAAATGAGCGGATTGCAAAGTTGATGATTATGGAAGAACGGCAACGAATTGCTCGGGATTTACATGATACACTGGGGCAGAAGCTCTCTTTAATTGGCTTGAAAAGTGATTTGGCGGGCAAGTTAGTGGATAGAGATATAGCAAGAACAAAACTAGAATTGAACGACATTAATCAAACTGCAAGAACAGCATTAAAGGAAGTTCGTGAAATCGTATCAACAATGAAAAGTGCAAGGTTAGTTGATGAGCTAATTCGAGTACAACAAGTTTTCGAGGCAGCCCAAGTGAAGTATAGTTTAGATGGGAATCCAAATCAGATTGAGATTCCTGTATTCGTTGAAAATATGTTAGGAATGTGCTTGAAGGAAGCAGTGACAAATGTTGTGAAACATAGCAAGGCAACCTTCTGCAAAATTATCCTTCAGCAGTCAGCAAGCGAGGTGACCATTATTGTTGCGGATAATGGAATTGGCATACGTGATAAACTGGGATCTTTTGCAGGGCATGGACTTGACGGGATGAGAGAAAGACTGGAATTTGTCAACGGGACGTTACAAATTGAATCGATTGAAGGAATGACGCTGACAATCAAAGTCCCAACGGTTATTAAGCAAAGCTAGACAAGCTGTATTATTTCACATGATAGATCAGGAGGGGTGCATGTGATTCGGATTGTAATTGCAGAGGATCAGCGATTATTACTAGGTGCTCTTGGGTCATTACTTGATTTGGAAGAGGATATGGAGGTTGTTGGTAAAGCAAGCAATGGAGAAGAGGCACTGGCCCTTGTGAAGCAGCAACAACCAGATATTTGTATTATGGATATTGAGATGCCAGTGAAAAGTGGACTCGATGTGGCAGAAGAATTGATACATGACGCTTGTAAAATCATCATTTTAACCACCTTTGCTAGAACAGGATATTTTGAACGTGCTCGGAAAGCAAGTGTTAGTGGCTATTTGCTGAAGGATAGTCCGAGCGAGGAATTGGCGAATTCGATTCGGATTATTATGGATGGTCGAAAAGTATATGCCCCCGAATTAATCGATATGGCATATGAGGAGGAGAGCCCGTTAACTGAACGGGAGGAACAAATTATCAAACTCATTGCCGATGGGAAAAATACGAAAGAAATTGCCAATGAACTATATCTTACGAATGGCACGGTAAGAAATTATGTTTCCATTATATTAGACAAACTTAATGTTAGTAATCGGATTGCAGCTATTTCGAGATTTAAAGAAAAAGGTTGGTTTAAATAATAGCATTGCATTCGACAAACTTCGGGGAGTGACAGGCACCCTCAAAAATAAACCCATGGATAGCAAAACCGCTTTCCATGGGTTTATTCATCATTTATATCGAACGAATGTCACTTTTCCTTTACATTCGGCGGTTCTTTCATTTTTCCTGTAGCGATATCTTCGGTAATGTGTATTTGACAAGTTTTTCCAGTGTTATTAATAAATTTAAATACACCATTATTAAAATCCGTTCCAATTTCTTTATAAAAAATACCTTCATAGAGGTTTTGATTCGATCTTGTAAAGCTTAGTCGGTAACGGTCTTCATCCTTTTTTAAGAAGCCACGTACACCCTTCTCAAATAAAATGTCTTCTTCACTCTTAATGGTACGATCAACGGAAACAAGATGAATATCGATAAAGGTCATTTCGCGTAATAATACATTGACAAAGGAACCTTTTGTTATCTCTTCCCATCTATTCTGTGGGCTTTGTCCAACAATAATTTGTGTAATGTTGTGATTATGTGCGACCTCTGCAATGGCTTTGACAGAAGAACGCTTTTCATTATCACGAATAATAAATTCTTCCACATCTAATTCATCACATAATTCTTTCCATCGTTCAACATACCCTGACTTTTCTGCGTCGAATTCATCATAGGGCAGTGCATCTACTGTTAATACATATAAAGGACAATCCATGATTTGAGCTAATTTATGACCGCGCCTGATTAGTCTTTCGCCGTTTGGACCATAGTACACACAAACTAGGATGCTTTCATCCATCCGACCTTTTATTTTCCTCATGACGGTAACTTCACCTCTTGAATTTTCATATACTCGTTTTATATAATAGGTAACCTATGCTTTAAACTGTATCAGTTTAACATGTTATTTTGATTTCGTGAACCCTTATTTTGAAAATAATTTCATCAAAAAAATGGCAATTAAGAATAACGCGTAAACCTTAGTCACCTATAGCATAAGCCATCCTTTCATTAATTGCCATAGATAATGATTAATTTATGGAATACACCTAATAAGTAAGCATTATTCTAAGCTGAAATCCATTTCTCAGCTGTCAGATGTGCATTGAAGTATAATTTGCGTTATAATTAATAATGTGTAAAAGCATATTAAATGCGAATGATATCATTTTAAACGAAATTATATATTGATTTTTACACTCGATTTTATCCACTGAACTAGAATCATTCAAAGTTCCCTCTTGGTTAATCAACTAAAATGGTAATTCTACAATATAATATTTTGCCTATAATTAAGAATAGCTTGGGAAGTATATAGATAAGGTTTATCTATTCGTATTCTTAAGTATATTTATGCGAGGAATTCTAATATGTTAATTCCGTTTAACTATGTTTGATTTCTATTTCAATCCATAAAAGTAACCCAATTAATCGCTGCAGGTCCTTTCTAATGCAGTCATTGAATTCATGCAGAGTAAAAATTGTATACCTATTCAACTGTGAAATCAAGTCCTACTTGCTTCAATTGGATAATTTCGCGAAGTACTTCACGATAAGAAATGGAGGTTTGATTTTGGTATCTGTCAATTTACTAATTATTATCCCCTTTATAGCAGCTGCACTAATACTCTTTTTACAAAAAAGGGTATCAAGAATACATATCGGCTGGTTCGTATTACTAATACCCATTATTTTGTTTATATTCCTAGTTCGTTATATCCCAAACATTGCGAATGGGGCAACCTATTTACATACAATTAATTGGATTCCTTCTTATGGTATTAATTTTTCTAGTTACTTAGATGGGCTTAGTTTAATTTTTGGCCTTATTATAACAGGGATAGGGGCATTAGTAATTGTATATTCCATCTATTATTTAAATGAAAACGAATCTTTGAAGCACTTTTATTGTTACTTAATGCTGTTTATGGGAGCAATGCTCGGTGTTATCTTCTCGGATAATATTATGGTCTTATATGTGTTTTGGGAATTAACGAGTATTTCTTCCTTCTTGTTAATTGCCTTCTGGTTTCAACGGAAAAGGTCAAGGGAAGGCGCACAGAAGGCATTGCTTATTACGGTAAGTGGTGGGTTCTCGATGCTTGCTGGATTTATTATGATTGGAAACATTACAGGGTCGTTTAGTTTCCGTGAAATTATCGCAATTATCCCGGATTTCTATGATCATACCTTATTCATCCCGGCGATGCTACTAATTTTACTTGGCGCATTTACGAAGTCAGCGCAATTTCCATTTCACATATGGTTGCCTAGTGCGATGGAGGCACCTACGCCTGTTAGTGCCTATTTACACTCCGCAACGATGGTTAATGCGGGTCTATACTTAGTAGCTCGTTTTACGCCTGTATTTGGTGGGGAAGGGCTTTGGTTCTGGCTTGTTACTGTAGTTGGTTTGGTTACGATGTTCTGGGGCTCGTTTACAGCAGTTCGCCAAACAGATCTTAAAGCATTACTTGCCTACTCAACGATTAGTCAGCTTGGGATGATTATGAGCATGTTTGGCATGGGGTCTGCTGCCTTAAATAATGGCTATTCAGCAGATTCTGTTGTCTATACACAAGCAACATTTGCAGCGTTATTCCATTTAATTAACCATGCGACATTTAAAAGTGCCTTATTCATGGTTGTTGGAATCATTGACCATGGTGTTGGAACACGGGATATTCGCCGTCTTGGTGGGCTCGCAACGTATATGCCAATCACTTTTACCATTGCGATGATTGGCAGCTTTTCTATGGCAGGATTGCCGCCTTTTAATGGTTTTTTAAGTAAGGAAATGTTCTTTACCTCTGTTTTAAATATTAGGGAGGCAAACATATTCTCCTTGGAGGCATGGGGCACGCTGCTCCCGGTTTTAGCATGGGTTGCTAGTGTATTTACCTTTATTTATTGTATGATTGTCGTCTTTAAGACCTTTCTTGGCAAGTATCAGGAGGAAAGGCTGGAACATCCTGCACATGAGGCTCCAGTTGGAATGTTGATTGCACCTATTATTTTAGCGGTACTTGTAATTGCCATTTTCTTCTTCCCAAATGTACTTGGCGATTATTTGATCGTTCCAGCAATGGCTAGTATCTTTCCAGCGTTTGCAGCAGAGGCAGATCTTGGTGTGACGATATCTGCATGGCATGGATTTACACCAGAATTAATAATGACGATTGGTGTTGTTGTTGTTGGGACTTTATTATTTATTTCATTAAAGTACTGGAAAAGAATTTATGCATTACTTCCAGAAAGCTGGTCATTTGATTCGTTATATAATGCCGTACTTGAAACCGTCGAGACCAGTTCAAATAAAATAACGAATTTCTATATGACAGGATATCTTCGCGATTATCTCGTGTATATTTATTTATTCTTTATTATTGTTGTTGGCGGTACATTGATTTACACAGGAGCACTTAATTTCGATATTGCTGGTAATGCACCGATTGATGCAATTGATTGGTTCATTGCAATTACGATGGTTGTCGGGTCAATTGCGATCATTTTTGCAAAATCAAGGCTGACTGCTATTTTATTGAATGGTGTTATTGGTTATGGTGTGGCTCTTTTCTTTGTCTTATTGCGAGCACCAGATCTAGCGCTGACTCAAACAGTTGTTGAAACAGTGACAACCGTACTCTTCCTAGTAGCCTATTATTTCTTGCCGGACTGGCAAAAGGAGAATTCTTCAAGGAAGACGAAAAGCGTCAATTTATTGATTTCAGTTTTGGTAGGTGCAATTTTTGTCGTTGTAGCATTGGCGGTTCAAAATGAGAAACTATTTGAATCGATCTCGGGCTTCTTTGAAAATTCATATGAACTTGTAGGAGCAAAAAATATTGTAAATGCGATTTTAAGTGATTTCCGTGGATTTGATACGATGCTCGAAGTCGTTGTACTCCTAATAGCTGGAATTGGTGTCTTTACACTAATCAAATTAAAAGCTAGAAAGGGGGAGGAAGAGCTTGAAAATAAATAATGTTATCTTAAAGACGGTCACGAAGGTCGTCATTTATATTATTTTAACGTTAGCGGTATATTTGTTTCTAGCAGGTCACAATAGCCCCGGCGGAGGTTTTATTGGTGGGCTTGTCCTTTCCACTGCTTTTGTATTGTTATTTATTGTCTATGATATTGAAACCATTCAAAAAGCCCTCCCCTTTGATTTTAAAAAAGTAGCGGCACTTGGTGCGTTTCTAGCTGTTGGTACTGGATTTGGATCATTCGTATTTGATGTGCCATTCCTTACCCAAGCTTTTGGCTATTTTAATCTTCCTTTTTTCGGGGAAGTGGAATTAACGACCGTTACAATCTTTGAATTGGGTGTAGCATTAGTCGTTGTGGGTGTTGTTGTAACGATTATTTTAAGTATTAGTGAGGATGTGTAATCTATGGAAACGTTAATCACCATCCTAGCAGGGGTTTTAGTAACTGTAGCAACTTATTTGCTCTTATCAAAAAGCGTTATACGCGTCATTTTAGGTACTGCCATTCTTTCACATGCTGCACATTTAATGATCATGACAATGGGTGGATTAAAAGAGGGTGAGGTTCCGTTAATAGGGAAAGATCATGGGCCATATGTAGATGCGCTCCCACAGGCACTCATTCTAACTTCTATCGTAATAGGTTTTGCTGTAACGGCTTTATCGCTAGTATTGGCTTATCGAACATACCAAGAAACGGGAACAGATACCTTAGATGAACTGAGAGGGAATAAGCATGAATAATATACTTGTACTACCGATGGCTCTCCCTGTTCTCGCTGGAATTATTCTCATTTTTTTCCGCAAACATATCAAAATCCAACGTGGCATCAGTCTCGGTGTCATGCTGATAAATATTGGGATTTCCATCTATTTATTAAATCGAATTCAGGAAGAGGGAATTCTTCGATTAGACTTTGGGGGCTGGGAGCCGCCATTTGGGATTCTATTTGTAGCGGACTCCTTCTCCATTATTCTTGTGTTAACGACAAGCATTGTTGCTGCCATCTGTTTGCTCTATGCATTTTCATCGATTGGCAAAGCACATGAGAATATGTTCTTTTATTCATTCGTTAGCTTTTTGATTGCTGGGGTAAACGGTTCCTTCTTAACGGGGGATCTATTCAATCTCTATGTTAATTTTGAAGTAATGTTATTAGCATCTTATGTATTGGTCGCCCTTGGCGGGAAAAAGGTGCAATTACGGGAGTCAATAAAATATGTTGTGATAAACGTGCTCTCATCCTGGTTCTTCTTGATTGCAATTGCCTATTTATACGGTTCAATTGGGACACTTAATATGGCACATATTTCTGAACGTATTGCAGAATCTGGGCAAACACCTCTATTAACCGGAATTAGTATGGTGTTTCTGACCGTTTTTGCCTTGAAATCCGGACTCTTGCTTTATTATTGGCTTCCCGGTTCATATAGCACGCCACCGACTGCGGTTGCTGCATTATTTGGTGCATTGCTTACGAAAGTAGGGATTTATGCTATTATCCGTGTCTTTACATTATTCTTTTATCATGAACCAGAATTTACACATACGATTATCGGTATTCTAGCAGGGATAACCTTAATTGGCGGGAGTATTGGTGCCGTTGCCTTTAAAGATATCCGGCAAATCGTTTCTTATAATGTTGTCATTGGTGTTGGTTTTATCCTTGTAGGATTAGCTGTTGGTACACAAGCAGCATTAGAAGGATCCATCTATTATTTGATGCATGATATGATCGTGAAGGCATTATTATTCTTACTTGCCGGTACCATGATTAAAGTAGCAGGCTCAGCTAACATGGATGAAATGAGCGGACTCATTCGAAATTATCCGTTATTCGGATGGATATTCTTTATTGTGATGATTTCACTTTCCGGTATTCCGCCTTTGAGTGGGTTTATTGGGAAAGTATTAATTGGTCAAGGTGCAGTGGAAACAGGTTCCTATCTATTACTGGCACTAGCCTTTATATCTAGTATTGTCGTCCTTTATTCACTACTTCGTATTTTCCTAAATTGCTTCTGGGGAGAAACGATGATTAGCTTTGAGGATGAAATACCGATGAAAAAGGGGTGGATCATTCCTTGTGTGTTGCTTGCAATAGCGACAATTGCACTAGGGCTAGGTGCAGAAGCATTAGCACCATATGTAAGTGATGCGGCAAATACCTTAATAAATCCAGATGTATATATTGATGCGGTATTGTATGATAAGTGATCCGATTGATATGATGAGGGAGGGAGTATGTTATGCCAGCTCAGTTTTTAACGAATTTGTTTATCGCCTTTTTATGGACGCTGTTCCAGGATGAGGATTACTTCAAGTTTACGACATTTGTCACAGGATATATTGTCGGAATAGGAATTGTTTATTTAATGCATCGATTCTTTGGTGAACGATTTTATCTAGGTCGTTTCTACGCCTTTTTAAAATTACTCTTGATTTTTATCTCTGAATTAATTCAGTCCAGTTATCTTGTGCTAAAACATATTCTAAGCCCAAAAATTCGCATTAAACCAGGGATATTCAAATATGAAACGATATTGGAAAGTGATGTGGAAGTTACTGCACTCGCAATGCTTCTAACCTTGACGCCTGGTTCAGTCGTCATAGAGGTGACTCCAAAGGGGGACACCTTCTACATTCATGGGATGGATGTAGAAGAATCGAAGGAAATGTTATTACGCTCACTGAGTAAATTCGAAAAGGCAATTATGGAGGTGACAAGGTAATGATTAACATCATGCTATCAGCTGCACTTGTATTATTCGGGGTTGCGATTCTTATCTCTCTTTATCGAATTATCATTGGTCCAAGCTTACCAGATCGTGTCATTGCATTAGATATGATTGGGGTTCACCTTGTGTCAGCCATTGCAATTATCTCGGTATTATTTCACACGACGGCGTTTCTGGAGGTAATTCTTATATTAGCAATATTATCGTTTATAAGTACGATTGCTTTCTCTAAATACATCGAGAGGGGTGTTATTATTGAACGTAAGCACGATAGCTGAGTTTATCGCAGTACTCTTCATGTTGATAGGTGCTATCATGGCTGTCATTAGTGCGATTGGGATTATTCGTTTTCCGGATATATACACACGCTCCCATGCTGGGACAAAGAGTTCAACATTAGCAGTATTATTAACACTTCTAGGTGCCTTCCTTTATTTTGTAACAACGATAGGTTTCGTCAGCGTGCGCCTCCTACTAGGAATTATATTCGTGTTTATCACTTCACCTGTAGCAGGACATCTCATCACCCGCGCCGCATACCGTGCAAAGGTAAAACTAGCAGATACAACGATAGAGGACGAATTAGCAGATGTATTAAATGAAAAAGAACGAAGTGAAGGGAAGTAGACTATTTTTGGGTAGTCTGCTTTCCTTTTTTGGTTTTTGAAAGTAGAGGGTGGAAGATTATCAGCACGAGCGCTGGAATATTGGCATGAGAAAGAATATATCAGCACGAGCGCTGGAATATCGTCATGAGAAAAAATATATCAGCACGAGCGCTGGAATATTGGCATGAGAAAAAATAAATCAGCATGAGCGCAGGAATATCGTCATGAGAAAAAATAAATCAGCACGAGTGCGGGAATATCGGCAGGAGAAAAGTTATATCAGCATGAGGGCAGGAATATCGGCATGAGAAAAGTTATATCAGCATGAGCGCTGGGATATCGGCAGGAGAAAAGTTAAATCAGCATGAGCGCTGGGATATTGGCAGGAGAAAGAGAAATCACCACAAACCCAAAAGTATCATCAGCTGAATATTTAAAGACTAATACGAGAGTAGCTCTTAGCAGCTCCCATATTAGTCTGCACATCTTACTTTTACAGATCTAATCTTACCCTTTTCTTATTTGGGACGAACGAATTTTGCGGAAAATCAGCTAACTTTGGTGCATGATATTTTCTGGCTTTATTTTTTCCAGTGTAAGTGAGGTCCATGGAATTTAGAAGGGTATATGCGTTCTTCAGTGAATCTAATTGAAGATAGGCTCTGCATTCGCTATTGGTTATCGTAGGTTTATGAAGTAGAAAATAGTCAAGTAATGGTCTCACATGTGCTGTTGGATTTGTATATAAGCACTCGTTACATTTCCAAGTTTTATATGCTCGAACCATGGGATAGCTTCCGCAATGATCACACTGGACTCCTCTTATAAAGTGATTGTCATTCAAATTAAACTGTTGGATTACATCTGGTCTATAATCTATATTACCTTTTAGCAATGCTTCATTTATCTTATTTAACATTTGCTTGTTTACCACGTTCTTCGTGTATTTACTATTAAATTCATTAATCTTTGAAATCAAATTATCGGCATAGATTACTTTACTATAAAAGGTTGGATCGTTCTGATTGTTTTTCAAAATTGTTGTGGGATTGCTAATCACTACGAGGGATTCGATAGGTATTCCAAAAACAGAAGTGGCTTGTAACCAGGAATTCAGTTGCACTTCATGTGAAAGGACTTGTGAAATTGGGTTTTGATAGCCCTTTTCTACATTATTAAAAGTTTGCGTTATATGATTTAAATCAGAATTATAATTTAGTTCACCTCTCCAATTTTTAATTTCAAGAATGATAATGAATTTGCTGGAGAGAAGTAGAGTATCAATTTGGAAGTAATTGTGGTTAATCTTTAATCGAAGGTCGTGATATATGTAGAAGTTTTTATGTGGATAAGTGCTTAATTTATAATCAACTGTTTGTTCTCCGCGATAACCCGTAATATAATTTAGGTATTCCTGGTTAAGAACCTTATTGTTTCGGTAATTGTCCTTTAGTCTCCTATATAATGCCTCATAACATAAGACCGTATATGGTTTTGTTCTATACTTTTTTAACAATAAACTTCACTCCTATATTTGTATTTATAACTAGATTCTACAAAAGGTGAGTAAATCCTTTTTATTTCTACGAAGATTTTAAATTACACCAATTCCAAACAGACATTAAAGCAGAAGACATATATACTAATAAATACAAAAAGAGAATACAATTTCAATGGAGAAGAGTGATCATATCATCACGAATTTTAAAATTCAGCAGCCGAAAATCAGCTCAGAATTAACGACCGAAATTTTTCAAGCGAAAGTTGAGGCATATTACCACCGTTGTGTGTTCCAAGATTGCTTTATTACAGGAGAAGACGTTGAAGGGATAGCTTTTGAAGAAGTGCTTTTTAAAAATGTCATTTTTGAAGATGTTACCTTTCAAAAGATTGAACTAATGGATGTAATTTTCGACCATTGCGATTTGTCAAATGTGGATTTTAGCCTGGGAAGTATCCATCGGGTGGTGTTTAAGGATTCAAAAATGCTCGGAATTAATCTTACGGAGGCTTCATTGGGGAATGTTGTGTTTGATGCGTGTCTGGCAAATTTAAGTTCGTTTGGATTTGCGAAGTTAAAGCAAGTGAAGTTTGAAGGATGTTCATTAAATAATGCTGACTTCTATGATTGTGAATTTCTGAAGGTCGGTTTTAATCAATGTGAGTTAAGCGAAGCTAGTTTTGTAAATACTTCGTTGAAGGGGATTGACTTAACAACCTGTATGTTCAGCCAGCTCCAAGTATCATTGGAAAACGTAACTGGGTGTGTTATCACAGCAGATCAGGCAGTTGGTTTTGCACAGCTCTTGGGACTTGAAATTAAAGAATAGCAAAAGGAGTCACGATGTATCATCGTGACTCCTGTAAAATTAATCCATCAATTCAGCAACAATTTCATAGGAACGCAATCGATCCTCGAGATGGTAAATTTGTGAGCTGACAATCATTTCATCAGCTTGTGTTGCTTCTTGGAATGCTGCGAGACCACGTTTCACTGTTTCTGGACTACCAATAATCGTCGTTCTTGGGTCAAGTGATTGTTCTACGGCGGCCTTTTCCATAGGTGACCAGATCTCATCCATGTTGTCAATTGGAGGCTGGAGTTTGGTAGCTAACCCTTTACGGATATTTAAGAATTGTAATTGATGTGAGCTCGCCAAGTATTGCGCCTTTTCGTCCGTTTCTGCTGCGATGACATTGACGCCAACCATTGCATAAGGTTTCTGAAGTGTTTCAGACGGCTGAAAATTATCTCGGTATAATTTCAACGCCGGTATCGTATAGGCCGGTGCAAAGTGACTGGCAAACGAGAAATAAAGTCCCTTCTGTGCCGCAAGTCTTGCACTAAAGTCACTGGAGCCTAGCAGCCAAATTGGAATGGCTAAGCCTTGACCTGGTACTGCTTTCACACGAGACACAGGCTCTTTTGCGAAATAGTCCTGTAATTCATTCACTTGCATTGGAAAGTCGTTAGGGCCCATGTTTAAGGTACGGCGTAATGCATATGCAGTCGCCTGATCGCTTCCTGGTGCACGTCCAAGTCCAAGGTCTATTCGCCCTGGGAAAAGGGACTCCAGTGTTCCGAATTGTTCGGCAATTACGAGAGTTGCATGGTTTGGCAGCATGACACCGCCGGAGCCAACACGAATGTGATCGGTATTACCAGCGATATGGGAAATTAGTATAGAGGTTGCTGAACTAGCAATCCCAGGCATATTATGGTGCTCTGCAAGCCAGAAACGATTGAATCCCCACTTTTCAACATGTTGTGCTAACTCTACGCTTTCCTTAAAGGACTGGCTCGCATCGCTGCCTTCAGCTATAGGTGCTAAGTCTAGGACAGATAGTGGAATATTATTAAATGTATTAACTCGGTTTGAAGTCAATGTTTCTCGCTCCCTTTTAAGTAGATAAGATAGTTTAAAGACTTTCTCACTGTATATGTGTTTCTAAGGATGTGACCTAAATAATTGGTAACAACTAAGTTTTCTAATGTTTCCTTATTAAGAGATGATAGCGGTTTTTCGAGTAGACGTCTAATGATTCGTTTGAGTGAAAAGTAAATACATAAATAGTGTATATAAAAGTTAAATAAAGTACTTGATAATTCCGTTTCTATAAGATATTATGTAGGGGTGTTCTTAATAAAGTTCATTACGTTCTTAAAAAGAATTAGGGAATCTGTAATATTTCCGTATCGTAGAGAGAGGAGTATTAGTATTCCATCTATTCAAGCATAGGGACACTATCTTCAGACTTTCAACATAGCTGGAGGGAGATTTCTAGAGGTTCAAATGTTTATAACGTCCAATCCGTGGTTCAAGTTATGGGTGGAAAAGTAAGGAATACTAAGTAACCAAATTCTCATATTACTTATTTGAAGAAAGGTGATGATGAAATGAAGAAAGAATGGAAATCTCCAGTTCTTGAAGTTTTGGATGTGAGCATGACAATGAAGGGATGGAAGCATGGTCATGGAGGAAACCCTGGCCATGGCGGTGGAGGAAACCCAGGCGGCGGGGAGAATCCAGATCCAACTAATCCATTCGGCAGCTAGTGAATCGAATTGTGGCAATTAAAGTCATACCCTATAGAACCCTTATCTGAAAGAGGCAAAGGGTTTTATGGGGATTTTTCGAGGAAGGGAGAATAATAATGTATGAACTAGTTCAAACAGCTAAACAACAAAGACAATTTGCAGCAACCTGGGAATATTTCTGCGATGAATTTGGCTGGGTAAATGATCCATATTCAGAGGATGGTTTCAGATACAATCTTTTATTAGATAAAAAAGGATTCCTTAGAAGAGAAAAGGTTATCGGGACAATTGAACTCACTCCTTACAATCCCACAAACCCAAATAGTACCGTAGAAGGGCGATTTGCATTCTCTAATTTCCCCGAAATAAACCGATATCAAGATCGCACTTGGGAGATAGATAAACTCTGTATTCATCAGGACTATCAGCGTCAAGGTTACTTTACTATTTTTTCACATATCCTTTATAATCATGCAATGAATCATAACCCTAAATATTATTTAGCACTTATTGAGAAAAAATTTTTTCGGATGCTTCGATTTTCATTTGGATCATGTTTTGAACAAAAAGGGGACGCACTTATTGGACCAGGAACGTCACTTATTCCAACCTGCGCTGATGTTGAAGCGTTGGTTAAGTTTTACAATACAAAAATGGAAATAAGCTAATAATTCGAGAATTAGTTGTTGACTTGTTCTTTATAATGAACTAATATATGAACCATAAGGAATAATTTTAAATAATTCACCAGTAAGCGATATTTTTTTAATTACAATGTTCTTTATAAAGAATATTGTAATAACCTAAGTATAGATATGATGATAACCAATAGAAAAGGTGATGTTAATGGGGCGAAGACATTATAGGATGATTGAAAGTGAAAATCCTGCCGAAATCAATATCAAAGAATATTTTAATGTGATTAAGAAACGGTTTTGGATTATTGCGCTGATTACCATCTTAGCAACACTGGCAGGATATTTCTATAGTTCTTATAACTACACCCCAGTGTATCAATCATCAACAAGAATGATTTTAGGTAAAGGTGACCAGGATATGAATACATTGATGGTCATGATTAAGGATCCAATTATTATGGAGAAGGTAAAAAATGAACTGCAACTTGATATGTCGGCTGAAGCAATAGCGAGTCAAATAGAAGTAACGAGGATTGATGATTCGCAAGTTGTTAATATTTCGGTTATAGGTACAGATTTTAAGCTTACTGCAGAAATTGCGAATACAACCGCATCAGTGTATAAAAGTCAGATTGTATCGATCCTAGGCTTTACAGAAGTCCAATTACTTTCGGAAGCGAAGGAAAACCCATTTGCAATCAACAGCACCCAAAACCGCACAACAATCATTGCGCTGGTATTCGGTTTAGTTGTTAGTATCGGGCTGGTATTTCTATTAGATTCTTTAGATGGGAAAGTAAGAAAGGACCGAGAAATTGAGGGAATATTAGGTGTCCCAGTATTGGGCATCGTATCGAATATGAACAGGGTGAAAGGTTCTAAGAAAAGACGGAAACAGAAGGATGTAAATTTGCGGGGTGAAATTGTTGATATTCAATAAAAGAAAGTCTGTAGATAATCGGAAAATACATCTAATTACTTATTCGAATGCAGATTCTGTAATCTCAGATCAGTTTCGAACGATTCGGACTAATATTAAGTTTCTAATGGATGAAAAGAAGAACAGTGTATTTCTTATCACCTCGCCTGGTGTCGGTGAGGGGAAATCTACGACAGCAGCAAATCTAGCGGTTTCAATTGCACAACAAAAGGATAGCGTGCTTTTAATTGATGCTAATTTAAGAGAGCCAGTAATCCAGGATATTTTTCAAATATCCAATGAAACTGGATTAACGAATGTACTTGAAGGAAGTGCTATACTCGACCAGGCAATCAGTCGAACAGATATTAAAAATCTCGACGTATTGACGAGTGGTACATCCGTACTAAACCCTACTGAAATACTGGGAAGTGATGTCATGATGAATCTATTAAATGAGGCTTCCACTCGATATAATGTCGTATTAATCGATTCACCAACGATATTAAGCTCGACTGAAACAAGGGTACTTGCCAATCAATGCGAAGGTGTTGTATTGGTGTTGGAGCATGGGAAAACAGAACTAGAAAACGCTATTGAATCGAAACGAATATTAGAGTTGGCCCATGCAAATCTACTTGGTGTCATTATTAACGACAAATAAACAAATTTTTTTGAAATAATTGTTCTCTATAAAGAATTTTTTGTGCGATACATACGCAATAAAATACTTTTGGTGATGTCTACTTACCTTTATCCATGTAGACACTCGGTCATGCTGTGGGTATTGTAGATACCTTAGACACGTACGTTGTCGATAGTGTGATGTGAGGACGGGTTGGATGCCCATACATATTATTTAAACTTTCTTATTATATAAGTGAAACTAAGGCTGTCACTGAAAGGCTTGGTTAAACCTTAGTCTTTTAATAGGATAGGAAAGTCACTTGCGCTTTTGTACTAGGAAAAAAATACCACTACATTGATTTCTATTAAAAATATAGGAAGAAGGAGGGATGAAATGACATATCGGCAGCGTATTTCCTTATTTATTTTGATTGATTCTTGTATTGTGCTCAGTGCGATATTTATTAGTGCGTACCTAGCAAGTATTGAACTGCAACTAGTAGGCTATTCTGTCCTAGTGACCATACTAACCATTTTATTATGCCATCATCTATTTTCCACAAAATATAAACTGTATAAAAAGGTTTGGGAATATGCGAGTATTCAAGAGTTATTAATTATCTTAAAAGTTGTCTCATTTTCCGTTATCACCGCTATGATTATTCAGTTACTTCTCTTTCAGGAAATCCAGTTCAAGCTGTTCGTAATAACATGGCTGCTTCATATGTGCTTTATTGGAGGGTCGCGATTTATTTGGAGAATTTATCGTGATTCATTTCTAAATCAAACAGATAATAAAATTCGCACATTAATTATCGGCGCAGGATCGGCTGGCACGATGGTTGCTAGGCAACTATTAAAAAATAACGAGAGCAATCTGTTGCCAGTTGCTTTTATCGATGATGACCCGAGAAAACAGCGGCTTGAGTTGCTAGGTTTGCCTGTCGTCGGTGGAGTGGATGCAATCGTAAGCAGTGTAGCGGAACTTGAAATAGATCATATCATTATTTCCATTCCATCTCTAAGTAAAAAAGAATTAAATACAATTTTTCTAGAATGTGCAAAGACAAATGCACAAACGAAGATTCTTCCTTTTCTAGAAGATTTAATAACTGGGAAAATATCAATCAATCAATTCCGCGATGTACAGGTGGAAGATCTATTGGGAAGAGACCCTGTCGATATGGATATCGAAAGTATTTCCGAGTATATCAACAATAAAGTTGTCCTCGTTACAGGAGCAGGCGGTTCGATTGGCTCAGAAATAACAAGGCAAATTTCAGCTTTCCGTCCAAGACAGGTCATTTTACTTGGTCATGGAGAGAATAGTATTTATTCCATTGAAATGGAATTAAAGGAGACATTTAAAAGTAGTCAAATTGATTTCATTACAGAGATTGCAGATGTGCAGGATGAAATAAAGATGATGAATGTCATGCGTAAATATCAGCCTGATGTTGTCTATCATGCTGCAGCACATAAGCATGTCCCATTGATGGAGCGTAATCCGGAGGAAGCAGTAAAAAATAATATTATTGGAACAAGGAATGTTGCAAAGGCGGCAAGCCTACATAATGTTGATATATTCGTGATGGTCTCAACGGATAAGGCAGTGAATCCGACAAGTGTGATGGGGGCATCGAAGCGACTAGCTGAGATGATTGTTCAGAGTATGGATAAAGCAAGCGATACGAAATTTGTCGCCGTACGATTTGGTAATGTTTTGGGAAGCAGAGGCAGTGTGATTCCGCTGTTTAAAAAGCAAATTGAAAAAGGTGGACCAGTAACCGTTACACATCCTGACATGGTCCGTTACTTTATGACAATACCCGAAGCATCAAGATTAGTTCTCCAGGCAGGTGCACTTGCGAATGGTGGAGAAATATTTGTACTAGATATGGGAGAGCCTGTGAAAATTGCCGATCTTGCAAAGAACCTAATCAAATTATCGGGTAATTCCATTGAGGAGATTGGCATAGAATACACGGGAATAAGGCCAGGGGAAAAGCTCTTCGAGGAATTATTACAGGATAATGAGATTCACCAAGAGCAAGTATATCCGAAAATATATATTGGAAAGACGACAAATTTATACATTGATGATATTAATCAAATCATAAAAAATTACAGCACAATTGATGCTGACACACTTAGAAAATACTTATTAGATTTAGCAAATAATGCAATGGTTCACGATCAAAGAGAAGTAGTATCCATATAATGGAGGGGTGGCCTGAATGGCTGAGAAAATATTGTTTTGTGCAACCGTTGATTACCATTTCAAGGCATTTCATTTGCCATATATGAAATGGTTTAAAGAGCAGGGATGGGAAGTAGATGTTGCTGCATCAGGAAATATGGATTTACCATTCACAGATAATAAATATCATATCGATATTCAGCGCTCGCCCTTTCATCAATCAAATATTCAAGCATATAAACAATTAAAGAAAATTATTGATCAGAACAACTATTCCATTATTCATTGTCACACACCATTAGGAGGAGTGCTCTCCCGCCTTGCTGCTAGGAAAGCGAGAAAAAAAGGAACAAAAGTAATCTATACTGCGCACGGTTTTCACTTTTGTAAAGGCGCATCCTACATGAACTGGCTCATTTATTATCCGATTGAAAGGTATTTAGCACGCCATACTGATCGATTAATTACGATAAATGAAGAGGACTACCAACTAGCAACGACACATAAGTTTAAAGCAGGATCGATTGATCATATACACGGTGTTGGGGTAGATACGGAAAAGTTTAAACCAATCGATAATAAAGAGAAATTAGAACGGAAAAAGTCATTTGGCTACAAGGCAGATGACTTTTTGTTATTTTATGCAGCTGAATTTAATAAGAATAAAAATCAACGATTATTACTTCAAGTGATGGCTTTAATTAAGGATGAAATACCAAATGCTAAATTATTACTAGCCGGTGAAGGTTTCTTAATGGAAAGCTGTCGTCAGCTCGCAAAGGATCTCGGTATTAGCCAAATGGTAGATTTCCTAGGCTTTCGGAAAGATATTGAGCAATTATTACCGATGTGTGATGTTGCAGTTGGGTCGAGTTTCCGCGAAGGATTGCCAGTTAATATTATGGAAGCGATGGCATGTGGATTGCCTGTAGTGGCTGTAGATAATCGCGGGCATCGGGAGCTGGTTTCTAATAATCATAATGGCTGGATTGTCCTGAATTCGGATGTAGTTGAATTTGCATATAAAGTAATGAAGCTTTATAAAAGCAAAGACCTTCGTAAAAAACATAGTGAAAATAGTCGGTTGTTTGTAAAGCAATATGCAGTATCTGAGGTTATTGAAGAACTAAGCATGATTTACTCAAAATTTATGTTGGAGGATCAAAGTGAAGCCGAAAATAAGCATCGTCGTGCCTATATATAATGTTGAAAAGTTTATCAATAGATGTTTTGACAGTTTAATCTCCCAGTCATTGAAAGCGATAGAAATAATAGCAATAAATGATGGATCAACAGATAAAAGTCTAGATATAGTAAATGAATATGCTGTTAAAGATGCGCGAATTATCGTTGTTGACAAAAAGAATGGTGGCGTATCATCAGCACGAAATGTTGGGATTGAATTAGCAAAAGGTGATTATCTCGGATTTGTTGATCCTGACGACTGGATTGAGACTGATATGTATGAAGCGATGTATCAAACAGCAATAGAAGATAAGGCAGATATCGTAATGTGCTCGTATAAAAGTGAGTTTGGATCACATTCAAAGGAGAAAAACTTTCATCTTCCAAAGAAAGTATCTTTTATAGATCAGGACGTTCGGCTCAAGGTAATGAGAAGATTGATTGGTCCTTTAAATGAGGAGATTTCAAAGCCGGAATTACTTGATGCGTGGGGTACTGTTTGGTCAAAACTCTATCGCGCAGAAATAATTAAAGAAAATAAAATAACATTTACCGATCTAGAAATAATAGGTACCAATGAAGATACTTTATTCAACATTGAAACCCTTTATTACACAAAAAAGTTCATCTTTCTAAATCAACCTTATTACCATTATTGGCGTGGAAATTCAGAATCAATTACATCAAGATTTAAACCTTCTTTAAAGGATAATTATTCCTTGCTATATAAACTAATTCATCAATTTTTAATTGAAAAAGGTTTGGGACCTGAATATTACTCCGCATTAAATAATCGTATCAGCCTTAATACGCTTGGTCTGGGGTTCAACGAAATAAGTAAGGATAATAAATCTTCAATCTTAATGAAAATTAATAGGTTAAAAAACATACTAAGCGATAAGCAAATACAAGAATCATATAAACAGCTTGAAATGAGTTATTTCTCATTTGTTTGGAAGCTGTTTTATTTATGCGCAAAAACAAAAAATGCAATTGGTGTGTATTTCATGTTATCGAGTATTAATTTGTTAAGAAAAATTGTTCGTTAGGAGGTGTCTACATTGGAGCCAATTAGAATTTTACAAGTTGTTACGATTATGAATCGTGGTGGGCTTGAAACGATGCTGATGAATTACTACCGTCAAATGGACCGGACAAAGATCCAGTTTGATTTTATGGTACATCGGGATGAACGTGGAGATTACGATGAAGAGATAGAACGACTTGGTGGAAAAACATATAGGATGCCACACATTCGCCCTGGTAACTACAAAAATTATTTTACATTGCTTGAGGAATTTTTTGATTCTCATACAGAGTATAAAGTAGTCCATTCACATATCAATGAAAATAGCAGTTTTGTTTTGAAAGCAGCTCATAAAGCAGGGATTCCTTGTCGGATTGCGCATAGTCATTGCAGTGGTTTAGGGGTCGATTATAAGTTTCCATTTAGATTATACGCAAGGTTTACAATGAAAAATCATCCAACAAATTATCTTGCATGTTCTACAAAAGCAGGTGAATGGTTATTTGGAAAAAATGTAAAGAAACCCAGGGAAGTTACTGTCTTTAATAATGCTATTAATGTAAATGATTTCGTTTATGATTCAAACGTACGTAAAAAAATAAGAGCGGAGTTTAACGCTGAGGATAAATTAGTATTAGGCCATGTAGGGAGATTTAATAAGTCTAAAAACCATGATTTTTTACTAAATATATTTAAAGCAGTCCATAATAAACAGCCGAATTCCATGCTAGTCCTAGTTGGTGATGGTGATTTACGATCTAGTATTGAAAAAAAAGCTACTAGATTAGGTTTGAAATCTCATGTACTTTTTTTAGGCGTTCGGGAGGATATAAACGAGTTAATGCAGGGATTTGATTTATTTATATTTCCTTCATTATTTGAAGGATTACCAGTAGTTTTAGTAGAGGCCCAGGCGGCTGGTTTAAATTGCATTATCGCTGATTCAATAACAAGTGAAGTAGATATTACAGGGAGGATTAAATTCCTGAGCCTAAGGGAATCTTCAGATGCATGGGCACAAACGATATTATCATCAGCCTATGAACATGTAAATACATCAGAAATGATAAGAAAAACTGGTTATGATATTTCATCAATGGCAAACTGGCTTTCGGGGTATTACATGGTTCATGCATTAAATGTAGTTCAGGCTCAAGAGGAGGTTCTATCGTGAGTCCGACATTAACTATATTCACGCCAACATTTAATCGAGCGTACACACTACACCTGTGTTATGAAAGCTTGAAGAGACAAAGCTGTAATGACTTTATCTGGTTAATCATTGATGATGGTTCAACAGATAGCACGCGAGAACTAATTGAAGGCTGGGTATTAGAAGGATTAGTTCCTATTAACTACCACTATCAAGAAAACCAAGGCATGCACGGAGCACATAACACAGCCTATGAATTGATCCAAACAGAACTTAATATATGCATTGATTCAGATGATTACATGGCTAATGATGCTGTTGAAAGGATTCTCTCATTTTGGAAAAAACATGGTGATAAAACATATGCGGGAATAGTTGGGTTAGATGCTACACCAGCTGGGAGAGTCATTGGAACAACACTCCCTGAAAATATAAAGGATTCTACCCTATCCAGCTTGTATGCCAAATACAAGGTTAAGGGGGATAAGAAGTTAGTATATCGTTCTGAATTAACAAAAAAGGTCCCTCCTTATCCTTTATTTTCTGGTGAAAAGTATTGTCCTTTAAGTTATAAATATATTCTTATTGACCAGGAATATCCATTACTAATCATGAATGAGGTGCTTTGTCATGTTGATTACTTAGAGGATGGTTCAAGTATGAATATCATAAAGCAATACAAGAAGAACCCTCGTAGTTTTTCTTTTTTTAGAAAAGTTGCAATGAAGTACGCACCAACTTATAAACAAAGATTAAGAGAATCGATTCATTATGTATCAAGTAATTTGATGGTAAGAAATTATTACTTTTTGCTTGAATCACCATGTAAATTCACTACCTTACTTGCTACACCTGTGGGAATAGCACTTTACTTTTATATTAATCATACAAGTAAATCGACTTTTTTCAAACATACTAATGATGCATAAGTTATAAACTTTTCATTTAAATTGAAAGGATATTATAAATGACTGTTCTTTGGATGAATCTTGCTATCACTTTTAGTTGCGGATTTTTTGCCAGATACTTTGCTGCTCCTGTAATGGCAACAGGTTTATCTGCTGCTGTAAAGCCTAATAAACTACTAATATTTTGTTCGTTAGCAACACTTGTACTAATTTCAGGTCTGCGGTCAAATATTGGAGATACATCTTCTTATATACATTCCTTTGAAATCAAGGATTTTACTTGGGAAACCATCCTTGCTGGGAAAGATATAGGCTTTGACGTTTTCCAAATGTTCTTGAAAAATTATATCTCAGAAGATCCGCAAATCATGATCTTCACAGCAGCACTAATTACAAATGTACTAATTATCATTGTCCTATACAATTACTCTAGATTGATTGAACTTAGCTTGTACGTTTATATAACAGGTGGTTTATTTCTAGTTTCGATGAATGGGATTAGACAGGTCCTTGCAGCAGCAATTACGTTTGCAGCGGCAAAATATTTAATTAATGGGAATTGGAAGCGATATTTTCTTATTATTATTTTTTCATCATTCTTCCATCAAAGTGCACTCATTTTGCTTCCAATGTATTTTATTGTGCGTTTTAAGGCATGGTCAAAGGCTACCTTCGCTTTGATTATCTTTGCGATTATTGTTGTTTTCGGCTACGAGCAATTTTCTGCGCTATTGTTTAAGGCAATTGATGACACACAATATAGTGGTTACGTTGATTTTACTGAAGGTGGGGCGAATTTTCTTCGAGTGGTTGTTGAAGCAGCACCACTTATAATCGCTTATTTAGGGAGAGATAAGTTAAAGAAACTATTTCCTGAGAGTGATTATATTGTCAATATGACATTACTTGGTTTTGTCTTTATGGTCATTGCAACGCAGGAGTGGATCTTTGCTAGAATGTCCATTTATTTTCAACTTTATGGATTGATTCTTGTATCATGGCTTCCAAAGCTGTTCAGAGGGAAGGATCAAAAGCTTATCTACTTCGCAATCATCGTTTTTTACTTTGCCTATTATTATTATGAGGATGTAATTTCCCTCAATATCTTATATAAAAGTGATTATTTAATTTGGTAAAAAGTAAAGGAGGAAAATAAATGGCAATTCTAGTAACGGGTGGTGCAGGATATATTGGAACACATACCTGTGTCGAGCTTTTGAATGGAGGATATGACATTATTGTGGTTGATAATTTTTCCAATAGCAATCCACAAAGCTTGAAGCGAGTTTCAGAGATTACTGGTAAAACTTTTCCAATATACGAAGCAGATCTACTGGAGAAAGAAGATATGATGGAAATATTCGCGGAGAATGAGATTGAAGCGGTTGTCCATTTTGCTGGACTCAAGTCTGTTGGTGAATCGGTTTCCGTTCCACTTCATTACTATCAAAATAACATAACAAGCACCATTATTTTATGTGAAGTAATGCAGCAATTTGGTGTGAAAAAAATCGTATTTAGCTCCTCTGCTACGGTATATGGCATAACGGATAATATGCCAATAACGGAAGATACGACATTACAAGCAATCAATCCTTATGGTCGCACAAAGCATATGATTGAGGAAATCTTAGGGGATGTAGCATTTGCGGACCCTTCATGGAGTATCGCGATACTACGCTATTTTAATCCAATTGGTGCCCATGAAAGTGGAAGGATTGGAGAAGATCCTAATGGGATACCGAATAATTTAATGCCGTACATTTCCCAGGTTGCTGTTGGCAAGAGGAAGCAGCTCCAAGTATTTGGAGACGATTATCCGACAAAGGATGGAACAGGGGTAAGAGACTATATTCATGTTACCGATTTAGCGATTGGACATTTACGAGCCTTGGAAAGGGTGCAGATGACAACAGAAATTGAGGCATTTAACTTAGGCACGGGTTTTGGTTACAGTGTATTGGAAATGGTAACCGCATTTGAGAAGGCCGCTGGCGTAGCAATTCCCTATCAACTAGTAGACCGGCGCCCAGGTGATAGTAGCATTTGTTATGCAGATGTTACGAAGGCTAGGAAAGAATTGAACTGGAAGGCAATAAGAGGGATTGAGAAGATGTGTGAGGATACATGGCGTTGGCAACGTGAAAATCCGGATGGATATGCAAAAGTAATCAAAAAGAATAAAAATCAGAAGACTCCAGTGCGACAGTCAATGGGGTTTTTTAATGTGTAAAAAAGGCTGGTATTCAGATGAAAAGAGCACTTGATGTATTCACTTCATTAACATTGATTATCATATTCCTACCAATCCTTCTTATCGTTGCAATTATGGTGAGGATCGCCTTAGGTGCTCCTGTTTTATTTAAGCAACAACGCCCAGGATTGAATGGGAAGCCGTTTTACCTTTATAAATTTAGAACAATGACCAACGCATTAGATCCAAATGGGCAGCTATTATCGGATGAACAGCGAATAACCGCACTTGGTATGTTTCTTAGAAAATATAGTTTAGACGAGCTTCCGCAATTATTCAATGTTCTAAAAGGGGAGATGAGCTTGGTTGGACCGAGGCCGTTGTTAATGGAGTACTTAGCTCTCTACACCGAAGAGCAACGTTTACGCCACACGGTAAGACCAGGTATTACCGGTTGGGCACAGATCAATGGGAGAAATGCAATTACTTGGGAGGAAAAGTTTAACCTTGATATTTGGTATGTTAATAATCAACATTTTTTACTGGATTTAAAGATTCTTGTGCTTACGATTGTAAAAGTTTTGAAGCGGGAGGGTATCCGGTCTGAGGATTCCGTTTCGATGATGAAATTTACAGGCAAGAAAGAAGTGTTATAGGATGCGAGTAATTATCTTGGGAGATGGTGGTCACAGCAGGGTCATCCAGGAAATGATATTTGCTAATGGGGAGTACGAAGTGGTCGCGGTTTTAGATGATAAGTATAAACAAGGGTTTCAGACGAAGGGTATCATTCATGCGCCAATAGCCTTCTTAACGAGATTATTTAATAAAAATACAAAAGTGGTTGTCGCAATTGGTGACAATGTGATTAGAAAACTGATTGTAGAGCGCCTTCATTTGTCACAAGAAGACTATTTACCCGTTATCCATCCAACAGCGGTAGTGAGTAGTACCGCTGAAATCGGCAATGGAACGGTAATTATGCCGAATGTGGTGATTAATGCCAAGGCTGTGATCGGTAATCATTGCATTATCAATACGGCCGCAATTATTGAACATGATAATACAATCGAAGACTATACCCATATTTCGCCAAATGCAACATTAACGGGAAATGTGACTACTGGTGAAGGTGTACATATTGGGTCAGCAGCTACTGTCATACCAGGCATTCATCTTGGAAGCTGGTCAGTTATCGGGGCAGGATCTACCGTTATTGAACATATTCCGGCATTTAGCAAAGCAGTAGGTTCACCAACACGAATTATTAAAAGGATCGTCATGGATAAAAAAGCTTTTTCATAAAAAGTAAGACATTATTCAGAGGGGGCTTGCCTACTGAATCGACTTTAGACTTAGGCGGGATAATAATTAGAAAATAGAAAAGGTGATGATTCCATTGTCGAGATCAATGATTTATCTTTCTCCACCTCATATGACTGGGGAGGAACAACAGTATTTAAACGAAGCATTTGCATCCAATTGGATCGCACCAGTTGGACCAAACGTGGATGCATTCGAACAGGAGATTGCAGAATTAGTTGGGGTAAATGGTGCGCTAGCGGTAAGTTCAGGTACTTCTGCCATTCACTTAGCTCTTTCCTTGTTGGATATAAAAAAGGGTGATACAGTATTTTGTTCAACCCTTACCTTTGTTGCGAGTGCAAATCCAATTTTATATCAAGGTGCCGAGCCAGTCTTTATCGATTCAGATCCAGATTCATGGAATATGTCACCAAAAGCACTAATGAAAGCATTCCAAGAATCGGCTCTTAAGAGGAAACTACCAAAAGCGGTAATGGTTGTTAATTTATATGGACAAAGCGCCAAAATGGATGAAATCCTACTTATCTGCGATCAATATGGTGTCCCACTGATCGAGGATGCCGCCGAATCGCTTGGAACGACCTATCAGGGTAAAGCATCAGGTTCATTCGGTAAGTTCGGTATTTACTCTTTCAATGGAAATAAAATTATTACCACTTCTGGAGGCGGCATGCTTGTCTCAAATGATGAAGCCGCACTAGAACGAGCCAGATTTTTAGCAAGTCAAGCACGAGATCAAGCTACGCATTATCAGCACAGTGTGATGGGATATAACTACCGCTTGAGTAATCTCTTAGCTGGTGTCGGCAGAGGACAGTTACGAGTATTAGGAGATCGTGTTGCAGCTAGAAGGAAAATATTTGATGTTTACTATAGTAACCTATCAGATCTTCCTGGTATTCACTTTATGAGTGAATTAGAGAATACAGCCATGAATCGCTGGCTTACAACATTAACCATTGACGAGAAAGTATCCGGTGTGACTACGGAACAGCTACTAACTGCATTTTATCGTGAAAGGATAGAGGCAAGACCAGTATGGAAACCACTTCATCTGCAACCACTTTTTAAAGGGGCACGTTTCTACGCCCATGAAAGGAGTCATGATGTTGCAGAAGAATTATTCCGAACTGGAATCTGCCTTCCATCTGGATCTAGTCTTACTGAAGAAGAACAACTGCGGGTCATTCAATGCGTAAGAAAAGTATTTGATCAGCCCATCCGAAATAGGAGTTATTTATTTCCTGGAAAACAAGAGGTTTAGCCTATGATAGGGGAAAATATTCAAAGACTTCGTAAAAGCAAGGGGCTCACACTATCGGAGTGTGCCGAACGAGCAAATATCTCGAAGTCCTATTTAAGTAATATTGAACGAAATTTAAATCAAAATCCCTCCATCCATATAATCGAGAAGCTGGCTGTTGTACTCGATGTTGACTTAAGAACATTACTCGGCACAGTGAAATCTGCAAATGAACAAATACCAGAAAATGAATGGCTGGAATTTGTGAATGAGTTAAAGAAATCGGGGGTTGAGAAGGAACAGTTACAGGAGTTTAGGGCTGTGATTGAATTTGTTAGGTGGCAGAAGGGGAAGTTGGGGGAGAAAAAATCTGGAGGAAAAGATAAATGAGACGTGAAGCGCCATTAAGGATTCTTCAGGTAGTTGGTGCTATGAATATGGGAGGAACAGAGACGATGCTGATGAATATTTATCGGCATATGGATCGTGAAAGCGTACAGTTTGATTTTATTTCTTATAGCAGTCAGGAAGCTCATTATGATCAAGAAATAAAAGCGCTTGGTGGTTCTGTGATTAAGCTATCAAAAACCAATTCAATTAAAGAAATATATAACGTAATAAAAAGGAATGGACCGTATGATGCTGTTCATGCACATACGCTTTTTCACTGTGGTATTGCAAATGTTGCTGCCTATTTAGCTGGTGTGAAAATTCGGATTTCACATGCCCACACAACATTAGACAATAGTAATAGTATTGCAAGAAAAGTTTACATTACTACGATGCGCACTATTATCAAACTATTTTCTACCGATCTATTAGCATGTAGTAATGGAGCGGGAACTTATTTATTTGGCAAGAACGGTGTCAATCAAAGAAAGTATTCCTTTTTTCCTAATGTGATAGATTATTCAACCTTCCTGCAACCTTCTTATGCAGAGGTTAAGAAATTTAAATTAGAAGCGGGTGTAGGAAAAAGTATCATTATTGGTCATGTTGGAAGATTTATCGAGGCAAAAAATCATACCTTTTTATTAGAAATAATGAAAAGTGTGATCAAGAGAGATCCATCAATAAAATTATTATTAGTTGGAGATGGGGATCTTAGGCTCGAAATAGAGGCAAAGGCAAAGAATGATGGTCTACTAGCCAATATCAAGTTTGTTGGCATAAGAACGGATATAGCAACGATGCTCCACAATATGGATGTTTTTGTTTTTCCGTCCATTCATGAGGGATTAGGACTTGTATTATTGGAGGCACAGGCAAGTGGGATTCCGTGCATCGTATCAGAAGCAATCCAACCCGAAGCAGATTTAAACATCGGTTTAGTTTCAAAACTTTTATTAGCAAATGGACCTGATGTTTGGGCTGATAAGATTATCGAAGTTGCAAATAAAAAAGAAAAAAATACAAATAAAATAATAACTGGATTTGAGGAAAATGGATATTCGCTTACACTGGCGTTTGAAAAACTAAAGAAAATTTATAAATCAAGTGATGGGGTTGCAGATGAAAAATATCTTGATTACCACCTTTGACATGGAAGTTGGTGGGGTAGAACGTAGCTTAATTAGCATGTTAAGTAACTTTGATTATGAAAGTTATCAAGTCGATTTGATGCTATATAGCCATACTGGTGACTTCATGAGTTTGCTTCCAACTGGACCTAATTTAATCGAGGAGTCGAATATATACAAAACCTTTCGCATGTCGATAAGTGAAGTAATCAAAACTGGTCAACTATCAATTGGAATGACAAGACTTCTAGCAAAGTATCGAGCAGGCATAGGTAAATCAGCGGAAACAGGCTATAAACAGATGCAGTACATGTGGAAATATGCATTACCATTTTTACCTAAGGTTGAAAAACAATATGATGTCGCAATCAGTTATTTATGGCCACATTACGTTGTTGCCGAAAAGGTAAAGGCAAAAACAAAGATTGCCTGGATACACACAGACTTTTCAACCGTCGACACAGATATCGATATGGACGTGAAAATGTGGAATAAGTTTAATCATATCGTAGCAGTATCTGAGGATTGCAAACAAGCATTTATTAAGAAATATCCAAGTCTTAAAAAGAAGGTAATGGTAATGGAAAACATTACATCCCCAGACCTTGTCCAGTCACTTGCTAATGAAAAAGTGGAAAATCCAATGGATAGTGATCCGCGATTCAAAATAGTAACGGTTGCTAGGCTATCACATGCCAAGGGGATTGATCAAGCCGTCAGAGCACTTAAGTTATTAAAGGTAAAAGGAATTGATCAGATTGCTTGGTATGTCGTTGGTTATGGTGGTGATGAGTCAATGCTTCGAGAATTAATTGCAGCGAACGATCTTAGTGAAAGCTTTATATTATTAGGGAAAAAGACGAATCCATATCCATATATGAAGGCAGCGGATCTTTATGTGCAGCCGTCGCGTTATGAAGGAAAGGCTGTTACGGTAGGGGAAGCACAGATTCTTGGAAAGCCAGTATTGATAACTAATTACCCTACAGCGGGGAGTCAGGTACGGGATGGGATTGATGGGGTAATTTGCGAGTTGTCGGTTAAGGGGGTTGTGGATGGGATTGAGAGGTTATTCAATAATCTAAAGCTCGGAAAACATCTAGCAAGTAACTGTATAAAGAATGACTATCATAATGTAAAGGAACTGCAAAAATTATACGAAATCGTATAGGAGGGACAATGCATGCCAGAGAAGGGAAAGGTTAGTGTTATTGTCCCTATCTATAAAGTAGAGAAGTATATTCATAGATGTGTAGATAGTATTATTAACCAAACATATGTTAATCTAGAGATTATTTTGGTAGATGATGGATCACCAGATAATTGTGGAGAAATTGTGGATGATTATCAAGAAAGTGATACTCGCATAAAAGTTATCCACAAGAAGAATGGTGGATTATCTGATGCTAGGAATCATGGCATGAAGCAGGCAACAGGAGAATTTATTATGTTCGTTGATAGTGATGATTGGTTAGATAAAACTATGATTGAACTCCTGGTCAGTAATAGCATTGAGAATAAAGCTGATATTGTGCAATCAGCTTTTTATTATGCTTATGAAGATAGATTGCTCATTGATAATAGGTATAGTACAGAAGGAGATTCGCTGGAAATATTAACAAATAAATCCTTGATGTACGAGTTGGTTACAAATAAAAAGGTAAAAAATTTTGCGTGGGGGAAGCTTTATAGAACAGAATTAATAAGCGACATTCCATTTGAAAAGGGAGTCCTATTTGAAGACATATTCTGGGCTTATCAAGTCATGCAGCGGGTAAATACGTTTCTATTGTTACAACAACCTTTTTACTATTATTATCAACGAAGTGATAGCATCGTTGCAACGTATACACCAAGAAATTTAGATATTATAAGGGGATTAAAAGAAAGACATCTCTTTATTGAAAAACAATATGAGGAGCTCACTGATGCATCATTTAAGGAGATATTAAAAATGTGCCTCATTCATTATAACTTGTTGCTATTAAACAGAAAGAAAGACAAAGGTGGAACACATCGAAAGAAAATCCATTCGTACATACGAGATAATAATAGTAATCTAAAACGTGCTGTTCAAGATGAAAGAGAGTTGCAAAGACAGTTATTCTTATTTTCCTTCCACCCTTATCTCAACGTTCTTTATCTTGGATTACGAAAAGGATTGAGGAAAATAAAGCTATTATCAAAGCCTGAAGGATTAAAGCAGGTAGATGTTTAAGAGGATAAGCTGGTAGTGGAGTTTAAGAATAGTTTTGATAAATTTGTAGAAATTATTTTTGGAAGTGAAGTGATAACCAGATGAAAAAAAGTATTTTATTCGTTATTGATTCATTGGATATTGCTGGCGCAGAAAAAAGCTTGGTAACACTATTATCTATGCTTGATTACTCAAGATATTCTGTTGACCTCCAGTTATTTTCCCATGGTCATGCATTAGAGGAATTAGTGCCAGAAGAAGTTAATATCCTAGAGCCATTAAAATATACTAACTTTACGAAACAAAACGTAAAAGATTCAATAAAATATGCTATCGGCGAACGTGAGTACATGATGTTGTACTCAAGGTTGAAGTATTCAATAGGCATAAGAAGAAAGGAATATACCAACCCTCAAAAAGCTATGATCTTTTGGCAAAGTGTTTCCAAAGTGATTGAGAATAACCCTAAAACATATGATATAGCTGTAAGCTATGCACAGGGGATTCCAACTTTTTATGTAGCTGAAAAAATAAAAGCAAATAATAAATTTGCGTGGGTAAACACTAGTTTGATAATAAGTGAGATGGAAAGAGATTATCAAACGAAATTTTATGATAAATATAATAAGATTATTGCTGTATCCTATTCAGCCAAAGAAAAGTATTTAGATATATTTCCTTTTTATTCTGATAAAATAAAGGTAATATTTGACATTAATAATCCTATCTTAATTAACAAAATGTCACAAATAGGTAAAGATTATGAGGATAATTACAATGGAATTAGGATCTTAACAATAGGTAGATTATCAGAAGGAAAAGGATATGATATTGCGCTAGAAGCTTGTAAAAGACTTAAAGAAAAAGGGATAAACTTTAAGTGGTACGTATTAGGAAAAGGCCCTTTAAAAGAGGAAATTGAGGATTTTATTATAGTGCATGATTTAGCTGAACATTTTATTTTATTAGGGGTAAAAACAAATCCATATCCATTTATCAAGGATGCTGATATCTATGTACAAACTTCAAGATTTGAAGGCTTTGGACTTGCAATTGCTGAAGCAAGAATGCTTAATATCCCAGTAGTTACAACGAGATTTGACGCAGTATTTAATCAGATGATTCACGAAAAAAATGGCCTGGTTGTTGATATGAATGCAGATGCAGTAAGTGATGGAATCCTAAGGTTGATAAATGATCAAGAATTACGACAATCTATTGTAAATTACTTACATTCAGAGAAGAAGGGGAATACGGAGGAAATAGAAAAGGTTTATCAGTTATTAGGATAATAATGATGTTGAAAGAGTGTGACCATAGTGAAGATAAAAATCGTATTTATGATTATTAATATGAATATCGGCGGAACAGAAAAGGCATTACTTAATATGATTGCCGAGATGCCAGAGGATGAGTATGATATAACTATTCTAATGCTGGAGAAGTATGGTGGGTTTTTAGATTCTATTCCTAATACTGTTCATATAGACTACATACTTGAGTATCCTTCATTAAAGAACACGCTAAATCAGCCTGCTAAAGTAACGGCAATTAATCTCTTTAAAACAGGGAAATTAATAAAGGGGTTAGGCTTAACAATTGCAACCGTATTAGCTAAGACTATGAAAAATAAAAGTTTATTTTTTCATTATCTATTAAAAAATGTTCCAATCTATAAAAATGAATACGATGTTGCGGTAGCTTATGCTGGTCCAATGGACTTCATAAGCTATTTTGTTGTTCATAAGATAAAAGCTAGGAAGAAGATTCAATGGATTCATTTTGATGTAACTAAGATTGGATTTGATGTAAATTTTGCAGCTAAGACTTATAAAAAGTTTGAAAGATTTTTTGTAGTTTCGGAAGAGGCAAGGAGTAAATTAGTATCTTTAGTACCTGTTGTAGAAGAAAAGTCTGAGGTTTTTATAAATTTAGTGTCTCCAAACTTAATTCGAACCAAGTCCAAGGAAGGAAAAGGATTTAATGATGGTTTTAATGGGATAAAAATACTTACAGTAGGGAGACTTGCTACTGAAAAGGGACAGGACTTAGCTATAAGAGTCTTATCAAGGCTAATTGATGATGGCTATGATGTTAAATGGTATTGCTTAGGAGAGGGAAGCTACAGAAGTGAATATGAAGGTCTTATTAAAGAATTAAAACTTCAAGATAGATTTATTTTATTAGGTCCAGATTCAAACCCATATCCTTACATGGATCAGTGTGACATTTATGTTCAGCCTTCGAGATATGAGGGGTATTGTATTACTTTAATTGAAGCAAGGTGCTTGGCTAAACCTATTGTAACTACAAATGTTAATGGGGCAAAAGAGCAAATAGAAAATGGGGAGACAGGGTTAATTGTGAATATCGATGAAAAGCAAATTTATAATGGAGTAAAAGAATTAATTGATAATCCAAAACTGTGCCAGGAATTCAGTGACAATTTATCTAAATACCCATTCGAAAATACACAAGATATGAGTGGATTTGCAATATCATTAACTTAAATTATATTTTTATAGCAATAAAATATTATGGATATTTATTGAGGTGAATTAGAATATGAGGATGCTGGTAAATGCTTATTTTGCTAAAAACATAGGAGACGACTTATTTTTAAAAGTGTTATTTGACAGATATCCAGATGTTGAGTGGTATTTGTTAACTTCAAATAAAACTTATCGTGAGATTTTTAGTAATTATAATAATGTTGTTATATTAAGAAGTCTAAGTGTTAATTTTTTCGGATTGCGGAAAGTAGATGTTTTTAGTAAAATAAACAATTTGTTAAATTTCTGGAAATATGATGGACTTGTTATCATAGGGGGATCAATATTCATGGAAGGTCCAGATTGGAAAGGATTTTTAACAAGTAAAAGCATATTACCAGATAAATTGAAAAAATTAAACAAAAAATCATTTATAATTGGAGCTAATTTTGGACCGTTTTCAGATAATGACTTTGTTAACAGTCATAAGAAATACTTTTCATTGTTTGAAGATGTTTGTTTTAGGGATTTCAATTCATATTCGCTATTTAAAGATCTTAAAAATATAAGAGTTTCTACAGATGCGGTTTTTAACTTAAAAAAGGATGATTCTAATTCTATTGTTATGGAAAGGAGTATAGGTTTTTCTCTCATTAATTTAGAGAAAAGAGAGGATTTGAGAAATTATAATACAGTGTACAATGACAAAATTGTTGAGTTAGTAGAATACTACAGTAAATTAGGATTTAGTATTAATTTATTTTCATTTTGCGAACAAGAAGGTGATTTGAGTATGTGTAATAATATAAAACAGAGAATTGGGGTAGAACACAAAAGTAAAGTAAAGATAATAAATTATAATGGAAATATAGATGCGTTCCTTGTTAAGTACCGGTCCTGTGATTTAATAATAGGCACAAGGTTTCACTCTATAATACTTGCACTTCTTTATAATATAAACGTATTTCCTATTATATATAGTAATAAAACACATAACATACTAAATGATCTAAACTTAGAAGGAAATGGTGTCTTTATAAAGAATATGGAGAAATTGAAACCGGAAAATGTAATTCCAATACCTAATAAAATTGATATTGATAAAGTATGCGATGAAGCAACAAATCAATTTAAAGCACTTGATTTGTTTGTCGGAAAATACTAAAAGATAATATATTAATAATTTCCCTATAAAATAATTAATGATCCAATACTTATTATTTTGTAGTGATTATTAAAGAGGTGATGAAATAAATGAAACCAGCTATAAGTATAATTGTTCCGATTTATAACGTTGAAGAGTACTTGGAAACATGTCTAGAGTCTATATTAGAACAAACGTTTTCTGACTTTGAACTTATACTTGTAAACGATGGATCAACAGACAAGTGTGGAGAGATATGTGATTATTATGCTGAAACAGATAGCAGGACAAAAGTTATCCACAAACAGAATGGCGGAGTATCTTCAGCCCGAAATAAAGGGCTAGAAGTCTCAAATGGGAAATATATAGCATTCGTTGATCCAGATGATACTATTGAGCAAAATATGTATGAAATAATGTATAAAAAATCTATAGTGCATAATGCAGATATAGTTGTATGTCCTATCAAAACGATCGATTTGATAAATAATACAAATAGGAGAAGTGAAATTTGGGAAAATACAGATATATTGGATAGAACGGAAATAAAAATTCAAATTATTCCATCTATATTATCAAACAAAGACTTAAGTTTAATATCCAGTGTAAATAAGCTCTATAGAAAGTCATTATTTTACACAAATAATATAAAATTTGATGAAGATAAGCATCATAGTGAAGATGCAAGATTAAATTTTAAGTTATTGACATTGATAGAGAGTTTAATTTATGTAGAAGAACCTTTGTATAATTATTATATGCGCAAAAGGGATTCTTTAACGCGGATATTTAGGGAGGATCTATATGACTATATAGTGGATAATAAAGAGTTTTTAATAGATATATCTAAAGTATACGGGTATGAAATCTTCATAAAGAGTATAAGGAATCATTTTTCCAAGGTAACTTTATCATATATACATGAAGTAGTGAATAGTACTATATTAATAACTAATAAATATAGAATACTGTCTTCAATATTAAATGATAAAGAGTTTTATAAAGATTTATTGAAATATAAAAGTCCATCAATATATTATATGTCTATCAAGATAATTTGCTTGTTAAAAAATGAAAAGCTATTAATTAGATTTATAAAGGCAAAAAGTGAATTTCAATATTTTGTGAAAAATAATATAGTGGGCATTATAAAAAAAATAAGTAATTTTTAATACTGAGTACGATTTTTTAAATGCTATATTTTGGAGGTATATAAAATTGAGAAGTGTAATTAATAAGCTCCCGACCCTTTTCAACAAAAAGGAAAAGAAAAAGCTACTAATCCTATTCTTCATGATGATCATAGCAGCCATATTTGAAACAGTAGGAATTGGATTAATTGCTCCATTTATTGGCATTATAACCAATCCTGAAATAATCCAGAATCAAGCGATTTTAGCTTATGTGTATGAATTCTTTAACTTTCAAAATACAAATGCATTTATTATCCTATTAGTAGCATTACTACTTTCCGTATTTATTTTCAAAAACTTATATTTGCTTCTATTTAACTATTTACAAGTAAGGGTTACAACAAATCAACAAGTGAAACTTTCAAGGGATTTGTTTCAAGAATATTTAACAAAGCCTTATACTTTTCATTTGCAAAGAAACACAGCGGATTTACTCAGAAATGTAAATAATGAAGTACCTAGGGTTTTTCAAGGAATTGTGATTTCAGGTTTTCAATTACTAACGGAAATTCTTGTAATAATATGTATATCGGTACTACTATTCGTTACTGCACCTATCGCCATGATAACTGCTTCTATCCTATTAGGTGGAAGTGTTTTTTTATTTTTTAAACTTCAAAGAAATAAAATAGATCAACTAGGAGTCGAGCAACAAAAGGTAAGTAGTGCGATGATTAAATGGGTTAATCAAGGACTAGGGGCTAGTAAAGAAGTTAAGGTATCTGGAAAAGAAGCCTTTTTTATCAAGTCTTACAAAGAACAAAGCCAGATTAATGGCAACAATATTCGATATATGAAAATGTTGGAAGTCATTCCAAGATATTTTATCGAAACATTGATAATGGCTATCGTCCTTATTGTGATGTTAATTATTATTTTACAAGGAACAAATGCGACACAACTCATATCGACGATGGCTCTTTTTGCAATGGCTGCAATTAGACTTATGCCCTCGATAAATCGTGTAGTTGCCTTGATAACTACGATGCGATATAGTCTGCCAGCACTGAATGTAGTTTATGAAGATTTGTTTATGAATAAAGAGGAGAATTCATCTTTAAGTGAAAATGTAGTTGAGGTTAATAAGGGGGAGAAGGCATTTAATAATTCCATACAGCTAAATGAGATTTCCTTCCGTTATCCTAATCAAAAGGAATATGCTGTGCAAAATATATCCTTAACCATACCAATCAGCCATTCGGTTGCGTTTATTGGCGAATCCGGTGCAGGAAAAACGACACTTGTTGACATTATCCTTGGGCTATTTCAACCGGAAAAAGGGAGTATTACAATAGATGGGGAAAACTTGAATGATCAAAAAGCATTATGGCAGCAAAAAATAGGCTATATTCCACAAACTATCTTTTTATCTGATGATACAATTCGCGGAAATGTTGCTTTTGGAATGGAAGCGAACCAGATTGATGACAAGGAAGTATGGCGAGCACTAGAGCAGGCGCAATTGAAAGAATTTGTTGAAGCACTTCCAGATCAATTAGAAACCTCTGTTGGCGAGCGAGGAGTCCGTCTTTCAGGAGGTCAACGTCAACGTATTGGAATTGCACGAGCATTGTATCATAATCCAGAGATATTATTTATGGATGAGGCAACATCCGCATTAGATAATGAAACGGAAAAAGAAATTATGAAGGCGATAGATGGTTTGAAAGGTGAAAAGACTGTGATTATTATTGCTCATCGACTAAGTACAATTGAAAACTGTGATGTCGTGTTTAAGATTAGTAAAGGTAGATTAGTATCGATTGAGAACAAGTTGGAAAAGTCGGTAATGTAGTTAAGATAAATCGCTAATCACATCCATAGGGTGACTAGTTTGCAAATAAATACAAATAAGTATTGCCTTAAGAATAATATTATAGTATTGTTCATTATATAGCACGTTATTATAATGAAATTTAGTAGGTCCTTAACGATATAACAATAATTTTAGCTTTTCTATGTAGTGTTATTCAGGGATTCAATACGTTGCATTTTATTTGTTCTTAATAAAGAATTAAATATGCATTAAGTAAGGAGGGAAAAAATGAGTGCAATAGCTGGAATTCTCCATCTAAACAAAGAACCAATACCAAATAGTCATGGATACAAAATGATGGAAGCATTACAAAAATTCCCTGCTGATGATGCGCAGATTTGGCAAAAGGATAATATTCTCCTTGGCTGTCATGCACAGTGGATCACTCCTGAATCGGTTGGAGAACAATTACCTTATTATGATACAGGAAGTCAACTGGCAATTACTGTTGATGCCATAATCGATAATCGAAAGGAACTCTTTGACATATTGCAAGTGGATAAAGAGAAACGAAAGACACTTCCAGACAGTCAGCTTATTTTGCTTGCATACCAAAAGTGGGGGGAAGCTTCGCCAAAATATCTAATTGGTGACTTTGCATTTATGATTTGGGACGGAAGAAACAACAAACTCTTTGGTGCAAGAGACTATTCCGGAAATAGAACTCTTTATTACGCTGGAGCCAATCAACGCTTGGCATTTTGTACGGTTATCCAACCGTTATTAACATTACCAAATATCGAGAAAAGACTAAATGATGAGTGGATTGCAGATTTCCTAGCGATACCAGATATGCTTGATACTGTAGATACAGCCTCTACCGTGTACAAGGCTATCAAACAAGTGCCACCATCACATTCGATAACAGTTACGGAAGATAGCTTAAAGCTAACAAGATACGTTTATATAGATACAGAAAGTAAATTGATACTTAAGTCAAATGAGGAATATGAGGAAGCATTTAAAGAAGTATTTGGAAACGCAGTTAATGATTATATGCGAACAAATCAAAAAGTAGGATCACGCTTAAGTGGTGGTTTGGATTCTGGTTCTGTTTCAGGATTTGCTGCTAGATCATTAAAGAATACAGGGAAAAAACTACATACCTTTAGTTATATTCCAGTTGATGGTTTTGAAGATTGGACACATAAAAGCAGGATAGCGAATGAACGTCCCTATATACAAGCAACCGTTGATTATGTAGGAAATATTGAACAAAATTATCTTACCTTCCCTATTGACAGCCCTTATTCTGTAATCGATGAATGGATAGATGTGCTCGAAATGCCGTATAAATACTTTGAGAATTCATACTGGATTTCTGGATTATATCGCGTTGCTAGTGAGCAAGGAATTAAAGTAATGTTAACTGGAGATCGCGGTAATTATTCTGTTTCGTGGGGAAATGCAATCGATATATATACGAATCTACTTAGAAGATTTCATTGGATTAAGCTATATAAAGAAATCAATCAGTTTATTCATGTGAAAGGAACTGGAAGAAAAAGGGTGCTGCAGGTAATCGGCAAAAATAGTTTTAGAGAGTTTACGAACAAACATCAGGACTTTTCAATACCGTTATTAATAAATCCGGAATTTGCTAGGAGATCTAATGTTTTTGAACGAATTCGCAGTTTCGGAATCTATGAAGATGGCTCTAATCTTCCAAATTCAATTGGTGCTAGGAAAAATCAATTTGAAAAGTTATTTTACAGAACGAGTAGCGGAACTTACAATACAAAATTTTCGCTAAAACATTCAATGTGGAATCGTGATCCAACAAATGATTTGCGAGTCGTCCGTTTTTGCTTATCTGTGCCAAATTCTCAGTATGTGCAAAATGGAGTAGATCGGGCATTAATTCGTAGGTCTACTAAAGGTATATTGCCAGATAAGGTTAGGTTAAATCACCTCTACAAGGGAATCCAGAGTGCAGATAGTATACAGAGAATGATTCCTGATTGGTCTGCATTTATTAATGAGTCGGCGGAAGTCATAAGGAACCCACAAATCTCTGCATATATAAACACACAAGTACTTGAATCGGCTCTAGAAAAGGTGAGGAAAAGCCCGGAACCAGAGCTTATATATGATATGGACTTTAAATTATTAATACGGAGTATAATTTTATCCCGATTTATTCAAAAAAACGCCCTTTAAGGAGGTGATACCATGAAAAAGGAATGGAACATGCCTACATTAGAAGTACTTGATATTAATATGACTATGGCAGGCCCAGGAATACGAACTCCAGATGATGTTCAACCTGACCCAGACGCCCATGAACACGATGTGGTTAATTACAGCTAATTATTATGAAGAATATGGTGATAAGACCTGAATCATTTAATATCATGTCTTATCACATTTTTTCTTAAGTAATTCATTTAGGGTTGACACTACATAATAAAGGGTGGTAAATTAATAATATAATATTCGTTATAGAGAACAAAAGCTAATAATATCATCCACCAACAGGATATGAATGTAGAGGGTAATTTTTTAATATATCGTTCTTTATAGTGAACAATACTGAGATTTCAAATGATTACAATTTATAAAGGATGTCATCGGTCATTTTAATGAAAGCGAAGAGATTGCAAAGCATTTACATAGTATGTTAACGGAATGTAGATAAATTAATAAAGGAAAGGGGAGAACATGATGGTCGCTACTACCAAAAAGGCGCTATATACAGCCTTTGGATATAATATTTCCAGTGAACTACCATTTCCAGAATTACCCGAACTAAAAATGGTAGTAGGTAAAGCTGACATTACTGTTAGTAAAGCCAATTTATCACTAATATGGTCCAAATTATCCACTGCGAGTCGATACTTTGTAGTGAAAGAAAATCTAGTTTTATTCCAAGTTCCCGACGTTGCAATTTTTTTAATAAAGAATGGGAACGAAATTTTAGTAGATTCAATTGAAGGTACTCATGAAGATCAACTTCGTCTATATATCCTCGGAACATGCATGGGAGCAGTATTGCTACAAAGGCGAATCCTCCCATTACACGGTAGTGCGATTGCAATTGATGGAAAGGCATATGCCATTGTTGGTGACTCTGGGGCAGGAAAATCGACACTTGCCTCTGCATTTCTAAAGCGTGGGTATCATCTTTTAAGTGATGATATAATTCCTGTTACATTATCTGTGGATAACATACCAATGGCGACACCTGCATATCCACAGCAAAAACTATGGTTGGAAAGCTTGCAACAATTTGGGATTGAATCAAGCGGGTTTCGACCAATTATTGAACGGGAAACGAAATTTGCTGTTCCAGTTTCTGTGCAGTTTACAAATGAACCGACGCCACTTGCAGGTGTATTCGAATTAATTAAAACCGATAGTGATGAAATTTCTATTATGCCTATTCAGAACATGGAACGTTTTTACACCTTATATTGTCATACATATCGCAATTTTATCGTAACAATTGCAGGTTTAATGGAATGGCATTTCAACATGTCAGCAAAAATGATGCAACATCTCGAAATTTTCCAATTGCGTCGTCCGACAACGCGATTTTCAGCGCATGAGTTAGTAGATTTAGTCTTATCAAAGATAAGTAAAGGAGTGACAAATACATGATTAAATATCATCGGCTATCAAAACAGCATGTGGTCAATCAAGTAGAGGGGAATATTGTCAGTGATATGGACGGGGAAAAAGTAATGCTCAGTATTCAAAATGGAAAATACTATAATTTAGGTGAAATCGGCGGTGAAATCTGGGAGCATATCAATCAACCGATTACCATTGAAAAAGTAGTTGCTGCATTAGTGACCCAATATGACATAGGACGTGATACATGTAGTGAACAAGTCGTTTCTTTTTTAGAGAAATTACTAGGTGAAGGGTTGATAGAAATTACTGAACGTTCATAAAGGCAATTAGAGAGGGGGAGTCCATTTGAAAAAGTTTCGAACCTTTATATCATTTAGTATTCAAACAAAAATGCTCTTATTTGAATCCTATTTTTATTTAGCTTTGGCGCGATTTCTAAAGGGGCGTCCATTTTCTAAAATTGCACCTTCATTAGGCAATAAAATGGCGGAAACGACCTTTGCCCTTAATGCTTCCGAAAAGGAGGCATTAATGGGTATTTCACAAGCAATTCATCTAATGAGCCGGTATACCTTTTGGGAAAGCCAATGTCTTGTAAAGGCTATTGCTGCAATGAAAATGTTGGAAAGGCGTCAAATCGAGAGCACGCTATATTTGGGTACTGCAAAAGATGAAAAAGGGGAATTTATCGCACATGCATGGTTACGTAGCGGCCCTTTTTATGTAACAGGTTCAGAGGGGATGGAGAGATTTACGGTTGTTAATAAATTTGCAAAAAGAATCGAATCAGGAATGTAAAGAGGGTGAAAGCAGTGGTTAATCAGTTAAATCTAAAAAGTATACCAAAGGAATTGAAGTTAATTTTAGAAATACTAAAAAGCGATTATTCGAGCGATGTAGTGGCAATTGACCAAACCCTATTCCGTGATGTCGATTGGAATCTTTTTATCGACTTAGCAATGCATCACCGTGTGTATCCAGTGCTTCACTCTAAGCTTAAATTGGCAAATGACAAGCAGATTCCAGATTATGTGGTCGAGACAATATCGAAGCATTATAAGCAGAATACCTTTCAAATGCTATTTCTAACAGCGGAAATGGAACAGGTATCGAAGCTGTTTGCAGCTCGTGAAATACCGCTTCTTCAATTAAAGGGACCTGCACTAGCGCATGACTTATATGGTGATATTTCGCTCCGAACTTCGAGTGACTTGGATGTGCTTATCCCAATTGAACAGCTTCATCTTGCGGAGGAAATTCTTGTTGCGTACGGGTACGAAAAAGATGACTATATTAAAACAGTTTTGAATGACTGGAAATGGCGTCATCATCATATCACCTTTATCCATCCGATTAAGAAAATTAAAGTGGAAATCCATTGGCGTCTAAGTCCAGGACCGGCTAAGGAACCAAGCTTTGCGAAATTATGGGAAAGAAGAAGGAAGAGCAGTATTACAAATCAACCCGTATATTTATTAAGTAAGTCGGATTTGTTTCTATTTCTTACTGCACATGGTGCCCGTCACGGGTGGTCAAGAATTCGTTGGCTCCTTGATATTCATCAGCTGGTCGGTCAGAAGCTGGACGAAGAAAGGGTGCTTCAGATATTGAAAGACTATCGTTCGCTTCATATCGGGGGACAGACGCTTATCCTTGCTTCAGAGCTTTTTCATACGAGGCTTCCTTCGAATATGGGATTGTTGTGTAATGGGGAAAGATCAAGAAATCTAGCGCAAGGAGCGATTTTCTATCTAGAAAGCATGGTCAATTTACATACGGACCCAGTTCCGGAAAGTGTTGCAAGGTATCATAAGCAGAATTTATTTGCTTTAATGTCATTCCAGCAGAAATGCATTTTCATCTTAAGCTTTCTATATCCGTATCCTGAAGATCGTGACACATTACCTTTACCAATGCCCTTACATTTTCTCTATTTTCCGCTGCGACCGTTTTTATGGGCATGGAGGAAGTCAAGGGGGCAGGCTTTAACCTAGGAGGACGAACAAATGAAGCATGTCGTTTACTTTTTGAAGCAAATTCACCAGTATTCTGGAAAAATCCTTTATATCAATTTATTTTCCATGACTGCAATTGGGTTATTAGAAGGGATTGGTATCTTATTATTAGTTCCTTTAATTAGCATGAGCGGGATAATCGATTTAGGTGGGGAAAGCTCGCCATTATTAAGTATGTTTGGCTTTCTAGAGATTATTCCAAGTTCTTTAGGACTCCCAATAATTTTAGTCATCTATCTTGTTGTTGTTATCGGTCAAAATGTCGTCAATCGGCAGCTAACGATTAAAAACGCGATGATTCAGCATGGATTTTTAAGGTATATGCGTCTTGAAACCTATCGTTCTTTGCTCCATGCAAATTGGGATTTTTTCATTAAACATCGAAAATCCGACCTTCTTAATATATTAACATCGGAAATTGCTCGGACAAGTGCGGGAACGTATTCCGTTTTGCAATTTGTCGCTGCCATTGTCTTTACCTTAATCCAGATTGGTCTTGCCTTTTGGCTTTCACCGACCATCACCATATTTGTCTTGCTCTGCGGGTTAATTCTAATCTTCTTTAATCGGAAATTTTTGAAGCAGTCATTAGCGCTTGGAAATCGGAATTTTGAATTAGGAAGAAGTTTCCTTGCAGGAATAACAGATCAGGTTAACGGCATCAAGGATATTAAAAGCAATTCATTAGAAGATTCAAGAATAAATTGGTATAACAATATCACCGAACAGATGCAAAATGAACAGCTTGAATACACGAAGTTAAAGACTACATCGCAATTATATTATAAGGTTGCATCGGCAATATTTATTGCGTTATTTATTTATATCGCAATTAACATGTTTAGTGCTCAGGCAGGTCAATTGATGCTAGTGATTATCATCTTTTCCAGGTTATGGCCAAGGGTTGCTGGAATTCAAGGATCGATGGAACAAATTGCAACAACCATTCCGGCATTTAGAGCAGTTAAAGCCTTGCAGCATGAGAGTTTAGCTGCTAAAGAATTTGAAGCACAAACCGATGAGCAGATTACGCCGCTGGATATTAGGCACCACATTCAGTGTGAGAGGGTCTCCTTCCGTTACAACCAAAACGGACCCCATTATGCATTGAGAGGGATTAATCTCGTTGTCCCAGCGAATCAAATGACAGCGTTCGTCGGCCGTTCTGGCGCAGGGAAAAGTACGTTAATTGATTTATTAATGGGCTTAAATCAACCTGAATCAGGGCAGGTGTTAATCGATGGGAAGCCATTAACAGCGGACAATCTTTTATCGTTAAGGCGAGCGATTAGTTATGTACCACAGGATCCATTTCTGTTTAATGTCAGTATTAGAGAAAATTTATTATTAGTAGTACCGAATGCAAGTGAAGCGCAAATGTGGGAGGCATTAGAATTTTCCTCTGCAGCTGAATTTGTTCGCAAATTGCCAGATCGGCTAGATTCACTAATAGGTGATCGTGGAATCAAGCTTTCAGGTGGGGAAAGACAACGGCTCGTATTAGCTCGTGCAATCCTAAGAGAGCCATCCATTCTAGTATTAGATGAAGCAACAAGTGCACTTGATACGGAAAATGAGGCGAAAATACAGCAGGCATTAGAACGATTAAAAGGAAAGATGACAATTATCGTCATTGCACACCGATTATCGACAATCAGAAATGCAGATCAAGTAGTTGTGCTTGAAGAAGGGGAAATCATCCAACAGGGTGGATTTGACCAGCTATCGAATGAAAAGGCAAGTATGTTTAGTAATCTATTACGCAATCAAATACAAGCAATTCAGTAGCGTTGAATTAGGTCTACTTCCAAACCCTATTATTAGTCAATAGGGTTTTATTGTGAATTCAACGTTCTTTTTAATGAACGAAGTTATCAAATAAAAGGAGTTAATCATTATGCCTGCAATCGCCGGAATTGTTCAATTGAATAATGTAGAAGCACCTGGTAACCATGGATTTGAGTTGATGAAAGCAATCAATATTCACCCCTGGGATGAAGCAATCATCTGGCAACAAAAGCAGATTTTCCTCGGGTGTGTAGTTCCTAAATTAGGGGAAACCTTACCATATGTTGATGTGGAAAGGAAAATGGCGATTACTGCTGATGTTCATCTTGATAACAGGGAGGAATTATTTGACCGTTTAGGGATTGAAGAAGTAGAACGAAAGACTGTTCAGGATGGGCAATTGATTCTTAAGGCGTATCAAAAGTGGGGAAGGGATTGTCCGGACTTCCTCGTTGGAAAGTTCATATTCGCAATATGGGATGATAGTGAGGAAATGCTTTTTGGAGCAATTGGTTATGAAAGGGAAGAGCCACTATATTATTTTCATAATCAAGAGACCTTTGCTTTTTGCACAAGCATTGCCCCTCTGCTGACACTTCCTTATGTAGATAGTAAGTTTAATGACCAATGGTTTGCGACCTTCGCAAATGATAATGAGCCAAGGGTGAGTGAAGCAGACCTCTTTATCACGCCGTATGAGCAAATTATGCAAATTCCACCCGGATATGTGATTACGCTAATGGAGAATCAACTAGAAATTTCCTTGTATCATAAGCAGAACGTTAAAGGCAGTAGGAGAACGAAATCGAGTTCATATGATGAATATGTCTAGGCTGTTGAAAAGCTTATGTACCCTTGTCGTATTAACTTTCATCATATTAGCAATCTATACTATTTGGGATAATCGCCGATTCATTGTCGTGGAAGAGGAGATTGTTATTGATCATTTGCCAGAGCAGCTTAAGGGTTTTCGAATCCTCCAAATTAGTGACCTGCATGAAAAAGCGTTTGGTGAAAATCAATCAGAACTAATTCCAACGATCAATGCGATTGATTATGATGCAATCGTTTTTACTGGTGACGTGCTCGATAGTGTAGAGAGTGTGAATTATGAACCTTTTTATTCCCTTATTGATGGAATTAGAAATAAAGAGAACGCGTGGTTTGTGCCTGGCAATACGGATCCAGATAGTTATGTGGTAGGGCAAGATGTGAAAAAGAGTGCTTTTATTACTGAGATGGAAGCAAGGGGTGTTGAGCTGCTTGAATCTGTTGATAAAGTTTTAGTGGGGGACGCAACAGTTTACTTTGCCAATTTCGAGCTTTCGATAATCAGGGATCCAAAGTATTTAGGCAGAACAAATGGCATTGTCCAGCCTGATTATGCCTTATCAGAAGTGTATCTTAATTATCAGGAGAAGTTATGGGATGAAATGAAGGAACTAGACAGTATTCAACCAACCGATCTAGTGATTGCCCTGAATCATTATCCCATCCCAGATGTTAGAATGGATTCGATAAAAGAGAGTCCTGGTATGGGCTGGGGGGATTATGATTTAATCATGGCCGGGCATTATCATGGGGGACAAATCCGTTTACCTATACTTGGGGCATTATTTGTCCCCGAGCCCTGGTATGAGCCAAATAGCTTCTTCCCTCCAAGTGATCGTGTAATGGGACTTTGGGATTATGAGGGAACGAAGCAATATGTAAGTGCGGGTCTTGGCAGTAGTGATGCCATTTCATTTTTTAACTTTCGATTTTTAAATTCCCCGGAAATTAATGTGCTAAAATTAAGGTGAATGTATAGGGGATTGCGTAGCGCCAGGATATCGGCAGAAGAAGCATTAAATCAGCAAGAGGGCTGGAATATCAGCGGGAGAAAAAGTAAATCAGCAAGAGGGCTGGAATATCAGCAGGAGAAGCATTAAATCAGCAAGAACGCCAGAATATCGGCAGGAGAAAAAATATATCACCAGGAATCGGTATGCAGCAAGAGGTTTCCTTACTACAATAAAAATACCTTTAATTAGCGGAATCCTCTCTTTCTCCTTCGCCTAAAGTAGCTTCGAAACCCTCAATAAACTGCATTCATTTCCCTTATATTAGTTCATGTCTTAAACCGCAGTATTGACAGCTATTATTTTCTTTTTAAAAAATCAATAACCATTTGCTACTGTACCCCATATGGAGTATGATGTAAGATAGAAAAATGTAATGAATCGAAAGAGGGTACAAAATGAGTAAAGAATCCATTTATGGAATGACCTATGATCAACTGACGGAATGGCTTACAAGTCATGGGCAAAAGAGATTTCGTGCAGAACAAGTTTGGAGCTGGCTGTATAAGAAACGGGTTGCGAGCTTTAGTGAAATGAACAACGTCAATAATGAAACGATTGAATTACTCGAGGAGAACTTTGTCCTGCACACACTTGAAGAAGATATTCGACAAGAATCGAAGGACGGTACGATTAAATTTCTATTCAAGATGGCGGATGGCAATTTAATTGAGACAGTGCTCATGCGCTTCCACTATGGATTGTCTGTATGTGTTACAACACAGGTTGGTTGTAATATCGGATGTTCATTCTGTGCAAGTGGGCTACTCCGGAAAAACCGCGATTTAACAAGCGGTGAAATTGTAGAACAAATTATGAATGTACAGAAGCATCTTGATGCACAAGGAAAAGATGAGAGGGTAAGCCATATCGTCGTAATGGGAATAGGCGAGCCATTGGATAACTTTACAAACCTAATGGATTTCATATATGTTGTCAACGATGATAAGGGTCTAAACATCGGTGCGAGACATATTACGGTGTCAACTAGTGGGCTTGCACATAAGATTTACGAATTTGCGGATACGGATATCCAAGTTAACTTGGCAATCTCACTTCACGCACCTAATGATGAGCTACGGACTAGCATTATGAAGATTAATAAGGCATTCCCAATTGAAAAGCTAATGAAATCTGTAGAATATTATTTACAAAAGAAAAATCGCCGAATCACGTATGAATATATCATGTTACGCGATGTTAATGATCATAGGGAAGAGGCGATACAGCTTGCGAAGCTGCTTCACAATCATCGCCATCTTGCCTATGTCAACTTAATACCTTACAATACGGTTGACGAGCATATTGAATATCAACGAAGTGAATCCACATCGATTCAAGCATTTTACGAAACGTTGAAGGAACGTGGTATTAACTGTGGCGTTCGTTGGGAAAACGGAGCAGATATCGATGCTGCTTGTGGACAATTGAGAAGTAAACAAATTAATAAGAAGAAAGCAATCTAATATAGGAACAAGCCAAACGAGTATTTTTGTTTTGGCTTGTTTTTTTATCTTTTTTAACTAGGAAAAAGGATGAATCAAGTTAATTTGGTTAATTATACTTAAGTAGTTTTCACAAAATATGAGAATAGAAATCCACATAAAATCAATATATACAAATAAGTATACAAGTTTACAATTAAAGATAGTTTGTATTCTTAAAAGTTTACAAGAAAACATATGCGTACACATGCTATTATGACAACGAATGCAAAATGTAAACTTGTAAACAATAAAGAATACGCAAAAAGTCCGATTGCTAATTTCAAGTGAAACGGTTACTCTAGTATAGTAGATGGATTGATTTACAATAAAGATGAAGTAAAGACTCGCTACATAAAAAAATAGAAACTCTAACATATTAAAAAGAGTCCGCTAAACTTCATGGAATTGAAGTTATATAAAATGGAGAGGGGAAATGAGAAAATGGTAAAATCAAGAATTGCTGCAGTCGATGTAGGTAACGATGCGTTAAAGGGGATATTCGGTAAGCTTGAGGGTCAATTCTATATTCCGAATATCATTGCACCAGATTTAGAGGATCGTCCCGTAATTGGAATAGAAGAATTAGATAAGAAAGATGTATTGGATAATATTCATATTCGTGTGCATTCTCCAGCGCTTGAAGAAAATGGCGTAATCTATCGGGTAGGTAATCTAGCAACTAAGTCTCAAAATTCGCGGGAGCTAGATCCAGGAAGCAGTAAATCTGAAGAAGATCAAACATTAATAATGCTCTTTGCTTCATTAGCATTGGATGCAGTGACGAGTGATGCATTTAAAGCAAAAGGTGATGTAATCGATGCAAATTATACATTAGGAACCGGTTTACCTTTACGAGAAGTGAAAGAAGGTAAAGATGTTGGCTATCGTTCCCAACTACTAGGATCTGTCCATCAAGTAGAATTTTTAGTAACACCGAAATACCAAGGAATCAAAGTAAATATTAAATTTGATGAAGTAAAAGTATATCCAGAAGGGTTTGCAGCATATGTAAACTTAATTATGGATAATGATTTAAAAGTTATTAACAAGGAACTATTAGATAAGCAAATATTAATTCAGGATATCGGTGGTTTGTCCACAGATGTGGCGGTTATTAGAAACCGTAATGTGGATGATGACAAGGCACAAGGGTTTAATTTAGGTGTTTCTGAATCATTAGAAGAAATTCGTGAGGAAATTCGTTCAAGACATGGTGTAGAACTTGATAGTCGTCGTGATGTTGTGGATATCATTACAAGAAAGAATGATCGCCACCACATTATGGTAAAAGGAAGCAGAACGAATGTCCATGATATTACGGATCATATTTTATTAGAGCTTGCGAAAAAGGAATATCGTTATTTAAAAAATGTATGGTCGAAAAACTCTCAATCAGAAATCTGCTATTTCGTTGGTGGTGGTTCTGCAGTATTGAAGGATTACATTAAAGCATTGAATAACAAGCTTGATGGCTTTAATATTGAATTCTTTGAGGATGAGCAAGAAAGTATTTGGATGATGGCAAATGCTTATTACAAATTGATTATGCAGTTTACACTTCAATCAGCACAGAATAATAATGTAAAAGGGCAAGAAGTAGCGGCAACAAAAGAACAGTAGGGTGAAGTCATGACGAAAAAAGGGATTGAACGGGGACAATCAATTACGTTTCGTGTTCCATCTGATACGCCGGATTATCTTTTGAAAGAACTCTCCTTGCTAAAGGAAAAGGAACGAAGAAACTTTTCTAGTACGATTGCGGGCTTTGTATTAAAGGCATTGAACGAATCACAGACGAAAGAAAGAGAAACGGTTACGATTCCGCTCCCCAAAAGGCTGACGAAAGAGCAGAGAAGCTGGCTGAAACATGAACATTCAGAAGCGTTAATTGGTAGCATTTTGTATCAATTATTAAATGATCCAATGCGAGCAACAACATTGCTTGCGTCGCTCAATAGTAATTCAAGTAATATCGATGATGCGCTGTATCTTCAAGAGACAAGCATTACGGAAGAAACCGATGAAGTCACTGAAACGGATGAAATGAGTTTAGATAATCTAGATCTTGATTCTATCGTATTGCCTGAACATGAAGAAACCAAGAAGGAAGAAGAAAACCCATTGGGAGATTTCTTCTCGAGTATGAATAAGTAAAGGTGGCTGTCGAATTATGATTAATTCGACAGCTCTTTTATTGAATGGCTTTTTGAATAAATGCTCTAATTAACGGGTGAACGATATTTTTTAATGCTGAACGTTCAGGTTGAAAAAGCGTCCCAATAAAGAAAGGATGATTAATTAGTTCCATAATACGAGCTTCTCCATCAGTATCAACCCCTACAACGCGCATACCTGCTTTCTCTAGTAAAGGAGCAAACTCAGGATTTAAACCATAATTACAAATTCCATACTGTTCAACAATCTTGGGATTCTCATATATTTCCGCAACTTTTGAGCCTTGTGTAAGTGTAAAAGTATGCGTCTTTTCACTCACCGAACAAGTGAGAGGAGCGACCAACAATAATGAAGAGGTAGGGTTCTCCTCAGCATGATCTGCTTCTGAAAGTTCCAAAACATTCCTAGCAAATTCAATAATCATATGCTGAAAACCTCCACATGTTCCTAGAAAGGGGACCTTATGTTTACGAGCAAATCGGATACCATTTAAGGCACCTTGCATACTCTTATAAGGACTAGCAGGAACTGACCAAAGTGCTTGAAATACAGTTAGCTTCTGTTCGAAATCAATTTCAAGTGAAGAAGTTGGTATCCACTCAATTTCAATTTGACAACCAAGTTCATTTGAAGCCAATTGAATAGCTTGAGGTATAGCGATATGCGCTACAACACTTGGGTCAAAATCACCAATTAATCCAATCTTACTCATAAAAGTACCTCTTCCATTTAAAAGTATTTTCATAACATAAAAAATGATTATAAGACTCTCTATATTTCAAGTCAAGTAAATTCTTCTTCATACAAAAAAAGGTAAGGGTTTGAAGTGAATTAGACACTCTCCCCTTTTAGAAATATGTGAGCTGGGACTTTCTCTGTGTCACAGGATATTAGTTTCATGGTAGTGCAATCCCTCTTGTTAGACAAGAAAAAACTTTCCTCCCTTATTGTAGTTAAATATAGTACATGGATGCAAGAGCTAATCGCTATCCATTACTTGTTAGAGTAAGAAAGCATGATGATCTTCCTCGTCGCTTGGGTAAGTGCGACTAATCCAGTATCGGTAATACATGATGACAACCCAGCTTTTCTAAAAGATAATAATGTCTTGTTTTATAAGCAAAAAGTCCCTCTAAGTATTGTGTTATTTTTAAAATAGTTAAAAATGTCTCGCGATTCGGAAGGTTATGTGATATAATCACGATTAAATATTTAGATACTTTAGTCTAGTAAAAGGGGGAAGTGTTATGAGGAAATTCACTTTAGTAATTGCAATTATTGGATTTATTTTTCTAGCAGGATGTGGATCGAATGAGGATAAAGACAATGGTGCCTCATCTGTCGGAGCTGAAGGAAAATATACAATTGGTGCCAGCCAATACGTGGAGCATCCGTCACTTGATAATGCGTATAAGGGATTCCAGGCGGCACTTGAAGAGGCAGGATTAGATGTTGAGTATAATTTGAAAAGCGCACAAAATGATCAAAATAATGTAAAGCCAATCTCTGACGGCTTCGTTGCGGATCAAGTTGATCTAATATTTGCAAACGCAACGCCAAGTGCACTTGGTGCATTACAAGCTACAAATGAAATTCCGATTGTTTTTACATCAGTAACCGATGCAGTTGGTGCTGGTTTAGTTCCCTCGATGGATGAGGCAGGGGCGAATATTACCGGTGTCGTTGATCTTCATCCAGATGCAATTAAAGAAACGGTCAAATTTATCAATGCCAATTTCCCTGATGCAAAAGTTGGAATGGTTTATAATGCTGGTGAGCAAAATTCTGTTTCACAGGTTGATGCGGTAAAAGCTGCTGCAGAAGGAACGAGCATTGAAATTGTTGAGCGTACCGTAGCGAATTCCGCTGAGGTACAACAAGCAACGACAACGCTTGTCGGTGAAGTAGATGTACTTTATATCATTACAGATAATACAGTCGTTTCTGCACTTGAGAGTGTTGTTGGTGTAGCGAATGAACAGGATATTCCACTTATTGTTGGGGAGCCTGATTCATTAGGTAGAGGTGGTTTTGCGACATTTGGTATCGACTACTATACGATTGGATATCGTGCAGGGGAAATGGCTGCGGATATTTTAACAGGTGAGAAATCTGTAAGTGATATTCCAGCAGAGTATCCACCAGAAATCGAATTATTTATCAATAAAGATGCTGCTGAGGAGCAAGGTATTGAGTGGAACGATGAATGGGATGACACAGCGCAATTTGTAGAACCAACAAAATAAGATTAGGCGTGCTAGCTATATGTGGCGACTCATGCGATTAATACATCAAGAATAGGTAGAAAGGAAGGAATTCATGTTTATATCAATATTCGGTGCCATGGAATCAGGAATCATCTATGCGATTATGGCTTTAGGGGTATATTTAACATTCCGCATTTTAGATTTTCCTGATCTTACTGTGGAAGGGAGCTTTGTAACAGGAGCAGCAGTAGCGGCATCTTCTATCGTAAATGGGATTCCTCCTATTACTGCAACCATTCTCGCTGCATTTGCCGGCTTTATTGCCGGATGTTTAACTGGAGTTCTTCATACGAAGGGAAAAATTAACCCATTATTAGCGGGTATCCTAATGATGACTGCCTTGTACTCGATTAATTTACGAATCATGGGTCAACCGACCGTTTCATTATTACAAGAAACAACACTATTTGATCAGCTCGGATCGATTTGGAGTGCAACGGGAATAGATACTTTCCTAAATAACCTATTGTCTGCAATTGGCATAGAACAACTGCCAACAACATGGGCAATTTTGTTAGTCATGATTGTTGTTACCATCATTATTAAGCTTCTAACGGATTATTTCCTAAAGACGGAAGTTGGTCTTGCACTCCGGGCAATTGGGGATAACAAGAAAATGATTCGTAGTCTTTCGGCAAATACGGATTTATTGATTATCTTCGGTGTTGGTATATCGAATGCACTAGTTGCCACTGCAGGTGGGTTAATTGGTCAGCTTGGTGGCTTTGCAGATGCGAATATGGGTCTGGGTTTGATTGTCATTGGGCTTGCGTCGATTATTATTGGTGAAGCATTATTTAGTACTAAAACGATTGCAAAAGCAACCCTTGCAGTAATTCTAGGAGCGATTATTTATCGGATCATTGTCACATTGGCATTAAGAATCGACTTCATGGAGACTGGCGATATGAAAATGATTACGGCGATTATTGTTATTGCGGCCTTGGTTGTCCCAAAAATAGTGCAGACTAGGAAGGAAAACAAACGTAGGCAAGTAAAACGCGCGCAACAGAGGGGGAATCGCGATGCTTGAACTAAATAATATATCCATTACATTTAATGAGGGCACTCCTGACGAGAAGAAGGCACTGAACAATATTAATCTCCGACTTGAAGAAGGCGATTTTATTACCGTAATAGGGAGTAATGGAGCTGGAAAATCCACACTAATGAATGTTATTTCTGGTAACCTTATGCCCGATCTTGGTGATGTGATCATTGATGGGAAGCAAATGGTACATTTACCGGAGTATAAGCGTTCTGCATTTATTGGCCGGGTTTTTCAAGATCCAATGGCAGGAACCTCTCCCTCCATGACGATTGAGGAAAATTTAGCAATCGCGTATTCACGCAATAAGAAACGAAAGCTTAGACCTGGTGTTACGAAACAGCGGAGGGAAATGTTTAAGGATAGCTTAAAAGCCTTGAACCTAGGGCTGGAAAATCGCTTAACGGCAAAGGTTGGTTTACTGTCAGGAGGGGAAAGACAGGCGCTCTCCCTTTTAATGACGACATTTACAGAGCCAAGTATTTTACTGTTAGATGAGCATACAGCAGCACTTGATCCTTCAAGAGCTGCGTTAATCACAAGTTTGACAGAGACTGTTGTACGGAACTCTGGATTAACAACATTAATGGTAACCCATAATATGCAGCAAGCGCTGGATTTAGGAAATCGGTTAATCATGATGGATAAGGGACAAATTATTTTTGATGTTCATGGTGAAGAGAAAGTGAAACTCACGATTGAAGATTTACTGCATGAATTTAAACGGATTAGGGGCATCGAGTTTGAAGATGATCGGGTTGTTTTGGGGTAATATAGAATAGAATTGGAAAAACGTAAAAGTCAGAACTATGATTCAAAATTCTTTCGTTAGAATTCGAATTAGTTCGGATTTTTTCTTTTATAGCTCGGCAATTGTATGGGAGTTTGCTCGAATCAGGCCAGTGCTCGCTCGAAATAGATGGTAGGTCGCTCGAATCAGGTCAGTGCTCGCTCGAAATAGATGGTAGGTCGCTCGAATCAGGCCAGTGCTCGCTCGAAATTGTATGGGAGTCGCTCGAATCAAGCTAGTGCTCGCTCGAATTTGAGGCGCAGTTACTCGTTTAAGCAGATGCCTCCTTGATAATAAAAAAGAAGGCGTCCCATGTCGGACACCTTCTACAAACTCAATTATTCTTATACAACACCTTGTGCAATCATTGCGTCGGCTACTTTTCTAAATCCGGCAATATTTGCTGCTGCTTCGAGATTGCCTTCTAGTTCAAACTCTTCAGCAGCATCGATACAGTTTTGGTAAATGTTTTTCATGATTTCATGTAGCTTCTCGTCGACTTCCTCAAACGTCCAGGATAAACGCATGCTGTTTTGTGACATTTCTAATGATGAAACCGCTACTCCGCCTGCATTAACTGCCTTCGCTGGTCCGAATAACACTTTATTTTCAAGGAATACATCGATTGCCTCTGGAGTTGAAGGCATATTCGCACCCTCAGCAACGGCTTTTACATTATTTCGAACCAATGTTAATGCTGCTTGCTCATCGAGTTCGTTTTGTGTTGCGCATGGAAGGGCGACATCACATGGAATCGTCCAAATACCGGAACATCCTTCAGAATAAGATGCTTCTGGATGTTTATTAACATATTCACTTATTCTTCCAGCATTGACTTCTTTAATTTGTTTTACTGTTTCAAGATTAATTCCGTTCGAATCGTAAATATAACCATTGGAATCACTGCATGCGACAATCCTTGCGCCGAGTTCCATTGCTTTTTCCATTGCATAGATAGAAACATTACCAGAGCCGGAAACGACTACAGTACTTCCTTTTAATGAAAATCCGCTATCCTTTAGCATTTCTTGAAGAAAATAAATTGTTCCGTAACCAGTGGATTCCGTACGTCCTAAACTACCGCCATAGCCGATGCCCTTGCCAGTTAGAACACCTGCTTCAAAGGCGCCGCGAATCTTCTTATATTGGCCAAACATATAGCCGATTTCTCTTGCGCCAACACCGATATCGCCGGCAGGAATGTCGACATTTGGTCCGATATATTTCGAAAGCTCCATCATAAAGCTTTGACAAAAACGCATAATCTCATTGTCTGATTTACCTTTTGGATCAAAATCAGCGCCACCTTTTCCGCCGCCAATTGGTTGACCTGTTAAGGAGTTCTTAAATGTTTGCTCAAAACCAAGGAATTTGATTATACTTGAGTCTACAGATGGATGGAATCGTAAGCCGCCTTTATATGGTCCAAGAGCACTGTTGAATTGTACGCGTAGCCCGCGATTTACCCTTGTTTTTCCATTGTCATCAACCCATGGGACACGGAATGTAATGAGACGCTCAGGTTCTGTAATTTGTTCTAATATTCCTTTTTCCATATATATTGGATATTTAGCTAGAAGGGGTACTAGTGATCTGAGGAATAATGCTACAGCTTGATGGAATTCTTTCTCACTGTAGTTACGCTTTACAACAGTTGTATAAATCTCATCTAAATAATCATGTACGCGTTTAGTATTGTCGGTTGACATTGCTTTAGTTAAATTCATAATAGCATAAAATCCTCCTTTTAAAATCCATCTTTTTTACTGTTCTTATTATTGTACACAATTTAATTCATCTAAACAATATAAAAAATAGATATAAATGATGCCGATATGAGATAATGGAATGGAGGTGAGGAGAATGGAACTTAGGCAAATCCTCTATTTTATTGAGGTTGCAAAGCGGGAACATGTAACAAAAGCGGCGGATAGTTTGCATGTTGCACAATCTGCTGTAAGTCGGCAACTCTTTAAATTAGAAGATGAATTAGGTGTTGATCTATTTATAAGAGAAGGACGTAATGTTCGATTAACCCCAATTGGCAGAGTCTTTCTTGAGCATATGGAGCGGGCGACACATGTAATCGATGATGCCCTGCAAGTGATTGAGGAATATACTGACCCTGAACAAGGTACCATTCATATCGGTTTTCCAAGCAGTTTAGCATCGTATATTTTGCCAACGGCTATTTCTGCATTCCGTGAGCAATATCCACATGCGAAATTTAAGCTAACCCAGGGCTCTTACCATAATTTAAAAGAAGCAGTAAAAAAGGGAGAAATCAATCTAGCGCTTTTAGCACCAGTTCCAATGAATGAACCGAAATTAATTGGAACGGTATTATTTATAGAAAATATTGTTGCACTATTACCGAAGAGTCATCCACTCGCAAAAGACAGATCCATCAATTTAAATCAATTACGACAAGAGGCCTTCGTATTATTCCCGGAGAACTTTGTTTTACGCAATATCATTATTGAAGCATGTCAACGTGTAGGTTTCAAGCCAATGGTTTCCTTTGAAGGAGAGGACATTGATTCTATTAAAGGACTTGTCTCAGCGGGACTTGGAATCTCGTTAGTTCCAGAAATCACCTTGGTTGATAATGTGCCACATGCCGCTGTTAGGGTTCCAGTCACAGAACCGGAAGTTACTCGCTCGGTAGGCGTTGTGATTCCAAGTGACAGACAATTACTCCCAACAGAAAAATTATTTTATGAATTTCTGCAGGCATTTTTCCACCGTTTGGAGAAATTTCAGAACTAAATGTCGAATAAATAGGACTTGCATTCTTATGGGGAACATGATACGATTTATACAACATATAGAGTGGTATTTTAATTGAGGATACTATATCTTGTGGTTTGCCGTACGGATTTATACAACATGAAAGAGCAAAAAGCATATCCTGACTGATATTAACCAGCCGTTCATTCCACAATGAACCGGCTTTATTATTTTATTTTACCTGGGGAGGAAGTAATAAAATGCCTACAGCTATTATTGCGAATCAAATTACGATCAACGAATTAATTGATGAATTATCCAAGGGGCTGCAAATCAGCACGGATCAATATAAAGAAAAAGCAGCACATGCCATTAACGAAGAAATGACCAATGAAAAGAAAATGGATGTTCTAAGTAAACTAGCATTAGAGAATATTGATGAAGCAGAGCCAGACTGGACATTCCTCGCTAGCAGATTATATTTAACAAACCTTTATGAACAAGCATCAAGTAATAGAGAAAATGGGACAAACCCATATGGAAATTTCCAAGGCTTAATCGAAAAACTGACAGAAATCGGGATATACTCCCCATTACTTCTCGAAAAATATACAAAGAAGGAAATTAGCGAATTATCGAAATCGATTGATCCTGAACGTGATTACTTATTTAATTATTTAGGTTTATATACACTTTCTACTCGTTATTTAGCAACGGATCATAATAAAAATACGTACGAGCTTCCACAAGAACGATGGATGGTTATTGCGATGTATTTAATGCAGGATGAGGTTGTAGCACACCGTTTAACACTTGTTAAAGAGGCATACTGGGCACTTTCCAACCTTTATATGACAGTTGCAACACCAACACTTAATAATGCAGGGAAGACACATGGACAGCTTTCTAGCTGCTTTATCGACACAGTAGATGATAATTTGCAGGCAATCTATGATAGTAATACAGATGTTGCGAATCTATCAAAAAATGGCGGTGGACTTGGTGTTTACATGGGTAAAATCCGTTCAAGAGGCAGCTCAATTAAAGGGTTCAAAGGCATGTCGAGTGGTGTGGTACCTTGGATTAAGCAACTAAACAACACAGCAGTAAGTGTCGATCAGCTTGGCACAAGAAAAGGCGCTATCGCAATTTACTTGGATGTTTGGCATCGGGATATCGAACCGTTCCTTGATTTGAAATTAAATAATGGGGATGATCGTCAGCGCGCCCACGATATTTTTACCGGTGTAACGATTCCAGACATTTTCATGGAAGCTCTTGAAGCGAGAGATGATTGGCATTTATTTGATCCACACGAAGTACGCCAAGTGATGGGATTCTCTTTAGAAGATTACTATGATGAAGAAAAAGGGAACGGATCCTTTAGAGAAAAATATCAGGCATGTGTAGCAAATGAAGCCTTGTCTAGAAAAACAGTAAAAGCAATCGATATTATGAAAAGAATTATGATATCTCAGCTTGAAACTGGTACGCCATTCATGTTTTACCGCGATGAAGTAAATAGACAAAACGTGAACACACATCAAGGAATGATTTATTGCTCGAATCTATGTACAGAAATAACACAAAATCAATCTCCGACACAATTATTAGAAGAATATATTGAAGATGAAGATATTGTCATCAAGAAATATAAATCAGGAGACTTTGTTGTTTGTAATTTAAGCTCGATTAATCTAGGTAGGGCTGTTCCTGCAGGGGTATTGGAAAAACTCATTCCAATACAAGTGAGAATGCTTGATAATGTTATTGACATTAATAACCTGCCAGTAAAACAAGCGACAATAACGAATAATAAATATCGCGCAATTGGACTTGGTACGTTCGGATGGCATCATCTTTTAGCATTGAAAAACATCAAATGGGAAACAGATGAAGCGGTAACCTATGCAGATGGGTTATATGAGAAGATTGCGTACCTTACAATCGAAGCGAGCATGAATTTAAGTAAAGAAAAAGGAAGCTATCCATACTTTGAAGGAAGTAAATGGAATACTGGTGAATACTTCTCAGCAAAAGGATATACGAATGAATTATGGCAATCACTTGCAAATGAAGTGAAAGAGAATGGAATTAGAAATAGTTACCTAATGGCAGTAGCACCAAACTCGTCAACATCCATGATTGCTGGATCAACTGCAAGTATCGACCCTGTATTTAAACCGTTTTATAGTGAGGAGAAAAAGGATTTCCGTATTCCAGTTACGGCACCAGATCTTGATCATAACACATATGATGTTTACCGCCGTTCTGCATATATTGTCGATCAGCGTTGGTCTGTGAAGCAAAATGCGGCGCGTCAAAAGCATATTGATCAAAGTATTTCCTTTAACTTCTATGTGCCGAATACAATTCGTGCATCTGTATTATTAGACCTTCATATCCAAGCGTGGAGAGAAGGACTTAAAACAACGTATTATGTACGATCGACGTCAAATGATATTGAAGAATGTGAGTGGTGTGAAAGTTGAGGATAATCATTGCATACCTGTCTTATAGTGGGAACACAAAGGAAATTGCTGAATTAATTGAATCGAGAATGTTAGAGGAGAATATTTCAGTAGAGATGCATCGAATCGGGATTGACCGCCCGTTTAATCCTGAAGACTATGATTATGTATTTATCGGAACCTTTACATGGGCAAAAGGCAGCACGCCAGACGAAGTGAAAGACCTTATTCTTGAAATTGGTTATAAACCAGATAATATTGCAATATTTGGCTCTGGAGACACCCAATTTGGTGGGGATGACCTTTTCTGCAAGGCAGCAATTAAGCTTGCAAAGTTCTATAATAGCAAGTGGGAGCCATTGAAGATTGAACAATCACCACGTGGCAGTCAAGAAGCTATGGTTGATGAATGGATTGAAGGAGTGTTACAGGATGCCAAGAGCATTGCTTAATAAAGCGAAGACATTAGAGCCGTTATTCCCAAATAAGTCAACAGCACTATTTGGCGGGGAATCTAGTGGGATTTTAAATTGGAATGATATTGCTTATCCACATTGGTATAAAATGTATAAACGTTTAGTAGGGAATTACTGGCAAGCAGATGAAATTAATATGTCCAGTGATGTGAAGCAATTTCCGTCATTATCGAAGGCAGAGCAGGATGCATATTTAAAAATTATTGGCCTGCTTGCAACATTGGATGCACCACAAACGAGAACGGCATTACTTATATCTCTATACGCAACAGACGCATCGGTTCAGTCGATTATGGCTGTAGTTGCCCAGCAGGAAGCAGTTCACAATGAGAGTTACTCATATGTACTATCATCCGTTGTATCACTAAATGAGCAAAATAAATCTTTTCAGCATGGGAGAAAAGATCCTGTACTGCTTAAGCGAAATGAAAATTTAGTGAAGCAATACAATGAATTTGTGGAAGAACCAACGATTGAGAATATCCTTAAGACATTAGTCTATACATCATTGCTTGAAGGAATGTTCTTCTATTCTGGTTTTGCCTTCTTCTATAATTTAGCACGAAATAATAAAATGGTTGGTACGTCAACGATGATTAGCTATATCAATCGTGATGAGCTAGAGCATGGACGTTTTATTGCGGAACTATTCCGTGCAACCTTAGCAGAAAATCCAGAGTATAATACACCAGCATTTACCGATTGGGTTTATGCGCATTTTAAAGAATCGGTTGAATTAGAAATGGAATGGTCGAAATATGTGTTAGCAGATGTAGAAGGCATTGATTTGGAGGAGATGGCTGGTTACATTAAATATCGTGCAAATAAAATGCTGCGTATGATGGGGCTAAGTGAGGTTTATTCAGAAAATGTGGATAACCCAATGAAATGGATCCGTGCATATGTGGATAACTTTGACGGTACAAAAACAGACTTCTTTGAACAAAAGTCAAGACAATATACGAAAACAAGCGATCTCAACGGGTTTGATGATCTATAAGAACGATAGGAATCGGCAGGTAGCTGATTCCTATTTTTGTATTAACAGCTTTAAAGATATGCACAAAATATCCACAATATCCCCAGTATGCACATTTTTTTAAGAAAATTATTTTGTAATATCCTTTTTAGTTTACCGTTACGTGAACGATTATATGCTATGATTTGTATTATCAGATATGCAGAGAAAAAAGGGGGTAATACTTTGAGTGAAAAAGAAGAGGTCATCAAAATGATTCAGGAGCTTCAAGACAATGTATCTTTCGAGGAAATATTAAGAGAGCTATATATCCATATTAAATTCCAGCGCGGTGTACAGGAGCTAAATGAGGAAAGAAGTAATACGATTAAGCTGGAAGCAGATAAGTGGTTGCAATAATAATGACAACAAACGCTGTTCTTATAAAGAGAACAGCGTTTGTTACGTTAATTGAAATAATTTATTAAGCCATTTGTTATTGCTTGTGCTACTTTATATTGGTAATCAGATGTTTGAATCATTGATAAGTCGTATGGATTTGTAATAAAACCAAGCTCCATTAATATGGATGGTGCATACGTTGAACGCAAGACTTTGTAATGCTCTTGTATAATGCCACGATTATTTAAATTAACATTACTAACAAGAGACGAATGGACACTCTGTGCTAGCTGATGGTCAGTATCACTAGAATAATAGGTACTCACACCTTGGACCCCAAGAATTGGAAATGCATTATAATGCAAGCTAATAAATGCATCCGTATTGTAGGAGTTGCTAATTTGTGCACGCTCGTCAAGTGAGATATAATAATCGCCTAATCTCGTAACAATGACGTCTGCTCCTGCATCGCGCAGTTGTTGTACTACAATGTCAGAAGTACTTGAAACGAGGTCTTTCTCATAAACCCCACCGAGCCCTATTGCCCCTGGGTCGTTTCCACCATGTCCAGGATCAATTACAATATTGTAGCCAGCAAGTGATCCACCGGTGTTTACAGTTGAATCGTCATCAACGGTATGTACTGGAGTTGATTGCGTAGTATTCCCCGTTGTTGTGGCTTTATCTGTAAGCCATGATGCAACCCATCCTTTAGATCCATTCGCTAATGAAACCTGATGCCAATCACCTTCTGTTGCTACTAAATGATACGTATCACCAGCGTAAGTGGAACCAATGCTCGAATAGCTCGTATCTGGGCCTGTGCGAATATTTACACCGTTAGCAGTGATGGTCACACTTTCTAATGTTTGGGTAGTTGTTGTTGCAACATTATCATTGGCAGGCTGATTATTCGTTGTTGGAATAAGATGATGCTTCGCAATCCATCCAACTTGTCCTCCATAATACGTTTGTACCCATCCGTATTTCTCTTGGAAAACCATGACATTGTTCCCTTTACTTAATAAGCCTAAAATCTCCGCATTATTGCTAGGCTCACTTCTTACGTTAAGTACGGCTGAACTAACTTCATAGGTTTGTCCTTCCTGTGCATGGCCTGTAGTTGGTATCAGTAAAAGTAAAAATAGCAAGAAACCAATACTGAAACTAAAGTTGCGTAAAAATCTCATGTGAACCTCCTTATTATGACTATCATCTTAATAATATTACGAATGCATAGTCATAACAAGTAATTTTTTCCAAATTCGTTCAGAGGGACTAGAAAGTTCGTTATTTTTTCCTATTAATTTTCTGAATATACTAGGAACCATTCATCTAATTTCTCTTATAATAGGTATAAAGCTAGGGAAAAGCCTCCTAGCCTCTATATTGTTGGAGGTAATAATATAGAGGCGGCATTTAATGCTGTAAGGTCGTGTTTCATTTCTCCAGGTCTACTTGCTTTGCCGATGACATACCCAGCAAAGGTCATTCCGTAATATTGACATATATAGTTAAATTGTTGGATAAGTGGTAGTCCCTTTACACGTGGATTATCACCACCCACAGCAATTAAGTATGCCTGCTTTTGCTTTAAATCTCCTCTGAAGTGGGAAAAATGGGGTGTCTTCATGATTTGCGACCAGCGATCGATAAATATCTTCATCGGTCCTGACAATCCATACCAATAAATTGGGGTTGCGAAGACAATAATATCATGCTCTAACATTTGCGTAATCAGCTTTTCGTGATCGTCCGATACTTGATGGAAACCAAAGGCATCATGGCGTTCATCAATGATTGGCTGTATGAAATGATCCCGTAAATAAATATGAGTACCTTTTTCCTTTGGTACCGCGTGATACGTTAAATACTCGGTATTGCCATTTTCTCTTGTTGAACCATGAATAACCGCGACTTTCATTGTTTAACCTCCTAGATGAATCGAAATGAAAAAAATTGGTTTATTTACAGGAGTTTTTATTAGAAAAGTAGAATGGATATGTAGGGATCAATCTCTTTATTATGAATATATATGAAATGAAACCAAATAACATGTAAATAATTAATATAGGGGTGTAATCATGAAATTTGCGATGAATTATTCGGTTGAATCAAAGCAATTACTGACTGATGGGAAAATCGATATCGATCTCTTTAAATGTCCGGATTTTGATCAACAATTAATTCAAATTGCACAGGGATTGAGACCAGCATACGTTCATTTTGCATTGTATGCAGGACAAAGTAATATGGAACAGGTTGATTGGGCGTTTATCGATGGTTTACGTAAAAAAACGGATACTCCTTTTGTAAATTTACATATGGTTGCAAACAGTGACGACTATCCTGAAATCGATATTGCTAGTGAAGATCCACACCATCAACAGCAAGTGTTAGAAACGGTCTTGCACGATATTCATCAGGTAACAGAACGGTTTGGAGCGGAAACTGTTATTTTAGAAAATGTGATTTTTCGCCCGGACGGAGATACGCAACAGGCCATTATAAAGCCTGAGCTAATTACGAGGATTATCCACGAGACCAAATGTGGATTGCTACTTGATCTAGCACATGCACAAATGACGAGTAAGTTCTTAGGGATAGATGTTCATGATTATATAAACCAACTCCCCTTAGAAGCATTACGTGAACTGCATGTGACAGGAATTCAGCAGGTTGATGACCGGCTTTATGAACATATGCCACTTTCAGATGATAATTGGCAGCTAGTTGAATGGGCGATGGAAAATATAAAACAGGGAATTTGGCCGGAACCGTGGGCCGTATCCTATGAATATGGTGGTGTTGGACCCAAATTGGAATGGCGCTCAGAGTCAAAGGTAATGGCAGAACAAGTGCCGAGATTATTTGAGCTGGTGAAGGGCAGTCAGCCAGTTAGGAAATTTACTGTGAAATAGCGGGTTATTCCACATATAGTGGGTAGTGAAGCAATAGCAAATAAAAAAGGGGCTTTGAGAAAGACAACGGGTTCGGTCTTGGAGCACAAAAGGTAAATAAATATTATAAAGAGATGTAAAAACAACTGGATTGGTAATAAGGCCGTGGGAAAAGAATAAATATTTGGTTATTAATGTTAATATAAATATGGAAAATGTGATGGATTGTGCTTAAACTTACGGCACAGGTTGAATAAGATTTTTGATAGTAAGTAATATGAGTTATTTATAGAAGAAATGATTTTCTTAAAGAAGCAGTTAACATCTGCTTCTTATTTTTAAACTAAAATGGAAAGCTAGCTTTACATAAACAACAGATAGTATTATACTAAAATGGAAAGTGAGCTTTACATAAAAAATGGAGGAGTGAAAATGAAAAATAAACTTGAAGAAATTAGAAAACGGCATAGTATTACACAAGAAGAACTTGCAAAAAAACTTGATGTAACGAGACAAACAATCGGTTCACTAGAAAATGGAAGATATAATCCATCTATACTACTTGCTTTTAAAATCGCTAAATTGTTTAAAATAAATATTGAAGAAATATTTATATATGAGGAGGACTCTGAAAATGAAAAACTTTAATTATGTATTTATTGGAGTATTAATTCTAATGTTAATTGGTTCATCAGTTGGTATGTTTTTTTTAGGTGGATTTACGCCAAAAACTATATCTATAATTGTTGGAGTAATGGCTGTATGTTTAATTACAAATGGTATACGGAATAGCTTCTTTGTTAGAGAAAAAGAAAAAGATGAACGAAATATTAGCATTGTAAACAAAGCAAAAGCAAAGGCTTTTGATGTTATGGGAATAATATTTGGTATTCTAATCATTACATATGTAATGTTAGAAAATAATTTATTTATTATTTTACTTGCTATTGCAGCTTATTTATTTATTTTTTTAATCTATTTAATTTACTTTACTAAATACCATAAAGAAATGTAATGGTTTTAAATTTGGGAAATTCCGTAATAGTTCTACAACCAATGGGGAGCAATACTTCTTTATTAGGAAAAATCAGCTAATAGAATCTAATTTCTTATTGCATTAACTGGTGAGTTAATTGGAGAAAGAAAACAATAATTGATGAGAAAACAGCTTGTAGAATCGAGTAGTTTTTGTATGGTCATTGCATATAGATGCTGTCCTTTAAATCAAATTGTTTACCCGTAATGGCTGATGATTTATCATACTAATAAACATAAATAATCGCATACAAATTATATAGCGCATATTAAGCTACATTTTCTTGCTGATTTGGTTAACAATTCTACACTATTTCCATTACTAATTGCTTTTAAACCCTTGTAAATCAAGAAAAATAGAGGATCTAATTCATCAGTGAATTGTACCTCCATTTCAGTTACTTTTTTATATTTTGTGACTCAAAGCCTCATTGAAATATTAAGTTTTGCCAATTAAGCCGGAATGCGTTTCTTCTGCTGCATTAGGAATAAAAACACACCGACTAAAACAATAAGCCCACCGAAAATTTGTAGCACGCTTAGACGTTCTCCTAATAGTACAACTGCTAAGGCCGTCGCACCAACAGGCTCACCCAAGATGCTCATTGAAATGAATGTGGCATTTACATAGTTTAATAGCCAATTATTAATGACGTGGGAAACTGTCGGAACGATTGCAAGTAAGAGAAAAATCCCCCATTCCCTTGTCTCATAATGAAATAAAGGGACACTTGCGATGATATTAAACAACGTTAAGACAATTGCGGCAAACAGAAAGACACAGAAACTATAAATCCAGTGAGAAACTTTCTTCACTGCATTTTGTCCAATTAATAAATAGCAAACAACTGCAATGACACAGAGGAATGAAAGGATATCACCGATAATTGCCTGGTGACTTAAGCCAAAATCTCCCCAGCCAACCATTACTGCCCCAATTACAGCAATTCCCATCGTTAACATTGCTGCACCTGTTGCCCGTTCTTTATATAAGAAAAAACCGCCGATCAGGGAAATAATTGGTTGTAATGCAAGGATAATTGTTGAACTTGCGACGGTTGTTAATTGCAATGAGCCAAACCAAAGGGCGAAGTGAAGGGCTAAAAAGAAGCCAGAGAAGAATAATAAATACCATCCTCTTTTGGTTATTTTTCGAAATTCGCTCCGATTACGCCAGACCATTGGAAATAAAAATAATGAAGCAAACCACATGCGATACATGCTTGAAATTGTTGGTGGCGCATCTGACCATTTTACGAAGATGGCTGAAAAAGAAATGGCGATAATCGAGATAATTAATGGCAGTGAAAAATTTCTTGAATTGTTACTATGGTTCACTATATTTCGCTCTCCTTGTTGCTGAATTCATTTATAACTATCCAATTATAGCTTATGTGATGTTACTAAACAATCGGTTTTTTTCTTTAGTGTAGGAGGCTTGTTAACTTTTAGATAAACTGTGGATTACTTTAATGTGCTAAGGGCTCTCAGGCCAAGCGCTCCAGAAATACACTACGCGCATCTTAGGGAGCTGGCGAGCCTTCTTGTCCTTGCACACTTCGAAGTCTCCGTGTTTTTCTTCCGCTGGAGATAGAGCAGAAAGTTATGATAAAGGAGTCGCTTACAGAATGAAAACCGATGTTAATTGAAGTGCAGCAATAAAATCTATTGTGTGAGTAGCCACATCACTTCATATCTAAAATCAAAATCGTCACTAATCTACACTCTACTTAAACTATACATAATAATTTTGTAATATTCTCTAGCCGTGACAAACAAAAAGGACCGGGCCGCTTTTTGCCCGATCTTCCTGTAAATATTATGCGCGGATCCATTTCCAAATTTCAGCTGGGGAAGCATTTTTGCCGTACATTAAAATACCAACCTTGAATATTTTTCCTGCTAGCTTCATACATAGCCAGATGCTAATCAGCAGGATTGCTAGACCGATAATGATTTCAATCCATGGCCATTCTTCCAGCATGGAAAGTCTTAATATCATGACACCAGGTGAGCTGAAGGGAATATAAGTGCCGATTTGTGCGATTAAGCCGCTGGGATTGCCAATCACAGGGCCAATAAAGGCGAATGGCAGGAATGGCAGCATCATCACAAATCCTTGGAAGTTTCCAGCTGTTGTCATGTCGGACATTGTTGCACCGATTCCAACGAAAATCGCTGCAAATAATAAGTAGCCAAGTAAGGCAACAACGGATAAAAGCAGTGTCTCTGGAACAAGTAGATATTCCATAATTGGCATGTCAAATTTCCAGATTACTAGTGGAACAAGGAAGACTAGTAAGACAGCAACTTGAATAAGTCCCAATATGAAATAACCGATAATTTTCCCTTGCATTAATTCTGTTGGTGTAATTGATGATAAAATGATTTCGGCAATTTTATCTTTCTTTTCCTGTGATGCACTTTGGAAAATCGCCATCCCTGTAAATACGATTGAGATGAAAATGATTCCTGCAAAAGCACCAGGTACGATCCGTTCTAAAAATTCTTCAGGTGATGCTGTTTCTAGTCCTGCTTCACCAGTTTCAGCCTCTGACTCCTCTGTGGATATTTCTTCAAAAACAACTCCATTTGAAACCATCGCTAATTGCTCAACAGATAGACCAAGCTGTTCTAACTGTAAGGTCTGAAGCGGGGTTGTCAAAAATTGAACCTCATTCATAAAAGCTACATCTATCTCTTCGCTTGTATAAACAGGGACAACGCCGTCGGTAAGCACTTGCTCATTTAAAAATAAATAGGCTGTATTTTCGCTGTCTTCCAGTGCTGCAGCTGCTGCTTCTTCTTCACTTAAATCAGTTTTACTCAGCTGCCAATTAAAGCCAACCTCTTCGACAATACTTTCGATATCTGTATATAAATTTAATTCATCATGAATATAGACCTGTGTTAACTCTGAATTGTCATCGTCACTGCTGAAAAGACCAGGTAAGGTAAACCCGAGAATCATTAAAAGCGGTGTTAAAAACAATCCAATCAAATATGATTTATTTTTCATGTTCCGTTTTATTTCCCATTTAGCAACTTTCCTCGAATTACGCATCACTTGCACCTGCTTCCTGTAGTAAGTTTTTCCCTGTTGCGATATCGATAAAGATTTCGTGAAGGGAAACGCGATTCATTTTCAGTTCATTTATTACGAGATGTTCAGGTAAAGATCTAAGCCATTTGGATGGATTAACATTCTTTGATAAATAGAGAGTGGCACTATTATCATGTTGTTCGACACGTTCTACATCAGCAATTGCTTCAAGATCCTGCAGCTGATTTCTCCCATTAATTGTACATTTGAAATTAGCATATTCCGTTTTAACTTCATCTAATGTGCCATAGATAACTTTATGTCCTTTTTGAATCATAAAGAGTCGGTCACACATTTCCTCCACTAGATTCATTTGATGCGAGGAGAGTAGAATCGCAGTACCTTGATCTGCTAAACTCCGAATCTCTTCCTTAAATAGTTCCTGGCTAACTGGATCAAGCCCAGAGAATGGTTCATCTAAAATAAGCAGTTCTGGTTCATGCAGGATGGAGCCAATAAATTGTACTTTTTGTCCCATTCCTTTTGACAGTTCCTCGATCGATACCTTTTCTTTTCCTTCTAAATCAAATTTCTTCAAATACATGAGGATTCGCTCTTTTGCTTTATCTAATGGATAGTCTTTCAAATCAGCGAGATACAGTAAGATATCCATTACTTTTACATTTTTATAAAGTCCACGTTCCTCTGGAAGATAGCCAATTTTATGCCGAGGTATTTCATTGCCCTTGTAATTATGAAAGGTAATGGAGCCTGCGTCCGGATACATGATTCCCATAATGTTCCGGATGGTAGTTGATTTTCCGGCACCATTTGGTCCAAGGATTGCCATGATTTCTCCTTTTCGAACCTCAAAGGAGATGTTATGTAGTACTTTCTTGTCTTTGAATGATTTCTCTAAACCGTCAATTGATAACATTATTTCCAATGTATTTCCTCCTATCTATAATGCGAGCTGGTATTTGCTGTTAAAAGCAGTGTAATAATTTCTTCCAGCTCAAGTGATTTTCTGTCGATCCAGCGAATCTTATTTTTTTGTAAAAATATTTCTGTTACCTCTGGGTTATTGGAGACAATCTGCAGGTGGGCACGAGAAACTTCGCCAGGAATGGTCGTATTAGGCAATTGATCATTCAGCCAGTAGCGCTTGTAGTTCTCTGTTAAATTTTCTTTTTCAAAGTTCCCGATCATATCTCCATTACGTAGTACGAATAAGTAATCGGAAAGTTTCTTAATATCCTCTACTTGATGACTTGTAAGGATAATGGAGCGGTCTCCTTTATCCATCCAATCAACCAATATATCCATGAAAAACCTTTTAGAAGGGATATCCATAAATGCTGTAGGTTCATCAAGTAATAATAATGGTGTATTACGCGCAACCGTTAAGGCTAGATTTAATTTTTGCTGAACACCTTGTGACAGCTTGCCAAATCGCTTATCTAATGGAACGTCAAATAGTTTAATCAACTCCATAAATAGAGCATTATCCCAGTTTGGGTAAAGGATTTCTATTAGGGCTTTTAAAGTATTTCCTGTATAAGCATCCATGCCAATGATATTTTGCGGCAAGTAGGCGACATTCTTTTTCCAGCTTTCATCTTCCCTGCCAACAGTGGTATTAAAAAGCTTAATATTGCCAGAATCACTGGAAGCAAGATTCACCATTAGCTTTAGAAGCGTACTCTTTCCCGAACCATTATTGCCGACTAGTGCTGTAATTGTTTCTGGCTCAATTATTAAATCAATTGGACCTAACTGAAAATCATCTATACTTTTCTGCAGTTTGGATATTTCCACATAGGCTTTCATTATTTAATCTCCTTTCTTGTGTGCCGCTAACACTTCTTGAAAGATCTCCTCAATTTCTTCAATGGTATAGTCGTAATTCATTGCAGTTTCGACTGCTTTTTCAAAGGTTTCATAGACAGATGTCGTTTTCACTTTATTTTTTAACTTTTTCTCAATTTCTGCGACAAAGGTTCCTTTACCTTGCAATGTTTGAATAAATCCTTGATATTCCAGATTTTGATATGCACGGCGAATCGTAATGACACTCACCTCCAAATCCTTTGCTAATACTCGTATAGAAGGTAGCAGTGTCCCTGCGTGCAGGTGATTAGCTGCAATTAGAGCTTTTAACTGGTTTTCTACTTGATGATAAATCGGCTCTCGAGAATCTTTTGACAGATGTATCGGCAGTTCCATCATAAATCCTCCTCTCTGCTAGCGTATCCATTATAGATAATCTAATTTTTTCATCTTTTTCTTCATATAATGGAGGTAATATTTGATGCTGAGTATTGTTGAGATAATCGAAATGATGATTGATAGGAACGGCCATTCCTGTGCGATGGAAATGGTCCATTTGGCAATACCATCATCTAATAATCGATAGAAAATAACATAGAGTACAGCAATACTTCCAAAGATGTAAACAAAAGCAATGCTCATTGTCTTTGAATTCATTAATTCTCCTATATCACTTGCTGCCATTGAAAAGCCAATGGAGATACCAATTGCCACCCAAATGACGGAGAAAGTTACATAGGTTGTTGGTGTCATCATTTCTCTGTAATTCGGTGAGATAACATATAAAGCAACGAGTAAAATGATCTGTGGTGGAAGAGAGTAGAATGAATAAGCGATTAGTCTGCTCCGAATCAATACATTTTCTTTAATTGGCAGTTGTTTTAGCAAAATGACAGATGAGGCAGCCCACAGATCGCCATTAATCTTTTGCAATTGGAATTCTTTAGGCTTCATATAATAAGGTGCAAAGCAAAAGATAATGATTAGAAATATATCATTGATGGTCCAACCTACTGTACTTGCTTTGCCGTCAATAATTAAAACAAAGAAGGAAATAAGTAAATAAAGAATTACCGAGCCCAAATATCTTATCTTAGATGTCCGTAGTTCAGTGATTGCCAACTGATAAGCCTGCTTCCAGTCTTGCATATTGATAGCCTCCTCGGGTGTTATACTGTTTATATCTATATACACAGTATATAACCAGTTAAAGTAAAAGTAAATAATAATTTTTAGAAAAATGAGGTTTATTTAACTAGCTGGTATTAGAAGCATTGTTGTGGCTTTACTCGAACTCTCAGAGAGAGTATATACACATCTCTTTATATATGGAAATCTCTCAATTTATGTATGTTAATGAGCATGTGATGAATCAGAAAGGTGGGTAAAAATTCATATAATCAACGTTCTGTTCACATTTCAGACAAAACTTTGTTGCTAAATTGTGAACTAGTGAGCAATCGTATTTTCAAATTATCAAATCGTGGTATTCTATAAATGTAATAAGAAACACCTTTACAATATATTGTGAAACAATGAGCAATCAAAAAATTTAAAGGAGATGGCAAGGATGATTATGAATTTTATCCGCAATAATAAATATGTCGCTGGGATCTTAGCTATTTTAAGATTATACATCGGGTATACATGGTTAATGGGTGGTATTGGTAAATTAACTGGTGGTGGATTTGATGCAAGTGGATTCATCCAAGGAGCAATTGCTAACAGTACTGGTGAAAGTGCAACCGTTCAGGCTTGGTGGGGAACATTTTTAGAAGCAGTTGCATTACCGAATGCTGGACTATTTAGCTTTATGGTTATGTGGGGTGAAGTATTAGTTGGTACAGCACTTATCCTAGGTTTACTCACAAACTTTGCAGCATTAATGGGGATCATAATGAACTTCGCATTCTTATTCAGTGGAACAGTAAGCACGAACGCACAAATGGTATTAATCACATTATTCCTAATCATTGCAGGTTATAATGCAGGACGTTATGGTCTTGACAGATGGGTTCTTCCTTTCTTAAAGAGCCACACACCAATCGCAAAAGAAAAGGTAAAAGAAGAAGTTGTAGTGGCATAATAACCTTGTTAAGTAAAGCTGACACCTAGAGCAATCTAAGTGTCAGCTTTTTAGTGCCTATGTTTAAATATCACCCTAAGCGTAAAGGATAATTACTATTCCATATGAAGGGTGATGAATAAAAATGAATCGTTGGTTAATTGTTTTTGTCATGCTTATTACTGTAATTGTGCTAAATGTATTTAATAGTAATCAAGATAGAGAACAGGATAATGGGCATGGGGTTTCAAATAGAAATGCTTTCGAAAATAAAGATGAGGCAATAAACACGAACGCAATGACAGAAAAAGTTCCTGTATCTTTGAAAAATGCGGACGGGCAAATTGTAGCAACGGCAACATTAAAGGAAAGTAAAGATGGCATCAAAATTGCACTGGAAGGAAAGAATCTTCCACCAGGGGTACATGGATTCCACATACACGAGGTCGGATTATGTGAGGCGCCAGATTTTAAATCAGCAGGGGCTCATTATAATCCAACAGGGGCACATCACGGATTCAAAGATCCGCTTGGACCACATGTGGGGGATTTAAAAAATATCGAGGTCAATGAAGATGGAACAGTAAAGGTGGAAGTGCTAGCGGATAGGCTTACACTAAATCCAGAGGGTGAAAATACATTATTTACTGACCAAGGTACGGCATTGATGATACATGAGAAGGAAGATGATTATATTTCCCAGCCAGGGGGAGATGCAGGAGATAGAATTGCATGTGGTGTTATTGGAGAACAACTGTAGAAATGGTAATGTAAAATAGAATGTATGTTCTATTTTTGGTTTGGATATGCTATAATCAAACTAGATAATGTTCTTTTAGGGACGGGTCGGCTAACCCTTGCTAAAGTTTGGGGGTGATGCCTGTGGGAATGTATGAAGTAATGATGGTACTTGGAAGTTTCGGTACATTATTGATTGCGTTACTCGCCTTGATTATTTCGATGATCAAAAAATAGACCCTCCCTATTAGCCTTCCAAAGTCTTTAGGGAGCGTCTATTCACACTAGAGTAGCCGATCCCTCTCTAGGGGAACCGCTTATTCTAAGGGACTAGTTGCAGCTAGTCCTTTTTATAATATGATTCATCTAGTTCCAGTATACCATGTTCTTTGGATGTTGTAACATTTATAGGTAAAATGCTTTATAAAAAGTCGGCCAAAACCACTATGATGCTTCTTTTCGCGCGCTGCCTCTAATCATCATTTCATCATGGTTTCTAATGAGTGATGCGATATTATTTCTAATTAATTTCCAATCCTGTATAATACGAGTTTAGTAGTAAGGGAAAGGGAGGAAATTATGGGTACTCTATCAAATGCACAAACGGAAGTACAACAGGAAAGAATTTGGTCACGAGATTTTGTGATTATTTGTTTGGCAAATTTCTTTGTGTTTTTAGGCTTTCAAATGACCTTGCCAACTATTCCGCTTTTTGTACAGGAATTAGGTGGAAGCAATCAATTAATTGGCTTTGTAGTTGGAATCTTTACTTTTTCGGCATTATTATTTAGACCATATGCTGGGCATGCGCTTGAATCGAAGGGTAGAGGATTTGTATATTTACTAGGACTATCCATATTCGTCCTTTCTATCGGTGGGTTCGCTTTTGTCGCTAGTATTGCCTTTTTATTTATTTTAAGAATCATTCAAGGAATTGGTTGGGGATTTTCTACAACTGCGGGAGGGACGATTGCAACAGATATTATTCCAGCTAGCCGTCGCGGAGAAGGACTAGGGTACTTTGGATTATCTGGAAATATTGCTCTTGCGCTAGGACCCTCACTCGGGTTAACGCTAGCGGGAATTATATCATTTAAGCAGCTATTTTTAATCTGTGCTGCGCTAGGACTTGTATCGTTTATTTTAGCGTCAAGAATTAAATATAAAAAAGGACATGAACCAGAAGTAAAAGTGACACATGTGAAGTTTGATATTTTTGAGAAAACGGCATTACAACCTTCCATGCTTGTATTTTTCATTACGGTTACATTTGGAGGAATTGCAACCTTCCTTCCATTATATGCAATTGAAAAAGGCATTACAGGCATTCATTATTATTTTCTAATTTATGCATTATTTTTAATGTTATCAAGAACCTTTGCTGGAAAGATTTATGATAAAAAGGGACATCTTTATGTTTTTCCACCTGGTGCCGCTTTGATCTTTATCGCCATGCTGTTATTGGCTTGGCTACCGAATACACCAATTCTGCTTGTAGCCGCAGCATTATATGGGCTTGGCTTTGGAATTGTTCAGCCAGCATTACAGGCCTGGTCCGTAGAAAAAGCGCCGAAGAATCGCAAAGGGATGGCGAATGCAACCTTTTTCTCCTTTTTCGATTTGGGAATTGGAATCGGGGCAATGCTCTTTGGTCAGCTCGCAGTATTCGGCTATCATTCGATTTATATTACCTCTGCAGGTTCAATCCTCCTAGCGATTGTATTCTATTTTGCGCTAGTTTGGAGAGCTAAAAGAACAGAATAATAAGAGGAGAATCCAAGCAGTTATTGATTGCTTGGATTTTTTGTTATTTTCGAGGAGTCTCCTGTACTCCGAATCCACGGCGATAAATAGTGTGTTTGTCACTTCCATATCAATAGCTTTTGCTCGATCCCAGCGTAGTGTATTTCTGTAGCGAGTAGCCCGTGAACATCCCCCACCCTAAGCAAGTTCACACTTTATATCGACTGTGAATTATTATCAGTCATTTAAAAAAACAACAGATTTTTACAATATAGCCTTTCGGATTAAACACAGCACAATTCCCTCAAGAATCATTCTTCGAAATGATGTATAATATAATATTAGAAAACCTATCCTTATAAGTATGGATAAGGTAAAACGTTTCAAAAACAAAAGCATGTCGTCTACAATAGAGATAAGAAGTAATAGAAGGTAGGTTACTAGTATTTTGAAAAGACTTAGTGAAATGAATATCCAAAAGTTATTTCCATCTATTATATATAAGCGTGGTTTGGAGTATTTTAATCGAAAAAAGGTAAACAATCTTTTATATGATATTAATAATTCGGTCTGGACAGCGACTGTTCAAGGAACAGAAAATTACTTTGTAGAAATTGACATGAAGGATTATGCGAATGGTTCGATTGATACATTCTGTAACTGCCCAGCATTTGATACATTTGAATCATGTAAGCATATTGCCGCTACGCTGATCGCCATAGCGAACAAGGAGTCAAATAAAGCACCTGGTTTTGCAAGGTTTGATTATCAACAAACAGATCGTTTTATTCAGGCATTCAGTTCCCTACGTACTCAAAATATGACAAGCGATATACTGCCTGAGAAAGCACCAATGCAAGTCGAATATTATCTTAGGTGGTCTTATGACAGAAATTTACTAATCGAATTAAAGTCTGGGGAAAAGCATTGTTATGTAGTGAAGGATGCCTATGATTTCTTAGAACATGTATTACAAAGCAATGAGTATTTCTTCACGAAGAAGTTCACATTTAACCCAGAGATTCATTATTTCCTCCAACAGGATTTGGAAATTTTTGAAATGCTGTATTCGATTAGGAAGAATGAAGTGATATATAATGGTTATGATAATTATCACTTCCAAAGGAATGTTAGTGATAAACGGACGATTATTATCCCGCCGCTTATAGCAGCGGCCTTACTCGAGAAGCTAATTGAACGGAATTTTACAGTGGAGATGAAAGGACATAATTACCAACACATTGCCATTGAGAAAGAAACCCTGCCATTTCAGTTCTTATTAACGAAAAGTGAAAACGATGAGCTGATGCTGAAGATGGATGAGATAAAGGATGCAACCTATTTCAGGGGATATGAGATGTTATTTCACCAAGGAATATTTTACTTTCCGAAGAAGGAACAAATCCCGATTGTCGAAGAAGTATCTCGATTCGGCATGGGCGACCTTCAATTACCGATTACAAAAAAGCAGGCAGATATTTTTATGTCAGAGGTTATCCCTACCCTAAGAAGAATTGGAAAGGTTGAAGCATCGGAAAAGGTGACAGAAGAGATTGTTCAAGTTCCACTTAAGGCGAAACTATATTTAGAAGTGAAGGCCGACTGGATTATTGGCAAGCTGGAATATCATTATGGGGGTCATGTAATCGATCCTTTTAATGGTCGCAAGCAAGGGGATGTCATTATTATCCGTGATGTGGAAAAGGAACAACAGATCATGCAACTAATCGAGCATGCGAATTTTCACTATAATGGCAAGGATCTATATATCGAGGCGGATGAAGAGGAAATGTATGATTTTCTCTTTCATGTAGTGCCACTTCTAGATGATTATGTGGAGCTGTTCATGACGGCAGAAATTCATCATTTAATCGTGGAAAATGATCCAGCACCCAGCACGAGCGTCCGCTTGGAGTCTTCTACTAATTTATTGGAAATTGGATTTAATATTGATGGTGTCGATGATTCAGAGATTAATAAAATTCTCGATGCTGTAATTGAGAAAAAGCGCTATTATCGCTTGCAAAGCGGAGCACTGATGTCCTTAGAAGGGGAAGAATTTGCTTCGATGCAGCAGTTTTTCCAAGATATGGAGATTAGAAAACAGGATATACAAGACGGAAATGTTCAAGTCCCGGTTTATCGTGGCACACAATTAGATGAATTAATCGACATGAAAAAGAATTATGATCCATCTTTCCGTGAGCTGCTACATCAGCTACGATCACCAGAAGAACAGGTATATGAGCTGCCAGAGAACTTGAATGCATCATTACGGAGCTACCAAATGACAGGGTTCCAATGGTTTAAATCGTTAAGCTATTATCATTTGGGTGGAATTCTCGCGGATGATATGGGACTAGGTAAAACATTGCAAAGTATTGCCTATATTGCGTCGGAGCCAAGTGAAAATGGCTGGCCACATCTGATTGTTGCACCGTCATCGGTTGTCTACAACTGGAAAAATGAATTTGAAAAGTTTGTTCCTGATTTAAACGTGGCAATTTTAACAGGGCAGCCTACGGAACGTCATCAAAAAATTGCAGAAAGCATGGAGATGGATGTGTGGATTACCTCCTATGCAACACTAAGGCAGGACATTGATATTTACCGTGAATTAACTTTCCAATCGTTTATTTTGGATGAAGCGCAATTTATTAAAAATTATGCGACGAAGACATCAAAAGCGATGCGGGAGATTAAAGCAACACGTCGTTTTGCACTAAGTGGAACACCAATTGAGAATACAATCGATGAGCTATGGGCTATTTTTCAAGTGATATTACCTGGACTTATGCCGAATCAGCGGAACTTCAAACAATTATCCAATGAAAAAATTGCCATGCTCACACGGCCGTTTATTTTGCGACGTCTGAAAAAAGATGTATTAAAAGAGTTACCAGAGAAGATAGAGTCAGTCAGTGTGTCAGAGCTGACGAAAGATCAAAAGGATTTATATGTTGGATATTTACGCCAGGTTCAACAAGAAGCGGCACAGTCAATGAAGGAAAGCGGGTTTAATCGCAATCGGATGAAAATATTAGCCGGATTAACGCGCTTACGACAAATTTGCTGCCATCCTTCCTTATTTATTGAGAATTATCAGGGTGGGTCAAGCAAGCTTGAACAATTGATGGATACGGTCAAATCTGCACTCGAAAATGGCAAGCGAATGCTGATTTTTTCACAGTTTACAAGTATGCATGAGCTTATTATTGAACAACTGGCAAAAGAGGGGATTGACTATTTCTATCTAAATGGGTCAACCCCAGCTAAGGATCGAGTCGACATGAGTGAACGTTTTAATAATGGGGAGAAGAATATTTTCCTTATTTCATTAAAGGCTGGTGGGACTGGATTGAATCTTACTGGAGCGGACACGGTTATTCTATATGATCTATGGTGGAATCCAGCGGTCGAGGATCAGGCTACAGGCCGTGCACATCGATTCGGACAGAAAAACGTCGTGCAAGTCATTCGCCTTATAACAGAGGGAACGATTGAAGAAAAGATTTATGAATTACAACAAAAGAAACGAGAACTAATTGATCAAGTCATTCAACCAGGTGAAACAATGCTTTCTTCCTTAAGCGAAGACGATGTACGAAAATTATTAAGTATCTAAAAAAACCAGACGCGGCTTATGCCATGTCTGGTTTTTGTATAGCTTAGGAAACGATAAAATTGGATGCTATGGATAACTTAATTACCGAGAATAGCCACGTCCAGCTCCAGCGCTAAAGCTGTAGCGAGACTTCCCTCACCTTCGTAATCTAAGTCAACCGCTAACGCTTCCAAAGAGTTTCCTTTATATCAAAAGGCAAGGGGAAGTTCGACTAAGGTCGCCACTTCCTTTGGCAACGTCGAACCACCCCACGTCCTGTGGGGCGCAGTCCGTACACAGCTCAAACTAGCTTTAAGCTTTTGTTCTTAAACTTCTATCCCGCATGCAACGGGGAGTAAGACTACCACAGAATGAAGTTACACTTTATTGATTCAACGTAAAAAGCTTTCGCGGTCTTCCCTTTAAATATGGTCTTTCCTCTCCTGATACTCTAATCACCTCACCTGATAGAAGCTTATTCACGGTTCGTTCTGCGCTACGCTTTGTCACATTATAGAAAACAGCAATATCATTCGAGGAGAATGGCTCATTATTGCGGTTCGTAATGAATTCAATAAAGTTATAGGATAATTCATTATTTAATCTTGCCTTATGAATAAGTGCCTGATATAACTTGGACGTATCGACATGCTTCTTGACCCCAATAGGCCCAATTAATTCCTTCCGTTCATTAATAATATAACTAATGCTCTTTTCCTCCAAACTGCAGGCATTCAGTGCTAATTGTGCATTTTCTTCGGCCTCCTCTGGTGACAATCCGAGTCCAAAGCCTATGTCAACGGGAAGCTGTAATTGGTTTGTCAACTCATGAAATAGCGGAAAATCACGATAATGACTGGTTAAATAATCCAGTAAGTTCTTCGTACCGACGATTGCAAATTGATTCCCGCTAATCGCAAAAACAGCTGCATTGGTATTTTTTGCAAAGAGGGTTAATGCAGCTTGGATTTTGTCTTGTGTAATTTGTAAGACATGTTCATCCTGTATTGCTAATCCAACAGGCGGAGATTTAAGTGATGCATAGCCAACCACGACCTGTGCACTTGTTGTCTGCTTAAAATTAATCATCGAGGCTGCTTTCATAATTGCTTGTTCGATATTTTTCGATGGGATTCGCATTAAGCTGGCCGGGATATTCAATAGATAGAGTCGGTATTCTACCTCTTTGCTTGAAGTTATGACATGGTCAATTTTTCCTTCATTCCAAAGATGTGTATGGTGCTCGATAATTTCATCCAAATCAACGACGACATCCCGCAAATAGCTATAATGAAAAACATGCTCTCTATGAATATTTAATTCTCTTAGCACGGGAATGATATTTGCCCCTTCAATTACATCGACAGAAAACCGATTAACCACTTGCTGGCATTGCTGGATTAACTGATAGACGGAGGCTAGCAGCGTATGTTCATCCAATGCGACCTGTACTACTGGTAAACGTTTTTTTTCTATTTTTTCTTTTACATATAAATAGGAAATTGGTTCAGTAAATATGTATATATCGCACAGAAAAGCTCTCTCGATTAATTCTAGCACTTCCATTTCTTCTTCGTAGATAAAGGGAAGAAGGCTGATATTAGGGTTATCTCCTATGATTGCTTTAGCTCTCATGATTGTCTCTGATCTACCAAACATCGCGATTTTTATTCTCATCTCTGCTCAGCTCCTTTACCGTTCAATTGCATCAATACTAGATATTTACTTTCGAAATTATTAAATAATTCCTACTATCATATTGAATTTTCCTAATATTGTCAAGAAGTGATGGAAAGTTTAAGAGAAAATATGTTCATTTTTAATTGTTGTGGATCGTTATAATCTGATTAAATTATTGAAAGCAAGAGTGGGATAGAAGCATTGTTATTTCCAGTACAATTAACCCGTAAATAATCCATTAAAGAAACCTCACAATAATAAAATAGTGAGGTTTCTTTAATGGATAGGATAATTTCGTATAGTTTGTTTAATTTCATAAAGTGCAAACTAACTTAGGATGATATTTGCTTCCTTGGCCGTCGCTCCGGAAATACACTCCGCTTTTCGCGGGCGGCTGGTGAGCCTCTTTGTGCTACCGCACTTCAGAGTCTCACCGAGGCCGTTCCTCCCGCAGAAGTCTCCGTATATTTCCTACGCTGGGTTTGTGCGAAACCCAGCGATATAGGAGTACCAACGCACTACCTATCGCCGTTGCCCGCGGAAAGCGACTGTCCGTAGCGGAAATCAACTTTGCGCCTAGTTCTCACTTTTCATCAATTGCTAGTTATTGTTTATCACTTTGCAGATAAGAAACCAACATAGTGGCTGAGAGGATCTTGTCACCCTCTACAAGTATATATTTCCTCTCACTGCTTAGTTTTCTTATAGATAGTAGATAACCATCAGGATTACTAAAATAATCAATAAGGCAATTCCTTGAAATTTAATAAACCGGTAGAATTTCTCATGCTTTCTCTCTGATGGCAAAGGTTTCTCTTTCCATTCCTCTAAGTAATCCGGGTTCCGTGACATTACACTCCAAAACCTTCGAAATCCAAACGTGATACCATCAAAGAAACCTTCTCGTTTAATATACATAAACAATCCGATGACGATATAGATAAGTGAAATATAAAATAATGCATTGATGAAATTGGTGAGATTGTATTGCTTTGAAAAAATGAGGAAAAGAAGTGTGGTAACAATTAAATTATAGACTAAGTATATATAATGTTTCGCTTTCATGCTAATTCCACCTATGATTCTTGTAATTTTATCCCTATGTTATGGAAAATATAAACATATTAGAAGCTTCCTATAACGAACGATAGTATACCATATCTATTTGAAAAAGTAGAATTGAAATGATGTTACAAATTTTAAAAAAGGAGACGAAAGCCATATGCCTTGTGACATTATTCGACAAAAGTTTACAGGGATTATTCTTTTTTGTAAAAAAAACTTTGCATTCTAGTTAAAATAGCGATATAATCTTCATTATAAGTTATCGAATAACTTCTTTATCTTGAATATTCAGAAAAAAACAACTATGGGAGGCCGACGAAATGAAGCTTAAAAATTGGGCATTATTACTTGCCTTTGGTTTAATATTAAGTGTATTAGCTGCTTGTGGCGGTGGTAGTTCAGAAAAACCATCTGACAATGCAGGAAAAGGAACAGAAGGTACAGCTACAGAAGGAGAAAACGTACTTAACTTTGTTAATGGGGATACAATTCCTTCAATGGACCCATCCCTTGCAACAGATGAATATGGTTTCCAGTTCTTAGGAACAACAATGGAAGGTTTATATCGTCTAGGTGAAAATGCACAAATACAAGAAGGTATTGCAATTGACCATACAGTAAGTGATGATGGCCTTACTTGGACATTTAACTTACGTGAAGATGCAAAATGGTCAAATGGTGACCCTGTAACTGCAAATGACTTTGTTTATGCATGGCAACGTGCAGTAAATCCAGATACTGGATCAGAATATGGTCCATACATGATGAACGGTGTTATCAAGAATGCTACAGCGATAAGCACAGGTGAAGCTCCTGTTGAAGACTTAGGTGTTAAAGCAGATGGCGACTACACTCTAGTTGTTGAATTAGAAAATCCAACAGCATACTTTGAATCGTTAACAACATTTGGTACATTCCTACCGCTAAATCAAAAATTTGTTGAAGAACAAGGCGATAAATTCGCAACAAGCTCTGATACATTACTTGCTAATGGACCATTTATCTTAAAAGATTGGGAAAGCACAAGTAACTCATGGAATCTTGTGAAAAACGATGATTACTGGGATGCAGACACAGTTCAATTAGATAAGATGACATATGAAGTAGTTAAGAAACCACAAACTGGTGTCGATTTATATGAAGCAGGTACAGTAGATCGTGCGCCATTATCATCAGATCTTGTTGACCAATATGCTACACATGAAGATTATACTGTTGAACCACAAACAGCTATGTACTTTTTGAAAATGAATGAAACTAGAAACGAAGCACTTGCAAACACAAATATTCGTGCTGCAATTAGTAGAGCATTTGATAAAGAAGCAATCGTCAACGAAATCTTAAATAACGGATCCCTTGTTGCAAATGGAATCCTTCCATCTGACTTCTCAAGAATGCCAGAGGATTCACCAGAAGCTGGAACGGACTTCCGTGAAGTTAATGGCGATCTTGTAACATATGATGTTGATGCAGCACTAGAATACTGGAATAAAGGTCTAGAAGAACTTGGAACAGATGCAGTAGAACTTGAATTACTTGGTGATGATGGTGAGAGTGCTAAAGTAATGGGTGAATATTTATCTAACCAATTATCAACAACCTTACCTGGTCTTACTGTAACATTGAAAAACGTACCATTTAAACAACGTCTTGATTTGGATTCGAACATGGATTACGACCTACTAATTTCAGGTTGGGGACCAGACTATCTTGATCCATACACTTTCTTGAACTTATTCTTGACAGATGGCGATAATAACAAGATGGGTTACTCAAATCCTAAATACGATGAATTAATCAATGCAACAACAACAGAGCTAGCAACAGATAATGCAGCACGATATGAAAACTTCTTAGAAGCTGAAAAAGTTTTATTTGAAGATGCTGCAATTGCACCTATCTATCAAAAGGCGGTAGCACAATTAGTGTCACCAAAAGTACAAGGTGTTATTGTAAACCCATTTGGTGCAACGTATGAATATAAATGGGCTAGTGTTGGTTCAGCAGAATAATTGATTTATTGTTGCTAATCGAATATGATTATTAATAATTGACAAGAGAGTTTGCCTCAAAAGGGCCATGCTCTCTTGTTCCATTGTGATTAAAAAATCTTATAATATCGAACATTTCGTTATTTATATTATTTAAATCTGAATTTAGGAGGTGCTGGCATGTTCCGCTATATACTACAACGGTTATTCTATATGTTAATCACACTATTCATTATCGCTACTGTTACATTCTTCATGATGAAAATGCTACCCGGTAGCCCGTTAAGCGCTGAAGATAAACTGAGTGAAGAACAAAAAGCTATTGTACTAGAGAAATACGGCTTAAATGATCCTGTACCAGTGCAATATCTAAGGTATATGGGTGGATTAGTTAAAGGTGATTTAGGAGTTTCCTTTGCTTTTGATAACACACCAGTAACAAAGATATTAATGGACCGTATGGGACCTTCCCTACAATTAGGTTTTCAGTCATTATTGATTGGATCATTTATAGGAATCATTTTGGGATTAATTGCAGCAGTATTCCGTAACGGTGCTATCGATTATACCTCAACAATAATCGCTGTGTTAGGTTCATCCATCCCCAACTTTGTATTTGCAGGAATCCTGCAATATGTATTTGCTGTTCGGTTAGAATGGTTCCCCGTTGCATTATGGGGAGGATTCGAATATTCAATCCTGCCAACCATTGCATTAATGATCTTCCCAATGGCTACAGCTGCCCGGTTTATTCGGACGGAAATGGTAGACGTGTTAAACTCTAACTTTATTCTTACTGCTCGCGCAAAAGGAATCAGCGAGGTTGGCGTTGTATTTAAACACGGGCTACGTAACGGGTTAATTCCGTTAATTACAGTTATTGGTCCAATGGCAGTAAGTATGATGACTGGTTCCATGGTTATTGAGCAAATTTTTGCTATTCCTGGAATTGGAGAACAGTTTGTAACATCCGTTACTTTAAATGATTATCCAACAATTATGGGAACAACCTTATTATTTGCTTTTCTTTTTGTTGTGATCATCTTAATAATTGACCTCCTTTACGGATTAATTGATCCTAGAATAAGAGTTTCGGGAGGTAATAGTTAATATGGCTACAAATGATCAGAATAAGATACCAAAGGAACTGCTTGTTCCACTAGTACGAAAAGAAGATACAAGTGAAAAAATCTCTGGTCCTAGTAGAACCTTTATGCAGGATGCTAGAAGAGCCTTTTTCAAAAATAAGTTAGCAGTCATTAGTGTGTTCTTAGTCGTCATCATAATCCTAATGAGTATTTTCGGACCGCAAATGAATGAATATGGGACTGACGATCAGGATTTAACAAGAGCGAAGATGCCTCCACATGTACCGGTCTTAGAAAAAATTTCTTGGCTTGGTTTAGATGGAACATTAAGTGGAAAGTATCGTGGCAATGATGTCGAAGCGGCAACTGCGAATGCTATCGCACGTTATGATAATAAAGAGGAATTTATTGATATTAAAGTTGTTGATGAAGGTGATGGTAGCAGAAACTCTGCAGTTGTCGATGCAACGTATCATATCTATGATGCGAAGGATATGTCCGATCAATATTTCTGGTTAGGAACGGATACACTTGGACGTGACCAATGGACACGTCTATGGGAAGGTACGAGAGTTTCATTGATCATTGCATTTGTTGCAGCAGTCATCGGACTGGTAGTCGGGGTTGCTTATGGTGGAATCGCCGGATTCTATGGTGGAAAAGTCGATAACGTCATGATGCGAATCATCGAGATTCTTGTCGGTATACCGAATCTCGTCGTTGTTCTATTAATGATGCTTGTCCTCCAGCCAGGGATAACGTCGATTGTTGTTGCCCTTTCCATTACTGGATGGACAGGAATGGCGCGAATTGTCCGTGGTGAAGTATTAAAACTTAAGAACCAAGAATTTGTTCTTGCAGCACGAACGTTGGGTCAATCAAATGGAAAAGTAATAATGAAACATTTATTACCGAATATCAGTGGGATTATTATCATCAACACGATGTTTACGATTCCAGATGCGATCTTCTTTGAAGCATTCTTGAGCTTTATTGGGCTTGGTATTGTTCCACCAGATGCATCACTTGGTTCATTGATTAATGCAGGGTTCGATAATTTAAGATTGTATCCATATTTACTAGTGTACCCAGCGGTCTTGATTTCGTTAATTATGATTGCATTCAATCTAATTGGGGACGGATTACGCGATGCGTTTGATCCGAAAATGCATAAATAAAAAGGTAGGTGTTATTAAATGAGTAAATTATTAGAAGTCAAAGATTTAAAAGTATCATTTAACACCTACAATGGCGAGGTACAAGCTGTTCGAGGTGTAAACTTTGATTTAAATAAAGGAGAAACATTAGCGATTGTTGGTGAATCAGGTTCCGGGAAATCTGTAACATCAACAACACTAATGGGACTGCTTCCAAAGCCACAAGGTATCATAAAATCTGGTCAAATCCTGTTTGAGGGGGAAGACCTCGTAAAGAAATCAGTGAAGGAAATGCAGAAAATCCGTGGTAATGATATTGCGATGGTGTTCCAAGATCCGATGTCTTCTCTTAACCCAACAATGAAGGTAGGCAATCAGATCATGGAAGGTCTGATCAAACATCAGAACATGAATCGTGCTGATGCGAAGAAAAAAGCGACCGAGTTATTGGAATTAGTTGGAATTCCCCAACCGGATGTTCGGATGAATCAATACCCACATCAGTTTTCTGGTGGGATGCGTCAGCGTGTTGTTATTGCGATTGCACTTGCATGTAATCCAAAATTATTGATTGCGGATGAGCCGACAACAGCACTTGATGTAACCATTCAGGCACAAATTTTGGAATTGATGAAGAAGATCCAAAAGGAAACGAACAGTGCATTAATCTTCATTACCCATGACTTAGGTGTAGTTGCCAACGTCGCAGATAGAGTTGCAGTAATGTATGCTGGGAAAGTAGTAGAGGTTGGAACAGTGGATGATATCTTCTATAATCCGAAACATCCATATACATGGGGACTACTTGGTTCCATGCCAACATTAGATAGTGCAGAAGAAGAGCTATATGCTATTCCTGGAAGTCCGCCTGATATGCTGAATCCTCCAAAAGGGGATGCATTTGCACCACGGAATAAATTTGCTCTTGAGATAGATACTGTGATGGAGCCGCCGATGTTTAAAGTATCGGACACACATTACGCAGCAACATGGTTACTTCATGAAGATGCACCAAAGATTGAGCCTCCAGAATCCGTAAAGCGTAGAATGCAAGGATTTTCGAAAATGGAAGGTGAACAATAATGGCGGAAGATAAATTATTAGAAGTAATTAATTTACAGAAGCATTTTAATGTTGGACGAAATAAAATAGTGAAGGCTGTTGATGGTGTATCCTTTGATATTCTTCGTGGGGAAACATTTGGACTTGTTGGCGAATCTGGATCAGGGAAATCGACAACAGGAAGAACCATTATTCGCCTTTACGATGCAACAGGTGGAGAAGTTAAGTTTAATGGTGAAGATGTTCACGGGAAAAAATCAAAACAAGAGCTATTGAAATTCAATCGTAAAATGCAGATGATTTTCCAAGATCCATCATCTTCATTAAACCCGCGGATGACGGTACTGGACATTATTGCTGAAGGATTGGATGTTCATAAATTAGTTAAAAACGATAAAGAACGAAAAGAACGTGTTGAGGAATTATTGGAAATTGTTGGGTTAAACCGCGAGCATGCGACAAGATTCCCGCATGAATTCAGTGGCGGACAAAGACAACGGATTGGAATTGCGCGTGCACTTGCAGTAGAACCAGAGTTCATCATTGCCGATGAACCTATTTCTGCACTTGATGTATCGATTCAGGCTCAGGTAGTAAACCTACTGAAGAGATTACAAAAAGAACGTGGGTTGACCTACTTATTTATTGCGCATGACCTTTCGATGGTAAAATATATCAGTGATCGTATCGGCGTAATGTATTTAGGAAACCTAGTAGAGCTTGCAGATAGTGAAGAATTGTATAATAATCCAATTCATCCATATACGAAATCACTGCTTTCTGCGATACCTCTACCAGATCCAGAATATGAACGTAATCGCACACGTATCACATATGATCCGAGCGTACACGATTCAAGTGAAGAACCTGAATTTAGAGAAGTGAGCCCAAGACATTGGGTACGTTGTACAACAAAGGAATTTGAGCAGTACAAAAAAGACGCTGCAAAGAAATAGATCATAGTTAAGGACAAGGATGCATCATTGCTTCCTTGTCCTTATTTTTCTACTATTTCAAGCGAGGTAATAGAAAATAAGTTACTGAGGGCTGGAGAAGAGGAAAAATATTGTATCGAGGTGACTAGGAATATTCTTAGTCACCTGTTAATTGTGTATAAACCTGTTGATAATTTGTGAGTATTCGTTACCATTTTGGGGATAAGTGGATAGTATTGTGGGTAAAGGGGGAATATTCTTATCATTGTTAATAAAAGAATGCATTGTTATGCCGTTGTGGATAATTGCTCGTGACCTACACAGTGGATATCAACATAGTACTTACGTTGTAGTAAAGGATACATCAACAGCCTAATGGCAAAAGATAATTTATGTGTGTATAATAAGTAGAACATGTATTGATAGTATAATTAGTTCATAACTTGATATTTTATGGACTAATTTATAATAAAACGGATGTAGTAAAGGAAACGAGAGCGGATGAAGCAAAATAAGACGATTAAGAAGGCATTATTGCAATCCATGATAATTATGGCACTGCTTTTCGGCGTGTTTCTTGTTGTTTCGATGATAGCAATTCTAAATTATGATACAAATCATGAGGCTAAGAATTCTGGTCCACGGATATCGGATAAAGTACATCATTATCGTCCTCTTGTGGATAAGTATGCTGCGGAAAATGGAATTTCAAATTATGTGGATGTCCTGTTAGCAATTATGATGCAGGAATCCGGTGGTAGAGGAAATGATCCAATGCAATCCTCTGAAAGCTACTGTGGAAAAGTGGGTTGTATCAATGATCCTGAGCTGTCTATTAAACAGGGAGTCTATTATTTCTCCAAAGTAATAGAAGAAGCGAATGGTGACTTGGAATTAGCCATTCAGTCGTATAACTTTGGCCGTGGCTTTATAAATTATGTGCTAGAGCAATCTGGGAGTTATACACAGGAGATTGCAATTAACTTTTCACAGGAAATGTATCAGAATGCACCAGATAAGAGCATTTATAGTTGTTTACGTGAAGAGGCAAAACAGTATAATGCCTGTTATGGGGATATCTATTATGTCCAATCCGTCTTGGCATATCGAGATGTATTAGCTGTAGAATCCGAAACTTAATGGTATGATTAAATAAAGTGAAACTTCAATCAGTGGGGTTCTTACTCCCCGTTAAATAAGGGAGAAAATTTAAGGAGGAATTCTAATGGTAAATGCAATCCAAACAGACAAAGCACCAGCAGCAATCGGACCATATTCGCAAGCAATCGAAGCAGGGGATTTCGTGTATGTTTCAGGGCAAATTCCGATTAATCCGGAAACTTCCGAAGTTGTGGAAGGTATTGAAAAACAAACCGAACAAGTACTGAAAAATTTGCAAGCTATTTTAGCTGAAGCAGGCACTGACTTTTCAAGTGTCGTTAAATTTACAATTTATTTAGCATCAATGGATCATTTTTCGACAGTGAATGAAATTTACGGTAACTTCTTAACAGAACCATATCCAGCGCGTGCAACGGTTGAGGTTAGCCGTTTACCAAAGGATGTTCTCGTTGAGATGGATGTTATTGCATATACCAAATAGGAGGATGTCTCTTTATGGATAATTTTACGTATCACAACCCGACAAAACTAATATTTGGTAAAGGGCAATTAGATGCATTACCAAGTGAAGTTGCACAGTACGGCAAGAAAGTACTTGTCGTCTATGGTGGCGGAAGTATTAAGCGCAATGGGATTTACGATAATGTAATGGAAAAGTTAGCAGAAATAAATGCAGAGGTATTTGAATTATCAGGTGTTGAACCGAATCCAAGAATCTCAACGGTACGTAAAGGTGTTGAGATTTGCAAAAGTGAGAGTATTGACTTTATTCTAGCAGTTGGTGGTGGAAGTACGATTGACTGTACGAAGGCAATCGCTGTAGGCGCTGCAACGGATACTGATATGTGGAATATTATTACGAAAAAAGCTCAAGCAAATGATGCGCTGCCATTTGGAACAGTATTAACACATGCTGCAACAGGGTCGGAAATGAATAGTGGCTCTGTTATTACGAACTGGGAAACCAATGAGAAGTATGGCTGGGGTTATGCTCCGTTTACTTATCCAAAGTTTTCTATTCTTGATCCGACACATACAATATCGGTGCCAAGTGATCAAACGGTTTATGGCATCGTCGACATGATGTCACATGTATTCGAGCATTATTTTCATCAGGCAACAAATACGAAGGTTCAAGACCGCTTTTGTGAAGGTGTGCTGACAACTGTAATGGAAACTGCGCCAAAACTACTCGATAATCTAGAGAGCTACGAGCATCGAGAAACGATTATGCTTAGTGGAACCTTAGCATTAAATAATATGTTAAGCATGGGCTTCTCCGGCGACTGGGCATCACATAATTTAGAGCATGCCGTTTCCGCAGTCCATGATATTCCCCATGGTGGTGGATTAGCTATTATTTTTCCAAACTGGATGAAGCATGTCCTTGATGATGAAAATGCACCTCGTTTTAAACAATTAGCTATGCGTGTATTTGACGTTGATCCAACTGGAAAATCGGACAAAGAGACTGCACTGGAGGGAATTAATCGATTACGTGATTTCTGGACAAGTATTGGTGCCCCTGCAACATTAGCCGAATATGGCATTGATGATAGCTCGGTAGAATCCATGGCAGAAAAAACAGTAACGATGAGAGCGGAATATGGTGGGTTTAAAAAACTTAACAAACAGGATTCTCTTGCCATCCTTCAAGCAAGCTTGTAATAAACTGATATTTCCTGGGGAATATTGTAGAATAAAAATGAAAAAAGGAAGCACAACGCATTATTTGCCTTGTGCTTCCTTTTGCTATTATTCTTGATGTACATGACGGCTGGAGAATGCTTGCGATTTCTTCAATGTATGTTCAAATTTATACCAAGTGAAGAGCATAAGAACCCCACAAAGTATCAGTAAAATACTTGTAACAAAGAATACTGCTGAGAAGCCGAATGCAGCGGCAATAATACCACCCACAGCCGGTCCAATAATATTTCCCAAAAATCGCAAGCTCGTATTATACCCGAGTACTTCGCCTTGCATGGATAGAGGTGCAGCCTGTCTAATATAGGCGATACGTGCAGGGATAATTCCTCCCATTGTTACTCCTAAAAGGAAACGTAGGATTACGAGCTGCCAGATACTTGTAACAAATGCACCTGGGAGATAAACGATTCCCGATAAGATTAAAAGGATGGTCAATATTTTGGTATGCCCAACCTTATCCCCAAGCTTACCCCAGTTTCTTGCCATAAACAGATTTCCAAGACCTGCCGCAGAAAAGGCGATACCAGCGAAAAAGGCAATATTAACTGAACCATGAATTTCCTCGACAAATAATGATAGGATAGGCTGAATACTGAAGTTTGCAATTTGTACGAGTGCGGATAAAAGCAAGACCACTAGCAATGTAGGCTTTTGTAAAATATGCATAATCACTTGTTTACTAGAATAGGTTTGATAGTCTCTACTATCCGTAGAAAGTTTCACTTGAATTTCCTTAACGCCAAAGAAAACAAGCAATGCAGATAAGAAAATAGTTACCGATACCCATTTGAATGTATTCGAATATCCGAATGTATCTGCTAGTATTCCACCAAGCATTGGTCCAATTAATGAACCTGTAACACTACCAGTTTGCAATGTTCCAAGTACCTTTCCAGCAACCTCTTTCGGTGTTTGAGTTGATATAAATGCTTGTGACATTGGGATGAACCCTGTAACAATTCCCATGATAAGACGCAGTAAAAAGAGCTGCCAAACAGAAGTAGCAAATCCCATTAAGAACACGGAAATGCCAATACCTGCAGCTGAAATAATTAATATATTCTTCCGGCCGAATTTATCGCCAATCCGCCCCCAGATTGGTGCAAAGATAAAGGCGGTAACGAATGTCACTGCAAAGGTTAATCCCGACCATGTTTGAACATAGGAAGCGGAGAAATTACCAAAGGAGCTAATATATAAGGAGATAAACGGGATAACCATTGTCATACTTCCAGAAACAAAAAAGTTAGCAAACCACATGATTGCTAAATTACGTTTAATAGTTTGTGTTGAATCAATGATTGGATTGACCTTCCTTCCATAGAAATACTTCGATACTCTAAATATACTGTATTCGAAATAATATTGGAAATGAAATGCTCTAGAAATACAGAATGGCGATTTTCAACTGATGAAGGAAGCGAAATGGAGAAAATAATATCCATAAAGTTTGGAACAGGTTATAATAGATTGGAAGCAATGGATAGTTTAATAGTGAAGGATAAGGGAACATGTCAAAAGCATGAGTGCAGTACAGACAGTAACCACAAGTCACAGTTTATTTAATTGTTGGAATCACAAAAAGAAAATCCTACTGTTTTCTTCACTAATTAAGAATGTCGATGTATAAGGAGATTAAAATATGATGAAGTTACATTTGAAGAAGATTATTTCGCTTTTAATTATGGTTAGTATTGTTTCAGGATTAGCGGCACCTGTATTTGCAGCATCAGGGCCAACAGATACGGATTCCATTAATGAAAAATTAGGCCCGCCAATTGTCGTATATGGTGGTACATTGTCAGAGGATCAACGAAATGAAGTGCGTGAGAAATTAGAAGTTACCGACTCAGCGGCAGTTGTGGAATACGATGTTACTGGACAGGATGTAGCCAACTATATTAAAGGTGATGCAAATGCGAGACTATTTTCATCAGCGAAAATTGTGCGTCAGGAAGAAGGAAATGGGCTAACAATCAATATCGTTACACCGGAAAATATTACCGAAGTGTCGAGTGATATGTACGCCAATGCTTTGCTTACTGCCGGCGTGTCTGATGCAACAGTTGATGTTGTATCCCCTGTTAAGGTATCGGGACATTCTGCATTAACAGGAATTTACAAGGCATATGATGCGGAAGGTTTCGAACTCGATAAAGAACGTATGGAGATTGCCAACGAGGAGCTAGGCGTAGCGACTAACCTAGCTGATAGCGAAGGAATGTCACAAGAAAAGGTTAGCCAATTATTGTCAGAAATAAAGCAAATGATTGCCGACCAAAATCCGGCAACAAGGGAAGATGTGGAACAGATTGTCAGCGAACAGCTGCAAAATCTCGAAATCACACTAAATGAAGCGGATCGCCAAATGTTGATTGATTTATTTGATAAAATGCGGAATATCGATATCGACTTTGGCGCAGTAAAAACGCAGCTACAAGATATTGCATCTTCTATATCAGATAAAGCGAATGAATTAGGATTAGACGCTGGTTTCTGGGAAAAGGTAGCAAACTTCTTCAGTGAAATGTTCCAGGCGATAAGTAACTTCTTTGGTGGATTATTCAAATAAAATAGTAGATTGATAAAGGGACTCTAGTGATGGAGTCCTTTTTATTATGATTTAAAAATACGGCTATATCCTTTCTGAACTAGGAAATATTTTAAGTGCCAGATACTTACAAATATACCTCGTAACTCTGGGTTTATATCATATTTTAGATAAAGTGCGGACTAAGTTAGGCGCAAAGTTGATTTTCGCTACGGTCAGTCGCGCATCCGGAGGGCTTGAGCTGAGCCCCTAGCAAAAAAACGCTATGGACTCAACATCTTCGCTTTTCCCGCAGGAGTCTCCTCTCCTCCGCTACAATCAACGGCCTTTAGAGAGGAAATGCTGACTCCTATTTTTATGAAAATGATATAAATAACTACTGCACAATCCCAGCGGAAGAAATACACGGAGACTCCTACGGGAAGAAGAGCCTAGGTGAGACAACGAAGCGCAATAGCGCGAGTTGGCTCACCAGCTCCCCGTGGAAAGCGTAGTGTATTTCTGGAGCGACTGGCCTGAGAGCCCTCAGCACATTAGAGTAGTCCGCACTTTACATCGATTTTAAATTATCATCCATCACTGGACAGATAGTATTAAAAACCTTCTCACTGTATAATTACAACGAATGATGTCACATTAAACCATGGTGATACTTTAGTTTGCTGCTACAGGGAAATAACTTTTGGAAAATGCATCAATCTATTATTCAGGGAAACTAATATTTATTTAATATTAGCAATATACAGTAAATACATATAATACTTTATTTTATGACTCTTATAAAAAATGGTTGATAAATCTCAAGATAATAGTATAATAGCTATCACAGGTAATTTTGAATTATCTGTCAAATAAAATAGATATATTAAGAGAGGGGTCAAAAGAATGAAGTGGAAGAGTTGGTCATTGCTTTTAGCGTTATTACTTGCAATGGGAGTCCTGTTAGCTGCTTGTAGTGGAGATGATTCAGCAGATAGTGATGATAGCGGAAGTAAGGATGGTAATACGGAAGAACCCACAGAATCAGAAGATCCAGGAGATACTGAGGAAGATCCAGAAGCTTCGGCGGGTGGAGATGGTCTTGCTGCCGATCAAACATTTGACATAAATATTAGAACAGAGCCGCCTTCATTACATCCAGGTCTTGCTACAGATACAACTTCTGGTGCTGTACTTAATTAAATTTTCGAAGGTTTAATGCGAATTAATCAAGATGGTGAAGCGGAGGAAGCAATGGCTGAAACCTATGATGTATCCGATGATTTGTTAACGTATACATTCCATCTTCGCGAGGATGCCGTGTGGTCGAATGGTGATCCAGTAACTGCAGGGGATTTTGAATATGCGTGGAAATGGGTATTGAATCCGGATAATGCGGATACAGACTATGCTTACCAGATGTATGTTATTAAGGGAGCACAGGCTGCGAAAGAAGAGGGTGGTTCAATTGATGAGGTTGGCGTGAAGGCAATTGATGAAAAGACGTTAGAAGTAGTACTAGCACAACCAACGCCATACTTTTTAGACTTAACTGCTTTTTATACTTACTATCCAGTCAACCAAAAAGTAGTTGAAGGTGCAGATGACTGGGCACTTAATGTTACGGATACGTATGTTACGAATGGACCGTTTTTAATTGAATCATGGAAACATAAGGATCAAATTGTACTTAAGAAGAATGCTGATTATTGGGATGCGGATACAGTAAAATTAGAGACGATTAATATGTATATGATAGATGACGAAAATACCTCTTTAGAGATGTTTAATAATGGGGAATTAGACTGGGCAGGAGATCCAACAGACTCATTGCCATTATCAGCAATTCCATCATTAAAAGCCGATGGATCATTAAATATCTCTCCAAAGGCCGGTGTGTACTATTATGCATTCAATACGGAAAAAGAACCGTTTAATAATGTTAACATTAGGAAGGCATTTGCCCTAGCGATAAATCGCGAAGGTATCATCCAAAGTATTACGCAACGTGAGGAAATCCCTGCAATGGCACTTGTCCCTACTTCGATTTGGGAGGAAAATGCGGAAGGTTACTTTAAGGATAATGATTTGGAAACGGCGAAAGAGTATTTAGCGACTGGTCTAGAGGAACTAGGGTTAGAAAAATTACCGGCAATTAGTCTCTCCTATAATACCGCTGAAGCACATGCAGCAATTGCTCAGGCTGTACAAGATATGTGGAGACAGAATCTAGGTGTTGAGGTAACACTCAGTAATGAAGAATGGAATGTCTACCTTGATAGTATGGGATCAGGGAATTTCCAAGTTGGTCGCATGGGTTGGATTGCTGACTTTAATGATGCGATTAACTTTATCGAGCTTTTCCAATCTGTCGGTGGAAACAACTATACGAACTGGGAAAGCGAAGAGTATTCCAAACTGATTGAGCAATCAAGAACGGAAACAGATCCAGATGCACGTAAGGGGATCTTAAGACAAGCGGAGGCAATATTTATGGAAGATATGCCAATTGCTCCAATTTACTTCTATTCCAATGCATGGCTTAGCAAAGATTACGTGAAAGATTTAGAAGTATCGCCACTTGGTGAATTACAGTTCAAGTGGGTGTATCTAGCAGAGTAATAGATCTATGCTGTAATTGATAAAATGCTTTTCAACATAAGGTGTATAGAGGAATCTGTATGCCTTATGTTGATTCCCTTAAATAATTACCGCTTATTGTAAGTGTAATCAGTAAATGCTGGAGGTGAATGTTCTTGATCAAATACTTACTCAAACGGATCGGTTACATCATTCTTTCTTTATTTTTAATTATTACGGTTACGTTTATTTTAATGAAGGCCGCTCCTGGTGGTCCATTTGCATCTGAACGGGCATCAACGCCTGCAATCGAAGCACAGATGAATGAGGCATACGGGTTCAATGATCCAATTCATGAACAATATTTTTCCTATCTCATTAATGCCTTCACATTCGATTTTGGTCCATCTTTTAAATATGTTGGACAAGAAGTGACGGAAATCATTGGTAGGAGCTTCCCTTATTCACTGATACTTGGTCTAGAGGCTATCTTTATTGCCATATCGATAGGAGTATTACTAGGGGTTATTGCGGCAGTAAAGCATAATAAATTTGGAGATTATCTAGCAATGGTCATTGCTGTCTTAGGAATTTCTGTCCCAAGCTTCATTATGGCAGCAATCTTACAATATATCTTCGCAATTTATCTTCAGGTTTTACCGATTGCTAGATTCGAATCATTTGCACATACCATATTACCGGCAGCTGCCCTAGCGACGACGCCACTTGCCTTTATCGCAAGATTAATGCGATCGAGTATGCTGGATGTTTTAAATAGAGATTATATTAAAACAGCAAAGTCGAAGGGACTTAGCGAACGAGTTGTTACTTATAAACATGCATTGCGCAATGCGATATTACCAGTTGTCTCCTACTTAGGCCCGCTAGTTGTCTCGATACTTACGGGGAGCTTTATCATTGAGAAGATCTTTGGTATTCCTGGTTTAGGTAGCGAATTCGTTGTAAGTGTAACTAATCGTGATTATACGGTTATTATGGGTACTACCGTCTTTTTCAGTGTTCTTCTGTTGGTTTCAATTTTAATCGTCGATCTTATTTATGGCTTAATTGATCCACGGATTAACGTAACATCGAAAGAGGGGAATAAATAATGGAGCATCGACAATTAAAGGAAATTGACTTCGAACCATTACATTTAAAACAATCGGAAGCAGAGAAAATCGTAGGGGAGAGCACATCATACTGGAAGGATGCTTGGCGCAGATTTAGAAAGAATAAACTAGCATTATTCGGTATTATTATCATTCTATTATTAGCGGTATTGGCCATTATGGGTGGTCCAATTTCTGGGCACAACTACTATGAAAATCAATTATTAGAAGCCAACCAGCCACCATCTGGTACGCATTGGTTTGGGACGGATAATTTAGGGAGAGACGTATTTGCCAGAACATGGTATGGTGCGCAAATTTCCTTATTTATTGGTTTAATGGCCGCCCTGATTGATTTAATAATTGGTGTTATTTGGGGTGCTGTCGCAGGCTTCTTCGGTGGCAAAGTCGATGAAATTCTAATGCGGATTGCGGATGTTTTATACGGTGTACCATATCTATTGGTCGTTATTTTATTATTAGTCGTGTTACCGCAAAATCTTTGGACATTAATCATTGCAATGACGATAACAGGCTGGATAAATATGGCTAGAATTGTCCGTGGACAGGTGATGCAGCTTCGGTCAGAGGAGTTTATTATGGCATCAAGATCGTTAGGGGCAAGTAATACTAGAATATTAAGGAAGCATCTCATACCAAATTCTCTAGGTCCAATTTTAGTTACATTAACATTAACCATTCCAAGTGCGATTTTCACGGAATCATTCTTAAGTTTTCTTGGTATTGGTGTACAAGCCCCATTAGCAAGTTGGGGAACGATGTCGTCAGATGCCCTGCCAGCACTGCAATATTACCCGAATCAGTTATTCTTTCCGGCGGTATTCATTTGCTTAACGATGCTAGCATTTAATGTTATTGGTGATGGTATGAGGGACGCATTGGATCCGAATGAACGCTAATAAAGGGAGGACATATGATGAGTGAAATCTTAGAAGTGAAGGATCTTTCCGTATCGTTTGATACATATGGCTCGGAAGTTAAGGCGGTACGGAATGTTAGTTTTCAATTAATGAAAGGGGAAACACTTGCAATTGTTGGAGAATCTGGTTCCGGCAAAAGTGTGACAGCACAGTCGATTATAAGACTTGTGCCAACGCCACCAGGCAAATTTATCGGTGGAGAAATTCGTTTTAATGGTGAGGATTTACTACAAAAATCAGAAAAACAAATGGAAAGTATTCGTGGAAAAGAAATAAGTATGATTTTTCAAGATCCAATGACATCCTTAAACCCGACGATGACCATTGGCAAGCAAATTGCAGAGGGACTGATGAAACATCAAAATATGTCGAAGAAAGAAGCCCATCTGCGGGGGATTCAATTATTAAAGTTAGTTGGTATTCCAACACCAGAAGTGCGGATTAAACAATATCCACATCAATATTCGGGTGGAATGCGGCAACGGGCAATGATTGCCATCGCCCTCTCCTGTAATCCTAAAATCCTGATTGCTGATGAGCCGACGACTGCACTTGATGTTACCATTCAAGCACAAATTCTTGAATTGATGCGGCAAATACAAGAGGAAATGGGGACAGCGATAATATTAATTACACATGACTTAGGTGTCGTAGCGAATACGGCCACTCGAGTTGCTGTTATGTATGGCGGAAAAATTGTAGAAACGGGCATGGTTGATGAGATATTTTTCGAACCGAAGCATCCATATACATGGGGGTTACTAGGATCCATGCCGAAGCTTGATAAGGAACAGGAAGAGCTCCAGGTTATTCCGGGATCTCCGCCGGATTTAGCCGACCCGCCAACGGGTTGTCCATTTGTAACGCGTTGCCCATATGCAATGAACGTATGTGGAGAACATATGCCTTCTGATACATCTGTTTCCTCAACCCATGAAGCGGCTTGTTGGTTATTAGATGAGCGCGCGCCTAAAGTAGATATCCCTGAATCTGCAATCGTAGGAGGAAACGATATTTATGTCTAATGAGCGAGAAAAACTGCTGGAAATAAAGGATTTGAAAAAGCATTTTAAACTAGACCGAAAGAATGTACTAAAGGCTGTTGACGGGATTACATTTGATATTTATAAAGGGGAAACGTTTGGGCTTGTTGGGGAATCGGGTTGCGGGAAGTCAACTGCAGGACGAGCAATCATGCGATTATACAGTGCAACGGAAGGCAAGATCGAATTCGGTGGAGAGGATGTGCATCAAGCAAAATCGAAAAAGATGTTAAAGGAATTTAATCGATCTATGCAAATGATTTTTCAAGATCCATATGCATCACTGAACCCAAGGATGACGATCAAGGATATTATAGCAGAAGGGATCGATATTCATGCGCTGATTCAATCGCCTAAAGAACGGACCGCTCGTATTAATCAATTATTAGAAATTGTAGGCTTGAATAAGGATCATGGGAATCGTTATCCACACGAATTCAGTGGCGGGCAACGGCAGCGGATTGGTATTGCTCGAGCATTAGCGGTCAGTCCAGAATTCATTGTCGCCGATGAGCCGATTTCAGCGCTTGATGTATCGATACAGGCTCAAGTTGTAAATTTACTGAAAAGGTTACAAAGGGAGCATGGTTTGACCTATCTGTTCATTGCCCATGATCTATCGATGGTAAAGCATATTAGTGATCGTGTCGGGGTGATGTACTTAGGGAAGATGGCGGAAATTGCAAAGAGCGATGAATTGTATCATGAACCATTGCATCCTTATACGCAAGCATTAATTAGTGCTATTCCGATTGCAAATCCAAGAATTGAGCGATCAAGGGAGCGAATTATTCTAGAAGGCGATGTTCCAAGTCCGGTTAATCCACCGAGTGGCTGCAGTTTCCGGACGAGATGCCCACTAGCGATGGATGTCTGCGCAAAGGTAGAACCAACATGGCAAGAATACAAGGAAGAGCATTGGGTCGCATGCCATGTATATGATGAAAATTATAATGCGGAACATAAAGCAAGAGAAAATCAAAAAGTAGAAAGAATCCATGTTTAATAGATATTTTGTAGGACTTTTCTATTACAGAGTCTAGTTTTTTGTGACTTTTGTAATATATCATCTAGAAAACGAGACTTTTATATCAATAATGTTACATTTGTAATATTCTTGCCCAATTTAGTCATTCTTGTAATCGACTCTTAAACCGCCTGTAACTGTATTCGATAGTCTCCTATGTTACTATTGGGTTTGTCAGAAATTTAAGGAGGAACCCAAATGAAGAAATTTGTAGCGGCAATTGCTACTGGGATTATCATTGCTGGCGCAACCGTAACAAGTGCTTCCGCGGAAGAATACGAAGTACAACAAGGTGATAGCCTTTGGGATATTGCAAATGAACATAATACGACTGTAGACGATTTAATAGATATAAATGAACTTAAAGACTCAGTAATTCACCCTAAACAATTAATCTATATTCAAGATAAATATTTAGTACTACCGGGAGATACTTTATCAAGTATTGCGAAGGCGCATAATGTAACATTAAAAGATTTAAGAGGATGGAATGACTTAAGAACAGATTTAATCGTTATTGGTCAAGAGTTATCAATTAAAGGTGGTAATGTAAAGCAAGATGACATAGCGGTAGCGACAGAGTCTAGTAAGCCAGCAACTTCAGATGCAACAGCTAGTGAAGCTAATACACAGAACACTGCATTAGCACAAACACAAGCACCACAGGGTAAAACTATTTCAGTAAAAGCAACAGCATATACAGCAAAATGTGCAGGATGTTCTGGTATAACCTATACAGGTGTTGATCTTAATAAGAATCCAAATGCCAAGGTAATCGCAGTTGATCCTAGCGTTATCCCACTAGGTTCAGAAGTTTTCGTGGAAGGCTACGGATATGCAACAGCTGCTGATATTGGTGGCGCAATTAAAGGCAATAAAATCGACGTACATGTCCCAACAACAGGTGAAGCAACGAATTGGGGCGTACGTACCATTAATGTAACCATCGTTAACTAATGAAATGAATCGTAAAGCCAGCAAAAAGGAAAGCATTGATATAACATGCTTTCCTTTTTTTCTGCTTTCTAAACCTATATATCTATCTTATATTAAGCGATACATTGATTTTCTTAGAATGGTTATTGTCTTGGATTACTTCATCTGGATTATCGGTTAGTTGTCTAAATCCAAAGAAGGCAATACCGATAATAATGAGTGCAAACAGGGTGACTAATACTTTTTTCATCAAACAATGCCTCCAAAAGTTGTTTCTATCCCCATTATAATAAAAAGCGCTCCAATAAACCATTGGGAATTCTTTCAAAAAGGGGAATAACCGTTAGAATTGAAACATAGTAAGAGAATAGGAATCTTTCAATATTCATTTCACTTATTTCAAACACTTTCAAATATTGGGAGGAAAATGATAAATGAATAGTAAGACATTGAATCGGTTTTTAGACGATCGCATTGCTGATTTGCATAAACATGGGCTATATAATGAAATTGATGTCGTACAGGGTGCCAATGGACCAGTTATTATGATTGATGGGCAAGAGAAAGTTAATCTTTCATCGAATAATTATTTAGGTCTAGCTACAGATGAACGCTTGAAAACGGCAGCAAAGCAAGCCATCGATTCCCATGGGGTCGGAGCAGGGGCTGTTCGTACAATAAATGGAACGCTTGATTTACATATCCAACTTGAGCAAAAGCTGGCACAATTTAAGGGAACGGAAGCGGCGATTTCCTATCAATCAGGCTTTAATTGCAATATGGCGGCGATTTCTGCGGTAATGGATAACCATGATGCAATTCTCTCTGATTCACTGAATCACGCCTCAATTATTGATGGATGCCGTCTCTCAAGGGCAACAATTATTCGATATGAACATTCGGACATAAAGGACCTTCGTCAGAAAGCGAAAGCGGCTATTGAATCAGGTGCATATAATAAAATAATGGTTATTACGGATGGCGTATTTTCCATGGATGGAGATATTGCCAAGCTTCCGGAAATCGCTGACATTGCAGAGGAATTTGATTTGATTACTTATGTTGATGATGCACATGGTTCGGGTGTGACGGGGAAGGGTGCTGGTACAGTGAAACAATTCGGACTAGAGAAGCGGATTGATTTCCAAATGGGCACCCTTTCAAAAGCAATCGGTGTTGTCGGTGGTTATGTTGCTGGGAAGGAAAATCTAATCAACTGGTTAAAAGCACGCTCACGCCCCTTTTTGTTTTCAACCGCAATATCTCCCGCTGACGCGCTTGCGAGTACAGAAGCGCTTGAAATCTTAATGAATAGTACTGAATTGAATGAGCTACTATGGGAAAATGGCAATTATTTAAAAGTAAAATTAGGAAATTTAGGGTTCAACATCGGCAATAGCGAAACACCAATCACCCCATGTATTATTGGTGACGAAAAACAGTCGCAGGAATTTAGTAAACGATTATTTGAAGAAGGAGTATATGCAAAGGCAATTGTTTTTCCAACAGTACCAAGAGGAACGGGACGTGTTCGCAATATGCCAACAGCCGCACATACAAAAGAAATGTTAGATAAGGCAATTACAGTGTATGAAAAGGTCGGGAAAGCGTTAGGGATCATTTAGTAGATCATCCTGTAAGACAAAAAGGGGTAAGTGGAATGAAGAAGATACTGGTAACTGGTGCACTCGGGCAAATCGGGTCAGAGCTCGTCGAGAAGCTCCGTGAAACGTATGGGACTGCAAATGTTATTGCGACAGATATCCGTGCAAATGATGCTGCTCTTGCAAAGGCAAAAGGTCCATTTGAACTGGTCGATGTAATGGATGAAGCGGGGATTTTCTCCATTGCAAAGAATTACCAAGTGGATACGATCATCCATTTAGCGTCCTTGTTATCTGCAAAGGCGGAAATAACACCAAGGCTCGCATGGAATGTCAATATGGGGGGCTTGATTAATGCATTACAGGTTGCGAGAGTGCTGGATTTGCAATTCTTTACACCAAGTTCAATTGGCGCGTTTGGTCCGTCTACACCGAAATATCATACACCGCAGGATACGTTGCAACGTCCAACAACGATGTATGGTTTGAGCAAGGTCGCAGGAGAATTATTATGTGATTATTATTTTAAACGATATGGTGTCGATTCACGTGGTCTACGTTTTCCTGGGTTAATTTCCTATGCTGCACCACCCGGTGGGGGAACGACCGATTATGCGGTAGATATTTATTATGGCGCAGTAAAAGAGCAAGCATACACATCCTATATTGCTGAAGGTACTGCGATGGATATGATGTATATGCCCGATGCATTAAATGCAATTATTACGCTAATGGAGGCAAATCCCGAGAAACTTATGCACCGTAATGCGTACAATGTTTCCGCATTCTCCGCTGGGCCCGAAGACTTCGCTGCTATGATCCGGAAATATATCCCTACGTTTACGCTAAATTTTGAAGTCGACCCGATTAGACAAAACATCGCCGAAAGCTGGCCAAACGCCATTGATTCATCCGCAGCAGTAAATGAATGGGGATTTAAGTCGAAATATGATTTAGCAAAGACGACAAAGGAGATGCTAGAGAAAATTAGTGTGAAGCTAGGAATGTAGCAGTAAAGTATTTTCAACCCCGCCTCCAACCTAAAATATAAAAAAATACGCCCTCCAATGGAAGAGCGCATATTCCGCTATTAAACAGCATACATCTTGCTTATTTGTTTTTGAATATCTTTGTCTTGCACGTATTCATCATAACTGATTTCTTTATCAATAATGCCGCTTGGTGTGATTTCAATTAGACGATTCGCGATACTATTTACAAATTGATGGTCATGTGACGTAAAGAGAATCGAACCCTTAAATTTAATCAGACCATTGTTCAAGGATGTGATTGATTCAAGATCCAGATGGTTTGTTGGCTCATCAAGGACTAATACATTCGCACTTGAAAGCATCATTTTCGAAAGCATGCAACGAACTTTCTCTCCACCGGATAATACACTTGCCTTTTTCAGTGCTTCTTCACCAGAGAATAACATTCTACCTAAGAATCCACGTAAGAAGGTTTCCGTTTGCTCATCAGGTGATGAATACTGACGCAACCAGTCAACTAGTGAGAGCTGATTATTTTCGAAGAACTCACTGTTGTCTTTCGGGAAATACGATTGAGAAGTTGTAACGCCCCATTTATAAGAACCAGAATCAGGCTCAAGTTCGCCAGTTAGGATTTTGAATAAAGTTGATTTTGCAATATCATCCTGACCTAGAAAGGCTACCTTGTCGTCTTTATTAATAATGAAGCTAATGTTATCTAGTACTTTCTTACCACCGATTGTTTTCGTGAGTCCTTCGACACGTAATAAATCATTCCCGATTTCGCGTTCAGGAGTAAAAGCAATATAAGGATATTTACGTGAGGATGGTCTAATATCATCAAGTGTAATATTATCTAACATCTTCTTACGAGAGGTTGCTTGTTTTGATTTCGATGCGTTTGCACTAAAGCGGGCTACGAAGGCTTGTAGTTCTTTAATCTTTTCTTCCTTCTTCTTGTTTGCATCTTGTGCCATTTGTGTTGCAAGCTGACTAGATTCATACCAGAAATCATAGTTACCTACATAGATTTGAATTTTACCAAAATCAACATCGGCAATATGTGTACAAACCTTATTTAAGAAGTGACGGTCATGGGAGACGACAATAACGGTATTCTGGAAATTGATTAGGAATTCCTCTAACCACTGGATTGCTTGTAGATCAAGTCCGTTTGTCGGCTCATCAAGCAGTAGAATATCCGGATTACCGAAGAGGCTTTGTGCTAGCAATACCTTTACTTTTTCGTCTTCTGGCAATTCGCTCATTTTCTTCGTATGAAGGGATTCGCCAATGCCAAGACCTTTTAATAAAATCGCTGCATCTGATTCCGCTTCCCATCCGTTCATTTCTGCGAATTCACCTTCAAGCTCAGCTGCACGCATACCATCTTCCTCAGAGAAGTCCGCTTTCATGTAAATCGCATCTTTCTCTTGCTTTACTTTATATAATTTCTCAAAGCCGATTAATACGGTATCCAATACTTCATGATCTTCAAAGGCAAAGTGATCCTGTTTCAACATCGTTAGTCGCTCACCAGGAGACATGGAAACATTTCCAGTCTGTGGTTCAACCTCACCGGATAATACCTTTAGAAAAGTGGACTTTCCAGCCCCATTTGCACCTATGACACCATAACAGTTCCCAGGAGTGAATTTTAAATTAACATCTTCAAAGAGCTTCTTGTCACCATATCGTAAACTAACATTATTTACAGTTATCATAACTAATTATATCCTCCAATAAAATAAATAGTAATCAACGTTAGCTTACGTCATTTGTAAGGCTTCGTCAATGTAAAACTGTAATCTATTATAATAGGAAGTGATTTTTCAACTAAATTTATTATAAAATTTACAATTTTTAGTGTCTAGTAGAAAATAATGCTATATTTTTGAGTGAAGATGTGAGAAAATGAACTTCTATCCAATAGATTGGGGAAGGAGTGAATTGGATGCAGGAAAGAACAATCTATTTCCTGTTCACCGATACAGGAACCGTGTTATCTAGAACAATCCATTATTGTACGAAAACATCCTATAACCATGTTTCTATTAGCAATGACCGCGCATTAAAGGATGTATACAGCTTTGGTCGCAAAAATCCAAACAACCCATTTATTGGTGGATTTGTAAAAGAAGATATTCATAGTGAATTCTTTAAGAAATCTCAGAGTGCCATTTATCGTTATCAGCTTAGTGAAGCGGAATATCAATCGATAATCCGTAACATTGAAGAAATAGAAGCTAGAAAACATGATTATAAATATAATTTCATTGGTCTTTTCGGTATTTTATTGCAAATCGAGATTAAACGTAAGAATGCTTTCTTCTGTTCGCAATTCGTCGCGACGGTTCTAAAGGATTTAGAGAAATTTCAATTTGGCAAGCCTGCAAGTTTAACCACTCCAACTGATCTTCGTATGATCGAAGGTATGCAATTAGTTTATCAAGGAAGGTTAGAGGATTATCGTCCAAATCATGCAATTGAAGAAAGAAAGCTAGTCATTGGTGATCAGATTTCACCTAAGCAATCATTTACATTTTTCTTATCTAATACAGTGAAACGCTTCGTGATAAAGTAACTAGAGTTCAAGCCACGTCCGGCTCCAGCGCCCAGCAACTAGCATACTTCACACTCTCCATTACGATAAGTCAACATCGATTCCGGTACTTAAGGAAGGCCGACTAAAAGCAGGCTTCGCCAACGTCGGCATACCCCTAAAGTGAAGGGGCATGTTTCCTATATCTCATTGTGGAGTGCTCCAGTTTGTACGTTGCTGGACGGGCGCTTACGCCTTTGCTTGCTCATCAATCAATCCCAAATGATTGATAGGGTACATTAATTTTAAATACTAAGTTATTAGCTCCCATGTCGATACGTTCCACGGCAATATGGAAGTTGCTTTTCATCTCCATTTCCGTCACACCAAGATAGATTGCTTCGTCACTTGGGATTATTGTAACCCATTCAGGCATCGATAAATATTCTTTCATGAATTCCATGATGATTTTATTAGGTAATTCCAGTAATCCAACAGAAATCGAGCGTAGCTTTAATATAATATCGCCATTTTCCTGTACAAGTGGTTCAAGATGGGCGGCGAGCGGAACAGTGGTTGAGAAAACAGGTAGTTCGCCAATTAGTTGTACATCATCTTCAAGAGAAACCTGATATTGATGTTCGGAACCCTTCTGGAGCTGCGTGAGATAAGTATTAATTAAATCATTTAAGTTTTCCTTTGTTGTTCGCACGAAGAATTCGGAGCTTGCTTCTTCCCTAATCCCCTCATTTAAAGCAATATCTCCCCGAGATCCAGGCCAAAAAATAAGGACAGTAAATATTATGATAAGGGCAATATTTAGAGAGAGAAGGCCATAAAACAGGGTTTTCCATTTATTTTTCTCTTTCAAACGCTGGTTTCGAGTGGACATGTTCTTCATCCTTCTCTTTTGTAATATACGCTAAGACACGAGTTGCAATTCGGTGATAGCCAATGTAATTTGGATGAAAGTTATCCTCTGCCAATAGATTAATCTCCTCGTCCTGGAATATATCATCTGTAGGGATAAACGTAAGATTGCTATATCGTTCAGCAATAAGCCTTGTCGTATTATTCCATGATTCGATGATCAAATTCAGTTCCTTAATGTCGGAAAAGTATTGTTCAAACGGGTTATAAAAACCGATTAGATATATTTTTGAACTTGGGTTTAATTCTTGAATCTGTTCGACAATGCGGATTACATTCGCCCCAAATTCCATTTGTTTTGGGGCAAAGTCTTCAATCTGCAAATCTGCAATATTGTCTCTTACTACGTGTAGTATATCATTTGCGCCTATCGTAATTAAAACGATATTCGAATCTTTGATAGCGGTAAAGACTTCCTCTTTATTTAATTGCTTAAGCAGTTGTGCCGAACTTATCCCGCGTTTGCCAAAATTATTGAACGTCGCGATTTGATAATTCTCATTAAGGATACGATCAAGAATACCAACATACCCACCACTTTTAGTCGTGTCACCGAATCCTTCAGTTAGTGAATCGCCAACAGCAACAATCTTTGTTTCATGATTCGGAAGAGCATCAATTGTCCATTGAAAAGCCTCGATAATTTTATCTGGAAGGGCAACTTCTTTATGTTCTTTGTTGTCTTCTTCAGGTACTTCCTTTTCAAAGGGTTTCTTATAGACCACTTGTTGTTCTTTTTGTGGAGAAATAATAGCGTTATGCTGTTCTAGTTCCGTACGATTTAGAAAATAAATCATACTAACACCTATTGTAAAAGCAAATATAATAAAAAATAGGAACATTCTTTTCATCTAATCACACCTATACATAACTAGTATATATTATGAAAAAAATTTGCTAGATGACTTCATTATAAAGTAGATTTCCATAATGTATATATTAATATTGTAATCAATATTAATGTAAGTTAAACACAGTCAAATAAAAAAGTTATTATACCTTCTTAACTACAAATAAAATGCCCCCAAGGAAAGGGGACATCTTATAAAAGGCATAACCCATATGGAGTTAATCGACTTAGACAAATTCAATCAAACGTTTGATTGAATTCCTAAGATAGGCAACTGACTTTAGTAAAGAACATTTATCCCGCATGTAACGGGCAGTAAGACCTCACTGAATGAAGTTTCACTTTATCCGATAGGAAACTATCTAAATCATACACCAATCGTTACATTCGTGGATTGCCCTCTTGTTTTTACCGATTCTTCATAAATTTCCTTATTGCTAATTACGGTAATCCCGGCTGCCTTAGCATGCTCAATTGTGTTATCTGCATTCGTAAGATGTTCCACCCAAAGGATTTTTCCTTGTTTATTAATGATTTGTTCGATAGTCGAGTTCGGTAAGTTGCCATCAGCAGTCCATACAGCGTCAACTTCAACCGAAATGTCTGCTAATGTTTGATTACTCGTGTTTTCTCCGAAAGGAATAATTTGATATCCAGATGCAGCTAATTTTTGGGTCGCATTATTTATTTGCCCAAACGTAGCAATAACTTTCTTGCGAATTCCTGCTTCATCACGATCAAATGGGGAGGAGAGCAACCATTTAATGGCATCTTCTTCTGTTACTTTCAAAGTAGGAGTTTCCCCAACAGCAAGGGCAATTGCCTGATCCAAATCTGCTAATGTATCCTTTGTTGACTCAAGACCGATTGATAAACGAATTAATTCCTCAGTTACGCCACTTTTCTTTAAGTCCTCTGCACTCAATTGCTGATGGGTAGTCGATGCTGGGTGAATAATTAAAGATTTTGCGTCGCCGACATTGGCTACATGGGACCATAGCTTAACATTGTCGATTAATTGCCTTCCTGCATCTCTGCCGCCTTTAATCCCGAATGTAATGATTGAACCGAATCCATTCGTGAAGTATTTCTTCGCAAGGTTATGTGATGGGTGATTCTCTAAACCAGGGAAATTAACCCACTCGACTGCTGGATGTGCATCCAAGTAATTTGCAACCTCTAACGCATTTTTGCTATGTCTTTCAATCCGTAAATTTAATGTCTCCAATCCTTGTAGTAATAAGAATGCGCTTTGCGGACTTAGACTTGCTCCAATATCTCGAAGAAGCTGTACACGTAATTTTGTGGCAAATGCAGCTGCGCCAACATCAACATAACGAAGCCCATTATAGCTCGCATCTGGCTCTGTGAAGCCAGGGAATCGTTCGCTATCCCAATTGAAGCGTCCACCATCAACTACAACGCCACCAATTGTTGTACCATGTCCGCCAATCCACTTAGTAGCGGAATGGACAACAATATCAGCACCCCATGCAATTGGTTTTGCAATATAAGGTGCAAACGTGTTATCAATAATCAATGGAATTCCATTTTCATGTGCAATTTCAGCAATTGTCTCTACATCAAATACGTATAGACTAGGATTCGTGATGATCTCGCCAAAAAATGCCTTGGTTTTATCTGTTATTGCTGCTCGAAAGCTTTCAGGATCTGTTCCATCAACGAATTTTACTGTAATACCGTAACGTGGCAATGTAGTAGCAAAAAGATTATACGTTCCACCATATAAATTACTATCGGCAATTATTTCGTCACCAGCTCCAGCAATATTTAAAATTGCTAGTGTGATTGCTGCCATTCCGGATGATGTTGCAACCGCACCAATACCATCTTCCAGCAATGCGACACGTTGTTCAAAAGCATCAACAGTTGGATTCATAATCCGTGAATAAATATTTCCAGATTCTGTTAAGCCAAAAAGATTTTGAGCGTGTTCAGTGTCACGGAATACATAAGAAGTAGTTTGATAGATTGGTACCGCACGTGCACCTGTTGCCGGATCGGGAACCTGACCACCATGAAGTAAAATTGTTTCTGGATTTTGCAAATGAAATTGAGACATGCATAATTCCTCCTTTTATTTTAAAAATATAGCGTCTGGAGAAGGGGGAAAATAAAAAACCCCCTTCCTAAGAAGAGGGCGAATGCGCAAACCGGTCCTCCTCTTATCTACCAGATCACGGGTGACCTGTAGGATTTGGCACCGTAATAAATTAGAAAGTCTAACTTAAAGGTTGCCGGGCTTCAAAGGGCCTATTCCCTCCACCGCTCTTGATAAGAGATTCAATTATCTAAATTATAAATTAGTATAAACGTGTTACTTGATAATGTCAATTGTTTTATCCGATAATTCAAATTACCGGTTGCGAATTGGTCGACGGTACGCGGATAACATGTAAATAATTAATGCTGACCATATAAATAGGAATGCGACTAAATGTGCACTTGTAAAGGTTTCATTGTAAAGAAAAACACCTAAAATTAACATAATTGTTGGACTGAAATATTGCAAAAAGCCAATCATGGAGAGTGGAATATGTTTTGCCCCAACTGCAAACAGTAATAGTGGGACAGCAGTTACGATGCCACCACCCATTAAGGTCATATTCGTTACGATGGTTGGGTTCATAAAGCTGAAGCTTTGTTCCGGTAATAGGAGTAAATAGATCAAAGCAATCGGGGTCACAATCATTGTTTCAATTGTTAAACTGAACATTGCACTTATATTCACCATCTTTTTAAGTAGACCATAAAAAGCAAATGAAAATGCTAGAAGTAATGATACCCATGGAAAGACACCGAAGCTAAAGGTTAAATACAGAACACCAAATGCTGCAAGGACAAAGGATAATATCTGTCTCCTTGTCAGCTTTTCCTTCATGACAATAACACCTAGTAAAATGCTAATCAACGGATTGATGTAATAACCGAGACTCGCTTGGATGACATGCTCACTATTTACCGCCCAAATAAATGTTAGCCAATTGATGCTAATTAGAATGGAAGCAAGCGTGATGCCAACTAGTTGCTTCCGATCATGGATCATTTGTTTACATGCTTGAATAAAGCTTGACCAATTTCGGGTCACCAGTACGAGGATAAGCATGAAGACAAACGACCAAATAATCCGATGTGCTAAAATCTCCCCCGCAGGCACATCATCAACTAGCTTCCAGTATATTGGCAAGAACCCCCAAAGAATATATGCACTAATCGTATAAATGATTCCGAGCTTAAACTGTTCTGTATTCATATGTATGACACTTCCTCATTAATAGTAAGTTTATTTTAGAACGAATTTAGAAATTAGGCAAAAATTCAGTATCAACTGAGACAAAATGCACCTTTTGGTAGTAATTTATTTTACTTTGGTGATGATAAGCAGTATTAATTAGAAAACTTAGGTTTAACCAAGCCTTTCGGTGACAGCCATAGTTGCACATATGTAGTAAGAAAGTCGATATACTTTATTAACTACAAAAATTTTACCTTATAAGAAGGTTCTGTGCTATATTTTAGTAGTATCATTTGGTATAGTTCTTTATAGGTAGAGGGGGTTCACGATGGGAATACTAACATATTTATTAGGAACGATCATTATATTAAATATCGCACTAGGTATTTCTATTGTATTTCTCGAACGAAAGGATCCAACTTCTACATGGGCATGGTTGATGGTTCTCATGTTTATCCCGATTTTAGGATTTATTCTCTATTTGATTTTTGGTAAGCCGATAAGTGGCAGTCGTATTTTTACTTGGGATAAGAAGACGAGAATTGAAGTGAAAACAACGGTACAGTCCCAGCTTCGAGCGCTGGAAGAGAAACGTTTTGAATTTAAAGATGAAGAAATCAATCATTTCTCTGATTTGGTATATTTACATCTTCGCAATGATGATGCTATTTTTACACAAGATAATCAAGTTATTATTTACACAGATGGAAATGAAAAATTCGATGCACTAATCCAGGATTTGCAAAAGGCGAAGGACCATATTCACCTGTTATACTATACGATTCGACATGATGAGCTTGGACAGAGGATTGCGGATGTCTTGATTAAAAAGGTCAATGAAGGTGTCCAGGTTCGTGTGTTATACGATGATTTGGGATCAAGGTCAATGAAACGTAGTTATGTAAAACGGTTAAGACGTGCTGGAGTACAGGTTGAAGCTTTCTTCCCATCAAAAATTGCAAAAATTAATTTCAAAATTAATTACCGAAACCATCGGAAGTTAGCAATTATCGATGGAAGGATCGGTTATATCGGTGGGTTTAATATCGGTGATGAGTATCTTGGTAAATATAAAAGGTTTGGGTATTGGCGTGATACCCATTTACGTGTTGTTGGGCAGGCGGTTCAGAATATGCAAGCAAGATTTGTATTAGACTGGAACCAGGCTTCTAGGGATCATATTTTATATGAGGATCGTTATTATGATGCGGTTTCTGCTGGAAATGTTGGTCTGCAAATTGTCTCAAGCGGCCCAGATACGGAATGGGAACAAATTAAGAATGGCTATATCAAAATGATTTTATCAGCGAAAAAGTATATCTACATTCAAACGCCATACTTTATTCCCGATGAAAGTCTCCGGGATGCGTTAAGAATTGCGGCGTTATCCGGTGTTGATGTTAAAATCATGATTCCAAACAAACCGGATCATCCATTTGTATACTGGGCGACCTTGTCAAATAGTGGTGATTTATTGAATGCAGGGGCAGAGGTATACATTTATCAAAATGGATTCCTTCACGCGAAGACCATCGTCGTAGATGGTAAGATTGCATCGGTAGGTACGGCGAATATTGATGTTCGCAGCTTCCGTTTAAATTTTGAAGTGAATGCATTTATTTATGATGAAAATACTGCAGAAAGTTTAGCACTTGCTTTTCAGGATGATATTAGATTATCAACGCAAATGACGCGGAAATTATATGAAAGACGTTCACTTGGTATCCGTTTTAAAGAGTCGATATCACGATTAATTTCGCCGGTTTTATGAGGACATTTTAAATTCAGCTCAGTAGAGAAGTTGATATTCACTTAAAAGGTTACATTGCTTTACTTCAGTTAACCACGTTTGTAAGTGGTAAGCCGCTCTTTTATATGTGATTTTTCCAACCCCAGCGAAAGAAATACACGGAGACTTCTGCGGGAAGAAGAGCCTAGGTGAGACAACGAAGTGCGATAGCGCGAGTTGGCTCACCAGCTCTCCTAAGATGCTCGTAGTGTATTTCTGTAGCGGTAAGCCTGTGAGCAAATCATCATTCTAAACTAGTCCGCAGTTATATTAATAACAAAAAACTTACAAAATGAGCATATATAAAAGAAATAATAGATGAGGAGAAATTATATGTTGGAACCAAAATCATGTGCAAATTCATTAGCAGTAAAAACGACGCAGGTTTTCCCGCCAGACACGAATATCCATGGAACTTTATTTGGGGGAAGACTGCTTGCACATATTGATGATGTTGCATCGATTGCAGCAATTAAGCATGCTAGACAGCCCGTCGTAACAGCGTCAACGGATTCGGTCGATTTTCTCGCACCAGTAAAGGTTGGACATTCGATTACGATTGAGGCATTCGTGACGTGGACACATCGCACATCGATGGAGGTCTTCGCGAAGGTAATAACTGAAAATCTGCTAACAGAGGAAAAAAGGGTATGTAATACTGCGTTTTTAACTTTTGTTGCAATCGACGAGAACGGCAAACCAGTTCCTGTTCCACCGGTTTATCCTGAAACAGAGCTAGAAAAAATGCTATATGAAAGTGGCCCTGATCGAGCGCAGCAGCGAAGAGATCGGAAAAATAGATCAAAAGAGCTTGCAAATGAATTAGGTGCAGACTTTCTGTGGAAGAAGGAAAAATAAGTCGAAGGGGAAGTTGGATAAGTATATCTGTATTTTCCCAATAAAAAAGGGCTGCATTTTAAAGCAGTCCTTAAGGTTGTTATGCTTCATCCTTGGCAACCTCTTCAGGAGTAACGTGCTGATCCGCCCATAGTTGAATTTCTTTGATTACCGGTTCTAATTCTCTCCCTTTCTCCGATAATGAGTACTCAATTCGAACTGGAAATTCAGAATAGATATTTCGTTCGACGATCCCTTCCTTTTCAAGCATTTTTAAGCGATCGGAGAGTAATCTACCACTGATAGGTAAGTCTGCTTCCATCTCTGAAAAACGCTTTGTACCATTTAACAAGTCAAACAAAATTAGTCCAACCCAGCGTGTACTAAGCAGCCCCATCGCTTTTTCAAAACGGGGACATAAGTTAAATTCCTCCATTATGTTCACCTCACTTTAGATTCATTTCCGTCTATATAATGGAATATCTCTTTATAACTAATTACAATAAGTAACTTAATAATATTTTAACACAAAGTTTACTATTCGTAAATAAGCGTACTTTATTCTCTACGCTACAAAAATGGAATAAATCTTTGGTAATTTCCCTCTAACTGTGACAGAATAAAGCGATGTAATTTTTATTTTGGAGGTATAGACATGGTAGAACAACAAATATTGGAAAAATACGCAGAACTAGCATTACGTACAGGCGTTAATTTACAAAAAGGACAAGCATTGATGATTAATGCAACGATTGAAGGATCAGACTTCGCTAAAATTGTTGTCCGTAAAGCATATGAATTAGGTGCAAGTGATGTCCATATTAATTGGGCAGATGATGAATTAACATTATTAAAATACGAAAATGCGCCAGATGAGGTAATTGCAGATTATCCTGACTGGAAGGTTGCGTTACACGATACATATGCAGAAGCAGGAGCTGCAGTGTTAAGCATTCGCTCTACTAACCCGGATTTATTACAAAATATTGATCCAGCTCTTGTTGCAAAGGCAAATAAAGCAAGCGCAGAAAAAATGAAGAATTTCCGCTCTTATACGATGAATGATCGAATCCCATGGTCGATTATTTCGATTCCTACTGGAGATTGGGCACAGAAAATTTTCCCGGACAAATCTCGTGAAGATGCTGTAGCAAGCTTATGGGACGCTATTCTAAAAATTGTTCGTGTTGATCAAGATAATCCAATGGCAGCATGGGATGCACATAATGCAACATTGAAAACTGCACGTGAAGTCTTAAATGATCGAAACTACAAAAAGCTCGTATTTAAATCACCAGGTACAGATTTGGAAATTGAGCTTCCGGAGGGACATATTTGGAAGGGTGGATCAGCGCAAGCGGAAACAGGTGTTATGTTTAATCCAAATATGCCAACAGAAGAAGTATTTACAATGCCACATAAATATCATGTTAATGGAACGGTTGCAAGTACGAAGCCACTAAATTACGGTGGAAGCATTATTGATAATTTCAGCCTGACGTTTAAGGATGGAAAAGTGGTTGATTTTAAAGCGGAACAAGGAGAAGAAGTACTGAGCCATCTATTGGATGCGGATGAAGGTGCACGTAGAATTGGCGAAATTGCTCTCGTGCCGGATGAATCTCCAGTATCGCAATCGGGATTGATTTTCTACAATACATTATTTGACGAGAATGCTTCTTGCCATATTGCTTTAGGAAAAGCATACCCAACCAATCTAAAAGGTGGGGCAGCAATGAACGGGGAAGAATTGGATAAACATGGCGTGAATGACAGCTTAATCCACGTTGACTTTATGATTGGTTCAGATCAATTGGATATTGATGGTGTGAATCAGGATGGAACGACAGAAGCTGTTTTTCGTAATGGGACTTGGGCGCTTGATATTAAAGGATAAGCAGATAAAATTCTTAGTGAAATGTGATCAGGTTTAATAAGCGAGGGAGGCTCTATACTCTCCCGCTTATTATGGATGTTGAAATAGTATACAGTACGGAAGTGAATCGATCGTTAAAGGCAGGAATGAGAAATGGAGATATCAGCACGAGCACCAAGATATCGCTTGGGGAAAGATTAGCAAAAAAAAGAACCCATCTAGCTCAGTATGTAGATTTCACTAGGCGGATTCCTTATTGGTTACATCAACCCATTCTTCACCAAAACAGCTTTTATCTTCGTATAATCATAGCCTTCAGGTAATGCTTCCCTTAGCGGCTTTAGCTGGGGTTCTTCAATTTGCTCGCGTGCTGCAAGTACTGCAGCTTCTTCTTCATCATTAAAGAAGATTCCCCATGCAATTGGATGACCATCTTGGAATGCTTTGAAAATATGATTTTCTATGGTTTGTTTTTTCATTTCTCGAATGGTAGCAATATCTTTGATTTGCTTACCAGATTGGAACATTTGGTATGTGATCATATGGCTTGGACGATCATCATTAGCTTCTTTCGATTTTGGTCTCGGGGCAGGGGTATCTCCAGCAATTCGAATTTTTTGCTTTATATTCGGATTCTCCTTACGCCAATTTTGAATGATAGTAAGGAATTCTTCACCGTACTGCTCGTACTTTTTCTCACCGACACCTTTAATTTCTAGCATGTCTTCCTTTGTAACAGGAAAGTATCGACTTAGTTCCTTTAAGGTGACATCAGAGAATAATACATATGGTGGGACGCCTTTCTCATCAGCTATTTGTTTTCTTAGCGTGCGTAACTGCGCAAATAAATCTTCCTGATAGTCTGCTTCATCACTTATTGGGATGGTAAGGGTAAACATCTCAACAGGACGTTTTCCTTTGAGCACATCAACAGAGTTTTGGTTCAATTTTAACGTTGGAAACTTTCCTTCCTCGGTTGCAAGCAGCCGTTCAGCAATTAAGAAGTGGATTCGTTCTGTCAGCTCTTTTTCGGTATATGCAGACATAATCCCATAGGTAGTGAGCTGGTCTAGTCGGAATTCTTTTAGTTTCTTATCTCTAGAACCTTTTAGCACTTTTGCTGTCATCCCGACACCAAAGCGTTCGCCCATTCGTTTCACACAGGACAAGATCATTTGTGCTTCCTCTGTAATGTCCTCTTTTTCCTGGCGTTCTACACAGTTACTGCAATGACCGCAAGTTATCTTCGTAACCTTATCATCGAAGTATTCTAAAATAAAGGATGATAAACAACTATGTGTATGACAATAATTGATCATTTCCTGTAATTTATGATATTCATTTTGCTTAGCGGTATCATCCATTAACGATTGCTCGATTAGGAATTTCTGCAACTGCACGTCCTGCTGTGAAAAAAGCAAAATACAATCACTATGTTCTCCATCCCGACCTCCTCTGCCAGCCTCTTGGTAGTAGGATTCAATATTCATTGGCATGGCATAGTGAATGACAAACCTTACATTGGATTTATCAATCCCCATTCCAAATGCATTGGTCGCAATCATGATTGAGCTCTCATCATGAATAAATGCTGCCTGTGCTTGTTTCCGATCATTCTCGGACATGCCTGCGTGATATTTCGCGACATTTATGCCTCTTCTAGTTAGCTGGTCAAATAATGTGTCTGCTTGTTTACGGGTTGCAGTGTAAATGATGCCAGACTCATTTGGATGTTCTTGAAGAAAGGACCTAATATAGCTCGTCTTATCTTTCCCTTTTATGATATGAAAGGATAGATTATCACGTTCGAATCCTGTATTAACAACCTGCTCGATATGTAATAGTTCCTTAATATCGGCAATTACTTCTTCGGTTGCTGTCGCTGTGAGGGCAACAAATACAGGGATATTATTTAGCTTCTTCAGATTAGGGACAATGGAACGATAACTTGGTCTGAAGTCATGTCCCCATTGAGAAATACAATGTGCTTCATCAAAAGCAACAAGCGAAATCCGGATTTTTCTTACCAAATTTACAAACGAACCAGCTTCAAATCGCTCAGGGGCAACATAAACAAATTTATAGCGACCGGAAGCGATATCTCGTAAGCGTGTTTGTTGTTCACCCACTGTAAGGGAGCTATTAATATATGTGGCGGCAATACCATAGGAGTTTAGTGCATCAACTTGATCTTTCATCAATGAAATTAATGGGGAAATAATAATCGCAGTTCCGTCCATTGATAAGCCAGGAATCTGGTAACATAAAGATTTACCACCACCAGTTGGCATAACAGCAAGTGTATTTTTCAACTGTAATACATGTTCAATTGTAGCAACTTGCCCAGGGCGAAAGGTTTCATAACCAAAATAAGTTTGTAAGATTTTCTCCTCTTTTACTAATACCACAGCTGTTCCTCCTTTATCTTATTTCATCCTACCATATTTATTATTGGAAAGGTTAGTTTGAATAGAATCATCCACTTTAGACACCCTTTTGGTGAAGATAATGAAGTGAAAAATGAAAAAAGGTTAGAATTTTAATGGATGCTATGTTATAGTAATACTACAATAACATACGGATTGATTTGGTGGAGTCTGTCAACAAGGGATTGCTATATTCTTTGTTAACAGGCTCCTTTTTGTTTATTGTAAAGTAGTGACTATTCTGATAAGAAGGGGGCAATATAAGCTTGTATTAGTATCGATAGCTTTGAAAAATCATTCGTATCAAGGATTAATGAAAAGATAAGAGAGAATATCATGCACTACATTTTTCTTTTACTAAAAAAAGTAGTAAAGTTAAATGATAGAATTTACTAATTATTATTTCCCCAGTTTCAATCGCAAGTTTAAAAATCACATACATATGGTTGGAGGTATATTTATGACAGTTGGTTTGATTATTATTTTATTACTTGTATTGTTCTTACCGTTCTTTGTTAAACCAGTGGAGCAAAACTTAGAAGTATTTTTATTTATTATGGGTCTATTAGCAGCAATTATAGCTGGTGTGCTAAACTGGGAACTGTTTACGCATGCTTTAAAGGATCCAATAAATATTACACTTGCGGTTCTGATTGCTGGTTTACTATTTAAATGGCTAAAGAATCCAATTGAAAAAGGAATTTTAAAAATAAGTCAGGCAATGAATATTCGTTTGTTTATTGCGATTATCATTATCGTTTTAGGGCTTATTTCCAGTGTCATCACAGCGATTGTTGCTGCCATTGTTTTAGTAGCAATCATTAGTATTTTAAAACTTGATCGAAAGACGCAAATCCAAGCAGTTATTTTGGCTTGCTTTTCAATTGGTTTAGGTGCAGTTCTAACACCACTTGGTGAGCCACTATCTACGATTACTACTAGTAAATTAAACGAGGATTTCTTCTTCCTATTTAATTTAATTGGTATTGAAGTAATTGTCGCAGTATTGATTATTGGAATCTTTGCCTTCTTCTTCTTGAGACCAAAGCAAAATACGGAGAAGGTAACAGGAGGTAACCAGGAAGAAAGCTACAAAGAAATTATTATTCGCTCGATTTATATTTACTTATTCGTAATGGGCTTGACATTATTAGGTGCCGGTTTCGAACCTTTAGTAAATCGGTACTTACTTGATCTAAGTCCATCACTTTTATACTGGATTAATATGATTTCAGCAATTCTTGATAATGCAACCTTAGCTGCTGCGGAAATAAGCCCTGCAATGAGCCATGAGACAGTTCACTTCCTATTATTAGGTTTAATCGTTAGTGGTGGTATGTTGATTCCAGGAAATATCCCAAATATTATTTCGGCAAATAAATTAGGGATTACGAGTAAAGAATGGGCAAAATATGGTTTTCCTATTGGTCTTGTATTAATGGTTGTTTTCTATATTTACCTTATAATTGTTAATTAACCAATAGTGATTAGAGTGTTGGCTCCAATTGATACTTTTTCAATCGGAGCCAACATTTTTTTCATTACCTAATTAATTTACAATTCTTCCATTCATCTATAAACTATTTATATAAATTGTGGTCGGAGGTGGAGGATGCTCCCTATAGAATTATTTGTTATTATGTTAATCGGCGTGTTAGGTATTGGATCGCAGTGGATTGCATGGCGGTACCGTTTGCCAGCGATTGTTGTTATGTCCATAACGGGACTATTAGTAGGTCCGGTCTTCGGAATAATCGATCCAGCAGAAAGCTTTGGTGCGCTATATAGCCCAGTAATTTCTGTTGCTGTTGCAATTATTCTTTTTGAAGGTAGTTTGAATTTAAACTTTAAGGAGCTCCGTGGTATTGGGAAACCTGTATTTAGAATCTCAACCCTTGGTGCATTTATTGCTTGGATATTGGGTTCATTAACGGCTCATTATGTTGCGGGATTGTCCTGGGCCGTGTCTTTCGTTATCGGTGGACTATTCATCGTGACAGGTCCAACTGTTATCATGCCATTACTACGTCAGGCAAAGCTAAACCCTAGGCCAGCGAAGATCCTTAAATGGGAAGGGATAATCGTTGACCCATTTGGAGCGTTACTTGCTGTCTTTGCCTTCAAAGTAATTGAATTTTTAACGGATACGCAGGACATAACACAGCTGCTCCTATTCATCGCTGCTTCGATCTTCGCGGTAGTATTAGGCTGGGCATTCGGTAGAGGACTAGGTTGGGTGTTTGAAGAGGGACATGTGCCAGAGTTTCTAAAATCGCCCGTCGTCGTTGTCGTTGTCATCTTCTGCTTTACCTTAGCAGATATTGTGATGCATGAAACAGGACTTCTTTCAGTAACAGCGATGGGGATTACACTTGCAAATCTAGGAATTAGCTCAATTTCGGATATGCGCCATTTTAAGGAAAACATAACCGTTCTACTGACTTCCAGCATTTTTATTATGTTGACAGCCTCGCTCGAGCGGGAAACATTATTACAAATATTTAGCCCGAATATTATCGGTTATGTTCTGTTAATGATGATTGCTGTTCGCCCATTATCAATATTCTTATCGACCATTGGGACAGGATTATCTCTCAATGAGAAGACTTTGATTGGTTGGATTGCTCCTAGAGGAATTGTCGCTTTAACTGTTTCCAGTTATTTTGCGACGATTTTAGTTGATGAAGGGTATCAGGATGCGGAAATTCTAACAGCATTAACCTTTGCACTTGTTATCTTTACGGTTGTTGCCCACGGTTTTTCCATTGGTTGGCTAGCGAAGAAGCTAAAACTTTCTTCAGAGGGACATCCTGGAGCATTATTAATTGGTAGTAATCGTTTCACCGTAGAACTATCTAGATCATTAACGAAAGCAGATATTCCCGTTATTATCGTTGATTCCAATTGGGAAAATCTAAGTATCACACGTAAAGCAGGTGTTTCCTTCTATTACGGTGATATGCTTTCCGAACAAACAGAGCATATATTAGACACGATTCCATATGATTATTTACTGGCAGTTACAGATGATCTTGCGTATAACTCTTTGGTTTGTACAACATTTGTTCCAGAATATGGGAGGACCAATGTCTTTAAAATTAGCCCATATACAGAATATGGAAATGGATATGCAAGTGGTGTTGTTTCCAAAGTTGGTGGACGGATCCTATTTGATAAGAAATTTAATTTACAGGATTTGCTGCAGAAGCTTGATGATGGCTATGTATTTAGACAAACAACACTGACAGAACAATTTAGCCATGAACAATACGTCGCTGAAAAGGATGACGAGACCGTTTTCTTATATTTAATTAAACCATCTGGTCAGCTAAAATTTTACTCCGAAGAGATGCGTACAGTTCCATCAACAGGGGATAAAATTATCAGTTTAACCCCGCCTACGAAGGAAAAGGAAAAAATCCAAGCGAAAATCGAAAGCATTCGTGAAGATGAAAGTCAAAAGTAACTATTAATAAGGCTTGTTTTGTATCGTTTGCTGTTATTTGTAAAAGCTGCGGACTAAGTTAGGCGCAAAGTTGACTTCCGCTGCGTATAGTCGCTTTCCGCGGGAGTCTCCTGTCCTTCGCTACAATCAAAGGCCTTGAGAGAGGATAACGCAATCTTATCTTATTTAGAGAAAGATAAAAAAACAATATAATCTCAAAATCCCAGCGGAAGAAATACACGGAGACTTCTGCGGGAAGAAGAGCCTAGGTGAGACTACGAAGAGCGAAAGCGTGAGGAGGCTCACCAGCTCCCCTAAGATGCGCGTAGTGTATTTCTGGAGCGATTGGTCCGAGAGCCCTTAGCACATTAAACTAGTCCGCACTTTATATCAACTGCTAATTATCTTCCGAACTAAACAGATAGGAAAATAACCAAAAATAAAGAAGGAGTGACGCTAATATTAGCGTCACTCTATTTCGTCTAATTGCCGGTTTACTTCTGCAATTTCCTCTTCTAAGCGTATTAATTGTTGTTCAGCGGAGGAAACTCTTCCACGTACATATTCTAATTTATCCATATCGCTTTGGATTCGGACATAATCGGATTTTAATTCATCGAGCTTTGCTAATAATTCTCTTTTCCCCACCAATAAAACCCCCTTTACCTTTAGTTTAGTGAAAAAGCCTTTACATAACAAGAAAATTCGTTACTATTAGAACTAAAGTGGAAGTGCCCGTTTAGTGACGTACGGAGGTGAGGGAAGTCTCGCTAGTCACTGGGCGCTGGAGCTGGACGTGGCCTCTCTTGTCAAGTGAATTGAAACAGGAAAGATCTTAATATTTTCCTATTTTATTAAAAAGGGGGAAGATGCAGCATGAAAGTTTTATTTACAACCTCTGTATCAGACTATAAGGAGAAGGTAGAATCACTATTATTGAAAAAGGAATCCTGCAATAATTTATTATTAGGACTCTTGGGCAATCTTAAAGAAGACAAAACAGATTTCTATCTAGGGCATGTAGAAAAAAATGGAGAAATTATCTATGCATTCATGCAAACACCTCCACATAACTGGATATTAGCAGATGTAGAAAATGTAGAAAAGGCAGTCTTTAAAGAAATTACCAGTTTTATCTATGAGAATGGTTTAAATGTGCCAGGTGTGATTGGTCCGGATTCATTTGTTGAAAGCTTTATCAGTAAATATGAGAGTTTGAGTGGGAAAAGTGCAAGCTTGGAAATGAATGAATTGATTTATCAGCTGGATCAGGTGCAAGTAAAGCTAGCCGATAATGGCCGATTAGTGCAGGCAAGTAATGAAGACTATCCGTTAATTAAAAACTGGATCGTACAATTTGGTATTGAGGCAAAAGTTCCGATTACGGACCAAAAGGCATCCTTGTTAGCACGTTCATATTTAGACAATGAATCCATCTACCTTTGGAAAGTAGAGGATCAGGCAGTGTCCATGGCTAACAAGTCAAGACAGACGAAGCATGGTGCGACCATAAATGCTGTTTTTACACCAGATGAATTTAAAAGAAATGGCTATGCAACTAACGCTGTGGCTGCATTAAGTCAGAAGATATTAGATGATGGTCTCAAGTTCTGCAGCTTATATACAGATAGGGGCAACCCGACATCAAACAGTATTTATAAGAAAATTGGTTATAAACAGGTTGGAACGGCGATAGTCTATCATTTTGATGCATAAAAAGGCAGGGAATCTACTATTCCCTGCCTTTTGGTAGTTAAGAAGGTATAACGAAATTCTTACAACCTTCGTTCCCAAAGTAGATTATAATTTTCTTAGCGAATAGCTCAAAGTAATGCTTCTTCTTTATTTTTCTTCGAATCTACATAGGTGTCATAAAAATGGACAATAATCGTCCGGACGACTGCATATGTTGGTACGGCGAAGACAATTCCGATGAATCCGGCAATACTTCCAGCAGCCAAAATGACGGTAATAATCGTTAAAGGATGTAAGTTTAATGCTTGTCCCATTACGTTTGGTGAAACGATATTACTTTCAAATTGTTGTGCAACAATCATAATAATCGATACCCAGATGAGATTATATGGATCCTGAATCCCCCCAACAATCAATGCTGGTGTAACCGCGAGAAAAGGTCCTAAATATGGGATGACATTGGTTACCATCCCGAATAAGGCAAGTGCTACAGCATAATCGAGACCTATAATGAGATAACCGATTAATAGCAGGACACCGACAACGAAGCTAACAATAAGCTGTCCCTGAATAAAGGAACCTAATACCGTATCCACTTTACCTAATAAACTTCGGATATTATCTGCTTTTTTCCTTTTGAAAATTTGTGTAATAAACGGTACTAATTTTTCTCCATCCTTTAACATGAAGAACAGGAAGAACGGGATCATTACTAACCCTGCTGCAATACTGATTACTTGACCGATGAACCCGCCAATAAATCCGAACAGGTAATTTACTACCGTTTCAATATGGGTGGGTAATTGATCGGTAAAGCTCATGATTGGATCAAGCACTGCATCCGGAATAAGCGTATAATGTTCTTGCCAATAATTAATGAAATTCTCTACAGCAATGATCATCGTTGGGATGCTTTCAAATAAATTGATTGATTGATCACGAGCAATTGGCCAAATGAATAGCAAGAATAAGGCGGCAACAATAATTATTGTAATAAATATAATTATTATCGAGACGATACGATTTACCTTTCGCTTTTCTAAAAAGTGCATCAATGGCTTCGTTAAGTAATAAAGAATACCTGCACCTACAATTGGAAATGCAACAGCTCCTAAGTACTGGATAAATGGTACAAATACGAACTTAGTAGAATTCATTAGTAGAATTAATAGGAAGAACATAATTAAGAAAAGTAATACTCTAAACCATCGTTTGTTAACCATCACATCACCACTTTCCGAAAATAATCTATATTACTATTTTACCTTTAAAACCGATTAATAGGAAGCATGGTTTCCTAGTTTACTATTATTCTTACCCATTAGCGAGTTGGGCAAACATCTAGAATAGAATATTCAATCGTAATATGCTACTATTTGAACATACAGAAATCATGGGGGATTAGAATTGGATGAATAGTTGGCAGCAGGTCTATCAAAAGTGGAATACGTTTCAAAATCTCGACTTATCACTTAAAGCTACATTAGATGATTTAAAGACTAATAATCGAGCATTAGAGGATGCTTTTTATAAAGAATTAACATTTGGAACTGGTGGAATGCGTGGCGTATTAGGACCAGGTATTAACCGGATGAATATTTATACAGTAAGAAAAGCAGTAAATGGGCTAGCAAACTATTTGCTGGTAAATCGTGTAAACGTAAAGGACCGTGGCGTAGTGATTGCATATGATTCACGATATATGTCAAAGGAGTTTGCCGTTGAAGCAGCAAAAGTATTGGGATATTACGGGATCCATACACATGTATTTGAATCGTTAAGACCAACACCACTTCTATCATTTTCGGTACGATATTTCGGTAGTGTTGCAGGAGTAATGATTACAGCAAGTCATAATCCACCAGAATATAATGGTTTTAAGGTATACAATGAGACAGGGGCTCAGATTATTCCGGAAGAGGCAGAAAAGATCATAGCCTCTATTAAGGATACGACTGATGAACTTTCTGTGCCGTATCTCGAGCTTGAACAATTAGTTGCAAGACGATTAATTACATGGGTAGGAAAAGAAGTTGACAATGCTTATGTAGAGCGCTTGGCGCAAATAAGCATAATGGATCAAATGACATTGAATCAGGAAAAAGGGTTGAAAATCGTTTATACACCTTTACACGGAACAGGACGTGATCTTGTTACGAGAGGGCTTGCGCAGCTGCATTTCCCCAATGTACATATTGTGGAGGAACAAGCAGTTCCAGACCCAGGCTTTTCTACAGTGGAGTCACCTAATCCTGAAGAACATCAAGCCTTCAGTCGGGCAATTGCATTAGGGAAACAAGTGAACGCAGATATATTGCTTGGAACCGATCCGGATGCAGACAGATTAGGTGTCGCCGTGAAGCAAAAAGACGGTGAATATCAAGTATTAACAGGCAATCAATTAGGCTCCCTGCTTTTAGACTATATTTTGAAGAAAAATGATCCAGTAGTCTATCAGAATGCAAGAATGATAAAGACTGTCGTTACAACTGAATTAGGGAGGGCAATTGCTAACTCTTATAATGTAGAAACAATTGATACCTTAACAGGATTTAAATATATTGGCGATAAGATTCAGCAATTTGCTTCAACAGGCGAAACGTTTGTCTTTGGCTATGAGGAAAGCTATGGTTATTTAATTAGTAGCTTTGTCCGTGAAAAGGATGCCATTCAAGCGGCAGTAATGGCAACGGAAATGGCGAGTTATTGGCAGCAGCAAGGGAAAACATTATTCGATGTATTAGATGAACTATATGAAAAGTATGGTTATTACTTGGAAGGTTTATCATCGTTAACCCTAAAAGGAAAAGAAGGCGGGCAGCAAATAACAAATATTATGGAAGCCATCCGTGAACAACCATTTAAGGAAATTGCAGGATTTAAGGTAGAAAAAGTGGAAAACTATTTAACGGGCGAACGGGTATTAGTTAAAGAAGATATGGTGGAAGAAATCAGTCTGCCTAGAGAAAATATGATGAAATTCATGCTCGAACAAAATGCTTGGGTATGTTTACGTCCATCTGGTACAGAGCCGAAAATCAAATGTTATTTTGGAGTTAAGGGAAATAGTAGTGAGGATAGCAAACAAAAACTAGCAGATTTACAAAAGAAAATGGAAGAAATCCTTGCCGGAATTATTGACTAGGACAGTTTTTCAAGTGATGGATGGTAATTAGCTGTTGAGGAAAATGGCGATACACCATATGAAATGGGCTTTGGTAACGATCAATCATCTAAGTAAGAAATATGCAAGCAACCACTCCTTCCTGGGAGATGGTTGCTTATTTATTTTAAAGAATAAAGAAATGAATCCTTTCCATTGTGAAATAATCAACATAAATTGTAGCATGCAAAAGTTACTATAGTCTGTTCCACTTCTGGATAATTTGCTTAACTTGTATAAATAATAGGAGTATAATTTCCTTAAAGGGGAGTAGCTGTACATATAAAGTCGTCATCACGAGAGATTATCTCCGGCTTAAATGGCAACGATCGTTGTTTGCAAGACCTTTACCATAAAGTGAAACTTCATTAAGTGGGGGGTAATATCCGCCCCCACTTAATGTTGGTTGAACAGAATCGGGATTTTGACTTCCTGTTGATTCCCCACTTACAATTCTTGGTTTTTCTCGGATTCTTGAAGTGGGGGTCTTACAGCCAGTTAATTTGGGATAAGAAAGGTGAGGGTTTTTCCATTTGATCCTAACCTAAACTTAAAGATAGTTAAGGAGAGAGAGTATGGGATCAGAATTAATTATTGCATATTTAGGAGTATTAGTTGTTTTAATTTGCCTTGAAGGATTGCTTGCAGCGGATAATGCGGTTGTTCTGGCAATTATGGTTAAGCATCTCCCAGAGAGTCAACGTAAAAAGGCATTATTTTATGGGCTGGCAGGGGCGTTAGTTTTACGTTTTGGCTCATTATTTATTATTTCCTTCCTCGTTGATGTATGGCAGGTTCAAGCATTAGGCGCATTATATCTATTGTTTATGTCGATCCGGAATTTAATTGAACGGTTTAAATCCAAGCCAGAGATCGAGAATGAAGAGGTGCAATCGGCTATCAGACAAAAAGTTATACCAGAGGTTTCAAGAAAGCAGTTCTGGTGGACCGTTACAAAGGTTGAATTTGCTGATTTAGCATTTGCAGTCGATTCCATCTTAGCTGCTGTTGCATTAGCAATTACGCTGCCATCAACAACCCTTGGAACGATTGGAAGCCTTGATACGGCCCAATTTATCGTTGTCTTTGCTGGTGGAATGATTGGTGTTGTGATTATGCGTTTTGCTGCCAACTTATTTGTTGGTTTACTTCAAAAGCGTCCTAATTTGGAAATTGCCGCTTTTGTAATTGTTGGTTGGGTTGGAGTGAAACTAGCGGTCATGGTAGTTGCGCATCCTGCAATTGGCTTGATCCCGGAAGCATTCCCCCACTCGACAATATGGCAAGTTATTTTCTACAGTGTATTGGTACTAATCGCGGTAATCGGTTGGTTTTCTTCAAAGCCTAAGACGGAGGAAAACTAGGTTTAACTTAATACAATTAGCAATCACTTTATGTGCAGGTGATTGCTTATTTTTTTTAAACTGGGAATACTAAAAAATATATTTTTGGTAAAGTATCTAGTTGACATCGCCGGCTAATCCTGTTTAAATAAAGGTAACTTAATATTTCCTAAAGGGGAGTAGCTGTACAATTAATGTCGTCATTACGAGATAATATCTCCGGCTTAATTGGCAACGGACGTTGTTAGCGAGACCTTTACCAGTACAGGTAAAGGTCCCTTTCTATGGTCTTACCTGTACTGCAGGTAAGACCATTTTTATATGCAAATATAAAGAAACATTTGCACAAGTACAACTAAAGTTGTGAAGTATGTGGCTAATATTAGCCAAGTCTACTATCTAAGGAGAGAAAGTATGGGAGCGGAACTGATTTTAGAGTATTTATGGGTATTAGTTGTACTAGTCGGTCTAGAAGGGCTACTAGCAGCGGATAACGCTTTAGTATTAGCAATTATGGTAAGACATCTTCCAGAAAAGCAAAGGAAAAAAGCATTGTTTTACGGACTTGCAGGTGCCTTTGTTTTACGTTTTGGCTCATTATTCGTTATTTCCTTCCTTGTCGATGTGTGGCAGGTACAGGCGTTAGGAGCAGCGTATCTATTATTCATGTCGATTAAGAATCTGTACGATCGATTCAAAGCGAGGAGCGAGGATGCAGAAGAAGAACTAGAAATTAAAGAAGAAGATATTAAGGAAGCAACGCCAAAGGAATTTTGGTGGACGGTTGCTAAGGTGGAATTTGCCGATTTAGCCTTTGCGGTAGATTCAATATTAGCTGCTGTAGCATTGGCATTAGCGCTTACTCCAAGTGGTTTGGGTACAATTGGTAGCCTTGATGCTGCACAATTTGCTGTCGTGTTTGCCGGAGGAATGATCGGGATTATCATCATGCGATTCGCGGCGAATATCTTTGTTGATCTACTTCATAAACGTCCGAACTTGGAAATTGCAGCCTTCGTTATTGTAGGGTGGGTTGGTATTAAGCTTGCTGTTATGGTAATGGCACATCCAGCAATCGCTTGGATTCCACATGAATTCCCACACTCAACAGTATGGCAGTTAATCTTCTATGGTGTATTAGTATTAATCGCACTAATCGGCTGGTTCTCATCCGGCCCTAAAAAGGAAGAAAATAAATAAGAGATGAATAAAAATGCTCGCTCTCATTGTAGGGGCGGGCATTTTTTAGCTCATATGGAAAAGATCCTCCCTAGCCATGTCTCTAAGTAATTGTAAGCAAAAATTAATAAAAGGAGCATTCCAATATGCCAATAAAAATAAAGCGAATCTATGAAGAAGTTAATGATGATGATGGTGTTCGCGTCCTTGTTGATCGATTATGGCCAAGGGGAATAGCAAAGAAAGATGCAAAGCTTGACTACTGGCTAAAAGACATTGGACCAACACCAGACTTAAGAAAAGCCTTCCATCAGGGTGAATTGAATTTTTCGGTGTTCCGAAAGCGCTATGTAGAACAATTGAAAAATGGTGAGCAACTTGAAGCACTCGGGAAGTTAAAAGACATCGTGGCTGAACATAAAATTGTAACATTACTATTTGCCGCTAAAGATGTGGAAAATAATCAGGCGAGAATTTTACAAGAGATACTAAAAGACGAACGCTAAAGATTAGGTTCGTCTTAATTGGTATTATTATTACTTGATGCAGCGATAGTTGATGCTGTTATTGTAGAAATCATCACTGCCTGTTGCGCCTGTATGATTGTTTCTAATGTTGTAATGATGCGGGTTTCCGCTAATTCATCATGTCCTAACTTTTTACTTACAAAAAAGCTAACTGCCATGATCAAATTCATATCTTTCTGCCATCTGAAATACTTCTCCTGATTGAGTGCTTCATACATCGTAAAAATAGCATCCATATCAAATTCTTCTTGCGGCAGTAATGCTAGCATGGCAATTACCGGATAATAGCCTGGTTTGCGTTTGATCCCTATTCGTTGGAATTCATCTGCAACATAAGTAGAACGGGTCACTAAACCTTGGTCGTTTGTATGATTGTCTAAAGACAAGATGTGACTCATGAACTGTAAATCATTGCCTTTTCGGAATCCTTGGTTATTTAATTTTTCATAGTAATTTTCGATTTGCTGTATAATATCATCGCGATTTTCATAAGCAAGTAGTGTTGCTAATGGATAATCACTTGCATCCGTTAAAAATAGATGCTCTTTTTTCATTCCATCGTAAATCTCTTTTGCCTTCATAATAATCGAATCTGGGTTCCCTTGCTTCTCTTGATTCTTCAGTATGATCGATGCAGCAATATACGTGTAGGTGCCACTGGGAAATTTAGCAGCTTTACACCGTTCATATAAATCAAATAACATTGGGACCTGCGCTTCTGGATCTTCGAAGTTCACATCGAGCATTGCTGCTGTTGTAAATCTCGAATAAGATTGCATCGAGGAAAAAAAGCCTGCATTCCTTTTGATAGTATCCGCAATCTGAAGCAATCTTTCCATATTTAGGTTTTTATTGCCAATGACATATAGAGAGGCAATACACATCAAAATTTGATTATCGGAAACCTTCCATTTTAGTCTGCTTTTTAGTTCTTCGTAAAGTTGTGTGTAATTGGAAATGATGGATTGCTGCATATAATAATCCTCCTTTTTGATTTATTTCTCTAACCCTTATGTTATTAATACTAATAATACGAAGTTAATGGCTTTCATGTTTCATTAAGTTGTAAAATTTATGTAAATTTCAAGATGCTATATGCGCGGGTATGGTAATTTAGTGATAGTAGAAATGTTATTCATTCGAGGATGAAATCTCAGTTAAATTGGAATAAATGGAGGAAACGATGAAAAAGCATTCATTATTAGAGGTTCTAAGTGCCTCACTAAAACTAGGATTAACATCATTTGGCGGACCGACGGCACATCTTGGTTATTTTAAAGATGAATATGTAGATAAACGCAAGTGGCTTGATGATAAAATGTATGCGGATATTATCGCGTTATGCCAATTTCTCCCGGGACCAGCGAGTAGTCAGGTAGGTATCGCGATTGGCATGATTCGCCGCGGGGTATTAGGTGGAGTCGTTTCTTGGCTTGGTTTCACGCTACCGTCCGTTATTGTGCTTATTTTATTCGCGCTCGCATTTCAGTCATTTTCGCTTGGTGATGTGACATGGATTGCAAGCTTGAAAATCGTCGCGGTTGCGGTTGTTGCTCACGCGATTCTAGGCATGGGAAAAAGTCTAACACCAGATAAACCGAGGATTGCTATAGCACTTGGTGCAGCACTTATCATGTTACTTTTTCCGTCTGCACTCGTACAGATACTAGTTATTATTTGTGCTGCAATTATCGGGTATTTTCTGTTTTCAAAGCAAGCAGAGACTAATGTACGTTCCTTTTCTTTGAATATCACAAAAATGCAAGGAATATCCGCTTTATCCATTTTAGTTATTTTACTAATTGGTTTGCCAATTCTTGCAAACTTAATAACCATTCGTTATATTACTATTTTTGATATTTTCTTCCGGATTGGTACGATTGTATTCGGTGGTGGGCATGTTGTCCTGCCATTACTCGAACAAGAAGTTGTACCAAATGGCTTAGTGGCAAGTGGGGAATTCCTTGCAGGATACGCGATGGCTCAAGCTGTTCCTGGGCCAATGTTTACCCTTGCAAGCTATTTAGGAACGATGATAAACGGGACAGTTGGTGGAATTATCGCAACAATTGCCATGTTTTTGCCATCCTTTTTATTAATTATTGGTGTGTTGCCTTTTTTTAATGAATTAAGAAAGCGCTCTAGCTTCCAAGGTGTGTTAACTGCTGTTAATGCGAGTGTTGTTGGTATACTCTTAGCAGCATTCTATGATCCCGTGTTTATTAGTGCGATTGCAAGTGGAGCAGATTTTGCTTTGGCCATCCTTTTATTTGCACTTTTACATTATTGGAAAAGACCGGCATGGATGGTTGTGATTATCGGAGTTATTCTTGGTGAAATAGTTTATTTTATTTCTGTATAGCGAGAGATTCCAGTACAATAACAAATGAGGTGATAAAATGGCAGAACATCATTTTCATTTAAAGGCAAATTGGCCAGGCGGACGTAATAGTGATGGTTATATTGAAGCAGGAAATCTACAAACCAAAATTTCCATTCCACCAGAAATGGATGGACCAGGAATTGGGACAAATCCTGATGAGATGTTATTAGGTGCTGCGGCAACTTGCTATATTATTACATTGGCAGCGATGATTGAACGTGCGGAATTACCACTAGACGAGATGTCACTTGAATCAGAAGGAATTGTCGATGTAACTAATGGCGTCTTTACATACAAGAAAATCATTCATCGACCAACCGTATCATTAAAAGCAGATGCAAGCGATGCAGATCGTCGCAAGTTAGGGATGCTTGTGAGTAAGGCTGAAAAAAGCTGTATGATTTCACGAGCAATTCAAGGGAACGTTGTGCTTGAATTAGAACCGACCATTAGTTGAAGAAACAAATACAGCTAATCCTGTATTTGTTTTCTCTGCTGTGAGGAAAAATGAATTAAAAAATAATACTTGAATATATTTATAATCCGAGGTATAGTTTAATTCGTATTAAATTCATAGGAATAATGGTTTAATCTACATAAGTGCATCAAAGATGACCGCCAGATAATGGTACGGCTGGGCGTTCACTTTTGAAAATAACAGGAGGGTAAAGAGGATGGAAGCTTTATTTATTATTATAAATATTGTCGTTTTGCTTGCAATTATCGGCTTATTAATTTATATGCAAAAGAAACATGTTTCGTTTGCAAAACGGGTATTTACAGGTATGGGGCTTGGAATCTTGCTTGGAGTTATTTTACAAACAATTTACGGAGCAGGATCGAATGTTTTAACAATAACATCAAGTTGGTTTAGTATTGTTGGTAGCGGATATGTTCGTTTATTAATGGTAATCGTTGTGCCGCTAGTAATGGTTTCGATTATCCGTTCGATTATTAATCTCGAAAAAACACAAGAGCTTGGAAAAATGGCTGCTTGGATTATCGGAATTCTTATTACGACAACGATGGTTGCAGCAGTGGTCGGAATAGGCTCTGCTTTGGTATTTGATTTAAATGCAGAACAGATTAAAGTAGGGGATGCCGAAACGGAGCGCGCAGCATCACTGGAATCACGCTTCGCGGAAATAGAGGATCAAACAACACCACAAAGAATATTAGAATTTATACCGAATAATATTTTCTTAGATATGACTGGTGGACGTCCGACTTCGGTTATTTCTGTCGTTATTTTCTCCGTCATTGTCGGAATTGCAGTACTCGGTGTACGGAGGAAAAATCCTGAACAAGCAGAAATGTTTGTGAAAATAGTAAACTCGGTTTATTCAGTTGTCATGCGAATTGTTACACTTATCCTACGCCTAACTCCATTTGGTGTATTGGCATTGATGACAAACATGGTTGCAGGCACAAACTTTACAGGGATAATTGAACTTGGTAAATTTGTTCTTGCAAACTATCTCGCACTAATTGTGATGTTCATTATCCACTTAATTATTGTTGGATTGTTTGGTCTCAAGCCGCTTACTTTCTTAAAGAAAGCTTTCCCTGTCTTAGGGTTTGCATTCACGTCACGTTCAAGTGCAGGAGCAATACCATTAAATATTAAAGGGCAAAAAGATGCACTTGGTGTTGATGATAGTGTAGCAAATATTTCTGCATCATTTGGTGCGACAATGGGTCAAAATGGTTGTGCCGGTGTTTATCCAGCAATGTTAGCAGTAATGATTGCGCCAACTGTCGGGATCAACCCATTATCATTTGAATTTATTATTCAGCTCGTTCTTATAGTTGGAGTCAGTTCATTTGGTGTTGCAGGTGTTGGAGGCGGAGCAACATTCGCAGCAATCATTGTGCTCTCATCAATGGGACTTCCAGTTGGATTAGCAGGATTACTTATTTCTGTTGAGCCACTAATCGATATGGGACGTACAGCATTAAACGTAAGTGGTAGCATGCTTTCTGGAACATTAACATCGCGCATTCTAGGGAAATTAAATATCAAGAAATACAATGATAAATCTGCAGTAGTAGATGCTACTACAGTTTAAACATAACGAGGAGAGCAGCCATTCTATAATCTTATAGAGTGGCTGTTTTTTTATCGACTAGATCTCCATTTCGAGTCATGTCCGCTCGATATATAGCATTGCTCGCTCGAAATTCAGGGGGTCCCGCTCGATATTCAGCATTGCTCGCTCGAAATTCATTGGACTTCGCTCGAATTACTGCACTGTCCGCTCGATATTCAGTGACTGCATCTATTTTCAATTTAAATACATTACAAACCTATATCATCACTTACATTTTAAAGACATTCCAATTAAGTTCATTCATATATCATGTAATTTTTTATAAAAAGGGGTAGAGTTAATAATATATAAATATGTTTTGATATAAAGGGATGAGAAATAATGAAACGAAATGCATTTTTTGATAATGCCAGAGTGCTATTGATCTTTTTAGTGGTATTTGGTCACATGCTTCAGCCTTTAATAGATGGATCAAGAGGACTTCACACATTATATATTTGGATATACACATTTCATATGCCAGCCTTTGTATTGCTTTCGGGATTTTTTGCAAAGGGTTCAGGTGATAAGGGCTACATCATGAAACTTGCAAAAAAATTATTATTACCGTATTTTATCTTCCAGGTTTTATATACGCTTTTTTATTTCCTGCTAGGAAAGGAAAGCTGGCAGACAGGGCTTTTTGATCCGCAATGGTCATTGTGGTTCCTATTTAGTTTATTTAGCTGGCATTTGCTTTTAATATTATTTAGAAAAATGCCAGTTGGTTTAGGAATTGTGTTATCCGTTGTTATTGGATTAATCGTCGGATATTTTGATGATATTGGGCATACCTTTAGCTTGTCACGGACCTTTGTATTTTTCCCATTTTTCCTAATTGGCTTTTGGTTAACAGAAAAGCAAATTCTACAAGTGAAAAGAAAGAGTGTCAAAGCGACGTCCCTTGTAATAATGGTGGGGTTAGCGGCAGCATTGTACTATGCGCCAGACTTTAACTCTGGCTGGCTCTTAGCATCTAAATCGTATATTGATTTAGGTATGGAGGATTATGGCGGATTAGCAAGACTCTTTGTTTATATCACTGCGGCCATAATGGTTACAAGTATATTGGCCTGGGTTCCGACGAAAAGTCTAGGATGGGTAACGAGTCTAGGAGGGCGGACACTTTATGTCTACCTATTACATGGGTTCCTCATTCAGTTTTTCCGTCAAGCCGATTTATTTGAGGTTAACAATATTGTTGAGCTATTAGGAATTGCTGGATTATCAGCAAGCATTGTTATTGTACTTTCAAGTAGACCTATTCTTGGAATCTGGCAGCCGTTCATTGAAGGAAAGGCTACAATAATAAAAAACACGTTAAGAGAAATATAACTAAAGTGGGGAAGTTCAACTTTCCTACTTTTTTCATGTCTTAGGGAAACTATAAAAAACGAAAAAGCCATCATAGTCGGTGGAACACCTTTCTGCATATCTAGGATGTTCCGGCTGCCTTCTTTAACAGGTCTCCCTCTTCAAGCATTCAGAAGGGATGGTAAGGTGGGTCATTCAATTGTACACTACAGACTTGATGCTGTATGTTAGTAATAGAAATGTAAGAAATTGGGTAAAGTAGGACGAGGTGTTTCGAGATGAAGTCATTAAAGTATAATCTAGTTTACCGTTGTATTGTCATTGTCTGGATGGCAATTAAATTCATTTTCCAAATATACTTTTTCTATTTCAGACATAGTATATGGGATAGTAAGACAAAGGATAAATGGGATCGACTTCTTGCAAAAATGGCGAGGGAATATCGTGTGAAGGCCGAGCAACTTGGCGGCGTGTTAATTAAAGTGGGGCAATTTCTAAGCACAAGAACGGACTTCATGCCAGATGTATTTATCCGAGAACTAACGGAATTGGTTGATCATGTACCACCAATGTCCTTTGACTATGCGGAGAAAGTGCTGAACCAAGAGTGGGAAACCACGATTGATACGCATTTAGAGAGCATTACTAAATCCTCTATTGCCTCAGCTTCGATTGGAGAAGTATATCGTGCAGTATTAAAGGATGGTACTGCAGTAGCAATTAAAGTCCGTCGTAACCGAATTGAAGAAATTTTTCATAAAGACTTTATTGCATTACGTATCGTCTTTTGGATATTACAGGTATTTACGAATTTCGGAAAAAAGGCAAATTTAAAAGCATTATATAGTGAACTAGTTCAAGTGATGGATCGTGAGCTGGATTTTAAACAGGAATTAGAATATGGAAGATACTTCAAGGAAAGATACAAGGATAATCCGGCTATCCACATTCCATTTTATATCCATTCATTAAGTACGGATAAAGTACTAGTAATGGAATGGATAGATGGGGCGAAGATTACAGACATCGGCTTTATGAAATCTCATCGTATAAATATTGAGCAAACGACAAAGGTATTATTTGACTTTTATATGGATCAATTCATGAATCCTGGGAAGTTTCATGCAGACCCACATGCAGGAAATATCCTAATGCAAAAGGATGGAACGATAGCGATTCTTGACTTCGGCATGATTGGCGAAATTAAAAAGCAGGATACGGAGCAATTCAAAATACTTGTTCAAGGGTTTATCATCGATAACTATGACATTGTCGTCGACGCATTAGATAAAATGAACTTCATTTTACCAAATGCAGATAAGAAAAAGTTGAAGAAGGTAATTAAAGAAACGGTTGAATTGTATCAAAATGGTTCCTTAAAAAACTTTAACTCGCAAACAATGGAAAAACTAATGGAAGAAATCGGTGTCATCATAAAAGATCAACCGATTCAATTACCAGCTGATTATGCATATTTGATCAGGGCAATTGCGATTGTTGTTGGAATTCTCTTCGCAATTAATCCGGAGACAGATATTGTTAAATGGGCAAAGCCAAAAATTAAAGATTGGTTTGGCGTAGGAATAATTATCAAGTCGATTACGAAGCAATATGCGAAGAATGCCAGTGAACCAATCCTATCCTATCCGAAAGCATTGTTAGGTTTCTTGGAAAGTGGGGAAAAGAACAGAACATGGGACAAAGAAAAAGAATATTATCGACTGCGGCATCATTTTTATTTACTTATAGAGAGTATTTCATTTATTATGGTTGTAATAGGCATTATAAGTGCTGTTTACGGATTTAGTATAGGCATAGAGAGTATAGGGATAATAGGCTTGTCGTTAATTGGAATATTTTTGATTATAATAAATATTATATTGGTTATGCATTACCGAATGATTCGATCTAGAAAATAAGGAGGATGAATTAGATGAGTGATTTTCTAAGAAAAGGTTTCTTATTAGGACTAGGTGCTGCAGTAAGCGGAAAAGAGAAATTAGAGCAGAAGTTAAAAGAACTCGTTGATAAGAATGAGCTATCACAGGAACAAGCGAAAACGGTGATGAATAACTTCATTGAAAAAGGCGATATGAAGAAAAATGAGTGGAGTTCGAAACAAAAGGAACAAACCCAGAAAGTGATAGATGATCTTGGCATTGCAACAAAAGAGGATATTACGGAATTGCAAGCCCGTGTTGCACAATTAGAAGCAAAGTTAAATGGTGAAAATTGATCTGAAAAGTGAAAAGGATCTGTCCAATTAGGTTCTTTTCACTTTTTTTAATTAAACTTCGCGAATTATTATCTGTACATTCACTTAATTCGAAAACCTATCTTGATTTTGTGCGTTTTATAGGTTACAATTGTACTAATAATTTACCTGAAGTTCATCAGTATAGGGGGAATCAGCAAATGAAGAGCTTTTTACAAGTATGCGAGGATACAAGAAAGAAGCTTGGTAGACAGTTGCAGGAAGATGAAGTGAAATTTTTGCAATGGATGTATAAACGCTATATTGAAGAGCAACAGGAGACAAAATTGGAGTATTATACGATTTAATTTGAATTTAAATATTAACTCATATGAGCTTTTTAGCGAGATAAATATGTACATGAGGTCTTGGAAGAATCCAAGGCTTTTTATTTGTTTTGTAGGATAGTATTAATTAGATGTGGAAACGATAGGAGTATATCTGTTTTAATATTAAAAAACTCTAATGAAACTCCAATTATTATTTTAGGTACCTTTCATCTTGTTTTCATCTTAGTAGGATAAGATATTTCATGTAGTCAAAAATAAGAAGGAGGAACAAGAAATGAATAAGAAAGCAAATAAGATTATTATTCCAGCAGTAGCAGCAGCGGTTATTATAGGGGGAGGATTTAGCTATGCATCAGCGGCAACAAATTCAACTTCTAACGCGCTAACAGAAAATAGTGCTCAAGTAGAAAAAGAAGACCAATCCCAAGCAGAATTAGCGAAACAAGCTACTGTTACAAAAGAAGCAGCAACACAAACAGCGCTTGACCAAGTACCAGGAACTGTTGGAAATGTTGAATTAGAAGATGAAGATGGTACAATCGTTTATAGCATTGAAGTAACAGCACAAGATGGAACACAACAAGAAGTAAAAGTAGATGCGACTACAGGCGAAGTTACAAAGGTTGAAGCGGCAGAAGCAGATGATGAAGAAGCAGATGGTGAAGAAGCGGATGATGACCAATCCCAAGCAGAATTAGCGAAACAAGCTACTGTTACAAAAGAAGCAGCAACACAAACAGCGCTTGACCAAGTTCCAGGAACAGTCGGAGATGTTGAATTAGAAGATGAAAATGGCACCATCGTTTATAGCATTGAAGTCACAGCACAAGATGGAACACAACAAGAAGTAAAAGTAGATGCAACTACAGGTAAAGTTGTAAATGTCGAAAATGATGACAATGAAGAGAATGACGATGCAAGCGAAGTGGACGACCAGGAGTAAAAGTAAAGGAATTTGATTGAAAGGGTGTCCGAAATAGTACCTTATTTCGGACATCTTTTTTAGTTTAATGTAAAGTATAGTATAGTGTAATGATTCGCTAAACGGGTACTATTGATCAATAAATATAGTCACATAGGAGAACATATAATGAGAAAAATCCTAATTATTGAAGATGAAGCTAATTTGTCTAATTTTATTCGATTGGAACTTGAATATGAAAAGTATGAGGTACTCGTTTCCTTTAATGGAAGGGATGGTGTTAAGCAGGCACTGGAGGAAGATATTGACCTTATTTTATTGGATTTAATGCTTCCAGGCTTAAACGGAATTGAAGTATGCCGAAGAATACGGGCAGAAAAGAACACGCCAATTATTATGATTACTGCACGTGATAGTGTATTAGATCGTATATCAGGCCTCGATAGCGGTGCAGATGATTATATTTCGAAGCCTTTTGAAATCGAGGAGTTATTAGCAAGAATGCGAGCAATCTTTAGAAGAATAGAAAATGGAGGTCATAGCAGCCACAAGTTAATTTATCAAGACCTTGAAATGGACTTAGAAGCAAGGATTGTGAAGCGAGATAACGAAGTCATTGAATTAACAAAAAAGGAGTTTAATCTACTTCGTCTTTTAATGGAAAATGTAAATCGGGTGCTGACAAGGGAAATCCTTTTAGAGGAAGTTTGGGGTTATGATACATCAATTGAGACGAATGTGGTTGATGTTTATGTTAGTTATTTGCGTGCAAAGGTAGATAAGAAAGATCAAGATTCCCATATCCAAACAGTAAGAGGAGCTGGATATGTATTACGGCAATAGAAGGTGGACGAGGCAATGTTAAATAAATTATCGATAAAGGGAAAGATGACCCTCTTATCTGCTATTGTCATTTTTGTAATCTTTATGGTCGTTAATCTCATCCAACTATTCCTCATTCAAACCTTTACCACAAAACAAGAAGAAGATTCGTTATGGAAACGTTCAGAGGAAATTCAAGTTTTCTTGGCGGAACAGGAAAAGTACTTGGAAACAGAAGGAAAAAATTTTGTTTTATCTGATCAATTCCTTGAAAAAATTGTCGAGGATGAGGAAATGGTTCGCATCCTGGATCAAAATGGACAGGAAATCGTAAATATTTCTAATGACTTTCCGGAGCTTAATAATGAAGTCAACACTTTAGAACGCGGATTTTCCCATTTTAATATCGAAAAGGATACTGTGCTTCTATACAGGAGTTCATTAGATATGGAATTCTTTCATGGAACAATTATAATCGGAAGGAATGAAGAGGTTTTTGAAGGATTCTTAGAAAAAGTCTCATGGACATTAATATTAGGAACCATCCTTTCTTTAGTTTTAAGTATTGTTAGTGGGCGACTTCTTGCGGGAAAATTATTATCGCCACTTCGAGTGCTTACAAATACGATGAAAAAAATTGAAGGTGAAAACTTCGCGGAAAGAGTACCTGTTATGGAGACAAACGATGAATTTTCGCAGCTTAGTTTAATTTTTAATAGGATGATGGATAAAGTGGAAGCATCGATGATACAACAGCGAAAGTTTGTTGGCGATGCATCACATGAGCTCCGTACGCCCCTTGCAATCATTCATGGCCATCTTTCGCTCTTAAAAAGATGGGGAAAAAATGATAAAGAAGTATTGGATAAGTCATTGAATATCAGTATTAATGAAACGAAGCGGATGATCGAGTTAACGAAAGAACTACTCTGGCTCTCACAATTTGAAAACCATCAAGAAAAACAAGAAACGATTGAATCATATCTAATTTCCGACACTATAAATGAAATCGTTAGTAATTATTTGCTCATCTATCCAAATCTAATCATTCATAATGAAATAGATGCAAAACATATAATGCAACTGGCAATTCCTGAGGAGCAATTAAGGCAGCTTTTAATCATTATTATCGATAATGCAATTAAATATAGCGGTGAAAATAAGGAAATAATAATTACATCGAAAATAGTGAATGATAAATATAGAATCGATATTCAAGATAACGGGGTTGGCATAAGCAAAGAAGATATACCTCATATCTTTGACCGATTTTACAGGGTAGATAAAGCCCGAAGTAGAGAAAGTGGAGGAAGTGGCTTAGGGTTGTCTATTGCGAAAGAAATGATCGAAGAATATGAGGGAACTATCCAAGCCGAAAGTATTGTTGGGGAAGGCACTAAAATCAGCTTGGTCATTCCATATATCTCTTAGAAAACTTGGTTGTCACCAAGCCTTTCGGTGACAACCATAGTTGCACTTATGCAGCGGAGGAAAGTTTATACTTTCCTACCTGCTAAATAAAATGTAATTTCATCTAAGGAGTTTTCAGCATGATAAATAAAAAGCACTCGGCAGGTGCCTTGATTACCGGTTTAGTTACGCTTTTCGGATTTAGTATGATGGTGATTTTTGTAGTCAGCCAACGTATTACTAGCTTTGATAGTACAGTGATTGCCTTTATTCAAGGGTTCGAAACATCAACACTGACGTCCATCATGAAGTTTTTCACATTTATTGGTTCTTTTTCTGCCATGCTCGTCATTGTTCTGGTGACTACCCTGTTTCTATATGTTGTATTGAAGCATCGAGTAGAAATCATTTTACTTTGGACAGTCGTTTTTACTACGCCAATCCTAAATTGGATTTTAAAACAAAGCTTTCATCGAGCACGTCCAGAGCTTCATCGTCTAATTGATATTGGCGGTTATAGTTTTCCTAGCGGCCATGCAATGAGTGCATTTGCATTTTATGGCATCCTAGCTTTCCTCTTATGGCGTCATATTCCAAATCGCTCTGGACGTACGATATTAATTCTATTTAGCAGCCTGTTTATTATTCTGATTGGGATAAGCAGGGTTTATCTTGGTGTTCATTATCCGAGTGATATTATTGGCGGATACTTCGCTAGTGGATTTTGGCTAACAATTATAGTTTGGGTTTTTCAGAAATATAAAGAAAATCAGTATGAAAAGGATCAAACGGCTAAAAGAGAAGGATTGTAGGTAATTTTATCTCACATTAACTAGCTATAAAAACCTTAACAAAAAGTTTTAAGGGGGTATAACTCCCTGTGAGGGTTCGATTGGTTCAACTAACAACCTTTTAAAATCGTTTGAATTTCATTAACGCTGTTTTCTTCATCTGAAAGGATTTCTAGAATCCGAATTCTTAATGGATGTGCTAATGCTTTAAAAAAACCAGCTATAAATTTCTGTAATTCAGATCACAACATTCTGACCTTCTTTTTTAAATTTAAACAGAAGATAATCATTGTAATAAAAATCACAGGGAAACAAAATCATGTAAAGAAATAGGTTAAAAAGTGAAAGTAATTTAAGAAATATTTAAGATTTCCTTAAGAGGATGTTTATCTTTGGCAAGTAAGCTTATTTATGTAAGATATCATAATATAAGGAGGAAATATCGTGAATTTTAAAGTGTTAAGTGCTGTTGGAATTAGTGGGTTGTTAATGGCTGGAGGTGTAATGACTGCAACAGTTTCCGCTTCTTCGTCTGGATATGATCTGTTTAAGACATCCGTAACAAATATGCAACATTTGGATAGTTTTACAGCTAATGTTCAAGCTTCTTTATCCGACAATGGAAACGAGATTTATCAAATCTCATCGGTAAGTCAAATGGATTTGAAAGGTGATCAATCAAGAAGTTCTGTAAGTATTAATAATGGAAGCGCGTCAAAAAAACTAGAATTATACAGTAACGATCATCAAGATATTTTTAAAAGCAATGTTGATGAAAAATACTATGTAGAACAGGATAGCGGTGAAGAGCATGCAGAAGTGGAAGGAGAAGAAAAAGAACAAATCTCTCCGCAAATGCAAAAAGATATCGAGGGTATCTTTGATTCACTAACTAAAAACTATCAAGATAGTATTGATACAAAAAAACTAGCAAATGGAAATACAGAATTGCAGCTTAGCCTATCCAAGAATGAAATACCTGCAGTTGGACAAGCCTCCATTTCATTTTTATTGAAAAATATGGACCAACAAGGTCAGGACTTGGAAAGTGACGATTTTGGTGGAGCATTAAAGCTTGATGAATTAATACCGGAGTTGCCACAATTGACATCCAATATTATGGTTTCAAAAATAGATCTTTTTGGTGAAGTCAATACAGATCAATATCTTGTAGGTCAAAAAGCTGACATCTATGTAACGGGTAAGGATGTGAATGGTACATCCCATGAGCTCGTTCTCCATTTGACAAACAAGTTGGATAATATCGATAGCACAAATGTATCGGGCATTGATTTATCTGGAGAAAAAGTAGTAAATGTTAAAGACTGATAAAGACAGATAAGGTCGTTTTTAGCAAAGGCACATCCGAATTTAGGCGTGTCTATCATTCTTCTATCAGAAAAGCGGGCAGGGTATCATCCCTGCCTTAATATTAATGAAAAATGAAGGAGGGGAAACGATGACTAATGTTTTAGACATCCAGCATGTAACGAAACAGTATAAAAATGGACGTGGCATTCAGGATCTTAGTTTTTCCATCGAAAAAGGAGAGGTAGTTGGACTCTTAGGACCAAATGGAGCTGGAAAAACAACTTTAATGAAATGTATTGTTTCCTTAACTCAGCCAGATCAAGGAGAAATTCTGATTAATGGCAATCATATCCAAAGCCAATTTGAGACAGCCATGCAATCTGTAGGAACATTGATTAGTGGTGTGGAAGCCATTGATTATTTGACGGCCTATGAAAATTTACTATTGTCATCTCATTTTTACCCGGATTTGGAAAAAGCGAGATTAGATGAAGTGTTAAGTTGGGTTGGGATGGAGAAACATAAAAATGAAAAGATCAAATCCTTTTCAACGGGAATGCGCCAGCGGTTCTACTTAGCTGTTGCCTTACTATCAAACCCATCATTTGTAATTTTGGATGAACCAACAAATGGACTAGACATTGAAGGGAAACTGACTTTTCAGGAGCTTATTAAACGTCTTGCAAAAGAACAAGAAGTAACCTTTCTTATTTCTACCCATCTTATTGAGGAGGTAGAACGCTTGTGTGACAAAATTGTTATCCTTTCAAATGGAAAATCAATAGGTCAAATGACGAAAAAAGAATTAGATGAGGGAAAAACCTTTGAATCTTATTATATGGACTGCATTCTTAAAGAGAAGGAAGTGAATCCACATGCAGAACCTAAGTAATGAGTGGATGAAATTAATCCGCAAACGCTCCACAATTGCTTTCTTTATCATTTCCGCGTTCTTTCCTATATTGGTTGGACCTAGTGTAAATATCTTACAAAATAGGATTGGGTTTACTCTCTTTGATGGGGAAAGTTTTTCTTTAATCATTTTAAGTCTTGCTGTTATCATCTATCTTCCCTTATTACTAGCTCAGGCAGTTAGTGACCTCTTCCCAGGAGAACTGGAAAAGAATGTTTTAGCCTTTATCCTTGTACGTCCCATATCAAGATTAAAGATTTTTAACTCGAAAATTCTATGTATAGCCCTATATTTAATGACCTTATTGTTAATTATATATATATCATCAAATTTGACTGGGGCGATATGGCTTCAAAATTTTACATTTAAAGGAATGTTAATGGGAGGATTCGCTTATCTATTGTCATGGTTCCCGTTAATGGCTATCACTTTGTTTCTAGTATTTTTTGTACAATGGTTTGGCTCAAGCAGTCGTGCATTGACCTTTTCAATTATCCTTTATTTTATGATGGTCGTCCTGCCGTTTATCTTTCCTAAGGTCGGACTATGGCTTCCAACTTATGATATTACTTGGTACCAGCGCTGGATCAATAATGGGCTCAGTATGGTAGTAATGGGAAGAGCTGTTTATTTATTATCATGGTGTTCATTGTTTTTTACTCTTGGATATTATCAATTTAAGAAAAAGGAATATTAAATTTAGAAGGCTGTGAAAATGTGTCGATTAGGCTAAGGTTATTACTATCATATATTGCCATGATCATTATTCCCGTTGTTTTTTCCATCATTATGGTAACACTCGTTTCTTTTCTTTTTAGAGGAGATATTAAAGAAATAAGGGACATTTACTTCCCATCGAATGAACCAGAGGAAACTTCAATAAAAGAAAGTTTAATGATCGATACACACCAACAGTCAATGTTGAATTCAGAACAATTTTTGGATCAGTCCTTTTTAAAAGAAACGGAACACAAACTGAATCAGTATGATATAAGGTTGGTTGTAAGGAAAGGAAAGCAACTCATTTATGTACCGCCATCATTAGAAAATAAAGGAATTAAGGATGTTCCTCCATTTGATTTTAATCAGGAAATGGATGCTATTGAAGAAATTGATCATCAATTCGTTACGATTAAACCATTCAATTTCTATTTTCCAGATAAAACTGAGGGTACCTTATTTTTTATTCAAGATGTAAGCAATGTAACAGGGTTTGTTCGTACATTTTTCCCCATCATCATTACTTTATTATTAATCATTTTGATTGCAACCAATAGCTTGCTTACCTATTATATGTCCAGGAGTATTATTAGGCCGATAAGAAAACTACAAACGGCGGCAAGCTTGATTAAAGAGGGTAATCTTAATGTCGAAATTAAAGCAGAATCAAAAGACGAATTGGGCCAGTTGGCAAAAGGGTTTGAAGAAATGAGGGTAAGATTAAAGGAATCCATTGATATTCAGGTAGCCTATGAAAATAACCGTAAAGAATTGATTGCAAATATTTCACATGATTTAAAAACACCCATTACGAGTATTAAAGGATATGTAGAAGGAATACGCGATGGTGTGGCCAATAGTCAAGAAAAAATGGATCGCTATATTCAGACCATCTATTTGAAGTCAAATGATTTAGATCATATGATTGACCAACTTTTTTTATATTCCAAATTAGACTTACAAAGACTTCCTTTCCAGTTTGAATGGATTAAATTTGATCAATATTTACGTGATTTTGTTGAGGAACTCCGATTTGATGTAGAGGAAATGAAAGTGAACATTCACTTAACCATTGATGAAAGCGAGACATATGCTGCGATGGTAGACCGGGAACAAATGAAACGTGTCATTACAAATATTGTCGATAACTCATTGAAATATAATGACAAAGAAGAAAAGGTATTACATTTTTATCTTTCTGTGCAGAATTCTCATATTTTCTTCAAATTAGAAGATAATGGTCCAGGCATAAATGAAAAAAGCATCCCTCATATTTTTGACCAGTTTTATCGTGCAGATTTGGCAAGAGGAACGGAAAAAGGGGGCAGCGGACTCGGATTATCAATCTCAAAAAGGATCATCGAAGAACACCAAGGAACGATTTGGGCAGAGAATAATAATGGGCAGGGGATAACAATTCTTTTCACTATAAAAAAAGCAGGTGAAAAAGGTTGAAAAAAATATTAATTATTGAAGATGATAAAAGTATTGCGGATTTGCAACGAGATTATTTGGAAATAGATGGTTTTTTAGTTGAGATTGCCCTGTCAGGTGAGGAAGGGCTAGAAAAAGCATTAAATGCTCAAGTTGACTTAATTTTACTCGACTTAATGTTGCCGGGAGTAGATGGATTTCAAATATGTAAAATGGTTAGAGCCGAAAAGGACATTCCTATTCTTATGGTTTCTGCAAGAAGAGAAGACATTGACAAGATTCGAGGGCTTGGATTGGGTGCTGATGACTATATCGTAAAGCCATTCAGCCCTGGTGAATTGGTGGCGAGGGTTAAAGCACACCTATCCCGTTATGAAAGGTTAATCTCTAAGGAAATACAGAAAGATATGATTTCCTTTCGTGGCTTACGTATGGATCAAGAGTCAAGAAGGGTATTCATCAATGATTGTGAAGTGCCTTTTACGACGAAAGAGTTTGATATCTTGTTATTTTTAGCGATGAATCCTGACCATGTATTTAGTAAAGAAGAGTTATTTGAACGATTATGGGGGATGGATTCTCATGGAGATATTTCAACAGTTACGGTTCATATTAGAAAAATTAGAGAAAAAATCGAGGTGGATCCCTCTCAGCCTCAATATATAGAGACCATTTGGGGGGCAGGTTATCGATTCAAAGGATAATTGCTTTAGAATTTTTAGGGTCTTATAAATAGTTAAAGTTTCGCCATCAAGTATATGTTGTTACCACAACCGATCCAAAAGCAGTTAAAGGGGAAAAAGGTGTTTTTCGGGTACCTAGCTTCCCTTTTGTCAGTGGAAGACGTGTTGGTATGTTTTATAACCCGAAATTGATAAGAACTATCAAGAGTCTTGGATTTGACATCATCCATACTCATACGGAATTTTCACTAGGTATTTACGGAAAAATGGTGGCAAAAATGCTCCGTATCCCCTTGTTGCATACTTATCACACCATTTACGAGGATTATACTCATTTATCAATGGGTGCCATTCAATCAACAAGAAAATTTTCTGCTAAATATTTTGCCTTATCAATAGAAAAAGAATATAAAAATACGTATGTAAAAGTAAGGGAAGGCAAAAAATACTTTGGAAGGGAAATATACGGGTTACGAATAGAATCAGTGAGTAAAGATATTTAGTGATTTTTAAGGATATTACGTTACTTTTCATGAAGGGATTATGAATATGATGGAAGTCGGAGAAAATATGAATCATAAAAATTTCGTTTGGTACTTAATGAATTTTTCTACCGCTATAGGGATGATCGTGATCGCAATCCTACTATTTTATGGATATCAGAAAGGACTATTTGACTCTACAGAAACGTTAAAACAATTTATTATTGGTTTTGGACTTTGGGCTCCGTTTATATTCGTGGTAGTTCAAATGGTTCAAGTCATTTTCCCTATTTTACCAGGAGCTATTGGTTGTGTGGCAGGCGTTATTATTTTTGGACCATGGATGGGGTTTTTATATAACTATGTGGGGATTTGTATGGGTTCCATACTTGTATTTATTCTTTCAAGAAAGTACGGAGTTCTACTTGTTAAAAGCTTGATAAAAGAAAAAACTTATGAAAAATACACGGGTTGGATTGAAAAAGGCAATAAGTTTGAAAAAATTTTTGCGTGTGCTATTTTTTTCCCTGTTGCACCAGATGATATTCTTTGTTACATTGCAGGTTTGACCAAAATGAAATTTAAAAAATTCGTTACGATTATTCTACTGGGAAAACCTTTAACAATTGCTGTATATAGTATAGGCATGACGACAGTAGTAAACTATCTTATGAATTTCATTAAATAATTTGATCCAAGGGAGCATCGAGTTATGAAGGTATTATTATTTTCAAGTCATCAAAAGAAGCCGTTTGATAGAAAGGCTTTATTGGATTGATTGATATCGGGATGTTAATTCTATTATGAATGTGGTGACAAAGGACTCGAAAATTTTAAAGTAACTGAAAGTTACGGCAGCGGGGAGAATATAAATGGAAAACTGGATTATAGATGTAATGAATTCATTTGGATATATTGGTATTTTTATTTTGATAACATTAGAGAATGTGTTTCCCCCAATTCCTTCAGAAGTTATTTTAACGTTTGGGGGCTTTATGACAACAACTACGAATATGAGTATCTTAGGGGTAATTGCCATTTCTACCTTTGGTTCCGTTGCAGGTGCAGTTATTCTTTACAGCATTGGGACATTACTCGACGTGGAACGGTTGGAAAAAATCGTCGAAAGATGGGGACATATTTTACGATTAACGGAGAAGGACATTCATAAGGCAAATGCTTGGTTTAATAAATTTGGGAGCTGGGCCGTATTTTTCGGCAGACTTGTCCCATTAATTAGGAGTTTAATTTCCATTCCAGCTGGGATGGCTCATATGAATGTAGGAAGATTCTTATTGTTAACGACGATCGGGACGATAATTTGGAATACGATATTAGTGAGTGCAGGAGCAGCGTTAGGAGCTTCTTGGAATGATATTCTCGGCTATTTTGGTACGTATTCAAATATAGTTTATCTTATCTTGGGCGTTAATCTTGTCATATTTATGATTCTTTTTATTAGAAATAGAAGAAAACAGTAAAAAGGCTAGTCCGATAGACTCTTGTCTATGGGCAAGCTTTTTAATTATAACTTTAGTCTGCTATGCGGGTAATGAGTGGTTATACTGGTACTCCATTCAAGATGAGGGTGGACAGGGGGTAGAAGAGTCAGAGAACTGGATTGATAAAATCCATTTGCAATACTGGGACAAATGCATAGACCCGGATTTCCGCCCTGTGGAGCTAACTACCGAAGTTGTTATAATTACTGAAAATATTATGGAGCGATGCGTTCTTAATTTGATAGGAAACATGGTGTAATAGTAGAATATAGGTATATAAAAGTCGATTGCATATGTTATGGTACTCGGCTTTTTGCATTGATTTCACATCATATTAATGAAGTTGCCTATAAGAACTGTGAAGGAAAAGCGACAGGCTTTTATAAAATATTACCTTGAATGCAATCTTATTAATGGTCAACTTAGTAAGTTATCTAAGTGATGATAGCGCACCGTCATCAATCTAATCTCCGGTAAACCCTTTTCATATTAAATCTAAAACCAATCATGCTATAATAGAATAAGCTTTAAAGTTTTTGTTTGAGGAGTGGTTTGATTGGCAGTAGAAAATAATACGATCATAAAAAAGATGATCGATGAATTGAATTTGGCAAAGGAAAATCAACAAAATCACGATACAATGGTACGTCATATTTCAAATGTGAAGGTGTTATGTGATTTATTTATAGAAGAAGAGCCGGTGCCTGCAGTTATTACAAAAAGTAAGGTTTCTGATGGGATTTCTGAAGCAGAATTAAAGGCTATGATCGGTAGTCAAGGTCAATTAAAAAAGACTGTGATTGATGATGAGAAAGAAGCGAATGGCGGCTCTATTTTTGACTTTTAATTAGATGGGAGCAATTGGGTATGAAATTATTTTTAATTTTTGGGGCAATTAACGGGTTTATTGCAGTTGCACTTGGAGCATTTGGTGCACATGGTTTAGAAGGAAAAGTTACTGAAAAGCAAATTGGCACATGGAATACGGCAGTAGATTATCAAATGTTCCATACGATGGCATTATTTGTAACAGGATTGCTTTTAGCTAAGTTCCAGAGTGGTGGCCTTCAATGGGCAGGTTGGATGTTCTTAGTAGGGATTATTATATTTTCAGGAAGTCTATACCTCTATTCCGTTACATCCGTTAAAACTTTTGGGATGATTACGCCAATTGGTGGGGTAGCGTTTTTAATTGGTTGGGTCCTGCTTGGAATTGCTGTAATGCGAAATTTATAATGCGAACAGAAGATAGGTTGCAAAGATAAATAGCATTACGGCTCGAAGAATCTGTTTGCCCGCCTGCTGCGAGTTTCGGAAGTACAGATGGAGCAGCGCGTCACAAACTAAGCTCAGAGCTATGAGATAGAGAGAAAAGAAGATAAGGATAAGGAACCCCTGAATAAGTGCGATTAAGCCAAACAGGATAACAATGACAAGTGAAATAAGTTCGATTCGAGCAAACTTTTCATAAGGGTGTCGCATGTTATCGCTCCTTAGTATAGTGAAAAATGGATGAAAAGGATGACACAGTAAGGTTGCTGTATCATCCTTTTTTCTTCTTAAAATTATCTAGGTGGTTGTGTCGTTAATTGCTGGCTACTCCCAAACGGGTAAGAATAATTAATTTCTTCGTCAAATGTAACGTAATCTAGGTACACCATCAGTAGTAGAACGCGTCTTCCTGTTGCGGTTTCGCTTAGGACGATATGATCGCGACCGGCGGCTTCAATAATTCCTTTGAATGTTTTCTGATGGCCACCTTCAAAGGTCATATGAACCGTTGCAAGCTTCCCTTTATTGAGACGTAAAATATTCTCAATATAGGATTGTTGTACAGGAAGCTGTCCTTGCCCCCCAGTGGATTGGTTTTGCTGCTGCTGTGACGGTAATGGAAATTGTCTCGTTGGATATGCTGGATAATATGCTTGTGATGTTTGTGGGTAATAGTAGTAAGGGTATGGCTGATATGGGTTTTGGCTTGGAAATTGCTGCTGGCTTAGTCCTTGCGCTGAATTCTGGTTTGAACCTTCTTGATTCTCGCTCATATAAAAAACCTCCTAATTATTGTGTTTCAGCGAATGCTTCCTTTTCTATATTGCTTAACTCAATAATTATATGTATGTGAGGACAAAGGAAATAATAACTAAAAAAAGCCATGCTGTCTTTTATCACAGCATGGCTTTCTTTCAGGAGAGGCCCCGTCTAGCTTCAGCGCCCGTGCTCCTAGCGAGACTTCCCTCACCTCCGTAATCTAAGTCAACCGCTTTCGCTCATCGTGGTTCCTTTATCTCCTACGAAGGAATGTTCGACACGTCGAACCACCCCAAACTGCAGGGGCGCAGTCCGTACGTCACTAAACGGGCGGCTTCCGCCTTTGTTTACAGTGCAAAGTATGATGCAACTGCCTCTTTTGCTAAATGATTACCGATAATAAAATCGCCAAACTCACCGTATTTCGCTGTTACTTCATCAAAACGCATTTCATAAACAATCTTCTTAAACTCTAGTGGATCATGAGCGAATAAAGTTACGCCCCATTCCCATTCATCAAGTCCTATCGAGCCTGTGATGATTTCCTTCACTTTTCCAGCATATTTGCGACCCGTCATCCCGTGATCATAAAGTAATCTCGTTCTCTCTGCCTTATCGATAGCAAACCAGTTTGCTTCCTCATTGCGACGACGAGCCATTGGATAGAAACAAGCATGTTCCCATTTAGGTAAGATTGGCTTTAAGCGTGCTTCTACTTTTGGATCTAATACACGGTCTCTACCTCCATCCATTGGGTTATGCATCGTCATTTCAACGATGGATACATAAGAATATCCTGGAATTAAATAATCGCCGATTTTTGATTTATTGATTTCACGTTTAATTTCCTCTAGCTCGTCCATTGTAGGGCGTAGGAAAATAAATAGTAGATCAGCTTTATTGCCAACTACTTTATAAAGGGTTTGACTGCCGTTTTTATCTTCCTCGGTCATATCCCATTTTGTCATTAATTGTTCAAATTCTGCTACTGCTTCGGATCTTTCTTGTTCCGATGTCATTTTCCATGAAGACCAGTCGAATGTACGTGTATCATGTAGCGTACACCAACCATCCATGGTTACTACTGCTTCAGCCAAGATAATCACTCCTTGTATTTAACAAAACTTATTTTGTGTCTGTTTTTACTATAGCATAATTGGGGTAATCTATTCATAGGTAAGTACTCACCTTTCCAGCTATTTTAGTCAGTTGTCGATTCTTTGTCAAAAATTTTCTGTTAAAATGTATTTGCTTTAAATTACAACCTAAATCCTATATCATTAGTGTGTGCTAAATTTAGCAAATCAATATTGGAGGTAAAAGATGAGCCAGCTATTTGATCAATTAACAACAAAAGTTTCATCGAAAAATAAAAAAATTGTATTTCCAGAAGGTTTAGATGAACGAATCTTGACTGCAGCTAGTAAACTAAGCGCAGAAGGAATTGTTGAGCCAATTCTAATTGGGAATAAAGAAGAAGTTAGCAAGAAAGCAGATTCGCTAGGTGTTGATGTATCCTCACTTACAGTCATCGATCCAGCAGATTATGCAGAATTCGATGCGATGGTTGCTGCATTTGTTGAGCGCCGTAAAGGGAAAGCAACAGAAGAGGATGCACGTAAAATCCTGCTTGATGAAAATTACTTCGGAACGATGCTAGTTTATATGGACAAAGCAGATGGTTTAGTAAGTGGTGCTGCACATTCAACTTCAGATACTGTTCGTCCTGCATTACAAATCATTAAAACAAAAGAAGGCCTTAAGAAAACTTCTGGAGTATTTATCATGGTTCGTGATGATGAGAAATATGTGTTTGCAGATTGTGCAATCAATATTGCTCCTGACAGCCAAGATTTAGCAGAGATTGCAGCAGAGAGTGCTGTAACAGCTAAACTATTTGATATTGATCCACGTGTTGCAATGCTTAGCTTCTCAACGAAGGGATCAGCTAAATCCGAGGAAACAGAAAAAGTTGCAGACGCATTGAAGCTTGCAAAAGAAAAAGATGCATCACTTGTCATTGATGGTGAATTCCAATTTGACGCTGCATTCGTACCAAGTGTTGCTGAGAAAAAAGCGCCAGATTCAGTGATTAAAGGGGATGCAAACGTATTTGTTTTCCCAAGTCTTGAAGCAGGAAACATCGGCTATAAAATTGCACAACGTTTAGGTGGGTTCGAAGCTGTTGGTCCTATTTTACAAGGATTAAACAAACCAGTTAACGATCTATCACGCGGATGTAATGCTGAAGATGTATTTAACTTAGCGATCATTACTGCATCTCAAGCAGTAGCAGCTGAATAAAACTGTATGTTAAAGTGCTTGTACTAGAGTAGAAACTTTAGTACAAGCACTTTTTGATGTGAGTGGGTTTGGAGCTGGAACGTTTAGCTCTGATCAAACACCTGACTAAATCTGAGCAATCTTTTCATTCCGCTTCACCATCTGGGCATATCGCTTTTCGAAAACCTCAAGCTCACTATCAGAAAAATCCTCAACAACAATTTTTGTACTGAAATTCCTTAATGCAGCATACACTCGCTCTTTCATTTCCTTTACAGTTAAATCAAGTCCGAGTAACTCTGATAGGGATGCCATAACATTCGGCTCTACAGTGGGATAGACAAATTTCGTTTCAGCGTCTTTTTTACTGATACTGTAAAAATCACGAATGAGTGCTGTCCGCTCTTTACTATTTCCTTCTACATCTAAATAAATTTGAATTGCTGCACCATCTTTAATTCGCCTTTGTGAGATGCCTGCAAACTTCTTGCCATTAATGCTTAAATCATAATCACCTGGACAATAAGAGCCGACAATTTCATATGCTTCAATTTTATCGGTTAGATCACGAAGCATATATTGCACGAAACTAACCATCGCTTCATAGCAGTCGTGAATTGTGAGATCGTGTACACCTGGAATGACGAGCGAAAGATTGAGCACTCCTTCATCCAATACGACCGCAAGCCCACCGGAATTTCTTATGACAGTATGATAGCCATGTTCTGCTAAAAATGGTACTCCCTCGTCAATATAAGGGAGCTTTGCATCTGGTATCCCAAGTACGACCGTTTTAGGATGAACCCATAATCGTATCACAGGGGCAGATTCCCCATTGCTTACGGAGGTCGCAAGTGCATCATCTACAGCAAATGATGTTAAAGCAGTATTTGGTTTTGAATTAATTTGTTTTTCAAGTGAATGATCCATATATCGGAAGGTTTCATGAGTGATAATTTCATGCCAATTTTTCATAATGTCCCTCTTTTTTTTAATATTTCAGCAGCGCTGACTTTCATAAATGAAGTATTACAAATTCGTGTCGTTCATGGAAGTTTCTTTATAACTATAATATAATTACATCATATATTGAACTTTTCACCACTTATCGCTCTTACAAGCTGATTGTAGTGGGAGATTCCTAAGAACACCAGTGTATCCACTAGTTATTGATTAGGCTAACCCCGTCGCACCGACGGTTAGAAGTCTTATCGCTTCATTCTTTTGATTCACACTTGCGTTAATATCTCTGTCATGATGGGCATGACATTTAGGACAATCCCATTCACGCAATCCAAGATTTTTAACGTCTTTGTTTTGATAGCCACAGCATGAACAAAGTTGACTGGATGGGGAGTTTTTCGCAACAGTGACAACTTGTTTTCCATACCATTTGGATTTGTATTCGATCATTGTTTTGAATTGTGACCATGATACTTCACTGATGGCTTTAGACAAATGATGATTCTTTAACATATTGCTTACTGACAAATCTTCCATTCCAATAATGTCGTGGTTTTTGACAATATTAGTAGAGATTTTGTCTAAGTGATCTTTGCGTGCATTGACAATCTTTTCGTGGATACGTGCGACTTTAATTTTCGCTTTATACCAGTTCGAACTGCCTACTGTTCGTCTACTTATGATTCGTTGTGCTTTTGCTAATTTTTCCTCTAAAGAACGGAAAAACTTTGGATTCGAGTAGATTTTTTCATCTGAAAGAATAGCAAAATCTTTTAGACCGACATCTACACCAACAGTCAAACTGGTTTTCGGTAACTCTGATACTTCGGTTTCGGCTCCAATAGAAACAAAGTATTTTCCTGAAGGATTAGGTCTAATTGTTCCACTCAAAATTTTCCCGTTCACTTCACGACTTTTGGCAAAGCGAACCAACCCAAGCTTAGGCAGTTTAACATAGTTATCTATAACTGCTATATTTCCGTTTGTATGCTTCGTTGTGTAAGACTGGACAGGATTCAATTTAGACTTGAAGCGTGGATATTTATTCTGCTTTTTATAATATCTGTCGTAAGAATCCGACAAGTTTTCAGCGGGCCCTCTGCAAAGCAATACTGTCTACTTCTTTCAAAAAAGGATACTGTTTTTTTAGGTTAGGAAGTTCTTATACTGTTTGGTACCTGTTAAGAAACTCACCCTTCCAGTCATTCGCTGATATTTGACCGTTTTGAACCATTTCTTCAGCGATATACCAATAGGCATCTTTGTCTTTCTGTTTGCCAAGAAAGAAATTAAAGACAAACCTTGTAGAACCGATTGTATTATTGATTAGCTCGATTTGCTTTTTATTTGGGTATATTCGAAACTTGTAAGCCTTGTTGACTAATATTGTGTTTTATCTCCTGATTGTGTATTATTATGATATACAATTATTATATCATGTATCATTTAATATACAAGGAGGATTATGAAGTGTCACAAGTTTTAAATATGCGTTATCCAAAGGAGTTATTGAAGCGTATTGATGAGTTTAAGGAGAAGAAGGGTTTTACAACTCGAACTCAAACAATTATTTATCTCATCCAATATGCTCTCGAACAGTCGGACAATCGAGATGGCAAGTAAGCCATCCCTTGTCCGAAGGCGATTCATCTCCCACTTACTCACTGGGATTCTTCTCGCCTTAAAAAGTTAAAATAGCCTAAAAAGAACGGATGGGGAAAAATGGCATATAGAGATGAACAATTATCTGAGGAGAAAGTTTTCAAAGACCCTGTCCACCGTTATGTTCACGTAAGGGATAGAGTCATTTGGGATTTAATCGCAACACCAGAATTTCAGCGGCTGCGACGAATAAAACAATTAGGAACAACGAATTTGACGTTTCATGGCGCAGAGCATAGCAGGTTTAATCATTCGCTTGGAGTATACGAAATCGTTAGGAGAATTATTAATAATTTCCAAGATCGCCCGCATTGGAATAAAGAGGAGCGTTTACTCTGTTTATGTGCGGCATTATTACATGATTTAGGGCATGGGCCGTTCTCACATTCTTTTGAAAAAGTGTTTAAACTCGATCATGAATATTTTACCCAGCAAATAATTGTCGGTGATACAAAGGTTAATCAAGTATTAGAACGCGTAAATCCAGGTTTTTCCCGGGATGTTGCCGATGTTATCGCGAAAACATATAAAGATAAATTGGTCGTTAGTTTAATTTCGAGCCAGATTGACGCGGACCGCATGGATTACTTGCAGCGTGATGCTTATTTTACAGGGGTTAGTTATGGTCATTTCGATATGGAGCGGATTTTACGTGTGATGCGTCCGATTGAGGATCAGGTGGTGATCAAATCAACGGGGATGCATGCGGTCGAAGATTATATTATGAGCCGCTATCAAATGTATTGGCAAGTATACTTCCATCCTGTGACAAGGAGCGCGGAAGTTATTTTATCGAAAATATTGCAACGGGCAAAGGTGCTATTCGAAGCAGAGGACTTTGCCTTTAAGCTTGAACCAAAGCATTTTCTTTCCTTTTTCAATGAAGATGTGAAGCTTGCGGATTATCTAAAGCTTGATGATTCCATTGTTTTTTATTACTTCCAGCAATGGCAAGAGGAAAATGACACGATTTTATGTGATCTATGTGAGCGGTTCATGAATCGCCATTTATTTAAATATGTAGAGTATTCACCGAATCAACCAATAGATAAGTGGATGGAGCTATCAGGGTTATTTGTGGAAGCCGGGATAGATCCAGAATATTATCTTGTGCTCGATTCTTCGTCTGATTTACCTTATGACTTCTATCGACCTGGTGAAGAAGGAGAACGTCTGCCGATAAATTTGTTAATGCCAGATGGTGAGGTAAAAGAATTATCCAGACAATCAGATATTGTGGAGGCAATTTCTGGAAAGAGACGGACAGATCATAAGTTGTATTTTCCAAAAGATCGGATCGAGGCGCTAACGGATGAACGGATTAAACATCGAATGAAAGAGATTTTATATAATTAAGGAGAGAGAAGATTTGTTAACCAATCATGCAAAAATTATGCAGTTTTTTTCAATGGCAAATGGGGTGACAGGTCGGAAGAAACTGCAAAAGATGATTTATATCTTACAGAAATGCAATATTCCTTTTGAGGAGAAGTACCATTTTTATGTTTATGGACCATATTCAGAGGAGCTCACATTACGGGTTGAAGAGCTGTGCAACTTCGGCTTTTTAGATGAAATAAAGGAAGATAAGAGTAATTACTTCCAGTATAATTACACGATTACGAATGAGGGTGAAGTATTTCTACAACAGTTTTCTTTGGACATGCCAAATTATCAGGTGAAAGTGGACAAGTTGAAAGCTAAGAGCTCGCGCTTCTTAGAGCTCGTGTCTACAATGCTTTTCTTTGATGACTTCCCACTCAAAGAAACGATTGAAAAGGTGCATACAGTAAAACCAAAGCAGAAGTTTACCGAGCTTGAAATTACGGAAGCAATTCAGTTTATTGAGGAAATCAAGCAGTCATAGTTTGGTGTGAGCAGACCATTATAGGTGCTTATGATACAATTTAGGTAAATAAATAGCTTTGATGAAAGAGGGGGATTGGATGAGTTCAGAACAGGACGCAAATAAAAAGAAAAGTAATGCTTTTACAATCATCAAAGATGATTCGACGGATGGTCATGGTGGCTATGGATCAGGTGTCATTAGCTTGGAAAATATGTCTTCTGTAATTGTTGATCCAAACGAAAATAAGGCGTATGTCGATATGGGTGCAATGCACGCAAGAAGCGAAATCGAACGACGAGTGAAGATTATTCCAAATCGTGAGGAAGTACCAAATGGACTGCTTTATTGGATTGTTTGGGTAAACGTCGATCGAAACGAAAATGGACCATACTATGGCGGGGTAGCTGGCAGTGAAATTATTATTGACCGCTCAATTAAACGCGCGTATAAATCAATGGGGCAGCATGTCACCCATATGGAAAAATCACTAAAGGGAAAAATTGTTGTTGATCATATGGATGAGCCATCCAAAAAGTTACTAAAGGATTTCTTAGTCGAGTTTAATGAGGCAATGTGGAATAATTCAGCAGACGAGTTGAAAGATGCCCTTCCAGAATAATGACGCTCTGGTTTGCAGATACTCCAATATTCCATAAAATATGAACAATTTGTGAAAAAAGGTAAATAGGTTGTACTTTGTTCATTTAGTTTGTAAAATATGACTACATGGGTTCACTCGTGTATTGCTAGGACAAAAAGGAAGCCAACAATCAAGTGGAACGGAACCACGACATTGTTGGCTTCTTTTTTGGTGAAATTGGAAGGTTTAGAAATATACGTTGTGCAAATTATTTTCCCTGAGAATTTATATTGACTTGAAGCTAATTCTAGATAAACTTCTCACTAGTTTAATGCTTGAGGCTCTCAGGCTAGTCGCTACAGAAATACACTACGCTTTTCGCGGGGAGCTGGTGAGCCTTCTTGTGCTATCGCACTTCGAAGTCTCACCTAGGCTCTTCTTCCCGCAGAAGTCTCCGTGTATTTCTTCCGCTGGGATTGTAAGAAACCACATATAAAAGAGAGGCTTACCACTAACAAACGATGTTAATTGAAGTAAAGCAATGCAACCTTTTGAGTGAATATCAACTTCTCTACAGATCTGAAATCAAAATTGTCACTAGTCCGCACTTTACATCGACTGTGAATTATCATTTCTCAATGGCATTAGAATGTCCTATGTTAGATACGATTTGCATCTATCCTATTAACTAAAACATATCAAACCACCGCTCAATAATTCCCTTATCTTTATCCGATTCAACTTCATTCTCCTCTTGAAAATGCTCCGTACAATATTTCCTCGGCTCGGTTCCTTTTTCAAAATACATGATAACACTTGTGTCACAATAGGGTGTTGCAAGTGCGCCGGTCTTTGGATCGATTGGAATGCCAACGACGCCGATGGGAGCATCGAAATTTTCTTGGGGTGATTCTTTATGGGCATATTCCATAAAATCCGCCCAAATTTTCTTCGCATATCCTGATTCTGCAACTACTTCCATTGTACGATTGTCATCATATCCTGTCCAAATCCCTGTCACCAAGCTCGGGCTATAACCAATCATCCAGTTATCCGAATTCGTCGTACCTGATTTCCCAGCGTAAGGACGAGTGAGGCTATCGGCAATGCTAGCACCGGTTACAGCCGTATAGCCATCAAGATTATGATCAAACATACCTGTCATTAAATGATTTAAAATGAATACCTGCTTCGGTTCAAGTACCAATGGACCAGCTTCATTTTCACGTTCAAAAAGGACTTTTCCGTTTCGATCCGTAATTTTTTCAATCGTATGCCCATCGATTTGCTTTCCGCCATTTGCCAGCATGCCATAGGCGGTTACCATTTCTTTAAGGGAAACGGTTGCTGTACCGAGTGCAAGTGAAGGTACAGCTGGCAGTTCACTCGTAATCCCGAATTGTCTTGCAGTCTTTATTAAATTATCAGCACCTAAATACAACATTGTTTTTACGGCATAAATATTATCGGAAAGTGATAGTGCCTGTGCTAGTGTGATTGGTTCTTCCGCATAATAATCGTTAAAATTACTAGGTGCATAAACTTCGCCATCTTCAAGCATAAAGGTTGTCGGTTTACTCGCTAGAAGCGTGCTTGCCGTGTAACCGTTCTGTAATGCTGCATAGTATAAAAACGGCTTAAAAGTCGATCCAGGCATGCGCATTGCGTCTACAGCACGGTTAAATGGGCTCTTCTGATAATCCCTGCCACCAATTAGTGCGCGAATTGCTCCTGATTTTGGATCCATAGCCATTGCTCCGATTTCAATATCACTTTGCGCACTAATTGTTGCACTAGTTGTAGTTTCGAGCATGGACTGCTGGTCGATATCCAAGGTAGTATAAATATTAAAGCCGCCAGAACGAATCCCATCCATTTCTAAATTCAGAAGATCCGCTGCTTCGCTCAAAACGACATCTTGGAAATAAGGTCCAATCATTTCTTTCTCTATTTGTCTAGCTTGCGAGTAAACTATTTCCTCAGCTTTGGCATGATTGTATTCTTGCTCCGTTATTACCTCATTATTTTTCATTAAGTTTAGAATAAGTGCTTGTCTATTCGCTGCATTCGTTTCATTATTAAATGGAGAGTAATAGGTTGGACCTTTGGGAATGCCTGAAAGCATTGCTGACTCAGCCAAATCGAGTTCAGCCGCAGATTTATTAAAAAAGTATTTACTCGCAGCTTCGACTCCATAGGCTCCGTGCCCATAATAAACCGTGTTTATATAGCCTTCAAGAATCTCCTCTTTTGAATAGTACATTTCCAATCGGATGGTATAAAAGGCTTCTTTCAGCTTCCGTGTCCATGTTTTTTCGTGCGATAAAAATATATTCCTTGCGTATTGCTGGGTCAGTGTACTCGCACCTTCTTTTAACGATAGAGATTGAATGTTCTTTACAATTGCCCCAGCAATTCGTTTGAGATCAAAGCCATGATGCTCAAAGAAATGCTGATCCTCAATGAGTATGGTTGCATCGACAAACGTAGAAGGTATCCCATCCAAATCAAGCCAATACCTGTTTTCAAGTCCACTTTCCTCACCAATAATTTCACCATTATTGCTATAGTAAATGGTATTCTGTTCACTTGTCAGTGCCGGCGGACCTAATAGAAAACTAATAAAATAGATTCCAACCAAAAACATGCATGCGGAAATAAACATGCCGATAAAGAATTTTATTATAATTCGATTCCTTTTTTTGAAAAGCAAATGACGTCTCATTATGATTATCCCCATTTATTAAATGACTGTATTAGTTCCATTATGGGAAAGGATAGAAGGAAATAAACTTCTTTGTGAAAAATAATAACAAAAGCATTAAATATAGAAGAAAATAGATAGATATTGAAAAGACCCTACACTTACCGATATAATAAGAACACTATATGGTTTTTGAACAAAGTTATGAGGCGATTTGATGGATACCATCCAAAAGAAGGTTAAAATAACCTTGAGCGTAAAGATTAATGATCAAGGACAGCTGGAAGATAATACATCCACACATATTGGAAACTATTATCGAAAAGGCAATATGGATGTTCTTACGTATGAAGAAAATATCCAGGACACTGCTACGATTAATAACTTCATTACGATTCAAGCAGATAAAGTAAGTATTAAGCGCACTGGTATTGTATCGATGACACAGAAATTCCGTGCGAATCAAATCACGGAGAATATATACAAGCATCCACATGGATCACTACATATGGAAACCTTCACAGATACAATCACGCATCGGCAACTGGATGAACATGGTGGAGGACATGTCAACATTTCCTACAAAGTGAAATTAAATGGGCAAGAAGAACGTGCCCATGAATTGGTGTTACATTATAAAGAGGAGGATTCACAATGAACGTTTTAGAACAAACGGAAGAAACATTAAAACAGGAAATTAAGGCTGCCGTCCTTGGCGCAAAGCTTGCGACAGAAGAGGAGCTCCCGGCAGTAGCATTAGATAAACCTAAGGACAAGTCACATGGGGATTTTGCCTCGAATATTGCAATGCAGCTTGCGAGAATAGCGAAGAAAGCTCCCCGTCAAATTGCCGATGATATCGTAGCAAACTTAGATCAATCAAAAGCATCGATTGAAAAGGTTGAAATTGCCGGCCCTGGATTCATTAACTTTTTCATGAAAAATGATTTCCTTGGTGAAATCATTCCTACGATCTTAGAAGCGAAGGAAGAATACGGGAAAACAGATGCAGGAAAAGGGAAAAGCGTGCAAGTAGAATTTGTTTCCGTTAATCCAACAGGTGACCTTCATTTAGGTCATGCCCGTGGAGCTGCATTTGGCGACGTACTATGTAATGTTCTCGATGCTGCCGGTTACAAGGTTGAGCGTGAATATTATATTAACGATGCTGGGAACCAAATTGGAAATTTAGGTTTATCTGTTGAAGCACGTTACCTTCAAGCACTCGGTCAGGATGTTGAAATGCCTGAAGACGGTTATCATGGACAAGCAATCATTGATATTGCGAATGCATTAGTAACGGAATATGGCGATGAGTGGGCAGAGAAAGATAAAGAAGAACGTATCGAATTTTTCAAGGAATACGGACTAAAAGCGTCGCTTGCGAATATTGAAAAGGATCTGGAAGAATTTGGTGTTCATTTTGATAACTGGTTCTCTGAAAGATCTTTATATCATGACGATAAAATTACAGATGCACTGGAAACATTGAAAAAAGGCAATCATATTTATGAGCAGGATGGTGCTACATGGTTTAAAACAACAGATCTAGGGGATGACAAAGATCGTGTTTTAATTAAGAAAGATGGCAGCTACACCTATTTCACGCCTGACATTGCATACCATAAAGATAAATTAGATCGAGGCTTTGATAAAATCATTAACGTTTGGGGTGCAGATCATCACGGCTATATCCCGAGAATGCGTGCTGCAATCCAAGCACTAGGCTATCCAGCGGAAAAAATGGAAGTAAAAATTATCCAAATGGTAAACCTTTTTGAAGGTGGAGAAAAGGTTCGGATGAGTAAACGTACAGGGAAAGCAGTTTCCTTAAGGGATTTAATGGAAGAAGTTGGTGTTGATGCAACACGGTACACTTTCATTACACGTTCCAATGATTCACAGCTTGATTTCGACATGGATTTAGCAAAATCACAAACGAATGAGAATCCTGTTTACTATGTTCAGTATGCACATGCGCGAATTTGTACGATGCTGGAACAGGCAAAAAACAAAGGATTTGATATTGAAGGTGCATACGATGTATCGCGCTTAACCGCTGAAAAAGAAGTGGATTTATTAAAGAAACTCGGTGAATTTCCAAAAATGATTGCAGAAGCAGCAGAAATGGAAACACCACATAAGGTCACACAATATGTCTATAATTTAGCAACCCTATTGCATAGTTTCTACAATGCAGAGAAGGTGCTTGACCAAGATAATCAAGAACAAACAAGTGCCCGGATTGCATTGATGAAGGCAGTTCGCATTACAATTGAAAATGCATTGCAATTAATTGGTGTGAGTGCACCTGAAAAAATGTAATAATAAACACGACTCCTTTTCTAAGAGAAGGGCAAGTCGTGTTTTTTTGTGTAGTTACATTTATCAGTGAGAAAGTATTTATAGTCCTGAACTGCTAAGTAATGGGTGCTGATAAGCGGAATACGTAACTACACTGGTTTATTACTTAATTTGAGTGCAATGTAAATATGCATGCAACCTAGAAACTGAATTCCAACGGTTGGTTCCTTGCTCGAATAATACCAGTGCCCGCTCGAAATAGTTGGATGTTCGCTCGAAAAATGCTAGTGCTCGTTCGAAATAGTAGGGTGTTCGCTCGAAAATTACCAGTGCTCGCCTAAATTTGGCGGATGTCACCTAAACTCTATTCAATGAAGCAGACCACGGAGGATGTAACTTAACATTTAAATAAACGTAAAAAATAGAACCAATAGAAAGTAATAAAACTCATTGACTGAATGACCATTCATTGTTAAAGTAAAAATAGAATTCAATAAGTAAAACTTTTCAAATAAATGTAATCGCTAACATAAAATGAAAGAAAGGGGAACGAATAGATGGATACTTTTCTTATAATTAATTGGATTGCATTCCTGGCAATCGCAGTCTATGCACTTTATCTATTTATTAAAGTCATCACCACTCGCATTGCTTATATAAGGCTCGGAAAAGAGTCAACGTTTGATAGCGAGATAAAGCTTCGACTGCAACGAATCGTCAAAAATGTATTCGGTCAATCTAAACTACTAAAGGATAAGAAATCAGGAACCATTCACGTGATGATGTTCTATGGATTTATCCTTGTGCAATTTGGTGCGATTGACATGTTTATCAAGGGATTATCACCAGGAAATCATTTGCCCTTTGGTGTCGCATACCCTGGATTTGTATTTTTCCAAGAACTTGTTACCTTGATGATTCTCGTTGCGGTTGCTGGCGCATTTTATCGCCGTTATATGGAAAAGATTGTTCGATTAAAACGTGGATTTAAAGCGGGTCTTGTTTTATTATTCATTGGTACATTGATGGTTTCTGTATTATTTGGAAATGGCATGACACAAATTTGGCTAGGGCATGAAGCAACATGGACAGAGCCAGTTGCAAGTGTGATTGCGCTCGTTTTTAGCTTTTTGACGCCAACTGCGGCTATGGTGCTCTTTTACATTGCCTGGTGGGTACATACATTGACAATACTTACATTTTTAGTCTATGTCCCACAATCAAAGCATGCCCATTTACTTGCTGGACCTGTGAATGTTTTCTTAAGTAAAGAGAATCCATTAAAATTGCAGAAAATTGATTTTGAAATGGATGAACAGGAAGAAAATGAAGAGGAAATCGCCTTTGGGGTTGGAAAGATAGAAGATTTCCAGCAGCATCAAATGGTTGACTTCTATGCATGTGTTGAATGTGGCAGGTGTACCGATGTATGTCCAGCATCTGGTACAGGGAAAATGTTGTCACCAATGGATATTATGATTAAACTGCGTGATCATTTGACGGAAAAAGGAGCGGCAATAACCGGTAAAACCGCATGGGTGCCTTCCTATGCCTTTGCAAATACAACGGGCAATCAAGCAAGTGCTGGAGGCGAAGCAGCTGCAACGGTTCAGCATGCAAATCTCATTGGTGATGTAATCACTGTGGAGGAACTTTCTGGCTGTACGACCTGTGGTAATTGTCAGGATGCGTGTCCAGTTAATAATGAGCATGTTGGTACGATTCTTGATATGCGCCGTTATCTTGTCATGACGGAGGGAAAGATGGATCCAGATGCCCAGCGAGCGGTTACGAACATCGAACGTCAAGGCAATCCATGGGGCCTATCGAAAAAAGACCGGATAAAATGGCGTGAGGAAGATGAATCTGTATCTATTTCTACGGTGAAAGAGCTGCAAAAAGAAGGAAAGGAATTTGAATATCTCTTCTGGGTCAGCTCGATGGGTTCGTATGACAGTCGCAGTCAGAAGATTGCCTTAGCCTTTGCAAAACTAATGAACCAAGCAGGCGTTAGCTTCGCAATCCTTGGAAATACAGAAACAAACTCAGGCGATACTGCTCGCAGAATTGGTAATGAGTTCCTATTCCAGGAAATTGCGGAGAAGAATATTAAAACCTTTGAAAAATATGATGTAAAAAAAATCGTTACGATTGATCCACATGCATTTAATCTATTTAAAAATGAGTACCCAGATTTCGGTTTCAAGGCAGAAGTATATCATCATACACAGTTATTATATGATCTTGTGAAATCTGGTAAACTACGACCACAGCGGGAAATAAAAGAAAGATTGACATACCATGATTCTTGTTATTTAGGTAGATATAACGGTGTTTACGATCCACCAAGGGAAATTTTACAATCCATACCTGGCCTGGAAGTAGTCGAAATGAATCGCAGCCGTGAAAATGGGATGTGCTGTGGTGCTGGTGGTGGGTTGATGTGGTCGGAAGAAACGACTGGAAATCGTATCAATGTTGCTCGCACAGAACAGGCACTAGCTGTTCAGCCAACGATGATTTCCACGGCATGCCCATTCTGTTTAACAATGATTACAGACGGAACGAAGGCTAAGGAAGTGGATGAAGAGATAAGTACGATGGATGTTGCGGAAATTCTAGCATTATCTGTTTTCACTAAAGAGGAAGAGAAAATAGCGTAGAAAGCGTTTGTTCTGTAGAATATAGGGGAACGTGCTTTCAATTAATCGATTAATAGATTTATAATAACAAATATTAATATAAGCCAAAAACTATTGATAAAGGTGGATGCGAATATGAGAAAGTCTGTTATTGTTTCTGGTGCCAGAACTCCATTTGGAAAATTTGGAGGAGCCTTAAAGTCATTAACCGCTGTGCAGCTAGGTGGAAGGGCAATAGAGGAAGCGGTGAATCGTGCGGGATTACAAGTTTCAGTGATTGATGAAGTAATTATTGGAACCGTTTTACAAGGTGGGCAAGGACAAATTCCATCCCGTCAAGCAGCAAGAGAAGCTGGACTGCCATGGGAAGTGAAGACAGAAACGATTAATAAGGTATGTGCTTCTGGAATGCGTAGTGTAACCCTTGCAGATCAATTGATTCGCTTAGGCGATGAAGAGGTAATTGTTGCTGGTGGCATGGAAAGCATGAGCAATGCACCATATTATCTGCCAGACGCTCGTTGGGGTAATCGCATGGGTGATAAAACAGTAAAAGATATGATGGTTAGTGACGGATTAACATGTACATTCACAGGTGTACACATGGGGAATTACGGAAATTCAACTGCAGAAGAATTTAGATTAACAAGAGAAGCACAGGATGAATGGTCTTACCGCAGTCATAAGCTAGCAAACAAAGCAATCGAAGAAGGAAAGTTCGCTGAGGAAATCGTGGCTGTTGAGATTCCACAACGAAAAGGTGAGCCAATTGTTGTAGATACCGATGAAGCACCAAGAAAAGATACTACAATTGAAAAATTAGCTGCATTACGACCAGCATTTGACAAAGATGGAACCATTACAGCCGGAAATGCCCCAGGTGTAAATGATGGTGCATGTGCATTTGTTATGATGTCAGACGAAAAAGCAGAAGAACTTGGGAAAATGCCACTAGCAACGATTTTAGGTCATGCAGAAGTTGCAGTAGAAGCGAAGAATTTCCCGCAAACCCCGGGTCTGGTGATTAACGAGCTATTAGAAAAAACAGGACACTCAATTGATGAAATTGACTTATTTGAAATTAATGAAGCATTTGCTGCTGTAGCACTCGCAAGCAGTCAAATTGCCGGAATAGATCATGAAAAAATTAATGTAAATGGTGGTGCAGTTGCACTTGGACACCCAATTGGTGCAAGTGGTGCGAGAATAATTTTAACATTAATTCATGAGCTAAAACGCCGAGGTGGTGGTCTGGGGATCGCAGCAATCTGCAGCGGTGGAGGCCAAGGAGACGCAATCTTGATTGAAGTAGCTGGGGAATAAAAACTAAAAGGACTGAGGTGTGAACGTGAGGCTCCACCTCAGTTTCAAATCGCTCCACAGTCGAAAATAGAAAGGAGCTGTTATTAGATGTCGATTAATAAAATAATGGTTATTGGTGCTGGGCAAATGGGTGCAGGAATTGCTCAAGTTTGTGCACAATCAGGTTTCGAGGTGCTACTGAATGATATGAATGGAGAAGCACTCCAAAAAGGGATAAATACGATTAAGAAATCACTTGCTCGAGCTGTAGAAAAAGAGAGAATGACAGAGATGGGGAGGGAGAATACATTAGAACGACTAAAACCCTCCAATAAACTGCAAGACGCGGCATCCTGTGATCTTATCATTGAAGCAGTGATTGAAAATATGGAAGTCAAAACCAAAGTATTTCGTGAGCTTGATAAAATCATGCCAAAACATGCCATTTTAGCGTCGAATACTTCTTCACTGCCGATTACGGAAATTGCAGCTGTAACGAATCGACCAGATCAAGTGATTGGCATGCATTTTATGAACCCTGTTCCTGTTATGAAGCTAGTCGAGATTATTCGTGGCCTGCAAACGAGTGATGAAACCCATCTGGTAATTGAAGCAGTAGCTAAGAAGCTGCAAAAAATACCTGTCGAGGTAAATGACTTTCCTGGTTTTGTCTCCAATCGTATTCTGATGCCAATGATTAATGAAGCAATTTATACGGTCTATGAAGGTGTTGCATCACCAGCAGATATTGACTCAGTCATGAAACTCGGGATGAACCACCCAATGGGTCCGTTAACCCTTGCTGATTTTATTGGACTTGATACTTGTTTATCGATAATGGAAGTACTATATGAAGGATTTGGCGACAGCAAATACCGTCCATGCCCATTGCTTAGAAAATATGTCAAAGCCGGCTGGTTAGGTAAGAAATCTGGTAGAGGCTTCTACGAATATAGTTGAAAAAGATATTGGGAGGATACCAAGGTGGATCTTAATTTTTCTGAAGAACAGGAAATGATTCGGAAGCTCATTCGAGAATTTGCACAAAAGGAAATCTCCCCAGAAATTGAGCGAATGGAGACTGAAGACCGATTTCCAAAAGAGATCATCGAAAAGATGGGAGAGCTTGGTTTAATGGGCATTCCAATTCCTGAAGCATACGGGGGAAGTGGGATGGACTATACATCCTATATTATAGCAATTCATGAATTCTCTAAAGTAAGCGCTGCCATTGGTGTGATATTATCAGTCCACACGTCTGTTGGCACGATCCCTATTCTACATTTTGGAACAGAGGAGCAGAAGAAACGCTACATACCAAGACTTGCCTCAGGTGAGTACCTTGGTGCATTTGCCTTAACGGAACCTGGGGCGGGATCAGATGTGAAAAGTATGAAGACGATAGCCAAACGAGAAGATGAACATTATGTTTTAAATGGCTCCAAGGTGTTTATTACCAATGGTGGTGTGGCAGACACGTATATCGTTTTTGCAAGAACAAATCATGACAAAACAGCAAATGAGGTCAGTGCATTTATTATAGAAAAAAATACCCAAGGACTAATTATTGGCAAAAGGGAAAAGAAAATGGGACTCCATGGTTCAAGTACGGTGCAATTAAATTTTGATAACTGTATTGTACGGAGAGAACAGCTCCTAGGAACCGAGGGAGAAGGTTTCCAAATTGCCATGGCCAATTTGAATGTTGGACGAATCGGCATCGCTGCTCAAGCACTTGGGATCGCTGAAGCGGCACTTGAATATGCCGTAAAGTATGCGAAGAAAAGAGAGCAATTTGGAAGATCAATAGCAGCGAATCAAGGAATCTCATTTAAATTGGCAGATATGGCAACAGAGGTTGAAGCCGCGAAATTATTAGTTTATCATGTCGCATCACTGGTAGAACGGAATATCGATTGCGGCAAAGAGGCTTCAATGGCAAAAATGTATGCATCGAAAACGGCAATGAAAACCGCAATTGAAGCGGTACAAATTCTAGGTGGATATGGATACACAAAGGATTATCCAGTGGAAAGGTTTTTCCGAGATGCAAAGGTGACACAAATTTATGAAGGAACCAATGAAATTCAGCATATCGTGATTGCAAAGCATTTACTGCATTAGTGTAAAAAGTAGATGAAGGAGGAGTACATATGGATTTCCAGCTAACAGAAGAACAAGAAATGCTTCGAAAAATGGTTCGAGACTTTGCGAAAAAGGAAGTGGAACCTACTGCGGCGGAACGAGATGAGGAAGAGCGTTTTGACCGGGAAATTTTTGATAAAATGGCAGAACTAGGTCTTACAGGGATACCGTGGTCAGAGAAGTATGGCGGGATCGATGCCGATTATGTCAGCTATTGTATAGCAGTAGAAGAACTCTCAAGAGTTTGTGCATCAACTGGAGTCACATTGTCCGCGCATTTGTCACTTGCAAGCTGGCCGATTTATAAATATGGAAACGAAGAGCAAAAAGAGAACTTCCTATTTAGACTGGCAACGGGAAAGGCGCTCGGCGCATATGCACTATCTGAACCTGGTGCAGGAAGTGATGTAGCTGCAATGAAAACGACAGCAAAAGCGGACGGTAATCATTATGTACTGAACGGGAATAAGGTTTGGATTACGAATGGCGGAGTGGCAGATCTATACATTGTATTTGCGAAAACAGATACAGATGCCAAGCATAAAGGAATTAGCGCATTTATCGTTGAAAAAGGAACAGAGGGATTCACTTTCGGAAAAAAGGAGAAGAAGTTAGGGATTCGCTCTTCACCGACGACGGAGTTAATCTTCGAAAATTGTCGTGTGCCAAAAGATAATATGCTCGGAGCTGAGGGTGATGGCTTTAAAATTGCCATGACAACGCTTGATGGTGGACGGAATGGAATCGCTGCACAGGCACTTGGAATTGCACAAGGAGCACTGGATGCCGCAGTAAAATATGCCAAAGAACGTGAGCAATTTGGCAAGCCAATCGCAAATAACCAGGGGATTTCCTTCAAATTAGCGGATATGGCGACAGAAATTGAAGCTGCTAGATTATTAACCTATCAGGCTGCATGGCTAGAATCTGCAGGAAAGCCATATGGGAAGGCATCCGCCATGTCTAAGCTTTTTGCTGGAGATGTAGCAATGCGAACCACAGTAGAGGCTGTGCAAATATTTGGCGGCTATGGCTATACAAAGGATTATCCCGTCGAACGCTACATGCGCGATGCCAAAATCACACAAATCTACGAAGGAACGAACGAAATACAGCGCCTCGTTATTGGCCGGATGTTGACGAAAAGTTGAAATAAAGTGCGAGCAAGTGACAATTTTATTTTCAGATTTATACAGTAGTCGCTATTCACTCATGAGTTCCCATTCTTTCATCTCATTCAACGTCAGCTGTCAGTGGTAAGTTACTCATTCTAAGTGATTTTTTAAAACCCGAGCGTAAGAAATACACGAAGACTCCTGCGAGAAGTGTATTTCTGGAGCGGCTGGTCTGAGAACCTTGAGTACTAAACTAGTCCACAGTTTATATATAATTAAAAATAAACAATATGAAGGAGTCTAATTCGTAAAGAACGAAGGGGGAAGCAAGATGGAGGAAGTGAAGGTATATCGGCCAAAAAATCCTGTTCGCTTTATTACGTCATCTAGCTTATTTGATGGGCACGATGCTTCCATTAATATCATGCGCAGAATTTTACAATCGAGTGGCGCAGAAGTTATCCATTTGGGACATAACCGTTCAGTTGAGGAAGTCGTTCATGCGGCGATCCAAGAGGACGTCCAAGCGATTGCAATCTCATCATATCAAGGCGGACACGTTGAATACTTCAAATATATGGTAGATTTATTAAAGGAACTTGGTGCAGCGCACATTAAAATTTACGGTGGAGGTGGCGGTGTCATCATCCCACGTGAAATCAAGGAGCTGCATGATTATGGAGTAGACTGGATATTCTCTCCGGAGGACGGACGGAAAATGGGACTACAAGGAATGATTAATCGTATGCTTGAGGAAAGTGACTTTACCCCGCCAATTGAAGCAGAAAACGATTTCCATAATTTACTAAAGGGAGATCGACGGGCAATCGCGAAATTTATTACCTTAGTAGAGAGTGATACGGATCATTTAGGAGAAAAACAACGTGTTTTGAAGCTATTGAAGGAACATGGCGATGAAAATATCCCAGTATTAGGGATTACCGGAACGGGCGGATCTGGAAAAAGCTCGTTAACTGATGAACTGATTCGGCGATTTATGAATGAAATTCCCGACAAGAAAGTCGCCATTATTTCAATCGATCCAACCAAACGAAAAACGGGTGGCGCCCTACTTGGGGATCGGATTCGCATGAATGCTATTTTTACTGACCGGGTATATATGCGTTCTCTAGCAACACGTGATTCGAAAACGGAACTCTCTAAAGCAATCCAAGATGTAATCGGCGTCCTCCGTGCATCGAGCTTTGATTTCATCATGATTGAAACAAGTGGAATTGGTCAGGGGGATGCTGCAATTACTGACATTACAGACTTATCGATGTATGTGATGACCGCGGAATTCGGTGCACCAACCCAATTAGAGAAAATTGATATGATCGATTATGCTGATTTTATTGTTATTAATAAATTTGAACAAAATGGTTCGGAGGATGCACTGAACCAAGTACGGAAGCAATATGAGCGCAGTCATATGATCTTCCAACAGGATAAAACGAAATTTCCTGTCTTCGGAACGATTGCGAGTCAATTTCATGATACAGGAACAAATGCCCTTTTCGCATCTCTTGTTGATACATTAAATGATAAATATCACTGGAATGCAATGGTTGATTTTGATCGTCATACAATTGCAGAGAAGCAGAACATGATTATTACAAATGATCGCCGACATTATCTTCGCGAAATTGCTACTAATATACGGACCTATCATGAGAACGTAAGAAAGCAAAGTGAGATTGCTCGGAAACTGTACCAGCTTGAAGGAACAATGAGTATCATTGGCGAGGAGTATGGGGAAGATGAATTCAAACAAACGTTTGACCTAGAAATACAGAAAGTCAAACAAACGTTTGATCAATATCGCGAAACCCTTGACCCTGGGGCGAAAGCGCTACTAGAAACTTGGGATGACCTCCAGGAAAGCTACAATCAAGAAACGATGACCTTCATTGTACGTAATAAAGAAATTGAAATGGATATCGTCACAGAATCTTTATCAGGATTGAAGATTCCTAAAGTCGCTTTTCCAACGTTTCACGAATGGGGTGAGCGGTTAACATGGCTAATGAAGGAGAATGTACCAGGTGCTTTTCCTTTTACCGCAGGAGTGTTCCCGTTCAAACGGCAGGGGGAAGATCCGACACGACAGTTTGCTGGTGAAGGGACGCCAGAAAGGACGAATCGACGTTTTCATTATTTATCAAAAAACGATGAGGCAAAACGGCTATCGACCGCATTTGATTCGGTAACCTTATACGGTGAAGACCCTGCACATCGCCCGGATATTTTTGGAAAGGTCGGCGAAAGTGGCGTGAACATTGCGACATTGGCTGATATGAAAAAGCTTTATGCCGATTTTGATCTAACGAATCCACTAACATCTGTTTCTATGACAATTAATGGCCCAGCGCCAATCATTTTGGCGATGTATTTTAACACAGCGATTGATCAACAGGTTGTGAGGTTTGAAGAGGAAAACGGGCGTGAACTAAGTAATGATGAGTATGAGACAATAAAGAAGGACACCATTCGAGTCGTTCGTGGCACAGTGCAGGCAGATATTTTAAAAGAAGATCAAGGCCAGAATACATGTATTTTTTCAACGGAATTTGCTTTAAGGATGATGGGAGACATTCAACAGTATTTTATCGATCATCAGGTCCGAAATTATTATTCGGTATCCATTTCCGGATATCATATTGCGGAGGCAGGAGCGAATCCAATTACACAGCTTGCATTTACCCTTGCAAATGGTTTTACGTATGTTGAATATTATTTAAGTAGAGGGATGGATATTAATAAATTCGCACATAATCTCTCGTTCTTTTTCTCCAATGGACTGGATCCAGAATATACCGTGATTGGTCGTGTGGCACGTAGAATCTGGGCGATTACGATGCGTGATAAATATGGTGCTAATGAGCGAAGTCAAAAGTTGAAATACCATGTACAAACTTCAGGGAGATCGCTCCATGCGCAAGAAATTAATTTCAATGATATTCGGACTACACTCCAAGCTTTGCTTGCAATCCAGGATAATACGAATTCTCTGCACACAAACGCCTATGATGAGGCTATTACAACACCAACGGAAGAATCGGTCAGACGAGCGATGGCGATTCAAATGATTATTAATAAGGAATATGGCCTTGGGAAAAATGAAAATGCTTTACAGGGCGCTTTTATTATTGATGAGCTAACAGGTCTTGTCGAGGAGGCAGTGCTCAAGGAATTCGAGAAAATGAATGATCGTGGTGGTGTGCTTGGTGCCATGGAACGCCAATATCAACGCGGGAAAATCCAAGAGGAATCGCTTTACTATGAACGGAAGAAGCATTCCGGTGAATTACCAATTATCGGCGTAAACACATACCTAAATCCCAACCCAATGGCAGCGGAGGAAATTGATTCGATGGAGCTTGCCCGCGCATCGACCGAGGAAAAGGAACATCAAATTACCGAGCTAAATAAATTTAAACAAAAAAATAAAGATTATGTTGACGAAGCACTCAAACAATTAAAAGCAGTTGCAGCGGCCGGAGGGAACACCTTCGAGGCCCTAATGGAAACGGTCAAAGTCGCAAGCCTCGGTCAAATCACCAATGCACTATACGAAGTAGGCGGACAATATCGAAGGAATATGTAGGGAGGAAAAGTATAGCGGGCTGTTCAGCGACGGAGGGCAGAGACAAGGGACCGTAGAGTAGTGAACTTCCCACTCGGAGAGTCCATTGAAAATGACCATAGTCGATAGCCCACGCGGTACTAGACAGAGAAAAGTGAAGGCGACTGCCCAAAAGCGGACGCATAAGCAAGAGACCGAAAAGCACGTGGTTTTTGTGCTTGGAGTGTCCATTGCTTATGCCGGTAGCTTTTAGGAGGCTGAACTAGACAAAGAAAAGTGAAAACAACTTACTGGATCAAGAATGAAAGAAATAGACTTATCAATCAAATTTACCCTCAAAAGTTGAGAAGTACTTATGCTTCCAACTTTTTTCTTCCAGAAAACTAGCATAATCATATTAAAAATGATTATAATGGATGTATGTTTATTTTACATGAAAAATGTTATAGTATGTTATGGATAAAATTGAATTCATCGTTAAATAACTAGGCGTTAAGGCTAGCAATATATAAGTAAAGGGAGTGCATGACCGTGAGCTTAAAAGATCTTAGCCACGAGGAAATAAAAAGTATATCATTGATTGAATTGACTGGGATGATTTTAAAAGAGGAAAAAAAAGCCCTTCATTTTAATGAAATTTTTGATAGAATTTCCGAGTTAAGAGGATTCACGAAAAAAGAAAAGGAAAAGAAAATTGCTCAATTCTACACAGATATGAATATTGATGGACGCTTTACGACAATCGGTTCAAATATGTGGGGACTCAGAAGCTGGTATCCAGTTGAACAACAAGATGAAGAAGTACATGTTCCGGTGAAAAAGAAGAAAACAACAGCCAAGAAGAAAACACCTATTGAAAAAGATGCTGCTTTCGATGACGAACTTGGAGAATTGGATGATGAGGACGATTTAGATTTAGACGAAGTGCTGGATGATGAAGATTTAGATATTGATGATGAAAATCTAGATGACTTCGATGAGGATTTTGACGATGACGATGACGATGACGATGACGATGATGTAGACGTAGACGAGGAAGAATAATTTTTTTAGGGCTGCTTGACTTTTTATTGTTCTATGAGTACAATTTTAATTGGGCTCTATTAATTAAATTCCAATGCGTTTCCCCGAGATACGGGGAGACGCTTTTGTTTTTTATTATAAGGATAAAGCATATCGTTTTAGCATAGCTTCCTAGTAAATTTTAGGAACTTATAATCTGCAGATAAGAAAGTTTAAAAATTTGCTCACTGGCTAAGCGCAAGTGTTGTTGTCATCTAATGACTGGATGAGAATTAAGTTTGCGAGAATAATAAATAAAACACATCAATATCAAAGTAAGGAAAGAGGGATTCATCGTGACGAAGTATATTTTTGTTACAGGTGGTGTAGTTTCTTCCTTGGGAAAAGGAATAACCGCTGCATCGTTAGGACGTTTATTGAAAAATCGAGGGTTAAAGGTAACGCTCCAAAAATTTGATCCATATATTAATGTTGACCCAGGAACTATGAGTCCATATCAACATGGAGAAGTATTTGTTACTCATGATGGTGCGGAAACAGATTTGGATTTAGGCCATTATGAACGATTTATTGATAATAATTTAAATAGATATAGCAATATTACAACAGGAAAAGTGTATTCCAATGTTATTCGCAAAGAGCGCCGTGGCGATTATCTTGGTGGTACAGTACAGGTTATTCCGCATATTACGAATGAAATCAAGGATCAAGTCTATCGTGCTGGTGAAGCTACAAAGGCAGATGTTGTAATCACAGAAATTGGTGGAACCGTTGGAGATATCGAATCGTTGCCATTCCTGGAAGCAATTCGTCAGGTTAAGAAGGAAGTAGGCCGCGATAGTGTGATGTACGTGCATTGTACCCTTATTCCCTACATTAAAGCTGCTGGTGAAATGAAAACAAAACCAACACAACATAGTGTAAAAGAATTACGATCATTAGGGATTCAACCGAACGTCGTTGTTTTACGTACTGAATATGAAGTAAGTAAAGAAATGAAAGAGAAAATCTCTCTATTCTGTGATATTGATGTAGATGCCGTAATCGAAATGCCGGATGCTGATACACTTTATCAAATCCCAATTACATTACAAGATCAGCAGCTTGACCAATTAGTTTGTGATCATTTTGGTTTAGATTGTGGACCAGCGGATATGAAAGAATGGAAAGACCTCGTAAATAAGGTAAGAAATCTGTCGAAAACCGTTGATATTGGATTAGTTGGTAAGTATGTAGAATTACCGGATGCATACCTTTCAGTTGTAGAATCATTAAAGCATGCAGGCTATGTGTATGATGCAGATATTAATATTCATTGGATTAATTCGGAGCAACTAGATAAGACCGCAATTGAACAGGAATTAGCGAATGTGGATGGGATCATCGTACCAGGCGGATTTGGTAATAGAGGAATTGATGGCAAAATCGAAGCGATTCGTTATGCACGTGAAAACAAGATTCCTTTCTTCGGAATTTGCCTCGGCATGCAGCTGGCATCTGTTGAATTTGCGCGTAATGTTGTTGGCCTGGAGGGAGCACATTCTGCTGAAATCAACCCAAGTACACCACATCCAATTATTGACTTATTACCAGATCAAAAGGATGTCTCTGATTTAGGTGGTACATTACGACTTGGTGCATATGAATGTGTACTGAAGGATGGAACAAAGACGAAAGCAGCATACGATGGAGCAGATTCTGTCGAAGAACGTCATCGTCACCGTTATGAATTCAATAATGTTTATCGTGAACAAATGGAAGAAAAAGGATTTATCTTCTCGGGTACAAGCCCAGATGGCAGATTAGTGGAAACCATTGAGCTACAAGATCACCCATGGTTCGTTGCATGTCAATTCCACCCAGAATTCACATCACGACCAACAAGAGCACAAGGCCTATTCAAAGGCTTTATTGAAGCATCTGTACAATATAATAATAAATAACAAAATAACCTCGACTAAGTAGACTCCCTTAGTCGAGGTTTTTTATCGATGACTTTATTTTAAAAGGTAGTTGTCATTATTAAGTGTGGATGGAAATTTGTAGTTGATACAAAGTGCGGATTCGTGACAATTTTAAATTCAGCTCAGTAGAGAAGTTGATATTCACTCAAAAAGTTACATTGCTTTACTTCAAATAACCACGTTTGTAAGTGGTAAGCCGCTCTTTTATATGTGATTTTTTCCACCCCAGCGGAAGAAATACACGGAGACTCCTGCGGGAAGAAGAGCCTAGGCGAGACAACGAAGCGCGAGTTGGCTCGCCAGCTCCCCGCGGAAAGCGTAGTGTATTTCTGGAGTAACTGGCCGAAGAACCTTAAGCACTAAAATAGTCCGTAGTTTATATAAACTCATCATTAGCATATAAGTTAAGGTAGGTTTCTTAGTTGCAATAGGTTACTTTGTCTAAAAAGCAGCGGATGATGAAAAGTCTGAAAAAAATTGTAAAAAACTGGCAATACAATTTTTACCAGTTTTGCAGGAATTAAGAGATGTAATAGCGAACCTTAGTGTAAGAGGATGAATCTATGCTGTAGGGGGCGATTAGAATTCATATCAAAAAAAATATTTTAGTAGTCGATGATCAGCCAGGAATTCGCTTGTTATTAACAGATATCCTTAGTAGTGAAGGATACCAAATAATGACAGCAGCAACAGGAAAAGAGGCGCTAGATAAAATCTATTCAAATACCTTTGACCTCATCATTCTAGATTATAATATACCAATAATCGATGGGGAAAAGCTATTAGAGACAATAGAAAAAGAGAACGTAGGGGTTGCAACCATTGTTATAAGCGGCTTAGTGGAGAAGATAATGGATGATGTAAAACAGAGCAAATTAGTAAAAGGGGTAATCGCAAAACCATTTAATATTAGTGATTTTTGCGCACAAGTTAATGCTATTCTGTTAGAAAATGACTAATTTTGTTTCCTGAATATTTAAGTTATAGCTAAATTGTTGCACCTGTCTCTAGTACTTGGTATTCTTAGAGTGTAAAAAAAATTTAGGTAGATGAATTGCGATTATCTAAAGGAGGAAATATAATGCCGTTAGTATCAATGAAAGAAATGCTAGAAAAAGGGAAAGAAAATGGCTATGCAGTAGGCCAGTTCAATATCAATAACTTGGAATATATCCAAGCTATTTTAAAAGCAGCTGAAGAAGAAAAATCACCAGTAATTCTTGGGGTTTCTGAAGGCGCTGGGAAATATATGGGCGGTTTCAATGTTGTTGTAGCAATGGTTAAGTCTTTAATGGAATCATATGGTACAACAGTGCCAGTTGCAATTCACTTAGACCATGGCTCAAGCTTTGAAAAAGCTGCAGAAGCAATCCACGCTGGGTTTACATCTGTTATGATTGATGCATCACATTCACCAATTGACGAAAACATTGCAACAACGAAGAAAGTTGTTGAATTAGCTCATATCCACGGTGTTTCTGTTGAAGCAGAAGTAGGTACTGTTGGTGGAGAAGAAGATGGCGTAATCGGTGGAATCAACTATGCAGATCCAAACGAATGTAAACGTCTAGTAACAGAAGCTGGCGTTGACTGCCTAGCACCTGCATTAGGTTCAGTACATGGACCATACCAAGGCGAACCTAACCTAGGATTTAAAGAAATGGAAGAAATTTTAAATCTTGTTAACGTTCCATTGGTATTACATGGCGGAACAGGAATTCCTACAAAGGATATCCAAAAAGCAGTTTCTTTAGGTACTGCAAAAATTAACGTAAATACTGAAAATCAAATTGCACAAACGAAAGCTATTCGCGAAACACTTGCAGCTAAACCAGATGTTTATGATCCACGTAAATACTTAGGACCAGGCACAGAAGCAATTATAGAAACAGTTAAAGGTAAGATGCGCGAATTCGGTTCATCACAACAAGCTTAATTTTATTAAATGAACATCAGCACTGGAGTGGTTTTCCATTCTAGCTGATGTTTTGTTACATACCTTTTTCGAAATATTCCGTACAGTGTGTTGGGACAACTTGTGAAACATCCATTAACAGACCAAGGAATTGAGAAATTCATAAGCGACTGGAATAAATTAAATTTTGGGTATGAATATTTTTAAGCTGTAAAAACTAACTTAAAGTAAAGCTCTATCCAGTAGAACGTTATTCAACTGGGTAAGGCGATTTATGAAGGATGTTAGATGGGACATACATCATAAGAATTACAGAAACGAAGCTAGCAGGATAAAGAAATCTTGAGACTTCTAGCTCGTTGCTTACATCTCCACCTAATTATCCTAATTTTCTCCTCAACTATTTATGGACTATAGCATGAATTCATCAATGAAATGAATGGGTTCACTATCACTTATACGCAAGGGGGATTTTTGCAAAAGTGTTAGGCTTTCGTCTAGTTTCCAAAAAAGTAAAAAAGAAATGACGTGTGTTCAAATCTGATTTGGACAACCTCTCAAAGCGGGGTTATTTATATGCAAAAGATGTTAATTGAAGGTGGGCATCCATTAAATGGAATGGTCCGGATAAGTGGTGCTAAGAATAGCGCAGTTGCTTTGTTACCCGCATCCATACTAGCGGATTCGCCAGTTACCTTGGAAGGACTTCCGGAAATTTCTGATGTTCATACATTAGGGGATCTCCTGGAGGAAATTGGTGGTCAAGTATCATGGGATGGACAAGCAATGACAATCAATCCGGAGAATATGGTTGCAATGCCATTACCCAATGGGAAAGTAAAGAAGCTTCGTGCATCTTATTATTTCATGGGTGCAATGCTTGGTAAATTTAACAAGGCGGTAATTGGTCTTCCTGGAGGTTGTTATTTAGGACCACGTCCAATCGATCAGCATATTAAAGGCTTCGAAGCACTCGGTGCTGAAGTTACGAATGAACAAGGTGCCATTTATTTGCGCGCGAAGGAATTAAGAGGTGCAAGAATTTATTTGGATGTTGTTAGTGTCGGTGCAACAATCAATATTATGCTGGCAGCAGTGAAGGCAAAAGGAAAAACGGTTATCGAAAATGCAGCAAAAGAGCCAGAAATTATCGATGTTGCTACACTGCTTACGAATATGGGTGCGAAGATCAAAGGCGTAGGTACGGACGTGATTCGAATCGAGGGAGTACCAACGTTACATGGTTGTAAGCATACGATTATTCCCGATCGAATTGAAGCTGGCACGTATGCAATTGCAGCTGCTGCACAGGGAGAAGAAGTAATCATCGATAATGTGATTACAAGACATATCGAATCCTTGTTAGCGAAGCTTCGTGAGATGGGGATATCGATTGAAGAAAGCGATGAACAACTGCTAATCAGACCACAAAAGCACCTGAAGAGCGTCGATATCAAAACATTGGTTTATCCGGGATTTCCTACAGATCTTCAGCAACCTTTTACATCACTCTTGACAAGAGCAACAGGCACTGGAGTCATAACGGATACAATCTATTCTGCTCGATTAAAGCATATTGATGAATTGAGAAGAATGAATGCAATGATTAAAGTCGAGGGTGGATCGGCAATTATCACTGGTCCAGTTCAATTAGAAGGTGCAAAGGTAAAGGCAAGTGACTTGCGTGCCGGTGCATCGTTAATTGTTGCAGGACTTATGGCGAATGGCATAACAGAAATAACAGGCTTAGAACATATTGACAGAGGTTATGAGAACATAACAGAGAAACTCATTGGCCTTGGTGCAAAAGTATGGAGAGAAGAAATGACAGAAAAGGAAGTTATCCAATTCCAAAACTCATAATTTGAGCAATCTGTTTAAAAACATACTTATTGCAATGAAATTTCTAATTGTACACCCTAATTAATAAAGTCATTCTTTTGGGATGAGAATATTTTATTAAAAAGGGAGAGGTATATGATGGAAAGAAGTTTATCAATGGAAATCGTACGCGTTACAGAGGCAGCTGCATTAGCATCTGCACGTTGGATGGGTAGAGGAGTAAAAGATGAGGCAGATGATGCCGCAACTACCGCAATGCGCTCCGTATTTGATACGATTCCGATGCAAGGAACGGTAGTAATTGGTGAAGGGGAAATGGATGAAGCGCCAATGCTATATATTGGTGAGAAACTTGGAACAGGGGATGGTCCAGGGGTTGACGTTGCGGTGGATCCATTAGAAGGGACAGACATCGTTGCCCAAGGATCTTGGAATGCCCTGTCGGTTATCGCGATAGCTGATAAAGGTTCCTTATTACATGCACCAGATATGTATATGGAAAAAATTGCTGTTGGGCCAGAAGCAGTTGGGAAAATTGATATTAATGCACCTGTCATTGATAATTTAAGAGCGGTAGCTGAAGCAAAGCATAAAGATATAGAGGATGTTGTTGCAACCGTATTGGATCGTCCGCGACATGCGAAGTTAATTCAAGAAATTCGAAATTCAGGTGCAAGAATTAAATTGATTCCGGCAGGTGACGTAGCTGCAGCAATGAATACGGCCTTTGATGATACAGGTGTTGATATTTTATTAGGTAGTGGCGGTGCTCCTGAAGGGGTACTTGCAGCAGCTGCATTAAAATGCCTCGGTGGGGAAATTCAAGGAAAGCTTCTTCCTTCTAATAACGAAGAAATCATGCGTTGCCATGAAATGGGCATTACCGATTTAGATAAAGTATTTTACATGGATGATTTCTGTAGTGGAGACGATGCAATTTTTGCCGCAACAGGTGTTACCGATGGTGAATTACTGAAGGGTGTTCAATTTAAAGGCTCGAATGCGACAACATCGACCATTGTCATGCGAGCAAAAAGTGGTACCGTTCGCTTTATTGAAGGAAAACATAGCTTACAGAAGAAACCTAATCTTGTCATGCAGCCTTAACCAATGACTTGGTAGTAAAGAAAGTATTTCCATATTTCTTTCTACATAAATGCAACTAAGGCAAACGCCAAGTTTTCTAATAAATAATGAAAGAAAGGAAGCCGGAGCATATTGGCTTCCTTTCCTTTCATATAATAACCCGAGTATTTCTGTATAAGTTTCATGTATACATCGTGATCTAGTAAGAAAATACTAGTAAACTAGTTTAACTAAGTGGGGAAAATTACATTATAAATAGAATTTCTAAAATTGGTATTGAATAATAGGGATGAAAAGCGTATGATAATAAATGTTTAAGATAGAGTCATCTTGGCTAGCATAGTTTATACCTGAATAAAACCGCTACCATAATTACGCTTAGAGAATAATTCAGCTATAGTTTTAACTTAAACTTCTGACTTAAGCTTCTGCATTAATTCTACATTTCTCAAAGGACATCTTCCAACAAAGAAGTGGAACGATCAATATTATGATAATGCTATTATGTTCTATTAAGGTATACCCCCTCGAACAATGAGCACTGCAAACAAAAAACGGAAGATCGTTTCCGTTAATATTCTTAGAAAATCATCATGTAATCGGGGAGATTAACAACTCCACTCAAGATAGCTTCATTCACAAAAAATCAGTTTCAAAATATGAAAAATAAGTATGATCTTGAACAAGAATTAAATTTTTCCAATATTAAATCATAAGATATTATAACGAATAGGCGTGGTGATAGAATGTCCGCATTAACAATCTCTCAATTAGAAGTACTGACATTAAAGGAACTTTATACGTTAGCAAAGGAATATAAAGTGTCTTATTATGCAAAATTAACGAAAAAGGAACTTATTTTTGCAATTTTAAAAGCCCAGGCAGAAAAAGACGGCTTCCTATTTATGGATGGTGTGCTAGAAATTATTCCCTCAGAAGGATTTGGCTTCTTAAGACCAATTAATTATTCTCCAAGTGCTGAGGATATTTACATTTCTGCTTCACAAATCCGCCGCTTCGATCTTCGGAACGGTGATAAAGTTTCTGGTAAGGTACGTCCACCGAAGGAAAATGAACGTTACTATGGCCTGCTACACGTTGACGCAGTAAATAGTGAAGACCCAGAAACATCGAAAGAACGTGTGCATTTTCCTGGTTTAACCGCATTATACCCAAATCGCTTCATGAAACTAGAAACGGAAGCGAGTAATCTTTCTACTCGAATTATCGATTTGATGACGCCGGTTGGTTTTGGTCAGCGTGGGTTAATTGTTGCTCCACCTAAAGCGGGGAAAACAACATTAATTAAGGAAATTGCGAACAGTATTACCATAAATCATCCAGAGGCAAAATTAATCATTTTACTTGTTGATGAACGTCCAGAAGAGGTAACCGATATTGAACGTTCGGTTGCAAAGGATGTTGATGTGGTAAGTTCTACCTTTGATGAAGTGCCTGAAAACCATATTAAAGTATCAGAACTCGTACTAGAACGGGCAATGCGCTTAGTAGAACATAAACGTGATGTTATTATTTTGATGGATAGTATTACAAGACTTGCACGTGCATATAACCTAGTTATCCCACCAAGTGGCCGTACACTTTCAGGGGGGATTGATCCTGCTGCATTTCATCGTCCAAAACGATTCTTCGGTGCTGCGAGAAACATTGAAGAGGGCGGAAGCTTTACGATATTAGCAACAGCCTTAGTCGATACTGGTTCACGTATGGATGACGTTATTTATGAAGAATTTAAAGGAACAGGTAATATGGAATTACATTTAGATCGTAATTTATCGGATCGCAGAATTTTCCCTGCAATCGATATCTTACGTTCTGGTACGCGTAAAGAGGAATTACTCGTTTCCAAAGATCAGCTTGATAAAATGTGGGCAATCCGTAAAACGATGCAGGATTCGCCAAACTTCTTGGAACGCTTCTTAAGAAAATTGAAATTGTCGAAGAGCAATGAAGAATTTTTTGCACAAATGGAAGAGGAAATGAAGCGAAAAGGAATCAAGAAGTAGTTGGTTTTATATCGTTTCATGAGCTATATTATTTTTTTCTAGCTATTGCAATCACTAGTTCACACTGGTATAATTATTTCATGTGAGTTTTGATAAGGTTTTATACCTATGACGGCTCTTACAATAACTCTGTTTCTAAAGGACTCAGGGCAAAAAGGAGTGGAAGATGATGAAAAAGGAAATTCATCCAGAATACCAAAAAGTAGTATTTCTTGACACTAGCTCAGAATTCAAATTTTTGAGTGGATCAACTAGAGGATCTAGTGAAACAATTGAATGGGAAGATGGTAACACATACCCATTAATCCGAGTTGAAATTAGCTCTGATTCTCATCCGTTCTATACTGGTAAACAAAAAGCTGATAAAGTCGGCGGCCGTGTTGACCGATTCAAGAAGAAATATAATCTTAAATAAAAAGCTGAAACAACTTTTAGTAGTTGTCGCTGCATAATAAAAGTAAAGTATCCGACATATTTTACGAAAAAACAGGCAAAATGTCTATATTTTGCCTGTTTTTTACTTTTTATTTCTATGAAATATAAGTTAATGTTGTCGTATTTAGTGGTAAACTAAACAACATCCATAACTTTTTTATATAACGCTAAAGTGAGGGATTTTTGTAAATGTATGTAATGAAGCAAAGCGGCTGGGTTGAAGTGATTTGTGGCAGTATGTTTTCTGGAAAATCAGAGGAATTGATTCGTCGCATTCGCCGTGCAGCTTATGCAAATCTAACGATGCGTGTATTTAAACCTGCAATTGACAATCGCTATGAGGAAAAGTCTGTTGTTTCCCATAATGGGACATCAACGGTTGCGATACCGATTAATAGCTCAGAAGAAGTGCTAAAGCATATTGATAAAACAGTGGAGTTCATTGCAATTGATGAGGTACAGTTTTTTGACGATAATATTGTTGACATTGCAAATGAATTAGCGAATCAAGGGATTCGAGTTGTTGTAGCTGGCCTTGACATGGATTTCCGCGGGGAACCATTTGGACCAGTACCGAAGCTAATGGCAATCAGTGAATCTGTAACAAAATTAAGTGCGATTTGTCCAGTTTGTGGCGCACCTGCAAATCGAACCCAGCGTCTAATTAACGGAAAACCAGCATCCTATGACGACTCGGTTATCTTAGTCGGTGCATCAGAATCCTATGAACCAAGATGCCGCCATCATCACGAAGTTCCAAATAAACCGAGCATTCAACTACTACAAAAGTTATCCAAAGTATCTGATTAGAGCGCCTGATTGGTGCTCTTTTTGAAATTCGTAATCCATACATATATTGAAAAAGTAAATTTTGACCGTATCCTTTGAGTATACTATAATGATACTGTCAATCAGAAAGAGGTGTTCGTGATGTTAGACCGTTTACAATCATTGGAAGATCGTTATAATAAACTAAATGAATTATTAAGTGATCCTGAGGTTATAAGCAATACAAATAAATTACGTGAGTACTCGAAGGAGCAATCCGGCTTGACGGATGCGGTTCAAGCTTTTCGTGAATATAAAGAAGTTGATTCCCAGCTTGTTGATGCAAAGGAAATGCTGGAAGATGAGCAAGATGCTGACATGCAAGAGATGGTTAAGGCAGAAATTGCAGAGTTAACACAGTCAAAGACGGATTTAGAAGAAAAGATGAAGATCTTACTTCTACCGAAAGATCCAAATGACGATAAAAACGTATTTGTGGAAATTCGTGGTGCAGCTGGTGGAGATGAGGCTGCATTATTTGCCGGCGATTTGTACAGAATGTATTCTCGCTATGCAGAGAATCAAGGCTGGAAAACGGAAATAATGGAAGCTCATTCAACTGGTGTTGGTGGCTACAAAGAAATTATCTTTATGATTAATGGAAATGGCGCATATTCAAAATTGAAATATGAAAATGGTGCACATCGCGTACAACGTGTACCAGAAACGGAATCTGGTGGTCGTATCCATACTTCAACGGCAACAGTAGCTGTTTTACCTGAAGCGGAGGATGTAGAGGTTGAAGTGCATGAGAAGGATATTCGTGTCGATACCTTTGCATCTAGTGGACCTGGTGGGCAAAGTGTTAACACAACAATGTCTGCAGTTCGTTTAACACATGAACCAACGGGAATTGTTGTTTCCATTCAAGATGAAAAATCGCAAATCAAAAATAAAGAAAAAGCGATGAAAGTACTGCGAGCAAGAATTTATGATAAGTACCAGCAGGAAGCGCAGGCGGAATTAGATGAAACTCGTAAATCTGCAGTTGGCACAGGGGATCGTTCAGAACGAATTCGCACATATAACTTCCCGCAAAACCGTGTTACGGATCATCGTATTGGCTTAACCATTCAGAAGCTTGACCAAATTCTGCAAGGTAAGTTAGATGAATTTATTGAAGCATTACAATCCGCAGAACAAATGGAAAAGCTCGAGCATATTGGTGAATAATATGGGAAATAAACAATATGAAGTCCTAAAATGGGCTTCTCTTTTTTTAGAGAAGCATGACCGTGAACCGAGAGTTGCTGAGATCTTGCTCCAGCATTATTTAAGTGTTTCGAGAGCGAAGTTTTATATGATGATGCACGATGTGCTCGATGAGCCCATAATTGCGAGATTTAAGGCAGATATAATCAAGCATGCAGAGACTGGCATTCCAGTCCAGCATCTTACAGGAGTGGAGAGCTTTTATGGGAGAGAATTTCTCGTCAATCATAATGTACTCATTCCAAGACCAGAAACGGAGGAGCTTGTACAGTATGTGATTAACGTTGCGAAGCGAGATTATGACGGACAAGCCCTTACGATTGTTGATGTTGGAACAGGAAGTGGTGCAATCGCCACTACGCTCGCCCTAGAGCTTTCTAATGCAATTGTATTTGCAACAGATATATCTGCGGATGCTCTAGATGTCGCGATGGATAATGCAGCGAGATTGCAAGCAAACGTTCATTTCTATGAGGGTGATTTTTTACAACCAATCATCAATGGTGAAATACATGCGGATATCATTGTATCCAATCCTCCATATATCGCAAAAACAGAGGTGCTATCGGATACGGTGAAAAACTTTGACCCAGCACTGGCGCTATTTGCCGAGGAGAATGGGTTGGCTGCATACAAGCAGATTATCAATCAAGCGCGGAAAGTCGTAAAACAGGACGCAACACTTGCATTTGAAATCGGCTATACACAAGCAGATGCTGTGTGCTCGTTAATCAAGGATACTTTTCCAGAGAGTAAGGTTCAAACCATTCAAGATATTAATGGGAAGGATCGAATTATTGTTGCTAGATTGTAGGGGTTTTAATTCTATCCCCCCCAAGAGATTGCAATGTTGATTTCCACTGTGGACAATCGTTTTCTATGGGCGACTCTTCAGCTTCATTGAAACCGAAGACCGGTTTTGGTAGATTTTCAGCCGTTGCTAATCCCACAGGCAGGAAGGCTTCGACAGTGTGACATCGCATCCGTAGAAAATGGATCTTTATTTTAGAGGAGTATTCTTTCTTGTCCTTAGTTCCAATTAACGGCCATATTTGGAACATATGCCACTTTAAAATAGAAAGATTAAGCACCATCCCAGCGAAGGAAATACACGGAGACTCCTGCGGGAGGAAAGGCCTCGGTGAGACTACGAAGTGCGGTAGCACGAGGAGGCTCACCAGCCGCCCGCGGAAAGCGTAGTGTATTTCCGTAGCGGTATGTCAGAGAGCAAATATCATTCCAAGCTGGTTTGCAGTTTATATCAACAGCAATAAGAAAAAAGGCATAAAATAAAATTACTAGAATACTAGTTTAGAATCGTAATTCACTGCCCATACTGAAGCTATCAGAGGGAGAGGGGAAATAAAACGATGAAGAAACTAGTATTTTTTGCATTTATTTTTATCATAATATTTACCATGTTTCCTACTAAAGGTGCGAGTCAACATACTGATTTAGAATATAATTACCAGGAGATTCCAGATGAAGCAATCCGTCTTCGAATATTGGCCAATAGTGATGATGAACGTGACCAAGAAATCAAACGACATGTCAGAGATCGTGTGAACCGGGAAATTAGCGAATGGGTTAAAGACATGACAGACATTGAAGATGCCCGGGAATTAATTGAAACGAAGCTACCTGTCATAAATGAAATGGTTGCAGAAGTAATCGAAGAAGAAGGAGCGGAAAATGCGTTTACCGTTGAATACGGCAAAAATGTTACCTTTCCAACCAAATTATATGGATCATATATATATCCAGCAGGTGAATACGAGGCAATTTTAATCACAATTGGTGAGGGCAATGGTGCCAATTGGTGGTGTGTATTATTCCCGCCACTATGCTTTCTAGACTTCTCATTTGGGGCAAATGTTGCATCCGCGGCAGATGCGGACAGTGTAGACCAAGAGGAAGAAAGTGAAGAAGTAGCAGAAGAACAACCAAAAGTAAAATTCTTCCTATTCGAATGGCTCGGCTGGTCATAGTTTCTCTAGTATCTGCATAAGATAATAGAAAGGATTCATTCTTATTGTTTACTGTTATTTAGATAAACTGCGGACTAGTTTAGTGTTCTAGGCTCTTCTTCCCGCAGGAGTCTTCGTATATTTCTTCCGCTGGGGTTGAAAAAATCACATTTAAAAGAGCGGCTTACCATTAACAATCGTAGTTGATTGAAGCACTAGAATGTAAACTTAGGTGTGAACAGCAACGTCCGTCCAGATCTGAAATTAAAATTATCACTAATCCGCACTTTATTTCAACTACACAACTATGCTCTATACTTGATAACCGAATTATCTATTTGAAATCAGCCAATGGCAAAGGGTATTTCTATCATTCTATTATTAATAAGAGAAGAGGGAGATAAGATGAGGGTAATTCTAGCACGCCATGCAGAGGAAGGAAAGTTGAAAAAGTTTTTTGAACAAAACATAAGCTTAGATAGTAAGGCTATATTAACTTCGGGCTATGTTGTTGAAAATCATTCCGAGATTGAAGGCTGCTTTACGTTAGATCCAGTCGAACAGGATGATTATTGGCTAAAACAGCTTTATATTACGAAATCAGCAGCAAATAAATTACCATTCTTGCTTGAGACTATTCTCGTGATGGCGAAGGAAAAGCGCGCGAAAAGTGTGTATGTAAATAGTCATCAACCAGTTGTGGATATTTTATTAGATGCATTACAATTTCATCGACAAAACAATACGCCGTTTGTGGATAAACATCCAATTTCAAAAGGGAAATGGTGGTCATATCAAGTTCCTTAATAAAGAACGTTTATAAGAATCAAATAACTGCAAACGTTAACTTATGCACATTATCAACAGGTGGGTGTTAATAACTTGTGAAAAAACTGTTAGTATGGAACAAAATTTGTGTATAATTAGCTATTTCGTCCTATCCTTCCTTCAATAACAAGAAAAATCCTGTGGATAACTATTCAGAGGATTTTTTACGTTTTACCCCACTTATCCACATTTTGCGAAAATCGACTTTATCCTCTAAAATAGAATATAGAAAAGAGGGAACGATCATGGTAGAGACATTACAATGGACAATAAAAGATAATGAAACAGACAATATTCAAGTGATAAATCAAGCTGCAGTACTACTAAAACGAGGAGAAACCGTAGCCTTCCCAACGGAGACGGTGTATGGACTTGGGGCAGATGCAACAAATGCAGAGGCAGTTGCTAAGATCTTCAAGGCAAAGGGACGTCCACAGGATAATCCACTAATTGCCCATGTTGCGACAAAGGAGCAGTTAATGAAGCTTGTGGATAACATTCAGCCATACGTCGAGAAATTGATGGATACGTTTTCGCCAGGACCGATAACGTATGTATTACCGAGCAATGGCACATGTGCGGCAAATGTGACAGCGGGCTTATCCACAATTGGTGTTCGGATTCCTAGTCATCCTGTTGCGCAAGCATTACTGAAAAATTGTGATATCCCAATCGCAGCACCAAGTGCAAACATCTCTGGGAAACCAAGTCCAACAACTGCAAATCATGTTTATGAAGACTTGCATGGGAAAATTGCTGGAATTCTTGATGGCGGTGCAACAGGAGTTGGAGTTGAATCAACAGTTATTGATTGTACAGAGGCCATACCAACAATCCTTAGGCCAGGCGGTGTCACGGCAGAACAGCTACAGGCAGTGATTGGGGAAGTTAATGTTGATCCAGCTTTAACAAATGCGACAGATCGACCAAAAGCACCTGGGATGAAATATCGACATTATTCCCCAGAAGTTCCATTATGGCTAATTAAAGGTACCCCACTTGAGATACAAAAGGTAATTGACAAGGAAAAGGCGAGTGGGGTGCGACTTGCCATTTTAGCAAGTGCTGAAACGGCAAGTCTTTTGCATGCAGAGGAAATATTCACCCTTGGAAATAATATCGACGAAATTGCTTCCAATTTATATGAAGCCCTACGTAAATATAAGGCAAGCGATATTGATCTAATTATCTGCGAAGCCTTTTCAGAGGAAGGGATCGGCCAAGCGGTAATGAATCGATTGAAAAAAGCTGCAAGTAAATATTTAACGATCTAACTGTGTTTATGATCGCAAACTTAGATTAGAATAGGTAAAAAAGTAACGTCTAATCCTTCATACTCCCCCTAGGACATGCATATAGTAAAGAAGCATGTCCTAGGGGGAGACTCGATGTCAGAGTATATTATTCATGAGCTGATTGCATTGTTGTTTATGGCTGTTGCATTAGGAATGGATGCATTTTCCCTTAGTCTTGCTATGGGGATGCAGGAATTGCGACTTAAGCGAATCGCGCTTATCGGTTTTACTATTGGTATTTTTCACATTATGATGCCTTTTATCGGTATCTTATTAGGGAAAGTTATCTCAGGACAAATTGGAAATATGACCACTATTGCGGCTGGGCTTTTACTGGTAGGAATTGGTGCACAGATGGCCTTTTCTGCCTTTCAACGTGAAGCAAAGAAGCTAATCCAACCATTTGGAATTGGCCTTCTTGTTGTTGCATTTACGGTAAGCTTGGATAGCTTTTCGATTGGCCTTAGTCTTGGGATATCTGGAGTGAAAACAGCTCTCGCGCTTATTTTATTTGGTGCATCAAGTATGATTCTTTCCTGGATTGGTATGTTGCTAGGAAGGAAAGTACACGGCTTTTTAGGGAAATATAGCGAGATTTTAGGCGGAAGTATATTATTGGGATTCGGACTAAGGTTGCTATTTGGTTAACCCCTACTAATCCTTCGTTTACCAAGCTTAAATCTCATTTGGTGAAAATCTGCACAGCCCCATGATGTCCAACATTACCTGTCAAATGTCTAGGTATTATGGTATATTTATACTATAAAATTCCAAATGGAGGCTCTCTATGAAGATACTATTTGTTTGTACGGGAAATACATGTCGGAGCCCAATGGCAGAGGCGATTTTAAGAGATAGGATGCCAAATGCTGAAGTACAATCTGCGGGGATTTTTGCAGGTGGGAAACAACAAGCAAACCCTAATACAATCAAAGTATTAGAGCGACATGGAATAGCGATTAACCATCAATCACAAGCCGTGACCAATCAGTTATTGAACTGGTCTGATGTAGTTTTAACGATGACAACGCAGCATAAGCAATCATTAATTATCGATTTCCCTGATTTTCAGGAAAAATATTATACACTAAAGGAATTCATTTCGGAAGCCGATAAAGAAGTATGGCAGGAATTAAAGAAATCCTATGCAGATTACGAGGAGAAGCGATCCTTATTTATTCAAGAAAATCAAATGAAATATAATCATATCCAGTTAAATGATATGCTTGGGAAACATTTAGTGAACGATATCGAGCATATTCGTAGACTTGAATCGAATCTAATCAATTATGATATTCCTGATCCATTTGGTGGAGATCTAGCAATTTATGAAGCAACATTTAAGGAGATGGATGCGTATATCCGTTTACTTATAAAGAAAATAGATAGGTAATATGGAGGATGACGTATGAAGGACAACTATCGATTTAGCCTACGATGGAAATTAGTTTGTTTTACTACGATTTTAGCAATTATTACATATGGCACGAGTGTGGGTTTTCTTTATTTACTTTATGATTATGTTCAAGATTTCTGGGATATTCCATTTAATTGGTATACCGTGATTATCCTAGGATTAGGGATTATTTGGTCAGGGATACTTGCTTATTTTGCATCTAGTGTTATTACGAAACCGCTAGCTAGATTAGAAAAGGTTGCATCAGATGCGGCAAAAGGAAATTTGAATCAGGTTGTGAATATCCCTAAATCAGAGGATGAGATTCGTGCATTGTCGATTGCCTTTGATATGATGCTAAAAAACCTGAATACGATTGTACATAATATTGATATCCATTTTGCTAGTACGAATGAAGCTGTAATGCAGATGAAAACAGCTTCACATAAAGCAGCACAGCACTCACGCGTAATCGGCACGTCCATTGATGAAATTTCACGAGGTGCGGAAAGCTCCTCTGAAGCAATCCAAAATACTGCAGAGGCGGTAGAGTTGGCAACTGGACTGGCGATAAAAGTTCAAGAGAAGGCTGGACAGTCAAAGGATAAATCTGCACAAATGCTTGATACATTAAATACAAGTAGAGAAGTGGTCAATCAACTAGTAGAAGGTATTAAGAAGCTAGCAGAAGAGCAAGAACATTCCTTACAGGATGTTGATCATTTGAAACAAAATACATTGCAAGTTGAATCGATTATTTCAATGGTTGGAGAGATTGCTGAACAGACAAATCTGCTTGCATTAAATGCTTCGATTGAAGCGGCTAGAGCTGGGGAGCATGGCAGAGGTTTTGCAGTTGTAGCGGAAGAAGTTCGCAAATTAGCCGATCAGAGTGCACAGGCGGTTCAACGGATTGGTAATTTAATCCAGTCCATTCAAGAGGATGTTAATCGTGTTGTTGTGAAGATTAACGAAAATGTCGTTTATGCAAGAAATGAATCTGAAAATGGAAAAGAAACGAACCTTGCTTTTGAAAAAATGTCAGGATCTGTTATCGATGTTGCAGCAGAAATTGATAGCATTACAATGCTGGTGGATCAGCAAATTACATCGATCCAGGATACGGTAAGACAGTCACAAGAAGTGGCAGCAATTGCTGAGGAAACATCGGCAGGAGCGGAAGAGGTAAATGCAGCAATCCAAGAACAAATTGCTACCATTGAACAAGTCGATGAATTAGCATTAGAAATTGAAAATCAAGCAGAAAAATTAAATAAGCAAATCAATAAATTTACTGTGAACTAAGAACAAAAGCGCAAGCGCCCGTTTAGCGACGTACGGACTGGACTGAGCCGCAGGAGATAAAGGAAACACGAGGAGCGTAAGCGAATCGATGTTGACTTATCGTACGGAGGTGAGGGAAGTCTCGCTAGTCGCTGGGCGCTGGAGCTGGACGCGGCCTAGCTTGTCAAGAAAATTGTAAAAGGGAAATTTTTATAATTTCCTAATCTAAAACAAAAGCGCAAGCGCCCGTTTAGAACTAGACAGGAAAAGAGGAGGAAGAAGCATGAAAGTGATTATTACTGGGGATCATGCTGGGATGACATTAAGAAATGAAATGAAGGATCTATTAGAGGAAATGGGTATCGAATATGAGGATACTGGCTGTACCTGTGAAACATCTGTCGATTATCCAGATTATGCCCTTCCTGCAGCGGAACGTGTAGCTAGTGGTGAATTTGATCGTGGTATTTTTATTTGTGGGACTGGCATCGGCATGTCAATTGCTGCGAATAAAGTAAATGGAATCCGTGCAACGGTTGTCCATGATATTTATAGTGCAAAGCTGACTCGTCAGCATAATAATACAAATGTCATTACAATGGGTGAACGTGTGATTGGACCAGGTTTAGCAAGAGAGATTGCCAAGATATGGCTGGAAACGGAATTTGAAGCAGGTCGTCATGCAGATCGACTTGATAAAATTAAGAATTACTTAGGATAAAAGATGACCAAGTCGCAAAAGGTGGCTTGGTCATTTAATCATAAACATGGTGGGGTGTAATTGATGAAGGAATTAAACCAAAAGGTACAGAATGATATAGATATTGTTGTGAATGAATGGCTTGAGAGCGGCCATCTGCATGCTGGAGATGTATTTGTTATTGGTTGTTCTACTAGTGAAGTGATTGGGAAACATATAGGTACTGCTGGAAGTGTAGAAGTAGCTGGCAGTATTTTTACAGCATTGCAAAGGCTACTACAAAAGGAAAATGTAGTGCTTGCATTTCAATGTTGTGAGCATTTAAATCGTGCACTTGTCGTGGAAAGAGAAACGATGCGTGCAAATCGACTAGAAGAAGTTGCTGCTGTTCCTGTACCAACGGCGGGTGGATCAATGGCATCTTATGCATACAAACACATGAACGATCCTGTTCTCGTTGAACACATTGTAGCAAATGCAGGAATTGATATCGGTGAGACGATGATTGGAATGCATATGAAGCATGTTGCCGTACCATTACGCTTTACACAGCGAACGATTGGCGAAGCAAGAATTACTGGCGCATATAGTAGACCAAAATTAATTGGCGGAAAACGAGCAAATTATGATGATACAAGGGAAGATAATTAACAATACAGTAGAGCGGAAACAATGGATAACCTATTCTACGAATAATCTGTATTTTATATATCAATTTTTCAGAGAAAACGCTACAATAGAATCTAATAGTCTACATAGGGGGGAAATCAAATGGAACATATAAAACAAGCAGATCCGGAAGTATTTGCAGCAATTCAAGCAGAGAAGAAGCGTCAACAGAACAACATTGAATTAATTGCGTCTGAGAACTTTGTCTCTGAAGCGGTTATGGAAGCGATGGGTTCTGTGTTAACCAATAAATATGCAGAAGGATATCCAGGAAAAAGATATTATGGTGGTTGCGAGCATGTCGATGTCGTAGAAAACTTAGCTCGTGACCGGGCGAAGCAATTATTCGGTGCAGAACATGTAAATGTTCAACCACATTCAGGCGCACAGGCTAATATGGCGGTTTACTTTACAGTGCTAGAACATGGGGATACAGTTTTAGGAATGAACCTAAATCATGGTGGGCATTTGACACATGGTAGCCCTGTGAACTTTAGTGGAAAACAGTATAACTTTGTTGATTATGGTGTGGACAAAGAAACTGAAACGCTCGATTATGACGTCGTATTAGAAAAGGCAAAAGAAGTGAAGCCTAAATTAATTGTTGCCGGTGCTTCCGCATATTCTCGTGCAATTGATTTTGCTAAATTAAAAGAAATTGCAGATGAAATCGATGCACTGTTAATGGTTGATATGGCCCATATTGCTGGACTCGTTGCAGCTGGCTACCACCAAAATCCTGTGGAGTATGCAGATTTTGTGACAACGACAACACATAAAACATTAAGAGGTCCTCGTGGTGGAATCATTATGTGTAAGGAAAAGTATGCAAAGCAAATCGATAAATCTGTATTCCCAGGAATCCAAGGTGGCCCATTGATGCACATTATTGCGGCGAAGGCAGTTGCATTTAAAGAGGCCTTGTCACCGGAATTCAAGGTATATGCGAAGAATATTATCGATAATGCCAAGACACTGAGCGATGCACTTACAGAAGAAGGATTGCGTATTGTTTCCGGGGGAACGGATAATCATTTATTGCTCGTTGATGTAACTCCTTTAGGTTTAACGGGGAAAGTGGCGGAAAAGGTATTGGATGACATTGGTATCACAACGAATAAAAATACGATACCATTCGATAAAGAAAGCCCGTTTATTACAAGTGGAGTTCGAATTGGAACAGCAGCTGTGACAACACGTGGATTTGGTGAAACAGAAATGAAGGAGATTGCAGCAATCATCGCCCTTTCATTGAAAAATCCAGAAGACAGGGCAATACAAGCAGACGCAAAAAATCGTGTGCAAGCATTAACAAGTAAATTTGTTTTATATGGCCAATTGGCATGAAAACATACAGGGACTTTCCAGCTGGAAAGTCCCTTTTACAATTTCTTTTCGACAAATTTCCCAGATTACTTGAAAGCTACTCCTTTTTTCAGTACAATTTTAAGGATATCATAATTTTAAGGAGTGATCGGTGAATGGGAAACGTTTTTGTATTAGATCATCCGTTAATTCAACATAAATTAACGTTTATTAGAGATAAAAGCACTGGAACAAAGGAATTTCGTGAATTGGTAGATGAAGTAGCAATGCTGATGGCATTTGAGATTACGAGAGATTTACCAGTAAAAGAGGTAGAAATTGAAACCCCAGTAACTAGAACGAAAACAAAGGTACTGGCAGGTAAGAAAATTGGCTTAGTTCCAATTTTGCGTGCAGGGCTTGGTATGGTTGATGGCGTTCGGAAGCTAATTCCAGCTGCAAAAGTTGGACATGTTGGTCTATATCGTGATCCAGAAACATTAACCCCTGTGGAGTATTATATTAAATTACCATCGGATATTTCGGAACGTGAATTAATTGTTATTGATCCGATGCTTGCTACAGGTGGATCTGCAAATGATGCAATCCATTCCCTTAAGAAGCGCGGTGCACAACATATCCGACTTATGTGCCTAATTGCTGCTCCAGAAGGCGTGGAAGTAATTAAAAAAGAACATCCCGACGTTGATATTTATTTGGCAGCAATGGATGAAAAACTTGACGATCACGGCTATATCATCCCAGGGCTAGGAGACGCAGGGGATCGCTTATTCGGAACAAAATAAGATATAGGGTGCCTGGCACTTCCCGAATTTTACCTGAAGCTTCGGGAAGTATTTACGAAGGGCTCCACTAATAGGAACTTGGAGTGAAAAATGACAATGGCAAAACGTATTAAGGTAATGACTATCTTTGGAACGAGACCAGAAGCAATTAAAATGGCGCCACTCGTTATAGAACTAAATAAACGATCGGATGAATTTGAGTCGATTGTAACGGTAACGGCACAGCATCGGGAAATGCTTGATCAAGTACTAGATATTTTTGGCATTAAACCTGACTATGATTTAAATATTATGAAGAAGCAACAAACCTTAGCGCAAATTACCACCCGTGCATTAGAGGGTCTTGATGATGTAATGAAGAAGGTTCAACCAGATATCGTGCTTGTGCATGGTGATACGAGTACGACTTTTGCAGGTTCACTTGCAGCTTATTATAATCAAATCGCAGTTGGTCATGTTGAAGCTGGACTTCGTACATGGAATAAGTACTCTCCGTTTCCAGAAGAAATGAATCGTCAGCTTACAGGTGTGATGGCTGATTTACATTTTTCACCGACAGAGAAATCGAAGCAAAATCTTTTGGATGAAAATAAACCGGAAGACCGCATCTATGTAACGGGGAATACGGCGATTGATGCATTGAAAACAACGGTAAATGAGCATTATTCGAACGAAATTCTTGATAAAATCGGTGACAAGCGTCTTGTTTTAATGACCGCACATCGACGTGAAAACCTTGGAAGTAATATGCAGCAAATGTTCCGTGCGATTAAACGGTTGGTGGAAACACATGATGACATCCATGTTGTCTATCCTGTCCATTTAAATCCAGTTGTCCAAGAAACAGCGAATGAAATTTTAGGCAATGATGATCGCATTCAATTAATCGATCCACTAGATGTTGTTGATTTCCATAACTTTGCTGCACGTGCATACTTAATTTTAACCGATTCAGGTGGCGTTCAAGAAGAGGCACCATCACTTGGTGTTCCAGTGCTCGTACTTCGGGACACAACGGAAAGACCAGAAGGAATTGACGCGGGTACACTGAAATTAGTAGGGACAGATGAAGATACAATCTTCAATGTTGCAAATGAACTTCTTTCAGACAAAGCGGCACATGATAAAATGGCAAAAGCATCGAATCCATACGGTGATGGCGAGGCCTCCCGAAGAATTGCAGATGCGATTGTGGGATATTTTAATAAGTAGTAGTTGAAAGTGCTGTTATCTTAAGGGATAGCGGCTCTTCTGCTTTTCCCCACCAACTACTCATCATTCCTCTAGCAGTTGAATATGGTAATAGTAAATGCTGCAGGGGGGGAGATATAATGGCAACGAATCAAGGGAAGCAAAATAATTATGAATCAACGGAAAACAAAGAAAGAATAGCAAACATGATTAATGAAGGTGGAATTGGTGTAACCGCATATTATCATTATGAGGCACCGAAGAAACAAGAAACTTCTGTTCAGGCAGAAAAGTAAGCAAGATATACCCGGATTAGCTTCATGTATACCGGGAACCGACTCGACCACCCTACTAAATTAGGATGTATATTTTTCATTGCCCAATCAAAAACTAAGCAGTAAAAAGGGGCAATTACATTATGCGCAAATACATCGTTTTCCTCACAGTATGCCTTGCAATCATCTTCATCCATCATCCAATCTCATCTCAAGCATCCAGGCCCCTCGAGTCGGTTATCATCGAAGTGGAAGGTGACCCAAATGTGCATAAGGAATACATCGAGAAGTATCATCCATATGTAGAAGTGGTTGCAACGTATGAAAAATTATTTCACGGACTTGCATTAAAAGGAACGGCAGACAAATTAGCAAAGATGGAATCTTTAACTTTTATCAAAGCAATCCATCAGGTGCAAACCTATGAAGCTCTGGATCCAGTAATAATCAAAAGTCTAAGTGAATCTTCACAAGACCTCGTGCTTCCATCTGATTTAAATACAACCGAATATACAGGCAAAGGGGTGAAAGTTGCCGTTATCGATACAGGAATCGATTATAATCATACAGATCTGCAAATGAATTACAAAGCAGGATACGACCTTGTTGATTTAGATGACGATCCTATGGAAACTGTTCCAGGTGAAGGCATTCCAACGCTTCACGGTACACATGTGGCAGGAATTATTGCTGCAAATGGGGAGTTGAAAGGAGTAGCACCAGATGCCGAAATTCATGCGTATCGTGCACTTGGTCCAGGTGGTGCAGGGACATCTGTTCAAGTTATTGCGGCAATGGAACAAGCGGTAACAGATGGGGTAGATGTTATTAATCTATCGCTCGGAAATTCCGTGAATGGACCAGATTATCCAACGAGTGTCGCAGTTAATCGAGCAGTCGATCTTGGTATACCAGTCGTGATTGCCAATGGGAATAGTGGACCAAATAACTGGACAGTTGGCGCACCAGCAACGGCTGAGAAGGCATTGTCAGTTGGTGCATTAACCAATCCACAACAGGTCCCATTCCTTTTTGAGGCAATTTCCAATAGGGAAATACCGCTAACAGCAATGATGGGTGCATCTTCCTGGAATCTCAAAAAATCATATCCGATTGTAGATGGTCTTCAAGCAGCAGAGGGAATGCGTGGAAAAATCGCAGTCTTTAAGCGTGGGGACATCCCATTTTTTCAAATGGCAAAAAAAGCAGAGGAAAATGGAGCAGTAGCTGCCGTTATATTTAATAATAAAGATGAATTATTCCAAGGTTCTATTGAAAGTAGAGAAGGAGTAATTACGATCCCCGTCGCTGCTATTTCCAAACAAGATGGGGAATGGTTAATGCAGCAGCTGGAAACCAATAAACATTATTATGAGACAATGTACAAAGAAACTGCGAGTACAATTGCACCTTTTAGCTCACGTGGCCCCGTTACCGTAAATTGGGAGATCAAACCAGATATACTTGCCCCTGGCACGAATATATTGAGCACCATTCCAGGAGGCTATCAAGCACTTCAAGGGACGAGCATGGCAGCACCGCATGTTACAGGTGTCATTGCTTTAATAAAAGAAGCACATCCCAATTGGACGGTGAGTCAAATCTATGATGCAATCCGAACGACAGCAGCACCCATTTTTTCTGAAGAAGGTAAGATTGTGGCACCAATTGAGCAAGGAATGGGCAAGATAAGACCGCAAGAGGCAATAAAAACGCCATTTATTATTCACCATTCCCAATTAGCGTTTGGAAAAATTGAAGCATATAGCGATACGAAAACGCTCAATATTGAGATTGAAAATACAACAAACGATACACAAACCTACACCTTTGATATCCCGAAAAAGGATAAAGGAATAACATGGAAATTACCACAAAGCTTTTCGGTAGAGAAACATGAAACAAAGAATATCCCAATTGAGCTCCAAGTCACTAGCCCACAATTGGAGGATGGGATCCATCAAGGCTGGTTAACAATAAATCAGAATCATCATTCCTATCTGCTGCCGTATTTATTCATAAATCAACAAGCAGACAATCCAAAGGCAATGGGATTCGAATTCTCATTGAAGCCTTTTTCCGATGATTCCTATCAGTACAACCTATATGTAACAGAATCGGTTGAGCGAGTAGAAGTAGATTTGTACACGCCAGATAGTCTTCTATTTAATCGTAACCTACTAGAGGCAGATGATTTACAAATAGGAATGAACACAGGGGAAATAAAGAAGCGAGATATCGGTGAACCAGGGCATTATACAGCTATCATTACTGTATATTTAGAAAATGGAAATTATGAAAGCCAGGAGATACCCTTAACGATTGACTCTAAAAAAAATAACGCATCTTAAATATAAAAATGTCACAATTTGGACATACTTTTAAAATGCATGCCCATTGTCGGATTATAGTGAGAAAATCACTATAATTCGACAAATAACGGCTTAAAAAATTATTGGAAAGAAGTGCTCTTCCATCAAAAGAAGGAGCCGAAGTAAGCGGATTATTCACTTGTGATAAAATGATCAAATTCGATTTTTTTCGGAGTATTAATGGAACGTTTAAAGCGGAAAATCAATGTTATGTTAAAATAAAATCACTCATTATATCATTGACAATTAAGGTGATGCTAATGTAAACTTACTTACTGTGGGATGATAAGGTTTTCATATGCAAATTTGGCAATAGTAATAATAAGTAAGTGGTAATTATACATAAGAATTGGGATTTACTTTACAATTTCTTTCATCTTCACACTTAGTATTATTCTCTTGCTCTTGAAGTCAGTGTCTATTTTTGCTATTTTTTTGCTGTGAATTGTAAAATAACTTACTTTTCTAATACAAGAGACCGCAGATTTTGTTGGTAGATAAGAAAGTATAACAACTTTCTTATCGAATAGGTGCAACTAGGGCTGCCACCCAAAGGGTTGTTAAACCTTAGTTTTCTAAGAAGCTTTGACTAATTGTCTTAGTTTCGTTTATAGGGGAGTAGAGTGAATGATGTACGAGTATGGAAGTATTGTAACAAGGCAACGAAAATGGATGCTCTATCTTCTGGCGATTTTAGTGCTTGGGACTGCATTTACACCCTATTCTCGCATTTTTCAAGGTCTGTTATTAGGAAGTATTGTAAGTTTTTATAATTTATGGTTATTACAGCACAAAACAAAAGCATTAGGGGAGGCAGTTGCAGAAAATAGATCTGTGCGTGGAGGTTTAGGAACCTTCTCCAGACTTGCTGCGGTTGCTTTAACTGTTTTAATTGCGCTTCAGTTTGAAGAGCACTTTCATTTTATTGCAGTGGTTATTGGTATCGTCTCTTCCTACATCATTTTGGGATTAGACATCCTACAACGCATGATTGCGGGCAGAAACCATCCATCAGATAACTAATGTTAAATTAGAAGTGGGAGTGGATTTTTAAGAATAATCGTGAAAAGGGGTGAAAAAATTGGATCATACATCTCCAATAGTTGAAGACGTGTTTGGAATTTCGTGGCTTGACTTTAACCTATCCAATGTATTCATGATTGCCGTTGTTTCATTAATCGTATTTGTCCTCTGTACATTGGCAAGTCGTAAACTTCAAATGAAACCAACTGGAATGCAAAATTTCATGGAATGGATTATTGAGTTTATTAAAGGTATCATTGGCGATACGATGGACTGGAAGACAGGTAAAGTATTCTTACCGCTTGGTTTAACATTAATTACCTACATATTTGTCAGTAATCTTGTAGGGGTAATGACAGTAGGGGTCGTCGGGCATGATTTATGGTGGAAATCACCAACCGCTGATGCGACACTTACATTAACCCTTTCAGCAATGGTTGTTATGTTAACTCATTTCTATGGGATTAAGGTCAATGGTGCAAAGAGTTATTTTAAAACGTTTGTTAGCCCAGTACCATTAATGTTGCCATTCAAGATAATTGAGGAATTCACCAACACATTAACATTGGGTCTTCGGTTATTTGGTAATATTTATGCAGGGGAAATTCTATTAAGTCTTCTTGTTGGGCTTGCAACATCAAGTGTATTTGGTTTCTTTGGTGCAGCAATTCCTATGATGGTATGGCAAGGATTTAGTTTATTTATCGGTGCTATCCAAGCATTTGTATTTACGATGTTAACGATGGTTTACATGTCTCATAAAGTGAGCAAGGACCATTAATAAAAATATATTTAAAGGTTTAACAATAAAAGGAGGAATTATTAAATGGGAGCTTTAGCAGCAGCAATCGCAATTGGACTAGCAGCATTAGGTGCAGGTCTAGGTAACGGAATGATCGTTAGTAAAACAGTGGAAGGTATTGCACGTCAACCAGAATTGAAAGGTTCACTTCAAACAACAATGTTTATTGGGGTAGCACTAGTAGAGGCGATTCCAATTATCGCAGCGGTTATCGCATTTATGGTTGTATTCCAATAATAATTACAATAAAAAACTAAAGTGGCGAGGTTCATCTTGTGCGAATCTTCGCCATTGCTTTATGTAATTTTGTAACATGTACTCAAAAAGGAAGATAAAAAGGATCGAGAAGTTCGAGGCAGCGTAGCTTTGAGTAGCAGAACGTAGGATCTTAATACGTGAGCAAACGATCTAGCACGCAGGAAAAACGTCTTTCTTTTCCAAGGAACGGAAAAGAAAGCTAACCAGAAACATCGACGTGTCATTTTTAACTGACTTTTTGAACAACCTCTTGTAATTAATGACTGACATAATAGATGAACATGAGTACCTATGAAAGGAGTGGAGTCTGTGCATTCATACGTTGGCCTATTAACACTTGGCGCAGTTGGAGGATTTAGATTTGGCGATATGTTAGCTCAATTATTCTTCTTTCTGCTATTACTCTGGTTATTGAAGAAATTTGCTTGGGGTCCCCTCATGAATGTGATGCAACAACGTGAGGAATATGTCGCAAGTGAAATAGAATCTGCTGAGAAAAGCCGTCTAGAAGCGGAAGCTGCTTCGAAACAAGCTGCAGAACAATTAAATCAAGTAAGACAAGAAGCACAAAAAATGATTGAAGATGCAAAAAATGCGGGGATAAAGCAGGAACAAGATATTATTGAATCAGCAAGGCTCGAAGCAAGTCGTATCAAAGAACAAGCACAAAAAGATATTCAAAACGAAAAAGAACAAGCAATTCAAGCTCTACAAGCTCAAGTTGCCTCACTATCTGTATTGATTGCAAGTAAAGTAATTGAAAAGGAAATTACTGCACAGGATCAAGAAAACTTGATCAATGAGTACATTAAAGAGGTAGGAGAAGAGCGATGAGTGAAACTGTTGTAGCAAAACGTTATGCAGAGGCACTTTTTCAACTTGGTATCGAAAAGAATAATTTGGATGAGCTTGTAACGGAATTCACAACGGTTCGTGAAGTATTCCAGAACAATCAGGAATTGAATGTATTTTTGATGCATCCTGCGGTTAGCGGTGAGAAGAAGAAAGAGCTTATAGCTACCTCTTTCCAAAGTCTGCAGAAAGATGTCGTAAATACATTGAAATTACTTATTGATCGTCATCGTACTGACATTATTCCAGCAACGATTAATCAATTTATTCAATTGGTAAACGATGCAAAAGGAATGGTAGAAGCGAGCGTGTACTCTACACGAGCATTAACTGAAGATGAAAAACATGAATTAGAACTATCCTTCGCAAAGCGATTAAATAAAACGGCAGTTACGTTTGATAATAAGATTGATCCTACCCTAATTGGCGGTATCAAAATTCGTGTTGGTAATACGATATATGATGGAACCATCAGTGGGAAATTGAAGAGCATCGAACGCAAGATTTTGACTGCGAACTAATGATGTAAGGGGTGAAATGGTATGAGCATTAATGCTGAAGAAATCAGTACACTTATTAAAAAGCAAATTGAATCGTATGATTCGGATATTGAAGTAAGTGATGTTGGAACGGTTATTACTGTTGGGGATGGTATTGCACGTGCACATGGCCTCGATAACGCAATGGCTGGTGAACTACTAGAATTCTCCAATGGAGTAATGGGTCTAGCACAAAACCTTGAGGAAAGTAATGTTGGTATCGTAATTTTAGGGCCATACACAGGGATTAAAGAAGGCGATGAAATTCGTCGTACAGGACGTATCATGCAAGTACCTGTTGGTGAGGGACTTCTAGGACGTGTTGTAAACCCACTTGGACAACCAATTGATGGTCGGGGACCAATTGAAACAACAAAATCACGCCCGATTGAAGCACAAGCACCTGGCGTAATGGATCGTAAATCAGTTGATGAGCCATTGCAAACAGGGATTAAAGCAATCGACGCGCTTGTACCAATCGGTAGAGGACAACGTGAGTTAATTATCGGTGACCGTCAAACAGGGAAAACGACTGTAGCGGTGGATACAATCATTAACCAAAAAGATCAGGATATGATTTGTATTTATGTAGCAATTGGTCAAAAAGAATCAACAGTTAGAGGTACAGTTGAGACACTACGCAGATACGGGGCATTAGATTATACAATCGTCGTAACTGCGGGTGCATCAGATCCTGCACCATTATTATACCTTGCTCCATACGCAGGTGTAGCGATGGGTGAGGAATTCATGTATAACGGCAAGCATGTTCTCGTAGTTTATGATGATTTATCAAAACAAGCGACAGCATACCGTGAACTTTCCTTACTATTACGTCGTCCTCCAGGTCGTGAAGCATTCCCAGGGGATGTATTCTACTTACATTCACGTCTATTGGAACGTGCAGCTAAATTAAGTGATGCATTAGGCGGGGGTTCATTAACTGCTTTGCCATTCGTTGAAACACAAGCGGGGGACATTGCAGCATACATCCCAACGAACGTAATTTCAATTACAGATGGACAAATCTTCTTGCAATCTGACCTATTCTTCTCTGGTGTACGTCCAGCGATTAATGCTGGGTTATCTGTATCTCGTGTAGGTGGGTCTGCGCAAATTAAAGCGATGAAGAAGGTTGCGGGAACACTACGTTTAGACCTTGCATCATTCCGTGAATTAGAATCGTTCTCACAATTCGGATCTGACCTTGATAAGGCAACACAAGCGAAGTTAAACCGCGGGGAACGTACGGTAGAGGTATTGAAGCAAGGATTGCATAAGCCATTAGTTGTTGAGAAACAAGTAATGATCCTTTATGCACTGACAAAAGGATTCTTAGATGATCTTGCTGTAGAAGATATCCTTCGCTTTGAAAGTGAAATGAATACATGGTTAGATTCGAATCGCCCTGAATTATTAGCATCTATCCGCGATACTGGTAAATTACCAGAGGATAGCGAAATGAAGGATGCAATCGAATCATTCAAACATACATTCTTACCAACAAGTAATTAATTAAACCAAGTAACGAAAGTGTGGTGAAAAAGCTTGGCATCACTAAGAGATATTAAAACGCGAATCGACTCAACAAAAAAGACGAAGCAGATTACTGGAGCAATGGAACTAGTATCTGCGTCGAAAATGAGTAGAGCTGAACGGAATGCGAAAGGCTATGTGCCATATAGTGAAAAAATCCAGGAAGTTGTCGCGAATATAGCTAATTCCAGTATTGACGTATCTCATCCTATGCTTCGAAAACGTGAAGTCAAAAAGACAGGATATCTTGTCATAACTTCCGATAAAGGATTAGTCGGCGGATATAATAGTCATATTTTGAAATTGCTAAATCAAACGATAGCAGAACGGCATGGATCAAAAGATGAATATACCATCATCGCCGTAGGACGCAAGGGATATGAATATTGTAAGAAGCGGGACATACCTGTTGCAAAAAGTATTCTAGGCGTAGCTGATCAACCAGTATTTAGCGATATTAAAGATATTGCACAGGAAACGGTACAAATGTTTATTGATGAGGAAATTGATGAGTTAAACATTGTTTATAATCATTACATAAGTGCGATTTCTCAACAACCAACAATGAAGCAATTATTGCCAATTGAGAACCTGCATGAACATGGTAGTGCAACAAGTGATTATGAATTTGAACCAAGCCGTGAAGAGATCTTGCATGTTTTATTACCACAATATGCAGAAAGTCTAATCTTCGGTGCACTGCTAGACGGTAAAGCAAGTGAGCACGCGGCAAGTATGACGGCAATGCGTAGCGCAACTGATAATGCGAAAGAACTTATCGATGACCTATCATTGACCTATAACCGTGCGCGTCAAGCGGCGATTACACAAGAAATTACGGAAATAAGCGGTGGTGTAGCAGCGCTTGAATAGCAAAAGCTTAAAGCTAGTTTAGCGACGTACGGACTGCGCCTCACAGGAAGTGAGGCGGTTCGACGTTGCCATAGGAAGTGGCGAACGTAGTCGAACTTCTCCTTGCCTTTCGAGATAAAGGAAACTTTGTGGGAGCGTAAGCAAATCGATGTTGACTTATCGTACGGAGATGAGGGAAGTCTCGCTGGGTGCTGGAGCTGGACGTGGTTCTACCGTCAAGAAAGATTAGAGCTAGGAGGGAAATCGATGAGTAAGGGACATGTAACACAAGTAATGGGACCTGTCGTTGATGTTCGATTCGACGATAACCATTTACCTGAAATTTATAATGCGCTAACCGTACAAATTGAGACGGAAGCAACAAGTACACAACTTACTTTAGAAGTCGCATTACATTTAGGCGATGGAAATGTTCGGACAATTGCCATGTCATCTACGGACGGTCTAAAACGTGGAGCAGTCGTAGAGAATTTAGGCAGACCAATCTCTGTTCCAGTTGGGGATGTAACATTAGGACGGGTATTTAACGTTTTAGGAGAAAAAATAGATTTAGATGCACCACTTCCTGAAGGTGGACGTTTAGATCCGATTCACCGTCAACCACCTAAATTCGAAAATCTGTCAACAAATACGGAAATTCTAGAAACAGGAATTAAAGTAGTTGACTTATTAGCACCGTATATTAAGGGTGGAAAAATCGGTTTATTCGGTGGCGCGGGTGTTGGTAAAACCGTACTAATTCAGGAATTGATTAATAATATTGCTCAAGAACATGGTGGTATTTCTGTGTTCGCCGGTGTTGGTGAGCGAACTCGTGAAGGTAATGACCTTTACTATGAAATGAAAGACTCTGGTGTAATTACAAAAACAGCGATGGTATTCGGTCAAATGAACGAACCACCTGGCGCACGTATGCGTGTTGCATTAACAGGTCTTACAATGGCGGAATATTTCCGTGATGAACAAGGACAAGACGTATTACTCTTTATTGATAATATTTTCCGATTCACACAAGCAGGTTCAGAGGTATCCGCATTACTTGGTCGTATGCCTTCTGCGGTTGGTTATCAACCAACACTTGCAACGGAAATGGGTCAATTACAAGAACGTATTACATCTACAGATAAAGGTTCGGTTACATCAATTCAGGCGATTTATGTACCTGCCGATGACTACACTGACCCGGCGCCAGCGACAACTTTCGCGCATTTAGATGCAACAACAAACTTGGATCGTAAGCTTTCAGAGCAAGGTATTTACCCTGCTGTGGATCCACTAGCATCTACATCACGTGCACTTGATCCGGAAATTGTTGGTGAAGAGCATTATCAAGTAGCAACAGAAGTACAACAAACACTTCAACGTTACCGTGAATTACAAGATATTATTGCAATCTTAGGTATGGATGAATTAGGAGATGAAGACAAGCTAGTTGTAGCACGTGCTCGTCGAATCCAATTCTTCTTATCACAAAACTTCCACGTTGCTGAACAGTTTACTGGTCAAGTGGGTTCATACGTACCAGTACAAGAAACAGTAAAAGGTTTTAAAGATATTCTAGCAGGTAAGTATGATGATCTTCCAGAAGATGCATTCCGATTAGTAGGACGAATTGAAGAAGTAATTGAAAAAGCAAAAGGTATGGAACAATAGGCATATCGATGAAATGAGTGCATAGGTCAAAAATGATTATGCCTCGTTTTTTCGGAGGTCATAGGAGGGGTTACACCTGAAAACTCTAACAGTGAGTGTTGTTACTCCTAGTGGTCCAGTTTTGGAAGACGATTTTGAAATGGTTGTCTGTAGAGCAGAGAATGGTGAAATTGGTATTTTGCCGAACCATATTCCCTTAGTCGCTCCCTTATCCATTTCTGCCATTCGTTTAAAACGCGATGGTGAAGAAAGACATATTGCGATTAGTGGGGGAATTATGGAGGTAAGTGCGAATAAGGTAACCATTCTTGCACAATCTGCAGAAAAGCCAGCTTCAATTGATGTTCAGCGTGCAAGGGAAGCGAAGGCACGTGCTGAACGCCGTTTACAGTCTAAACAGGACAATGTTGACTACGTACGGGCTGAACAAGCACTCAAACGAGCAATGAATCGATTGGACATTAGCGGAGACAAATAAGATAACCGATATTCAACAGAATTGACTTGGTGTCTACAAAATAAAAGCGTTGCAACAGCTAGTTGTAACGCTTTTGTTAATACCTTATTGTGGCTATCAAACCATCATGACAATTAATTACAATAAACAATTTAGTAGTTAAGAAAGTATAACGACTTTCTTACTACATAAGTGCAACTAAGGCTGTCACCGAAGGGCTTTGGTTAAACCTAAGTTTTCTAATAAATTACATCTTCCAACATTCCACAAGACAATGTCGATATTCCCCGGGAAATGAAATATATTTTCTTTATAAACTGCTATATAAATACAACTTTTTTAGTAAGGAAGAAAGTAAAAAAGCATTTCTTATTTCATGATTGTAATTAAGACTATTAGAAAAGATTGATGCACCTTATGATGGCACAAGTCATAATTATCAAGGGGGTTACGTATGTTTTCTATTGGACAAACGGCATTGATGAGTATATTTTCACATTTAATATTTATCTATATCACTTGGCGATTAGTAATTGTAATGAACTTTGATCCAATTATTAGAAAAGGGCATGCAACTGAGGGAAGAATCTTTTTGCTGTTTCTTTCAATCATAATTGGAACTGGTGTAAGTAGATTTTTCCTAGACATTTTGCAATGGTCAGGGCAATTAGTGTATTTGTTTTAAATAGCATTCTATAAGTTTAGTATATTAATAGTTTTCCCTGTTCATACTAAAAATAATTAGTAAATAGGGGGAACATATTATGTGGAAAATACTCTTTATTGTTCTTATTTTATTATTTCCAATCAATACGATGGCAAAATCGCCAGCAACAGATGAATTGGTGGATATAGCAGAATTTGCCAAAAATAATAGGTTGACTATTGAAGAATGGCAAGTCATTATAAAAGAGCAGTTAGAAGAAAATACTGCTATCAATATTGTTGATAATCTAAAAAATAGTTATAAAGTCACTATGAGTGAAGATGAAAATATTATACAATATCAAACTGAAGCCACTCAAATAGAAGATGCATTTACGATAACTTACCGTGTTCTTTTGCCTAAAAATAACCTAGGCCACCCAGAATTAATTGTAATACTAGATGGCTATTTTTGGGATGAATTTGTAATGGAACTTTATCAAGCGAAGATAGATTCGCTAAATAAAAGCTATTTTTCTGAAAAGGAAAGAACATTCTCGTGGCTCAAAGTGAAGCAAGATGATATAATAGTTAATAATACATTGATAGATGAAATTATTGATTATTTTGATCTTCAAGAAGTAGAAACACAATTAGATTTGACAAATAATACCAAAGGTGTCATTAAAAAATTCATATATGGGTATACACCATTATGGGATAATAAAATCACCATAAATAACATTGCAAACAATATACAAGTTGCTAGTACAGAAGACGAAAAAGGGAATACTGAATATATAATCGGAACACCTATCCTAATACATGAATATTAATATAGTGAAATTGGATTTGAAGGAGATTTGAAACATGGAAAAAATCATTGTAAGAGGTGGACACCAATTAAATGGCACCGTTAAGGTAGAGGGTGCAAAGAATGCAGTGTTACCAGTAATAGCTGCAAGCTTGCTAGCAAGTGAAGGGAAGAGTGTAATAACAGATGTCCCTGTCTTAGCTGACGTCTACACTATTAACGAAGTAATAAGAAATATGAATGCCAAAGTTGAGTTCTACGCTGAAAATAATACAGTAGTTATTGATGCAGGTAATGAATTAAAAACAGAAGCACCGTTTGAATTTGTACGCAAAATGCGCGCATCTGTGTTGGTTATGGGACCACTTTTAGCCCGGTATGGACATGCAAATGTTGCAATGCCTGGTGGATGTGCAATTGGATCACGTCCAATCGATTTACATCTAAAAGGCTTCGAAGCAATGGGTGCTGAAATCCATGTAGGTAATGGGTTTGTAGAAGCAAAGGTAAATGGTCGCCTTAAAGGTGCAAAGATTTATTTAGATATGCCAAGTGTAGGTGCAACAGAGAATATCATGATGGCCGCAAGCCTGGCAGAAGGAAAAACGATTATTGAAAATGGCGCAAAAGAGCCGGAAATCGTTGATCTTGCAAACTATTTAAATCGAATGGGCGCAAATATCATTGGTGCAGGTACGGAAACAATTCGTATCGAAGGTGTAGATAAGCTTTATGGAGCAGAACACAGTATTATCCCTGACCGTGTTGAGGCTGGAACATTTATGGTTGCAGCAGCAATTACTGGCGGAAATGTACTAATTGAGAATGCAGTTACAGAACATCTTCGTTCTGTCATCTCAAAATTAGAAGAGATGAATGTAACCGTTAAAGAAGAAGGAAATGGTCTTCGTGTTATTGGACCAAACAATAGTGAGTTACGAGCAACAGACATCAAGACATTGCCATATCCAGGATTCCCTACCGATATGCAATCACAAATGATGGCATTAATGCTACGGGCTGAGGGCACAAGCGTACTTACAGAAACCGTGTTCGAAAACCGGTTCATGCATGTTGAGGAATTCAGACGAATGAATGCGCAAATGAAAATTGAAGGTCGAAGTGTTATCATCGAAGGAGCCTCTGATTTACAAGGAGCAGAAGTTGCTGCAACAGATTTACGTGCAGCTGCGGCACTCATCTTAGCTGGATTAGCAGCAGATGGAGTGACACGTGTTACAGAATTAAAGCATCTTGATCGTGGCTATGTTAATTTAGCTGGAAAGCTTGCATCTCTAGGTGCAGATATCGAACGAGTGAACGAAACAGATGATGTTATGGAACCTGTATCACAAGAAGAAATAGAATTCGCAACGAAATTATCTTAAATTTACCAAAATATCATATGCAAGCAAAAAGCGGATGGCAATAGTCATCTGCTTTTTTCTATACAAAATTTTCTCCAAGCCATCCTGCTTTTCAAAGTTAGCATGCATATGCTACATTAATGGAAAAGATAGCCATATATCACTGGAAGATTCACTGCGTTCAAAAGTAGTAACAATTGGGGGGCGTCACGATGGAACAACTACGTCAACATATCAAGCGAATCATCAAGCAGTCTGGTGGGAAATGGGGAATATCGATAGAAGAATTAGGTACGAATAATAGCTGGGGCATAAATGAAGGAGATTTATTTTATGCAGCAAGTATAATAAAAATACCGATAATGACCGCAGTATTCAATGATTATGAAAATGGGAGATTGTCTTTAAGTAACACGCTAGAATTGAAAAGGGAAGAAATGGTTGGTGGTTCAGGCGTACTCCAACATTTGTCACCCGGAACGAAATGGACGATATATGATTTGCTCACTTTAATGATCATCCAAAGTGATAACACTGCAACCAATATGTTAATCGATGTTATTGGTATGGAGAGCATTCAGCAAATGATGAAAGATATCGGGATGCAGGACAGTAAATTTTATAATAAACTAATGACAGTACCGGCCACTATACAAGGCTATAACCAAGTCACAGCACAGGAACTGACGATGATGATGAAGAAAATAGCAATGGGAAAAATCATCTCAATGCATGCCTGTGAGCAGATGATAGCAATTATGAAAAAACAGCAGCTTACAGACTGCTTACCAGCAAAATTACCGCAATTTGATTCAGATATCATTGGAAAAATCCCCGAATGGCAGCTAGCTAATAAAACGGGATTCACTTCTGGTGTACGTCATGATATCGGCATACTATATGTTGGTGATCGTGCAATGGTCGCCACTGTACTTTCACAGGACGTCGATGATAATCGCTCAAAGGACGCAATTGCAGAAATGGGGTTGGAGATTTACGGGTATTTGAAGGAGGAGTAGAGAATTCGTGTGGTATTTTGAATATGCATCATCCTCATCCCTTTACGTCACACAATGATAAAAATATTGCAATTTACTAATTGTATGCTAAAATTAAAAGAAAATTAGTAATATACCAATAGATAAACATCAGATATTTTTTAACACAAAAATGAAACCGCTAACATTGTCGAAAATTCTGGGGGTGGCTGTGTTGCTTCGTTACATATTAAAGCGATTGCTTATTATGATTGTGACTCTATGGATCATTATTACGGTAACATTTGTGCTAATGATTAGTATTCCTGGTTCGCCATTTAATAGTGAAGGTTCTTCAAATGCAACGGTACAAGCCAATTTAGAGAAGCATTATAATTTGAATGAACCATACCATATTCAGTATTTGTTATATTTAAAATCAATCGTAACTCTTGATCTCGGACCATCTATTAAGCAACCGAATCAGACAGTAAATGACTTATTAGGAAGAGGGTTTCCAATTTCCTTTGAACTTGGAATCATTACGGTTGCAGTGGCCATTGTTTCGGGAATCACCCTCGGTATCATTGCTGCATTGCGCCATAATGGCATTATTGATTATCTAGCAATGGGGCTTGCTGTTTTAGGCATTTCGATACCAAACTTTATTTTAGCAACATTACTCATACAGAAAATAGCAGTTGATTGGGAGCTTTTACCGGTTGCTACTTGGTCAAGTCCAGCACATATGATTCTGCCAATATTAGCTTTAGCAACTGGACCAATGGCAATTATCGCAAGACTCACGAGGTCGACGATGCTTGAAGTATTGACACAGGATTACATAAAGATGGCTCGAGCCAAGGGACTTTCTCCATGGAAAATAACGATTAAGCATGCACTTCGGAATGCATTAATGCCAGTCGTTACGATTATGGGAACCCTGCTTGCAAGTATACTAACCGGTACCTTTGTAATTGAGAAAATCTTTGCGATTCCAGGTATGGGGAAATACTTTGTGGAAAGTATCAACCAGCGGGATTATCCGGTTATTATGGGGACAACCGTTTTCTATAGCGCATTCCTCATTTTCATGCTTTTCCTCGTTGATATTGCCTATGGAATTCTCGATCCGCGGATAAAAGTTCATAAACGGGGAGGGGAATAAATGAAAGCAACAGAGGAAATGCAGCCTACTAGCTATCAATCCGAAATACCAGATGAATGGTTTACGAGGAAAAAAATAGACATTGATGCAGCAGAAGTTGTTTCAAGACCATCCCTCTCTTACTGGCAGGATGCGTGGAGAAGGCTTAAACAAAATAAGATGGCAATGTTAGGACTTGCTTTTCTCATCTTACTTGCTGTAATGGCAACGGTCGGACCTATTTTCTCGCCATATGGAGTTAATGTACAAAACTTACCAAATCAGTATCAGCCACCATCTCAGGAGCACTGGTTTGGAACGGATAATGCTGGAAGAGATGTCTTTACAAGAACATGGTATGGGGCTCGAATTTCTTTATTTGTCGGTCTAGTTGCAGCACTAATCGATGTGACGATTGGCATTATTTGGGGAGGAATTTCCGGATATAAAGGTGGACGAACCGATTCGATAATGATGCGGATTATTGAAATTCTATATGGAATTCCGAGCTTACTCGTGACAATTCTGTTGCTCGTCGTTCTTGGACCAAGCCTCCTCACGATTATTATCGCCCTCACCATTACCGGCTGGGTTGGAATGGCGCGAATTGTTAGGGGACAAGTATTGCAAATCAAGAATTATGAACATGTACTTGCCTCGAAATCATTTGGTGCGAAAAGTTCGCGGATTATTCGAAGAAACTTATTACCGAATACGATGGGACCGATTATCGTACAAATGACATTATCGGTGCCAACAGCAATTTTTGCAGAAGCTTTCTTAAGCTTTATTGGACTAGGAATCCAGGCTCCATTTGCGAGCTGGGGTGTGATGGCAAATGATGCACTAGGTGCCATTACATCGGGATACTGGTGGACGTTATTTTTCCCGGCATTTTTTATTTCATTTACAATGTTTGCATTTAACGTATTAGGTGACGGGCTTCAAGATGGACTTGACCCAAAACTTAGGAAGTAGGTGTCAAATTGGAAAAAATTCTTGAAGTAGAAAACTTGCACGTTACATTTTCTACTTATGGTGGAACGGTAAAGGCTGTAAGAGGGGTTAACTTTTATTTAAATAAAGGTGAGACTCTGGCAATCGTTGGTGAGTCTGGATGTGGGAAAAGTGTAACATCGAATGCTATTATGCGACTGATTCCCGACCCTCCTGGTAAGATCTCCAATGGAAGAATCCTCTTTAAGGGACAGGATTTAACGAGAATAGGAGAGAAGAGGATGCGTTCGATTCGAGGAGTAGATATTTCCATGATATTCCAGGATCCAATGACCGCATTGAACCCGACCCTAACCATTGGCACGCAATTAATGGAAGGACTACGTGACCACTATAAAGTGTCAGCACAGGAAGCGAAGAAGAAGGCACTGGAGATGATGACCCTTGTCGGCATCCCTAACCCAGAGGAGCGGCTAAAGCAATACCCCCATCAATTCAGTGGTGGAATGCGGCAGCGAATTGTAATTGCAATTGCCCTTATTTGCGAACCAGAGTTATTAATTGCTGATGAACCAACGACAGCTCTAGATGTGACAATCCAGGCGCAAATTCTTGAGCTGTTTGAAAAAATTCAAGAAGCAACGGGTGTTTCTATCATCTTAATCACACATGATTTAGGTGTCGTTGCAAAAATTGCCGATCGCATTGCAGTCATGTACGCTGGCAAAATTATTGAAACCGGGACAAAACGAGATATTTTCTACCGTCCAGAGCATCCGTATACCAAGGGACTGCTACATTCGGTGCCAAGACTGGATGTAAAGGGCGATCTAATTCCAATCAATGGAACCCCACCAGATTTATTCTCACCTCCGAAAGGGTGTGCTTTTACTGCAAGATGTCCTTTCGCAATGGAGGTGTGTGATAAAGTTTATCCCAAAGAGTCTAAGTTAACCGACACACATAGAGTAGATTGTTGGTTACAGGATGAACGGGCGGAACAGCTAATGGCAACAACTGCTTTAAAATAAATATATGGGGGCAGAAAGATGAAGAAATTTCTTGTTTTTTTACTTACAGCTTTTGCAGTATTTATCCTCGCGGCATGTACTGCAAATGAAGATGCAGTGGAAGAGCCAACGGAAGAAGCACCACCAACCGATGAAGGGACAGAGACAGAAACAGAGAAAGAAGCAGGAGAGAAAGTACTCCATCTTAATAATACGATCGAACCAACTTCATTAAACCCGTCGATTGGTTTTGATGCAGTTTCCTGGGATCCTTTAAATAATTTGATGGAAGGTCTTACCCGTCTTGATCAAGATTCAGTAGCGGCAGCTGGGACGGCTGAAGACTGGGATATCTCCAAGGATGGATTAACTTATACTTTCCATCTACGTGAAGATGCGTATTGGTCGAATGGAGACCCGGTCGTTGCTGAAGACTTTGTCTATGCTTGGAAATTAATGCTTGACCCGGCGACAACACCACCATCTCCAGCGGCATTCTTAGCTTACTTCATTAAAGGGGCAGAAGCATTTAATAATGGAGAGGGAACTGCAGAAGATGTAGCAATTACCGCTGTAGACGAGAAAACATTCGAGGTCGTTCTTGCTGCACCAACAGGATTTTTCCTGGATTTGCTGACAAATCCAGCATTTTTCCCGATTAATCATAAGGTAGCAGAAGAAAACCCTTCATGGCATGCGGAGGCGGCGTCATTCGTAGCAAACGGACCATTCAAGCTGGAATCGTGGGAGCATAATAGCGAAATGCTCTTTACAAAAAATCCAGAATATTGGGATGCAGATGCAGTGAAGCTGGATAAAATTCATTTTGCAATGGTAAATGATGATAATACACAGTATCAAATGTTCCAAAGTGGTGAGCTTGATACGGCGACCATCCCCGCGGAGCTATCGGATCAGTTAATCGATGGAGACAATGTTTATATTGGGAATGCTGGCGGACTTGAGTTCTATCGTTTTAATGTGAATGAAGAGCCATTTCAAAATAAGAAAATCAGACAGGCATTTGCTTTGGCTGCAAACAGACAGGATATTGCGGATTTCGTAGTGAAAAATGGGGTGGAGCCTGCATTTGCATTTATATCTCCGGGTTTTACTAGTCCAACGGGAGAAGATTTCCGTGGTGTAAATGGTGAACTTGTAGCATATGATCCGGAACAAGCGAAACAACTTCTAGAAGAAGGAATGACAGAGGAAGGCTATGATACATTGCCACCAATTGTCCTGTCATATAATACAACCGACACGAATAAAGCCGTAGCAGAAACATTGCAAAACATGTTCAGTGAAAATTTAGATGTAGATGTAACTTTAGAAAATCAAGAATGGAATGTATTTTCTGACGCTCAGAAAAATCTGGAACTCCAATTTTCACGTAGTTCATTCATTAATGACTATAATGATCCAGTGAATTTCCTCGAGAGTTTCATTACCGATTCTTATATGAACCGTACAGGCTGGTCAAATGCGGAATATGATGCATTGATTGTGAAAGGGAAAACAGAGACAGATGAAGAAAAGCGCTGGGAGAATTTGTATGAAGCGGAAAAATTGCTCGCAGATGAAATGATTATTATGCCGATTCGTTACTATAATACAGTAGTACTGGAAGCGGATGGTGTATCTGGGATACTCCGCCATCCTGTTGGCTATTTTGATTTAAAATATGCTGAAAAACAATAATAAGAAAGTGGTAACATTAGAATAGGATGGTCCATTACAACAATGGATCATCCTATAAAATGTTTCATACTGGAGGTTGATTTATGCTTTATCCGATGCACTTAGAAAAAGGCGATAGAATTGGTGTCATTGCACCAGCAGGCCCGCCAGATTTAGAAAAAACAAGCAAGGCCATTTCATTCTTTCAAGCAATGGGATTACAGGTCAGGTTTGCTGAGCATCTGAACCGCGTTCATGGTTATTTAGCTGGAACCGATGAAGAACGTCTAATGGACTTTCATGAGATGATTGACGACCGAAGCATCAAGGCGATATTCTGTGCGCGCGGCGGTTATGGAACAGCTAGGATTGTACCATACCTTGATTTCGAGTTAATTAAAAACAATCCTAAAATTATTTGGGGCTATAGTGATATTACTTATTTACATACAACAATTCGCCAAGAAACAGGGTTAATCACCTTTCATGGACCAATGCTATCTGATATTAGCAGAAATAACTTTGATTCTTTATCCGGGTCATTATTTCAGCAGCTGTTTGAACCAACAATTTTAACCTATTCGGAATCAATTTCTACATTACAAACGATTGTAGAGGGTCAGGCAGAGGGGCAGCTTGTCGGTGGCAATCTATCATTAATAGCAAGCTCGATTGGTACTCCATATGAACTGGATGTAAAAGATAAACTACTATTAATAGAGGATATTGGCGAGGAACCGTACAGAATAGATGGAATGCTTAATCAATTGAAGCTAGCAGGCAAACTAACAGACGCTGCGGGAATCGTTATCGGCGATTTTGCTATTGTGGAATCCAAATTACCAAGTTCGTTGACACTTCAGCAAGTTTTTCAGCATTACTTTGCGGAATTGATGATCCCTGTTATGAGCGGTTTCAAAATAGGACACTGTCTCCCGCATTTCTCCGTTCCATTAGGTGCAATGGCGAAACTATCAACCTTTGATAAAACACTTGTCCTAAAACCAGGTGTTATGTGATAAATGGTAAGGAAAAGTAGTAGAATAATCTCGTTTGAGTAATAGATTAATAATTCAAACAAACGTTTGACCTAATTCTTAAACCCAATAATACTAGAAATTTGTGAATGATTACGATGAAAAAGTTAGCTGTTTAAAAGATGTTACTTTTATCTGTGATAGATGATAATCAACATTTGATATAAAATGCGGACTAGTGATAATTTTGATTTCAGATATTGTCAGCAGTTACTATTTGTTCACGAGTCTCCAGTATTTTGCTACAATCGACGTCGATAGTTAGTGGTTTTATCATCCTTTTGTCGCTAGATTCTGCACTATCCCCAGCGGAAGAAATACACGAAGACTTCTGCGGGAAGAAGAGCCTAGGTGAGACTACGAAGTGCGACAGCACGAGTAGGCTCACCAGCTCCCCGCGAAAAGCGTAGTGTATTTCTGGAGCGGTGGACCAGGAAGCAAAATATAATCCTAAGTTAGTCCACAGTTTATTTAAATAGTGACATGATCCAAACATGATAGAAAAACTCTATAATATAAGCTGGCACTGGTTAGAAAACAAGGGGGAAATCGAGATGGTGGAAAAAGTACTCGAAGTGAAGAACTTAAAGAAACACTTTACCGTTGGCAAGGGGCAAACATTAAAAGCAGTCAACGGTGTGAGTTTTTCCATTAATAAAGAGGAAACGTTTGGACTTGTTGGTGAGTCTGGATGTGGAAAGTCGACCATCGGCAGGACAATTATGGGACTATATGAGAAAACCGCTGGCGATGTTATATATGCAGGTGAGAATGTCCATGAACTAAAAGCAAGAAATATGTTTTCCTTGCATCGAAAAATGCAGATGATTTTTCAAGATCCCTATGCATCACTAAATCCGCGTTCAACGATTCGCGAGGTTATTTCAGAACCAATGGAAATCCATGGGGTATATAAAAATAAACGCGAGCAATTGGAACGTGTTTATGAACTCTTGGAAGAAGTGGGATTAAGTCGCGATCATAGCAATCGCTATCCACATGAATTTAGTGGCGGCCAGAGGCAACGGATTGGCATCGCCCGTGCACTTGCCCTTGGTCCTGAATTTATCATCGCTGACGAACCAATTTCTGCATTGGATGTATCGGTACAAGCTCAGGTAGTTAACTTGCTTAAAAGGCTACAAGCAGAAAAAGGGCTAACGTTTTTATTTATTGCCCATGATTTGGCGATGGTGAGACAATTTTCTGATCGAATCGGGGTCATGTATTTAGGGAATATGGTAGAGCTTACAGATAGTGAGCAGCTATATAATCATGCATTGCATCCATACACACAGGCATTATTATCAGCAATTCCAATTCCAGACCCAGACATTGAAGAAAGCAGGGAACGGATTATTTTACAAGGAGAATTGCCAAGCCCCATTAATCCTCCAAGTGGTTGTGTATTCCGGACCCGCTGTCCAATGGCAATGGATGTCTGTGGATTAGAAAAGCCGACGTGGCAAGAAGTTGAGCCAAGCCATTATGTTGCTTGCCATTTATATAAGGAATCTACGAACAAAAAGGAATCATCGATTAAAGTGACGATTTCATAAGCAAGACTCCAATGGTTTGTGTTATTTTATATAAACTGCTGACTAGTTTAATGTGCTATGGGCTCTCGGGCCAGTCGCTGCAGAAATACCCTTCGCTTTTCGCGGGGAGCTGGTGAGCCTACTCGTGCTGTCGCACTTCGTAGTCTCACCTAGGCTCTTCTTCCCGCAGAAGTCTTCGGGTATTTCTTCCGCTGGGCTTTTAAAAAATCACATATTAAAGAGTAACTTACCACTTAAAACGATCTTAATTGAAGTAAGGCAATGTAGACTTTTGAGCAATTTCAATTTCTCTAAAGTTCTAAATTTGAAATTCTCACTAGTCCACAGTTTATATCAATTACTCGATAACACTCCTTGCCTTTCCTGATAGCAGTAACAATTTTATAAAATAGCATTAACAAAAAAAGGGGTTTGGACAGGATGATATGATTTTTTATGGTCTAAATCTACTCTTTTTTGTATAGATTAATAGTGTGGATGGTAGAGCGAGGTATTCAATTATAATAATGCAAAGGGGGGAGATTTTGAAAAGAGGCAATAAACCTTATAAAGCAAATCAAAAAAATATTGCGCGCATCATGGAATTGCAAAAGAAGCGGCAGCAGGATTCTAGTAATAATAAGAATACAACAATGGCAAATAAACGAAATATTATTCCCTTTACGTATCGCAAGACAATTCACTTTAACAGGGGAACAAGGGTGTGGAGAGCACCAACTATCATTATTCTTGCTAGCTTAATGATGATTATTCTTATCATCCCGACATTGGTTGTCATTCCATTTGTAAACGAGAATAAGCAGGAGGCAAGTAGTATTGATATGGAGCAAAATGAGGAACTGGGGATAGAAGATTCATCATTATCAGTTGAAGTAATGCGAAGTGTCACGAAAACGGTCGAGGATTTACCATTGGAAACCTATATTGTTGGTGTTGTTGCATCGGAAATGCCAAGTGAATTTGAACCAGAGGCATTGAAGGCACAGGCACTTGCAGCGAGGACCTTTACGGTAAACCATTTACTTCATGGAAATAGCGATGCGGCATATGACCTGACAGACACAGTCACACATCAGGTATATAAAAATGAACTTGATTTACAAAAACAATGGGGCAGTGATTTTACAGCAAATATGAATAAAATCAAAGAAGCGGTAAATGCAACAAAGGGTGAAATTATTACCTATCAAGATGCACCAATAACCGCACAGTTTTTTTCTACAAGTAATGGCTTTACGGAGAACTCAGAGGATTATTGGGAAAATGAGCTCCCATATTTACGCAGTGTGGAAAGCCCTTGGGATAAGGATTCACCGAAGTTTCTCGGTCAGGGGACATTTTCCGTTGACGAGGTAGAGGCTGCACTACAAATTGAACTCCCAAAAGGTGCTGCATTAAACCTTGAAGTAACACGAACAGAGAGTGGGCGTGTCAAAGAGTTAGCGATTGAAGGACACACCTTCTCTGGAAGAGAAATACGTGAAAAGCTAAAGCTAAATTCAAATGACTTTCAAATAAAGCAAAATAATGATCATTTGGTTTTCACCACCAAGGGAAATGGGCATGGTGTTGGCATGAGTCAATACGGTGCAAACGGAATGGCATTGGAAGGGAAAACCTATCAGGAAATAATTAAATATTACTATCAAGGTGTCGAAATTAACTCAATAAACGATACCGCACCAACCCTCGTTGCAAGATGAACGAGGGTTTTTTATTATCTTTGTGCACGCTTATAGGAGAAACTAATTGACAGGATCCTCGACTTATCCCTGCACACATCAGCTGCACTAATCAATAGGAGGTTCCTAACCTGTGGTTGTTCGAAATGATTTAGTCACAGAAAGATGCGCTAATTGTTTACCATGCGCAAAATAGTATATTAATAAAAAAGTATTTACAAAAGGAAATAAAGGAGTTAAAATAGTGGCATAAATAATTATAAAAGTGATTTTTTTACGATTAAAGTTGCATTCGGTAAACTTATTTACCTTAACGCATACACCGGGAGGGATAATCGATGCGTAGTCAACCAGAAGATACAGTGAAAGAGAATGGCTGGTTAAAACATAGTTCGAATGTGAGTTTAGAAGAAGTGAATAGTTCCGTTAGTGTTCCGAGTACAGGTGGCTTTTGGCGTAAGTTTTTTGCGTTTGCCGGCCCAGGATCATTAGTGGCGGTTGGTTATGTCGATCCTGGGAACTGGGCAACATCCATTGCGGGTGGTGCGCGATTCGGTTACACGCTCTTGATTGTCATTTTACTTTCAAACTTAATCGCTATGCTATTACAAGCATTATCATCAAAGCTTGGGATCGTTACCGGAAGAGACCTAGCGCAAGCAACAAGGGATGCAACCGGGAAGAAAACAGCTTTTTTTCTTTGGATATTAACAGAACTAGCAATTATTGCTACAGACTTAGCAGAGGTAATCGGTTCTGCTATCGCCTTAAATTTATTATTTGGTATTCCGTTATTACTGGGCATTGCCATTACGACATTGGATGTACTGCTCTTACTTTATTTACAAAAGAAAAGTTTTCGTATTATTGAATCGATAGTCATCGTATTGATGGCTACGATATTTGTTGTATTTGCATTTGAGGTAATTGCATCCAAGCCGGAAATCTCCGCCTTGTTCGCAGGCTTTATTCCAAAGACGGAAATTGCCACCAATCCCCAAATGCTGTTTATCTCACTTGGAATATTAGGTGCAACGGTTATGCCGCATAATTTATATTTGCATTCTTCTATCGTTCAAACAAGACAATTCAAAAGAACAACAGAGGGAAAAAGAGAAGCAATTAAATTTTCATTAATCGATTCCACTTTTTCTTTAACCATTGCTTTTCTCATTAACGCTTCTATCTTGATCCTTGGCGCTGCAGCGTTTTATGGTACAAATTTAGATGTATCTGAAATTGAAGCAGCCTATGAATTACTGAGTCCAACATTAGGGATAGGAATTGCAAGTACTTTATTTGCGGTTGCCCTACTTGCTTCAGGCCAAAATTCTACGATTACCGGTACAATAAGCGGTCAAATCGTCATGGAGGGATTTATTAATTTACGAATTTCACCGTGGCTTCGCCGATTAATTACACGTTTATTAGCTGTAATCCCTGCCTTTGTTGTGACCTGGCTGGCTGGTTCTAAGGGAACGGGTGAGTTACTGTTGTGGAGTCAAGTAGTTTTAAGCCTAGCACTTCCTTTTGCGGTAGTGCCTTTAGTATTATTTACTAGTGATAAAAAGAAAATGGGTGAATTTACAAACAAATTACCAGTAAAAATAGTTGCATGGATATGTACTGGTGTAATCGTCTTATTGAATATCTTCTTAATTGGTTACATTGTGGTTACAGGACAGGAATTAGGCTAACGTGGGTTAATTGCTCCAAACTTAAGACTCGGGAATTCCGTCTGAAACCAGTTAATTTCTCCTAATTCAATAATAATATGCATAAAATTAAATATTTTTTTTACTAGGATGTATATTATTTTCATTATCTGAACAGAATGGTTGTTGAGGTGATGATCAAATGAATGAGGAAAACAAAGGCACTCCAAAAAATAAGTGGAGTCGTATTTTCCGTAAGAAATGGTTTTTCCCAGCTTTGTATTTAACGATTGCCGCACTACTTCTATCTGCTGTGGTATGGTATCAAAATTTGGAAAATCAAATTCCAAATGCAACTGACATCCAAAATAAGCAAGATTCGGATGACTACCAACCAACACCGAGTGAAGATGATGCAGAGCCTGTTTTAGAACAGCAAGAAGTAATTAAAATGCCTGTAGCCGATCAAGAACAAGCAGAAATCGTAACTAAATTTTTTGATTACAATGCAGAACAAGTTGATAGAGAAAATGCTTTGATTCTCCATAACAATCGGTTCTATCAAAGTACGGGTGTCGATATTGCATCTGCTGACGATGAAACATTTAATGTCGTAGCGTCATTAAGTGGAACAGTAACAGAGGTGAAAGAGGATCCTCTACTAGGAAATGTTGTCATTCTATCGCATGAAAATGACGTTACGACATATTATTCAAGCTTAGAAAATGTAGTCGTTGCAGCTGGTGATAAAGTGAAGCAAGGTGACGAAGTTGGTACTGCCGGTAAGAGTATTTTTGGAAAAGATAATGGAACACATGTCCATTTTGAAATTAGAAAAGATGGTAAAGAAGTGAATCCTGAAACCTATTTCAATCAATCCGTAAGCAGCTTAAATGATTCTTTAACGGAAGAAGCAGCAGAAAATCCAGAATCTGTTAAGGACGAAGAGGCTACTAATGATACCGAAGAACCAATTGACTCAGAAGAAAATCCTGATAAGGATAAAACGGATGATCCAGCATCAGGTGACGATGTAGATGATGAAGACTCAAATGAAGAAACAGATGATTCATCAAATACATCTGGTGCATAATTTAAATTAAGATCGAGGAATACTCTAGCAAATACTGCTAGAGTATTTTTTAGTCGTCTGGAAATTATAAAATTTGAATGTTGTGGATAACTTAATTACCGAGAATAGCCACGTCTAGCTCCAGCGCCCAGCGACTAGCGCGACTTCCCTCACCTCCGTACGATAAGTCAACATCGATTCGCTTACGCTCATCGTGTTTCCTTTATCTCCTACGGTTCAGTCCAGTCCGTACGTCGCTAAACGGGCGCTTGCGCTTTTGTTCAAGGTAAGAATGCGTTTATTAGTGAAAAATGAAGTTGGATATCATTAGGAGAAAATCAATACTAGTAGTAGTAGTCTACAATAATCGCCCAGGATACGAACGTTATCAAGCGCTTACCTTGATGCAAAAACTGTCGAACGATAATGCTATTTCTCTATTAAAATCATGGTAAAATATACTGTGGGAATGGTGGGTTAATTTTTATAATTCCGACAAAATGAATTAAATGAAAGCTCATTAAGTCAAGGTATCCTATTTTGGGAGGTGGATATTGTTGGAGGTTTTCAGTAGTATGTTGTCAGAGAAGTACGAGCTCAATTTAGAACAACTTCAAGCTTTTTTCTCACTAGAAAATAGCTCAGAGTCAATGATCGATTTAATGAGGAAGTTCTGTTTACAATCGACCTCAAAGGATATTCAAAAAAAAGGAATGGAATTCTTATTTCTTCATGGTTATTTTGCTGATCTACAAGTACTCATTAACAAAAATAAAGAATCGGGACACTACTCAAATCTGCAATGGGCAGAAGTTTACCAAATCATGTTGGACTTAAATGGAAATCGGGCAATTGCAATAAAAATTGTACCTAAATTAAACGCAATGAAAACGAGTGATCCAGAATTAATTTGTTTGATAGAAATTGCGAAGGCAGTTGGTTATTATTATTTGAATCAAGTCGAAAAGGTTGGATACATATTAGCGACCTACCAACAATTATTTGCAGCAATTGAAGACAGAATATTAGTATCTTATTTTAGAGTACGTATTCAGCAGCTATCGCTCACATACTTCTTAAATCGAAATGAATTAATTATCGCTAGGAAATTCGCATATCAACTCCTTAACGAAGTGTCTAATCCGCTTATTGAAGCGGATGTACATGTGAAATTAGGATTGTCGTATACATTTGATTCACATGAACAAGGAATGCATCATTTTTCCAAGGCACTCCAGATTTCTAAAAGACACCATTTTCATAAAGCAATTAATCTTATTGAACAGCGAAATATTCCATTTTTGGCTGCACATAATAATCGTGTGGAAAATATTACAACTGAAGATAAGAGTGAACAGGCACATATTGAGATTGCAAAAGGGAATAACAAGCGAGCAATTGAAATCCTAACAGAATTGCCACTTGATACACCATTTCAGATTTATTATCTCGGCAAAGCAAAACAGGATAAACAATTATTAATAAAATCCTATTTGCATTTTATCGAAAGGAAGCGTGATTACTTTTTCTGCCGATTACCGCTTTATGCATTAAGACAACTTGATATTTAGGTATGATAACAATAGGATGCAGCCTTTAGATTTGGGCTGTGTTCCTTTTGGTAGTTAAGAATAAAATTTGGCTGAAATATTTCTTATGCTGAAGCAGCCACGTCCAGCGTAAGCGTCCCGTGCTCCTAGCGAGACTTTCCTCACCTCATGACAATCTAAAGAAGACTTGCCGATTGGTTACACATGAGGCTTAGTCGCACATATACCCTTGTGGTGAAAGTCAACATCGATTCGCTTAAGCTCCCAAACAGTTTCCTTTATCTCCTACGGCTAAAGGCCTGGGAGTACGTCGCTAAACTAGCTTTAAGCTTTTGTTCTAATAAAATTACTTCTTGTCCCCTTGGCAAATATGCAATTTTAATCATAAAGTGAGTGGTGTTGTAATAAAATGTTAGAAACCAAGCATTCAATATTATCTGAGGTGAGAGCTTGTGTGGATACATTCATCAAATCAAACAGGATGCTCTCTTTTTATTTTTTTGTAAAATAAATACAGAAAATTCTACCAATTTACGTTATTGCATCATCACCAACCCCATCGTTACATATCCATTACGATCTCTTTTCCGTAAATGAATAAGCTGCCTGAGCACCATGAACACCTTGTCTCGATTCACACCTCGGAAGTAATCAACTTAGGGAGGCGAATGGTGTGCACGATTACATCAAAGATAGAGCAATCAAGATAGGAAATCATGTAATTGAAACGAGAAAAACCGTTCGAACGATTGCAAAGGAATTCGGCGTTTCCAAAAGCACAGTCCATAAAGACTTAACAGAAAGACTACCGGAAATAAATCCCGATTTAGCGAACCAAGTGAAAGATATTCTAGAATATCACAAAGCAATCCGCCATCTTCGTGGTGGCGAAGCAACAAGGAAAAAATATAGGCTTGACTCAAACAAGGAGGGGGAGGAGAGTGTTTCCATCTAATCTGCTTCTTGAAGAATAGGAAGAAAAAAATCTATGTGAAAAGAGAGCCTGTCCGATTCTGGTACTAGACGTGAACGGGATATCCCCCACCACATGACAAGATAAATCGACATCGATTCCCGTATACCCCAAACAATTTCCTTTATTGCCTACGAAGGAATGAATGGAGAAACTGCCTCCTTATTGGATTATTACCAGCAAGGCGGCAGTTATATTTTATCCCGAATTAACTAGCTGTAAGACCCTTAAAGAAAAGAATTCAAGAAAAATCAAGAATTGTAAGTGGGGGATCAACAGAAAGTCAAAATCCCGATTCTGTTCAACTAGCAATAAATGGGGGATGATATTAACCCCACTTAATGAAGTTTCACTTTATTCCAAGCAATTATTTAAATTCATCAAGCATTATGTCTTTTGATCAACTCAACGAATGTATCAACGAAAGATTGTAAAAATTGGACTGTACCTACATTTGTAATTTTCCCTTCTTGATCCAATAGCTCTGCCACATTTCCGATATATGCTTCCGGTTGTTGAACGATTGGCATATTTAAGAAGGAAAGGGATTGACGTAAATGATGGTTTGCACCAAATGCACTTAAATTACCAGGAGATACGCTGATTATCGCTGCTGATTTACCATTCCACGCGCTTTCACCATATGGGCGGGAACCAACGTCTAAAGCATTCTTTAGTGCTCCCGGCACAGAACGGTTATATTCGGGCGTTACGAATAGTACCGCGTCCAACTCCTTTATCGTATTACGGAATGTCGTATATTCTGCAGGCGTTTCGAGCTCACCTTCATAATCCTGATTAAACAAAGGAAGATTCCCAATTTTGATAAACTCAGTTTCATATCCTTCTGGGAATAAAGCTGCTACATTGTTTGCAACTTTCTTTGAAAAAGATTCCTTCCGCAGGCTACCAACTACAATACCAATTTTGCTCATGTTCTAACTTCCTCTCATTTAATCGAATTTCACGATAATCATAATTGAAGTAAAATGAGAAGTCAAAATCGTAATGTTTAATCGCAAAGAAAAAATTAATCAAAGGCTGGATAATGTAGATCAGCCACCGAAAAAATTATCCGGAATAGTATTAGGTCATATCAACCATAATGCCAAAAAAAAACCCCCTAAAATTATTTCACAATGTACAGTTAAATGTTGAAATTTGTGGTAAAATATAATAATGAGTAGCATTGTGTTTTCGGACAGTGCAAGATAAGCAATACTAGGAGGATCTTGATTCATGTTTTCTAGAGATATTGGAATTGACCTTGGAACTGCCAATGTTTTAATTCATGTAAAAGGTAAAGGAATTGTCCTGAATGAACCATCCGTTGTTGCAATGGATAAGAATACTGGTAAAGTACTTGAGGTCGGTGAAGCAGCAAGACGTATGGTTGGACGTACACCAGGAAATATTGAAGCAATTCGCCCATTGAAAAATGGTGTAATTGCTGATTTTGACGTTACTGAAGCAATGTTAAAGCATTTTATAAATAAAATTAATGTAAAAGGATTTCTTTCGAAGCCAACAATGCTTATTTGCTGTCCTACAAATATAACAAAAGTGGAACAAAAGGCAATCAAAGAAGCGGCAGAGAAATCAGGTGGAAAGAAGATCTATCTTGAGGAAGAACCGAAAGTTGCTGCAATAGGTGCTGGAATGGAAATCTATCAGCCAAGCGGGAATATGGTTGTAGATATCGGTGGCGGAACAACCGATGTCGCGGTCCTATCGATGGGTGGTATTGTCACTTCCGAATCGATCAAAATGGCTGGCGATAATTTTGATGTGGAAATTCTTCAATACATAAAGAAAAAATATAAGTTATTAATTGGAGAACGTACGGCAGAGGAAATAAAGATTAATGTTGCAACTGTCTTTAAAGATTCGCGAAATGAGGAAATGGAAATTCGCGGTCGTGACATGGTAAGCGGATTGCCAAAAACCATTACCGTTCGCTCAGGCGAAATCGAGGAAGCACTTCGAGAATCAGCATATCTAATTGTCCAAGCAGCGAAATCTGTGCTTGAACGGACACCACCCGAATTATCTGCGGATATTATTGATCGTGGCGTAATCTTAACTGGTGGTGGCGCATTGATTCATGGCGTAGACGAATTACTTGCAGAAGAATTAAAGGTTCCTGTATTTATTGCAGAGGATCCAATGAGCTGTGTGGCAAAAGGAACAGGAATTATGCTTGAAAACATCGATAAAATAGAACGTAAGAAAATAATCTAATGTGATGAATCGGTAACTCCCGATATAAAGGAGGAGAAAGACTTGTTAAGAGGGTTTTATACAGCAGCTAGTGGAATGATTACGCAACAGCGTCAGCAGGAAGTGCTAGCGAATAATATCGCAAACGTAAATACACCGGGATATAAAGCGGATCATACTGCGGTTCGTGCATTTCCAGAAATGTTGCTGAAGGAAATGGGGTCGAAGCAGATTCCTATAACAACGCATCATGCCAATTTACCATTTCAAAATCCAATTGGTTCGCTTAATACCGGTGTTTATGTACAAGAAACTGTTCCGAACTTTACACAAGGGGATATTCGTCAGACTGGAATTACGACGGATTTGGCATTAATAAATGGACAATTTCCTGATGAAACAGGTGGCATTTTTTTCATTGTGCAAAATGCTGCAGGTGAATTACGCTATACGACGAATGGCAACTTTACCGTTGATGGTGCAGGAAATTTAGTAACAAATCAAGGGTATTACGTTCTCGATGCAGCAGGCAATCCAGTCCAAACGGGGGGCATGGAATTTACCGTAACTTCTAATGGTATCCTGCAAACGGCAGCGCAGAACACGCAGCTTGGGCTAGGCTATGTAGCGGATGTTAATCAACTCGTAAAAGAGGAAGAGAATCTATTCGCAGGGGAAGCGGTGGTTGTTCCTGCTGAAGCAACCTTTCAAATTGAACAGGGCGCATTAGAGCAGTCTAATGTTGACTCTTTACAAACGATGACACAGATGATGGAATCTTACCGCTTGTTTGAAACGAATCAGCGTGTGCTACGTGCATATGACGAAAGCATGGGCAAGGCGGTAAGTGAAATCGGGAGAATTGGTTAAAGGCTAAAGGAAACCTATTTTTACTGGAATTGGAGGGATGAATATTGTCACGGATGATGATTCAAGCAGCAGTTACGATGAATCAATTGCAAAACAAGCTTGATTTGATTGGACATAATATGGCGAACAGTCAAACGACAGGCTATAAGACCCGTCAAGCAGATTTTTCCTCATTATTATTCCAGCAAATCGATAATTTAAATAGCCCAGCAAATGCAGAGGGACGGCTAACGCCGGATGGTATCCGTATTGGCTCTGGTGCGAGACTTGGTGCAACGAATATTAACTTGGAGCATGGATCATTGGTTACAACGAATCGAGTGCTTGACACAGCATTAATTGGCGAAAATCAATTCTTTCAAATTCAAGTAACGGAGAATGGTAACACAGAAACCCGTTATACTCGAGATGGATCATTCTATTTAAATCCAATTAATGATAATCAAGATGTCATGCTTGTATCGAGTGATGGTAATCCAATCCTTGGTGAGAATGGACCGATTGTCATCCCTGAAGGATTCGAGGCGATGACGATTCGCGAAAACGGACAAATTGTCGTAGAGCGTGGGAATGTGCAAGAGATTGCTGGTACGATTGCAATAGTTGAAGCGGTCCGTCCTAGATTATTAGAAGCGACGGGTCAGAACATGTTCCGTCTACCGGATTTAGCAGCACTTGGATATAACTTTGGAGATATTATTCAAGACGTGGCAACAGCTGCGAATGTACTACAAAGTGGGGTCCTTGAACAATCCAATGTTGATATTGCAGAGCAAATGTCCGATCTTATCCTGGCACAGCGTTCTTATCAGTTTAATGCAAGAACGATATCAATGGGTGACCAAATGATGGGGCTGGTAAACCAGCTAAGATCATAAAAAGCAGGTAATTCATAAGGAATGATAGATATTAGCTGTCATTCTGTGATAAACTATTAGCAAATATGATTGTAACAAAGTATTACATAACAGTCCTTCGTTATTCAATGAGGAAAACGATATTTTCAGTTGCCTATCACATGCAAACAAGGGGATTTTCCATCCATTACTTCATTTGCCAGGAATTAAGGAGTTACTATCTATGTCCAATCAATCAGATCGCACCGTTGCTGATAAACAATCAAGAAAAGAATATAAGCAATCGAAGAAAAATAGCCCGACAAAAAGGGTAGAATCGAATGCTCAGACAACGGAAAAGCAATCAAGAAAACAGCAAAAGCAGGAAAAGGAGATTGAAATCAGAAATAATAAAAAGCCACGATTGCGTATTTTTCCAATTTGGCTTCGGATTATTATTGTTTTAATTCTCGCTGCAGCCGCGCTAGTTCTTGGATTAATGATTGGCTATGGTATCCTTGGTGATGGTGTCCCAACAGATGTATTAAAAAAAGAAACATGGCAGCATATTATTGATATTGTAACGAAAGTGGAATAGACTAAGAGATAGATAAAGCATAATTTAATATGATTCATAAAAGCGTGCCTATTTAATAGATGACATGCTTTTTTACTATAATATTGAAAATATGAATTTTACAAGGGAGCAATGATTATGTTGGATATAGAACAAATTAAAGAGATTATACCGCATCGATACCCATTTCTATTAGTTGATAAAGTAACGGAAGTGGAAGAAGGGAAACGTGTTGCAGGAATAAAAAATGTTACCGTTAATGAACCATTTTTCCAGGGACACTTTCCTCAGTACGCTGTAATGCCTGGCGTATTAATTATTGAGGCACTTGCACAAGTTGGGGCGATTGCTGTTTTAGGGAAGGAAGAAAACAAAGGGAAACTCGGTTTTTTAGCTGGTGTCGATAAATGCCGTTTTAAGCGCCAAGTAAGACCAGGTGACCAATTGCATTTAGAGGTGGAAATCACAAGGATGAAGGGGCCGATTGGCAAAGGTAAGGGAATTGCAACTGTAAACGGTGAGTTGGCTTGTGAAGCAGAAATTACATTTGCAATAAAATAATTGTCTAAATATGGGTATGACTTCTTTGAAATTGGTTATCCTAATGACGATAACTTACATCAAAAGGAGGTACGTAATATGAGAGGCAAACTTGTGTTTAAGCTTGGTGCACCGATTATTGCATTATCACTGGTTGCTGCGTGTGGAACAGGAACAAATAAGGCACCAGTTAAAGAACAAGCACCAGTTAATGAACAGGCACCAGTTAATGAAAGAGCGCCATTAGATCATAATGGAAACAACAATGGAGCACCTGTGGAAGATAATCTGCACAATAATAATATTCCACAAGATGATTTAAATGGAACGAATAAAGACAATAGATGATCGGTAGGTCATTATACATCTAAAGAAGCTGCACCCCAATGTGGGTTGTAGCTTCTTTATTTACGTCTAGGAAATTATAAAATTTAAATGCTGTGGATAACTTAATTACCGAGAACAGCCACGTCCAGCTCCAGCGCCCAGCGACTAGCGAGACTTCCCTCACCTCCGTACGATAAGTCAACATCGATTCGCTAAAGCTCATCGTGTTTCCTTTATCTCCTTCGGTTCAGTCCAGTCCGTACGTCCCTAAACGGGCGCTTGCGCTTTTGTTTACGCTCTCAAGTCCACTTTCGTACCTAATGAAGGATGGTCGGAATGGGTTACGGACTGACCTAACATTTCGTTTAATTGGCCGCTTTGCTGCTCAGACATATTCATAACCTTATCCATTAACGTGAACCCCGCTTCTGTTCGCACTTGATTTTGTGCCATTGCAACTGAAAGGGCTGCAATATCCATATAAAATCTCTCCTTCCAAATATCTACAAGAAGTATATCACAACTAGTGAAACAGAAACCAAGTAGTATAATAACTTACAAAATACGACTGCATTCACTTAAAATTGACGGAAAATGGATAACCTTGGATAAAATAGTTAAAAATTATAGAAATAGTTTGAATAAATAAGTATACTAGCAGTAATATACGTCATAAATAATAATAGGGGGTTATCATGGAGAATGTATATCTCGTATCCCAGAAAACGAAAGCAATCTTAGCGAATGATTCTCAATATTATCGATCGGTCATAATCGAAGGTGATAGTCAGCAATTTTCTAGCTTGAAGGCTGAACAAATCATTGATAATAGCTGTATCTTATACGGTTCGACACTAGACGGCAGACGTGGCGCAGTAAAGGACATATTAAAGTCAACGAGTAAGCTTCCGGTTCCAGTATCACAAATGAATGGAATTTACATGTTCCCCACCGCTTCAACGAAAAATACGGAATGTGTATGGCTATCTGCTAGCCACATTCGAGATTACTTTTTACATAATGATAAGACCTATATTGCCTTTCGTGATGGAACAGGGATTTATGTAAATGCATCGCTTAGTACGGTTGATAGCCAATTTAAACGAATGTGCCAGGTCATTGTCCAATTGAATCGATCGATATTGTTTGGCACAGGGCAAATCCGCTGGTGGCATGGAGATGAACCTGAGAATTGATTGCTAAGGAGGTAAGAAAATCGGGCCAACAGGAAGTTTTCTAAAAATTATTGCCAAAATAGGCGTCGGTATATTATTTTTCAGGGGATAATATGATACGATTGATAAGAAATCATATTATTGACAGATGAGTACGTTTGGAAGCTTTTTAGTATGTATCGGAGGGGATATTTTGTCAGGATCAAAAATCTTAAAATGGATAACTGCAATTTTTGAAGGACTATTAGGAATTCCGTTAATCGGTGGAGCCTATATTATTGCCAATGGCTGGACACCACTCTTTGTTATGTTGATCCTTCACATTATTACATTACTTATCACAAATAGGGATCGAGGCGCGTCAGCTGGTAGTATTTTAGGAATTATTACTTCTATTATTGGGATTATTCCGGTGCTCGGGATGATAATGCATATTATCACTGCAATTGTGCTTGCAATCACCGCCTTAATTCCAAATAAAAAGGATTACTATTAATAAGCTATATGCGGTCTCGCTAGGAGCACGGGCGCTTGCGCTGGACGTGTCCTCAATTATCATAGGAATTGAAATAGAAAATGATTGTCCATTCTATTATAAGAAAAAGGAGCATACTCCGATGAGTATGCTCCTTTTAACAATTATGAAAATTGCAGAGGAAGATTATACTTCCCACCAGTGGAATCCGTCTTTTTCTAAGAGCTCATCGGCTGCCTTAGGTCCCATCGATCCTGATTTATAATTCGGGAAATCAGCTTTCTCTTCAGACCATACACCTAAAATGGAGTCAACGAATTTCCAAGAAAGTGCTACCTCGTCCCAGTGTGTGAAGTTCGTTGCGTCACCAATCATGCAATCATAGAGTAATCTTTCATATGCTTCTGGTGTATTGATTCCAGAAGTCTCGTCTAGATTATAAGCAAGCTGAATTGGTTCAGCTAGTGCGCCCTCACTGGACTTTCTTGCATTTAGGCCAAGTGTGATTCCTTCGTTTGGTTGGATATTGATGCTGAGTAAATTAGGATTGCGGTCATTGTCCTTTTTATAATATAAATTCATTGGGATATCTTTAAATTCAATGACTATTTTAGTCGACTTTCCTGTCATTCTTTTCCCGGTACGAATGTAAATCGGCACGCCTGCCCAGCGATAGTTATCGATTAAAAGCTTACCAGCAACGAACGTTTCTGTATTGGAGTCTGCCAACTCTTCTGCCTCTTCTCGATAACTTGGAACAGCCTCACCGTTTATTTCTCCCGATCCGTACTGACCACGTATAAAGGAGTTACTAATTTCATTTTTATCTAATGGACGGATGGCACGGAGTACTTTGATCTTTTCAGAACGAATTTCATCCGTCGAGAGTTTAATTGGTGGTTCCATTAATAGCAACGCAACCATTTGCAGAATATGATTCTGTACCATATCACGTGTTGCACCAGAATTATCATAATAGCGGGCACGTTCTTCTACACCGAGCACCTCACTTGATGTGATTTGAATATTCGAGATGAAACGATTATTCCAAAGATGCTCAAATATTCCATTGGCAAAACGAATGACCTCAATATTTTGGACCATTTGTTTCCCTAAATAATGGTCGATTCGGTAAATTTGATCCTCATTAAATGCAGACCGAATTTGATTGTTTAATTCTTTTGCGGATTCTAAATTATGCCCGAAAGGCTTTTCAATCACAAGGCGTGACCAGCCGTCAGAATTTTCTAACCCGTACTCTTTTAATTTATTTGCAATCGTTCCAAAGAAATTAGGTGCCATTGCCAAATAGAAAATTCGATTTCCTTCTGTGTCATATTGTCCTTCTAAGTTTTTAAGTAAATGATCCAATCCTTGGTAAGAAGAATCGTCTGTAACATCGAACGGGTGATAGAAGAAATGTGAAACAAATTCTTCCAGATCCTCATCTGGAGAAACTGCTTCTCCAATCGATGCTGCCACATTCTCCCTTAGTACCTCGTCTGTCCATTCACGACGTGCAAGCCCAACCACAGCAAAGTTTTTACTAATCTTCCCATGCTGATAAAGACGATATATGGAAGGAAACAATTTGCGCTTAGCCAAATCCCCTGTTGCCCCGAAAATTACGATAACTACTTTTGGTTGTACTGGTTGATTCATCATAAGTTCCCTCACTTTATGTAGAAATATATATTTTATATTATAGGAAAAAAAGAATTAATCAAATAATGCAGATTATGTTAATATTAAAAGTCTATTCAAAATATTGTGAAAATAATAACTAGCGCTCCATTTAGGACCGAGGCGCTCCGGCATTGTCTGCGAATGCTCCGAATTTCGGCTAATCGCTCCACCCCGGCCCATGGAACACTCCACCTAAAGCTTCAAAGGAAGAACCCTACCGCTTCGCTGCAGCAATCTTCCGAACAACTTGGCTGATCACCTCAGAGAACATAAGTCCAATCGCGATACCGCCGGAGAGTAACATTACTTTAGTTGATAATTGGACTGCAGTGTAATAATCATTAATAACGAAGTGGCGCATTGCGTTGTATGCACTTCCCCCTGGAACGAGGGGAATGATTCCAGATACATTAAAAATAATAATCGGCATACGATAAATTTTTGAACAAAAATAACTAAGTAACGCGACAAGCATCGCAGCGAGTATGGTGGCAGGAACAACATGCAAACCTTGTGCAACAAGGACATAATAGACAATCCAGCCAATCATGCCAACAAGTCCACATTGAATGAGTGCCCTTTTTGGTGTATTAAAAAGAATGCCAAATGCCGCAGAAGCAATGAAACTTGTGACTAATTGAGCGAAAATATCCATTCAGCATCCTCCTCTTAAATGAAAGCAAACACAACTGCAATACCAGCACCAATCGCAAATGCAGTAATTATTGCTTCCGCTCCTTTTGATAGCCCAGCAATTAAATGCCCAGAGATTAAATCACGAACGGCATTCGTGATCAGTAATCCCGGAACTAAAGGCATGACGCCACCGATGATAATCTTGTCCATTTCTTTGCCAATTCCGAAATAAATGACAATCACAGTAACAATTCCAATAATAACCGAGCCTAGAAACTCAGAAAGGAAGCGAATTTCGAGGAAACGATCAACGCCAAGCATTCCTGCATAGCCAAGGCCGCCAGCAACGAATGCTGGAATAAAGTCATTCCATACTCCACCAAACATAATCGCGAAGCAGCCACTTGCAAATGCAGCGAAAATAACTCGAACCCACGAAGGATATAAAAGTGGTTCCTTATCGACCGCGTTTAATGAAGAGAATGCTTCACTTAAATTAAGTTCCTTTGCTGTAATTCTTCGGGAAATATGATTGACTTTTGCTATTTTATGCAGGTCCGTAGACCGCGTAGTAATTCTCAAAAAGTACGTTTCATCCGCGATATCAACAGCAAAATTAATTCCGGTAGGGGTTGCGTAGCTCTGTGGATTTACGACATCAAAGGCAGAAGCAATTCGATTCATCGTATCTTCCACCCGATGCGTTTCTGCACCACTTTCGAGCATAATTTTTCCAGCTAGTATACATACCTTTTCAATGGAAACCTTTTTCTCCACAGTGCCACCACCAATCTCGTAACTTTATGTATTATTATAAAGCTTGACGCTAGCGAATGAAAGGGAGAGATACAATGTGTGAATTGAATTAATAATTGTACAAAGTGATCCATTTTTCATAAACTTTGATTATGGTGTAAGTGTAAATAAAAAGACGAGTGCAATAATCGGGATAGCATTCACCATCGCCATGCCAATTGCTGTGAAGTTAGTTACACTAGCTATATTCGCTTCAACAACATCTACTTTACTTTGCAAGAATAGAAATAAACTTGCACATATAATGGTGTAAATAATAATGATCGCAGGTACATATAACTGATTGACTGATGAACCAGCTTCTGCATTCATTATTCCTAATATCAATAAAATAAGCGGTATTGCTTCACTTATGGCAACACCGAAAAAGAAGTTAGTTTGTGCTTTACTTGCTTGATCCGGTTGCTCTTTGATTCTTCTGGTATTAATTTTAATAATTACAGATATTGAACCAGCTACTAAAATTGCTGCCATCACAAAGAAGTAAATATCCATAGGAATCCCCTTCTTTCAGATAATTGGAATAGTATTGTGAATAGCATAACATACTAGGGTTGGAACGATAATTTCATTATTATTAGTCTATACTAAGAAGCCTCTCTATTTTCTGTTCGAGATTAGATTTGCTAATGAGATGCATCATTCGCTATAATTTTATTTAAGAAGGTTTACAACATTCAACATGAACAGCAAGGAGAATATTATGATTAACGCGTTCGATTTAGTTATTGCATTTCTAATATCACTTATTTCCTCCTTCCTATTAACCTATCCAGTGAAAATATTTGCTACGAAAATTGGAGCGGTTGATCATCCAAACCAGAGAAAAATCCACAAGAAGGTGACACCGAGGTTAGGTGGGATATCCATATTTCTTGGTTCGCTGCTAGGCATCTTATATTTAAATCCTGCAAGTCAGCATCTTCCAGCAATCTTTATGGGAGCGCTAGCCATCATTATCACAGGGGTTATTGACGATCGTTTTACGATCACACCAGTAGTTAAGCTCACAGGACAATTAATTGCAGCATCTTTTCTTGTTTACTCTGGAATCATTATCGAACGGATAACCTTGCCGATTTTTGGTATTGTAGATCTCGGCTTTTTCAGTGTCTTTATCACGATTGTTTGGATAATCGGGATAACCAATGCGATTAATCTGATAGACGGTTTAGATGGTCTCGCAACAGGAGTATCTACCATTGCCCTAATAAGCATCTTCGTCATGGCGATTATCGATTCGCAAATTCTGGCTGCATTTCTTAGTATCGTAGTGATTGGAGCGAATCTTGGATTTCTTTATCATAATTTTTATCCAGCAAAAATATATATGGGGGATACTGGTTCTAATTTCCTAGGCTACTTGATTGCAGTAGTGTCGATGCTTGGATTGTTTAAAAACGTCACATTCTTTAGCTTTATCATCCCAATCATCGTTCTTGCAGTACCAATCTTTGATACGTTATATGCTATTGTTCGCAGGGCATTTAATAAAGAAAATATTATGAAGGCTGATAATAAGCATGTTCATTATCAGTTGATTGAAGCAGGGTACAGTCACAGAAAAACCGTATTTATCCTTTATGCATTTAGTGCATTATTTGGAATAATGGCCATCTTGTTTTCTGAAGCAAGCACGACAACCTCATTGATTATCACTATCGTCGTTCTATTTCTGATTCAGATCCTAGCAGAATTAGCTGGAGTTGTAATGGGAGGAAAAAGACCAATTGTTGATTATTTGCGAAGGGTGCTTCGTAAAGTGGAAAAAATACGAAATAAGTGAATGGACTTTCAATTAATAACTGAAAGTCCATTTTTGATTATTTACATAGATCGTCATAAAGTAACGATATTAACAGAAATTTTACAATAACTTTGCACTTAATTAACAAAAGATATGTAAAATGACCTATAGCAAGATAATTTAGGGAGGGTTTTACAGGATGGGATTTAAGAAAAAGCTAATAACTGGAGCAGCAGCTGCATCGTTATTGTTTACAGGGGTTGTACCTTATAATGTGTTTGCAGATGAGGCAAAGGCACAAACAGAACAACCGCCGCTTCATCAATACATAAAGGAGCAACTGAAGGTTTCTCAAATCGCGCAATATGATAGTAAAGTTGGGGAAACAGGTACGGAGATTTTGGCATATGATGCTGAAACACAAAGAGCATTCGTCACAAATGGTAAAGAAGCTGGTTTTGATATTCTTTCTTTTAAAGATCTTAAATCAGGTGAATTTCAACAAATTGATTCTAAACGTATTCTTCTAAAAGATTTAGATAATGGAAGATTTAGTTCAGAAAATGTTGCGAGTATTACTAGTATTGCAGTTAGCCCGGCAAAAGACGGCCTTGTTGCAATCTCTGCAACTAGCAAACTTGAATCAGATCCTGGCCATATTATATTCGTTAAAAAAGATGGAACATTTGTTAAAAGTGTAGAAGTAGGTTCATTACCTGACATGGTAACATTTACACCGGACGGCGAAAAGGTGCTTGTTGCAAATGAAGGGGAACCGCGTGCGACTCTTGATGCAGATAATAAAGTAACGACACATGATCCAGAAGGCACAATTTCTGTTATTGATGCTAAAAACTTTAAAGTGGAATCATTATCATTCACAGAAGACATGTTAGATGAAAAGGTACGTTATACTAAAACTGGTAATACAGGTGAAGCATTAATAGAACAATTAGAGCCTGAATATATAACGGTTTCAGAAGACAGCAAAACAGCCTATGTATCTTTACAGGAAAACAATGCAATTGCAACAATTGATTTAACAACAAATACAATTAAAAAAGTAAATGGACTTGGTGTAATTGATCATTCAGTAGCAGGAAATGAAATGGATGCTATTCCAAATGAAAAAATTGAAATAGAAAAGCAGCCGATTCTTACATTCCATATGCCTGATGCAATTGATTCATTCACTGTAAATGGTAAAACATACATCATCACACCAAATGAAGGTGATGCACGTGCATACGAAGATGGAAACTTTGCATATGGTGAGTACAATGATGATGGTGAAGGATACACGGAAGAGAAGAAACTAAAGAAATTACTTGAAAAAGGCAAAGTTAGCTTAAAAGCATCTAATTATGCTAATTACACACAAGCAGAATTAGATAATTTTGATCTTAATAGCTTAGCAGATTATAAACTTACGGTTGAAAACGGATTAAATGAAAAGACTGGTAAATATGAAGCTATTTACGGATATGGCGGACGCAGCTTCTCCATCTTTGATGCTGACACTATGGAACAAGTCTATGACAGTGGCAGTGAATTTGAACAAATTATTGCAAAAGCAATGCCTGATTATTTCAATACAAACAGTGATGAAATTAAACAGGATGGCCGTAGTAATGCGAAGGGGCCAGAACCAGAAACGGCTGTTGTTGGAGAGATAAATGGAACGAATTATGCATTTATCGCATTAGAGCGACTAAGTGGAGTTATGATTTATGATTTGTCAAATCCAGAGAAGCCGAAATTTATTGATTTAATTTCAAGCCGTGATTTCAGTGAGGATGTGAAAGGTGATGTATCACCGGAAGGCTTACAGTTCATCCCTGCTGAAGACAGTCCTACAGGTAAATCATTGCTAGCTGCAACACATGAAATTTCTGGTACTGTTGCAGTCTATGAAATTGAAAAAAATATTAAATCTGAAAATCCAAGTAATCCTAAACCGGTAGAAAAAGCTCCAGAGCAAGATCCTAAGGAATTTCCAAAGGCTGAAGTAGAACAAATTGATCGTATCAAAGGATCTAATCGTTATGAAACTGCTATCGAAGTAAGTAAACAGGGTTGGGAAAAAGGTTCAGTTGAAAAGGTAATCCTTGCGAGTGGACAGGATTTCGCTGATGCGTTAGCAGGGGTTCCGTTAGCAGCTGCTTGGGATACTCCAATTCTATTAACTCAGAAGGATAAATTACTAGACCAAACAATAAAGGAAATTAAACGCCTTGGCGCTAAAGAAGTAACAATTCTAGGTGGAGAAGTAGCAGTAGGTAAAGCTGTTGTTGAGACACTCGAAAAAGAAGGTTTAACTGTAGGAAGAATTAAAGGAAGTACAAGATATGAAACAGCAGTAGAGATTGCAAACAAACTGACAGATGGTAAGGCGGAAAAAGTAGTCGTTGCGAGTGGTAAGGAATACGCGGATGCACTATCAGTAGCAGCACTTGCAGCTAGAGACGGACTGCCAATTCTATTAACACAGGATTCTAAATTAACAAAAGCAACTGCAGAAGCAATAACAAGTCTTGGAGCAAAAGAGTCATTAGTTCTAGGTGGAAATTCAGCAATCTCTGAAAAAGTTGCAAAAGAACTTCCTAGTGCTAAACGTTTAAGTGGTAAGGATCGTTATGAAACGAACATTGCTATTTTAAATGAATTTGGAGTAAATAGCGATGGAGTATATATTGCGAGCGGTAATAGCTTTGCAGATGCTCTTTCTGGAGCAGTACTTGCAGCAAAAGAAGATTCAGCAGTTGTGTTAGTACATGGTAAGGTACCAGGTAAAGTATCTGAATATCTATTAGACCAAGATGTTGATAAAATGAGTATCTTCGGCGGAACAGTAGCAGTGAATGATGCTGTTAAGGAGGAACTTGATGATATCCTTAAGAAGAATAGTGAAAATGGACATTTAGATTTAACGATTATGCATACTAATGATACACATGCGAATTTAGATAATGTTGCAAAACGTGTAACAGCAGTAAAGGAAGTAAGAGCAGAAGAGCCGAATGCATTGCTTATTGATGCAGGTGACGTTATGTCTGGAACATTGTATTACAATGAATTCGAAGGTATGGCTGATTTGAGATTTATGAATTTAATGGGCTATGATGTAATGACATTTGGTAACCATGAATTTGACCTTGGATCAACAGAGGAAGGTTTACAAGGGTTAGCAGATTTTGTTAAAGGTGCTAAGTTCCCGTTTGTAAGCTCAAACGTAGACTTTACCAAGGATGGTAAATTCACAGGATTATTCAGTGACATTATTTCAAGCAGACCTGCAGATGGTCATATCTATAATGGAATGATCAGGGAAATTGAAGGGGAAAAAGTTGGTTTCTTCGGTTTAACAACTGCAGAAACGGCAGATCTTTCAAGCCCAGGTGCAATCGAATTTGAAGATTATATCCAAGAAGCTGAAAATGCAGTAAAAGCGTTTGAAGGTCAAGGTGTAAACAAAATTGTTGCAATAACACATATCGGCTATGATGATAATCCAAATGTAGATAACGACTTAACGTTAGCTGCAAAAGTAGATGGTATTGATGTTATTGTTGGTGGACACAGCCATACACAATTAAATAAACCAGTCGTTATTACAAAAGATGATGCTGGAAAAGAGAAAGATCCTACTGTAATTGTTCAAGCATATCAATACAATAATTTCTTAGGAAAATTAGATGTTGAGTTTGATGATAAGGGAGTAGTTGTTTCTTCTGCAGGTAAATTAATTAATATTGCGGAAAAAGCAGATGATCCATATGCCCTAGGTTTATTAGACCAATATTCTTCTCAAGTAGAGAAAGTTTCACAAACGGAAATTGGTGCAACAGCTGAAAGTGCATTAGAAAACCCAAGAATTTCAGACGAGGGAAATAAGGAACAAGTAAGTGTGCGTAAGAACGAAACACCACTTGGAAATCTAATTACAGATGGTATGCTTGCTGAAGGAAAGAAATTTGACGAAGATGTAGTAATGGCATTGCAAAACGGTGGTGGAATTCGTGCTGCGATTGATAAAGGGCCAATTACAGTTGGTGAAGTAATAACAGTACTACCATTTGGAAATACCCCAGCAATAATGGAACTATCTGGTGCAGAACTAAAAGAAGCATTTGAAATCAGTGTTGGTCAGCTACCTTATGAGAATGGCGGCTTCCTGCATGTAGCTGGTGGAAAAGTAGAATTTGATTCTTCTAAACCTGCAAAAAGTCGTGTTATATCTGTCTCTTATAAAAATGAAGATGGATCATATACTGAAATTCAAGATAAAGAAATGTATAAAATCGTAACAAATGCATTCACTGCTAAAGGCGGAGATGGTTTTACAGGCTTTGCTAAAGCATACGAAGAAGGCCGTGTAACAGATTTAGGATCTTCAGACTGGGAAAACCTTGCGAATCATCTAGCAGGTATTGGTAACATTGTACCCAAGGTTGAAGGACGAATTGTTGACGTTGCAAAATAAATAAACAGCAGCAGGAAAGAAAAACAAAAGGGAACAAGGTAGCTTTTAGCCTTGTTCCCTTTTAATATCATCTTAGAATTCACAAGCAATTTAAGTCGTTGCTCAGATTTCTAATATAGTAGGAATATGATAAACTAGAAATAATAATTTAATGTATTGAAAAGTGTCAGACAAGGATTATTACGAACATTCAGTCTTATAAATACGATTATTTACTAAAACATTTAACAGTTAGGATTTGATTTATGTGCTAGAAAAAAATAATGAATATCCTAAAAAGGATAAAAGTAATACCCATCGCTTTGAAAATCTTTCTCAAGAATTTTTTGATATAAATAATTGGTTTTACCCAAAAAAGGATATACAAATAACTCAATATCAATATAAGTTTCTGATTAAATCTAAAAGCCAAGAAGTAAAGTACTTAACGTTATTTGAAAATAACACAAATTTTTCATTAATTAATATTGATCGACAAAAAATAAAAATTGGTGCTGAGAATACGATAAAAATTAGTGGCACAAAAACTGATTCTATTGATTTAATCATCTATTTACTCGAATATGATGGTGAATTCCGGCAGGTAAGAAAAAAAAGGATTCCATTCAATCATCTAACGTCATTCCATACAACTTCTAGTACTGAATATTGCAGAATCGCTATCCGTTTGTCCGGTCAGGGTGAACTTGAGATTTTTAATGTTTTTACTTCAGATTCTATTCCAAAAGCAACAAGAATCCAGAAGAGAGAAGAGAAGAGCTTATCACAAATAAGAGTCGCCGCAATACTTGATGACGAATATTTATCAAATATAGCTGAAATTGTTTCTATCATTTCTTTAGATATGTGGGATGAAATGTTAAATAAGTCTATTCCTGATTTCATGTTAATTGATTCTAGCTGGCAATGTAAGGATAGTGAAGAAATTATAAATGATCGAACATACCAAGCAATAAAACGGATAACTTTATGGTGTAAAACGAATCATATTCCTATTGTGTTTTGGGACTTAGGGGCTTCGACACATGTTGGTGTTATGAGAGAAATATCTTCGTTTATTGATTATATTTTTACTGTTGATGACAAGTTGATCCCAGTATATCGGGATCTTGTTGATCATGATAATATTTATCATTTACCATATGGAGTGAATCCAAAAGTTCATAACCCGACGGAATTAAATAAAGCGATAGTCAATAGGTTTTTTGACGATAAATTAACAGTTCCTAAAAAGAAACTTTCAATCAGCAGTTTTAAAAATTATGATGCAAAGCTGAGTGAATTGGGTGTCGGAATGATTAATCCAGAAATGGATATGGAGCAGTCATTTCTGGCGAATAGTAAAAAGGGTAATTCACTCCTCTTAAATAATAAGAATAAAGGGAGATCCAGTCGTTTTATTTCAAAAATAGAAATTGAAGCCCTTGCTTCAGGTATCCCAATAATCTATCATTCTCCTCTTAAAGCATTTCCTGTAACAGCACTAGCAAGTAATGATTTAGAATCAGTCAATATGCTAAGCAGTAACCCACAACTATACCGGGAAATATCAAGTAAAAATAGAAGAGAAATCTTTAGAAATCATACGTATCAAAATCGAATACAATTTATTTTAGATTGTATTTCCATCCCGTTTAAAGTGCCGTCTCTTGACGTTACGCTACTATTTACTGCACATTCAAAAGAAGCTTTTTATAAGGTTATGGATATGATTAATAATCAGTCTTATCAACAAATCAAAATTATCGCGTTGATTTCGGTATTTGATGGGTTTGAAGAAATATATAACCAGTACAATCATGATTGTATTCAGGTATATTTAGAGGACTATGTATATGAAAAATATAGTATTTCTGAATTAATTGATACGAGGTATGTAACTGTATTAAATCCTGATTATTCATACGGGGAATATTATGTGGAGGATAATATTCATGCTTTCTGTTATTCAAAAGCCGCATGTATTGGACAAAAAGGGTTTTCCGAAGATGGCAAAAGTCATAGATATCAAGAAGCCGAGTTTGAATATGTAAATGAAATTGAAAGTTATACTGCTTTTTTTGAAGTAGAGGCGATTAATGATTGTTCAATTAATGAATTAATACATCATCAAGACGATGTTATAGAGAAACTCATTATACAGAAGAATAAGAAGATGTTTAGTAATGAACAATTATTATAATAAAGGTAGAAAAAATACAATATGTACTTGCTTGACAGTGAAGTATAGATGGTAATCCTCTTGTTGCATATGTGCAATAAGACAAGTCGTCCAAAGGTTAGGCGACGGTCAAGCTTTCTAATAAAGGGTGGCGATAAAGAATGAAGCGTTTAAAAATATTACTTTATATCGAACAATTGTCAACCGTATCGCCCCATTCAATTGAACGGCTTTCATCCTTGACCTCAGTTTTGATGAGCGATGAAAAGGTAGCACTGGATATTCTACCAGGATCCCCCATGTCGAAAGAGGCTCAGGCTAGCTTGTCAACGAATCAAAAAATCACATGGTTACCAAATGGGAATGTTAGTAAAGAGATGGAAGATGAAACGGCAACGGATATTAGTAATAAAATTTCGGAATTAGAAAACAAATCCAATTATCATATTATTATTTTGCATGGAAAGGAAATAATGTCATTAGCCCTGTGTGATAAGTATAAACAAAAAGTGATTCCTTTTTTAATAGATAAGAATTATCAATATAGTGAATTAGAGAAGGTTTCCAAAAATTTCCCTGCTGTATTTGTAGAGTCCTATAAAATGAAACATCTATTATTACAAACCACGGATCTTTTAGAGGATAAAGTAATTTTAATACCACCGATTATCGATGATATCCTATCAAAACCTGAATTTTGCAATCGTTATTTTTCGTTGCTTTATAAAGGGAAATTATCAAATGAAATAATAAGTATATTTCAAACGACGAAAAGGAAGCAGACACTTTTTTCAATGATAATCCTAAGTAACCATCTAGTAAAGGAGAGAGAAAAGTTAAGCTTCTTAAACCGCTACCGGAAGATAAAGGGATTAACAGCGATAGAAAATGATTCCCCCGAAAAATTCAACAGATTAATTTATGAATCAGATTTAGGATATCTCTTTGATTATTCTTCTACCTCTAATTATGAACAAAGGGAGACTTTAAAGGAATTATTGGCATTTTCGATTCAAGGAAAACCAGTTATAGTAAATCGAAATGCTCAATTTGAAGAGATTCTTGGTGAAGATTATCCTTTATTTGCAGGTAGTCTTCAAGAATCGAAGGAAAAGATTATCTTAGCATTTCGAAATCAGGAGATATATAAAATTGCTTCTGAAAGATGTTTTAAAGCAAGTTTTCGCTATCAATTTTCACATGTCAGTAACTACATTCTTAAAAAGCTGTGGAATTTTAACCAGGAAAAAGAAACGATACTATTCGCAGGTCATGATTTTAAATTTCTAAAAGACTATATTGCCTTTTGTGAGAGGAGTCAGTTAAACGTTCTGATAGATAAATGGAGCAGTCACAATGTTCACAATCTAGAAGAGAGTCAGCAACTGATGCAAAAAGCAGATGCTATTTTCTGTGAATGGGGACTTGGAAATGCAGTGTTTTATTCCAATCATAGACTGCCTGGTCAGCAATTGTTTATTAGGGTTCACAGGCAGGAATTAGAGACAAACTATTTAGAGAATGTTAATTACAAGAATGTAACAAATGTAATTGCAATTAGCCCTTATATATTTGAAGAATTTAATCGACTTAAAAAGATCCCTCGTGACAAACTAATCTTAATTCAGAATATGGTTGATATAAAGAAATACCAGCAACCTAAGAAAGAAAATATCACACATAATTTGGGTATTATAGGTATTTTGCCTAAACTAAAACGAATTGATCGGGTAATCGATATATTTGATAAGCTGTGGAAAAAAGATAAGCGATATAAATTATTTATTAAAGGGAAATTACCTGAGGAATTACCTTGGTTAAAAAATCGGAAAACAGAAATGGAATATTTCACTGAAGTGTTTGACAAGATTAATGATTCTCCATGGAAAGATCATGTCTTCTTTGATGGACATGGAGATGATGTTGCGGAATGGCTAACAAATATTAATTATATGCTATCGACTAGTGATATCGAAAGCTTCCATCTAGCACCAATGGAGGGAATGGCTAGTGGAGCTACGCCAATTGTTTTTAATTGGCCAGGTGCGGATACGATTTATCCAAAGGAATTTATTGTTAATAATATAGATGAAGCGGTTGAACTAATTGTAAAACTTACAAAAGAGGACAAAAAGAAGGATAATAATTTTTTACCAATTGTAGAGAAGTATGATATATCCAATATTAACGAACGATTAAACAAGCTGATTTTTAAATAAAACTTGTCTTCTGTGATTAAACACTTTGTAAATTGAATTGTATATTTGTAACATAATGTAATTTTCACTTTGGGAAAATACCAATATTTCAGAGGATCACTATATACGGAAATACTTGGATCTCAGTAAAAACCAAAATCGACAATTCAATTGCGATATGGATTAAAATATCATAAAATATTTATTTATGATAAAATCAACTGGGTGTATATTTCCTATATAGGAGCGTTACGATTCATGAAAAAGAAAGTATTAATAATGACACAAAACTTCTATCCTGTTATTGGCAGCGCAGGTAATCGAATGAAAAATATCTATCAGCTATTGAATGATTCCGATATTGACGCAGATGTTTTGACAACAGAACCAGCGTATCCAAACAAAAATTTATACAATGATAAAACGTTTTGGGATGATGAGGCTTTAAATAAAGAAACAAAAAAAATCATCCGGGTGCCAATAAAAAATAAAAAGTTTTCGAATCATATAGTTAGCAGATTATACTTTTATATCGAAATAATGTGGCGGTTTTTGATTAAACTTTGGCAATTAAGAAAAGAGAATTATGATTATATCATGGTTAGCTCACCACCAATTTTTATCGTTTTTTCGGCATTGATTGGCAAATTATTTCTTAAATCAAAACTCATATTAGAAGTGAGAGATTTGTGGCCGGACAGTTTAGTTGGTGTGAAGACATTCGATAATCGATTCATTCTTAAGATCTTCCGCATGCTCGAAAAGAGGATGTACGGAGCAGCAAATCAAATTGTTATTAACAGTAAGGGCTTTGAGTCACATATAAGGTCCAAATTAAAAAAGGATATCCCGATTATTTACTTGCCGAATGGGCCAAGAGATCATGAAATTGTTCGTAGTAAAACTTATGAAGGTGAATTTCGTGTTGTTTACACGGGAAATCTCGGGTTAGCCCAGGATATCGATCACCTGAAATTAATTGCCAGCGCATTGCAAAAAGAAGGAATTCGCTTTGATGTCATTGGCTATGGGATAAAGACTGATGAATTTACGAGTTATATCGATAAACATCAATTGAAGAATGTCTATATGCATCACCCCACAACGAGGAAGAAAAGCTTAGAATTAATTGAGAATAGTAATATTGCCGTTGCCTTTCTAAATGATGTAGATGTATTTTCTACAGTGCTCCCTGGAAAGATTATCGACTATATGACGTGCGGGACACCAATTATCGCAGGAATAAAAGGGACAGCAGCACAAATAATAACAAAGAGTGGGGCTGGCTTTGCTTTTGAACAGCAGGATATTCAAGGAATGATTGAAAAAATTGTAAAACTGAAGGATAATCCCAAGGAGCTTGAACGAATCGGTGAAAACTGTACAAAAGCAGTTCAAGATGCGTTTCTCTGGGAAAATAATATAAATGAACTTGTACAAATAATTAATGAATGAAGAGGGAAGAACGTAATGAAACGTGTTGGTATGTTTGTCTGGAACCATTTTACAAACGATGCGAGGGTGCTTAGAGAGTGCACCTCTTTATCTGAGAATGGTTATGATGTAGAATTAATATGTATCGATGATCCAAATGATCCATCGATTTCACAATATGAAGAAGTGAATGAGCATTTCCGGGTTCATCGTATGAAGAGATATCCGGCCACTCTGTTATTTTTGCAAAAGGGATATCGCTTTGCAGTTGGTCAAAGATGGCCATTGATTCCACTATTGGCGGTTTGGGCATTTTTACTTTATTATATTCCGTGGATTACAATTATTCTTACTGTTATGTTAGCCTTGCTGTTAAAAACGAAAGTAAGAGTAGTATGGATTCGTAGTGCATTAATTTTACGGATGATTATAAAAGGTCATCGAGGAAATTATGATATTTACCACTCCAATGACTTAAACACAATGCCTCAAGGCTATATCAGTTCTAAATGGCGATTCAAGAAAAAACCTCTAATCTATGATTCACATGAGGTACAAACAAGCAGGACAGGCTATGATAGTCCGTGGTACAAGAAATTTGAGCACTTCTTCATTAAACGGATGGATAGTATGATGGTTGAAAATGATACTCGTGCCAAATATAACGAAGATTTATATGGATTCTATCCACATGTGCTGCATAATTACCCGTCAATGGAAATTCAGCAAACAGCTGAAAAAGTAGACCTGCATGGCATGCTGAACCTGCCGCCTAATGAGAAAATTCTGCTGTATCAAGGTGGAATTCAAGCAGGGCGTGGACTTGAAAAGTTAATTGAAGCATATTCATTGTTTAAAGAAGGTACACTAGTATTGATTGGTGATGGGAAGATAAAAGACAAGTTAATCAAAATGGTGCAGGAAAGGAACCTTGAGAAAGGCATTCGGTTCATATCAAAGGTTCCTGTTCGCGAATTGCCGAAATATACAAAAAATGCTTATCTTGGCTTTCAAGTGCTAAATAATATTAACTTCAATCACTGGTCAGCATCATCGAATAAATTATTCGAGTATATGATGAATGAAGTTCCAGTTGTAGCATGTAATTTCCCTGAAATTAAAAAAGCAGTAGAAGAAAGTGAAGTAGGTGTCACAATTGACCCGCACGACCCTAAGGAAATAGCCAAAGGTGTAAACTTCTTATTGGAAAATCCTGAGAAGCGTGACTACTTTAGTATGAATTGCAAAAATGCTCGAAAGAAGTATAATTGGGAGAAAGAACAGAAATACTTGCTCGAAGTTTATCGAAAGTATTAATTTTTGTTCGAAAAAATTACAATCCTTAATAACCTAAAGAAAAGAAAGAAGGAATTACAGTGAAGCTTTGTACAATGGGATTAGGATATATTGGTTTACCGACATCCATTATGTTTGCAAATTATGATGTAGATGTTGTTGGTGTTGATGTTAAAAGAGAAGCAGTTGACATGTTAAATAATGGACATATTCATATAGAAGAGCCTGGACTACAGGAAGCGTTAGAAAAGGCGATCGCAAAAGGAACTTTCAGAGCTTCAGTTGAGCCTGAACCTGCAGATGCGTTTATTATTGCGGTACCAACACCGAATAAAGACGATGAATTTAAATCAATGGATATAACATATGTAATGCAAGCATTAGACAACATTATTCCGTTTTTAGAAAAAGGGAATGTTGTAATTGTTGAATCAACAATAGCGCCTAGAACGATGGATGACTTTGTTAAGCCAAGACTTGAGGAAGCAGGATTTGTCATTGGTGAGGATATCTTCTTAGTACATTGTCCTGAGCGTGTATTACCAGGGCAAATCATGCATGAACTAATTCATAACAACCGTATTATTGGTGGTGTTACACCAATATGTACGGAAAAAGGTGCAGAAGTATATGCTACTTTTGTTCAAGGTGAATTGATTAAAACAAATGCACGTACAGCAGAAATGTCTAAACTAATGGAGAATACATTCCGTGATGTTAACATTGCATTAGCAAATGAATTAACAAAAGTATGTAATGAATTAGATATTAACGCTTTAGAAGTAATTGAAATGGCGAATAAACATCCGCGAGTTAACTTGCATACACCTGGTCCTGGTGTTGGCGGACACTGCTTAGCGGTTGATCCATACTTCATTATCGCGAAAGCACCAGAACAAGCGAAAATTATTAACTTATCACGTCAAGTAAATAAATCAATGCCTAGCTATGTTGTAGAATCTGCAGAGAAGCTACTTGCGAAGCATAACGGTAAGAAAATTACAGTATTTGGATTAACTTATAAAGGAAATGTTGATGATATAAGAGAAAGTCCAGCAATGGAAATCTATGAGCATCTACATGCCCTTCCTGAATATGATGTTGTTGCATATGATCCACATGTTAAGTTAAGCTTTGTTGAAAAAGACTTAGAAAAAGCATTGGACGGATCTGATTTAGTATTGGTTCTAAGTGACCATAATGAATTTAAAGAGCTAACAAGTGCATATTTCAGCAAAATGAACGTTGCCCAAGTATTCGATACGAAAAATGTTGTTAAAGAATACGCGGATAATATTAATTACATTAATTACGGGAACTTATATAAATTTATATAATAACCAAAAAAAAGGAAGCTATCTTATATGTTTAATTCGATGAGACAGGTTATCAAGGAACAAATCGAACATAAGGATTTAATTATTAGAATGGCTAGTTTTGATATTAAAGGAATGTATCAGCTACACTATTTAGGTTCACTTTGGCAATTCTTGAATCCTGTCATTCAAATAGCAATTTACTGGGTTGTTTTTGGTCTTGGAATAAGAGGTGGGAGTCCAGTAATAACCACAGTTGGAGAAGTTCCGTTTTTCCTTTGGATGTTAATGGGGCTAATTCCTTGGTTTTTCATAAATCCATCAATGCTCCAAGGATCAAATAGTGTTTTTCAAAAAATGAATTTGGTTTCAAAGATGAATTTTCCTGTAAGCTTATTACCGACAATAAAAATTGTTGGTAATAGCTTACAGTTCTTCATTTTAATGATTCTATTATGTATAGTGTTGTTGATATATGGGTTCTACCCAACGATGTATTTTATTCAGCTACTATATTATCTTGTATGCCTATTTTCATTTTTGTTTGCTTTTACATTATTTAGCTCAACAATTGCCACACTTGTTCGTGATTATCAATCATTCTTACAATCAATGGTACGAATGATTTTATATTTATCTCCAGTGTTATGGGACCCTGCAGGCGATAGAGTTCCAGACTGGGTCACAAATGTATTACAGCTTAATCCGATCTATTATATTATTGAAGGATTTAGAGACTCTTTTCTTGCGCGACAATGGTTCTTTGAGGATCCGGTCTATTTATGCTATTTTTGGGCACTTACTTTAACTTTGATGTTTATTGGTTCAAAAGTACATTTGAAATTCAGAGAGAATTTTATGGATTATTTATAATTTCTATAAATGAGGTATTTTAATGAAAGTAAAAGTTGAATTTAAACATGTTTCTAAGGCATTTCAAATCCATACGAAACAATTTGAAAAATTGTTATCTTTATTTTCACTACGTCGTCGGAAAGAAAATAAAGTATTTATGGCTGTTAACGATGTCTCTTTTACAGTATATGAAGGTGAAACGATTGGAATTGTTGGTCTTAATGGTTCGGGTAAATCAACTATTTCCAACATGCTTTCACAGGTGATAAAACCAACTGAAGGTGAAATATATATAGATGGACAGCCCTCGCTAATTGCTATTAGCGCAGGGTTAAATAACAATCTTTCTGGAATGGATAATATTAAATTAAAATGTATGATGCACGGGCTAAAAGATGATGAAATTGAGCGAGTTACTCCGGATATTATTGATTTTGCCGATTTAGGTGATTATATAAACCAGCCTGTAAAAAATTACTCAAGCGGGATGAGATCTCGATTAGGTTTTGCTATTTCTATTCATACGGACCCAGACATACTTGTAATTGATGAAGCATTGTCAGTTGGTGACTCTACTTTTGCAAATAAGTGTCTAATCAAATTGGATGAATTTAAGAAAAAAGGAAAAACAATATTTTTTATAAGCCATTCCTCAAGTCAAATGAAAACCTTCTGTGATCGTGTTATGTGGATAAACTACGGGGAAATGAAGGAATTTGGCTCCAAGGTAGAGGTTTTAAACAAATATGGAAGATATACAAGATGGTTTAATGAATTAGCCGAATCAGAGAAAAAAAAGTACAAAAAAGAGATGCTTCAAAAGCAATATGCAAATAGAGAAATAGCTAAAAAAGGCAATGAAAATAGTAGTATTATCTCTGTTGGAAAGGGAATAGGCTTATTTATCCCACTCATATTATTTGGTGCGTTAATGCTGTTTGGATACTAGTATAGGCGGTGGAAAAGTGGAAAAAATCCAAGATAAAATATACGATGTTTACTATTCTGAGACAGATACAAATTTCAGAAGAAAAGTTCGGGAAAGAATTCATTGGATATGCAGAAATATATCCGGCGATGAAGTGTTAGATATAGGGTGCTCTCAAGGTATAACAGCTATCCTACTAGGAAGAGAAGGCAAAAAAGTATTAGGTTTGGATTTATCAGAAGATGCAATCCGTGAAGCAAATGAAAATCTTGAAAAAGAAGAGGAAGAAACACGGAATTCTGTTCGTTTCGAAAAGGGTAATCTTGTACTAAAGGAATTTGAACAACAATATAGTAGTGTGATCCTAGGTGAAGTATTAGAACACATCAATGATATCGAATCATTTTTTACAAAAGCATCCAGCTTGGTAAAAGAAAATGGACGGTTAATTATTACCACGCCTTTTGGCATTAACGATTTCGTAGATCATAAAAGAACCTTCTATTTAAATGACTTTCTCAAATTACAAACAAGTGAAATCTCAATTGCTGAGGTTAAATTCTTCGGTAAGTGGATTGGAGTAATATATCAAAAGGGTCAGGAAAATAAAAATGATTTATTATCCGAAAGAAAATTATTTGATGAGCTTGAAGAGGCATTTAATAATATTGAAAGAAGTTTGTTAACAAATCAGCAAAAATTGAATAAAAAAGTTAAAATGCTGGAAAATAAAACTAAAAATAGTGAAGAACAAATAAATGCGTTAATGGAAAAAAAAATTCAGTTAGAAAAAGATAATCAGTTATTAATAGAAAATACAAAGGCTAATAAAAATGACTATCAAAAAAAATACTTGGATGAAAAAGTAGAAAAGGTTAAAATTCAAAAGCAATTATTAGACGAGTATAAACGGGAAGAAAAACTGTTATCAGAGAAAAAAGAAATGACTAAGGAAATTGAAAAAATTGAAAATAGGTATTCAAGCTTAAAAAATTCTAAACTAGGTAAATTAACGACAAGATACTGGAAGCTGCGAAACAAAAAAGGGAGATAGTAAGTGATGGAAAGGGATCCAATACAGGAGCGTCTTAAAGTAATAAAAGTCGAGAAAGAAACATTGACTAATCAATTATTAATGGAACTCAGCTATTTAAAGAGCGAGAACATTCACCTTAACATAGATATAAATTCATCAGGTAACAGTAGTGAAGGCGTTGTGGATATAGAAAAATATTTGGCGCTTAAGAATCAGGTCGCAGATAAGGATTTTTTAACAAGCGTACTCCCGAAAATATCAGATATTCCAAAAAGTAATGGTACAAGGTTTTTCAATAGAATAGATGTAAATATCGGGATTATTTGTGACGAGTTTTTATTTAAATCCTATGAAGATGTTGCCAACTTTTACTATGTAAAGAAAGATGAATATGAAGCTCTCTCTGGAAAGCTTGATGTGTTAATCGTAGCTTCAACCTGGAGAGGATTGAATGAGGACTGGAAAGGGTTTGGAAATCCAAACAATGTGAAAGTAAGGAATGACCTATTTGATTTAATCAACTTTTTCCGTAATCAGGGAGTTAAAATCGTATTCTATTCGAAAGAAGATCCTACCAATTATCACCGTTTTGTGGACATTGCCAAGCGGTGTGATTATATCTTTACTACAGCAATTGAGAAAATAGCGGATTATAAAAACGACTGCAATAATGATCAAGTGTTTCCATTAGAATTTAGTGTCAACCCAATATACAATAATCCGATTGGAATAAACAATACGGTAGGAGATATGGGCGCAATATTTGCTGGATCATGGTATGAGAAGTACCCAAATCGAAAAGCAGATTCACGGACTATTTTTGATGGCGTAATTGCTGCAGGGAAACAGCTGAAAATAATTGATCGTAATTTTGATAAAAACCTGCCAAATCATTTTTTCCCACCTGAATATTTGCAATACATATCACCTAGTATAGAACATTCCACATTACAAAAGTTATTTAAGATTTTCCCTTGGACCATTAATTTAAACTCTGTTCAAAATAGTGAAACGATGTTTGCGAATCGAGTTTATGAATTACAAGCAATGGGAAACTTAATATTATCCAATTATAGTTTAGGAATCAATAATCTGTTTCCAAACATTTTCATTATACAAAATAGCAATGAATTGGATTTTATGATGAATAATCTAAGTGAAAATGATTTATACTTGCTTCGAATGTATGGAGTAAGAAGTGTACTTAAAGAACATACATCCTTCCATCGAATAAACACACTATTAAATAATATTGGTTTCGAGAAGAATTATGTACCAAGCAAGAAAGTTGCCGTAATAGTAAATGATAAGCAGAATGAAATAGTACTTGAAAACTTCAATCGGCAAACATATCAAGATAAGGAATTAGTATTATTAGATGGATTACATGAAACATATGACACGTATGATTATGTAACTTTCTTTAATGATGGCTATGATTATGGGGAATACTATTTAGAAGATTTGGTTAATGGATTTAAGTATACAAATTCATCGTATATTACGAAAGACTCGTATTACGAGGGAAATGAGAAGATTCAAGGGATTGAACATAATTTCGTACAAGAAATTAAGGATAAATATCGGACCTTATTTACAACAAGTGATTTCAAACTTAGTGAGCTAGTGAATACTACGGAACCAACTGAAAGAGAAAATGGATATAGTATAGATAGTCTGGAAATTAATGTAAAACGTTTGAATCATACCGAAGAAAAATCAATGGATTTACAGTTATCTGTTATTATTCCTGTTTATAATAATGGACAGCACCTATATGGGAAATGTTTCATGAGTCTATTAAGATCTACGATGTTTAAGAATATGGACATTATTCTCGTTGACGATGGTTCTACAGACAATACAACATTAAATATGGTAGATAGATTAGAAAGACTGTACCCTAATGTGCAAGTTTATAAATTCAATGATGGTGGAAGTGGCAGTGCTTCACGTCCTAGAAACAAAGGAATAGAACTAGCAAAGACAGATTATATTACTTACCTTGATCCTGATAATGAAGCAGTGAATGATGGATACTTCCAGTTATTCAATGAATTACAGAAAGATACCAGTATTGATTTGGTAGTAGGAGATATTATCAAATACGATACAAAACAAAAGGTATTAAATTACTCTAAAAATGCTTTTAAATGGGATTCAAATGGCATCGTAACGGATACTTATGAATTTCTCAAGGAATCCAATATGCGTGCACAGAGTATCCAGGCATTAATTGTTAAGAAAGAAATTATTGAAAATAATAATTTAATTATGGTTGAAAAGGCTGCAGGACAGGATACATTGTTTTTCCAAGAGTTGATCTTACATTGCTCAAAGATTAAAGCGATTGATTTAGTTATCCATTTGTATTATGCAGCCGTGACTAACTCTGTAACAAATACGATATCTAAAAAGTTTTTTAAAAAATATTTACTGCTAGAAAGAGAAAGATATGTATTTCTAGAGAAAAATAATCTTTTGAAGATTTACGTAACAGGAAGGTTTGCGAGTTATTTTGTTGGCTGGTATCTATCTAGAGTACCTAGAATTAAACGGGATGACATGGAAGAAGGATTAGAGGTTCTTTATGAAATTTACCAGCTTTACAAACCGTTAATTCGAAATCCAGTTGAACCTTTAAGTAAATTTGAACGTTTAATAAATAATAAGCAGTACGAAGAGTTTGTCTCTTATTGTGAACAATATTTTGATAGTAGAGGCTGAACCTTGTTGAATAGTAATTGATGAAAGGGAGTTTCATTTTGCGTGAAATCATTACAAGCTTTATTAATGAGAAAAAAACTCAGAAAAGGGATAGGATTTTTATGAAAGAAATCTTAAGTAAAATCAGTGATCTAGAAGAAAAGTTAGCTCCCTTTTATAATGATCCATTTGACGTGGAAGGTTTATTTAAAAGAATTGATCCTAAAAATCTAATTAAGCCGACGATTGCTCACGAAGACTCTATTGAATGGGCAGAGGGTATTCTTAATAATGACTTTTTTTTGATAAGTAGTCTAGAGGTTATTTCTTTTGGTAGTAAAATTGATTGGAATTATAAGCACCATGTTTCGGCCAATACCTATCAACTGTATATGCAATGTTTGAATGTGATTAGTCATTTATGTGATGCATTTGTGCTTACTGAGGATAAAAAATATTTGTATAAGGCATACTCCATACTTTTAGAATGGATTCAATATATTAAAACGGATGAAGAACGGAATAAATTTAAGTGGGTAGACCATACAGTAGCAAATCGAGTAATGAATATTATTTATTTTTACAATATCGCCAAAGATCAGCTTGAAATAAATGAGAAGCTTATTGCAAAATTATTAATCGAGCATGGGGAATTTTTAGAAGATGATAAGAACTATGTTCAAAATAATCATGGAATTATGGTTGACAGGTCAATACTGCTCTTGTCCATTTTTATGGGGAATTATTCGAGAGCAAAACAATGGTTTCAAAAAGGGAAACTAAGAATAACAAATGCAGTTTATAGGGATTTCAGCTCTAAAGGAGTTCATTTAGAAAATTCTCCTTCCTATCACTTGATGACTAGAAAAATATTTAATGAGGTCGAGAGATTTTTGAGGAAAAATAAACTAACACTTGGTAATGAAATTAATCAAAAGCTATCGCAAACAAATGAATATCTTGAATATATGGTAAAGCCTAATCGGGATCTGCCATTATTGGGTGATACACAAAAGGGTAGTTATACTTGGGGAAAAAAATTATTTACGTCATTTTCTGATTCGCATGCAGGTATAACAATTATGCAAACAGAGGGAGATACAGAGGCTAATTCCACATGGATTTCCTTCATCAGCGGATATGGAAGAAAAACGCATAAACACCGTGATGATTTGTCTATTTCATTGTATTATAATGGAAAGGATATTTTGACTGATTCAGGAAGATATAATTATGATAGTAAAGACAAATTAAGAAAATATTTCTTATCTCCACAAGCCCATTCGACGATTTATATACCGGACAAGGACTATGAAATTACCGACCCATTTGAAAATAGAAATAAAATTCGTACTGTGAATTTTGTGTCTAATGATGTTTATGATTATGTTAAAGGAATCAACAATGCATATCCTGGTCTTAAAATTTCACGAGCAGTCGTGTATTTCAAGCCAAATATTGTTATCATCCACGATAAAATAAGTAGTGAAGAAGCTACGCAATTTCATCAAATATTTAACTTTGCTCCAGATGTTGAAGTTGGTGAAGTGAATAAAGATAAACTATTGGCATCTTCAGAAAACGATAAAGTGGTTTTTAAACAGTTGCTAGAGGTTGATGACGTAAAGATGTATTCAGGTGATCGTGAAACACCCCGAGCAATAATTTCTGAGAAGTTTGGAGAGATAACCAATAACACACAAGCAGCTTTTGTAAAATATGGAGACGAAGTGGAGTTTGTAACAGTAATAGCGCTTGGTGATGGAAATGAAAAGTTAAAAAATATCGCATTCGACACAGAAAATAGTGTACTTTTGATAAATATACTTGGAGACGAATACAAACTTATCATTTAATCGGTTAATTAAAAGTGGCAAGTGCAACCATTCACTGCTTATCCCGCATTATCTGGCTGTAAGAACCTTGTAAAGCTTGTCTGTGCAGTGGAGATGGTAGGGAAACCCCCACTGAATGATGAATGAGGGTTCACTTTATAGCAGAACAACAACAATTTTACAAATGGAAGCACTTATTTTTTAGCGAAATAAGTGCTTCTTTTTATCTAGCAAAAATTGTCTATTTTAGTTTAGTGGTTACATTGTATGTCCATAGTACTTTAGCAAATGTTAACAAGAGAATAGGCGAAGCAAAAGTAAATCTAAAAATTCATGCTTCTGAGAGTACAGATAGTTATATTTATGCAATGGCAAAAGGAGCAACATTTACCATACTAGAAGAAGTAAGTAGCTGGCATCGAGTAAGCTTAGGTGCTTGGAGAAATGCTAAGGTCCAAGATGTTAGGACATATTTAAATCCAACTAACTTTGTAAATGACGAAAAACAGCGATTCCAATTTCCTGATCTATCAAGACTTAGTGGCTTGTCCGTAACTGTGTTAAATACTTTCTCAAAGGTCTGGTCAAAATACGCTATATAAAATGCAATGGAATCCCTTGGATATGCTTCGCATCAATATGCAACAGATATTGGCTGGGCATCAAAACAAATTTCTAATATGTATTAGATATTCCAGTCTATAAAACTAATTAACGAAAAAACACATTAACAAAATTTGAGTTAATGTGTTTTTTTTGTTAATTGGATCAAGGAAGGCTATTAGTTATTCGATTAGTTGCTATCACAAATAGCTTTTACATTCCTTTCTAGAAAGTCTGGGAAATGTTTCGCTAAGTCCTTATGAGTACTATAATCCCCAAGGTCTAATTGTATTTCCTTTCTCCCAGTTTCTTCAAAAAAGTGTAATAGTGGAACAACATGATTAGGGTAATGTGGTTCATCTTTTCCAACATGTAATGCAATATTAGGTTGATGTTCTGACCTTTTAATCTCGTTTAATAGGATATTGTTCGCCCATTCAATGTTTTCAACTGTAATTTCACCACATAGGTATCTAAGAATTGGCGGTAGAATGGATTTCTCTTCATGCCCATCAATTTTTCCATTACTCAAATAGTTTCCAATTAATATTTGTGGACCACCTACAACTGCATAACCATATTTCCCTTTATGGCTAAAATAGAGTGCAGCGTATCCTCCCTTACTAGAACCAGCACAAATAACATTTTCTTTATCGATATCTAATTCAGTTCTCGCAGCTTCAATTAAATTTAAAACCTTATCAGAAATCGTAAAGCTTTTATTAGGTCCTAAGTAATACGATGTATGCGTTTTTTCATCTGTTCCATAATCATCCTTAATATAAAGTCGTGGTGCGTTTACGTCTTTAAGTGTTTTAATATAATTATAATAAGTCGTTCTATTAAGGTCCTTTATACCTTGAAAGATAACAATTAAGTGATTATCTTTCTTTTTGGCAAATAGGTTGGTTTTACGATTTCCAGGAAAAAACAAATACTTAATTCCTTCATCCGTTTCATTTTCTTCAATAATATTTTGATACATAATATGATCCTGCCATTTGTTGCCTGACTTAATTTGGTATTTATATTTATACAGCAGATGATTGTCTAGCTCTTTTACTTTAATTTGAACAGATTTTCTCGGCTTAATGACAATTAAGTGTGAGAATTCGTTTTTTACAATGTCCTTGAGCACTAATCTAACTTCAACATCTAAATTATGATCCTTATATGGATTGAAAGTTAAGATTTCCTCTTGCGAAAATTTCATATAATTTTGCTCCTTTAATAATAGAAGTAGAGTAATTATATTGTACCTTATAAATGTGGTTAGTGTAAAAAATGACTGTTGAATAATGTTTATATTTTTTCAACAGTTATTTGATTAAATATAAAGAGGAGTACATTATTTTACATTTTTGTATCTTTAAGGGAAATCATCAGGAAATAAATAGATAAAACCATGTTAGTCATGTTATGCTATAAGTAAATAAGTTTGAAGGAGGAACTATACTAAAGTGAAACACAATCAATTAATTAAATATCTATTTTCTATGATTCTATTGTCATTAGTACTCATATTACCGTTTCAAGTTGGAGCTGAAGAAGTAGATACATATTATTTCAACAATGGCGAGACTAAGGAGCAATTAACAGAAACAAAAGAAATACTAGTTTCTAACGGAGATGTACATTCAAAGCTTTCTATTATAGAAGGTGGTAAGGAAATTTTCAATAAAGAACTTTTTACAGTCAAAGTATCATCTCTTAAAAAAGTTGTGATTGATAACCAGAACTATGCAATAATTACTTATCGTTACGATGGTTCATCAAATGCACTATACTTTGAAGTATTAAAACTTGACGAAACAGGTGCAGAAAGTGTTTATTCATCTGATGTGTATGAACGTGCACGGATAAATATAGAAGATAATCAAATTACACTAAATTATCCTGAATTTGAGGAAGGGGATATAATGACTGAGCCTTCCAAAATTGTTACACAAACGTTTTCTATTACAAATAATATTGTAGTAGAAGGAAAAAGGGATATAGAAAATTCAAATATCCTAAGCAGTGATAAAAAGATTGGTGCCCTAAGTGAAAATCCTTCTTATGCAGAAGTTAATAAAATATTAACTGAAGAATCTCTCAAAGCTGGAGTTGCACCAGAAATCGTAAAAGCAATTGCTTTTCAAGAAAGCGGATGGCAACAAGATTGGACAGTAGTTCCAGATAGAGTTAAAGCCTGTAAAGCAGGGGACAAAACACTAGCATACGATGATACCAATGTTAAACTAGGTTATGATTGTATTGGTATTGGCATAATGCAAATTTCAAATCATATGTATTTGAAAGATGGACCTGAAAAAGAAAAGTATATTCGTGATTTGAAAACAAATATTCGCTTTAATATTCAAGAGGGAATTAAGATCTTAAAAGATAAATGGAATTATAGCAAAGCAAAAACTCCGATAATTCCAACCATTAATAATGATGATCCTATGGTAATTGAAAACTGGTATTTTGCTATAATGGCATACAATGGAATGTTACCAAGAAACAATCCATTAGAAAATCCTTATACTGCATATCAGGAAAAGGTTTTTGAGCGATTAAGAGATTATAGCTTAATCGATATTACACCATTTCCAACATATAAGTTAGAGCCGTATAAGCTAGAAAATGGTCAACTTAGATTTCATAATGAAAATGTTGTTGTAGAAGGTCCACAGCACTATTCAAGCCAGTCATTGGTGAAAAATGACACAGCTTATATCAATGCAAATGGTGTACGACTACGAAGCAGTGCAGGTGGTAGTGTAATTGGGTCCTTAAATAAAGGTACAAAAGTAACTATAACCGGGATCTATAAAGGAAATAATTCAAATGTAAATCAGTATGTATGGTTGCCAATCCGTACAAGCTCCGGTCAAACAGGCTGGGTTGCATCAAGTTATTTAAGTCCTAAAAATGAATACTTGGATGTCTACAGACTATCAGGCCTCACACGATATGAGACAGGAGTAAGTATTTCGAACTTCGGATGGCATTGGGAACAGCCGTCCTCGGTAGTCATCGGTAGAGGAGACTTGCCGATTGATGCATTAACAGGAAGTGTACTTGCTTCTAGCTTGGATTCACCTTTGTTATTAACTCAAAATAATAAAATTACAGCTTCTGTAGAGAAAGAGCTTGATAGACTACAACCTGATGTAATCTACATTTTAGGCGGAGAAACACAAGCGATATCTGCAGATGTAGAAAAAGCACTAAAAGAGAAATTCCCTAATAGCGGTATAAACCGTATTTCAGGTCGTGACCGATATGTTACTGCACTTGAGGTTGCAAAAGAAGTTGATAAACATTCTAATGTAGACGAAATTTTTGTGACTACTGGTTCAGAAACATCATCTGATCCATTGGCAATAGCGCCTTATGCAGGAGAAAATAACATTCCTATTTTACTAACAGGTAACAAAAAGTTAAACGAAAATATACAAACTTATATTACAGATTATGGTGTTAAAAAGGTAACAATTATAGGTGGAAAAATAGCTGTCTCCTCTACTGTTGAAAAACAATTGAAGGAGTTAGTCGGCACAAATAATGTCGTACGAGTATCTGGTGCTACAAGATTTGAAACAAGCACTGCGATTGTAGATCATTATTACGGAACTAGTGATATTGATAATTTATTTGTTTCGCAAGGAATGGAAACTGCTGATGCTTTAACTGCTGCTCCATTTGCAGCGAAATTAGGTGCTCCGATTATTTTGACGCTTTCAAATAAATTACCAAATGAAGTTAATACTTGGCTAAATAAAAAAGTGAATTCTAAACCAGATCTATATTTCTTAGGTGGCTCGGTAGCCATTTCTGAAAACACGAGGAACCAAATTATCAATCTAGTAAAATAACAATTTGAAAGAGGTAACCCCTAACAGTCTTAGATCTGTTAGGGGTTACCTTGATTTTAAAGTCTATAAAGTTTATAGGGTGTTATCGCTCTAATATTGGCATTAGTTTATGACGGATAATTGGAGCCAATGTGTTTGCATAAGTTGCTGTAATATGATACGAGTCTCTATAGACTAATATATTCCCAACAACTGGCTTACAGTAATCAACTTCACAGAAAGAGTCACTCAAATCAACGTAATGAACATTACTTGGTGGTTTTTCCAATTTACTCCATGCGTCTGCTGCTGGAAGAATTTCCTCACGCTCAATAGAACATTCAATAGTATCTTTCCCTTTCTCTTCAACACAGGATGGAACATCGAATCCAAATCTTGGATTATCCCTAACAGCGAAAACTGGTATATCTGCATCACTTAATGTTTCCCACTGTTTAACATATCCTTCTGGTACATTATCCAGTTCCGTGGCATCTGCAGTTGTAAAAATGATATCAGGCTTATTTGCCAGAAGAATATCTTTCAAATTTTCATTCCATTCCGTACAATCCTCAGCTTCAAATTCTTCAGCTGAGAAACGACAACCACTCTTTGTATAGTTTAGTATTTTTATTTTTTCTTCCTCTGCAAATCCTTGCAGAGCAGGAAGCCAATGTGCGGAATGAGATCCGCCAACAAGAGCTACTATATAATCAGGGCTATCTGTAACACCATACTCACATTCGATTACTTCTGATTCACCTAGCGTTTGATGACAACCATCATTATAAAGTACCGGTAAATCATTTCTTGCTTGGATAGGGGAAGGAGCTACTGGTATATCACTTTCCTCTGTTATGTTATCTTCTCCGGAAGCAAAAGCAAATACTGCTGCCCCTGGATATTCTTCATTCTCAACTACATTTTCTAAATCTGCATTCTGATGGTTAATATTTCCTGACCAGAAACCTGAAAATACTAATACTGGTGCCATGATAGCCACTGCAACCAATGCCGTTTTTAAATTTGTATTAATCGATTTATTGTTTCTGATTGGTTTTTCTATAAACGTTATCGTTAAATAAGAAAGTACAACTGCCAAAATAATAATAATAGAGCCATCTATTAAGTGAGCTGTTTCATTTCCAGTTAAGATAAAGTAAAATATCAATAAAGGCCAGTGCCACAAATAAAATCCGTAAGATATGCTGCCAAACTTTACTAGCGGTTTAGTACTTAATAGACGATGAACCCCAAATGAACCACCTTGATTCCCTGCTAAGAGGATAAAGACCGCACTCAATGTAGGCCAAAGTGCCGCGTATCCTGGAAAAACGGTAGAAACTTGTAATAGGATACCACAACTTATTAGCCCAAATAGACCAAGCCAGCCGATGATCACACTGACTGATTTACGCAAAACTATATTCGAAATCAGTAGTGCCACTATACCACCGATACTAAATTCCCATACTCTTGTAAATGTATCAAAGTATGCCCATGGTTGATTAATCTCTGTTAAATAAACAGAATAAGTAAATGACAAGCATAATATTACGATTAATGTCATTAAGAAAGTAAACCGAACTGATTTATTCAAAATATACTTTGCAAGTAGGATTGCAATAAATAATAAAAGTGGCCAAATGATATAGAATTGCCCTTGAATTGACATAGCCCAAAAATGCTGGAATGGGCTAGCCTCATTATTTTGTGCTAGATAATCAATAGCACTAGTCGCTAGCTCCCAGTTTTGGAAGTACAATGCAGAAGCAATAACTTCTGCTAGGGTTTGATCCCAGCGAACTTGCGGGAGCCATAAAATACAAGCAATCATAACGATGAACAGCACGGAAAATGCTGCCGGGAACAGCCTTTTTGCCAAACGCAAAATAAATCCAGGAAAGTCTATCCTTCCATTTCTTTCAAACCTATTTAACAGTGAAGTAGTGATTAAAAATCCGGAAACAACAAAGAAGACGTCAACACCACCTGAAACATTTCCCAGCCATATATGATATACAGCAACAAGGATTGATGCGACAGCACGCAAACCTTCTATTTCCATTCTAAATTTTCTATCTGCATTTCTATATAAATCCATTTCCACCATCCAATCTAAAAAAATGCGTAAATAATATGTTGCATAACAAAAGTGATTGATACTTTTTCTCTTCTATCTTAACCTATATATCAACTATTAATATTACCATATTTGAGAGATTGGAGAATGCTTGTATAAAAGTGTCTAGGTATTATAATAAAAGTGATATTTTAGTATACAAATTTAAAAAGGGAAGTATATCAGATAGCATGAACCATCTTAAAGTAGTCAATTGAAAGTAATTCCTATATAAATTAGTCAGACTGATAGGTGAGAAATCTAAAGAATTATGTTATACTCTTCTTAAATCTCCAACACTATTATCTTAAGTAGGTGTTCTAATGTTCAATATAGCTGAATTTATCATTGCATTCATCATTTCAGCATTAACAGCGTTTCTTATTACACCATTAATTAAAAAATTAGCCTTTAAAATAAATGCAACAGACAAACCGGATAATCATAGAAAAATGCATGATGGTGTGAAAGCAAGCTTAGGTGGATTAGCAATCTTCATTGGTGCTATTCCGGGATTTTTATTTTTGCAGCCAGAGCACCCACAAATGACAGCAATCATTATTGGGGCATGCATTATGATTATTACTGGTTTATTAGATGATATATTTGATTTGAAACCAATTTATAAACTAATAGGGCAAATTTCTGCGGCGCTTGTAGTTGTCTCTTCCGGTTTGATTATCGAGAAGCTAACGATGCCATTCTTTGGAACGGTTTATTTAGAAGGTCTTGGCTACCTCATTACAATACTTTGGATTGTTGGTGCATCGAATGCTATTAATTTCATTGATGGGTTAGATGGTCTTGCAGCAGGGGTGTCTGCGATCGGTTTAACTAGTATTCTAGTAATGGCGGTTATGGACTATCGTATTGTAGTAGCTTACCTATGTATCATATTAATAGGGAGCTGTGTTGGTTTTCTTTACCATAATTTTTATCCTGCGAAGATATTTATGGGAGATACAGGAGCATTATTCCTCGGTTATTCTATCGCAGTAATCTCGATGCTTGGACTATTTAAAAATGTTGCCTTATTTAGTTTTATCATACCAATTATCGTAATTGCAGTACCAATTTTCGATACCGTACTTGCAATAATTAGAAGGACGATCAGCAGACAAAGTCTTGCTACAGCGGATAAAAAGCATATTCATTATCAGCTAGTAAAAATGGGATTTAGTCACAGAGCATCAGTATTGATCATCTATGCATTTAGTTTCTTTTTCGGTGTTTTGGCAATTACCTTTAATAGTGGTACATTATTAACGTCGCTTATCATTTTAGGAATTGTTGTCATTGGCCTTCAAGTAATGGCGGAGATGTCAGGTGTCATGTTAAATGGCAAGCAACCATTATTAAATGGAATGCGTAGAATCGTCGGCGTACGTGCAAGGGAAAAATAAGAACTCACAAAACAAGCTCCACCTACTTTAGTGGGTGGAGCTTGTTTTGTGAGTGAAATTTGTAAGAAATGTGGTATTTTTTAGAAGACTTTGGTGACAACAAGCCTGTTGGTGATACCTTTAGTTGCACTTATGCAAGTGAGTTAGGTTTTATACTTTCTTATCGTAATGTTGATTTCCGCTTAACAATAAAAAGCTATCCTTTTATAAAATACTTCTATTTTTCAATAGTAATGAATAAGGTAATCTTGTGGTTTTTTCAATGGGATAGGGGGTGTTTTTCTGAAGTTGTCTAAAGGCAATAATTTTCATCCTACCTAGTTATTGGTAAATATTGGATAGTCCAAAAAGCACAGACTTGAAATAAGTGATTTAAAAGTAATTGTTACCACTGGTATGAAATTACTATTTATTGAATATTTCATTGACTGGGAAAATTGCCTCTAATATAATGAAAACGAACTGACATATTTCCTCCTATAATTAGCTTTAATGAAACTATGATTCTCAGAAGTTTTTATATTAGCAATTTAACAGAGCAGGAGAATTTCAAAAAGCTGAATATAGGGTTTAGAAGGAAATCAATTAAGGTATATGCTAGTTAGCTAGGTACATAGATATATACATATAATAAAAAGCGGATACATAACAACAGGACAGTTATCTTTGCTACCGTGAAATGCGTATACTCACGGGGGGTGAATTGGTTCATTCAAAGAATAGGTTAAAGGGATACTTGCAATTTATTTTAGTAGGTAAGAAAGCACGGGAACTTTCTGACTACAGAGTGCAACTAAGAATGTCACCTAAAAGCTTAGTTAAACCTTAGTTTTCTAGGAACTGTCACGTTTGCAAAAATTTGAGGAGGAATCTCATGGGGAAAAATTCTAAGGCACGTACAAAAAGGTTTAGTATTATTGCCGTATTGTTAATAGTATTCTCATTACTTGCACCAGCAGCAATTAGTGCGGAAGCGAATACAACGGCAGTAAATAAATTATCAAGTAGTTTAGTAGAACAGTTTGAGAATGAAGAAAAAGTTACTTTTATTGTAGATTTTAAAGAAAAAGCTAATACTGCTAAAGTAGCAAGTCAAGCCAAGGCAGAAGCGAGTATTGCAAACTTGTCAGCTAAAAAAGCGGAACTTTCGCAACGTGAATCTGTTATTAACGAATTAAAAGCAACTGCTAACCAATCACAAGCGAACGTGAAGGCATTTCTTAATAACAATAGCGATGTTGAAGAAGTTAAATCTTTCCATATCACGAATGCAATCGTTGTAACAGCTACACAAGAAGTAGCTGAAGAAATTGCAGCATACGATGAAGTTTCAAGTATTATTCCTAACTTTGAAGTGAAAGTGGATGAACCAGTTAGTCAATTAACAAACGAGCTTCAAAATGCAGATCAATTCTATAATGTATATCGTGTAAAAGCTCCAGAAGTATGGGAGCAAGGATTTAATGGAGAAGGACTAGTAGTTGCTAGTATTGATTCTGGCGTTCAGTGGGACCATCCATGGTTAAAAAACAATTATCGTGGGTTTAACGCAGAAACAGGAGAAGTTGATCACTCAGCTAGTTTCTTTGATGCGGTAAATGGAGAAGAAGCAGCATACGATGATCAAGGACATGGTACTCATGTTACTGGAACAATGGTTGGAACTGGAGAAGGAATAGAAATTGGTGTAGCTCCAGGAGCAAAATTTATTTCAGCAAAAGCACTTGACTCATCAAACTCTGGAACAGCCCAAGAAATTTTTGATGCAGCTCAGTGGATCCTTGAACCAGGTGGGGATGCAAATAATGCACCAGATATTGTTAATAATTCATGGGGGATGTCAGGACTTTCTCCTGAAGATGTAGGGGAATACTTCCGTGATGTAATTACGGTATGGCAAGACGCTAATATTTTCCCAGTATTTTCAGCGGGAAATGATGGTCAATTGAAAGAAGGAACAGTAGGTCTTCCAGCGCTTTACCCAGAAGCGTTTGCAGTTGGGGCAACAGATCAGAATGATGCACTTGCAGAATTCTCATCGATTGGTCCTTCACCATATGGGGAAACAAAACCAGATGTTTCAGCACCTGGTGTAGATATTATTTCATCATACCCTGGTGATATGTATGGTACTGCAAGTGGTACATCAATGGCAGCACCTGCAGTATCTGGTGTAGCAGCATTACTTCTTCAAGCTAACCCAGATGCTACAGTGGAGGAATTGAAGAATGTATTAAAAGAAACAGCAACACCACTAACAAATGAAACATATACAGAGGTACCGAATAGTGGATTTGGTCATGGATTAGTAGATGCACTTGCTGCAGCAGACGCAATTGCTGAACAGCCAGAACAACCAGAACATCCAGCAAAAGAAATTGAACGTTTATCTGGAAAGAATCGATATGAAACTGCAATTGAAGTTAGTCAAAATGGGTGGGCAGATGATTCAGTAGATAAAGTTATCGTAGCACGCGGTGATGATTTCTCTGATGCATTAGCGGGAGCACCATTAGCTTATGCATGGGATACACCAATTTTATTAACACCAAGTGACCGTATGTTAGATTCAACATTAGCTGAAATCGAGCGTTTAGGCGCTGAGGAGGTTTATGTTCTTGGTGGTGACATTGCAGTTAGTAAAAATGCACAACAGTCACTAGAAAATGCGGGTTATAGTGTTAGTCGTATTAAAGGAAATTTAAGATATGATACGGCAGTAGCAATTGCAGAAGAACTTACAGACGGTACATCTGAACAAGTTGTTATTGCAAATGGTCATAATTTCCCTGATGCATTAACAATCGGTTCATTTGCAGCACAAGCTGGAGTTCCAATTCTTTTAACAAAGGATTCTGATCTTCCAGATGCAACTGCTAATGCATTAACAGATCTTGGCGTTAAACAAACATTAGTTGTCGGTGGTACTCAAGTAGTATCTGATGATGTTAAAGCACAGCTTCCAAATGCAGAGCGCCTAAGTGGAAGTAATCGATACGGTACAAACATTGCTATTTTAGAGGCTCTTGGGGCAGATGTTAACTCTCTATACGTAGCAACAGGTACTAGATATGCGGATGCATTGACAGGTGGAGTACTTGCAGCAAAAGAAGGTAAAGGATTAGTGTTAGTACGTGATATCGTACCGAAGAATATTAGTACGTATCTATCAGGAAAAACACTAGAAGACTTAACAATCTTCGGTGGATCAGAAGCAGTTAGCGATGTAGTAAAAGAAGCACTAGAAGCTATTCTAAATAAATAAGAAACCAATAATGAACCCCCTGCTACATGAATAGGGGGTTCATTATTTATATCTTCACATACCATTTACACTTATGAAAAACTAGCGCCAAGACTGTCCAGATTCCAAATATAATGGAGGCGTATATTAAGACTGGGGCTGAACTAATCTTCTCCGTAAACATATGGATATAATGATTAATGGAAAATACCCCTTCTGTATTTTGAATCGTAATATGAATAAGAAGGGAATATAAAACATACTTGCCAAAATAGATAAAGAAACTATTTTTCCCAAAAGCCTCCATAAACCATAGAATAGCCCTTTTAATAGGCTTGGTTCTTGAAGTAATCGGGTTCCTATCAAATAGTAGATGGAAAATAGCCAAAAGTACTGATGTAACCCCAGCAGTTACTAATGCAAACGCTGGTGTCCATATTCTTTTCCCAAAAGGAAGAATGGATGAAACAATCAGTGCAAGTACTATTAGTACAATGCCGTGTATGAGTAGTTTATTTTCTTTTCCTTTTTTCGATAATAACATTCTACCAGCTGAAAATCCGAATAAAACATTTCCCAAAGCAGCGAAGGTTGATGGGATGCCCTCAGGGTCGTAGCCCAGTTCTCCCTGTGCATAAATATGGTTTTCCCCAAAAATGGCAGTATCAATTACTCCAGAAGGGTTACAATCTGGCTGTGGTAAGCCTTCCTCACAAGCACTGCCAATATAAAGTAAGTTTGCTCCGTGAATAGATAAAATCAACATCCCAATCAAGGTTAATTGGACTGGATTTTTGACATATTTGGTAATAATAACAGTCGCAATCCCTAGGACGGCAAACATTTGTAATACCCCTGTAAACCGTAAAGTCGAAAAACTTAATGACCATGCAGCGATAATATTAAAGATTAGACCGAAGATAATTAGCTTGATTGTCCGCGTTAAAAATCTTTTGCGTTTTACTCCTTTTTGATATGCTATCGCCATGCTCGTACCAAAAATAGTTAGGAAACAAGGTAAAATAAAATCTACAAGCGTCAATCCATACCATTCAGCATGCTGGTCAAAAGAAAAAACTCCTGAAGGGATGCTAAACATAAAAACAGAAAGTAAAACGATTAGTCCTCGTGTCATATCGATAGAATGTATTCTTCGTTTACGCTGATGTTCTCTACTAATATTTTTTTCCATACAATTACCTTTCCTTAATTCGACTATTCTCGTCATATTAATCTATGAATCATAGATGGATTAATTTTAACATAAAAGAATTCCTTTTTATCGTGTAATGAAGGAAATTCTAGATTTGTCTCTCTTTCATACTAAAAAAATGTATAATAGAAGCAGGGGGAACATGAAAATGAAGAAGATATTGCTTTTATTATTATTACTATTTTTCCCAGTACTATTTACTGGAACTGTATATTCTAACGGAGATGGAAATCAAGTTATTTATTACATCCCACACCAGGATGACGAAGTACTAACATTTGGTGTTTCGATTTATAGCTATTTACAACAAGGATATGATGTTCATGTCGTACTATTAACAGATGGATCTAATTCTGGTATACGGAAGCAATTAGGGATGACAAAGGAAGCATTTGTTACTGCTAGAAATCAGGAATTTGATAAGGCATTAGCGGTTTTAGGTGTAAAATCTGAAAATATTACGAAGAGAGCTTACACAGATGGACAGCTTACAGAAGAACAAGTGGAAGCTGTAATAAAGGAATACAATAAGAAATACCCGATGGCAATCCATAAGACCTTCAGTTACTATGATCCACATCCAGATCATGCGGCAGCTGGAAATGCTTTGAGGAATCTAGTGCAACAAGAGATTCTAACAGATGCAGCCTATTATATAGGACCGAATTATACACCGACAAATGTTGATATTCTTAAAGACTCCTATGATTCGTCCTACTATCCATTCATAAAAGCGGCTAGTCAAAGCTACAATGTGGAGAATGAAATCATAGGCATGTATGGAATTGGCTGGAAATCTGTGCCTAAGCAGTTTGAATTCTTGGAAAGTGACCCAATGAGTAGGTATCATGAATAGTTGTAATCTAGTAAAGCACTCAGAGGCTATCTGATGGGAAATAACTGAAGAAAGCAGTGCTCACAAGCTTTAAATTAGCTTTTAATATTTATAGATAGGAGGAAAATAATGCAGCGTAAATACAATCTATTTAATATAATACTAGTATTAATCATAATCCAATCCTTACTGAATCCGAGTTTAGTATTGGCGAATGGGTCGTTACATAGATTAGACAATCAAGAAAAAATATCACAGCAATTTTTGAATGAATTTTCAACAAATGATCAACAGTTAACCTTTATTATTAAATTAAGAGAACAAACGAATACGGGGGAAGTTGCTGAAATTGCCAAGGAAGGTGCGGAACGCTCTCGTGCTAGTTTACAAGAAATAGAGGAAGTAAAGCATGAGGCAGTTATTTCTGCATTAAAAGATACATCCAATGAATCACAGCAGGATGTACTTGGGTACCTAGAAGAACAAGTGAAAGCTGGTAATGCTAGAAATATTAGACCCTACTATATTATTAACGGAATCGTAGTAACTGCTACCAAAGAGGTTGCCGAAGAAGTAAGTACATATTCTGAGGTTGAAAAGATTCTTGCAAATGAAACACGTTATTTGCATGAAACGACAAAAACTGATGAAAATGTGAGCATGCAAAATGCTGTGCAAAATATCGAGTGGAACATTGACCGTGTAGGTGCTCCAGAGGCATGGAGCAGTGGCTTTGATGGAACAGGTGTTGTAGTTGCTACAATTGACTCTGGTGTAGACTGGGAGCATCCTGCACTAAAAGAAAAGTATCGTGGATACAATGCTGAAACAGGTAAAGTAAATCATCAATATAGTTGGTTTGATGCAGTGAAAGAAAAGAACAAAGTACCATATGATCCAGATGGACATGGTACCCATGTTACCGGGACAATTGTCGGTGGTGAACCAAATGGGTCTAATCAAATCGGGGTTGCGCCAGGTGCTAAGTGGATAGCAGTAAAGGCTTTTGGCGATGATGGCTCGGCAACTGATGCAGATTTATTGGAGGCAGCCCAATGGATATTATCGCCAACAGATGAAGCTGGAAATGAAAGACCTGACCTTGCCCCAGATATCGTGAATAACTCTTGGGGAGGAGGAAAAGGTCATGATGAATGGTATCGTGAAGTAGTCAAGGCTTGGAAGGCTGCTGGAATATTCCCCGTATTCGCTGCTGGAAATACGACATTAAATAATACTGGTGGACCGGGATCGGTTGAAGTGCCCGCAAATTATCCTGAATCATTTGCTGTTGGAGCAACAGACCAGGATAATCACCTAGCATCCTTTTCTTTATTGGGTCCTTCACCATATAAAGAAATAAAACCAGATGTCACAGCCCCTGGTGTTGGAATTCGCTCATCATTACCTAATAGTAGTTACGGGCGCCTGAATGGAACTTCGATGGCAGGACCAGCAGTGGCCGGAGTAGTTGCCCTATTATATCAAGCAGCGCCTGACCTATCTATTGATCAAATGAGTGAAATTTTAAAGAATACAGCAATACGATTAAAAGATAGAAAGTACCCAGGATATCCGAATAATGGATATGGGTATGGATTAGTACAAGCAATGCCAGCGCTGACTGCAGTTCTTGCAGCTGGGAAGGAGCCGGTAACAAGGATAGCTGGTTACTTAAGGTATGATACAGCAATTGAAGTAAGTAGAAATGGCTGGAATTCTGCAGATACAGTTATTTTAACTCGAGGCGATAATTTTGCAGATGCACTGGCTGGCGTTCCATTGGCATCTAAATTAGATGCGCCTATGCTGCTAACTCCTAGCAACAAGCAGTTATATGCGCAAACATTGCGTGAAATTAAGCGATTACGTGCATCTAATGTCATCATTTTAGGTGGAGAAGTCGCAGTTAAAAAAGCTGTTGCTGAAGAACTGAAGAAGGAAGGGATTAATGTTCGGAGAATTTCAGGAAATTCAAGAGCAGATACTGCTGCATTAATAGCTTCAGAAGTTTCACCAGAGGGTATTGATAAGGTTGTTATTGCGAATGGTTATGACTTCCCTGATGCTTTGTCAATAGCGGCCTATGCAGCAAAAGCAGGCATGCCTATTCTATTAACGGAAAGTAAAAAGCTTCCTATAAGCACAAAGGCTGCAATCGGCAAGCTAAAAGCTAAACAGACCATCGTTGTCGGTGGAAAATTAGTTGTAAATGAATCGCTTATGAAGCAGTTACCGAATGCAGTTAGAATAAGTGGCCAGGATCGCTACAAAACAAATATTGAAATAGCAAAGTATTTTGGGATTACTAATAAGCATATGTATGTAGCAACAGGTAAAAACTATGCGGATGCATTAACAGGTGCAGTACTTGCAGCTAAAAATAATAGTGCCATATTACTGGTACATCAAACAATACCAGAAATAACGTCAACCTATATTAAAAATCAAGCGTTAGAGCGTTTGACAATTTTCGGTGGCAACGTTGCAATTAAAGCAGAACAGGAAAATCAGCTAAAACAATTACTTGCCAAATAATTATATATAAACCCGTCTTTCTATTTGAAGATGGGTTTTTTTCATAACGTTTCAAATGATTAGTAAAGGGTATAGATGAATGGACTTATGTTAATTTTTTAGATAATTACTTATTTCATATAGTTGAAGCTATTTTTATAAACTGGTATTAGGCGCAATGTTGATTGCAACTCCGGATAGTCGTGCACCTTGGGTAACTCTTCAACTCCTCCGGAAGAAAGGGCCATCTAGTGGATTTTCAGCGATTGCCATTCCCATTCCCGCAGGACAAGGAAGGCTTAGACAGAGTTACATCTGCCTAGCCAAAAGTATAACCATTAAATGACAAGGGGGTATGAGCCATGAAGAAATCAGGAGTTATTGCCCTGTCTATAATCTTAATATTGGGATTAATTTGGGGTGTTTTTTACCTGACGAATGAGTCAAATGAGCAAGACACAGAATCAGATCAAGGTAGTACTGGAGAACAAAATGAGGGGGATGAATCAGTGACCCAGCAAATAGTAAAAGCAGATAATGGTTTAACGTTTGAATTAGCAGAAGTGGAAGCAGCAGGTAATGGCAAAGCATTTCACTATACCGTTACAAATGATAGTACAGAAGAAATAGAACTCAACTTCACGACAAGTCAGCGTTATGAATATGAATTAAGAAACATAACAGAAGGGACCACTACAAAATATTCGGATGGACGCGCATTTATGCAGGTACTAGGTGATACGAAGCTTGCCCCATGGGAAAGCACAGGCTATGATATTTCTTTACAAACGTTAAAACCCGGTGAATATCAGCTAACCGTTTTTCTAGTAGCGAAGAACATGTCCGAATATGTCGTTTCCGAATCATTCGTGATTGAGGAATAAAGGAAGTATCCATTCAGTAGAGATTCTAAGTTCCATCCTAATTGAGAGTTAATTAAATAAAATGGGCTTTAATAGGCAGTAAATTCCTGAACTAGTAACCTTAGATTCATAGTTTTGGGATTTATTGCCTATTAATTTTACTATGATAAATTATTTGACTATTATACCTATTAGAAATATAATTGCCATGTAAAGAATATGTAAAATGAACTTAATATTTGTAGAATAGGAGGGGCGTTTAGATGAGGTTAATCCTACAAAATAGCTGTCATTTAGTAAGGATTAACTACAGGATTAAAAGTAAATTAAATAGAGGGGGAAAATTTTTTGAAAACGATTAGAAAGTTATTAGCAGTAGTTTTAGTGCTTTTACTTACTTTCTCTAATTTCTCAGTGATTTCTGCTAATCCGCAAAAAGTAGATCCAGTAGAGTTAAAGAAAGAAGTAACTACGAAGGATAAAATTAAAAAAGAAGAATTGGAAAAGCAATACAAAGAAACCGATAAGGTAAGAGTAATTGTAGAAGTGCAAGGGGAACCTGCAATTACATATGCGACAGGACAAGGAAAGAAATTTAGTGAACTTTCAAAAGCAAAAAAAGAAGAATTACAGGCAAGTGCACTTAAAGCACAAGAAAAAGTAAAAAATGAACTAAGTAAAAAGAAATTGGATGTCGAATATAAAGAAAGCTTTACGACAGTGTTCAATGGATTTAGTGGAATTGTTGAATTTGGAAAGATTGCAGCAATAGAAAAGCTAGCTGGTGTTACAAATGTAACAATCAGTAATGAATATGAACGTCCAAAAGCTGATCCAGAAATGCGCTATAGTAAAGAATTAGTTGAAGCGCAAAAGACTTGGGATGAATATGGTTATGATGGTGAGGGAATGATTGTCGGTGTCATTGATTCCGGAGTTGATCCTAGCCATAAGGACTTTATTTTAACGAATGAAAACGGAGCAGAGTTAACGAAGGATTCTGTATTGAATTTCCGATATAAGGAAAATCTTCCAGGCAAATACTATACAGCAAAAGTACCATATGGTTATAACTATATGGATGAAAACGAGGAAATCCGCGACTTAGGCCCAGATGCTTCGATGCATGGTATGCACGTTGCAGGAACTGTTGGGGCAAATGGGGACGAAGAAAATGGCGGAATCAAAGGTGTTGCACCAGAAGCACAAATCTTAGCGCTTAAAGTATTCGGTAATGATCCAATGATGCCATCTACATGGGGAGATATCTATATTAAAGCAATTGACGATGCAATCATTTTAGGTGCAGATGTACTGAATATGAGTTTAGGTTCTACAGCATCATTTGTTGATGAAACTGATCCTGAGCAGCAAGCAATTGAAAATGCAGTTGAAAATGGTGTGCTAATGTCTATTTCTGCAGGAAACTCTGCACATCTAGGAAATGGCTTCTTTAATCCGTATGCATCAAATCCAGATATTGGTGTGGTAGGCTCACCAGGTTTGTCTTATGACTCATTACAAGTAGCTTCCATCGAAAATAGCTACATGGATATGGATGCACTGGAATATGCATTTGGCAAAAATTCGGGACTTGTTCCATTCATGTCAGCAAGCAGTGTCCATCCAAATGATCTCGGTGGAACGTATGAATTTGAATTTGTTGGAACAGGTACAGCAGATGATTTTGCGGGTAAAGATCTAACTGGTAAATTTGCCTTTGTTGTTCGTGGAAATTCATTCGTAGACACAGCATATAATGCACAGGATGCAAATGCAGCAGGTGTAATAGTTTATAACCATTCTGATGGATGGGTAAACATGGCATCAGAATCGGATATTGTTATCCCACAACTATTCATGGCAAAAACGGATGGTGAGTTATTAAGAGAACAGCTAGATGCTGGAGAAAAGGTTACCGTTTCCTTTAATGGTGATACGCTTACTGCAGCGAATCCGTTAGCAGATTCTATGTCAGATTTCTCATCATGGGGTGTTACACCGAATCTTGATTTCAAACCTGAAATTACAGCACCAGGTGGAAATATTTTGTCCACTTTCCAGGATAATAAATATGGAACAATGAGTGGTACTTCAATGGCAGCACCACATGTATCTGGTGGTTCTGCACTTGTACTCCAACGTGTGGATGAAGAGTTTGATTTAGAAGGTAAATCACGCGTTGAAATGGCAAAAAATATTTTAATGAATACAGCTGAGCCGATAATTGATAAGGGAGCAGTAAATGATGCGTTTGACACTGAACTTCCTTACTCACCACGTCGTCAAGGTGCAGGGATTATGCAACTTCATAAAGCAATCTCAACACCTGTTGTTGTAACTGAAAAGGAAACAGGCGAAGCAAAGGTAGCATTAAAAGAAGTTGGCGATAAATTTAACTTTACTTTAGAAGCTACAAACTATGGTGATAAAGAAGTGGCGTACGATGTAACAGCAAATGTGCAAACAGATTTCCAAGTTTGGGGTCTTTTAGGTAATGCATATGTAACTGGTACTCTTGATCAACTCGAAGCAGCAGAGCTTCAAGCTGATGTAAAAGTCAATAATGGTAAATCAATCGTGACAATTCCTGCTGGAAAAACAGCGACAATTAAAGTTGAAGTTGATTTGTCAAAAGCAAAAGTATTTACGGTTAATGATGATGGAGTTTTCATGAATTTAGATCCTAATGAAGTATTCCCTAATGGCTACTTTGTTGAAGGATTTGTAACATTGTCTGACGCAAAAGCAGACGAACTGCCAGATCTATCTGTACCATATGTCGGATTTGCAGGTGACTGGAATGCTGCACCGATTCTGGACGAACTGGCTTATGATGAAAATGATTCATTCTATGAAGAGGCTGCAATGCTTTCTGATGGACAAGATGGTTTTTATTACTATCTAGGTAATGATCCAGTTACAGGAAAAAATTCAACAGCAAATATTGCAATTTCGCCAAATGGTGATAGTGCCAATGACGAAATTATTCCACTGCTATCATTTTTGCGAAATGCGAAAACAGTGGAATACAGTGTATTAGATAAAGATAAAAAATCTTTACGTAAAATCAAATCAGAGAGTGATATTAGAAAAAATTACTTTGATGGCGGTCTTGACTCACCATACAGACTAAACCCAAATGTTTTCTGGGATGGTACGGTTAAGAATAAAGTAGTTGCTGATGGACAATATTATCTTGAAATTGCTGCGACAATTGACTATAAAGGAAAAGAAGCACAGAAGCTTCAAGTACCTGTAATTGTTGATACAGTGGCACCTAAACTTAACGCTAATCTGGAGGGAAATAAAGTAACATTTAGTTCTTCTGATGATCGTTCTGGAGTGTCTTATGTAGAAGTAGTGTTAAATGGAAAGAGCCATGAAATTTTACCAGCTACTGCCAAAGAATATACGTTTACCAAAAAGATTGGACCAAAAGATGGTGTGACTCTAGTAGCAGTTGACAATGCTGGTAATAGTAAAGAAATAGAAGTACAAGAACAACTTAATCCTAATAAACCAGTAGTTGAAGTTTATTCTCCTGAAACATTTGGAATCTATAATACTAGTGAAATCGAAGTATTTGGTACTGTTACAGCAGATTCTAAAATTGTTGACTTTACTGTAGAGGGAGAACCAGTAGAATTAGAAAAGTTTGATAAAGGAGTTTACTTCTTTGACACCTTTGTTGAATTTGAAGATGGGGACCACCCATTGCACATTTATGCTAAAGATGAGAAAGGCAATGAAACATCACTATCAAATAGCAGATTGTTCTTCGTTGATACAACAGCACCTGGAATCAAGGTGAAATCACCAAGTTTTGTAGATCACAAAACAACATCAGCGAAGCTCGTTGCACAGCTTACAGATAACTTTGATGAGTTAATTTATACTGTGGATGGCAATGAAGAATTTGCGCAACAGATGTCTGGTGATAAGATGAAGGCAATTAGTAAAGAAGTAACAACAGAAGTATCACTTGAACCAGGTGAAAACGTATTTAATTTAGAAGTAGTGGATGTAGCAGGCAACACAACAACGAAAGAAGTAAGCATTTATCGTGCAACATCTGCTGAAGATCAAGCAGTTTCACGTATCTCAGGACCTGATCGTTATAAAACAGCAGTAGCAGTGAGTAAGGACGGTTGGGCTTCTGCAGATACTGTTGTTTTGGCACAAGGAAACGACTTTGCAGATGCACTTGCGGGTATTCCGTTGGCTGAAAAATACGATGCACCGTTATTATTAACACAACCAACGAAATATACAGAAGTAACGAAGGCAGAGATTGAACGTTTAGGTGCAACTACTGTGTACTTGCTTGGCGGCGAAGTAGCAATCAGCGCTGATGTCGAAGCAGCATTAACGAAGCAAGGACTTGAAGTTATTCGTTTAGCTGGTCATTCACGTGTCGATACTGCAATTGAAATTGCGAATGAAGTCGTGGAAGAAGGATCAAGTGAACAAGCGGTACTTGTTAATGGATACAACTTCCCTGACGCATTATCTGTTGCTTCATATGCAGCAGAAGCGGGAATCCCAATTCTATTAACACAAACAGATAAGCTTCCAGATGCAACTAAACAATTACTAAAAGACTTGTATGTAGATGAAACACTAGTAATTGGTGGACCTGTAGCAATTTCTGAAAAAGTAGCAAAACTTGTTCCAAATCCGGAAAGAATTAGTGGACATTCTCGTGAAGATACAGCTGTAGCGGTTGCAGAATACTTTGATGTAGATTCCACGAAATACTATGTTACAACTGGTGCTGACTTCCCAGATGCATTAACAGTTGCAGCAAGAGCAGCTAAAGATAATACAGGAGTTCTTCTTGTGAGAAATTCTGTATCTGAAGGGGTAGGCACATTTATTACAGAAAACGACATTGATTGGGTTAAAGTAATTGGTGGACCTCTAGCTGTAAGTGACAAGATTCTAAATGAACTTAAAAAATTAGTAGATTAATAGAAATGGTTTGGGTTTGTATTGTAAAAAGACTCTAGATTGCTCTAGAGTCTTTTTCATTTTATATCGCTTGTTCTACTATTTCATCTTCAGCAGGAGGATTAAATTGACCTTCCCATTTAGCAACAACAATTGCTGCCAATGAGTTTCCTACCACATTAACTGCTGTACGCCCCATATCAAGAATACGGTCGATTCCAGCTATAAACGCTAATCCTTCAGCAGGCAAGCCGATCGTACTGAATGTAGCCAGCAATACAACAAAGGATACACCAGGTACACCGGCCATTCCTTTAGATGTCACCATCAAAACTAACATTAGTAAAATTTGCTGTCCAATGCTTAGATGGATATCAAACATTTGGGCAATAAATAACGATGCAATTGCTTGATATAAAACAGATCCATCCAGGTTAAAGGAATAACCCGTTGGAATAACAAAAGTAGCAATGTGTTTAGGTGCTCCTGCTTGCTCCATCTTGTCCATAATTCTTGGAAGCACTGTTTCTGAACTTGAAGTTGAAAATGCCAAAATTAATTCTTCTTTAATCATGTTCAATAATTTAAAGATATTAAATCCAACGATTTTAGCCATCAAGCCTAAAACGACGATAACAAAGAAAAACATCGTTCCATATACAGTAAGGGCTAACTTACCTAATGGAATCAGTGAAGTGAATCCATATTTAGAAATCGTTACACCAATTAAAGCAAATACACCAATTGGTGCATACCTCATAAATAGATTTGTAACATAGAACATGGCATTTGCCATACCTTCGAAGAACCTGAGTACGGGTTTTCCCTTCTCGCCAATTGCAGCAATACCAAGACCAAATACAACTGCAAAGAAGATAACTGCCAGCATGTCGCCTTCAACCATCGCTTGTAATGGATTTGTAGGAACAATATGCAAGAGTGTATCCGCGATAGACTTGCCGTCTTGATCCTCATTTGTTTCGACATAACTGGAAATATCACCTTTTTCCAGGCTGTCCATATTTATTCCAGCGCCAGGCTGAAATACATTCCCAGCTATTAGACCAACTGCAATTGCAACCAATGTCATACCAATAAAATATGTTAATGATTTACCGCCAAGTTTACCAACAGATTTTAAATCTCCAACCCCGGCAATTGCGACGATAATACTTGAAAGTACAATAGGAACAACAATCATTTTAATTAAACGGAGAAACAGATCACCGAATGGCTGTAAGAAACCTTGCGCCGTTTCACTTCCGTAGAAAATACCACCAATAATAACACCTAAAATCAGACCAATGAAAATTTGATTAGCTAAACTAAATCTAAACTTTTTCATCAATTACCCTACCTTCTTGTTAGTTTTATATGTGCCTAGGCAAGGGAAACAAAGATGATTTGAATAAAAACGAGAATTGACAAACACAATAGCGGAAGCGCCCGTTTAGCGAAGTACGGACTGCGCCCCACAAGACGTGGGGTGGTTCGACGTTGCCACAAAGGTTTTCGATGGGGCGAGTAATCCCAGTCCCAGGAAGTGGCGATCTTAGTCGAACTTTTCCTTGCCCTTTGAGATAAAGGAAACATACCCCTGCATTTTAGGGGTATGCCGACGTTGGCGAAGCCAGGCTTTAGTCGGCCTTCCTTAACAACAGGAGTCAATGTTGACTTTCACCACAAGGGATAAGTGCGACTAATCCTCTGTTTTCAACAATCGGCAAGTCTTCTTTATCGTACGGAGGTGAGGGAAGTCGCGCTAGTAGCTGGGAGCTGAACGTGGCTGCACTTGTCATAAGAATTAGATAGGGTATTTTTTATACTTTCCTATCCAATAAAAAAAGACACGGGTAGTGTCAATTAGCACTAATTCAGATATTCATTTGTTTCCATTAAACGCTGACGAGGTTAGCTTTCGGGTTAGGGCTGTGGGAAACAGTAAGCCCATCCGTAGAAGGATTCACTCCACGCGGAAATACCGCAGTAATTATTGGGTCCCCCGTTCTTAAAAGCAAGATTAAGCGAAATGCATAAAATGCTCTTTCATTGTACTATAAGATGATCAATTTTGTAAACGGAAAATCTTCCTATGTATTTATTACGGTATATTTAATCCACTTTATCGCATTATTTCTAGCAAGCTATTAAAACATTTCCCTGCATATTAACAATAAGACAAATCTTTGCTATTATTAATAGTATAAATCTAAGAATCTACGAATGTTACAATAATTCCTTAAATAATGCTAAAATTCGACATAATATTAGATGCCAGCTAGAGGAATAGATTTAGAAAAATGCTCAGACAACATATCATAGGAGGTAAAAATGAAGAAAATAAGCTTAGCAGTGGCGCTGGCACTTATCATGCAAATCATCTTTTTACAATCACCAGCTGCTGCAGAAAGTACGGAACATAATGAGCAATCAGAAGTAGAGAACACGAAGGAAGCTCTGGAAGACGAATACAATGAATTCGGAATCAAGATTGGTACAGAGGTTTATGGAATAGACATCAGTAAGTTTAGTGAAGAGGAATTACAATATGTACCAGAGGCCTGGCGTGATGGCGTTTTTGATGACAGTCATCCCGAAGCGGAAGAAGAACCAGCCGCTACTTTAAATGCTTCCTATCCAGATGTGAACAACTATATCAAGAATATGAAGCCAGTTAATATTGATTATAACCATATTAATCATCTGCCGAAATTTCCTTATCGGAGTGGATATGGTGCGGTTGAAGGTGTAGTTGCGCATGAAACAGCCAATGATAAATCTACTATTAATGGTGAAATTAATTATATGAAGGGAAATTATAAAAGGGCTTTTGTTCATGCATTTATCGATCATAATCATATTATTGAAACACATCCAACAGATTATGGGGCATGGGGAGCAGGACCTATTGCTAATGATCGATTTGTCCATGTCGAACTTGTAAGAGTTCACAGTTTTGATCAATTTGCCCGCTCTATTAATAACTATGCTTATTATATAGCTAAAGTATTATTTGATTATAATCTTGGTGTTACAGACGCTGAAAACACAGGAAAAGGCACATTATGGTCGCATAAAGCCGTTTCCACGCATCTTGGTGGAACAAACCATGTCGACCCACACGGATATTTTGCAAGATATGGCTATAAATGGAATGACTTTGTTAATTTAGTAACCTCTAAGTATAACGAAATGAGTGTCCAAAGAATTTCTGGTCACAGCCGGTATGATACTGCAGTAGCAATCAGTCAGGATGGTTGGAAAACTGCGAATTCTGTTGTTGTCGCCCGTGGTGATGACTATGCAGATGCACTTGCTGGTGTTACATTGGCGAAGAAGTATAATTCTCCTTTATTGCTAACACAATCTAATCAATTTACAGATGTAACGAAAAAGGAAATCCAGCGATTAAAAGCAACTAATATTTATATTCTCGGCGGCGAGCTGGCGGTAAGTAAATCAGTTGAAAATGAAATGAGAAAATTAGTTCCAAAGGTAAAACGAATCGGTGGAGGTTCCCGTATAGATACAGCAGTAGCTATTGCAAAAGAAGTGAATAGTGGTGTGCGGAAAGCAGTAATAGTCGATGGCTATGATTTCCCGGATGCATTGTCGGTTGCATCTTATGCATCTCAGCAGGGAATGCCGATTCTGCTGACACAAAATAATAAGCTGCCTGAACAAACGAAACAGGCATTAAAGGATTTAAAAATAACAAATACATTAGCAATTGGCGGTAATTTAGCGATTAGTGATAATGTATTTAAGCAGCTTCCAAATCCTGTGAGAATATCCGGACAAGACCGTTATGAAACAGCAGTGAAAATTGCAGAATATTTTAATCTGAAAAACAAGCATTATTATATTACTACTGGACTGGAATTCCCTGATGCACTCTCAAGTGCTGCATTAGCAGCGAAAGAAGGTAAAGGTTTATTATTAGTAGGTAAAATTATTCCAAAACCTGTTGACACCTTTATTACGAAAAATAAAATCAGTGATTTCACGATTGTTGGGGGAACAACAGTAATCCCTACAATATTGCAGCAAACATTGTCAAGGTATTAATATAGATAAAAAAACAGGAATCTCTTAGATTGAGAATCCTGTTTTTTATCAATTAATTATTATCCTTATATGCAGAAGCTTCATAAAGTCGATCATTATTATTCGTTGATACAATCTCCAAGTGGTCTTTCAGTGCTGCCCTGACTTCATCCAGTGAAGCTTCATCCGCTATCTGATAACTTCCACCATTAATTCTTTCCTCATATGTTTCCAATTTTAATTTATCAATTTTACTTGTACTAAAATTGGAATACTGTTTTGCAAAAGCGAGTACTTCACTTATCCGCATATTTGTTTCGACATTGTTGCCTACTTCTTTCGCTAAGTCATCAATTTTAGTTATTGTACCAACCGATAAAGCCTTACCAATAAGTGCTTCAATTACTTGTTGTTGTCTTTCATTTCTACCAATATCTCCACGTGGATCCTGGTATCGCATTCGTGCATATGCTAAAGCGTATCTGCCATCTAAATCCATTTCACCTTCATAGAATTGCAGTTTCTCAGCTTTACGATCATCACTGTTTTGCTCGAAATCAAATGGAACATCAACTGTAACACCGCCGAAAATATCAATGACATTTTTAAATGCGTCAAAATTAACGGTAGCATAATAATCAATAGGAATATCTAAAAAGTTCTCGACAGTATCAATTGTCATTTTCTTTCCACCGAAGGCATGTGCATGTGTGATTTTATCTTGGTATTCTTTACCAACAATCTCAACTAATGTATCCCTTGGTATACTTAAAAGCTTCAGTCTTTCATCATCGGGATTAAATGTAGCTACCATTAAAGTATCTGTACGACCATTATCACCATTTGTAGAATAATCCTCTACTCCCATTAGCAGAATAGATACCGGATCATTACTTATTGAAACAACCTCATCACGAAGGTCTGATTTTTCTCTACCTAAATCATTGTAAGATTCACTTGCGGCCTGCAGCGTTTGAATCGCAACATATCCACCAAATCCTACTAATACTAGAAACATAAGGATTACGATAAATAAAATACGACGTAATCTCTTTTTCTTTTTTGTTTTACGTACTAATATACGACCCATCGTATTTCTCCTTTAACTCCGTAAAATTTCCATCCTAATAATTATAAATTTTACTTCATTCAATTGCAATGACAATCTATGACATTATTATTATAAATGAGTGACATTAAGAATAGATTACTATAATAAGTAAAAAGTAAGTAATTTGCATCATTTTATAAGTCATATGGTTTTTTCCCAAAGGCATTTTGCTTTATCGTTGAACTGGATATCCCATTCGTTCTGGGCAAATAGACAACATCACAATAATCTTGTAAATAATCAAATTTACCTTTCCAGTCGTCACCCATTACAAAAACATCGATATTGTATTTTTTGATATCGTCGACCTTTTGTTCCCAAGTATTTTCGGGGATTACAAAGTCGACATATCGAATTGATTCTAAGATTAGTTTACGATGTTCAAAAGAATGATATGCCTGCTTCCTTTTTTCCTGATTAAATTTATCGGTAGAAATTCCTACCGTCAGATGGTCACCCATCGCTTTGGCCCGATTTAACAGATGAATATGGCCAGCGTGAATCAAATCAAAAGTGCCATACGTAATAATCTTCATCGTAGTCTATTTCCTCCAAATAGCGCAGCATTTATTAAATAATACCACATATTGCTGCTTCATTTGTTATATTATTAGTAAATATATAAATTCATGAAAGTTAAAGGATGTTAATAAATGGAGAATGAAATAACAGTTGCATCAATTAATATTAGTAATTTAAGCAAAAAGAATCTGCTACATTATCATCTTTTTCCGAGATTGAATCGGCAGCAAAAGTGTATGGTTTTTCTAGCAAATTTAAGACTATTGATTGAAACGACGGAAAATCAAATGTATAAGGCGATAGTCGAGTAAGCGGACTATGTGCTTCCAGCAAGCAGTGGTCTAATGTTGGCGGTGAAGAATCGAAAACAAGCATTTCAGGAACTACTAGATAGTGAAGCATTAATGATAGATTTGCATCAATTTGCAGAAGTTAAGGGGCTTAGCTGCTTTTTTTTTGTGGAAAAGATTATATTAATGAAAAGCTGGTTTTGGAAATAGAAAGGCAGTTTCCAAAACTAATCATCGTAGGATATCATCACTGTGCATTTGAACTTACGGATACACTTATTGCGGAAAATGTGCGGAGGTCAGATGCTGATATTGTATTCGTATCTTTGAACGGAAATGAACAGGAGCAGTGGATTGCTAATACATCTGCCAGCCGCAAGAAAGGGTTATTTATCGGTGTTGGCGAGAGGTTTGATATACTAGCGGGTAAAATGAAACGTGTCCTAGACCAATGGGTGAAGCTAAATCTAGACTGGTTATATCGAATGCTTGCCAGACCCTCGTGTATTAAGCATGCAGGTAAAGGAGTGAGTATACCGGCTAAGATTATACTGGGAAAAGTTTAAGCGTGCTGGCTGATAAAAGGTGCTCCAGCATCGATTAACAAATATTATCTTTGCATATGTATTGCTTTTTTCGCCAAACGGTCCGCATTTTTATTATTGCTTTCAGGAATCCATTTGATAAAGAAATATGGAAAATGACTGATTTCTCCCCTTATTACTTCTAATAAGGGGAGAAATGTTTTGTTTTTAGTGAAATCTTTATCAATAACATCGACTACTACTTGTGAATCGGAACGCAACGATACAACCTCATTTGGGAACTTCTTCTGACATATTTCAAGTGCTTTAATCACCGCATGAAATTCTGCTTCGTGATTAGATAATACTTTCAAAGGAAATGTATATTCGTAATTTTGTCCATTTGCTTTAATATAGACACCTGCACCACTAAGTCCTAAATTGCTATTCGATGCACCATCAGTATAAACTTCAATCAACTTTATCTCACCTTTCCTTTCATCCATTATCATCATACTACCATTTTATAATAAAGAGCGTGATCTATTCTATTTTCTTTTGTTATCAATGCAGAAAGGGTCTGAATCTTAATCAACACTCTCGATAATTTCCAACCTGCACGAGCATTCACCTGTGATTATCGTAAAGTTTTATTAACATAAATATAAACCTAAATTTACAAAATTTACAATCGAATAGGTATAAAGTCTATATAGTCATCTGAAGTTCATTAATCAAATGATAGTCTTAAAAGCTGACAAATTAATGAAAAGTTTGCTGGAAATGAATAATAAATAGCAATTTGCACAAAAATTCTTACAGAAGATTATTAGTTCAAATGAATTAGTTCTAAAGTAATGAAACTTCCAAACTATTGATAATATGGGAAATTGACAGAGGATTTAATGAAACTTATACTTAACTCGAATTGATAGAATACTAGAAAATGAATGGGTCTAACCCTAAAAGGAGAGCTTACTTAACATGAGTAAAGGTAAATGGAGAAAGAGACTGAGTTCCTTGTTGGCAATTACGCTTGTGATTAATTTATTGCTACCAGCATTGCCGATGGCCGCAAGTGCAGAACCTGCAAATGCTTCGGACTTAATTATTTCCGAATACATTGAGGGCAGCAGTTTTAATAAAGCAATCGAGCTTTATAATGGTACCGGTCAGACAATGAATTTAAGTGAATACACGCTGGAGCTTTATGCAAATGGGGCGACTACAGCGAGTCAAAAAGTAAATTTAACAAGTACATTGGCAGATGGGAAAACGTATGTTTTATACCATAATCAAGCAAATAACGAGATAAAAGCAAAGGGCAATTTAGCAAATATGACGGTCATTAATTTCAATGGTGACGACGCCATTGTACTGAAAAAAGCAGGGAAAGTGATTGATTCGATTGGCCAAGTAGGGAAACGAATTGAGAACCTAAAGGATGTTACATTAGTAAGAAACAGTGATATCACAACAGGTGACAAGATCATTGATGATGCATTTGATCCAGCAATCGAATGGACTGCGTTTCCAATGGATGACGCATCAAATCTAGGAACCCACACAATGGATGGTAATCTGCCAGAAGAACCAGGTAATCCAGAAGATGTGATTTCCATTGCAGATGCACGTGCACAAGCAACTGGAGCTGTTAAGGTGAAAGGGATTGTCACTGCAAAATTGAAAAACACGATTCATTTTCAAGATAAAACGGCAGCACTTGCCATTTATCCGAGCGCATTAGATGTAGAAATCGGGGATGAAATCACGGTTTCAGGTTCACTTAGCGCATTTAATGGATTATTACAATTACAAAATGCAACCGTTGACAAGAAAGTGTCACAGGTAGGTGTTCCAAATGCTATCGTATTAACTGGCCAACAGCTTAATGAAGAAAACGAATCGGAGCTGGCAAATGTAAATGATGTTTCGATTGCAGATGTTCAGGAAGGTAACGGTTGGGCGAATTTTACTGCTACGGATGGAACGGAATTTATCGTACGGGATGAAACAGGTGCACTCGGGTTAGAAGTAAGGAATACTTATGATTCGATTACTGGGATTGTGCAAGAATTCAATGGCGCATTCCAAATCATTCCGCGAAATGCAGCAGATATCGTTGCTGATCGATCAGCGGTTCAAGCAGTAGCCGCAACGCCTGGTGCTGGAACAGTACCAACAGGAACAGAAGTAACATTATCAACAAGAACAGATGGTGCAACGATTTACTACACTACGAATGGTGATGAGCCAACAGAGTCTAGTGAAGTATATGAGAAAGCTATCGTGATTGGGCAAGATACAATAATTAAAGCAATTGCAGTAAAAGATGGGCTGACAGCAAGTAATGTCACTACATTCGCTTACAACGTTTTCGACCAAGAAGCAGGCATGCAAATCCATGATATTCAAGGGGAATCGCATGAGTCACCATTAAAGGGTACATTTGTTAATGATATCCAAGGTGTGGTTACGTATATTTATAAAATCGGTAGCGGGAACTATTTCCATTTCCAAACACCAGATAATTTAGCAGACAACAACCCAAATACATCAGAAGGTCTGGTCGTTTATACGGGAAATAAAGCTGCAAATGTAAAAGTCGGCGATTTGGTAAGTGTAACAGGATCGGTTGATGAGTTTCATATCGATGGCTATAACGATACAAAACAAGATACAGACTTAACGGTTACACAAATTAACGCAAGAGACGATCGTGGTGGAATCGTGGAAACTGTGAAACAAAATGTAGCACTTCCAACACCAATCATAATTGATGAAAATAATCTTCCAACTGAAGTGATCGACAATGATAGCTTCGCGGCCTTTGATCCGGAAGAAGATGCGATTGATTTCTGGGAAAGCCTTGAAGGAATGCTCGTTGAGGTTGGCACTGTGAAAGCAGTTGCACCACAGGAGCATGGTGATTTAATCACGGTTCTTGAAAATAGAGAAACCAATACACTTCATGGCGGTGTGAAGCTAACGGAAGAAACAGCGAATCCAGATCGTATCCAATTCAAACTATACGATAATAATCAAGCACGTAATTTTGAGGTAGCAACTGGCGATAGATTTACAGGACCAATTACTGGTGTTGTGAATTATGGCTTCCAAAACTATAAAATTTATGCTGATTTAGAAGATATGCAAGCTAAGTTTGTAAAAGGGGAAGCAACACCAGAAACTACAACAATTGAAAAGGAAGAGGACAAGTTAACGGTAGCATCTTATAATTTGGAAAACTTCTCAAATAATAAATCATCTTCTTCAGTTGATAAAGCAAGAAAATTAGCAAGAGCATTTGCGAAAGACATGCAAAGCCCAGATATTATTGGTGTAACAGAGGTTCAGGATAATAATGGACAGGATGCAGGGGATTCAGCAGCAAATGAAAGCTATGAGCGTTTAATTCAAGCAATCGTTGATGCAGGTGGTGTCCGATACGAATATGCCAATATTGATCCGGTGAATAATGCGGATGGTGGTGCACCAAATGCTAATATTCGTGTCGGTTTCTTGTACAACCCAGAACGTGTTGCTTTAACGGAAGGTATGCCAGCAGGTGACGCAACAACAGCAGTTGGCTATGAAAATGGTAAATTAACGCATAATCCTGGTCGAATTGATCCAACAAATGAAGCGTTTAATAGTAGTCGTAAGCCTTTAGCAGCACAATTTGATTTCCAAGGTGAAAGTGTTATCGTCATTGCTAATCATTGGAATTCAAAAACAGGAGACACTCCATTATTTGGTTCTACACAGCCACCTGTTTATGACAGTGAAGTGCAACGTAAGAAAATCGCTGCGATTGTCAGTGATTTTGTAACAGATATTAAAACACAAAGTCCAGAAGCAAATATCGTATCTGTTGGAGATTTCAATGATTATCAGTTTACAGATGCATTGAAAATCCATGAAGGCGAACATATGACAAATATGATCAACAAGGTTGAAGACGGGGATCGTTATACGTATCTTTTCCAAGGAAATTCACAGGTACTCGACCATATTTTAGTCTCGAATAATTTAGTAGAAGCAACCGAAATCGATATCCTTCATATTAATGCAGATTTTACTGATATGGCAGGGCGTGCAAGTGACCATGATCCAGTAATGGTTAAACTTGATTTAGCAGCAGAAAACGGTGAGAACCCTGAAGAACCGGGAGAGCCAGAAAATCCAGAGGATCCTACATCGATTAAACCTGAGAAAGAATATGATTTTACAAATTTAGAAGCAAAAGAATTAACGCTTCACGATAAGAGCATCTCAATTAACCTTGATTCAAATTCCAAAATTAAAAAAGGAATTACATTTACCGGCGAATACGCAGAATTCCATGGGGATGGATTCAAGCAGACGGAAGTAATCATCAATCCTAAAAAGGCCGGAGCGATTCTTGACTTTAAAGGAACGGAAATGAAAGTGGTAACGATTGAAGGGAAAAATGTTGCGGAAATACGAGGCGCTGAAAACATCGAAAAGATAGAATATAAAAAGGGTGCCAACCAAGATGATATTATTTTCATAGGCTCTAATGGAAAGCCAATTATATCTGAGATTGTACCAGAAGAAACACAAGATTATGGCAACATCAATACAGGAAAATTGAACATTAATAATAAGAGCATTGCCATCACACTTGGCGAAAAAGCAAATGTTAAGAATGGAATCGTCTTTACTGGTGAGTACGCCGAATTTTATGGTGATGGATTTAAGAATAAAACGGTGACGATTAAACCTAAAAAAGCAGGAGCGATTATTGATTTCAAAGGAACGGAAATGTCTGAGGTTATTATTGAAGGCAAAAACGTTTCACAAATAAGAGGAGCAGAAAACGTCCAGAAGTTTGACTACCAGAAAGGTGCAAACCCAGATGGCATTAGATTTATCGACTCAATTGAAGAGGTACCTGAAGCACCAGTAAATAATCCACCAACATTAACAAAGCCTTTTTCAAATCAAAAGGTGAATGTGGGAGAGAGTATTGCGTTCAAATTAGCGGATTATTTTTCTGACGCTGATGGCGATAAATTATCTTTTACTTCTACAAAGGGAGAAATCGACTCAGCTACAGCAACCCTTACGCTTAAGCTTGATGAAGGAAGTCATATCGTAGCTGTTACTGCTACAGATGGAACAGAAAGTATTACAGAAACGTTCAGTGTAACCGTTGAAGCGGTTGAAGTAGATGTACCGCAAGCAGATTATTATGCGAGTGCGATTGGTAAAAAAGGAGATGCATTAAAGGATTCTTTACATGAAATCATCGATGACCATCACCAGCTTTCTTATAGTGAAGTATGGGATGCACTGAAAGTAACAGATGAAGACCCGAATAATCCGAATAATGTGATCTTGCTTTATTCTGGTGAATCACGTTCTAAGGATCGAAATGGTGGCATGGTTGGTGACTGGAATCGTGAGCATACTTGGGCTAAATCCCATGGAAACTTTGGCACAAGTAATGGACCAGGCACAGACATCCATCACTTGCGACCATCTGATGTACAAGTAAACAGCTCTAGAGGAAACCTCGATTTCGATAACGGTGGATCTAGTGTAAAAAATTGTGCGGAATGTAAACGTGATGGCGATTCCTTTGAGCCACCAAATGAAGTAAAAGGCGATATCGCTAGAATGTTATTTTACATGGCAGTGCGCTATGAAGCAGGCGACAAAGTAGATTTAGAATTAAATGATCGTGTGAATAATGGTAGCAATCCATTCCATGGTAAAATTTCTGTCCTGCTGAAATGGCATGAACAGGATCCTGTCAATGAATGGGAAATAAATCGTAATAACAAAATTCAAGATATACAAGGAAACCGTAATCCATTTATCGATAATCCTGAATGGGCAGAAGACATTTGGGAAGAAGCATTGTAAAAATTAATATTAGAAAACTTGGGTGTCACCAAGCCTTTCGGTGACAGTCTTAGTTGCACTTATGTAGTAAGAAAGTCGTTATACTTTCATAACTACCGAAGAAAAACGCAGTTCCCGTGGTGGGGCCTGCGTTTTTTGCCTTCAGTTAAAATTCCTAGTAACTTATTAGAATTATTTATAAAAAATAACTTTAAATCAATATTTTGTTAACAATTAATTGCTATTATTAATTTAACTCAAAAGTGAGCGGTTTTTCTACAATGACCAAATGATAATAAGGAGGGGTAATATGGAAAATCCTAACTACAACTGGAATAATTATAGTATGGAGCATGTGTTAAACATCCAGGAGCAACAAGTGGATCCAATCGAATGGCATGACCCAAAAAATGATCCATTTAAAGTGAATGGCTTTGCATGGTTCGACAAGGAAAAAGAGTATCGGCGCATGCCTAAACACAGTGTTATGGAACTTCCTATATGTGTAGATGAATTGGCTAACTGTACATCTGGTGGACAGATTCGCTTTAAAACAGATTCAACGAAGCTTTTGCTGAAGACTAGGCTTTCTGGTGTAGCTGACATCGGGCATATGGCTGCAACGGGACAGTCTGGATTTGACATTTACATTGGCGAGCCGGGAAAGCAGCATTATCTTGCAACGGCGATCCCGCCTATTCACGAGAAAACCTATGAAGCAATGCTATGGGATTTTACAAGCACGTCCAGCGAGCTTAGGGAAGTGACAATCAATCTCCCATTATATCAAGGCATTGAAGAGCTGCTTATTGGAATTGAACCAGATGCTATTATTGAAGCGCCAACTTCCTATATTTCAAATAAACGCGCACTATTTTATGGTACATCAATCACACAGGGCGGCAGTGCCAGTCGACCAGGCATGTCCTATACGAATATTCTAAGCAGGAGATTTCAACTTGAATTCATTAATCTGGGATTCTCCGGTAGTGGCAAAGGTGAGCGGGAAGTTGCACTTACAATTAGGGACATCGAAAATCCAGCATGTCTGGTGATTGACTACGAGGCGAATGTAACTCCGGATGAATACGAAAAAACATTGGTTTCTTTCATTGAGATTTATCGTGAGCAGCATCCCCTCGTTCCGATAATGGTAATGTCGCGGATTCCACATGCACTGGATATTCTTCCAGAGCAAAATCTAGAAACAATGAGACGCAGAAATCATTCAAAAAAGGTAGTAGACCAATTTAAGCAAAACGGTGATAGTCATATTGTGTTTGTTGACGGATCAAAATTACTAGGCATGCGCTGGCATGAAGGCACAGTTGATGGCGTGCATCCAAATGATTATGGTTTTATGAAAATGGCAAATGGGTTGGAAGCACCATTGTGGTCTATGTTGAAGAGTGTTGGGGTTGTGTGAGGGGGAAGATTTGCTGGGGGAAATCTGACTAGAAGTCTGGGAGCTCGAAAATTGAATTAAGTCCTTTGGCCAAGTGCCGAAAGCTCAAAAATTGAATTAAGTACTCCAATCATGTGCCAATCACTCGGAGATAAAAATAGTCCCACCATATAATTTGTCCAACCAAAAGAAGTGCCTGCACGTCCTTCTTATGCAGACACTCCGTAAAGTGGGTCAATCTATTCTACAATATCAATCCATTTATAGTTATCTGAACTAACTGGATAGGTAATGAAATCATTTATATTATCCTTTTGCATATATGAAACACCTTTTTGATATAGCGGGATAAGTACCGCATTTTCTTCAATAAGCATTCTTTCTGCTTTTAAAAGTGCTTGCCAGCGTTCTTCTGGATGGTAGGTTAAATCCGATTTCGAACCGAGTACAAGCTTATCGTATTCTGAATCGGAATATCCGGTATGATTTCCAGGGCTATCTGTGATAAAAAGATTCAAATAGGTTAGCGGATCCTGATAATCTCCACCCCAGCCAGTAATAATCAGTTCGTAATCCTGGCCAACATTTGCGGCAATGCTCGCTTTAGGCGATAAATTTCTTATATTTATTGTCAAACCAGGAAGATTGGATTCCATTTGGTATTTTAGATTTTCTGCTAGTTGTTTAGATGCAGAGGAATCACTGCTAATTAACTCGAATTCAAGCTCAGTCCTGCCTAATTCATCTAGACCTTTTTCCCAGTGCGCTATTCCTTTTTCTGGATTATATTCTGTAAGATTCCCATTTTCAGCACGGAAGTCCTCGCCAGTTTCTGGATTTTCAGCCAATCCCTTTGGCACATTTGCATTTGCGACAATCGATCCGTCATTTAATAATTCATCAACGATTACTTGCTTATCAATCACCATATTTAATGCTTTTCGGATATTTAAATTCGCAAGGTCTGTTGTTTCGCCATCTTTTCCTTGGTTCATTTTTAAATAGGTTACTGCTCCTGTTAATGTTGTCGCAAATTCATCTTCCCCTTGGAATTGCTGTACATTATCACTCGTTAATTCGACACGGTCAAGCTGTCCACTCAAATAAAGATTTACTGCAGTTTCGGTATCTTTTACTACATTGACTTCAATTCGATCGACATTTACTGCTTCTTTATCCCAGTATTGATCATTTTTTTCATAATTCCATGAAAGGTCTGTACTAGTCCAATCTGATAAAACGAATGGCCCATTAAATAGGGTATGTTCACTATCTGTCGCATATTGATCCCCTTGTGCCTCCACAAATTCCTGTTTTTGCGGCATAAATGTCGCTGTTGTTAATAATTCTTTGAAAAACGGCACAGGACTCTCAAGCGTTACTTTAAGGGTTTTGTCATCAAGTGCTTCCACCCCTAGCTCGTCAACGGACATTTCGCCTACTAGAATCTCCGTTGCATTTGTAACAATTTCTTCCAGCTGTGGTCCGTAAGCTGCCCCTGTGTCTGGGTCAACAACCTTTTTCCACGAATATTCAAAGTCATATGCAGTAACGGGTGAACCATCCGACCATAAAGCATCGTCCCTTAATTTGAAGGTAAGAACCTTCCCATCTTCCGTAACTTCCGGCTCTTCCGCTGCCAGCGCTAATTGTGGTTCACCATTTTTATCCAAGCGATACAATCCCTCGAATACTTGATTGATTACGTTGAAGCTAAAATCATTATCAGCTAAAGTGGGATCAAGTCCTGGGATTTCTCCAGCAGCACTTAGTCGAACCACTTTTTCCTCGGTAGTTGCGTCCGGATTTTTGTTTGAATCGGTTGTCGATTCTTTGCTTTCATTTGCTGTGCTACAAGCAGCTAATACTAATGAAAGAATAAATAAAATAGGTATGAATTTCTTTATGTATTTCATTTGCATTGTCCCCTATTTTCGATGTATATATATGCAGCATTTATAATAATAGCGTGTAAAATTATAATAGTAAAATTTTTTGATTGTATTAGTTGGATTAACCCTGTAATTTGACAAGATTCGGGGAGTGACAGTGTACAACACCCTACAAACATTATGACGTATATCCTATTGTCCATTATAAGGGGGGTGTTTATAATGTCTTGCTAAAATTTGGCGAAGACATTATCTAATAGTGAGTTAGTGGAATTGTTGTTTGGATTTGTAAATGATTCTAGATGGCGTGTTTCCTCTGCTGTTGCCAAGGTTGGAAGGGATTAATTATGTGTAGGCGATCCGAATAGTAAGACAAACTGAAACTACATTTCAATTGATGTAGTTTTTTATTTGTACAAGTAAATAGGAGGGGAAATAAGTATTCCTAATGTTTATATAATTTTCTATTGACAGATAATAGTAAATAATATAAATTAAAAGAGGATATATCCAATTAAATAATAAAAAGAGGAGCAAATATCCTCCAATGCGAGTTTTAGTGAGTTAATCCTTACATCAATAAAATTAGAAAGCTACATTTACAGCAAAGTAGAGAAAAATAATCAAAAAGTTAGGTGACAAGATGAAAAAGATGGATTTCTTGAAAGCGGTTAAAAACCAACTAATTGTGTCATGCCAAGCGGCACCAGGTGAACCCCTATTTGGTTCCACAATAATGTCGAAAATGAGTCTTGCAGCTAAAGAGGGGGGCGCAGTTGCAATAAGAGCCAATGGGAAAGAAGATATTATTGCCATTCGTAAAGCGACAGGCCTTCCAACAATCGGAATCATTAAAAGAGAGTATGAGAATAGTGGTGTCTATATCACACCTACATTAACAGAAGTACAGGAGCTAATTGAATCCGGTACGGAAGTAATAGCCCTTGATGCAACAAGGAGAATTCGTCCTAACAACGTTTCTTTAGAAGAGTTAATTGCTTACATCAAAAAGAATAGTCACTGCTTAATTATGGGTGATGTTTCAACAGCGGCAGAAGGGAAATACGCAATTGAAGCTGGGTGTGATTTTGTTTCCACAACCCTATCAGGCTATACACCATACAGTAGGCAATTAATCGAGGCAGACTTTGAACTGATCAAGGAGTTATCGACGGATTCAAATATTATTATCTTGGCTGAAGGGAGAATTAATTCACCAGAAGACGCTTCAAAAGCGATTAAGTTCGGCGCCTATTCGGTAGTGGTTGGAACTTCAATAACAAGACCTACAGTGGTAACAAAACGTTTTGTGGATAAAATGAAGGCGCTAACAATTAAATTGAATTAGACAGAGTGAATTGCCACTTTTAAACTATATTATAAAGGATGAACAGGATGGGGAAAATGAAAATAGGAGTTATCGGTACAGGGTCCATATCAGATATACATTTATCGTCATATGCACAAAATGAGCACGCTGAAATATATGCTATTTGCGATTTAAACAAAGAACGTGCACAAAAGACAGCGGATAACTATGGTGCAACATTCGTGTATACAGATTATAAGGAGCTATTAGGTAATGAAGAAATAGATGCCGTCAGCATTTGTACTTGGAACAATACGCATGCTAAAATCAGTATTGCAGCACTAGAAGCTGGAAAACATGTGCTGTGCGAGAAGCCTCTTGCTAAAACAGTTGAAGAAGCGGAACAAATAGAGAAAGCTGTTAAACAATCAGGTAAAATCCTCCAAGTAGGATTTGTTAGAAGATATACAAATAATATTAACTTACTTAAGCAATTTATCGATCATGGTGACTTAGGAGAAATATACTATGCGAAAGCCAGTTGCCTTAGACGATTAGGAAACCCTGGTGGTTGGTTTGCGGATAAGGATCGTTCTGGTGGTGGACCATTAATTGATATCGGTGTTCACGTCATTGATTTATGCTGGTATTTAATGGGACGACCAAAGGTTAAATCAATTAGTGGGAATACGTATGAAAAATTAGGGAATCGTTCTAACGTAAAAAACCTAGACTTTTATAAAGCTGCAGATTATAACCCATATCAAAATAATGTGGAGGATATGGCAAATGCATTAATCCGTTTTGAAAATGGTGCATCACTACTAGTCGATGTTAGTTTCACACTACATGCGAAGGAAGATGAAATTTCGGTAAAATTGTATGGGGATAAGGGTGGTGCAGAAATAGAACCAGAATTACTTATTGTTTCTGAAAAACATAATACCATTCTAAATGTTACACCACAGATTGATAGTTTGTCATCTGATATTAATCAAGCATTTCAAAATGAAATCAATAGTTTTATCAATTGTATTCAAAACGAAAAAGAAGTTGTCAGCCCAGTGGAAGATGGCGTTGAGATGATGAAAATATTATGTGGAATCTATGAATCTAGTGAAACAGGTAAAGAAATATATTTTTAGGGGGAGACTATGAGCACAGTAGCGGGTAAATCAAACCCACTTACGATAATACCAAGCATATATAAATCATTAACTAAATCCGAACAAAAAGTAGCAGAACTCGTTATGTCTGACACCCAAGAAGCCGTATACTCAACAGTTACAGATCTCTCAGAAAAAGCAGGAGTTGGAGAAACAACGGTAATTCGTTTTTGTCGAAAGCTTGGATTTAGAGGTTTTCAAGAATTTAAACTTGCGGTTGCGCAAAATCTTGCTAACCCTAATGAACAAATACATGGAAAGATTGAAGAAACTGATACGATAGAAGAGGTTGCAGCAAAGATTACACAACAAAATTCGAAAGTGTTGAAGGATTCGCTAGAACTTCTTCAAAATGAAAGTTTACAAAAGGCAGTAACAGCAATCATTAATGCAAAAAAAGTGTATTTCTTTGGAGTCGGTTCATCAGGAACTACAGCAAATGATGCAAGAATACGATTCATGCGTATGGGTTTAAATGTTGACTATTCATCAGACTCACATATTATGGCGATGCAAGCGTCACTCGTTGGGGAACAGGATGTTGTTGTAGGTATTTCCTCATCTGGAAGCACAAAGGATGTTGTAGATGCTATCCAAATTGCTAAAGAGAATAAAGCATTTATTATTTGCATTACAAACCATGCCAGATCACCAATTACGCAATATGCAGATGTTATTTTACTAGCGGCATCTAAAGAAACACCACTTCAAGGCGGAGCTTTTACCTCAAAGATTGCACAGTTACATTTGCTAGATATATTAACAGTGATTATTGATAGGCAAGAAAAGGATTCATCATTTTCTGCAGTTGAAAAAACAGCAAAATCAGTACTGAACAAGATGTATTAAGCTTTGATATTCACATTTTACTATGAACTGGGGGTGGTGTTTTAAATTTAGTTTCGAAATGTGATTTTTTAATAATTGGACTTAAATAAGGGGGATTAGAAAATGAAGAAATGGTTAGTTTTCTTAGTAACATTATTGGCAACGATTACATTAGCTGCATGTTCAGATAATGGAGCTTCTGGAACAAATGAATCAGGCGAAACAATAGAACTAGATTTCTGGAGCGTTCAAGGTGAAAAGGACTCTGGTCCCATGGAGATGTTAGTAGATAAATACAATGAGAGCCAAGATAAGGTACATGTTAATTTTCTAGGAAATCAAGATGATCAAAAACAACTAACTGCTATTTCAGGAGGAAATGCTCCAGATATCGCATTTATCTACTGGAATTTGGTTGGTCCATGGGCTGCAGCTGGTGCATTGGAGCCATTAAATACATTCATAGAAGAGGATGGATTTAATTTAGATAGTTTAATTCCAGCGGCTACAAACAGAATGAGTATTGATGGCCAGCAATTCGGAATGCCGATGACAATGAGTATGGCTTCTAAGCTGTTTTATAACAAACAGGCATTAGCAGATGCCGGCTATACAGAACCACCCAAAACAATGGAAGAATTATTAGAGTATTCAAAGGCTCTAACAATAGAAGAAAATGGCGAACTTACACAAATAGGATTTATCCCTGATTACCCTTGGATCGACAATGTATTTTGGCCAATAATGTTTGGTGGGGACTTTTATGATGAAGAAACAGGAGAAGTTACACCAAACAGAGAAGAAAATGTGCAGGCAATTGCATATCAGAAAGAGTTTTATAACGAATTTGGTGTAGATGCAATTAATACAATCCGCTCTGGAATGGGTGCATGGGAAACACCACAGGATCCACTAATTACTGGTAAATTAGCAATGCTAATAGGCTGGGAAAACAATTTTAGAGATTATAGAGGAGAAGATGGTTCAATTGGTGTTGCACCATTCCCATATCCGGAAGATCGTCCAGATTTAGAAGGTTCTGGTATGGTATCGCCAACTGCTCTATATGTTCCAAAAAATGCAGAACATAAAGATGAAGCATGGCAATTTATGAAATTTTTACTTGATGAAGAAAATCAAATCGATTTTGCTATCGAATATGGGAATATTCCTGTTGTAAAAGCTGCCTTAGATAATCCACGTTTAACAGAAAACGAAGATGTAAAAATTATGTGGGGATTCTATGAAGCTGCAAAAAGTGACAACTTAAAAGGTTTCCCTAACAGCGTCTATATCAATGAATACTTACAAGCATTGAATGAAGAAACCGAACAAGTATTACGAGGCAATCTCTCTGCGCAGGAAGCAATGGATAATGTAAAAGAAAAGATTCAACCATTAGCCGATAAAGAGAGTTCCAAATAGTAGCAAATAAAAGAAATAGGACAATAACTAGTATATCCCCTGCCAGAAAAGTCATATTAGGTAGGGGTTAATGCTAGATTAGGCTAAGGCGTCCAAGAATAATAGGATATTTATATTTTTTTAAAAAAACATATTATACATAAGTCCCTAATATTTATTCTTGTTATAGTACTGGTCTTTAGTTGTCTTGTTCTTTCTGTATGAAGGAGGAGAAAGGATGGAAGGGAAAATATATAAGGAAATATCACCACGTAATAGACAGAGACGCACGTTAATCATTGGGCTTTTATTTGCAAGTCCTTGGATAATAGGTTTTCTTATCTTTCAAGTATATCCAATTATTACATCATTTTACTATAGTCTTACAGATTATAATCTTTTTTCCGCACCAGAATGGGTAGGAATTGAAAATTATAAGGAATTGTTTGGGGATGATAAATTTTACTTATCCCTCTACAATACCGTCTATATTACTGTGTTCGGATTAATACCCCAATTAGCCTTTAGCCTGGTAATGGCTCTAATCCTTAATATGAATGTAAAGGGACAATCATTGTACCGTACGATATATTTTCTTCCAACACTAGTTCCGGTTGTAGCAAGCTCATTATTATGGATGTGGTTATTTAATTCACAGTATGGATTGATAAATGAATTTCTTGGTGCAATCGGACTTATTGAGCCAAATTGGTTGCTTGATCCTAACTGGACAAAAGCAGCAATTATTATCATGGGGTTCTGGGCTACAGGAACAAATACAATTATGTACCTTGCAGCACTTCAGGATGTACCGAAAACATTTTATGAAGCTGCGGAAATTGATGGAGCAAATTCGTGGCAAAAGTTCTGGCATATTACTTTGCCTGCAATTTCACCGATTACCCTCTTTCTTCTTATTATTGGGTTAATTGGTTCGTTCCAGACTTTTGCACAGGCACATGTATTGGGAACGCAATCACAGTCAGTGGGTGGACCTGAGAACTCCATGCTATTCTATGCGGTTTATCTATACCAAAATGCATTTTCATTCTTGAAAATGGGATATGCTTCAGCAATGGCATGGATTTTATTTATTATCGTATTAATCCTCACCATTCTTATATTCAAATCATCCGCTAAATGGGTTTATTATGGAGGTGACAAATAAATGGCAAATTTGGCATTGTTAGAAGAAATTGAACCAAGCAAAGGGCTAAGCAATAAGCCAACACCAAAGAAATACAAAAAGGGAAAGAATCGTTTTCTAAAAAAATCTGTTATACCACATTTAATTTTAGCAGTAGTTGGATTATTATTCCTTACGCCCTTTGTATGGTTAGTGTTAACATCACTAAAAACATCAGATGAGATTTTTGCTATTCCATTACAGTGGCTTCCAGAAAAATTCATCTGGTCAAGTTATACAGATGCAATGCAATCTATTCCGTTCTTTAACTATCTATGGAATACGGTACTTATTTGTATGTTATCAGTGGCAGGGCAATTATTTTCTTCTCCATTAGTCGCATATGCCTTTTCAAGATTACAATTTAAGGGGCGTAATTTTTTATTCTTTTTAATGATGGCAACTATGATCTTGCCTTATCAGGTTACTATGATTCCACTATATGTATTATTTAATAAATTAGGAATGGTTGATTCGATTCTTCCATTAGTATTACCAAGTTTCTTTGGATCCGCTTTTAACATATTTCTACTGAGACAGTTCTTTTTAGGGATTCCTAATGAATATACAGAATCAGCAAAATTAGATGGTGCATCTGAATTTAAAATTTATTGGAAGATTATCTTACCATTATCAAAACCAGCGTTGTTTACCATTGCACTCCTTACTTTCCTTGCTGCATGGAGTGATTACTTAGGTCCATTAATTTACTTAAATGATCCTGCAAATTGGACGCTTTCTATCGGGCTTAAGGCATTTATTGGGGCGAATCAAATTGATTGGGGAATGTTAATGGCGTCATCGGTAATGTTTACTTTACCGGTCATAGTCCTCTATTTCTTTGTACAAAAGCAATTTATTGAAGGTGTAACGTTAACTGGTTTTAAATAATTTTTACTTATTACATGAAAGCATAGAAGGGGATTAGACAATGAGATATGATGGGAAAGTTTTTAGAGGTTTAGAGATTGCTGGAAATCTCGTCTACTTAAATGCCTTATTTATTATTTCATCATTGCCTTTAATCACAATTGGTCCTGCATGGCTTGCTATGATGGGTGTGATTCGGGAATGGTCACAAGATAAAGAACCTCCGATTACATCCACCTTCTTTAAACAATTTAAGGGGAATTTTAAAATAGGACTAGCAGTAAGCGTTGTTCAACTGATTATATTCATAGTGTTAGCAGGTGATTTCTTTGTGTTGTTTCATTTGGTAGATAAAGGAAAGGAATTCATTCTCTCTGTATTTGTAATCTTAGTGGTAATCGTCTTATCAATGTTTTTATATATTTACCCATTGTTGTTAAATTATAAAATGAATATCAGAGACTTAGTTCGAAATTCATTCTATTTGATTTTTTATAAACCATTTTCTGTACTGGGAATCATTTTATTTCTTGTAAGCTTAGTAATGTTGTCGACAGTTTTACAATTTCTCCCATTCTTGTGTATGTTTAGTGTGTTTACCTATGTTCACTACAAAATTACTAAACATTCAATCCAAAAAGTAGAAAAAATAATAATTTAGTTAGGGATATATTGTAGGTTTGCTTATATACACATCACGAGCACCATCAATGGAAAAACAAAGACATTTATAAAGTGGGCAAAAAGGAAATTTATATTGTCCGCTTTCATACATATGGAAAATAGTATGCGGCTCAAAAGGAGGTTTATCTCATGAATAACAATAAGCTAGTAGTTATCACTGCCCACGAAAGCGATTTTCTACAAATAGTAAAGAACACAAAAGCAAAAGTAGTAGTTATAAAGCCTTCTGAAATAGCAGATGCAAATTTAGATCTTTATGATAGTATTGCTGTCCTTGGAGGAGGAGACAATGTTCCTTTACTATTAGAGCCAAGGAATAGAAGAGCCTTAGAAGAACAGATAAAAAAAGGAAAGAAAACTTTTGTGGAATATATGGCTAGTATTGGTAATGTATATTTCTCCCCACCAGAAAGTACCCGATACGAACGGCTTGCTTATTGTTCCAGTAAGATGGAAATCTCAAATTTGGAATTGGGCACTTTGATTGATGATCAATGTGGCATGCGGATAAAGCCACATATGAATACGTGCAACAATAAGGTCCCTATTTTACAGTTTGTAAGAAAACATGCACATGACCGGATTACTATAAACGATGCCATCCTGGAGGAAATTACGGATCGGGCTTTATGGTTTGATAATCCAAACAATTTATTGATTTGTTCTTTTCGTTTAGGGAATTTCAGAAAAACTCGTTATGCCCCGTGGGAAGAAATTAAAAAAGTTGTAGCGTTTATTGTGGGGTGGTTATTAGACGAAGAGATAGCATTAAGCAATTATCAGCCTGTATATAGAACTGGAGTGTTTCATGACATTTCTCCTTTAGAAGAGCGCATACAAGTATCTGCTGTAAAAGCGATTAACTGGTTTGAAAATGCCGAAATTGTTCTGGAAAAGGGAAAAGGGGGAGCTCTCGAAGGATTCGGAACGGAATTATATTATGGAGGCAGTCAACGTAAAAGCAATGTACTTAGGGCAGATTGTATAGGTGAAATTTCACTTCCGTATTTCTTGGACTATTTACTGCATGGAAATCTAGAAAGTCTTCAGATTTCTGATAATCTAGCAGACTTTGTATTTGAAAATTACTTATACAAAGGGGATGGCGATTTATTTGGCATGATGCGCTGGACAAATGAAGCATGGGGAATATGTTACCAAGATGACGTTGCTAGAGCGATCATCCCTCAATTGCTGAAATGCTTCTATCATAAAACGGATAAGCATTTAGATGATTGTGTGATTGCGCTTAAATTTCTAGTTAAAACAACCGGAACAGATGGAACAAGAGTTGCTCGTACCGATAACATTGATCTAAATAAAGAAAAATTGCAAGAATTGAAAGCAAATCCAGGAAATCTTCCTAGTGCACATTATAACGCCCATTACTTTGCAGCGTTACTATTAGCATATAATCTGACAGGAATCGAGGAATTTAAGGTAACCGCAGTTAGGGGATTATCGACAATTATGAGTGTATACCCGAATACAAAACGAGAACAAAGTGAAACACAAGAATATTGCCGTCTTATCCTGCCATTAAGCTGGTTATATTGGATTACAGGAACAAAGCAACACAAAGACTGGTTGTATCAAGTAACGCACGACTTAGAGAAATACCGACATCATACTGGAGGCTACTTGGAGCGGGATTCTGGTTATAAAGCAAATATGAGGCATGAGGTAGGGGAAGGAGAGAGTTCCTTGCTTACAAAAAATGGTGACCCTGTTGTCGATCTATTGTATTCCAATAATTGGCTCCCGATAGGTTTTATTCAAGCTTATCTGGTAACAGAGGACAACATGTTTAAAGAACGATGGGAAAGCATCGCATCATTCTTGATGAATACACAAATTCAGAGTGAAAACCCCCAAATTAATGGGGCGTGGGCAAGGGCATTTGATGTTGAGAAAAAAGAAGTATTTGGTTCCCCTGCTGATGTGGGATGGGGGCCATGGGCGATTGAATCAGGTTGGACAGTAGCACAAATATCAGGAGGATTATTTATGGGCTTGTTAGAAAAGCAACTGTTGCCTCATTATTAATTTCTACTTGATCTAAGTTGGAGGTACAAACCATGAAAATTGTTTATTTACCATTAGATGAGCGGCCATGTAATCTAAACTATCCAATGCAGCTAGCTGCAATGACGGATTTGGAATTAACCGTTCCAAGGAAAGAGCTATTAGGAAAAAAGAAGATACCTGCAAACACAAACCAGATTTATGACTGGTTAAATAATGAAATTAAAGATGCAAATTATCTTATTGTTTCACTTGATATGTTTTTATATGGGGGAATTGTTCCGTCTCGTCTCCATCAAAGTACACCTGATGAAGTAGTAAACAGGTTAAATCAACTAGCGGAAATGAAAGAAAACAATAAGGATATTAGAATACTTGCTTTCAATTTAATTATGCGGACACCTTCGTATAATAGTAGTGATGAAGAACCGGACTATTATGCTGTGTATGGAGAAAAGTTATATCGACATGGACATCTATTAGACAAAATCGATCGGTCGAAGCAAACAGTTGAGGAAGAAATAGCCTTTAAAGAGATTGTAAGTGAAATACCAGCTGAAATACTAAATGATTACACAAATCGTAGAAAGACAAATGCGTTTGCGAATAAATATGCATTAGAACTAGTAAAGCAAGGGATTGTTGATTTTCTAGTTATCCCTCTTGATGACAATGCTGAATATGGATTTAGCTCGAAAGAACAACGATCACTTATTCAAAGAGTCTTAGAATTGGGGTTGAACGATAAGGTTGCAATCTATCCTGGGGCTGATGAAGTTGGATGCACCCTATTTGCAAAGGCTTTTTGTGAGGTGAAGAAATTCAGACCATCTTTTTTTGTGCGTTACTCATCGACAAAAGGTCCATTCATCATTCCGAAACTAGAAGACCGTTCATTAGGGGAAAGTATTAAATCACAAATAAGCACTGCTGGCGGGAAAATAGTGGATAACAATTTAGAATCTGATGCTGTTCTAATGGTGCATTCTCCTGCAGTCAGCAAGGATGATATTGCAGAACCTGTACATACACTGCAGGAGCGTCATCCATCATATTTTTCGGAAATGAATTATCAAGAATTTGTAAATGCAATAAGACTGTATGTAGAAAAAGGAAAAGTGCTAGGCATAGCAGATGTTGCACTTTGTAATGGTAGTGATGTGGTGCTAATGAATTTACTTAAAGACCACAACTTAATTGATAAAGTAAATGCATATGCTGGTTGGAATACGTCTGGAAACACATTGGGAACGGTTATTGCCCATACCACTATTGAATCATTTAATCGAAAAAATACTCAAGAACAGTATCAACATAAAAGCAGAGAATTTTATTATGCTAGATTAATTGAAGATTGGGGCTATCAAGCCATCGTAAAGCATGTGATGATTAGAGACTTTTTAGCACAATATGAGGCTACATACTTTGATATATCTAAAAATTTAGAAATAATAGAAGGAATAATTAATGCACAACTACAATCATTTATTGATCAAAATCTCCTAATAAAAGATAAAATCACGCTGGATAATGTAAATTCGCCTTGGAAGCGGATGTTTGAGGTAGGTTTAGAAGTAACATATCGAAAGGGGTGTTGCCTATAAAACGAATCTAAAAGCGTTTGGCAGAGGTCCTGGTAGTATCATTTAATTTAGGGAGGGAAAACGATTGATACGTAGAAAAAGCTTTATTGGAATATTCATAGCCGTTTTGATGTTAAGTATTTCCACAACTGCATTTGCAAAGGAAAAAGATGAGGGTAGTGAATACAAAAACTTAGCATCTGGCTTAAGCTATGAGATATCCCATGCACCAGAAAGCTACATTGATTCAGGCAATGAATTAACTGATGGACAGTATGGCGAAAACGACTTTAATAATCCAAGCTGGCAAGGACATGTAAGAGGTGGTACTCGTAGTGTTGTCTTCGATTTAGGTAAAGAAAAATCGATACAAAAAATTACTGCAAACTTTCTACGTGACTCGAAAATAGCTATTTTCTATCCAGTTGCCGTTTCCTATTATGTATCTACTGACGGTGAGCATTGGAAAAATGTTTCAAATTTAAGCTCTGCAAATGCATTGTGGGGTGCTGGTCCTGGCGAAACAGACAAGCTATTATGGGATGGCAATGTTGATGGAATACCAGATGAAAGCAAAAATACAACGATGGCGTATGCCCGTTATGTGAAGGTAGAATTTATTCCAGAAATGTGGGCATTTATTGACGAAATTGAAATTTGGGGATATGACGAAAAAGTGAAGGGTGCTAAAAAGGTAAATCCGAAAGAAGCTGAATATTTAGCACCCTCTAAGAAAACTTCTAATGGTATAGAAGACCTAGTACTATTATACAACGGTCAATATCCAAATGGTAGGGGAAATTGGACGAAAGAAAAAATAATGCCTTATATTACGTATGTTGGAGAAGATGGTGAACCTCAAGATTGGATGTATGATGGCGTTCTTTATTTAGGGATACGTTCTGAGCAAGGTCGTGATTTAGGTACAATTGTCAACCCTGCTAACAAAGAAGACTGGCAGTGGTACATGGATAAGACATTTGCCGAAAATGGCGATCTATCTCAATTAAATGAAGCAACGAAAGAAGCAGCTCAAAAACTGAAAAAGAAAAATAAGAAGACTAAAGTTGTATTGACAGTCCCATATCCATCCGTTGCACAAAGTGATTTTGGTGATATAGATGGGGATGGAGTATCGGAAAACTTTGATGATGTTCAAGTAGGCGAGGATGTATCCTACCAGAACAGGAAAAAAGCAATCGATTGGTATTTGAGAGAGCTTTTCAACAAATGGAATAAGGAAAACTATTCCAATCTAGAATTGAGTGGAATTTACTGGATGAATGAAAATGTTGAAAATGATGTCTCCCATGAAGAAGAAGTTATTCAGTACACGAGTGAACTTGTGCACTCGAAAGATCTGAAGTTCTACTGGATTCCAAATTGGTATTCAAACAAAAGTCATGCATGGGAAGAACTAGGTTTTGATGCAGCAGCACTACAACCAAATCATTTCTTCTATGATAACGTGGATCATCGAATTCCTGATGGTGCACACCGTGCCAAACAATATGGCATGGGTGTTGAAATTGAATTTGACGAACGCTTGTTAAGTGAACCTGGAAATTACTTGCAAAAGTATCTGAATTATTTAAATGGCGGAGTAGATTATGGTTATATGGATAATACGTTTAAAGCATATTATCAAGGTAACGATACAATACTCCAAGCAGCAACAAGTGATGATCCAGAAAAGCGTGCATTATATGACATGATGTACATGTTCTTAAAAGGAATATATACAAAATAATGAGTTAGGAATGAACTTTCATCTGGTGTATTTCGAATTTTGGATACACCAGGTGATTAACCAATAATTAGTATTTTTAAAAAACTAGGGAGTGAGATAGATGAGACTAGGGATGAGCTCATATAGTTTGTATCAGGCAATTAGTAAAGGTGATATGGATATTATTGATGTTATTGATTGGGTAAAGGAAATTGGCGGGGAACATCTTGAAATTGTTCCTATGGGATTTGATTTCATAGAAAAACCTGATTTAATTGAAAAGGTGAGAGAGAAAGCTGCACAACTCAAGATTGATTTATCTAATTATGCAATCGGTGCGAATTTCATCTGTGAATCTGATGAGACTTATGATAAAGAAATTAAAAGAGTAATGCAGCATGTTGATATCTGCGCTCAACTCGGAATTAAATTCATGCGTCATGATCTGGCAAGTAGAGATCCACATGAACGTACATTGGATTTCTTTATTAAAGATTTACCTAGACTTGTCGAGGCATGTCAGCGGATTGCTGACTATGCAAGCGGTAAAGGGATTGTAACAAGTATAGAAAATCATGGATTCTATGTTCAAGCAAGTGATCGCGTGCAAACCATTGTTCGCCAGGTAAATCGTGATAACTTTAGAACAACGTTAGATGTCGGAAACTTTTTATGCTATGACGAAAATCCGTTAACAGCTGTAAAGAATAATTTACCATTTGCTTCTGTTGTGCACATTAAAGATTTTTACTATCGTCAAGATAAAATGAATCGATATGGCGGATGGTTTGAAACCCATTTTGGAAACCAGCTAAGGGGTGCAATTGTTGGGCATGGTGATCTGCCTATGCCAGAAATTATTAATCTTTTAAAAGCATCTAGCTTTGATGGCTATGTTTCCATTGAATTTGAAGGCTTGGAGGAGTGTCGTTTTGGTGCAAGGGCTTCTTTTGATTATGCAAAAAGCCTTTTGTTTGCTTAATTTTTTTTTGAAAAGGGGCTATGGACAATGAATAACTATTTAGCATTTGACATAGGCGGTACTCATATTAAATATGGAATTGTTAATGAAAATGGAGAAATAATTCATGACTCAACTATGGATACAGAAGCACACCTCGGCGGAAGTTTCATTATCAATAAAGTAATCGAGGCAGCTAAAATAGTGATACAGAACCATCAAATAGCTGGTGTTGCGATTAGTACTGCAGGACAAGTGAATATTTATACAGGAACAATTGTTGGTGCAGGAGATACAATTCCTGATTATGAAGGCTTAGAAATCAAGCGTATTGTCTCAACTGCACTTCAATTGCCTGTAGAAGTCAGTAATGATGTTAATTGTGTAGCACTTTGCGAAAAATGGAAAGGTAATCATCAAGTAGAAAACTTTATTACATTGACAATCGGTACAGGTGTTGGTGGAGCGATTATCATAAATAATGAACTTTATACCGGACATACATTTAGTGCAGGCGAATGGGGATATATGCGGATTGAAGGAGAACCATTTGAAAAGGTTGCGTCAATCAGTGGACTTATTCACATGGCAAAAATGTTTAGAGAGAATCGTACTTGGACAGGAAAAGAAATTTTCGCATTATATGATCGTGGGGATTCACAAATGAAGCTGGCTGTAGAAAAATTTTATAGACATTTAGCTATCGGAATATCCAATCTCATCTATATCTTTAATCCAGAAAAAGTTATTATTGGTGGTGGAATAACTGGTAGGGGTGAACAATTCTTACAAGAGGTTAAAGGCGATGTACAGAAGTATGCACATCCCTCTATTTTCCGAAATACAGAGATTGTACTCGCTAAATTTTCAAACCATTCAGGTATGATAGGTGCTGCCTATCATTTTATGGAAAGACAGAAGAGTGTGGTGCACTAGATTAGCGATAATTTACGAAATATAGGGAGGTTAAAACGATGCGTAAAATTGTATATAAAAAGCTAGAAAAAATAGATTTTGCTACAACAACAGCCAAAGTTACCATTGTTAAATCAGCGGATCAACTAACAGAGGGAATTGAGACATTCCTTGTAGATGAAGTGAATTTTGATTCTGTCATCAATGATACGGATAAAGTATATATCCCTTCAACATTGCTTAATGTGGTTAATGAAAATCTGTATGTGTATTATGAATTAGAGCAATATCCATTTTTTAAAAAAATAAAAGAAGTCATCGTCAACCCTAAGGGAGTGCTTCGTTTTAGAAGAACGGGAATTATAACTGAAAACCAAAGATTAATAGCTAGCGATTTAGTTGTGTTTTCTGCAATACTTGGTGAACCGTTAACTATACAAGTGAAGCGTACAACACCAGCAGTTACACCCTATCATACGATTGTAACCGTTAACTTTGGTAATGGGACAATGGCACATTTGGAATATACATTTTCAAATGATGACGAGAAAATCGAGCTTGAATGGAGCGGTATCAAGCAAATCATAGAATTTAATAGTGCTGAAATGAATCCTTTTAGTCTAAAGAATTATACATCACTTCCCCTTGCTTATTCTGTCGATTCAATTTTAGCAACCGCACGCAAAGCGGATCAAAATGTATTAAATCGTTTGGAAGAATTCACGTCGCTACTCTCCGGAGGTGTTACGAAATGAAAATTGGCATGATGAGTTTCGCGCATATGCATGCATACAGTTATGCGGATAGCCTGATGAAGCTTGGGAATATTGAATTGGTTGGCGTTTTTGATGACGACCTAGAGCGAGGAAAGAAAGTGGCAGAAAAATATCTTACGAAACATTTTTCGGATCAAGAAAATTTTTTACGTACGGAAATGGACGCTGTTATCATTTGTAGTGAAAATACTCGCCATAAAGAGATGGTACTAAACGCAGCAGAAGCAAAAAAGCATATATTATGTGAAAAACCAATTGCTACAACGATTGAAGATGCAGAAGAGATGATCGAGGCATGTAAAGTAAATGGTGTCATTTTACAAATTGCTTTTCCAGTTCGTTTTAGTTCGCCGATTGCTCAGTTGAAAAATCTGATCGATAATGGTGAACTGGGTGATATCGTAGCTTTTCGGACGACTAACCGTGGACAAAATCCGGGTGGTTGGTTTATTGATAAAAACTTATCCGGTGGTGGTGCGGTATTAGATCATACGGTACATATGGTAGATATTATGCGCTGGTATTTAGGAAAAGAGATCACCCATGTTGATGCAATGGTTGCTTCCTATTTTCACGACATCGACATTGATGATGCAGGAATCCTTACATTGGAATTTGAAAATGGTGTTATCGCAACGCATGATGCGAGTTGGTCAAGATTTGCAGAATATCCAACATGGGGCGACGTAACAATTGAAGTTATTGGCACAAAGCAAACGATCAAAGTAGACGCATATAAAGAGCATATTCGAATGTTTACCAGTGGCGCGAAATCGTTAAGCAATGTATTTTACGGCAATGACATGGACTTTGGCTTGATACAGGATTTTGTGGAATGTGTGCAGAAAGGAAAAGAACCGTCAATTACAGGTTTTGATGGGTTAAAAGCATTGGAAGTAGCACTTGCTGCTTATGAATCAAGTGAAAAAAATAAATCTATTAATCTATAACATTATGGATGTCTCTAAGATTGGTGTATAATATACAAATTTATCTCGACGGGGAGAATGATCTTATGAAAAATATACCTATTGGACTTCAATTGTACACATTACGAGATGAGTGCCATGAAGATTTTGTTGGGACTTTAGAAAAGGTAGCTAAAATCGGATATGATGGTGTGGAATTTGCAGGTTATGGTGGACTAAATGCTGTGGAATTAAGGAAATTATTAGAAGATCTTGGTTTAAAAGCTGCTTCCAGCCATGTTAGCCTTTCTTCATTAGAACTAAAGTTAGATGTGGAAATTGAGTATCAGCACATTTTGGGAAACAATCACATTGTCTGCCCTTACCTTCCACTCGAATGGAGGACACAAGAAGCATACTATAAGTTAATTTCTATTTTAAATGAGGCCGGAAAACGCTGCTATGAGGCAGGAATTACATTATGCTATCACAATCATGATTTTGAACTAATTCCATTAGAAGATGGAAAAAAACCACTTGAATTGTTATTAAAGGAAACAAATCCAGAATGGGTCCAGACAGAATTTGATGTTTACTGGCTGACAAAAGCTGGTGAAGATCCGATTGAATGGATAAAACGATATCATAACAGAACGCCTCTAATTCATCTAAAGGACATGACTACTGACGAAGAGAGGTTCTTTGCTGAATTAGGTACTGGTGGAGTAAACATAGATGGTGTAATAAAACAGGCGAGTAATTCAAATGTAGAGTGGTTGATTGTAGAACAAGATCAATGCAGACGTTCTCCTCTAGAGAGTATTGAACTTAGTTTGAATTATTTAAAATAACCTAGTCCATAAGTTAGCTTATGGACTCAATGTTTATAATTTTATTTGTCATGATAGGTGTACATCTAGATAATAATATAGTAAATAGTATTAGCATTTCGTTTACCACTTTTGTATGAAAGGAATGCAAGATGTTTTCGTTTCCTATGTTGGTTTTGTCAGACGGTAAATTTCTTTTAATTCAACTCGCTATTGATTAACCATATGCCTTTAGTTGGTGGCTTTCACCGTACCAATCACATCGATACCTAGTTCTTTAATAGATTGAACAAGTGGTTGCTGGGTATACTAACAATCCATTAATACGTAGGAAGCACGTACCCCTGCAAACATACACATGCAACCATAGCTGGTATTTGTTCAGGAGCTGTTTGTAAAGATTCTTCAAGTCTCTTATAACCAGAATTACGTTTATCAATGTTTCCAGATACACCATTTATCTTTGATTTCTTGGAGTGTATTAGGGAGAAATCGTTTGGCATGAAGGAGGCACCATCTGACCATCCAAGAGTAAGTATACGAAAGTCTTTATAGAAACGTCTTTTGGATGCATGGTCAAAAGAGCGATCCAAGTAATTCTATCCTTTTAATACGGTTCTGCTCGCAGGAAGAATCATCAAGGATCAACACATTAGGAAGGTCGCTTTTAGTCAAATGACTCGCTATACAAATAGTTGCTTTAGAAAGGCTTTTCGTTTTCTTACTCTCAAGTACAAAACCAATTTTTTGTTCTAATATTAAACTTAAAGCGAGCTTCAAAATGATGTTTGGCGCCAACTAGATAATCCGAATATGGAGAAAATCAACTCAGAGGAATATTACTATTTTTTATCTATGAAGGGTACCTAAGATTGCTGCATAAAGACACCGACTATGTTCTAATTTTTAAGAATAATAAATAAAAAGTAAAGAAGTGAAGATGGAGAATGCAACAAACACCAGTCTACATTAAAAACACAAAGATTTTCCTCGAAGACAAAGTGATTCCAAATGGTAATATTCTGATTGAAAGGGGACAAATTAAAGCAATCACATCTCTTATAGAACTACCAGCTCATGTCCAACTAATCGATGGCACCAATCTTAATGCTATCCCTGGCTTCATTGACAGTCACATTCATGGAGCAAATGGCGCTGATGTAATGGACGCAACAGAAGAAGCGCTTGATAAGATGGCATTTATTTTGCCAGAGGAAGGTACAACCAGCTACCTTGCAACAACCATTACGCAGTCACCGGAAAATATCGAAAGAGCATTAGAGAACGTTGCAAATTATGAAAATAAAGCAGGTCAAGCAGAGGTGGTTGGCGTACATCTCGAAGGGCCATTTGTAGAAAAATCAAAAGCTGGCGCACAACCAATGGAATACATAATTGAACCGAATATCAGCCAATTTAAGAAATGGCAGGAACTTTCAGGAAACAGGATCAAAACAATTACAATGGCACCCGAGCATGATCAGACAGGAGAATTTATTAAGTATTTAGTAGATACTGGTGTAACTGTTTCTGCAGGGCACACAAATGCAAATTTTGCTGGAATGAAAGAGGCAGTATTTCAAGGTGTCACTCAATTAACACATTTATGCAATGCAATGAACGGCATTCACCATCGGGATATCGGCGCAGTTGGTGCTGCATTTCAATTGGAAGAATTATCTGGCGAGATCATTGCAGATGGTATACACATTTCCAAAGAGATGCTACAATTAATTTATCAAAATATGGGAAGCAAACGCCTAATTCTAATTACGGATGCAATGCGTGCAAAATGCTTGCCACCAGGCGATTATGAGCTTGGCGGTCAACCTGTAATTGTATCGGAGGACCGTGCTGTTTTGGCAGATGGAACACTTGCAGGAAGCATCTTAAAGATGCATGAAGGTGCAAAGCAAATACTGCAGTTGGATGGTGTATCAATGGAAAACGTCATTGAAATGGCCTCAATAAATCCGGCAAAACAGATTGGAATTTTCGATCGAAAAGGAAGTATTGCAAAAGGAAAAGATGCAGATATTTTAATCGTTGATGACCATATGAATATAAAGTACACCATTTGTCGTGGTGTAGTTTCATACAAAGGAGAATAGCAATGGAAATTATTAAAGTAAAAGATTACGAAGCAATGAGCGAAGAGGCATGTGCATTCTTAGTAGAAAGAATCAATCGTTTCGAAAATCCGGTGTTAGGATTAGCAACTGGCTCCACTCCTGAAGGTCTTTACAAACGAATCATCGAAAAATATAATCAAAATGAAGTATCATTTAAACAAGTAAAATCATTCAATCTAGATGAATATGTTGGTTTAGAAAAGGAAGATCCGAATAGTTATTACTATTTTATGAAGGATAAATTATTTGATCATGTAGATATTACCTTAGATAATGTACGCGTGCCAAATGGTGTTGCAGCAGATTTAAAAGAAGAATGCGAGACACATGAAGCAGCAATGAAAGCAGCAGGTGGCATTGATATTCAGTTACTAGGAATTGGTGCAAATGGTCATATCGGTTTTAATGAGCCTGGAACACCTTTTACAAGCACAACACATGTTGTTGATTTAGATGAATCAACAATTGAAGCAAATTCTCGTTTCTTTAATTCCATTGAAGAGGTTCCAACGCAAGCAATCTCAATGGGAATCGATACAATCATGAGAAGTAAAGAAATTCTTTTACTTGTCTCAGGTGAAAATAAAGCAGAAGCACTTGCAAAATTAATAAACGGTGAAGTAACAGAAGATGTTCCAGCATCTGTCTTACAAAACCATGCAAATGTAACAGTAATTGCAGATGAAGCAGCATTGTCTGTAATTAATGGAAAATAAATAGAATTTTTTCATCACGAGCGCTTGGATTTCACAAGCGCTTATTTTATTTGTTGGTGGGTATAGTAATAGTGTGTGTTTGAAACGATTGATTGGTATCTTGAATGCATTCTTGTTAGTATGGAGCGGGAATTATAGAACATTGCGCGTACACAGATTTAGTTGGAGCGGCAAATCAAGAAGTTAACATGCCAAATCAGTCACACCAAGAGTAGCATCAATAACTCTGAGGACAAATTGTTCATTTTCCAAAGCAGTAATTAAATTTTGTCAACATCGTCCTGCCAAATTGCGGTTTACATTCTATTGATTATTGCATACCAAAGTCCTACGATAGAACTAAGGAATAATTATTATAAAATCATATTTTTGAGAGGGGTATTTTTATGGCTGAAAAAACGGGCATCAGGGCAGGTGTGCAACGTTTCGGTAGTTATTTGAGTGGCATGGTAATGCCAAATATTGGTGCTTTTATTGCATGGGGGATTATTACTGCATTATTTATTCCAGACGGCTGGTTGCCAAATGAGAGCTTTGCAACATTAGTCGATCCAATGATTAAATACTTGTTACCGCTATTAATAGCGTTTACAGGTGGACGAATGGTTTATGATTTACGTGGTGGTGTCGTTGGTGCGACTGCAGCAATGGGGGTTATTGTTGGTGCGGATGTGCCGATGTTCCTAGGTGCAATGATCATGGGTCCATTAGCTGGATACTTGATGAAAGTAATTGACAAAGGCTTACAGCATCGAATTCGCCAAGGCTTTGAAATGCTGTACAATAATTTCTCAGCAGGAATTCTTGCGGCACTTCTTGCAATGTTTGGTTTATGGGGAATTGGTCCGATAGTAGGGGCACTTACGAATTTACTTGCAGCAGGGGTTGAGGTAATCGTTGGCGCTGGGCTCTTGCCACTGGCAAACATCATCATTGAACCTGCGAAAATTTTATTCTTAAACAATGCAATTAACCATGGAATCTTAAGTCCACTTGGTTTAGAGCAAGCAGCAGATGCAGGGAAGTCAATCCTCTTCTTGCTTGAAGCAAACCCAGGACCAGGATTAGGTATTCTGCTTGCATTCACATTCTTTGGTAAAGGTTCATCCAGAAGCTCTGCTCCTGGAGCGGCGATTATTCAATTTTTCGGTGGGATTCATGAAATCTACTTCCCATACGTGTTAATGAAACCAGCATTAATTTTAGCGGCAATCGCTGGTGGTGTAAGTGGTGTGTTCGTATTCCAAATCTTTGGAGCTGGACTTGTAGCAGCATCATCACCAGGTAGTATTATCGCAGTGTTAGCAATGACAGCAAAAGATAGTTACCTTGGCGTTATCCTAGGTGTAGTAGTGGCAGCGGTTGTTTCCTTTATTGTCTCTGCAATTATTTTAAAAACGAGCAAAGCAGAGGAAGAAGATTTATCTGAAGCAACGAGCAAAATGGAAGAAATGAAAGGGAAGAAAAGCTCAGTAGCAGGTGCGCTGAATAAAGAAGCATCAGAGCAAGTTGAAGCGGCGACTGGAGCTAAGAAGACAGAAGATATTCATAAGATTATCTTTGCATGTGATGCGGGAATGGGTTCTAGTGCAATGGGTGCCTCCCTGCTTAAAAACAAATTTAAGAAATCAGATGTCGATATTTTTGTAACGAACAAAGCGATTAACGAAATTCCTGATGATGCAGATATCGTTATTACACATAAAGATTTAACAGATCGTGCAAAAGCGAAAATCCCTACAGCTGAGCATATATCTGTAGAAAACTTCTTAAATAGTCCAAAATATGATGAACTCGTGAATCGTTTAAAACAAGATTAACAATGATTACTGCAACGGGGGTGAACAGGGTTGAATATTACTAGTCGTGAGCGAAGAATTACCGACCTATTACTAAAAAGTGGTAAGGAAATAACGGTAAAGGCAATTGCTGAAGCACTTGAAGTAAGTGAGCGAACCGTCCATCGCGACTTAAAAAGTATCGAAAAAATACTTTCTGATTATCATTTAACATTAGTGAAAAAGTCAGGTGTCGGGATTCAAATTATTGGTGACGATGCAGATAGGCTGCAGTTGCAATTCGCTCTTACCAATGTGTCGGTCTATGACTTTTCACCAGAGGAAAGGCAATCGGTTATTTTAGCTACACTTCTAGAAATGAACGAAGCAGTAAAACTGTTCACCCTTGCAGATGAATTAAAAGTAACGGATGCAACGATCAGTCATGATTTAGATCAGCTTGAAAAGGAGCTCGCGGCATTTCAACTAGTATTAATTAGAAAAAGAGGATATGGCGTGAAAATAGAGGGAAATGAAGAGGCGAAGCGTGCTGCATTGAGTTATTTAATAACCAAGCACGTTGACCCCTTTGAATTTGTTTCCTTAATAAAAGATAGCATTCAAATGAAGTCAACACATCAATTGAATGCTATTTCCAATCGATTATTACATTTTGTAAATCCAGAAAAGCTGAACATTATAGAAAGTGTCGTGGAAAACGCACGGGGAGAATTACCATATGAATTAGCAGATAGCGCTCATATTGGGCTTGTTGTTCATCTTGCACTTGCGATGGAACGATTGCAAAAAGGGGAATCCATTAAGTTTGATCAAGCCTTTTTGCAGCAAATTGTAACAACGAAAGAATATGCGATTGCAAAAAGCATGATTGATAATCTGAAAGAAGAACTGCAGCTGGATATACCTACAGATGAAATTGGTTATATTACGATGCATCTAATGGGAGCAAAAGTACGAGTGGATCAGAATTATTTAATAGAAGAATCCAGTATTGACATTGCCTTTCAAGCGAAGGATCTGATTCAGTATGTTAGCACAAATGTAAATATCGATTTAACTAAGAATGCAACATTATTGCATGACCTTGTCGCCCATTTAAAGCCGACGATCTATCGGCTGCAGCAGCGAATGCAAATAAAGAATCCGATGATCAAGGACATCAAGGATGATTATTATGATTTATTTCATTTAATTGCCGAGGGTGTTCGTGAAACGTTCCCGAATATGGATTTTCCCGACGATGAAATTGGTTATCTCGTGCTTCATTTTGCCTCGACGATATTAAATGATGAAAAAGAGCTGGATTTACGTGCGCTTGTGATTTGCTCCAGTGGAATTGGCACAGCAAAAATGCTTGCAACGAGGCTGATGCAACGTGTTCCAGAAATTAAAAAAGTGGACAATAAATCACTCTTTGATTTACGACAAATGAATCTTGATCAATATGATATCATCGTTTCAACGATACCATTGCAGGAGTTCGACCGGGAATACTTTCAAACATCGCCAATGCTAACAAACGGAGAAATCCATCGCATTAAGAAAAAAGTAAGGCAAAAGAAGCTTGGTTTACGATCGAATAAAAGTGAACTTGGGCCAGCATCTGTTAAGGAAGAAACTGTAAACAGCGATATTTTACACAATATGGAGGCTATACAGCACTATTCACAAGCGATATTAGGACTCTTGCAGTCATTCCATATTCAACGAGCAACAGAAAAGCTGACGATTGAATTGATTCTAAATGAAGTCTGTACGACATTAGAAATAGAAAAAATGATAAAAAATAAAGAAAATGTTGTTAAAAGGCTGCAAGAAAGGGAACAGCTAAGTGGACTCGGAATACCTAATACATCTGCCGCACTTTATCATACTCGTTCAAGCGATATTGTTAAATCAAGCTTTATGATTTATACGTTAGACTATCCATTAATGATTCAGGGAATGGATAGTGAACAAATGAGTGTAGACACTATATTAATCATGCTTGCGCCTAAAATGGTGAATCAAGAAGTGCTAGAGGTATTTAGTTTCCTAAGCAGTTTATTAATTCAAGATGAGGAAAGCATCAGGTTATTTTCAACTGGTGATGAGGCGAAGGTAAAGCGTTATTTAGCCGAACAATTTCAGCAGTTTTTAATAGAAAAAAATTTATTGTAAGGAGTGCATTAAATAATGGCAAAAGAAATACTAAGTCCAAATAACATCCAGCTAAATGTAAGTTTGAATAATAAGGAAGAGGCAATTCGTTATACAGGTGGTATCCTTGTCGAAAATGGCTATGTGAACGCAAGCTATGTGGATAAAATGTTAGAAAGAGAAGCATTAACATCTACGTTTATGGGAAATAACGTTGCAATTCCTCATGGTACGGAAGACGCGAAGGACCAAGTAATCGAAACTGGTTTATCCGTTGTAACAGTACCAGATGGCGTTGATTTTGGTGATGGAAATATTGTCAAAATTTTAATCGGTATTGCTGGGAAAGGTGACGATCATTTGGAGGTTCTTTCAAATATTGCGATCGTTTTATCAGAAGAAGAAAATATCCAAAAAATAGTGAATGCAGCTTCAAAAGAAGAAATCATTCGTATTTTTGATGAGGTGAACTAAATGTTAGCAGTACATTTTGGAGCAGGAAATATTGGCAGAGGCTTTATTGGCCTATTATTAAATCAAGCGAACTACCACACAACATTTGTAGACGTAAATGCATCGGTTGTTGAGGAAATAAATGACAAGCAGCAATACAATGTCGTACTGGCCGCTGAAGAAAGTGAAACAGTGACAGTAAAAAATGTATCTGCAATCAACAGTATCACAGATCCAGACAAAGTAATCGCAGCTATTTGTGAAGCAGATCTCATTACAACTGCTGTTGGACCGAATATACTAGCAATTATTTCTAAATTACTTGCAAAAGGCTTAAGTGAACGAGCTAAAACAAATAAAAAGCCATTAAATCTAATTGCTTGTGAAAATATGGTTGGCGGCAGTGACTTATTAAAAGAAAAAGTATACAGCCATATCACAGAAGCAGAACATGCTGTATTTGATGAACTCTATGGATTCCCTAATGCAGCAGTTGATCGCATCGTACCAAATCAAGTAAATGAAGATCCATTAGAAGTATCTGTTGAACCATATTTTGAATGGGTAGTTGAAGAACCTGCATTCAAAGGTGAGGTGCCAAAGATTGCTGGTGTAACCTATGTACAGGATTTAAAACCTTACATCGAACGGAAATTATTTACAGTAAACACTGGTCATGCTGTTCCAGCATACATCGGTCGCCAAATGGGCTACAAAACAATTAACGAAGCAATGCATGATGAAAAAGTTCAAGAAATCATCAAAGGAGCACTAGCAGAGTCAGGTGAAGCAGTCATTCAAACATATGACTTCGATAGGGCAGAACATCAAGCATACATTGATAAAATTATTGGCAGATTTATGAATCCATACATCTCGGATGATGTAACAAGGGTTGCACGTGGTCCAATTCGCAAACTCGGTCCACAAGATCGCCTGATCAGACCTGCAAGTGTTTATATGGAAGTAACAAACGGGAAAGAGCCAACATACCTTGCAAAAACAATCGCAGCAGCATTGAAATATGATTTCAACGAGGATAAAGAATCTGTTGAATTACAAGCAATTATTGCTGAGAATGGTGTAGAAAAAACACTTGAAAAAGTATCAGGATTAGATGCAGATCATCCATTGGTTGGAGTGGTTTTAAGAGAAGTTGAGGGGTTGGAGTAGGATTTTCCATTTGGTGAGCGGCTAACTCGGAATTAGTTATACACTCAATTCCAATTGTTGACAGCTCGAATTCATATCTTAACCGTTCGACAGATGGGCACTCCAATCCAACTAAATGCTAGATTCAGTTTGCAGGATATACTGTAATTGAGTCTAGTGTTTTTTTATTGGAAATCCCCTTTTCCTCTAAAATCAATACCATAAGATATTGTAAAAAGTCTTATAATTAGAAGTTTTCATACCAACATCCAAAGAATTAAAGTTTAAACAATTATTAAACTGTTTTTAAGCCTCTTTAGTTTACTAAAATATTTTACACTCTCTACCTTAGTTCACCCAGTTGTATATAACAAAATAATGCAGTTTCTATGAAAAGTGGCAATTTTTATAAGGAATAGTACAAATATTTTGATTTATTTCAAAGTAATTTCACGAATATAAGCGGACTAAAAATAAAAGAATAACAAGTCATGTGCTGAACTAAAAAAGAGTTACCTGTGAGAATGCACCCTATAATCTGTGTAAACTATGAAGTTACCGCGTAAAACAGGCTAAACGAGGATATAAAAAAAGTAAAATATTCATTAATCTAGAGCTAAATTAGTGTAGAGTAATTTCTTTGAAAAATTTTTAAATACGAAAAATCAGCTAGAGTATGGAAGGAAATAGAAAAATAAATACTATGGTAATTTATAAAGAAAACTTTAATTAATAAAATGAATATTTTGTATTAGTATTCAATAGTGAAAAGTGTTGCAATTGCACGAATAATAGTTTACTATATAAATACTTAGTTCGTATAATGGATAAACATAGATTTGGGGAGGGGAGGATAAATATTAAATAGTAGACAATCATTATTATTTACTTATTTATGAAAGCGTTAACAGACGAGGAGGAATTTATATGAGAAAAAGGAAGCTAAAATTACTATTGATACTTTTTGTATTTTGTTTGCTATTTATTCTGGGAGCATGTCAATCTGATAATAAAGCATCGACTTCGGATGATAATGATTCTACAACTATTACTTTATGGCATATTGCTACTGCGGGCCAAAAAGAAACTCTTGAGAATGCAGTTGCTAGATTTGAAGAAAAACACGAGGGTGTACATGTTGAACTGGTGCAACAAGAGAACGATCCTTACAAAACAAAATTAAGTGTTGCAATGGGTGGAGGCACACCTCCAGATGTATTCCATTCATGGGGTGGAGGATGGCTGGAAAAATTTGTTGAAGCTGGTCAAGTAAAAGAGATTACTGAAGAAATTGATGCTGAAAACTATTTAGAAGCAGGATTAGCTGTATCTACGTTTGATGATAAAGTTTATGGTGCACCCTTAGGTATGAGTCTTGTTCCAGTATGGTACAACAAGCAAATATTTCAGGAGTATAACCTAGCGGTTCCAGAAACATATGATGAACTTTTGACAGTTATAGAAACACTAAAATCGAATGATATTATTCCTTTTGCTCTTGCAAACCAATCCAAATGGCCTGGAGCCTTTTATTTAATGTATTTCGCGGAAAGAATTGGCGGGCCGGACCTATTCAATGAGGCATATAAACGCGATGGAAGGGGTTTTGATGATCAAGCCTATGTCGAAGCAGGTCAAAAAATCCAAGACTTAGTTGAAATGGGCGCATTTCCAGATGGAGTAAATGGTATGAATTATGATACTGGACAATCAAGACAATTGATTTATTCAGAAAAGGCAGCAATGATAACTCAAGTTACTAGTTTTTTAGATAATACTAGAAAAGATGCTCCTGGATTTGAGGAGAAGTTAGGGTTTTTTCCTTTTCCATCAATTGAAGGAGGAAAAGGAGATAAAAGTCACTTAGTTGGGGGAGTGAGTCCTACATTTTCTGTCTCGGAAAAAAGTAAGCACCCTGATTTGGCGACAGAATTAGTCAAAGAGCTAACATCTATTGAATCTGGTCAAGATCTAGTAGATTTGGCAGGTGGTATTGCTGCAATCAAAAATGTAACATACGAAGATGAGTTCTCAGCTGAAATGTATAAGCTTCTAAATGAAGCTGAATATTTACAAACCTTTTATGACCAGACACTTCCTCCTGAAGTTGCTACTGAACATCTAGATACCACACAGGCGCTGTTCGGGTTGACTATAACTCCAGAAGAGGCTGCCAAGAAAGTGGAAGCGAGCGCAAAGGAAGCACTAAAATAATAGAAGAAAACTATATCAAACATTTCGTGTTTGATATAGTTCCCTTTTAAATAGAGGTGAGATATTTTGGAGAGAAAATTAGAAGAAAATCTAATAAGTAGAAAGAAGGAGACAGAAAGCAGTTGGATTTCTGGAACCAAAAAGGTTAAACCAAAATCAAAAAAAACTAATAATAATTTTTGGGTAATTTTTGGATTTATGGCACCTGCTTTGCTTATATATGGTGTATTTGTTATCTATTCAATAGTAATGACATTTTATTATAGTCTGTTTGAATGGACAGGAATTGACGATAATCTTATTTTCGCTGGAATCCAGAATTACATAACCCTAATTCAAGATGGAGTATTTTGGACCTCTGTAAAGAATAACTTTCTTCTAGTCGCAGCATCATTAATAACTCAATTACCTTTAGGATTAATAATGGCGCTCTTACTATTCAGTCCGATAAAAGGAATGAGGTTCTTCCGTTCTATTTATTTTATGCCTTTTTTGATGTCAACTGTAGCAATAGGGATATTATTTGTATATATATTTGATGGGAATTTTGGTATTGTTAACCAAATATTGGGATCTATTGGGCTCGATTCATTACAACGAAGCTGGCTAGGAAATGAAGTGACAGCTATTTGGGCAGTCATAGCGACTATCTCTTGGCAGTTTGCTCCATTTTATATGATTTTATTTAGAGCTGCAATTGTCGGAATACCAGAGGAGTTATACGAAGCGGCGGAAATTGATGGAGCTAATTCTAGAAAAAAATTCTTTAATATTACATTACCCTTGCTGATGCCAACGATAGTTACTTCATCTATCCTTTCTATTATCGGATCATTAAAATATTTTGATCTGATCTACGTGATGACAGGTGGCGGACCTAACAATGCAACTGAGTTAATGGCAACATATATGTATGAGCAAACGTTTACTAATTTTAATATGGGTTATGGAAGTAGTATCTCGTTTTCAATGTTTATTATTGCATTTATGGTAATAGCGGTTATCTTAATCGTAGATCAAAGAAGGAAAGGAGTTAATTAAATGTTAAAAGGGATTAAAAAAATACCACTATATATGTTAGCGATAATTTTATTGGTTTTTACAGGTGTTCCATTTTTAATTATGGTAAACACATCATTTAAGGGACAATTGGAATTTATGACTTCCCCTTGGTCACTACCTAAGACCTTTTCATTTGATAATTATCTCTTATTATTTGAATCTGATTTTTTCCGTTACTTTCTAAACAGTGTAATCGTTACAGTGATATCAGTAGTACTAGTGATTTTATTATCAGCCATGGCAAGTTATCCTTTAGCAAAAATGAAATTTAAATTAAACAAACCTTTATTCATCTTGTTTTTAATAGGGATGATGATACCAATTCATACAACATTAATACCAATTTTTCGTTTAACACAACAGTTAGGATTATACGATTCAATTTGGGCATTAATTGGACCATACGTGGCTTTTGCATTACCGGTTTCAATTATAATTTATACCCAGTTTCTAAAGGAACTACCGAAGGAACTAGAAGAATCAGCTAAGATGGATGGATGTGGCCCTTTTAGATTGTTTTGGAAAATTTTATTCCCTTTACTTAAACCTGCAACTGCAACCGTTGCAATTTATAACTTTATTCATATTTGGAATGAATTTATTTTTGCCTTAGTTCTTACCAATTCACCTAAAAACGGGACTCTCCCGATAGGCTTAAGGGAATTTTACGGTGAATTTTCCGTCAATGTTCCCGGAATTATGGCGGCGTTATCATTAGCAAGTTTACCCCTCTTGTTAGTATATCTATTTGCACAAGAAAGGGTTGTACAAGGACTTTCTGCTGGATCTGTAAAAGGATGAATATAATAGAATAGAAATTTATAAGAAAGAGTTTAGTAAAAGTAGAGCGATAAAATATAATTTAATATAGGGAGTGGAATAATTAAATGAATAAAAAGGCGCTTATATTCCAAGGTGGATGGGAAGGTCATCAGCCAGCAGAAGTTGCTGAAATATTAGCAGGAATTCTTAATAAGGAGAATTATGAAGTAGAAGTTACGGATACATTGACAACCTTAGAAAATACTAATTTAAAAGATTATGATCTTATTATTCCAAACTGGACCCAAGGAGAAATAACGAAAGAACAATTAACCCCACTAATGGAAGCAGTAGAGTATGGCACTGGTTTGGCGGGATTACATGGAGGAATGGGTGATTCTTTTCGTTGGGAAACGGATTATCAATTTATGATCGGTGGACAATGGGTAGCACATCCAGGTAATGATCTTATTGAATACAAAGTAAATATTGTTGATATGGATCATCCATTAACAGTGGGTATGGAAGATTTTACAGTAGTGTCAGAGCAATATTATATGCATGTTGATCCAGCTGTAAAAGTCCATGCAACTACTAAATTTCCGATTGCAGAAGGACCATATACTTCAAATGGTGAAGTTAACATGCCTGTAATTTGGACGAAAAAATGGGGTAAAGGAAAAATTTATTATAATTCTTTAGGTCATGTAGCGTCAATAGTGAGAATGTCAAATGTAAGTCGCCTAATGAGAAAGGGTATGATCTGGGCTACTAGATAAAAAGCAAATTAATATTGGGGGGAATATTCAAAATGATAAAGGTAGGAATTATAGGTTGTGGATTTATTAGTGATATTTATTTGGAAAACTCCAAAAGATTTAATAAATTATATGAAATCGTTGCATGCTCAGATCTCAATTTAGAACTAGCAAAACAAAAGGCTGATAAGTTCTCTATACCTCATGCTTATACAACAAATGATCTACTTGCTGACCCTGCAATTGATCTTGTAATTAATTTAACTATACCAAGTGTACATGCAGAAGTAGCCATTGCTGCTCTCCGATCTGGAAAGCATGTTTATAGTGAAAAGCCTATAGCTATAAACCGGGAGGAAGGAGAGATGGTCCTCAAGGTTGCGAAAGAAAAAGGATTGCTGGTTGGAAATGCGCCGGATACTCTTTTAGGCGGAGGTTTGCAAACAAGCCGAAAATTAATCGATGATGGTTGGATAGGTAAACCTGTATCTGCCACAGCATTTATGATGAATCATGGGCATGAATCTTGGCACCCTTCCCCAGAATTCTATTATAAAAAGGGTGGTGGACCTTTATTCGATATGGGACCATATTATCTTACAGCTTTAATTTTCCTTATGGGGCCTATTACACGTGTTACGGGTTCAGCTAATATTACTTTTCCAGAGAGAATGATAATTAGTGAACCTAAGTATGGGGAAAAAATTCATGTAGAGACACCCACTCAAATTAATGGTGTTTTGGATTTTGAAAGCGGTGCTGTTGGTTCTATTATTACAAGTTTCGATACGTGGCATCATCACTTACCAAGAATCGAAATTCACGGTACTGAAGGTAGTCTAAGTGTTCCAGATCCAAACACTTTTGGTGGACCAGTATATGTCAGGAGACATGATCATTTAGACTGGATGGAGATTCCACTTTCACATGGATTTACAGATAATAGCAGAGGTATAGGTTTAGCAGATATGGCTAATGCAATTTTGACAGGGAGCACTCCTAGAGCAAATGGCGAACTTGCACAACATGTGCTGGACATCATGCAGGGTATCCTTGACGCTTCGGAAATTGGACAGCACGTTGAAATAAAGAGCAGATGCTCTCAGCCGAAGCCACTTCATATTGGAATAAATGAAGATAACTTTAATGAACTAATTAAGTTGTAAAAAATGAGACAAGAATTCTTTAATAAAATCTAAACTAGGGGAGTGTATCGGATGAAATTGGGGGTATTTACCGTTTTGTTTGGAGATCGTCCATTCGAGGAAGCATTAGATATTATTTCAAAAGCAGGATTAAAAACAATAGAATTAGGAACTGGCGGTTATCCAGGTAATGCACATTGCAAGCCTGAAGAACTGTTAAATGATGAATCAAAACTTAGAGATTTTAAAAAGCAAATTGATTTAAGAGGTTTAGAGATAAGCTCTTTAAGTTGCCACGGAAATCCATTGCATCCAAACAGAGAAATTTCTAATAAACACCATGAACAGTTTCAGAATACTGTACTTTTAGCTGAAAAATTAGGAGTAGAAACTATTACAACATTTTCAGGGTGTCCTGGTGAATCGGAATTTTCGAAATTTCCAGTTTGGGTAACTTGTCCATGGCCAGACGATTATAGTGAAGTTTTAGAATGGCAATGGAACGAACGGGTCATTCCTTATTGGCAAGAGCAAAGTCTTTTCTTAAAAGCACATGAAGTTAGAGTAGCGATAGAACCACATCCAGGATTTGTTGTATATAACAACGAGACAGCATTACGTCTACGTAAGGAATGTGGAAACAATATTGGTGTAAATTTTGATCCGAGTCATCTATTCTGGCAGAATATGGATCCTGTAAATTGTATCAAAGAAATTGCTAAGGAGAATGCTTTATATCATTTTCATGCCAAGGATACAGCCATCGACCAACAGAATACAGCCCTAAATGGAGTATTAGATACCAAACCTTATAATGATGAACTAAATCGCTCTTGGATTTTCCGTACCGTTGGATATGGTCAATCAATAGAATCTTGGCGTAAAATAATTAGTACTTTACAATTAGTAGGTTATAAGGGAGCTATTAGCATTGAACATGAAGATAGTTTAATGTCAGTTCAAGAAGGATTCAGTAAAAGTGTCTCGTTATTAAAAGAAGCGTTAATTGAAGAAAAGGTAGGTGAAATGTGGTGGGCGTAAAAAAAGAAATTAGGATAGGGATGGTTGGATACCAATTTATGGGAAAGGCGCATAGCCATGCATATCGTGACATACCTTTTTATTTTAACACAGAATTTAAACCAGTCCAAAAAGCTATAGCAGGTAGAAAAGAAGAAGCTGTCAAACAAGCAGCTGAACAAATGGGTTGGGAATCTTATGAAACAGATTGGTGAAGATTAGTTGAACGAGAAGACATTGATGTGATAGATATTGTAACTCCAAATCATACACACGCAGAAATCGCAATAGCAGCAGCCGAAGCTGGTAAACATATTATTACTGAAAAGCCACTTGCTTTGAATGTAGAGGAAGCAGAACAAATGTATGATGCGGTTAAAAAAAATAATGTCACACATATGGTTTGTTACAGTTATCGTTTTACCCCTGCAGTGCAGTATGCAAAACAGTTAATCAGTGAAGGACGGATTGGGAAAGTCTATCACTTTCGTGCAAATTATTTACAGGATTTTATTATGGATCCACAATTTCCGCTTGTTTGGCGTTTAAAAAAGGAAGTTTCTGGATCCGGCGCACTAGGCGATATTGGTGCACATAGTATAGATTTGGCTCGTTTTTTAATTGGAGAGTTTAAAGAAATAGTTTCAATGAAAGAAACATTTATTAAAGAACGACCTTTAGGTGAAATGACTGGAGGTCTAAGTGCTACATCTAATACTAATTCTACCTTGGGTAAAGTGACAGTCGATGATGCAGTTGCGTTTTTAGCAAGATTTCAGAATGGAGCATTGGGTACATTCGAAGCTACAAGATTTGCAGGTGGAAATCGTAATAAAAATAAATTTGAAATAAACGGAGAAAAGGGTTCTATTCGATGGGATATGGAAAATATGAATAATATAGAAGTTTATTTTAGTGATGATGAGCCTGGATTACAAGGATTTCGGTTAATAAATTGTACAGAGGATATCCATCCCTATGCTAATGCTTATTGGCCTGCTGGACATATCATTGGATATGAACACACTTTTATCCATTTGATACATGAATTTCTTAGTGGAATTGCAAATAAATACCAGCCATCGCCAAACTTTGAAGATGGTTTAATAAACCAAAAGATTTTGAAGGCTATTGAGCAATCATCTGAATCAAAAAAATGGGTTGATGTATAAAAATGTTTCAAATTATTTGAAATGTCGAAGAAAATTTTTGATTTGAAGTAGTCTATTGACATACTTTTATAATGAATATGATCTTAGAGGTAACTTTTGTTGAGGATACGTACGAGATATCCATATGTACGGAATGTGAAGGGCACATGAATATTTCATGTGCCTACTTTATTATTATAAGATAACTATTTACTCTAAAATAATTAGTAATTAAGGCAAGCAAATGCTAATTTATTTAATTTCAGAGAGAAAATATATCGCTATCTAAGAATTTCTCAACAGAGAATGCAGATACTCCTAAGGAAGTAGAGTGTGTCGATAGCTCGGAAAAGTCTATTTGCAATCCCTTTTGGTTGAACCATAGTGTTTGATTGCTTCGATTAAAAAGCGCATCGTTTAACCATTTCTTAGCGGCTACTATTCGATTGCCAATGATTACTTGCTGCGGATTGAAGATATTGACAATGTTATTAATTCCAACACCTAAGTAATGCCCAAGGTCTTCGAATAATCGGATTGCCTCGATATCTCCGGCGTTTGCAAGTTCGACCAAGCTTTCCAAAGAAAGCTCATCATCTTGAGCAGTTATAATCTCTAATCGATTCGCATTTTTTAATAAGGCCTGCTCAGAAGCATACAATTCCCAGCAGCCGTTATTCCCACATCTGCATTTATCCCCGTTTACTTCGATTGTCATATGTCCTAATTCACCAGAGAAACCATTATTACCTCGATAAAGCTCCCCATTTAAAATAAGGCCAACACCAATCCCGATTCCATCACTCACATAAATAATATTATTAAAATCCTTGCCGACACCAAACATCTTCTCACCATATGCCCCTGCATTCGCTTCATTTTCAATCGTGATTGTTAGATTGTATTTTTCTTCTAATATTTCCTTTAACTTAATATTTTTCCAACCAAGATTAGGAGCTAATAATATTTCTTCGTTTTTGTCTACTATCCCTGGTACACCGATTCCAATTCCAATAATTCCATAGGGGCTTGGAGGCGCTATTGCAAGTAATAAATCAATAATCCCAAATAACCTTTTTATAATTTCTTCAAAAGCAAGGTTACTGAATTTAATCAGTTTTTCTTGGTGAATGTTTCCTTGTAGGTCTGTTATTATTCCTAGCATGTAATTAACACCTATATCAATACCGATTGAATAACCAGCCACTTGATTATAGAGTAGCATTACAGGTCTTCTTCCACCACTAGATTCCCCTGGCCCAGATTCGTAAATAATTTTTTCCTCAAGCAATTGATTAACGAGGGAGGAGACTGTACCTTTATTTAGTCCAGTTTCATTGGCAATCATTGGTCTTGTAATAGGTGAGCTTTCGATAATTTTTCTTAATACTAATGCTTTGTTTTCTTGTTTTACAACGTATTGATTCCAGGTTTTATTTGATGACATTTTAATTTCAGCTCTTTCTATAATTTAAGGGATATAATAGTTATCTCAAAATTATCATTTTTGTAACTCACTCATTTGAAATTATGATATCTATTATATTAAATATACTATAATATCTTTGTTTATGCAATGGACAAACTAATGTATTATCGGTATAATAGAAAAATGAAAGCATTTACAAAATAGAATTCTGGAGGGAAAAAAATGACATATTTCACTAATATCAACAAAATCAAATACGAAGGTGCTGCATCAAAGAATCCGTACGCATTCAAGTTTTACAACCCTGAGGAGAAAATCGGTGACAAAACAATGGAGGAAATATTACGATTTGGTGTAGCTTATTGGCATACATTTACAGAAGATTTATCAGATCCTTTTGGTGTTGGAACTGCAATTCGTCCATGGGATAAATTTACTGGAATGGATCTAGCAAAAGCACGGGTAGAGGCGGCATTTGAATTCTTTGATAAACTGGGAGTACCATATTTTTGCTTCCATGATGCTGATATTGCACCAGAGGGAAGTAGTTTAAGAGAAACATATCAAAATCTAGATATAATTGTGGACATGATTAAAGACTATATGAAAGATAGCAAGATTAAATTACTTTGGAACACAGCGAATAACTTCAGCCATTCGCGTTTCGTTCATGGTGCGGCATCATCTAGTAATGCTGATGTCTTTGCGTATTCTGCTGCAAAGGTGAAAAAAGGCTTAGAAATTGGAAAAGAACTCGGTGCTGAAAACTATGTATTCTGGGGTGGGCGTGAAGGCTATGAAACGCTGCTAAATACAGATATGAAGCTAGAAATGGATAACTTAGGGCGATTCTTCCATATGGCTGTTGACTATGCAAAAGAGATTGGATTTGATGCACAATTCCTAATCGAGCCGAAGCCAAAAGAGCCTACTTCCCATCAATATGATTTTGATGTCGCTAGTGGATATGCCTTCTTACAACATTATGATCTGCAAAATAAATTTAAGTTCAATATTGAAGCAAACCATGCAACATTAGCTGGACATACATTTGAGCATGAACTTCACTATGCACGTATTCATGGAATGCTTGGTTCAGTAGACGCAAACCAAGGACATCCATTATTGGGCTGGGATACAGATGAATTTCCAACAGATGTATTCAGTACAACACTTGCAATGTATGAAGTTATTAAAAATGGTGGAATAGGTCGGGGTGGATTAAACTTTGATGCGAAGGTTCGACGTGGTTCATTTGAACCGGAAGATCTATTTCATGCACATATCGCTGGGATGGATACTTTCGCTGTAGGCTTAAAAGTGGCTCAAAACCTTATTGATGATAATGTGTTAGATAACGTTGTAGATGAACGATACAATAGCTACACAGAAGGAATCGGATTAGATATTGTTGAAGGAAGAACCGATTTTCATAAACTAGAGCAGCATGCGCTGGGACTCGGTGAAATTAATAATAAATCTGGACGATTGGAAGTTATTAAAGCAACGATAAATCAATATCTATTAAGAGCGTATGCGGGAGAAATCAGTTTTAATAGAGAAATAATGGGGTGAAGGCATGAAGTACGTCATTGGAATAGACTTAGGAACGAGTGCAGTTAAACTTTTACTTGTTAATCAAAACGGAGAAGTAGTACAAGAAGTATCAAAACCTTATCCATTAATTCAAGAGAAAACTGGATATAACGAGCAAAATCCTCAAGATTGGGTAGAACAGACAATTGCCGGATTGGCTGATCTATTGAGAGAATACGATGGAAATCCTGTCGATATCGAGGGCATTAGTTTTTCCGGACAAATGCACGGGCTTGTTCTACTTGATGAAAATAATCAAGTATTACGTAATGCAATTCTTTGGAATGATACACGTACAACTGAAGAATGCAGGGAAATCTATGATATCGTTGGCAAAGAGCGTTTATTAGAGATTACGAAAAATCCCGCATTAGAAGGATTTACACTACCGAAAGTACTATGGGTTAAGAATCATGAACCAGAGCTATTTGAAAAGGCAGCGAAATTTGTATTGCCAAAGGATTATGTTCGATATAAGCTTACAGGAAAATTGCAGATGGACTATTCGGATGCGGCTGGAACGCTTTTATTGAATGTGACTGAAAAAGCTTGGAGTAGAGAAATCTGTGATTTATTAGGTATCGATGTTAATATATGCCCACCGTTAGTAGCCTCATACGATGAGGTTGGGCAAATTACTTCAGACTTAGCAAAAGCCACTGGTCTTGTGGAAAGCACTCGAGTATTTGCTGGTGCAGCCGATAACGCGGCAGGGGCAATTGGCACAGGAATATTAGAAGATGGAAAGACGTTGGCAAGTATCGGAACTTCAGGCGTAGTATTATCCTATGAAGGTAGTGATGATAAAGACTTTCAAGGAAAGGTCCATTATTTTAATCATGGGGCACCAAACGCATTTTACACAATGGGTGTCACGCTATCGGCAGGCTATAGCTTAACATGGTTTAAGGATACGTTTGCTAAAGAAGAATCTTTTGACAAGCTATTAGCAGATGTTCGTACGGTTCCCATAGGTTCGAATGGGTTGTTGTTTACCCCGTATCTAGTTGGGGAAAGGACGCCACATGCAGATGCTTCGATTCGTGCGAGCTTTATCGGCATAGATGCATCACATGAACGAAAGGATTTCACTCGTGCAGTACTTGAAGGTATTACATTTTCCTTAAATGAATCCATCCATATTTTCCGGGAAAACGGTAAGATAATCGATACGATTGTTTCAACTGGTGGAGGAGCTAAAAATGAGGATTGGCTCCAAATACAGGCAGATATTTTCAATGCAAAAGTAATAAAATTAGCAAGTGAGCAGGGACCAGGAATGGGAGCAGCAATGCTAGCTGCATATGGATGTGGATGGTTTGATTCGTTGCAAGCCTGTGCAGCCGAATTTTTAAAAGAAGATAAAACATTCTTGCCGATTAAAGAAAATGTAGAGCAATATGAAAGATTATTTACTATCTATCAAGATGTTTATAAACAGACGGAGAATTTGAGTGAGAGATTGCTTCCGTTTCAGAGGTAAAAAATAAGAGGCTATTCCAAAGGGTGCTTAAGAGGCAAAACCTTTTGGAATAGCTTTTTTGAATGAAAAACTTAGTTCGACTTCAACATGAGCTGCAAACAGATGGAAATTTGAAGACTCAAGAAAATAACTGCATACTAATAAGTAGGAAAGTTTAGAATCACACAAGCATCTATGCTATAGTAGTATCAAAAAGCGAGGGATATAACATGGCGAAAAAACTAATATTTTTCGATATCGATGGAACATTATTTGATGATGAAAAGAAGCTACCTGCATCGACAAAGAAGGCAATTGGGCAATTACAGGAGCAAGGACATGAAATCGCTATTGCAACTGGTCGCTCGCCATTTAATTTCAAGGAATTACAAGAGGAATTAAACATTCATACATATGTAAGCTTTAATGGGCAATATGTTGTACATAATAACGAAGTCGTATATAAGAACGCGATTGACCCAGATAAATTAGCGGAATTGACAAGTTTTTCTATGGAAAATAATCATCCGTTAGTATATATGAATGAAGCGGAATGGAATTCTAACATTGAGAGCCACCCACAAGTTAAAGAAGCAATAGATTCACTTAAAGTTAATAGTAAACTAACGTATAATCCAAATTTTTTTGAGGGACGGGAAATTTATCAGGCATTGCTTTTCTGCACGGAAGAGAATGATTCCATGTATCAAAATAAATATGCTGAACTTGATTTTGTGAGATGGCATACATATTCATTGGATGTTATTCCAATGGGAGGCTCTAAGGCAAATGGAATTGAGCAGCTTGTCCGTCATTTAGGTGTCGATCTACAAGATGTTTATGCGTTTGGAGATGGTCTAAATGATATTGAAATGCTGAAGTTTATTCCAAATAGCATTGCAATGGGAAATGGTCACGAAGAAGCGAAAAAGGTTGCGAAGTATGTTACGAAGCATGTTGGTGATGATGGGATATTGCATGGTCTAAAAATGGCTCGTTTATTAAAGTAGTTTTTAGGAATAATGTATACTACTTTATATATATGAAATAGTAGTGTGATTGAAATTATACCGTCATTTCCTGGGAAATATCGACAAAATAATCATGTAGTATTACGCGTAGTTATATATACAAGATATTTATATCAATCAAAGCAAAGAGAGAATTCTCTTTGCTTTTTATTTCGTCCTATTAATAGGAGAATCTAAAAGATAATAGAGAATACCAAAGAAGGCCAAAGTATACACAATGAAAAATATCATATCCAAAACATACTAAAATTCACTTTGGGCTTAGAAGTGAAGGCACTGGCAATGGCATCCGGCATGAGATTATCAAGCCTGATGACAGCAGCTGCATCTTCGCTCGTGGCAATTCAACCTGACATGGAAAATGTCATGTTGTGGTATGCAGCAACGAGTCAGTCATTAACTAGGTTTATTGGAACCTATACAAGGGTCTTTTTTGCTGTTCCATTAAAACGAATCGTATATACAATTTACTTACTGGGGGACGTAAAAAGTGGGCCAAGCGAAAATCGAAAATGTGTAAAATTTGCACTCGTATTAATATCGCTATGCCGAAATGTTCTTGTATTTCTTTATAATATTATGTACGTTAGTTTCTATAATGAAGTGTGAGTATGTCTATAGAGTATAGTGAATATCTTTACTGATTTTACTTTGTTCAATTTTTTGGTCATTTGCTATTCCACCTATTTGGCCAGCCGTTATCTATCTTTACTATACCAGTTAGAATATCTGCACATAAATAAGCAAAAATAGTAGACTTAGAATTAATCTAAATCCACTATTTTTGAGGAATGAGAATGTAGTGCACCCCCCGAAAATGTAATTATTATTCTAACTTTCGATGTGCACTACACAACTGTGTCCCTTTCCTTTTATTTTGTAATCTATTTCTTTAATAGAAAAAAGCATGGTGACCTGAAACATTCCAGAGAATACACACTTTTATAGTCCTCGACATAATTCGGCAGGTGCCTGTCATCTTTATTTACCTTTATTTTTCGATTTATTATTTACTTTCGTTTGTTATCTATTACGGATGAAAAGATTATAATTAGAAGAATTTGATAAAATTTATTGACAAAATGAAAATAAATGCTACTATAAATATATAATAACATGAAAACGATTACAAGTAATTTTTATAAAACGATTTATATAGGAGGACGAATTGATGGTAATGGAATTTGGATGCCAAGGATCGACATGGGTGCTAAATTACGATATTGAAGCTAATATAATGGATAAAATTATGGACGATGTAAAACAAGGCGGATTTACTGGACTAGATATGCAAGTTGCACTACTAGGAAGTTATAAAAATGACCCAGCCCTGTTCAAACAGGAATTGGATAATAGAGGTTTGAAACTAGCAGCTTTAACATTGCCACATGCATTTGATGGTGGGAAATCCTCTGAAAAGGAAAGAGAATTACAAACGTATTACTTTGATTATCTTAAGCAATTCCCAGGTGCTATTTTAAATATACCTTCCCGGGTAGGTCAGAACCGTGATAATATCTTGCAAAGACAAAAAGAGATAATTAAGGGTGCAAATGAATTAGGAAAACGTGCTTATGAAAATGGTGTTGTGACTTCATTCCACCCAATTTCCTATGAAACTTCTTATTGGAGATTCAAAGAAGACTATGATGTCTTATTTGATGGGTTGGACCCTAAATATATGGGCTACACTCCAGACGTTGGTCATATTATTTTTGGAGGAATGGATCCAGTAGAAATTATTAATGAAGCACTTCCATTAATTAAGCATGTTCATTTCAAAGATGCTTCGAAGCATCAAGAGTGGAAGAAGATGGGGGAAGGAGATATTGATATTCCTCAGTGTGTCCAAGTTCTAAAAAATTATGACTATGAAGGCTGGCTTATCGTGGAAGAAGAAACACCAGAAGCCCAAACCCAAACTACTGAAACGATTGCAGAGATCGGTAAATATGTTGAAAAAAATCTATATCCAATTGTAAAAGGAGAGTAAGAATGACAGAATTTATCCCTTCATTACTCGTCCCTGAAATCTTTCATCCTATTAAAAGAGAAAAGAACTTCACTGCTGATCTACTAGAAAGCATTGTAGAAGCAAACTTTTACAAATCCGTTGAGCTAGGGGATGGATTTGATAAACAAGAAAGAAAACGAATCCTAGCGGTCACAGAAAAAAATAGGATTGATGTTACACAATGGCTTACCTTTTTAATTGAGGAAAATAAACTAGATGTTTCTTCTTTAGATACTGCACTTCGAAAAGAAACAGTAAGGACAGTCAAAGAAAGCTTGCCTTTAGCTGCTGAAATTGGGGCAAAAAATATCGCAATCGTAACAGGTGATGACCCTGGTCCAGAACGCTGGGCTGAAGGAATCGAAGGGCTTTACGAGAGTTTATGTGAAATTGCCGAGGCTGCAAAAGAGTATAAAATGAATCTATTAATTGAACCACTTGATCGTTTTGCTCATAAAAAGCGGATCATTGGAACAACCGATGAAACAGTAGAATTATTAGCTAGGGTACAAGAAACATATGGCAATGTTGGAATTGCTTTTGATACAGCCCATGCAGCATTAAATGGTGAAGATATTTTCGAAGCACTGGAAAAAGGGGGAGACCTCATCCATCAGATTCATTTTTCCAATGCAGTTCTAGATACAAAAATTGAATTGTATGGTGATTTTCATATGGAAATCGGCGAACCAGGATTCCTAACAGTAGAGAAAATCAGTGCGATTTTGCAAAAGGCGGACGAGTGCGGTATTCAAGCAGAAAATGGGCTACGCGTCGCAGCTGAAGTTCGTGGAAAAGTCGACAAGGAAAATTGTATGAAAAATGAAATGAATTTAAGGGACATCCTTGGTAAGGCTTTACAAAGTCTGCCTGTTTAATAGTAAAAAAATTCCTTCTTTTGAATAAAAATGAAAAAATAATTAGTTTAAGGTGGCGAACACAATGAAAGTTGTTATTACAGATCATGAATATCCAAATTTAAAATACGAAAAGAAAGTACTCGCTCACGATGGGATTGAATTAGAAATTCATCAATGTAAAACAGAAGATGAAGTTATCGAGGTTTGTCGTGAAGCAGATGGAATCATCAATCTATATGCACCAATTTCTCGTCGAGTAATCGAATCATTGGAAAAATGTAAAATCATCACTAGATATGGCGTTGGTGTGGACACCATTGATTTAGATGCTGCAACAGAAAAGGAAATTTGTATAGGGAACGTGCCAGACTATGGAATAAATGAAGTATCAGACCATGCACTTGCATTAATCATGAGTCTTCTACGTAAAATTCCATTTGCCAATCAAACAGTAAAAAATGATGTTTGGGATGTTAATACAACAAAGTCAATTCGACGATTAAGTAAGTTGACAATAGGGTTGGTTGGATTTGGTAACATTCCAAGAAGATTATCAGAAAAAGTAAAAGTGCTTGGATTGAAGATTGTTGTTTCCGATCCTTTCTTACCAGAAGAAGTGGCCAAAGACCATGACGTTGAGCTTGTATCTTTAGAAGAATTATGTGAAAGAGCTGATGTTATTTCTGTTCATGCTCCTCTTACAGATTCAACGAAAGGCATGATTGGTAAAGAACAATTCAACTTGATGAAAAAAGGCGTCTACCTTGTGAATACTGCGAGAGGACCTGTAGTAGATGAAGAAGCATTACTAGAAGCATTACATAATGGTACCGTAGCTGCAGTAGGACTTGACGTAGTTGAAAACGAACCAATTGATCGCAATCATCCTTTCTTGTCTATGGATAATGTCATACTTACACCTCATATGGCAGGGTATTCCGAAGAATCTGCTGAAGAAATGCGTTCAAAAACAGCTCTTGGAATAATTGACGTACTCGTATATGGACAATATCCAAAATACTTAGTAAATAAAGGTCTACAAGAGAAACTAGATTTAAAAGCCTTTGAAATGAGAGAAGAATATAAATTCTAACAGAGGAATGGGGAGAGTTTATAATGATGAAAACAAATTTTCATGGGATTATTCCACCTGTATCAATTATTCTTGATGCGGATGGAAATCTAGATGAAAAAGGGATGGCGACGGTAATCGACTTTTTAATCCATGCAAAAGTGGATGGATTATTTTTCCTTGGTAGTGGTGGAGAATTTTCACAAATGTCAGTGGAACTTCGCAAGGAAATTGTCGAATTTACTACCAATTATGTTGCCGGAAGAGTTCCTGTTTTAATTGGTACGGGAAGTTCAAGCACAAAAGAAGCTCTAAGTTTGAGCCAACATGCAGAAAAAGTTGGTGCAGATGGTGTCGTTGTGATTAATCCGTATTACTGTACACTAACGGAAGAGAATTTATTTGCTCATTACGCAGAAATTGCAGAATCTATTGAACTACCAATTTTGCTTTATAATTTCCCTACTTTAACAGGCCAAGATTTATCTCCTGAATTTGTGTTGAAATTAGTGGATAAATATGAAAATATTGTTGGAATTAAAGAAACGATTGATTCCATTGCTCATATCGAAAACATGATTTCTACGGTGAAAAGTAAATACCCAGACTTTACTGTTTTCTCAGGATTTGATAACCATGTATTCAATACATTAATCCTTGGTGGGGATGGAGCAATCTGTGCAAGTATAAACTTTGCTCCAGAAATTACCGTGGAGCTTTATAAGGCTTTCCGGGAAAATGATTTAGAACAAGCTGTAAAGTTGCACCGTAAAATAGCAGGTCTGCCAAAAATGTACAACTTGGATTCACCATTTATAGGGGTAATCAAAGAAGCGATGAAGTTAAGAGGTCTAGATATCTCCACATACGTGTTACCTCCAACCCGTGAGTTGAGCACTGAAAAGAAAGAGCAATTAATAGAAATTTTAAAAACAGCAGATTTACTTTAAGAGAAGCGAAGCACTGGAGCTTGACACTTAATCAATACTATCACAAGGAGTGTGCCTGAATGAAAAAGCTGATCAATGATAAGAAAAATGTCGTTGAAGAAATGATTGATGGTTATGTAAAAGCCCATCCAGAATATATAAAGCGTTTGGAAGAAAATGATCGCGCATTAGTTTCAGCGAAGCCGAAAGAAGAAGGAAAAGTTGCTATTTTAATTGGTGGTGGTTCAGGTCATGAGCCAGCATTCATGGGTTATGTTGGAGACGGGATGGCCGACGGTGTAGCTGTTGGGAATATTTTTGCTTCTCCACCCCCAGCGCCAATTTTAGAAGTGACAAAAGCGATAGATAAAGGTGCGGGTGTCGTTTACCTATACGGGAACTATGCAGGTGACGTGATGAACTTCGGAATGGCTGCAGAGATGGCGGAAATGGAAGATATTGAAGTAGAAATGGTGCTTGCTTCTGATGATGTTGCATCTGCACCAAAAGAAGAAAAAGATAAACGTCGTGGGATTGCTGGAGAATTTTTCGTTTATAAAATGGCTGGAGCAGCAGCTGACTTAGGATATAAATTAAAAGAAGTGGCAGATATCGCACGTAAAACAAACGATAATACTCGTTCCATGGGTGTTGGTTTAACGCCTTGTTCCTTGCCACAAACAGGGGAACCAAGTTTTGAAATAGGTGACGATGAAATGGAAATTGGTTTAGGACACCACGGAGAACCGGGAATTCGAAAAGCTACATTAGACACAGCCGATAAAGTTACAGATCAACTATTGCAACCAATTTTCGAAGATATGGAAATAAATGAAGGAGACGAAGTAGCTGTTCTTGTCAATGGGTTAGGATCCACTCCTCGAATGGAACTTTATATAATGTTCCGTCGTGTGGAGCAAGTGCTAAGTGAAAAAGGTATTAAAATATATCGTTCCTATGTAGGAGATTACATTACCTCCCTTGAAATGGGTGGAGCATCCATTACATTAACGAAACTTGATGATGAAACGAAAAAATTAGTCGACCACCCAGTTAATACACCAATGTTCGTACAGAAATAAAGGAGAATTTCTATGAATATAACTGCAAAAGAATTAATTAATTATTTTAAAGAAGTTGTAGATATTGTGGAAAAGGAAAAAGATTATCTTTGTGACCTTGATCGAAAATTAGGTGACGGGGATCATGGGGTTACCATGTCTATTGGTTGGCAAGCGGTAAACGAACAGCTGAACGGAAAACTTGCAGAAGAATCAGACTGCGGGAAAATTAGTTCTACTGTTGGAATGACATTCTTGAATGCGGTTGGTTCTTCTGTTGGTCCACTTTATGCAACTGGTTTCATGCGTGGAGGAAAAGCCGTAAAAGGTAAATCTGAGTTGAACGATGTAGACCTAGCTGCATATTGGATTGCATTTATTAATGGTGTGCAAGAACGTGGTAATGCAAAAGTAGGGGATAAAACAATGATGGATACATTAATCCCGGCTTTAGAAGCATTAGTAGTAAATTTTGATCGAGAATTTATTCCTGCATTTGAATCGGCAGTAGAAGCTGGAGAAATAGGAATGAAATCAACAACTGATTTAGTATCAAAAATTGGCCGTTCCAGCCGTCTTGGTGAACGCTCGAAAGGTGCTCAAGACCCAGGAGCAACTTCTGCTCATATGATCTTAAAAGCATTCTTAGATTTTGCAAAAGTACATGCATAATAGAAATACGAATGTAAGAAGCTGTTCCTAATGGTGATATGATACCCTTTGGAACAGCTTCTTTTTTCCTGTCTTTTGAAATATACTTTTGGGGGTGGATGATAGACAAAAGAAAGAAGAATGGAATCGGAGCAGTCTATCATGAATAATAGACAACAAAATCAGAAAACAGTAAAAATTTACTTTTGGATAAAGATTTTATAAAAAAAGTGCAAGCCAAGGCATGCACTATGATAATTCTAATTTATTTTCCGCTTACTTGGTGATTTGCCATTTTCTCAAAGAAATCAATAATGTAACAATGGTCATTTCCACCGTTTCCGTTTGCAATCTCAGAACCGAAGATTTCTTTAACTAAGTTAGTTACTGGAAGTGGTACTCCAAGTGTATTTGCAGATGCTTGGATGTTCCCTAAATCTTTAAAGTTTGTTTCGATTTTACCGCCTGGTTCGAAATCACGGTCAATGATACGTTGCATTTTTGCATCCATTACTGCACTGCCAGCTAGTCCACTCCGAACTGCTTCATAAAGCTTGTTCAAGTCAATCCCTGCTTTACTAGCGTATACGGAAGCTTCTGCCAATGCAGCAAGGTGAGTACTTACGAGAATTTGGTTTGCTAGTTTTGTTGCAGAACCAGTTCCCGTTGGCCCCATATGAACAATATGTTCGCCCATTACTTGTAATAAAGGTAGTACTTTATTGAAATGCTCTTCATTTCCACCAGCCATGATGGATAGAGTACCTTCAATTGCCATTGGTTCCCCACCACTAACAGGCGCATCAATAAAATGAATATTATATTCTTTTAGTTTATTAGCGAACTCTTTTGATTCCTCTGGTTTTACAGAGCTCATATCAATGATAATCGTTCCTGGTTTACAGTTTGAAGCAATACCTTCTTCAGTGAACAATACGAGTGAAACATGTTTTCCTGCTGGAAGCATTGTAATAATAACATCACTATTTTTAGCAACCTCTTTGTTTGATCCGCAAGCATGTCCGCCTATCGCCTTTAATTCGTTTACAGCATCTGTATTTAAATCAAAAAGATATGTTTCATATCCCATTCTAATAAGATGAGCTGCCATTGGTTTCCCCATAATCCCTAATCCAATAAATCCGACTTTCATGTAATCCACCCCTATGAAAATGTTTTTTTACATTATCATTCTATAACAAATATAGTGAAATGTATATAAAATACATTCATTTCGAAAATAAAAGAATATATATGAAAGATTTCATAAAAAGATAAAGAAAAAAATGAATATAAAAACGAATAGTATACCCATTTGGGATCACACCAGGCGGATGTGTATGGGGCAGCTCCAAGAAGTGGTGTGAGGACTCTTAAATTCGTGCGAGAACTCTTGAAAGTCGTGCGACACTTCAAATTATCAGTAATTAGACAGAATATCTTCTTTCCATTCCTCAAATCGATAAGAGACCAAAATAAAAAAAGGATAGTGAAACATATACTTGTTTCTAACTATCCCTTTTATACATTATTTTCCATCAATTACATTCATATCATAAGAAGTTAGCTCATCTGCTATTTCTCTCGGTAACTTTTTATCCGTAATCAATGTATCGATTTGATCGATGGTTGCGAAAGATGCAATGGAGCTATTTCCAACTTTCGTATTGTCAATAAGCGCGACAACTTTGTCTGCCTTTTCTACCATTCGTCTTTTTAGTTCTACTTCGTAAACATTGAAATCGGTAAGCCCATCACCAATTGTAAATCCATTGGCCGATGTAAACATAACATCTATATTAATTTTATCTAAAATGGAACTTCCAAGAAGACCTTCCAATGCCATGGATCCCATTCGGGCAATACCACCGATTAGGATGACGTTCACATTTGGATTTTCCTTCAGCTCCATAGCTGTCATTAATCCATTTGTCACGACGGTTAGTCGCAGATCTGTTTCCTTTAGACGGCGGGCTAATTCTAGTGCAGTTGTACTAGCATCAAGTAAAATACTGTTTTTATCTACAATCATGTTGATTGCTTTATTCGTAATCGATCTTTTGTAATCGATGTTTTTCGTTGCCCGTTCCGAAAAACTGTTGTTTTTCGGAGTTGAATTTTCATTCAGTACAGCTCCACCGTGGGTTCTTGTTAATAACCCATCTTGTTCCATGATGTTTAAATCTGTCCGTAAAGTAGCTTCTGATACGTTTAAATTTTTGGCTAGATCTTTTACAGTTATACGTTTTTCTTTTTGAAGTTGGGTTAAAATTAATCCCCGTCTCTCTTCGGCAAACATTTTGCCCATTTTGTCACCTCTTATATCCGATATCAAGTTTAATAGTTTTATCATAACATAAAAGTAAATGAAAATAAATAAAAATAATTAGAAGTATTATTTAATGATTCGAGAAAAACGGGTATTTAATTAGAAAATATACTAGGTTTATTTATCATTTATTTTCATTTTGATAATAAACAAATAAAAACGCTTGAAAAAAACGAAGGTATATAATAGAATTAAGTTGAGAACGAAAACAATATTCTGTAAAATGAAAGGGGATTTTTAAAATGAGGATAGCTATCGGTAGTGACCATAATGCATTTGATTTGAAAGAGACGATTAAAGAATATTTAGCAGATACAGACCATGAGGTAATTGATTTTGGATGCCACTCGAAAGATGCAGTGGATTATCCAGATGTAGCGTTTGACGTTTCCGCAGCAATTAGCGAAGGAAATGTAGATAGAGGGATATTAATTTGTGGAACAGGTATTGGTGTTTGTATTGCTGCAAACAAATATCCTGGTATCCGTGCTGCTCTAGCTCATGACGTTTATTCTGCAGAAAGAGCACAATTAAGTAATAACGCACAAATCATCACGCTGGGTGCACAAATTATTGGTCCAGAAGTTGCGAAAAAGGTAGTTGAAGCTTATCTAAATGTATCCTGGGCAGAAGGTTCTAAACGTAAAGTCGATAAAATTGTTGAAAAGGAGCAAGAATTTGTTAGTGAAAACTTCAAAGAAGCAGTAGCGGGAAGTAATTGCAGCGTCAACTAAACCAAGAGGAGTGGTGTCATGCAATCCTTGTTATTAGATTTTCTGAAAGTAACCGAATCAGCAGCAGTTGCTGCGATGCCTTGGGTTGGTAGTGGAGATAAAATTGCAGCAGACGGGGCTGCAACGAATGCGATGCGTGAAAACTTAAACAAGATGAAAATGGATAGCACAATTGTAATTGGTGAAGGGGAAATTGACAAAGCACCAATGCTCTATATTGGTGAAAAACTAGGTGCAGGTGGAACGCATAAAGTGGATATTGCAGTTGATCCAATTGAAGGTACAACGCCAACGGTAAACGGCCAAGGCAATGCTATCACGGTTATTGCAGCAGCACCAAAAGGAATGTTATTACATGCACCTGATATGTACATGAAGAAACTTTCGGTTGGTCCTAAGGCGAAGGGGAAAATTGATATTGATGCACCAATTGAAGAGAACATAAAAGCTGTGGCGAAAGCGAATGGAAAGGACGTAACAGAATTAAATGTCCTCATTCAAGATCGCCCTAGACACAAAGACTATATTGATAGAATTCGAAAAATGGGAGTTAAAGTTCGATTGTTTAATGATGGGGATGTCATTTACGCAACAGCTACCTGTATCGAAAGTTTAAATGTCGATATGTTTCTAGGAATTGGCGGTGCACCAGAAGGGGTATTGGGAGCCGTTGCAGTAGGATGTCTTGGCGGAGAAATGCAAGCAAGACTCTTGCCAAGGGATGATGAGGAAATACGAAGATGTAAGGAAATGGGAATAACGAATCCTGAAGGAGTTTTATATCATGGGGATTTGGTTCGTACAGATGATTGTGTTTTTGTTGCAACAGGCATCACAGATAACCTTATTATTGATGGAATCGAAACGCAATATAATAACTACATCACCCATTCTATTCTCGTAAGTGGTAGAGAAAAGCAAGTAAGATATGTGAAAAGTACGTATCCAGTTAAACAGCTTACTTTATGAAAGGCATACTAGAAAAAAGTTTTTAATAGATTAAAACTCCCATAAGGTAGAATAACAATCTACTAGGGAGCTTTTTTGTAAAAAATATTTCCTTGAAATTGTCTTCATAGATTGTAGGAACCGTAATAAAAGTTGAAGGTCAGACTGAAATGAAAATGATTACGGTATAAGAAATACACATTACAAGGAGGATGAAAATGTTAGATTTATTTTCGTTAGAAGGAAAAGTAGCGGCAATAACGGGTGCTACTAGGGGGATTGGGCATTCATTAGCTATCGGTTTAGCTGAAGCGGGTGCGGATATTGCGCTGCTGCAAAGAGATCCATCCCAAGTCTATGTAAAAGAAGAGATTGAGCTGCTAGGGAGAAAATGTGAAATCATATCGTGTGATTTATTTGATATGGAACAAGTGAAAAATGCTGTACCAACAGTAATCGAAAAAATGGGCAAATTAGATATTTTAGTAAATAATGGTGGGATTCAACGGAGATCACCTGCAACAGAGTTTTCAGAAGAAGATTGGGATGATGTCATTACTGTCAATTTGAAAGCAGTCTGGATGTTAGCGCAAAGAGCTGGTCAACATATGGTACCGAGAAAGAAAGGGAAAATTATTAATATCGCTTCTCTGAATTCATATCAAGGTGGGATTACCATTCCTGCTTACGCATCGGCAAAGGGAGGGGTAGCCCAACTAACGAAAGCCTTATCTAATGAATGGGCACAGTACAATGTAAATGTGAATGCAATTGCTCCAGGATATGTCGCAACAGATATGAATGAGGCGTTGATTCATGATAATACACGTAACAGACAAATTATGGAGAGAATCCCAGCGGCTCGATGGGGTGCACCAGATGATTTTAAAGGAACGATTATTTATTTAGCTTCTGATGCATCCAATTATGTACATGGACATCTATTATCTGTTGATGGTGGCTGGCTAGGGAGGTAAATGAGCCTTCACATAGCGGCATTAGGCTGCTTTCTAAAAAAAATAATGTTTTTGACGGATTTTTTATAAAGCATGAAGTAACCACTTTTCGGAAGAATAGCATCTCAGGTCTTCAGCCATCTGATAAGTTACCGAATGAGTTTTTTTTCGCCTCGTTCGGTACTTCATCCTTCCCATAAGTGACCGAATGAAGAGATTTCCATTCCATTCCATTCGGTACGTCATCCCCCTGTTGGGTTACTAATCGTGTTCAACATATGTATTTCCCCTAAAAGGCATGAATAAGCAATTCTTTTAAGTTACTTCGCACTTTAGGGATAATCCTATATCCTAAATCAAAAAAATGACGTTTGTAATTTTCTAATACTAATTTTATTTTTTGATTGTTATTGTTTATTACTAAATATAAGGAAAAATAGTCTTTTGATACGTGAATGTGAAAAAAAATGAAAAAAAATAAAAGAAAAGACTTGTAAAACGCTTACAAAGAAATTATACTATTATTATTAATAATCGATTTACAAAAAAATTTGATTCTTTAGTAAATCGGTTTAGTTAAACTATCAATCTATTGTTTATTTAATAGGCATGGGGAAATATTGGATAACAGTTTCTAATTAGTTGGTTTCCAAAAGTGGCAGCATTTCCAGTTGGGGGTAATCAATGAAGATGGTAACTATTGGCGATGTAGCAAAACGTGCTGGAGTATCTAAAAGTACAATTTCCCAGTATCTAAATGGTCGCTATGAATACATGGCCATAGAAACGAAAGAACGTATTAAAAAGGTAATCAAAGAACTAGACTACAATCCAAATAAAATTGCTAGAAGTCTGAAACAGAAAAAGACAACAACGATTGGAGTAATTTTGGCTAATATTTTGTATAGCTTCAATACAAAGGTAATGAGGGCTATTGAGGATGTATGTAACGAATCAGGTTATCATGTCATTATTTGTAATGCAGATGATAACACAGAAAAAGAAAAACGTTACATTGAAATGCTGCTATCCAAACAAGTTGATGGAATTATAGCGATGCCAACCAGCAGTAATATGGAACTGTATCAAAAGTTATGGAAAAGAAATTTTCCACTTGTTTTTATCGACCGGATTCTATCGGATATACAAGTTAGTGCCATGTTATTAGATAATGAAAAAGCAGCAAAATTATGCGTGGGCGAGCTCGCAGATAATGGCTATGAAAAAATCGCGATTATGACAATGGCCCCTGCAACGAGTACTCCAAGAATGGAACGTCTCGTTGGTTATAAAAAAGCAGTGGAGGAATATGAATTATATTCTGATGGAAATTATGTTATTACTTCTCCAATAAAAGAAATGCAGACAAGGCTAGGAAACTTACTGGAATCACCAAACCCACCAGAAGCATTGATTGCAGCCAATGACTTAACACTGATGGAAATTCTAAAACATGTAAGGGTAAATAATCTGAAAGTTCCAAAGGATTTAGCCCTTATCGGAATCGATGAACCTTCCTTTGCTGATATTTTCACTCCTTCTTTATCAACGGTTGCCCAGCCAGCCTTTGAAATTGGAGCAGGAGCAGCTAAATTATTAATTGAAAAAATAAAAGGAATTGAACTTAACAAGGGGATTGTTCATCGCTTTGAACCAGAATTAATAAGAAGATCTTCTTCTGTTAAAGCTTAATCAAAAGCTAGTCAATGGATACATGGAGGGGGGACAATTCATGGATGTGATTACAATTGGAGAGACGATGGTGTTATTCACCCCAAATACCCAAGGACATATGCGCTATGCGTCTAACTTTTCTAGGAGATTCGGTGGAGCTGAATCAAATGTTGCTATCGGATTATCCAAGCTAGGACATAAAGCCGGTTGGATTAGCCGAGTAGGGAATGATGAATTTGGGAAAGCTATCCTTTCTTTTTTAAGGGGAGAAGGTGTTGATGTCAGTCAAGTTCAATATGATGATGCGGCACCGACAGGCTTATACTTTAAAGAAAAACGTACAGTCTCTGAATTTCGAATTCAGTATTACCGGAAAGGTTCCGCTGCAAGCAAAATGTGTGCAGGCGACATAAATGAAGAGTACTTGAAACGAGCCAAGTATTTACATGTTACAGGAATCACACCCGCTTTAAGTGAATCTTGTTATGAAGCGATTGTTTATGCAATTAAATTGGCGAAAAAGAATGGTGTTACTGTAGTCTTTGACCCGAATTTAAGAAGGAATTTGTGGCCAGAAGAAAGAGCTAGAGAAGTACTTCTAGAACTAATTTCCTACGCTGATATCACTCTACCTGGGGTGGATGAAGGAGAGTTTCTCTACGGTACGAAGGATCCTATCGAAATTGGGAAAGGCATTTTATATTCTGGTGCATCATTAGCGGTTATTAAAACTGGCTCAAAAGGTGCTTACTATGTAACTGAAGAAAAATCAGAACATGTGCCTGTTGTCGCAGTTAGTGAAGTAAGAGACCCAGTTGGTGCGGGAGATGGATTTTGTACAGGCTTTCTTTCTGGACTGCTTAATGGATTATCGATAAAAGAAAGCGTAGCCCGTGGTAATCTTGTCGGTTCGGTTGTTGTAAAAGTCGATGGGGATGTCGAAGGATTACCAGAAAGAAGTGAACTAACCAAATACCAGTCACATATTGAAGATGTTGCTAGATAGGTTGAAATTGGAGGGAAAGCAATGGATGGGATAAGCAGAATAAAAGAGAATGGTATTGTCGCAATTATCCGTGGACAACAACGTGAAAATATTGTATATATTCTAGAAGCTCTTTTAAAAGGGGGCATTCGCACTGTAGAAGTTACAGCTGACACGCATAGAATTACATTTGCTATTGAAGAAGCCGTTAAAGAGTTTGGCGATGAAATGTATATTGGTGCAGGAACTGTCCTTGATCCTGAGACAGCTAAGCTTGTTATTAACAGTGGTGCCAAATTTGTCATTTCTCCGACTACAAATATCGAAACAATTCGTTTAACGAAGCGTTATGGAGTGTTAAGTATGCCTGCTGCGATGACACCGACTGAAATTCTAACAGCTTTTGAAGCGGGGGCGGATGTAATCAAACTCTTCCCTGCAAGAAGCTTAGGAGCAAGTTATATAAAGGATGTGCGTGGACCACTACCTCAAGTCCCAATCCTTCCAACTGGAGGAATCGGACTTGAAAATATGAATGAATTTTTCCGTGCTGGAGCAATTGGTGTTGGTATAGGTAGTTCCTTGGTGAAAGGAAATATGACTGCTACACCTGAGGAATTAATGGAATTAACATCTCGAGCAAAACTGTATGCCGACAAGTTTGTTGAGTTAAAACAAAAAGGAGTTGTCACAAGTGGGGTTTAAAGTATTATTTTCTGATTTTGAGTATGACTCTCTCGAAATTGAAGAAAATTTAATTAGAGAACAAATTCCTGATATTGAGTTTGTTTATGCCCAATGTCGGACAGAAGAAGAAGTCATCGAAGTAGCTAAAGATGTTGATGCAATCATTAATCAATATGCACCACTAGGTAAAAAGGTTATTGAAAGTTTAAAAGATTGTAAAGTTATTGCACGATATGGAATTGGCTTCAATACGATTGATGTACAAGCTGCAACGGAAAAAAATATTAAGGTATGTAATGTAACTGATTACTGTTTAGATGAAGTATCTGACCATGCAATGGCTTTACTGCTGTCTTTAGCTAGAAAAGTTACATTTTTAAACAACAAAGTAAAAGATGGAGTATGGGATTATAAAGTCGGCACACCAATTTTTAAACTTAGGGGAAGCGTGCTCGGTCTATTAGGCCTTGGAAATATTGCTCAAAAAGTAGCGAAAAGAGCTCAAGCGTTTGGATTAAAAGTTATTGCCTATGATCCTTTCATTCCAAGAGAAGTAGCCAAAGAATTGAATGTAGAGCTAGTAGAGTTTAAGGAATTATTCCGACTGAGTGACTATATTTCCGTTCATACGCCATTGAATGAAACAACTATTGGAATAGTTGGAGAAGAGCAGTTTAAGTGGATGAAGAAAGAGGCTTTCATCATTAATACTTCAAGAGGTCCAATCATTGATGAAAAAGCATTGATTCATGCACTAGTGAACAATGAAATTGCAGGTGCAGGTTTGGATGTTCTAGAAATGGAACCAATTAAAGAGGATAACCCTTTACTGAAGATGGAACAAGTCGTCTTAAATCCTCACGTTGCATGGCATTCAGCAGAATCTGAAAATGAGTTAAAAAGGAAGACTGCACAAAACGTTGCAGACGTTCTTCAAGATAAAGAGCCAAAATACGTTGTTCGTGTGAAGAATTAATTGTATGGAAAAAATTTAGCGCGAATAGCTATTACTGAAATTAATTTCAAGTTCTTTTCTGAAGAAAAAGGATGTACTAGAATGTTTACCTCTTCTAATAAAATTATTCTATTAAACTATTTTTGAAAGCGAGGATAACCATGAAAATAATCAAATGGCTTGATGAACACTTAGAGGAATCGTTATTAATTGTTCTAAGTACTGTAATGACCGCTTCAATCACTATACAAGTGTTTATGCGATATGCATTGAACTCCTCACTAACATGGTCCGAAGAATTAGCTCGATATTGTTTTATATGGTTAGTTTATATCGGTATTAGCTATGGTGTAAAAACGCAAAAACACATTAAAGTGGATGTTGTATTGCAGTTTATGAAAAATAAACAGAAGATTATTTTGGGTCTTATTGCTAACTTAATCTTTTTGGCTTTTTCTCTACTAGTTATCGTATATGGATATGACATTGCTCAACAACTTTTAGGTTGGGGACAGACTTCTCCAGCATTACATGTTCCAATGGGGTTTGTTTATATGGCTACACCAGTTGGCTTTGCTATAACTTCCATTCGTCTTATCCAACAAATCTTTTATCAAGTATTAACACTTATGGGTAAACGGGAATTTGAAGTGAAGACGGAGCATGATTTTGTAATGGAAGAGACAAAAGACGATAAAAATCAGAAATAAACAAAGGAGGTTATACATATGACAATCGCTGTTTTATTTGGAAGCTTTGCTTTATTTTTACTTTTAAGTATTCCAGTTGGGATTGCTTTAGGGATATCTACTTTAGTAGCAATTGTTTACTCTGGATCTGTACCGATTGAATTTTTGGTACAAGGTTTAACTACTTCGGTTGATAACTTTCCAATTATGGCTGTTCCATTCTTTATTCTTGCTGGAGAAATCATGGGTAAAGGTGGAATTTCTGAACGACTATTTAGAGTTGCTAACTCTATGGTAGGTAATATTACTGGTGGTTTTGCAATCGCTACCATCGTTACGTGTATGTTTTTCGCTGCTATCTCAGGATCTGCTCCAGCAACGGTTGCTGCTGTTGGGGGTATCATGATTCCTGCAATGGTAAAACAAGGTTATGATCGTACTTTTTCTGCGGCAGTTGTTGCTGCAGCAGGCTCCCTAGGTGTAATCATTCCTCCTAGTATTCCAATGGTTATTTATGGAACATCGTCCGCTTCATCCATTGGTGACCTGTTTATGGCTGGTATTATTCCTGGTCTTATAATTGGTGCTGCTTTAAGTCTTTATGCATATTATTTCGCAAAGAAAAATGGATATAAAGGGAACGGTAAAAAGTTCTCCTTCAAAAATATTCTTAAATCTATTTGGGAAGCGAAATGGGCACTTGCTATTCCGATTATTATTTTAGGTGGTATTTATGGTGGTTTTTTCACGCCGACAGAAGCTGCAGCTGTAGCGGTTGTTGTTGGACTTATAGCAGGATTATTCATCTATAAAGAACTTAAATGGAAAGACTTACCACGAGTTTTTATTGATTCTGCTTTAACAACTGCAACAGTGTTAATTATTGTTGGTACTGCGACCGCATTTGGAAGACTACTTACAGTTGAACAAATTCCAAATCAAATTGCAGAGTGGATTCTTTCTATCTCTGAAAGCCCAATCATTGTCATGTTATTAATTCTAGTATTACTTCTAATCGTTGGATGTTTCATGGATACGCTCGCAGCAATTATTATCCTAACCCCAATTCTATTACCAATTACTACGAGCCTAGGCTATGACCCAATTCACTTCGGTATCATCATGGTTGTTGGATTAGCAGTAGGTTTCATTACACCACCAGTTGGGGTAAACCTTTTTGTTGCACAAGGTATATCTGGTGTATCGTTTGAAGCACTCGTGAGGAGAATCATACCATTTATCATTGTAATGACTATTACTTTACTAATTATTACCTTTATCCCGCAACTATCGCTCATGTTGATAGGGAAGTAATAGCTTAATAATCGTATTAGGGGGGATTGTGTGAAAATAACAAAGTTGGAATGCTTTTTAGTTCCGCCAAGATGGTGTTTTCTAAGAGTTGAGACAGATGAAGGAATTATTGGATGGGGTGAGCCTGTTATTGAAGGACGGGCTGAAACTGTAAAAGCAGCTGTAATGGAGTTGCGAGATTATATTATTGGAAAGAACCCACTCCATATTCAGGATACGTGGAATGTTCTCTATCGGGCCGGCTTCTACCGGGGCGGTCCGATCCTTATGAGTGCGATTGCTGGAATTGACCAAGCACTTTGGGATATTAAAGGCAAGTATTATAACGCACCCGTATATGAATTGTTAGGCGGTAAAGTTAGAGATAAAATGCGTGTTTATACTTGGATTGGTGGGGATCGTCCATCTGATGTTGGTAAAGCTGCAAAACAGGCGGCTGAAAATGGATTTACTGCAATAAAAATGAATGCGACAGAAGAACTCCAATACATTGATTCATATAAAAAGGTCGATGAAACAATTGCAAGGGTAGATGCAATCCGGACTGAAGCAGGTGCTGATATCGGAATTGGCATCGATTTTCATGGCCGTGTTCATAAACCAATGGCAAAAATTTTGATAAAAGAATTAGAGCCATATCGACCAATGTTTGTCGAAGAACCGGTGTTACCAGAGAACAATGAAGCCTTAAAAGAGCTAGCAAAAATTTCATCCATTCCAATTGCAACCGGTGAAAGAATGTACTCGAGATGGGATTTCAAACAGGTATTGCAAGATGGAGCTGTCGATATCATTCAACCGGATTTATCTCATGCAGGTGGAATTACGGAAACGGTGAAAATAGCAGCAATGGCTGAGGCCTATGATGTAGCCCTTGCTCCACATTGTCCATTGGGGCCGATTGCATTATCAGCATGCTTACAAGTGGATGCGATTTCACATAACGCCTTTATTCAAGAACAAAGCATGGGAATTCACTATAACAAAGGAAATGACCTCCTTGATTACGTTGTAGATAAAAGTGTTTTTCAATTTGAAAATGGTTATGTGCAACTTCCTGAGAAGCCAGGACTTGGTGTTGAAATCAATGAGGATTTTGTCCGCCAACGTACAGAGGTTGGGCATTCATGGAAAAACCCAGTTTGGCGCCATGCTGACGGTAGCGTCGCTGAATGGTAATAGAAAACTAAAAGGAGTTTATATATGGAACAAATGGATTTAGAAAAAAAATTAGCAGCTGAGGCATCCATTGATTTTATCAAAGATGGAATGGTGGTAGGTTTAGGATCTGGTTCCACTGTGAACTGGATGGTGCGTAAACTAGGCGAGAAGGTAAAGCAAGGCCTAAATATTAGGGGAATTCCTTCATCGAAAAAAACTGAGAGACTTGCACTGGAAGTTGGTGTTCCATTGACTGATTTTGCTTCTGTTGATTGCATCGATATAGCGATTGATGGAGCAGATGAAATAGATGGAAATCTAAACTTACTAAAAGGCGGTGGTGGGTCTTTAGTTAGAGAAAAGGTAGTCGATGTAAATGCGGATCAGTTCATTGTTATTATCGATCAATCGAAGGTAGTTGAAGAACTAGGTGAATTACCTTTACCTATAGAAGTATTGCAATTTGGCTGGGAAATCATAGCTAAAAAAATCGCAGAACTAGGTGGGGAGACTGTTATAAGAATTAAAGACGAAAAACGATTTATTTCTGATAATGGGAACTATATTTTAGATTGTAAGTTTGGCAAAATAACCAAACCGGAAGAGCTGCATGAAAAGTTAAAACTGCTTACAGGTGTTGTTGAGACAGGTATTTTTACCAATATGGTTGATAAGGTGATCATTGGTAGAAAAGATGAAGTTGAGGTTTTAGAGAAGTAGTTTTAGCTTACTCGAATGGTTGCATGAAAGGGGGTGTAAACTTGCATGATGTGATTACCATAGGCGAGTCCATGATTACACTTAGTCCCAGTGTAAAAGGACGATTAAAGTTTGCCAAAACCTTTGAAAAAAAGGTAGGTGGTGCTGAGCTGAATGTTGCGATTGGTTGTTCTCGTCTAGGTCTTCATACAGGATGGATTAGTAGACTTGGAAAAGATGATTTTGGTGAGTATATTCTAAATTTCGCTCGTGGTGAAGGGGTGGATGTTTCCCAAATTGGCTTAGTCAATGATTATCCTACATCACTGAACTTTAAAGAAATTAAGGCAGATGGAACGACAAAAACGATATACTATCGGCATAAGTCACCAATATTAACTTTAAGGCCAGAGGATTTAGATGAATCCTATATAAAGCAAGCGAAAATTCTTCATCTGACGGGCATTTACCCTGCAATAAATCCGGTAAATATTCCAGTAATGGAACGAGCGATTGATCTAGCGAAACAACATGGAGTCAAAGTCTCACTCGATCCAAATATTCGACTAAGAATGTGGAGTAAGGAAGAAGCGAGGGAAGTACTTCGAAAGTTACTTCCAAAGGTTGATATTTTACTAGCTGGTGACGAGGAAATGGACATCATTATTGGTGAAAAAGACCCGAAAAGAATCATTAGTGAAGTGAAGGAAATTGGGGTTTCCTTTATAGCTATCAAGCAGGGCGATAAAGGTTCTGTAGGATATTACAATGGTGAAATTGTGGAAGCTCCTGCAATTAAAGCAAGCAATGTAATCGATACCGTTGGTGCTGGTGATGGTTTTGATGCTGGGATCTTGTATGGAATTGTCCAAAATTGGCCATTGGAAAAAACACTTACATTTGCCAACGCTATTGGCTCGATGGTTGTAAGTGTTGTTGGAGACAATGAGGGATTACCAAGTTATGAGGAAGTTCTAGAAAAACTTGGTAAAAAGGAATTTATTGAAAGATAATTTTTAAAAAAATCATTTTCCTAGGAGGAAACACTATGAAGAAATTAGCATTTCTTTTAACAACATTATTTCTAGTATTGTTACTTGCAGCATGTGGAGGAAACTCTTCATCCGATAGTGATGATAGCAAAGCAACTGGAGAAGCAGCAGAGGAAGCTTCTAGCAATGTAGCAGCGGGTGATGCAGAATATAAAATCCGCGCAAGTATTGGACTTAACTCTGAGCACCCACAATATAAAGGATTGTTAAAATTTAAAGAAATTGTTGAAGCAGAAACAGATGGGGCAATTGCAGTAGAAACATACCATAGTGGTCAATTAGGTGATGACCGTACAGCGATGGAAGCTTTACAACTTGGTTCTCAAGAAGTAACGGTTCCTTCTACAGCACCTGTTGCAAACTTCATTCCTGAATATGCAGTATTTGATATTCCATTCTTATTCCCAAATGAACAAGTAGCTGACGCTGTTCTTGATGGGAAAGTTGGTACGAAGCTATTAGAAATGTTAGATGAGCAAAACCTTGTAGGACTTGCATATTGGGAAAATGGATTCCGTGATATGTCCAATAGTAAACATCCAATCGAATCTATTGCTGATTTTGATGGCCTAAAGATTCGTACAATGGAAAATGATTTACACTTAGCGGCATTCCGTGAATTAGGAGCAAACCCAACACCAATGGCATTTACGGAACTTTTCACAGCATTACAACAAGGAACTGTTGATGGACAAGAGAACCCTCTTTCTACTATTTATTTAGAAGGGTTCCATGAAGTACAAGATTATGTATCTGATACACATCATATTTATACACCATTTGTATTCTTAGTAAGTAAACCATTCTTTGATGGTCTACCAGCAGAATACCAAGAAATTGTAAGAAGCGCAGCAGTCGAAGCTGGTCAATACCAAAGAGAAATTAACCGTGAAGCAAACGAAGAATACAAGCAAGGCCTAATTGATGAAGGTGTTGAGTTCACGGAGATGTCTGAAGAAGCAATAGCTGAAATGCGTGATGCAGTAAAACCAGTAGTTGAAGAATTTTCAGAGAAAATTGGTAAAGAATTAGTTGATGAAATCTATCAAGCTGTTGAAGATGCACAATAATAGAGTAGAGTAATAGGTTAGTATAAATTCCCTCATAACTAAATAAATTTTGAGAGTTATCTCGATAAACTTTCTATTAAAAGAGGACCAGTGACTATGAAGCCACTGAAAGTCCTCATAAAAAAAGGCATAGTTCTCAATAAAAAGATAATTATGCCTTTTTTAGCTAGTTGGCAGGTGTGATTGCAGTATTGAACTGAATCATGCCAGTCAATTTTTGCTTAATGCGTTTGTATTATAGTAATTTATATATATCTTAATCTTGGCATTTAGTTCTTCAAAAGAACACAATGCCTCTCCCTAATACATCTTTTGTTTTAGTAAGCCAAAGAAGTTTTCCATTGGTGAATTATCTAAACAATTTCCTTTTCTATACATACTTTGAAATACTTTATTTTGTTTAAGGGTTTTTATCCATTTTTTATGTTGAATGCCATTCTTGATCACAATGTATAGTTTGTCTGTACTTTGAGTCTTTTACGATTACCAGTGCTTCTTCTAAGGGCTCCATTACAAGTTTTAAATTTGGGTGCTTACCTATCCCAAACGAAAAAATTTCACCATTGAACATATCCATAATTGGATTTAAATATAATTTTAAGTCGTTAGAACATTTAAGTTCTGTGATATCTGTTGTTAATTTTTGATAAGGTACGTTTGTATAAAATCGACGATTAATGAGGTTTTTCGCAACCTTCCAACAGTACCTTTGTAAGAACTATACTTGCATGTTTTTCTCCAAAGCTTACTTCCTTTAAGTCCTTTTTGTGGTTCAATTGATATCCCTGGTTTCTCAATTCTAGATGAATACGACGGTAACCATGATTTCCGTTATTTTCATCGAAAATGGTTTGGATAAGATCTTCCAGTACTTGATTTGGTTTCTCTCTCTTCATCATTTTTAGATGATAATGGTAAGAGGATTCCAGGATTTACCCATTTAGGGCGAGCGGATATTCCAACTGCAATCATTGTAACCGCTTGTGAAGAGATACAAGAGAATTGGCTGCATCAATAAACTGATATCGAGCTAGCTTGACATGATATTGTTGCACCGATAAATAAACAAAAGGTGATGCAAGCACTTGAAGAATAAAATTGAAAGTGAAACGTTTGATCAAACTTTAATAAATGCAGGAGGGATAAAATGGGAGCTCCAATCTCATTTTTAGAAGAACTAATATAAATAGACAATTCTACAAATGCAGGTGCAAACGAAGCGATTGCTTATTGTGAAAAATGGTTAACAGGCCAGGACCACCTTGTAAAAAAATAGAGAATAATGGATTTCATATGCTCGTTTGTGAGATAGGCCAAGTTGATCATACAATAGTATTAAACGGGCATATCGATGTTATTGAAGCAGAGGAAAAACAGTTTCATCCATTGTTTACTCGGCCATCTATCAATCTCGCGAAGATCCAAGGAGGAACCGTTTATAATAAGGAACCTAATCCATGTGAAATGTTTCTGGATATCAGATATCTGCCAGACCAATCCCCGAAAGATAACGTTCAACAGATTCAGGAAATAACAGACAGTACCGTAACAACCCATATTCTCAATAATCCGGTCAAAACAAATGCAGACAATCCTTATGGGGAAGCATTGGGCGAATCAATTAAACGAATCACCCAGCTCGAAAAAGTAATCATATTCGGTCAGCATGGTTCCAGCGATGGACAGTTTTTCACCGAGTACGGAGGCTCAGCCGTAGAAGCACGGCCAAAAATCGAGCGACTGCACTCCAAATCGAGCGACCACCATCTTAAATCGAGCGTGCATCACTCAGAATCGAGCGACACACAAAAAAGCGCCCGGGCGACGCCCGAGCACTTCCTCAAATAAAATCCTTATTTAACTACAGATTCCACATATTTAACAAGGTTTTCAACTGTAAATCCGTATTCTTCCATTACTTTTTCACCTGGTGCAGATGCGCCGAATGTGTCGATTGCCAAGATTTTTCCTGCGTCACCTACATAACGGTTCCAGCCGAATGAAGATGCCATTTCAACACCAACACGCGCTTTAACGTTAGAAGGAATAACAGATTCTTTGTAAGCATCGTCTTGTTGTTCGAAGCGATCCCATGATGGCATGCTGACAACGCGAACGTCGATGTCTTTTTCTTTTAATGCTGTTTGTGCAGATACTGCTAATTGTACTTCAGATCCAGTAGCTAAGATTAATGCGTCTGGAGTTTCTTTATCAGAGTTGCTTACAACATAAGCACCTTTCTTAACGCCTTCGTATGCATTTTCTGCTGTACCTTCTAAAGTAGGTAGATCTTGTCTAGTTAATGCAAGTGCTGTTGGTTGATCTGTTGATTCAACCGCTAAGCGCCAAGCTGCTGCAGTTTCATTAGCATCTGCAGGACGGATTAGAGAAAGACCTGGGATGACACGTAATGCTGCTAAATGTTCAACAGGTTCATGTGTAGGACCATCTTCTCCAACTGCAATTGAATCATGTGTGAACACATAAGTAACCGGTGCGTTCATGATTGATGCTAGACGAATAGATGGACGTAGGTAGTCACTGAACACGAAGAATGTTCCGCCGAATACGTTTAATCCGCCATGTAATGCCATACCGTTTAGTGCTGCGCCCATTGCATGTTCACGAACACCGAACCAAATATTTCTTTCATTGTAAGAATTACGTGAGAAGTCGCCTTCACCGTTAATTGTAGTTTTGTTTGAACCAGCTAAGTCAGCACTTCCTCCGAAGAAGTTTGGTACTGCTTTTGCAACAGCATTTAGAACTTTACCTGATGATGCACGAGTAGCCATTTTTGTGCCTACTTCAAATGCAGGAAGTTCTTTTTCCCAGCCTTCAGGAAGTTTTCCGCTGATTGCTGTTTCGAATTCGCTTGCTAATTCAGGATATTTTTCTTTGTAAGTTGCAAGCACTTGATCCCATGCTGCTTCTTGTTCTTCTCCGTCTTTACCAATTTTTTCATTGAAATCAGCATAAACTTCTTCTGGTACGAAGAAATCTTCATGTGACCATTTGTAGAATTCTTTTGTAAGTTTCACTTCATCAGTACCAAGTGGTGAACCATGTGATGCAGATGAAGCAGATTTATTTGGTGAACCGTAACCGATAATTGTACGAACTTCGATTAATGTTGGTTGATCTGTATTTGCTTGTGCTTCTTTGATTGCAGCACGGATTGCATCTACATCGTTACCATCTTCTACACGAAGTACTTGCCAGTTATATGCTTTGAAGCGTTCTGCTGTATTGTCAGAGAATGATTTGTTTAAATCACCATCTAATGAAATATCATTAGAGTCATACAATGCGATTAGTTTACCTAATCCTAAATGACCTGCTAATGATGCTGCTTCATGAGAAATACCTTCCATTAAGTCACCATCACTAATAAGTGCGTAAGTATGATGATCGACAACAGAAAGATCATCTTTATTATATTTTGCTGCTAAGTGTGCTTCAGCCATTGCAAATCCAACAGACATTGCAATTCCTTGGCCAAGTGGACCAGTTGTTGCTTCAATACCATCTGTATGATGTACTTCAGGATGTCCTGGAGTTTTTGAACCCCATTGACGGAATGATTTCAAGTCGTCAATTGAAACTTGATAACCAGATAAGTGAAGTAAGCTATATAAAAGCGCTGAACCGTGACCAGCTGAAAGGATGAAGCGATCGCGATTAAACCATTTTGAATTCTTTGGGTTTTGGTGCATGAAGTCTGTCCATAATGTGTATGCCATTGGCGCTGCACCCATTGGAAGACCAGGATGTCCAGAATTCGCCTTTTCAATTGCATCAATCGACAAAGTACGAATCGTATTAATGGATAACTGTTCGATATTATTTGACATTAGATAATCTCCTTTAAATATGATTTATTAAATCTCTCACTACTCTATTCTATTATAAACCGTTTACAGCTACAAGTGTTAATTAGTTTATTTGTTAAACTAATTATTTTTTGTAGACTTTTGTCGAGAAAGTCGGAAGGAATGGGAAGAATTCGGGTGAAACTGGATTATTATTGTTAATGAAAATGAATGTATGGTAAATTTGAGGAGCGATCTACCCCAGCCCATTTTATGCTCCTGAAATAAAAAGAGCGCTCCAACGTTCTCCCTTTACGATCCAAAACACGAATGAACGCTCCACCTCTAGCTTTATCCGATCAAAACCTCAGTTTGGCGTTCGAGAAATTACCTTCTCCGCTCGCCACCAGCAATAGAGCACTCTAAATCAAGCATTTAAAGTTAATTAACTTAACTAACTATGTTACAATAAACTCATAACATCTAAAAAAGGAGAACAATCATGCGACATGGCTCATTTCAATTAATGAAATCCGTTAATAAATCAAATATATTAAATAAAATTCGTACCTCTGAGCCGATTTCCCGAGCGCAAATTGCGAAGGAGACAAACCTTACACCGCCGACGGTCAGCAGTATTGTAAAAGAGCTAATTGACGAAAATCTAGTAACGGAAAGTAAGCTTGGCGAATCAAATGGTGGACGGAAACCAACAATGCTGCATATCAATAGTAGTGCTTTTTATGTAATCGGTGTTGATGCTGGACCCGAGACGGTGGAATGTGTGCTCACTGACCTTGCGGGTATAGTATTTGAGCGTGCCTCAAGTAAGCTAATTTTGCCCATTACGAATGAACAATTCGTCGCAAATTTAATCGGAAATATTAATAAAATCCTTCAATCATCTGCTATCGATAGGGAAAAGATTATCGGCATTGGTGTGGCAATGCATGGTGTCGTTGATGTGGAGACAGGGACATCGCTCATTGCACCAAATTTACACTTGAGAAATATTCCAATTAAAGCAGCACTGGAACAGGAATTCAACCTACCGATTAAGGTCGAAAATGACGCACGGGCAATGGCACTTGGCGAATCATGGTTTGGTGGGCATGGTGAATTAGACAGCATGGTTGCTATAAATATTGGCAGAGGTGTTGGTGCGGGATTTGTGATTGATGGGAAGCTCTATCATGGGGCACAGGATATTGCCGGTGAAATTGGTCATATGACGATTGATATCCATGGTGAAAAATGTGAATGTGGCAATCGTGGCTGCTTGCAAACCTTCACGAGTGGAGAAGCGATTGCAAGAAGAGCGAGTAAACAGTTGGCGGAGGATAGTAGCTCTGGTAAATTAACAGGTAAAAAAGTCTTTGATCTTGCCCAAAATGGCGAGCTTAATGCAATTAACATTCTTCAAGAAACAGGAGAAATTATCGGGATTGGCCTCACGAACTTAATCCATCTGATTAACCCAAGTAAAATCGTTCTTGGTGGTGGGGTAATGAAGAGTGAAAAATTTATTTTGCCAGCGATTGAAAAAACAATCGAGCAACGTGTGCTTACACCTGAAGCAAAGGGGACAGTCGTTGTAATGACAAGTCTTGGTGATGATGCAACATTATTAGGGGCAGTATCATTGTTCTTAGTAGAGTTGTTTGAAGAAGCGTAAAGGGGAAAAGCTGAATCTAGCGGATTCAGCTTTTTAAAATTTATCCCGCATGTAACGGGCAGTAAGATCCCCACCTCAAAGATTCGAGTTATCAAGGAAGTTTAGAGGGGATCAAACTGCCCGTAAATGTCCGATTCTGTTCAACTAACAATCAGTGGAGGATGAAGAAAACCCCCACTGATTGAAGTTTCACTTTATTTTTCAACAGAGAAGGAAAAGGTTGTCTGTTTCTTATATAATTCTCCCGCTTTCAAAACAATATTTGGAAAACCTTCATGATGTAACGATGCTGGGGATCCTTGCGTTTCAAAGCAAACACCTAAATAATTTCGTGACATCCCGTTCCGAAGTTTCTGGTCAGTAACTAAGCCGTTGGATGTGTACATGACAACGCCTGGCTGATCAGTGGCAATATCCATTCTTCTTCCAGAGTCTCTATCACGAACAACGATGGTATTTTCTTGTTCCGAATCAAAAACAAAATAATGATCATAGCCATTGCCTGCAAGTCGATTTTGGATGAAATCATCCGTAAACCCATCCTTTAGGAATCGTCCCTCACGAAAATCAAATACGGTTCCTCCAGCATTTAATAACCTACCAGTTGGGATCAACTCCGAATTAAGTTCTACAAAATAATTACTATTCATTCTTACCTCATGTTGATGGATGGTATTTTTCAAATCCCCACTCAAATTAAAATAGGAGTGATTTGTTAAGGTTAGCGGTGTCGTCTTATCGCTCTTTGCCGCATAATCAAGAATGAGCTGATTCGTATCGGTCAAAGTGTAGGTTACTTCAATCGCAACATTTCCCGGATATCCACTGTCGCCATCAGCACTTTGATGGCGAAGCTTTAAACCGACAGCGCCGTCTGTTTCGAACGGCTCCACATCCCAGATGATTTGATGAAATCCACCCGAACCACCGTGCAGTTGATTTTCTCCGTCATTAGCCTCCAGTGCATAGGTTTTCCCATCTACACCAAATGAAGCACCTTGAATTCTTCCAGCTACCCGGCCAATAAGCGCACCAAAATAGTTCGGATTTTCTGTGTAGTCTTCATAATCCTGATAGCTAATGACAACATTCTCCAGCAAGCCATCTCGGTCGGGGGCGAGTACCTTCGTGATAATCCCACCGTAATCGAGCACGCTAACCTCCATACCATGCCGATTTTTTAACGTAAATTCCTGCCATTTTCCTGCAATATCTCTTGTCTCTATCATCGCCCAGTTCTCCTCATCCATGAATTAATAAGTCAATAAAACGTTCAAACGCCTTATTATCCTTGAATACGCCTGCATCTTCCAGAACACGCACAAACTTCTTACCAAGCTCATTTCGTAAAATTTCATCGACATGCTCAGCATCACTTTGCACACCATATTCTTTTCGCAACGCTAAAGCCCAGTTCTTATGATATTCCGCTACATAATCCGATTCCCCAAGTAAATACTGCTTTATCTCTGCCAGTTCATCCTTCAATCTCGGCGGTAAAACGGCGAGGCCCATTACTTCAATTAGGCCGATATTTTCCTTCTTAATATGATGAACATCTGCATGGGGATGGAAGATTCCGAGTGGATGTTCAGCTGATGTCCGGTTATTTCTCAACACGAGATCAAGCTCATAAATCCCGTTACGATTTCTCGCAATCGGTGTAATCGTGTTATGTGGGGTCTCATCGGTATATGCAATCACATTAGCTTTAGTATCTGAGTAATTTCTCCACTTCTGTAAAATATCATCCCCAGCTTGAACGAGGTCTTCAATCTGTTCACTTCTCAATCGAATAACAGATAACGGCCATTTTAGCGCGGAAGCACGGGTTCCAGCGAAATTAGGGAGTACAAATGAAAATGCATCCTCCGCTCGTGTCATCGCAAATTCATAGCGGCCTGCCTGATAATGATCATGGCTCAAAATTGATCCGCCGACAATTGGCAAATCGGCATTTGAACCGATAAAATAATGCGGGAATTTCTCCGTAAACGTAAGCAATCGTTTGAATGCATGGCGATCAATCTTCATATCGCGATGTTCTTCCGCAAGCAGGATACTATGCTCATTATAATAAACATATGGCGAATACTGGAAATACCAATTTTCATTTTGAAGCGGAACTTGAATCACCCGATGATTCGCTCTTGCCGGATGCCCAGTCCTACCCGTGTATCCTTCATTCTCAACGCATAATAGGCATTTCGGATAGTTGACTGTCGTATGTTTGCTCTCCCGTTCACGTTTCAGCTGCTCCGGATCCTTCTCTGGCTTCGATAGGTTAATCGTAATATCCATCTGTCCATAGTCTGTCTCAGCCTTGAATTCAATATTTTTCTCAATTTGATTCATCTTAATGTAATTGCTGTTTTTACTTAGTTTATAAAAATAATCTGTCGCAGCAACTGGATACTGCTCATACTTCTGCTTGAAAATCGCATTAATAACAGAGGGGCGAGCAACAAAGCAATTCATAATATTTGCAGCTAGGATTTCCTTGTCATCGAAAACGTCCTCAATTATCTTCTGCTCGACTGCATATGCAATCAAATCTTCTAATAGATTTGGAATGGAATCATCTGTCGGTTGTGCTACTTCTTCTGGAAAATCCTCGAGCTGCAATAAATTCATCACTTGATTCCGAGCATAATTCACATCTGCTTGCTCGATTAGTCCAGCTTCAACAGCCTTTTCGATAAGTCCTGCAATATGAGCATCAATCATTTTTCCACGACCTTACGATAGCCAGACGAATGCTTGCTATGCCAGTTCCACGCATCGGCCATAATTTGTTCAATTAATGTGCGCCTTGGATTCCAACCTAATACTTGCATCGCTTTATCCGAGCTAGCGATTAAAATACTCGGATCACCTGCACGACGTTCCCCAATTACAGCAGGAATTTCCTTACCCGTTACAGTTCTTGCTGTTTCAATCATTTCTTTCACTGAAAAGCCTTGATTGCTCCCAAGGTTAAAAATATTGCTGTCCCCGCCAGTACGTAAATAATTTAATGCCAAAAGATGTGCCTCGATTAAATCTTCAATATGAACGTAATCACGAATACAGGTGCCATCTGGTGTGTCGTAATCATCACCGAAAATAGTAACTTGGTTTCTTTGTCCAAGGGCAGCTTGCAAAATGATCGGAATGAGATGGGTTTCTGGTTGATGATCTTCACCAATCTCCGCCGTTTCCCTTGCCCCAGCAACATTAAAATAACGTAGCGAAACAAAAGATATCCCATGTGCCTGTGCAGTCCACTTCATCAGCTTCTCCATCGTAAGCTTTGTTTCCCCATATGTGCTTGTTGGCTCCGTTCGCATCATCTCTGTAATTGGTACCGATTCAGGCTCTCCGTACGTTGCAGCAGTTGAAGAAAAGACGACATGCTTGATCTTATGCTCGACCATCGCTTTTAGGAGAACTTGTGTACCATAGACATTATTATCAAAGTATTCGAGCGGCTTTTCCATCGACTCCCCAACAAGTGAGTTTGCTGCAAAATGAATGACAGCATCAATGCTTTCCTGGGCAAAAACATTATGAAGGAAAGCAGCATCCCGAATGTCGCCTTGATAAAACTGTGCGTTTGGATGAACGGCTTCCTGATGCCCTGTTTGCAGGTTATCAATAACAACGACTTCTTCGCCTTGATCAATCAACTGATAAACAGCATGTGACCCAATGTAACCAGCACCACCTAAAACTAATACACTCATTTCAACACTCCCTCTGAAATTTCTTTTGCGCCATCCCCAATTTCTGCCATATAGAAAGTTGGTGCATAGCCAATTTTCTTAGTGTAGACTGCGCTTACATTATTTTTAAATTTCTCCACTTCCTCGCGTGCTACAATCGCAATTGCACAGCCTCCAAATCCTGCGCCAGTCATACGTGCGCCAAGTACCCCGGGCTGATTCCAAGCAGCTTCGACGATTGTATCGAGCTCAATTCCTGAGACCTCGTAATCATCTCTTAATGAGATATGAGAGGCGTTCATTAGTTTTCCAAAAGCAATCAGGTCATTTTGCTTTAATTTTTCAAGTGCTTCTACTGTTCTAGCGTTCTCGTAAACAATATGTCTTGCCCGCTTACGGTTTATTTCATTTTTGATAACAAATTGGTTATCCTCAAACGCATCGATTGTTACATCCCCAAGTGCTTGAATAGGCAGTACAGTCTGTAAATCAGAGAGCGCCGCTTCACACTGTGCCCGGCGTTCATTATATTTTGAACCTGCGAGTGTCCGCTGTTTATTCGTGTTCATAATGATGATGACATGATCCTCTAAAATGAGCGGCGCATATTGATAGTTCAATGTTTGACAATTTAAAAGAATCGCATGATCCTGCTTTCCTATGCCAATCGCGAACTGATCCATAATCCCACTGTTGACGCCGATGTAATTATTTTCTACTTTTTGTCCGATACGAATTATATCAATCCGGTTAATGTTTAGTTCGAAAAGTCCTTCTAATAAAACACCTGTTGCTATTTCAATTGATGCAGAGGAAGAAAGCCCCGCACCATTTGGGATATTTCCGTAAAATAAAACATCGACGCCATGATCAATTTTGTAGCCAGCTTCCTGTAGATAAAGCAGCATGCCCTTCGGATAATTTGCCCAGTCATGTCCGGCCTCATAAGATAAATCGGCTAGGTCACATTCAATCACCCCAATATCAGGAAAATTCACCGAGTAAAAACGTAGCTTCTGATCCCGACGCTTCACACCGAGTGCATATGTTCCAAATGAAATCGAAGCTGGAAGCACGTTTCCACCATTGTAATCCGTATGTTCGCCGATTAGGTTGATTCTACCAGGGGCGAAGAAGGATCTTGGTGTTTGGGTGGTGGTGAAAGTTTGTTGAAATTGTTTGGTTAAATCCGACATGTTCAAAAGACATTCCTCCTTAATATGTTTTCTATATTGCTAAATAGAAAGATACCTGTTACAATATTGTTAATTAAGTTAATTTATTAAGTTCAGTGTACTATTATTCTACTCAATACGCAATGGGGGGATTAATTTTAATAAACTAAGGATCAAGATAATGTAAGCGATTTATAATAGGGTTACTTTCGAAATAAATTATATTTTCTTGGAGGTTACAATGTCGAATAAAAAGGATTACGAAACGCTGTCGGTCTTAGAAAAAAATCGTCTCAATGAACGTGCTTATTTTATGTCATATAGTAATATCGATGATGCTTTAAGTTATGAGCGTGGGAATTCAAATGGATTCTTATTATTAAATGGCCAATGGAAATTCCATTATGCAGAGTCGCCTGAACAGGCCCCAGAGGATTTTTATATGAACGAATACAATGTAAAGGAATGGGATAATTTACAGGTACCATCAAATTGGCAGATGAACGGCTATGGCAAACCACATTATACAAATGTGCGATACCCTTTTCCAGTTGATCCACCATTTATACCTTCAGAAAACCCAACAGGATCTTATCGTAGGAATTTTTATGTAACGGAGGACATGCTTAAGGAATCTGTGATACTTCGATTTGAAGGAGTTGACAGTGCTTTTCATGTATGGATTAATGGTGAACTTGCTGGTTACGGAACGGGAAGCAGGCTAGCTTCAGAGTTTGATATATCTTCACTTTTAACAGAAGGAAATAATACAATTGCTGTACGAGTGTATCAATGGTCTGTTGGAAGTTATATTGAGGATCAGGACATGTGGTGGTTAAGTGGCATATTCCGCGATGTATATTTAATTACAAAACCTAAAGTACACATAAATGACTTTTTTGTAAAAACAACGCTTGATGAAAATTATGAGAACGCTGTCTTAGAAGTAAGTACAATTATTCATTCACAATTAGATAATCAAGAAAAATACAATGTTGAATTTCTATTGCTAGATAATCTGCATCAAGAAGTAGACAAAGCAAATCAGGAATTACAATTAAATGGTAAAGGTGAAATAGAACAAACGATTAATATACCAATTTCAGGCCCGAAAAAATGGACTGCAGAAACACCTTATCTCTATCATCTACTTATTACACTGAAAGACGAGAATGGTGAAGTAATTGAAGTAATCCCAACAAAAGTAGGATTCAGGCAGGTTGAATTAAAGGATGGATTAATTAAGGTAAATGGTGTGCCAATCATGTTTAAAGGGGTTAATCGACATGAACATCATCCAGATTTAGGTAGAGCTGTTCCAATAGATTGGATGGAAAAAGATATCAAATTAATGAAACAGAACAATATTAATGCGGTCCGGACAGCACACTATCCAGATGACCCAAGGTTTTATGACCTTTGTGATACGTATGGTTTATATGTAATTGACGAAACAGATATTGAATGCCATGGATTTGTGTTAATTGATAATCCACATCAATTGAGTGACGATCCGGATTGGCAAGAAGCATATGTTGATCGGATGAAGCGAATGGTAGAACGCGATAAAAATCACCCCTCCATCATAATCTGGTCGTTAGGAAATGAATCAGGATTTGGACAGAACCATTTAGAAATGTCAAAGTGGGCGAAGCAGAAAGACCCGACGAGATTAATCCATTATGAGGGAGAAACTCGCTTCATTATGGAGAATACCAATAATAAACCAGAAGAATTAAACGTTGCTGCAGACATGTTCTCGACAATGTACTCACCCGTTGAGCTTATGGATGAGCTAGGAAGTAGAACGGATTTGAAACAGCCCCATATTTTATGCGAGTTTGCACATGCAATGGGTAATGGCCCAGGTGGGTTTAAAGAGTACTTTGAGACATTTTATAAGCATGAACGATTACAAGGTGGTTTCGTATGGGAATGGTTAGACCATGGAATCCGTCAATTTACATCAGATGGTAAGGAGTACTTTGCATATGGGGGCGATTTTGGAGAAATCCCTCATGACTCAAACTTTGTTATTGATGGAATGGTTATGCCAGATCGTACCCCGTCACCAGCGCTGATTGAATATAAGAAGATAATAGAGCCAGTTAAAATGGAGGCTGTAGATTTAGAAGATGGTACGGTGCGTATATATAATAACTATGATTTCCGGTATTTAAGTCATTTATCAAGCACCTGGTCACTGGTTGCTGATAATAAAATAATAGATTCAGGATTACTAGATTTAGCTGATATTTCACCAGGGGAAGATAAAATAATTAAAGTACCATTTACACTACCGGCCAAAACTAAAAATAAAACAGACTATTGGTTAACGATTCAATTAAATCAACAAGAGGATACAAGGTGGGCTAAGGGTGGTCATGAAGTTGCTTGGGAACAATTTTTGTTGCCGACTACCCACAAAGAAGAAACACAGTCGGTTCGCATAAATACAACGGGACCATTATTAGTTGTGGAATCTAAGATTGATAGTCATTTAAAAGTCATAGGCGATACATTCCAAATTATCTTTAATAAAGCTCATGGGATTATTGAATCATGGCAAATAAATGGGCAGGAAATTTTGAAAAAAGGACCTTCATTGAATTTTTGGCGAGCTACGACAGATAATGATCAATTGGGGTCAGATGAATTCGGTTCACCAGTAGAGGAAAAAAACTGGAAAAATCAAGGTATTCATATGATGCAGCAACGAATTAAAGAGATTAACTATGAGCTAACATCAAAAAAGGAAGTACTAACGATTACTGTTCATGCTAAAGTATCTCCACCTGGGTTTAATTGGGGATTTGACACAACGTACATTTATCAAATATCGAATGATGGGGTATTAACTATTGATGTTTCTGGTAAGAAAATAGGACAGGCATCAGGTACATTGCCGAGAATTGGTTTACAAATGGAATTAATGAAGGAATATAACCAAGCAGATTGGTACGGTCGTGGTCCAGGAGAGTCATATAGTGATAGTAAACAGGCAAATCGATTTGGCATATGGTCTAAAACAGTAAAAGATATGTATACACCATATGTGGTGCCACAAGAGAATGGAAATCGTACAGATGTTAAATGGGCATCTCTAACAGATGAATCGGGTGTTGGATTATTTATAGCAGGGGATGATTTTAATTTTAGTGCACATCATTATACAACTGAAAATATCCAAAACGCCCGTCATACTTTCGATCTTGTTGAACAAAACTTTATTGTATTAAATGTAGATCATCAGCAGCAAGGGCTTGGTTCAGCGAGCTGCGGACCGGGAGTGCTTGATAAGTACAAGCTATTAAATGATGATTTTCATTTTACTACTGTGCTGACAGGTTATTTTAAAAATGAATCTTCACCTATTGAATTATTTAAATCTTTGTAGAATGAATTAAATTAATAATCCATCTGTTGTTTTTTAGCAACAGGTGGAACCTCAGTAACTGTGTATATAATAGTATAAAGATTGTTTAATATGTTTATGAAAAGCGTATTAATTTTACGGAATTATTAAGGATTACCAACACTTAGGGGGAATGGAAAGATGAAGAAAAGACTTTTGTTACTAGCAAGCTTGATAACTATCTTATTCATAGCAGCTTGTTCTTCGGGAGATTCGGATGAGGCAAATGGCACCTCAAATGGAAATGAAGCAGATGGAATCACAGTTTGGGCTTGGGATCCTAAATTTAACATTAAAGCATTGGAGATAGCTGAAGAAGCCTATAAAGCGGAAAACCCTGATTTCCAACTAAATGTAATTGAGAATGCGCAAGATGATATCGTTCAAAAACTGAATACTAGTTTAAGCTCAGGTACTACAAAGGGATTGCCAAACATCGTACTGATAGAAGACTATAGAGTGAAAAGTTTTCTTGAGGCATATCCAGATTCATTTCACGAGATAACAGGTTCAATTGAAGTAAGTGATTTTACACCATATAAAATCGCTGCTACTAGTATCGATGATAAGAATTATGGTGTACCTTTTGATACAGGTGCAACAGGATTATATGTGAGAACGGATTATTTAGAAGAGGCAGGATACACGACAGAGGACTTACAGGATATTGATTGGAATGAATATATTGAAATTGGTAAAAAGGTTAAAGAAGTAACAGGTAAGAAATTGCTAACAAATGACCATAATGATTTTGGGATAATTCGAGTATTAATTCAATCTGGTGGATCATGGTATACAGAGGAAGATGGAGTGACTATAAATATTACAGATAATGAGCCTTTAAAGGCAGCGTTTAAAGTATACAAGGAGTTAGTAGATGCAGATTTAATGGCAGTACATTCTGATTGGAACCAATTATTGGAAGCGATTAATAGTGGAAGTGTAGCCTCAATACCAACAGGAAACTGGTTTACACCGTCTATTAAAGCGGAAGAATCACAATCGGGTAATTGGGCAGTGGTTCCTATCCCTAGTCTGCCAGAAGTAGAAGGGGCGACACATGCATCAAACTTGGGTGGATCTTCTTGGTATGTACTAAACATCGATGGAAAAGAAGAAGCAGTTGATTTCCTCACAAGTACATTTGGTTCAAATGCAGCATTTTATCAAGATCTTGTTACGGAAATGGGTGCAGTAGGTACTTATATCCCTGCTATGGAAGAGGGAGCATATGAAATTAGTGATGACTATTTTGGTGGTCAGGAAATCTATAACGACTTTACAAAATGGTCAGAAGAAATTCCAGAAGTAAATTATGGTCTTCACACATATGCAATTGATGACATATTAATTGTAGCAATGCAGGATTATTTAAATGGTGGAGATTTAGATAAAGTATTAGAAAGTGCACAAAAACAGGCTGAAACACAAATTAAATAACCTTACTATTGCTAGCTTATAATTGAAAGTAGGGGCTCTGAAAACCTTATTATTATCATTTAATAGTTTGCAAGCTGGATTTTCAGAGTTTCTTTATTTGCAGATAAGTGCAAATAAAGTCGTTAACTAAAAGCTTGGCTAGACCATAGTTTTTTCTAAAAAGTAAGGAGAGAGCTTTGTGGAAACTACTAATCTAAATAAAAGCATAAAATCAAAAAATGAAAAATATAAATTTAGACCGAAAAAGGGCTTAATTGGTTGGGTATTTGTATTATTATCTGTGATTTTGATTTGTTTATTTTACTTTTATCCAATGCTTCAAGCTTTATTATTATCTTTTCAGTCAGGCGCAGGAGTGAATCTGGAATTTGTAGGAATTGAGAATTATACTCGATTATTTTCAGATCCTACGTTTCTAGCAGCTTTATTTAACACAGTCATTTATTTCCTGATACAGGTACCAGTGATGATTATAATAGCTTTAATGTTTTCGGTAATGTTAAATAATAAAAAGTTGAAGTTTAGAGGATTATTCAGAACTGCAATCTTTCTGCCAGCTGTAACATCACTTGTTGCATACTCCGTTATCTTTAAATACTTATTCAGTAATAACGGTATTATTAACACCATTTTAACGAACCTTTCACTTATATCAGAACCAATCTTATGGATGTCAGATCCGTTTTGGGCAAAAATCGTTATTATTCTAGCTATAACCTGGCGCTGGGTAGGCTACAATATGATTTTCTACCTTTCAGCACTTCAAAATGTGGATGAGTCTATTTATGAAGCGGCTAGGATGGATGGTGCATCTGCTTTTCAACAGTTTTTCAAAATTACAATTCCAATGCTTAAGCCAATAATTTTATTTACTTCCATCACATCTACAATCGGTACCCTTCAATTATTTGATGAGCCGATGAATATTACTGGCGGTGGACCAGGAAATGCAACGTTAACTATTTCTCAGTATATTTATAATCTATCATTTGAATATACACCAGATTTTGGATATGCTTCAGCAGTTTCGTTCGCAATTGTTGTAATGATAGTTTTCTTCTCAATCATCCAGTTTAAGTTAGCAGGTGATAAAAAATGAATAATTTCAAGCAGATTTCCATATATATCATTTTAATCGGTGCATCAATTATATCTGTTTTTCCATTTTTCTTTATGATTGTGAGTTCTACGAATAAATCAGTGGATGTTAGTGGCGGGAAACTAATCCCAGGAACAAATCTTTTAACTAATATTCAAAATCTCTTGTCAACTGTTGACATCGGTCAAGCACTATTGAATTCTGCAATCATCGCGATAACGACTACCGTTCTTGCGCTATTAGTTGCCTCCTTAGCTGGATATGGATTTGAGATATATCGAAGCAGAGCAAAAGACATCGTATTTAATATATTGCTTCTTTCGATGATGATTCCTTTTGCTGCTCTAATGGTTCCTTTATTTCGAATGTTTGGGACTATTTCCGAAATAGCTCCTATCATAGGAATTGATACGTTAGCTTCTGTGGTTATACCAACCATCACAACTGCCTTCCTAATTTTCTTTTTTAGGCAAAACACTAAAATGTTTCCAAAAGAATTATTGGAGGCAGGGAGAATTGATGGTGTATCTGAACTGGGACTTTTCTTTCGCATTTACATCCCAACGATGAAGACAACCTATGCCGCAGCAGCAATCATAACCTTTATGAGCAGCTGGAATAACTATCTATGGCCACTAGTTGTTTTACAAACGCCTAAAAATCAAACGATTCCATTATTAATATCAAGCTTGGGATCAAGTTATTCACCAGACTATGGTGTGATTATGCTTGCAATAGTAATTGCTACATTGCCTACAGCATTAATCTTCTTCTTCTTACAAAAATATTTTGTTGCAGGTATGATGGGTTCTATTAAATAATAAATGGAGGTAAGAACATGACGAAAATTACATTCCTAGGTGCTGGCAGTACAGTTTTTGCTAAAAATGTTTTGGGAGACGCTATGACTGTACCAGCATTGCAAGATTTTGAATTTGCTTTATTTGATATCGACCACGAGAGACTAAAAGAATCTGAGATTATGTTGAAAAACATCAAGAAGAATCTTGGTTCTTCTGTGAATATTGTCTCGTATACTGATCGTAAAGAGTCTCTAAGGAATGCAAAATATGTTATTAATGCTATTCAGGTTGGCGGTTATGATCCAAGTACGATTATTGATTTCGAAGTACCGAAAAAGTATGGTCTCCGTCAAACGATTGCGGATACGGTTGGTATAGGAGGGATATTTAGAAGCTTACGAACAATCCCTGTTATGATGGACTTTGCAAACGACATGCAAGAAGTTTGTCCAGATGCATGGTTTCTAAACTATACAAATCCGATGGCTACTTTATCCGGAGCAATGCAAAGATATGGTGGAATTAAGACAGTTGGTTTATGTCATAGTGTACAGGTTTGTGCAGATCAGCTATTAACGAACCTGGATATGCCAACTGATAATCTACAGTGGAAAATTGCTGGAATAAATCATATGGCATGGTTATTAGAAATTACTCAAAATGGAGAAGATCTATATCCAGAAATTAAAAGAAGAGCAATAGAAAAACAGAAAAGTACACATAATGATATGATTCGTTATGAGCTCATGCATCGATTTGGTTATTATGTTACAGAGTCATCTGAACATAATGCGGAATACCATCCATATTTCATAAAAGGCAGGTATCCAGAATTAATAGATAGATTCAATATTCCTCTTGATGAATATCCGCGTCGGTGTATTTATCAAATTGAGGAATGGAAAAAGATGCGCGATGATCTATTAAATGATCAGAATTTAACTCATAAAAGGACACATGAGTATGGATCCTATATCATGGAAGCAATGGAGACAAACATTCCATTCAAAATCGGTGGGAATGTATTAAATACAGGCGGGTTAATTAGTAATCTGCCAGAAAAGGCAGTTGTAGAGGTTCCATGTTTAGTTGATGCCAGTGGTGTAACACCAACATATGTAGGGGAGCTTCCTGAACAATTAGCAGCATTAAACCGTACAAATATTAACACGCAACTGCTTACGATTGAGGCAGCGGTGACTAAGAAGAAAGAGCATATCTACCATGCAGCAATGTTAGATCCACATACATCAGCAGAACTATCGATAGATGATATTGTCGCATTATGTGATGATTTAATCGAGGCGCATGGAGATTGGCTGCCTGAATATAAGTAATAGATAGGAGATTGACTAAATGCACCTAGCGCAACTCTAAATTCTAGAATAAGTCCTCTGAGACGTGTTATATATCCCAGAGGACTACTTTACTTTTGGCAAATATTATTGAAAACAAAATCGCAAATAAACCCTATCGTCAAAGGAAATATTACCTTTTTTTAATCCTTTTGTACATTTATATTGGCGAAAACATAAGGGGTCGTTTTCCAATAATTCTTTTAACAATACCTCGGATTCTTCAAGTGATGGTTTAAGGTATGGATACCCGTCTGATGCTAATACAATTTCTTTGGCATTACTAGGTACTTTCACTCGTTTTACTTTCGATAGCGCAATATCAAACCCATCGACTACTTCAAAACCATATTGGCTTTCATTATCATTTTGCAGATAATACTGCTGCTGAATTAATGGTTTGATATAATCCCATCCACTGTCCTCTACCAGTAATTCATCTATTGTTTTTCCTTTTTTCAGTTCAGCTTCTAAGTAAAGCGATCTCGCATTTGCAGTTATGCTATCCAGTTCTTTCTCATGTTTATGTAATTTGCCGTCAATCATTGCCTGGCAATCACCAATTTGCCAGATTTCCTGATGGTATTGGCTATAAACAACTAAGCTAGCGGTTGGAGCAAGGATTCTATTTTCTTGTATTTCATCTAGAATACCAGTTTCGCGGTATACCCTTTGTAAGTTTCCGTTGATATATTCTATTAATTCCTCAAGTGTGCACTTCTCATTGGGAACTTGTTCGATAGAATCCTTAATAACTTCCGCAGCCAATCGCCCTGGTGATTTATTCCCAATGGACCTGCCCCAAACATTTGTAGCTCCATCAATCACAGCAGCAAAATGCTTATTGAAAACATACATATCCTCGCATACTTCCTCTTTTTCCATTTTTCCTTTTTGAAATAACTCGATAACACGTAAACCCAAATCGAACACCTCTGTCTTTAAAGTTTTGTATTTCTAGAGAATACCCCACTCATAGAAATGCATGGAAAATACAGCTTTATGGTTCCACACCTTTTAGATAATATAATGATTTATCAGAATCACTAATTAACTAACTTTATCATTTATTATCAGTATAAGAGTCAACTATTAACTAAGTTTTAATTTTGTGTAAACTTATGTAAAGTTTAATAGATTGAAAAAGTCAGTATAGGTCGTTATTTAATAGAAGAATGTTCTCTTAACATCCCATTGTAATAGAGATTAAAACTCAGTATTAATTGAATCTTTTCCTGATGTTTTTTTGGCATATTGAGAATATTTACATTTAATTTACATATTCTACAAATTATTTTAATAGAAGGAGTATATACTGAAGTTGTTGATAATAAATGATATTCAATGGAAATATATGAAAAATCATTTGGCTTCATCAAAAAATACATTTTGGAAGGAATGGGTTCTTAATGATGGGAAAAGGTATGAAATACGCAATTTTATTAACAGGACTATTCGTTGTACTTGTACTTGCAGCTTGCAGTAACGGATCTTCAGCAAATACGGATGGGACAGAGACTGCGAATGCGGATTCGAAAAGTACAGAAACAAAGAATACAGATTCAGAGACCGCCTCTGAAACTACTAATTCAGAAGAAAAATTAATTGTTTATACAAACTCTAATGGTGATGGTCGTGGTGAATGGATTGTAGAGGAAGCAAAAAATGCAGGATTTAATATCGAAATTGTCGGAGCCGGTGGTGGCGATGCTACAAATCGCTTAATATCTGAAAAGGCCAATCCTGTAGCAGATGTTGTTTTTGGTTTGAATCACATGTTTTTTGAACAATTACAAGCAGAAGAAGTTTTAACACCATACGAACCAGCTTGGGCTAGTGAAATCGAAGAAGGAATTAATGATCCTGAGAATTATTATCATGGATTGGTGAAGCAGGCATTAGTCCTATCTTATAACCCAGAATTTGTTAATGAAGCAGATGCACCAGAAAATTACCTGGATTTAGCGAATAATGAAGAATTTGCAGGAATTTATCAAGCGCGTGACGATTTAGGTTCTGCAACTGCAAAAGTAATTGTTGCAAGTATCCTAGCCCAATTCGAAGATACAAATGGTGAATTAGGTATTTCCGACGAAGGTTGGGAAACAATTGCTCGCTATTATGAAAATGGAGTTCAAATTCCTGAAGGAGAAGATTACTTCACGATATTTGCATCTGGTGACGCACCGATTGGGACAATGATCTCTGGAGAATTGGCTGCGAAACAAGAACAATATGGTACAGAACCAGCATTTCTTCATCCTGAGGTTGGAACACCACAAGTTGTGGAAAGTATTGCAATTGTAGATGGAACAGAACAACTAGAATTAGCACAGGAATTTGTTGATTGGTATGGTTCTGCAGAAGTACAAGGAGCTTTTGCTGCAGAATTTAATGCAATGCCTGCAAATCTTGAAGCACAAGACCAAGTGACAGATTTCCAAAAAGAAATCTTTGCTGATGTCAAAGCACAGGATATTGATTGGGCTTTTGTTACAGAAAATATAGATGCTTGGGTAGAAAAACTGGAACTAGAAATCTTTTAATCTAATAGTCAAAAGATATTAAGACTACAAATATGGGATTGAAATAAGAAGGTTATTTCAATCCCCTTTTCATTAAAAGGAGAGCATTATGATTACTTTTCAAGATGTGACAATCAAATATGATGATTTTACAGCAGTTAAGAATTTGAATTTTGAAGTGAAAGATGGGGAATTCTTCACGTTTTTAGGACCATCAGGTTGTGGGAAAACCACTACTTTACGTTCTTTAGTTGGTCTTATACAACCTACTTCAGGGGAAATTTATTTAGACGATAAGGATATTACCAATCTGCCAACGGAGAAACGGGATATCAAAATGGTATTTCAAAGCTATGCACTATTTCCAACGATGACGGTATATGAAAACATTGCATTTGGTTTAAAGGTAAAAAAAGTAGAAAAAGCGATGATTAAACAAAAGGTAGCCGATATTGCTAAAAAGGTAGATCTAGCGGCAGAACAATTGGCTAAAAAGGTATCTGAACTATCAGGAGGACAGCAACAGCGGGTTGCAATTGCTCGAGCACTAGTGAATCAGCCAAACATATTAGTATTAGACGAGCCATTGTCGAATTTAGATGCGAAATTGCGGGTGCAGCTGCGTAATGAGTTGAAAAGTTTGCAGAAAAACTTTGGCATTACGACAGTCTATGTTACGCACGATCAAGAAGAGGCCTTAACATTATCAGATAGAATTGCTGTATTTAATAAAGGAGAAATAGAACAAATAGGAACACCTGAGGAGATTTACGAACAATCTAACTCGGAGTTTGTATGTAATTTTATTGGAGAAAACAATAATATTACGAAATTAGTTACCAACCATCCGGAACGCTTCGACCGATTAAATCTGGAAGAAAATAACGCGTTTTATTCCCGAATCGAAAAACTAAAAATCTCTCTATTTGGACAGACCTATCCGCTTGTAGAAGATGAGTTATCGTTTACGGGAAAAATTATCGACTCAGAGTACTATGGGATTTACACGAAGTATTCAATTAAAGTTGAAGATACGGTCGTTCGTGCTGTATTAAAGGAAAAACTATCCTTAGGTACGGATCAAAACGAGAAGGTACAAGTCATCTTGAGTCAGCAGCATATATTGCAGTATAAATAGGAAAGGATGCTAGAAATGGATACATTAAAAAACAGATGGAACAAATGGAACCCAGTCACCATTCTTTTGTCCTTTTTTATCATATGGTTTGTTTTCGCCTTCTTAGTTTTCCCTAATGTGAATACGATTTATGAGACCTTTTTTGGTACCGGCACATTTTCGCTCGAGCCGGTTGAAAAACTATTGCGATCCGATCGTGCAGTGCAAAGTGTATTAAATAGTATTCTATTGGCTATTATTTTAGTTTTTACTGTTAATATTGTCGGGATATCTCTTGTGCTATTTACAAATTACTTTGATATTAAAGGAGCAAGTATCCTTAAGTTAAGCTATTTTTCAACGCTTGTTTATGGTGGAGTTGCGCTTAATTTAGGATATAAACTAGTATATGGAAAAAATAGTCCATTGACTGACTTTCTAACTCAAATCAATCCAAATTGGGATGGTAACTGGTTTAGTGGTTTATTTGCTGTTGGTTTTGTAATGACGTTTGCTTGTACTTCAAATCATATGTTGTTTCTTTCCAGTGCATTACGAAATGTAGACTATCAAACGATTGAAGCTGCAAAAAATCTAGGTGCATCCCAGATAACAATCTTAAAAAATGTCGTACTTCCCACGTTAAAGCCAACTTTATTTGCATTAACGATCATTACTTTTCTAACTGGATTAAGTGCTACTTCAGCACCGTTAGTGTTTGGTGGGAAAGAGTTTGAAACCATTACTCCTATGATCCTAACCTTTGCCAATAGCTCCAGTTCGAAAGACTTAGCGACCGTGCTAGCGTTAGTGTTAGGAATCGTCACCATAATTGTTCTAACATTCATGCTGCGTTCTGAGCAAAAGGGAAATTACATTTCTATTTCTAAAACAAAAACAACGTTAGTAAAGCAAAAGATTAATAATAAAACCGTAAATATACTTGTACACATTATTGCGTACATATTGTTTATTATTTACACCATGCCAGTACTGGCAATCATTATTTATTCCTTTACCGATGCAATGGCTATTTCATCTGGCTTTATTACCTGGGATAGTTTTACCATTGATAATTATCTGTTAACCTTTTCAAGCTTAGAAGCGGTACGTCCATATCTAATTTCTCTTGGCTATGGTTTTGCAGGTTCCTTCTTAGTTGTTGCTTTTTGCTTACTATGTGCTTACCTAATGAAAAAGTATAACAATCGATTAACTAGAACACTTGATTTCATGTTAATGATTCCCTGGTTTCTACCATCCACATTAATCGCAGTGGGACTAACGGTAACATTCAATACAAACCAATGGGTCGTGTTAAATCAAGTCTTTACAGGAACACTCTGGTTATTATTAATTGGCTACATTATTGTCAATATCCCTTTTACATTACGGATAACGAAATCGACATTCTTTGGTATTAATCAAGAAATAGAAGATGCAGCAAAAAATCTAGGCGCAAATGCCTTCTATACGTTTATCAAGGTGCTTTTGCCAATCATTTTACCATCTATAATGGGCATTTATTCGCTAAACTTTATTGGTATATTGCCAGATTATGATTTGACTGTATTCCTATACCATCCGTTATATGAACCATTAGGTATTACCATTATGAATGCTACTGGTAATTCTGCTTCTGCAGACACGAAGGCATTGAATCTAGTATATACGGTTATTTTGGTGATTCTTAATACGATGATTTTAACAGCTGTATACGGGAACCTGCGATTTAGAAAAAGAAAGAAGGTTTGACATGGAACAATTAAAGTTAGCTACATATAACATCCGGATGGATACGCCGGATGTTAAAGAAGATCGTTGGGAAAATAGAAAAGAGCCTATCTTTAACATCATTCAAACCTACGACTTTGATATCATTGGGTTACAAGAAGTGAAGGAGAGTCAGTTAAAGGATATACAAACATTAACCGAATATACTTGTTTTGGACGCGGAAGATCTAACGATGACAGCAATGAATACAATCCGATTTTCTATAAGAAGGAAAAATTTGATGTACAGGAATCAGGTACATTTTGGTTGTCTGAGACACTAAAGCATGAAGAAAGAGATAAAAGATGGGATGCAGACTGTCCGAGAATTTGTACGTGGGGACGATTTCGGATCAAATTGACAGGAAAAGAATTCTTTGTTTTTAATACGCATTTTGACCATAAAAGTGAAAATGCCCGTTATCATTCCGCACAGATTCTAATGAATCGCATGTCAATCATTGACCTTGAAATCCCGATTTTCCTTACTGGTGACTTTAACGGAGATTTGAGTGAGCGGTATTATCAAGTACTGAATTCGGAGTTACGAAATGTCGTTCAAGAATCTCCACGACATATCGGACCAATCGGAACTTGTACAGGGGTTGGGTTTAATCATCAACTAAATATCGAACAGTATCAATGTATTGACTATATTTTTGCAAACAAAAATGCGACAATCAATAACACAACTGTCATTACAGAAAAATTTAATGGGCGTTATCCTTCTGATCATTTTCCTGTTTACTTGGATACTACAATACGATAAGTAGGTGATACGAATGATTCCTTTTAAAAGACATGAATACATTTTAGAGAAATTGAATAGAGAGTCTTCTTATATTTCGGACCTTGCGAAAGAGATGAATGTATCGGAAATAACTGTCCGGCGTGATTTGAAACAACTGGAGGATAGTGGATACATTGAACTCAAATATGGTGGTCTTGCTACAATTATTGATACTACAAAGGAAACATCGATGAATAATCGGAATATCTTATTTGTGGACCAAAAGAAGCAAATTGCAAGTACAGCTGTTAGTTTAATAGAAGAAGGAGATATCATCTTCATCGACTCTGGATCGACGACACAATTGATATTTGAACAGTATCCGAATATCGAGTCCACTATCTTTACAAATGGGATTTCAAATATCAATATTGCAATCGAGCGAAAAATGAATGTCACTGTTATCGGTGGTGATTTAAAACATGAAACAATGGCCATGGTTGGACCACTTGCGATTGAAGCGCTATCTAAGATATATTTTGATAAAGTATTTCTCGGTACCAATGCAATTGATCCAGAGTATGGAATTACGAATGCTGACAAAAACGAATCTTTATTAAAACGATTAAGTATAAAGAATTCCCGAAAAGCATTTGTATTAGCCAATTCTTCTAAATTCGATAAAGTATCTCCATTCAAATTTGCTGAAATTGATGACGTGACAATTATTACAGATCGGATTCCGGAAAGCTATGAGAAGTATGGGAATATAGTTAAGGTACAAGGAACTTAAAGAAATGAAATGGGTGGACCTAGTAAATAAGAAAACTATGAAGCCAGAGTTAGTTTGTTATATTTTCCTTACCGTTGCGGTTTGAGAGATTAGGGGATAGGTGATTGAGTATAAGGCAGAATTATTTTGCTTCGGTTTCTAATAGCTCGAACAGTGCCAAGGAGCGCTTAAGAAAATGAAAATGCGCTCCTGAACTGTTCAAAATGTCCCACTCATTTTGTTCGACAAACTTCGGGGAGTGACAGTGCTTAACCCCCTTATAATGGACAATAGGATATAATAAAAATACGTCATATCAGACATTATAGGGGGAATATGGGA
>NZ_PIOC01000014.1:125828-348775 GCF_003369575.1 Oceanobacillus arenosus | reverse complement strand
CATAACCTTTTACACATATTTTACACATGATAGATAGAAAACCCTATATGATAACGTGTTTCTTCCTATTATATACGTCTGCCTGGGACGCTATTTGAAGAGAAACCTATCCATTTATTAGGTTTCTCTTTTTCTATTATATATTATGTTTACCCCTCCATTCTTTGGGGTATGTATAGCTTATATCTAAATCATCAATACTAAAAATAGGGGGTGAATAAATGTACACCGAGCCGAATAATGTGATCCTCTTTCCAAAGTGGAAGAAAACACTTGAAGAAGAGAGTTTATACGCATTACAGGAAAAACGCTATGAAGAAGCATTGCAGAAGTTAAATAAATTATTAAGCTTTCAAGTAGATAATTATGAAATAATAATTGCAAAGTTGATGTGTTTAATGGAGCTTGCAAGATATGAAGAAGCCCAATCACTTTGTGAGACGCTAATTGAACATAAGGATGAAAATTATTACCATTACGTACATATGTATTTAACAATCTTGTTCCAAACGAATCAATATGAAGTATTAATGGAACATGCCGCGTCAGAGCTTGCCAATAAGCAGTTGCCAGAAATCTTTCGTGAGCAATTTACGCAGTTATATGATATTAGCAAAAAGATGAAAGTAGATATCATGATTGAAAAGTCAGTGCTCCTACAAGATGAATTAACAGTGGCGATTGAACAAGAGGATCATCAGGAACAATGGCGGATTATGGAGAACCTGCGACGAATGAACGCAAGAGCTAACGATGAAATCGCTGCATTATTAGTAAATAAAGCGATACATCCTGTGATCAAAACGGCAATCGTTTATTTACTAAAGGACAATCATGTTGCAGAAAGCGTAGCTGTTCAGAAATTTGATATCAATACAGATGTAATTCCAATTGAGGCTGTGGAGATTACTGAAAGCGCAGCATTTAATGAGATACTATTCTTAGTAAAGGATATTGAATTCGAAAATCCGACATTATATGCAGTCATCAAACAAATTTTGCAGCACTACTTATTTGTACTTTATCCGATTGCACCGCATCAAGAAGTGGCGTATCCGATAGCAGAGGCGTTAAAGCTTATCGGAATGGAATATTTAAACATACATATAGAGTCACATGAAAACTTAGAGCCAACCGTTTTGCATTATGTTGATGAAATAAAAATGTGTGAAACCTTGTATATGAGTATCATTGAGGAATAGGCGGATAAACTTAAAAATAGTCACTTCCAGTCAATGTAATCGTTTGGTTTCTAATAATAGTTGAATGCCATGCGAATTATGGTATAATAAAATGGTTGTAAATCTGAGCATTCGCTAACATTTATTCTAAAAATATGATTAATGAATGGATATAATAGATTTTGGAGGGAATTGTAATGACAGCTAAATGGGAAAAACAAGAAGGAAATAAAGGAACGTTAACATTTGAAGTTCCAGCAGAAGAATTTGATAAAGCATTGGATCAGGCTTTCAAGAAAGTTGTAAAAGAAGTACAGGTACCTGGATTCCGTAAAGGGAAAATGCCTCGTGGAATGTTTGAAAAACGTTTTGGTGTAGAATCTTTATACCAGGATGCAGTAGATATCGTACTTCCAGAAGCATACAGAAATGCAATTGATGAAACAGATATCTTCCCAATTGTTCAACCGCAAGTTGATATTGAGAAAATTGAAAAAGGCAGCACATTAGTTTTCACTGCTGAAGTAGAAGTTAAGCCAGAAGTTACATTAGGTGATTATAAAGGATTAGAAGTAGATATTCCTTCTGTAGAAGTAACAGATGAAGATGTTAATAAAGAAATCAAACAATTACGTGAGCGTCATGCTGAACTTGTTGTAAAAGAGGAAGGCACAGTAGAAGAAGGCGACACAGTTGTAATGGACTTCGAAGGATTCTCAGATGGTGTTGCATTTGACGGTGGAAAAGGTGAGAACCATTCACTAGAAATCGGTTCAGGTCAATTTATTCCAGGATTCGAAGAGCAATTAATTGGTAAAGCACTTGACGAAGATGCAGAAATCAATGTGACATTCCCAGAAGACTACCATGCAGAAGAACTTGCAGGTAAAGAAGCAACATTTAAAGTGAAAATTCATGAAGTAAAATTCAAAGAACTTCCAGAATTAGACGATGAATTCGCTAAAGACGTTGATGAAGAAGTGGAATCACTTGATGAATTGAAAAAGAAGAAAAAAGAGCAATTAGAAGCAGAATTAAAGCAAGACGTTGAAAACCAAAAACGTGAAGATTTAATCGAAAAAGCTTCTGCAAATGCGCAAGTAGATATTCCAGATGCGATGGTAGAAACAGAATTAGAACAGATGGTAAGAGAATTTGAACAACGCTTGCAAATGCAAGGCATGACATTAGAGATGTACACACAATTCTCTGGTCAAGACGAAGCAGCACTTAAAGATCAAATGAAAGAAGATGCTGCAAAACGCGTGAAAACGAACCTTACATTAGAAGCAATTACAAAAGCAGAAAATTTAGATGCAACAGATGAAGATGTAAACGAAGAATTGGCGAAAATGGCTGAAATGTATGGCATTGATGCTGAACAGTTAGTTCCAATGCTAGGTGGAAGCACAGAAACAATTAAGAGTGATCTACAAATGAGAAAAGCGATTGAATTTTTAGTTGAAAATAGTAAAGCAAGTAACTAATTGATTCATTGTATCTTTAATTGCGACAAAACATAGCATAAAGAAACAAGGTGTGTTTACCCGCACCTTGTTTCTTTATTATTTATCAATCGGACTAGAAAATAGTTCAACTACATAGTATCTTCAACACATAGCATGCTAATAAATCGTTTAAACTCGACTTAATTCATAAAATCAACATATAGTATAAGTAATATGATTTGACTTTCTGCATATTTTATTGATAATGGAAAGAAGAATGTTAACAAATCAGAATATAAATGCGGCTTAAAAAAGCATGTATCCAATGTTTAATATTTTGTTTTTTATTTTTGTTCTGATATGATAACTATAAAAGTTGAAACCTAGATATATTAATTGGTTTCGTAGGGGTGAAATGGAATGTTTAAATTTAATGAAGAAAAAGGACAATTGAAATGCTCGTTTTGTGGTAAGAGCCAAGATCAAGTTCGTAAGCTAGTTGCCGGACCTGGTGTTTATATATGTGATGAATGTATTGAACTCTGTACGGAAATTGTGGAAGAAGAGCTTGGTACGGAAGAAGAAATGGAATTAAAGGAAATTCCAAAACCTAAGGAAATCTGCGACATTCTTGATGATTATGTCATTGGACAAGAACAGGCGAAGAAGAGCCTATCTGTCGCGGTATATAATCACTACAAACGGATTAATTCACCGAAGACTACAAATGATGTAGAGCTTTCGAAGAGTAATATTGCAATGATTGGACCAACAGGGAGTGGGAAAACATTGCTTGCGCAAACTTTAGCACGAATCATTAATGTGCCATTTGCAATGGCAGATGCAACTTCTTTAACAGAAGCAGGATATGTTGGGGAAGATGTTGAAAACATTCTCTTGAAGTTAATTCAAGCTGCAGACTATGATGTAGAAAAAGCAGAAAAGGGAATTATTTATATTGATGAAATCGATAAAGTAGCTCGTAAATCAGAGAATCCATCGATTACACGTGATGTATCTGGCGAAGGGGTACAGCAAGCATTACTGAAAATTCTTGAAGGAACGGTTGCAAGTGTACCTCCACAAGGTGGTCGTAAGCACCCGCATCAAGAATTCATTCAAATTGACACAACCAATATTTTATTCATCGTTGGTGGGGCGTTTGATGGGATTGACCAAGTAATTAAGCGTCGTTTAGGTAAAAAGGTGATTGGCTTTGGTTCAAATGAACAACAAGAGCTGGGCATGGATGAATTACTTTCAAAAGTACTTCCAGAAGATTTATTACGCTATGGTTTAATTCCTGAATTTATCGGGAGAATTCCGATCATCGGTAGCTTAATGCCATTGGATGAAAATGCGCTAATCCAAATTCTTACGAAACCGAAGAATGCCTTAGTAAAACAATATCAAAAGTTATTCGAAATGGATAATGTTGAACTGGAATTCGAAGAGGACTCCTTAACTGAAATCGCGAAGAAGGCGATTGAGCGTAAAACCGGTGCACGTGGATTACGTTCAATTATTGAAGGAATCATGCTTGAAGTAATGTTTGAATTACCGTCACGAGATGATATTGATAAATGTATCATTACGAAAGAAACCGTATCTGAAGAAGATGGCAGTCCTACACTCGTATTTAGGGATGGAACAATCCAAGCTGGAAATGCGAAACTTCCTAAAGAGAGTGCCTAAGTAAAAAGCACGAACGGTAGTACAAGCGATCTTTATTAATAAAGTTAAAGATTAGAGACTGACTTTTGTTTGCGAGCCCTTAGATATATTCGGGCGCGTCTTCTTGTCAGTCTCTTTTCTCTGTTTAGTTTTAACGGATGCGTAAATACTAATTGGTATCGATAGAAATAAATAAATATTGAACGATTAAGATTTACAAAGAACAAAGTTTTCTATAGACTTTAAGAACGTGGAAAAATAAGAATGCAGCGCAATGACGTTGGATAGTTCGCTTATAGAAAAGTAGCTTAAGTTATCATGTGAATTGTTAAGAGAAAAATTTCATTCATTATTTACTTATTTATTTATTTATTTGATAACAAAATGAATACATAAAAAGAAAATGGAGGTCTCCATATTATGACTAAAGACAATATACAAATGCCCCTCCTTCCATTACGTGGATTACTTGTATTTCCTTCAATGGTCCTGCACCTTGATGTAGGAAGAGATAAATCGATCGCTGCATTAGAAAAAGCGATGATGGGGGACCAAACCATCATTCTAGCTGCACAGAAAAAAGTGAGCATGGATGAGCCAGAACCAGAGGATATCAATCGTGTAGGGACCGTGGCAATGGTTAAACAGATGTTGAAATTACCAAATGGTACCTTACGTGTGCTTGTAGAAGGATTATACCGAGCGGAAATTGTGCAATACATGGAGACAGAGGACACATTCATTGCGGAAATCGCAGAATTAGAAGATGTTCATGGAGACGCAGCGGAGGAAGAAGCGTTGATGCGTTCACTCCTTGCACAGTTTGAACAATACATAAAAGTTTCTAGAAAGATAACAAAGGAAACAGTTGCAACGGTTGCCGATATTGAAGAACCAGGCAGACTTGCGGATATCATTGCCTCTCATTTATCCTTAAAGCTTCAAGATAAACAGGAACTACTTGAAAAGCAAGACGTACTAGAGCGAATGCAGCATTTATTAAAGCTTCTTTCCAATGAGAAGAAAGTATTGGATTTAGAAAAGAAAATTGGTCTGCGTGTCCGTACTTCAATGGAAAAGACACAGAAGGAATTTTATTTGCGTGAACAATTAAAAGCAATCCAAAAAGAGCTTGGTGAAAGAGATAGTAAATCAAGCGAAATTGAACAATTAAAAGAGAAGATTGAGCAATCGGATATGCCAGAGCATATTATGGAAGTTGCTTTAAAAGAACTAGGGCGTTACGAAAAAGTACCGCAAAGTTCAGCAGAAAGCTCTGTTATCCGCAATTACCTAGAGTGGCTGATTGTGTTGCCATGGACCAATAAAACCCAAGACACAATTAAAATTGATTTTGCGGAAAAGGTATTGAATCAAGATCATTATGGTCTTGATAAAGTGAAGGAGCGGATCCTTGAATATCTAGCAGTTCAAAAGCTTACGAATACGATTAAAGGACCAATCCTTTGTCTCGTAGGGCCGCCTGGTGTAGGGAAGACATCCTTAGCAAAATCAATTGCCCGCGCAGTAAATCGTAATTTTGTTCGTATTTCCCTTGGCGGGGTTCGAGATGAAGCGGAAATTAGAGGCCATCGCAGAACATACATCGGTGCAATGCCTGGACGAATTATTCAAGGAATGAAAAAGGCGGGTACAGTGAATCCTGTATTTTTGCTTGATGAAATCGATAAAATGTCGAATGATTTTCGTGGGGATCCATCATCAGCAATGCTGGAGGTACTTGATCCAGAGCAAAATAGTACATTTAGTGACCATTTTATTGAAGAGACATACGATTTATCGAATGTATTATTTATTGCAACGGCAAATAATGTGAATAGTATACCAGGACCACTACTTGATCGGATGGAATTAATTTCGCTTGCAGGTTATACGGAAATCGAAAAATTGCACATTGCAAAAGAACATCTCCTACCGAAGCAAATTAAGGAGAATGGACTGAAGAAAAGTCAGTTACAGGTCCGTGATGCGAGCTTGTTGAAGTTAATTCGGATGTATACGAGAGAAGCTGGTGTACGTGGATTAGAGCGTCAATTAGCAAAATTGTGCAGGAAAACGGCAAAAATTATTATTTCTGAAGATAAGAAGCGTGTCGTTGTAACGGAAAAGAGCATCGAGGAATTACTAGGTAAACCTGTTTTCCATTATGGATTAATGGAAAAGGATGACCAGATTGGTACAGCAACAGGACTTGCGTATACCAGTGTTGGTGGAGATATTTTATCAATAGAGGTGACGCATTATCCTGGAAAGGGTAAACTAACGTTAACAGGAAAATTAGGTGATGTGATGCAGGAATCTGCGCAAGCTGCTTTCAGTTATATTCGCTCTCGTGCGGACGAGCTTCATATCGAACCAAATTTCTATGAGAAATATGATATCCACATCCATGTGCCTGAAGGAGCAACACCAAAAGATGGCCCATCTGCCGGAATTACGATGGCAACGGCGCTTGTCTCGGCATTAACGGGGAGAGCAGTGAAGAAAGAGGTCGGAATGACAGGCGAAATTACACTTCGAGGACGAGTTCTTCCAATTGGTGGCTTAAAAGAAAAATCACTTGGCGCGCATCGTGCCGGGTTGACCACCTTAATTATTCCAAAGGATAATGTAAAAGACCTCGATAGTATACCAGAAAGTGTTCGAAACGATATAACGTATATTCCAGTTAGTCATCTTGATGAAGTACTGAAGCATGCGTTAGTGGGGGAGTAAACAAAACATGAAAGTAAATCATGCAGAAATTGTCATAAGTGCAGTAAGCAAGAAGCAATATCCGGGCGATCAGCTACCAGAGATTGCCCTTGCAGGTCGTTCCAATGTCGGCAAGTCTTCTTTTATTAATAAATTAATAAATCGTAAGGCATTAGCACGAACATCATCTAAACCGGGAAAAACACAAACATTAAACTTTTATAAAATTAATGAAAGCTTTTATTTTGTTGATGTCCCTGGATACGGCTATGCAAAGGTTTCAAAGTCTGAACGTGAAAAATGGGGCGGAATGATGGAGGAGTATTTTGGGACGAGAGATACACTCCAAGTTGTGCTATTAATCACGGATATTAGGCATGAACCGACGAAGGATGATATTCAAATGTACGAATTCCTAAAATATCATGAACTTCCAGTCGTCGTCGTTGCAACGAAGCTTGATAAAATTCCGAAGAGCAAGCGTGCAAGCTATATTAAACGGACGAAGGAAACTTTAAATGTGGAAGCAGATGATATCGTCTTACCATTCTCATCAGAAACCGGAGAAGGAAAAGATGAGGCATGGGGAATATTAAGCAAGTATTTGTAAGCAAAAATGGTATGCTAGAAGTTGGGTCAAATTGATTTCCGCATCTAATCTAGATAACAATACAATAGATAAATAAACCAGCTAGTTGTAATAGGAAAATTTCCACTTACAACTAGCTGGTTTTGTTTATTGTTTCTTTTTTAGTAAGTAAAACCCGATGATGATGAGGATAATCGGCCAAAATCGTTCAACAATATGAATGATGTCGTAAAGCCATGTCAAATTAAGTGCAAGCTGGTTCGAGAAGATTAGCAGCACACTTAGTAAAATTAGTAGTAGTCCAGGGAATAAGCCTTTCTTTGTCTTCGAGTATTGAATGATAAAGGCAATACCGACGATTAATATGTAAACGGCCCAGTGGTCAATCCAAAAAGCATAATGCTGTAATCCATGGAGATGAATACCAATCCCTAGAACGATAGTACCGTTAAATAGATTTTGGTAATGCTTTGCGGAATATCCGTGAATTAACAACGCAAGCCCAATGATAATTAAAAGGGTCTGCCACGAATAAAAATCAGTCAATATCGGTATTTTTAGCTGCCTAAGCAGATAAAATAGCCCAATTCCAATCAGAATATATGCGAGTAATGCGTTTTGCCTTTTCAAAAGATCATTCCTTTACTATTAGAATAAGGGTATTTCTTAAATGATTGTTGGTTGTAACATAACTGGATCGTCACGACGATTACAGTGACAATGTTAGCTGTATTAATCTATCGAGTAGCCTTTGTACTTTCATATTTACCAAGTAATGAATGGTGATGAAAAGCACTTCCTGCGGGGTCTTCGGACTCGTGCTGTTCCCGCAGGAGTCACCGCCCTTCGCTCACCCGCCCGCGGAAAGCGAAGGTGTATGGGGGCTGCGGACCTCGGCAAAGAAATTCTGAATTAAAGTAATCTGCACTTTATCTAAATTCCAACATACTTGTTCAAATCCTTTAATATAAAAGTACAAGCACATCACAGCTTAACGGGTGCTTAGGTCTTTGCTCTGGGCTACATTTCTTGATTAAGCATTTATTGTATGATAAAGTACAAACGTGCCATATACTCTACATTCTATCTTACCATGTTGTTTCAAATCTTGTTCACATTTTAAGCCATATTTTATCGAATTTTATGGTATAATATATAGGAATTCTATTTTACTAAAAAATACTAAATAATAATTATTATAAATTGGTTTGAGAAGATGATTTACATTATATGGGGGTAGGAAATTGCATATTCTTAAAGTTGGATTTAACTATAAATCAGCTCCTGTAGAAATTCGAGAGAAGCTTACATTTCAGGATTCTTCTCTTATGGATGCAATGATTGAATTAAAAAATCAAAAGAGTATTTTAGAGAACGTAATCGTATCAACTTGCAACCGTACGGAAGTTTATGCGGTTGTTGATCAGCTTCATACAGGAAGATATTATATAAAAAACTTTTTAGCAAAGTGGTTTAATCTCGATAAGGAAACGTTTTCCCCTTATTTACGAATTACGGAAGATGATGGTGCAATGGAGCATTTATTCCGAGTGTCAACAGGACTTGATTCGATGGTGCTAGGGGAAACACAAATTCTTGGGCAAGTAAAAGAAGCGTTTTTAGCGTCACAAGAGGCCAAAACGACTGGTACCGTGTTTAACGAATTATTCAAACAAGCAATTACATTCGGTAAACGCGCACACAGTGAAACGTCGATTGGCGAGCATGCTGTATCAATTAGCTATGCAGCCGTTGAATTAGCAAAGAAAATCTTCGGTGATTTGAAAAATAAGCATGTTGCTATTCTTGGTGCAGGTAAAATGGGCGAGCTTTCTGCGAAGAACCTGCAAGGATCCGGAGCAACTAGGATTACAGTCGTTAATCGGACACTAGAGAAGGCAGAAGGGCTTGCAGCGAAATTCAATGCGAATGCCGTATCAATTGACCAATTGTCAGATGTATTAGTTTCTGCAGATATTTTAATAAGTTCGACAGGTTCGGAGTCACTCGTATTGAAAAAAGATATGATAGAAGCGGTACAGAAGGAAAGAAAAGGAAGACCCTTATTCTTAGTCGATATTGCTGTACCGAGAGATATTGATCCAATGATTAGCGAACTGGATAATGTTTTCTTATATGATATTGATGATTTACAGCATATTGTTGACAGCAATCTCGAAGCAAGAAAAGCAGCTGCAGCAGAAATTGAGCTAATGGTTGAGGGAGAAATCGTTACATTCAAAGAATGGTTAAAAACATTGGGAGTAGTTCCTGTGATTGCTGCATTGCGTAATAAAGCACAAACCATTCAAGAAGAAACAATGAAGAGCATTGAACGAAAAATGCCTGATCTTACGACAAGAGAGAAAAAGGTATTAAACAAGCATACGAAAAGCATTATAAATCAATTATTAAAGGAACCAATCATACAAGCAAAGGAACTGGCAGGGAAAGACAATGCAGAAGAATCCTTGCAATTATTCGTTGATATCTTTGGAATTGAAGCGGAAGTAAAGACTAATTTTGAGAACCAAGCAAATAAGAACCAATCGCTATTAGCGTTAACAAAAGAGAATAAGATTGCCTTCCCACAAGTTGAGAACATCCAAACCACTTAAGGAAGGAATAGTATATGGTGGAGACTAAAGAATACTTTGAAATCATTCTTATCATTTATGCGTTAAGTGTCATCGGCTATTTTATAGATTTCATTCTTAACAACCAGAAAGCAAATAAACTTGCCTTCTGGTTGCTTGGTATCGTTTGGGCTATGCAGAGCCTTTTTTTGATTTACCAATTGTTTATTGCTCATAGCTTTCCTGTGACAAGCTTTCTTGACAGCCTATTCTTTTATTCTTGGGTACTAATCACATTCTCATTAATAATCAATCGATTATTCCCGGTTAATTTTATCGTGTTTTTTATTAATGTCTTTGGCTTTTTCATTTTGCTGCTCAGCTTTTCAGCTAATGGTCCTGTCCATTCAACGTTTATTGAAAGGCCATTTGCAGATGAACTACTTGCGGCACACATTACATTGGCCATTGTTTCGTATGGCTTTTTCACGATAGGTTTTCTGTTTTCCTTCATGTATTTGATTCAATATCATTTTCTAAAAGCGAAGAAAGGTTTAAAATGGATGTGGCGCTTTGGTGATTTGCATCAATTGGATACATCTGCTTTTATTATGGTAACGATTGGTGTCCCGCTTCTATTGCTTGCGATAATTCTTGGTATTGTTTGGGCATATATATCATCTACAACATTCTATTGGATTGACATGAAGACGATCGGCTCTATACTAGTGTTAGTAGTCTATATCATCTACCTTTTATTACGAATGGTAAAAGGGTATCGCGGTAAGTTTCTATCGCTTTATCATACATCTGCATTTTTCGTGCTAATCATCAATTTCTTTTTATTTAGCACCTTATCTAATTTTCATTTCTAGGAGGAAATAGTTTGCGAAAAGTTATCGTCGGTTCAAGACAAAGTAATTTAGCAGTGACACAAACCAATTGGGTAATTGACCAATTGAAGCAAGCAGGCGTAGAAAATGAATTTGAAGTAAAAAAAATCGTAACAAAAGGGGATAAAATTCTTGATGTTACCCTTTCAAAAGTTGGTGGAAAAGGCTTGTTTGTAAAAGAAATCGAACAGGCGATGTACGATAAAACCATCGATTTCGCTGTACATAGTATGAAGGATATGCCGTCTGAACTTCCGGAAGGTCTGGTGATTAGCTCCATTCCCGTTCGAGAAGATCATAGGGATGCTTATATTGCGAAGGGAAATCGTCTATTTAAAGATCTTCCAGCAGGTGCGATTATTGGAACAAGCAGTTTAAGGCGCGCAGCACAGCTGCTTGCGGATAGACCCGATATCACAATTAAATGGATCCGTGGCAACATCGAAACAAGAATACGCAAATTACAAGAAGAAGACTATGACGCCATTATTCTTGCAGTTTCAGGGTTAAAGCGTGTAGGGTTAAGTGAGGAATTAATTACCGAATATTTAGAGCCAGATTTAGTCGTTCCAGCGGTTGGACAAGGTGCGCTCGCTATTGAATGCCGAGAAGATGATATGGAAATACGAACGATTTTGGCAAAAATAAATGATGATTGGACAACAAAGACCGTAACAGCAGAAAGAACATTCCTACGATTACTAGATGGTGGCTGTCAGGTGCCAATCGGTGGTTACGCATATTTGGAGAAGGATGAAATCGTCCTAACGGCATTGGTTGGTACACCTGATGGGAAAACAATTTTGAAGGAAGTTGTTCGTGGTACAGATGCGGAAGCAATCGGTGAACAAGCGGCAACGAAATTAATAGCCAAAGGTGCGAAGAAGATTGTTGAAGAAGTGAAATTAGGGCTTGATCAATAATGACGTTCTCTCTTCAAAATAAGAAAATCGTGGTCACGAGAGAAGCGACACAAGCGAATTTATTTACAGAAAAGATTTTGCAATATGGTGGCATCCCGATTGAAATCCCGCTGTTGAAAATTTCGGTTAAACAAAACCCAAAAAATGTGGAACTGATAAATCGTATTGCAGACTTTGAATGGATTTTCTTCACGAGTGCAAATGGTGTTAAAGCCTTTTTTACATTAGCATCTCACTATAAAGTGGATTTCGAGAAGCTGCATACGAAAAAGTTTGCAGTCGTTGGTCATAAAACGGAAGATGTATTAAACACATACGGCTTTACAGCAGATTTTCTTCCAACCGTCTACAATGCAGAAACGATGGCGGATGAATTTTTAACTGCAGTAGGTACGCTGCATGCTATTCTTCTCGTTCGCGGGAATCGCTCGCTACCAACACTGCCAACGGAGTTGTTAAGGCATGGTGTTTTATTTGCCACGATAGAAGCGTATGAAACGGTCTTTAATGCGGAAAGTAAGGGAGCATTAAACCGGCTTTTATTGGATAATGATTATGATTTTATCACCTTTACAAGTCCATCCTGTGTTGAGGCATTTCAGGAAATGGCTACGGAAAGCATGAAGCAAAAATGTGTTTGTATTGGTACGACAACGGAAAAGCGAGCAGTTGAACTCGGTTTTACTGATATTTTAACAGCTGAACAATTTACAATTGATGGCATGATTACAGCAATGTGCCAATATCTTGCCGAGAATTAGAAGGAGTAATGAACATGACAAAAGAAATAACATTTAAACGACACAGACGATTAAGATCCTCCAATGCAATGCGATCATTAGTACGAGAAAATCATTTGCGTACGGATGACTTCATTTATCCTATGTTTGTAATTGAAGGGGAGAAGGTAAAAAATGAGATCCCTTCCATGTCTGGAGTTTATCAATTATCTTTAGATTTATTACTCGATGAAGTGCGTGAGGTATATGCGCTTGGTATTAAAGCAATCATGTTCTTCGGTGTTATCACGGCGAAGGATGAGATCGGTACTGGAGCATTTATCGATGATGGGATTATTCAATCGGCAACAAGATTAGTAAAAGAAGCACTTCCTGATTTATTGATCGTCGCGGATACATGCCTTTGCGAATATACGTCACATGGCCACTGTGGCGTCATTCACGATCATGATGTCGCGAATGATGAGTCATTAGAAATTCTAGCAAAAACAGCAGTATCTCAAGCAAAAGCTGGTGCGGATATTATTGCACCGTCGAATATGATGGATGGTTTTGTTGTATATATTCGTGCGGCCCTTGATGAAGCAGGATTTACAAATATTCCAATCATGTCTTATGCAGTGAAATATTCTTCTGCATTTTATGGTCCATTCCGTGATGCGGCAGATAGTGCACCACAATTCGGGGACCGCAAGACATATCAAATGGACCCTGCAAACCGTTTAGATGCCCTTCGTGAAGCGGAATCAGATATTGAAGAGGGTGCTGATTTCATCATGGTTAAACCAGCACTATCCTATCTCGACATTGTTCGTGATGTACGAAATAATTGTAATGTTCCAGTTGTTGCATATAATGTGAGTGGTGAATATTCCATGGTTAAAGCAGCAGCGCAAAATGGTTGGATCGACGAAAGGGCAATCGTAATGGAAATGTTAACGTCGATGAAACGTGCTGGCGCGGATATTATCTTAACTTACTTTGCGAAGGATGTCGCAAAATGGTTAAGAGAAGAACAATAGGACTAGAGGTGGATAAAGATGAAACAATTTAATCATTCAGTTGATGCATATAAAGAAGCGGTAGATTTAATGCCTGGTGGGGTTAACTCACCAGTACGTGCTTTTAAATCAGTCGGTATGTCGCCGGTTTTTATGGCATCTGGCAAGGGTTCAAAGATTACAGACATCGATGGCAATGAATATATCGATTATGTATTAAGCTGGGGACCACTTATTATCGGTCATGCAGATGATCGTGTGGTTACAAAATTAAAAGAAGTCATTGAAAAAGGGACAAGCTTTGGTGCAGGAACATTGTTGGAAAATCAACTTGCAAAGCTTGTGATTGAGCGTGTCCCATCCATTGAAATGGTCCGGATGGTCAACTCAGGAACAGAAGCAACGATGAGTGCTATTCGACTTGCAAGAGGATATACTGGCAGAGATCTTATTTTAAAATTCGAAGGAAGCTATCATGGTCATGGTGACTCATTATTAATTAAAGCCGGTTCTGGAGTTGCTACGCTTGGTTTACCTGACAGCCCTGGTGTTCCTAAATCAATCGCGCAAAACACAATAACAGTTCCATACAATGATCCAGAGAGTGTTCGAATTGCATTTGAAAAATATGGCAAGGAGATTGCTGCCGTTATCGCTGAGCCTGTTTGTGGAAATATGGGTGTCATCCCGCCACAGGATAACTTCTTGCAGGAATTACGGAAAATAACAGAAGACCACGGAACATTACTTATCTTTGATGAAGTAATGACAGGCTTCCGTGTTGGCTATTATTCTGCACAAGGACACTATGGTGTAGCACCAGATTTAACTTGCCTTGGGAAAGTAATCGGAGGAGGTCTACCAGTAGGTGCATTTGGTGGAAAACGTGAAATTATGGAGAACATTGCACCAGCAGGAACGATCTATCAAGCAGGTACATTATCTGGAAATCCTTTAGCAATGACTGCTGGGTATGAAACGTTGGCAGCACTTGATGAAGCAGCCTATGAATCAATTAATCAAAAAGTAGATAAATTAGTTGCTGGCTTCGAACAGGCTGCAGCGGATTATGATATCCCACTGCATGTAAACCGAGCGGGCTCCATGGTTGGTGTATTCTTTACAAACGAAAAAGTCATAAACTTTGAAACAGCTAAATCTGCTAATCTTGACTATTTTTCACAATATTATCGTGCAATGATTGAAGAAGGGGTATTTTTACCACCTTCACAGTTTGAAGGGTTGTTCCTATCGACTGCACATACCGATGAAGATATAGAGAGAACCATCGCGGCAGTACGAACCGCATTTAGTAAAATAGAAAAATAAATTAAGAAAAGAGGTATTCTTAAAAGGAATACCTCTTTTCAATGTTTTAGTGCGAAATAAATTCAACTATGTTTTTGGAACTTGAATGTCAGCGTTTTGCCAGAGTGTCCATTTCTTTAATAAATTCAATGTCGATAATTACTAGAAATAGCGTAACTGTATCTTTAGATTTTTACTCCATCCCCAGCGGAAGGAATACACGAATACTCCTACGGGAAGAAGAGCTTAGGTGAGACTACGAGGCGCGACAGCGCGAGTAGGCTCACCAGCTCCCCGTGGAAAGCAAAGTGTATTTCTGGAGCGACTGGCCTGAGAGTAATTGACAAACCTCAGTTTTCTACGCATATCTGAAAAATTTGCTTCATATAGATAATTAAGACATATCGAGCATATTAGCTAGTTGTATGCCGGAAGGGAGGAAATCAGTTGACTACCGATTCATCAGTCTTTACTTTTGAACTTAATGAGTCCTTGTTTTTTGAAAAAGGGCAGGAAGTTGCGGAACTTAGAGGAATTGCTTTAGATCCTGAAATTTCGATTCAAGCCTATACGGAATATATTTCGATAAAAGGGGTTATTGAACTACGCGGGGAATATGTTAGGGTCGTACCGGAAGATGACGAGCAAACAGATTCACTAATAGATTTTGTTGATTTACATGCCAAACGTTATATTGAAAAAGTAATAAATGTTGATGACGATATAGCTGAATTTACGCATCATTTTCCAATTGAAATATCTGTACCGACGTATCGTGTTACAGATTTGAATGATGTATCCGTTAGTATTGAAGCGTTTGATTATGAAATACCGGAGGAAAGTCAGTTAAAGCTTTATTCCACGATTGCAATCCACGGTATCGATCGCGAGGTCAATCATCCACAATTAAAGGAAGAAAAGTTAAAACAAGAAAGGCTGGAACGTGAAGAGCTAAAACAAGAAAGGCTGGAACTTGAAGAGTTAAAACAAGAAGAGGTAAGACTAGAAGCACGGAAACAAGTAGAGCAGGAACAAGAGGAATTGGAACTAGAAGTTGAAGTGGAATTTGAACCAGCAGCTAGAGAAGAAGATACATTTGAATTTGAAATTAAGGAAAAGCAGGAGCTGGATGTAACTGACGAAGCGGATCATTTCGATCAAGAGCAAGTACCGATCATATCTGATACAGAAGAGGTAGAAGAAAATGAAGCTGGGAGAGTAAAAATTAAATCACAATCATTTGCTGAATTTTTCAATAAGATAGTTGACGAGGTACAAGAGGAAGTCGTCGATGATGACGATCTGGACGATGATGATTGGTTTGAAGTTGAAGTGGAAGAAGAAACGTATGTGGATAGTGATAGAGAAGTGATTCAAGAAGTGAAAAAAGAAGTGAAAAAAGAAGTAGAAAAAGAAGAGGATAGAGAAGTAGAGGATGTTAGTTATTTATCGGATGTATTTCGTAATTCTGAGGAAGATAAATTTATAAAAATGCGACTTTGCATCGTACAAAAGGAAGATACGATTGACACAATTGCTGAACGATTTCATGTCAGTGCCATCCAATTAATCAAGCAAAACCAATTAGATGATGATTTTGATGTATCAGAAGGACAATTACTGTATATTCCTGCAGAGAAAAAATAATACTTTAAACTACCCCTTGACTAAACGTTCAAGGGGTAGCATCTATTTTAAAATGGCGGTGAAAAAATGGATACGGTAAAAAGGGTGCTGCATGCATATGGTATTTATCCAGAAGAAATTGAAGAAGTAACACCTCAATTATATCGAATAAGTGACGGTAAACATACCTATGCATTAAAGAAGAGTTCCTTAACCGTCCAAACGATTTCACAATGGGAATTTGTCTATAAACAAGCAAACATCCAACATTTAACTGGGATTGTACCTGTTTATTTAACGATCGATGGGAATTTATTTATGGAATTGAATGAAGTCTATTATTATTTATCCCCTTGGATTGATGCATCCAACCAAGCGATGACAAAGCAATGGTTGGAAAATGTATTTATTAATCTTGCAACCATCCATGAAAAAACCAAACAGACACAGTCCATTTCAAAGGAAAATCTTAAGAATAATTTTTTGAACTACCAAACGTATTGTTTGAAGGTAAAGGAAAACTTGCTTGAAATGGTAGTAGAATTTGAAAAAAGCAGATACATGTCGCCATTTGAATTGCAGGTTTGCACGCAGTATCGTAATCTAGAGTATGCTTTGAATGAATCAAATAAGCGGATTGATCAATTTATTCAGTCAGATGATGCAGAACTTCTCTGGAATACGTCACTTTGCCACCGTAATTTAAATCAATCACATCTACCGAGTTCTTTTATTATTAATTGGGAGCGGGCTGCATATGATAATGCGGTAAATGATTTGGTTACCCTTTTCCAATCGGAGGTAGGTAGTTATGATGGACCAGGTGAAAAGATAATCGAATTGTTTCCAACATATAATGGAATTAATCCGTTAAACATGTCGGAACATCAATTACTTATTATTTATTTATTAGACCCAACGAATTACATTACACTTGTTCGCAGTTATCATGATAAGACGACAAAGCATCCAATGGTTCATCAAGTCCAGTCACTGCAAAAGGAATATCGAAAGCTTATATTTGGTCTGAAATGGTCGGCATATATTGCAAAAGAGTTTGAAACAATCAGCTTCGAGGACCTTGAAAGCTAGCTAAATCCATTCTAAATAAAATGCAATCAGTAAGCCGATTAATAAGCCTAATAAGATTAAATCGAATGTCGTAACGAAAAATATCGTACGTATTAATTGAAAAATCAAGATTGGCAATGTAATACTTTCTAATATAAAGATGCATCTCCTGGCCCAAGGTGGCAGTTTATATCGATAATAGCGCCCCATTTTTCATCCTCCTTTGAATTGGTTGATCATTTTTCTATTGTTTACAATATAATATGTATACATAGCCTGGTTTTGTGCAATAGCTATAATAATAGTTGACGATTGCTGTTTGAAGCTATAAAATGAGAAGTAAATTACCATCAAGTTTAATACGTAAATGCGAGGATAGGGAAGAGTACAAGATAAATGCCTAAAGAGAGGGAAATGTTAGCTGAGAATTTCCTAGGATCATTTATATTGGAAGGTCGCCCTTAATGCAGCGTCTTTGAAGTAACAGTAGGAGATGCCGGGAATATGCCGTTATATAATTTGAGTGTATGAACCGTTATTTGGTTTGTAAACAAAGGTGGTACCACGGAAGCTAACCCTTTTCGTCCTTTATTTTTAGGATGAAAAGGGTTTTTTGGTTTAATTAGATTAGGAGGCAAAAAAATGAGTGAGCATGAAAAAACATCACTTCCGTCGAAATATAATCCACAGGATGTAGAAAAGGGTCGTTATCAATTTTGGTTAGAGGGTAAATATTTTGAAGCAACTGGAGATCCAGAGAAAGAGCCGTATTCGATCGTTATTCCACCGCCAAATGTAACAGGAAAACTACATTTAGGGCATGCATGGGATACAACGATGCAGGATACGATTTCCCGGATGAAACGAATGCAGGGCTACGATGTTCTATGGTTGCCCGGAATGGACCATGCGGGAATTGCGACCCAGGCAAAAGTAGAAGCAAAATTAAAAGAGCAGGGCACGAACCGTTATGAATTAGGGCGCGAGAAATTCCTTGATACTGCATGGGAATGGAAGGAAGAGTATGCCGATTTCATTCGCTCGCAATGGGAAAAAATGGGTCTTGGACTTGATTACTCTCGTGAACGTTTTACACTTGACGAAGGATTATCGGAAGCGGTTAAGGAAGTGTTTGTGAAGCTTTATGAAAAAGGGCTTATCTATCGCGGAGAATACATTATTAACTGGGATCCACGAACTCAAACTGCACTTTCAGATATTGAAGTAATTTATGAAGAGGTTCATGGTAAGTTTTATCATATGAACTATCCAATTAAGGATAGCGAAGAAACAATTGAAATTGCAACAACTCGTCCAGAAACAATGCTCGGCGACACAGCGGTTGCTGTCCATCCGAAAGATGAGCGCTATCAGCATTTAATCGGTAAAACGGTAATCTTACCAATTGTTGGTCGAGAAATTCAAATTGTTGCGGATGAATATGTTGATATGGAACTAGGTTCAGGAGCGGTTAAAATTACACCAGCACATGATCCAAACGACTTCGAAGTAGGAAATCGTCACAATCTGGAACGAATCCTTGTGATGAATGAAGATGGGTCAATGAATGAAAATGCAGGGAAATACCAAGGACTTGACCGTTTTGAGTGCCGCAAACAAATCGTTGCAGATCTTCAGGAAATGGGTGTCCTCTTTAATATTGAGGAAAGAATCCATCAGGTTGGACATTCTGAACGAAGCGGTGCTGTAGTAGAACCTTATCTATCAACGCAATGGTTTGTGAAAATGCAGCCACTCGCAGATGAAGTAATTGAATTGCAGAAGAGCGAAAACAAAGTAAACTTTGTTCCTGAGCGCTTTGAAAATACGTATTTAGGCTGGATGGAGAATATCCGTGATTGGTGTATTTCTCGTCAGTTATGGTGGGGACACCGAATTCCTGCTTGGTACCATAAAGAAACTGGGGAAGTATATGTTGGTAAAGTTGCACCACAGGATATCGAAAACTGGAAGCAGGATGAAGATGTATTAGATACATGGTTCTCTTCTGCGTTATGGCCGTTTTCAACAATGGGTTGGCCTGATACGGAAGCGGAAGATTTCAAACGATACTTCCCAACCGATGTACTTGTAACTGGGTACGACATTATCTTCTTCTGGGTTGCTCGGATGATTTTCCAATCAAAAGAATTTACTGGAGAACGACCGTTCAAGGATGTTCTAATTCATGGGCTGATTCGTGATGAACAAGGTCGGAAGATGAGTAAATCACTTGGAAATGGTGTCGATCCAATGGATGTAATCGATAAATATGGTGCAGATTCCCTTCGCTATTTCTTACTGACTGGATCAACTCCAGGACAGGATTTACGTTTCTATTGGGAAAAAGTAGAATCCACATGGAATTTTGCTAATAAAGTATGGAATGCTTCCCGTTTCTCACTGATGAACATGGAAGGATTTACGTATGATGACATTGATCTAACTGGTGAGTTGTCACTTGCAGATAAATGGATTTTGACTAGACTAAATGAAACAATTGAACATGTAACGAAAAATACCGATAAATATGAATTTGGTGAAGCTGGTCGTCATCTTTATAACTTTATTTGGGATGAGTTATGTGATTGGTATATCGAAATGGCGAAACTGCCGTTATATGGCGATGATGAAGCGAAGAAGAAAACAACTCGCTCTGTACTAGCACATGTACTTGATCAAACGATGCGCATGCTACATCCATACATGCCATTTATTACGGAAGAAATCTGGCAGCAATTGCCACATCAAGGGGATTCTATTACAGTTGCCAAATGGCCGGAAGTGCGTAGCGAATTTCATGATGATACAGCTGCTAAGGAAATGAAACGTTTAGTTGCAATTATCAAGTCAGTACGGAATATTCGCGCAGAAGTAGATACTCCAATGTCGAAGCAAATTAGCTTACTGATCCAAGCGCAGGATGATGCGGTTGTAAAGGAACTAGAGCAAGAGCGTGAGTACTTAGAACGCTTCTGTAATCCTAGTGAATTAACGATTGCTGCTAAAATTGATGTTCCGGAAAAAGCAATGTCAGCAGTTGTGACAGGTGCAGAATTATTCTTGCCACTTGAAGGATTAATTGATTTTGACAAAGAAATTGAACGCTTGGAAAAAGAATTAGAGAAATGGACAAAAGAAGTGGATCGTGTTCAGAAGAAGCTTGGCAATCAAGGCTTTGTTAGCAAGGCACCACAGACCGTTGTTGATGAAGAAAAACGAAAAGAACAAGATTATCTTGATAAACAAGCAAAAGTAAAAGCAAGACTAGTGGAATTAAAGGGTTAATGATAGGCAGCGGAAATTCATGAAGAATTTCCGCTGTTTTTCATATTATATGTCACATTATTTATTAAATCATCTGACACCGTTCGTCTTACTTCTTATAGCAGCTGTGCTAGAGTTGAATAAATTACTATAGCAAAGCGGGGGAAAAGCATGGCCAAGAAAAAACAACTCATCATCAAACAAAATGGCAAAGTTATTAACCGAAATAAACATCAATCAGCACATAATGCTGTCAATACTAATTTTTATCAAAGCGAGCATGCCGCCACTGTTCAGGAATCAGATCGTGAAGGGGATAAAGAAATCCCAACGTTTACTACACATAAGCAAACGAATATTAAGCAAATAGAGAAACAAAATGGACAATCTCGTTCCATAAGAAAACTCCTCATTGCGATTGGCTCGGCAATCATCATCGGTTCCGTTTTAAGCTTCGTGATGTTTCAAATATTTGTTAATGTAGATGGCAACCAAGGGGCACAATCTAGTCTTGCAACAACACCATCACTCAATCAGTCAGAAACTCAGAATATACATACATCAGCACATTCACTTACATCTTTAAAAGCATTTGTTTTACAAGCAGGTGTATTTTCAAATAAAACGAATGCCGACGAATGGGTCAACACTTTTGCGGATGCGGGTTTAGATACAATCGTTTGGGAAAAGGATTCGCAATACTTTTTATTTTTGGGAGTAGCTGCAACAAAAGAACAGGCAAAAACAGTTGCGGCGGCGCTAACGACGGAATTTGATATTTTTATTAAGGAATGGTCAACGGCTGAAGGAGAAGTTGAACTTACTGACGCAGAATATCAGTTTATCCAACAATTTACGGAAGATTTTCAGACAGCATTACCGGTTTTAAGTGAACCGCTACCAACTTTACCGGAAAACATATTTGCAGCACCTGGTGAACAGGCCGTTGTTGATTCTAAAAAACTAGGACCGCTAACTTCGGAATTTTCGAAAATAGTTGATTTAACGGGAACAGAAGCGAACTTAAGCTTATTACGACTTATGAGTCAGTATGATTTGTTATTCAAATAGTATGCCTCTCCTCTATTGTTATTTTGATGTAAAGTGCGGACTAACTGAATTACAAATAGTATGTGCTAATCCGCCGTCCGAGTTCGCTACGGGCGGATACTTTCCGCGGGCACGGCCTCAGCCTCCTCGGAAGAAAAGCACTTCCTGCGGGGTCTTCGGACTCGTGCTGTTCTCGCAGGAGTCACCGCCCTTCGCTCACCCGGACTGATATAGCTTTCTGATGTTAATATTAATGAATGCAATATAAAAATCATTAAACCATAACTCTATCTATAAATAGGTAGTTTAACTGTAGAGTTTCCTGGGAGCAGACCCCATACACCGAAGACTCCTGCGGGAGCAGAGGCCTAGGTGAGACTAAGTAGTGCGTTAGCACGGAGGAGGCTCATCAGCCGCCCGCGAAAAGCGAAGGTGTATGGGGGCTGCGGACCTCGGCAAAGAAATTCTGAATTAAAGTTATCAGCAGTTTATCTAAAAATCCGCCATGTTAATTTTTATCAACTTTCAATTTTAGAGAAAGAATTACTGTTGATAATTTAATTTTCTCCTAGCGCATATTCGTGTTTTCAACCTCATTTTCTATTGGAAAATGAGGTTTTAGTAATTTGTATTCACCTCCTACTCTGAGTATGATGATTGTATCTTGCGAAAGGAGGAGAAAAGATGTCACTCCCAATGATTACAATAAAAGATGTCCCAAAAGAGGAACGCCCACGTGAAAGATTATTAAGTTTAGGATCGGGACATCTATCGAACCAAGAAATTCTAGCAATTCTGTTAGGAAGTGGAACGAGGGAAGAGTCTGTTATGGCGCTCTCAAATCGAATTTTAATGCATTTCGAAGGTTTAAAGCTGTTGAAAGAAGCAACGATTGAGGAGTTAATCGCTATTAAAGGGATTGGCGAGGCTAAGGGAGTGTTGATTTTAGCAGCAATTGAGTTAGGAAAAAGAATGAATCAATACAAACCAAATGAGAAGTATGTTATCCGTTCACCAGATGATGGCGCGAGTTATGTCATGGAGGAAATGCGCCATTTGAAACAGGAGCATTTTGTTGTTCTTTTCCTCGATACCAAGAATCAAATCGTTCACCGGCAAACCATTTTCATTGGCAGCCTCAATGCCTCGATCGTTCATCCAAGAGAAGTGTATCGCGAGGCAGTAAAACGCTCAGCAGCATCAATAATCGTTGCCCATAACCATCGTGCGACACGTTCGTAACGGAAAAGGTTACGCACGCTTTCTGAAATAATAAGAAGAGTGTGAACGCTTAACTTGATAGGTAGAATGATAGAATAACTTCTAAAAATGCCTACTCTAATCCTCCGACATGCTGGAATCGATGTGTAAAAGAATCTGGTATGAAGCTCGGTGAAGTCGGCTGAACGTTGTCGTAGTGCTGTATAGTAACTGAAAGCTAACCAGAGGTGGTTGGTGCAACGGATAGGCCGGGAGTCGTAAAAAACTTAATAGGGTGAGAATGTGGAAAAACACTGACGAACTAGCGAATGGAATGCCTAAGAATGGGACCATTTAGAAATGAATGGACTTGAGAACTGCGCAAGTGTGTTCCGTGGGCGAGTAAAATGATGGTATTGAAAGTTCCATGCACCGTTTAAGCGGATGGAGTGGACACTAGGCAAGAGCTGGCACCTACGTTAAGTACTGATAGAGTTAAGTGAACGTGGAAAGCTACCAACATGGAGAGATACACACTCGGGCGAAGTGTTAGTAAGGAAAAGGTTTTCCTATAACTTACTTTTATGGTAGTGAGAGTAGAGGCATGAGCAAGGACGTTTCTGTAATGGAAGCCGAGCAATAGCCTCAAGTCGTTTGGTTCCGTCTGTTTCAAGTGGTTAAATTCCCCTTTATACATGTACTGAGTCTACGGGTAGATGTTCCATGAAATTCCCCCATCTCTTAAAAAATCAATAATGCAAGCGAAAACGGAATAGACGGTAAACGATGGAGCGCCGTGTGCGATGAAAGTCGCATGCACGGTGTGGAGCAAGGGAAAAGGCGGCGATCAACTCAAAGTCTTACCTATTGCTATCAAGCGGGGATCCCTCCCCATCACAAGAAGATATTCATGTTACAAGAAGACTCGTTGAATCAGGAAAAATCATCGGTATTGATTTGCTAGATCATTTGATTATTGGTGATCGTAAGTTTGTATCATTAAAAGAAAAAGGATACTTGTAATACTAATACTATCAATTTTGGCAATAATTTCGTATAATTAATTAAGGATTCGTATGTGGCGCCATTTTCGTTATTGTTTATAGGAAAGTGGCGCTTATTAAGCTTGATAGGGTATATTTAGGATTTTACAAAAATAATGGAAAATGTCATAATTAATGTTTGTTTGCACCAGGTAACATTAATCTATATAGTAAAACTACATATAAGAATTGTGATGTGGAGAGGGAGATTGTTTTGGCTAGATTTAGTTTTTCGCAAGATATTGGTATCGACTTGGGGACAGCGAATACCCTTGTATATGTTAATGGAAAAGGGATTGTTGTAAGAGAACCATCTGTCGTCGCAAAAAATGCACACACAGGGGAAATCGAGGCAGTTGGAAGTGCTGCAAGAAATATGATTGGTAGAACACCCGGGAATATTCAAGTTATCAGACCGATGAAGGACGGGGTCATTGCAGATTATGATACGACGGCATCGATGATGAAATATTATATTAAAAAAGCAATGCGGAAACGATCTTCCTTTGCGAGAAAACCAAGCGTCATCATTTGTGTTCCATCTGGTATTACAATGGTAGAAGAGCGTGCTGTGATTGACGCAGCAAAACAAGCAGGTGCGAAGGAAGCATATCCGATTGCTGAACCATTTGCTGCTGCAATTGGTGCTGGCTTACCTGTTTGGGAACCAACTGGAAGCATGATTGTTGACATTGGTGGTGGAACGACTGAAGTTGCGGTTATTTCCTTAGGGGGCATTGTCACAAGTCAATCGATCCGAATTGCTGGGGATGATATGGATGAGGCAATAATTAATTATATCCGTAAAAATTATAGTCTATTGATTGGTGAAAGATCTGCTGAATCGCTTAAAATGGATATTGGTAGTGCAGGAGAAGTTGAAGAAGATGTAGAAATGGAAGTACGTGGACGCGATCTTTTAACCGGATTACCGAAAACCGTTACCGTAACAGCATCTGAAATTGCTACATCGATTAATGATACTGTCGACGCGATTGTAGACAGTGTGAAAAACACATTAGAAAAAACACCACCAGAACTTGCAGCAGATATTATGGACCGTGGTATTGTCTTATCTGGCGGTGGTGCATTATTAAAGAATTTAGATAAAGTTATCAGTGATGAGACTAATATACCTGTATTTGTTACAGAGGATCCGCTAGACAGTGTTGCGACTGGAACAGGTAAATCATTGGAATATATCGGGCAATTCCGTTCCAATCCAAATGTTTCTTCTCGTTCTTCTATCAATTAAGAGGGTGTTGTTATGCCATTTTTTCGAAACAAAAAATTATTTGTATTTTTTATCGGGTTCATTGTACTTGTTATTTTAATTGGCTATTCATTAAATAATCGCGATAGCACGACAACAGCAGAGAAGTTTTTAAATGATGTTGTTGGCTGGGGTCAAAATGTTATTCATACACCAGTTAATTTTGTAACGGATATTGTTGCGAACATCCGTGATTTCAAAAATACGTATGAAGAGAACCAAGTATTAAGAGAACAAATTTCTCAAAATAAAGGGCTTGTGTATCAAGTTCAAGAGCTAGAAAAAGAAAATGAACAGCTCCGGAACAACTTAGAGATTACAGAAACCATCCGTGACTATAATCCAATTCAAGCAACCGTCATCGCAAGGTCACCTGAGCAGTGGCTCAATGAGGTTACAATTAATAGAGGAAAACAGCACGGGGTTATGCCGAATATGGTAGTAATTACTGCAGAAGGAATGGTAGGGAAAATAAAAATTGCCAATGAATTCACTTCTAAAGTACAATTATTGTCTGGATTTGACGAATATAACCGGATATCCGCCATGATTTCGCGGAAGGAAGGAAATAATATCAACGGAATGATTGAAGGATTTGATAAAGAAACTAACTCCCTATTGTTTCGAATCATTGAGGAATCGGATACCGATGTCGAAGTGGGTGAGTTGATTGTTTCTTCTGGTATGGGCGGCGTATTCCCCGCTGGGCTTAAAATTGGAACCGTTAAGGATGTTGTCTCCGATCAATACGGTTTAACTCGTACTGCCTTAGTCGAACCGGCAGCAGAAATGTATGAAATAAATCAAGTAATTGTGCTGGACCGAAGTATTGCGGGTGTAGAAGCAAGTGCAACAGAGGGGGAACAGTAATGAAACGGTTATATATCCCGCTCTTTCTGTTTCTCTTTCTCATACTTGAAGGGGTTGCCATCGAATTCTTGCCTGCAAGTATCGTAATGGGAAATCAATTATTTATTCCACATTGGGTGGTAGCATTTTTAGTGCTCGTCGCAGTTTTTTATGATAATGACGATACATATGTTGCGGTAGTATATGCACTTATTTTTGGTTTGCTTTTAGATGCTGTATATACAGGAATTTTAGGTGTGTATATGTTTTCTTATGCATTTTCAATCTATATTATTAAAAATTTCAAAAAAATGCTACACGGAAATTTCTTTGTCGTGGTATTATTAGGTGTAATAGGTATTATTGTTGCTGACTTCTCGATATATCTTATCTATTTAATCGTTGGCATGACGGATATGTTTTGGCAAGATTATTTATTAAATCGATTACTGCCAACGGTATTACTCAATCTACTATTTATTTTTATTTTATATCCACTGTTTTCGAAACGTTTGAAACAATGGAGGAATGAACAACTAAATTAATACCCTTTTAAAGGGAAAAATTAGGATCATAGCTACATAATTGACTTTATTTAATGCTAATGATGCGTTAACGATGTAATGAGGTGACTTTATTTTGCTTGATAAGAAACAATTGGTAACGATTAAGGGTACTCGTGAAGGGCTGATACTTTTTATTGATGAAACCTGTTCATTTAATGAAGCAATTACAGAACTTCATGACAAAATAAATTCTAGTAAGCCTAAGCATGACGAACCGATTGTTTCGGTTACCGTCAAATTAGGAAATCGCTATTTGAAAACCGAACATGAAGAACGATTGAGAGAAATCATTAGTATCGAAAATCGTTTTGAAATATATGCCATCGAATCAGATGTTATTCTTAAAGAGGATGCATTACGCTGGAAAGAAAATAGTGACGTAAAAATCGTGAATCGGATCATTCGATCTGGACAAGTGTTAAATATTAGTGGGGATTTATTATTAATTGGTGATGTGAATCCAGGTGGAAAAGTAATTGCTACTGGTAATGTTTACATCATGGGTAATCTTTACGGAATTGCTCATGCAGGTGTGAATGGTGACCAAAATGCTTTTATTATTGCATCCTATATGAAGCCCACTCAACTTCGGATAGCAAATTATATTAGTCGTGCTCCAGATTATGAATCTGAAGGTGTGTATATGGAATGTGGTGTAATCGATGATGAACAAGACAAAATCATTATTGATCGACTACAAGTACTCGCACGTAAACGTCTAGAATTAAATGGATTCGAAAGGAGAATACAAAATGGGTGAAGCAATTGTAATTACTTCTGGTAAAGGTGGAGTTGGTAAAACAACAACATCAGCTAATATTGGTACTGCACTTGCATTAATGGAGAAGAAAGTATGTTTAATAGATACCGATATTGGACTCCGAAATTTAGATGTCGTGATGGGGCTTGAAAATCGAATTATTTATGATATTGTTGACGTAATTGAAGGACGTTGTAAATTAAAACAAGCACTCATAAGGGATAAACGATTTGAATGCTTATCCTTACTCCCAGCAGCACAAACCAGTGATAAGACTGCAGTAACCTCAGAGGGCATGAAGGAAATTATTGCAGAATTAAAACAGGAATATGATTATATTATCATCGATTGTCCAGCAGGAATTGAACAAGGTTTCCAAAATGCGGTTGCAGGTGCTGATCGAGCGATAGTGGTCACTACGCCTGAAAAAGCTAGTGTAAGAGATGCAGATCGAATTATTGGTTTACTAGAAAAGGAAGAAATGATAGAGTCACCTCGTTTAATAATCAATCGAATTCGCAATCATATGATTAAGAGCGGTGACATGATTGATGTCGATGATATCGTTCAACTTTTATCAATTGAACTGATCGGCATTGTTATCGATGATGAAGAGGTCATCAAGGCATCGAATAAAGGTGAGCCTGTTGCCTTAACACCAAATTCGAAAGCATCGATAGCTTACCGGAATATTGCAAGAAGAATACTTGGGGAATCCGTTCCATTGCAATCACTTGAGGATGAAAAAGGAATGTTCCAACGTGTGAAAAAGTTTTTCAAAATAGGATCATAAGGAACAAAAGCTTAAAGCTAGTTTGAGCTGTGTACGGACTGCGCCTCACGGACATGAGGTGGTTTGGTTGCCACAGGACGTGGCGACCTTAGTCGAACTTCTCCTTGCCTTTTGATATAAAGGAAACTCTTTGGGAGCGTAAGCGGTTGACTTAGATTACGGAGGTGAGGAAAGTCTCGCTACGGCTTTAGCGCTTGCGCTTGACGTGGCTATTCTCAGTAATTAAGTTATCTACAGCATTCAAATTTTATAAATACCTAGACGACAAATGAAAGATGTAATGATATTCAAGCATTACATCTTTTTTAATCATATGTTTATATCTCAATCATATACTTGTACAAATGTATATGAAGGATGAGATGAATGGATAAAGGAGTTAATAAGGTTCGTAAATCAATCGAACAACGCAAGAAGCTTCGTGGTGTAATTCCAAGGGAAAAAGAACAAGGGCAGATTTTTCCTATTATTCCTGAAGAGGAAGAGAAACATGGCTATTACCCAACTTTTCCTAATACAAGTAATAGCGAGGGGCGAGTGAGTGAAAAGCCGATTTCTTCGGGTATTATCTTAAGGGCGCTTCTTTCAACGATGCTTTTCTTCGGCATTGCCTTACTATGGCAAATTGACGCATCAAGCCTCCAAGCTCCAAAAGAATGGACAAGTAGTGTATTAAAAGAAGAATTTCCGTTTGCAAAAGTGAATGTATGGTATAGGGATACATTTGGGGCACCGTTAGCGTTTTCTCCAGAAAATGTGGACAATCCTAATGAACAAGAATTAATGGCACTTCCTGTGAGTGGAAATATTACAGAAACATTTAGTGGCGAGGGAATAAGGATTGAGCCTGGTACAGTGGCAGATGTGTCTGCAATGCATGAAGGTATCGTCGTTTTTGCAGGTAATGACCGTGATACGAACAAAACCGTTGTCGTCCAGCATGCCGATAATAGTATTTCTAGCTATGGATTTTTAAGTAAAATTGATGTTCATGTATACCAATATGTTGCCAGCAACCAAAAAATCGGACAATTTGCACCAACAGAGGAGAGTGCGACTGTTTATTTTTCAATTGAGAAGGATAATCATTATGTCGATCCGGTTCAGGTGATTCAAGTTGATGACCTTCGTTAAGGGTTTACCAAAGATTAAAATCCATCCTATTCTATATCTATTTATTATTATTTCACTGCTTACTGGTACATTTACAGAGTTAACGATTATCCTCGCACTCGTGTTATTTCATGAGCTCGGTCACTATGCAATGGCAAGTAGCTTAAATTGGCGGATAAGGGGAATCATGCTCTGGGTATTTGGTGGTGTAATGGATACGGATGAACATGGCACTAAGCCGATAAAGGAAGAAATCCTTGTCACGCTTGCAGGACCAAGTCAGCATATCATTGTTTACCTCATGCTTTTTCTTTTGTCAACGTTTCATTTAGCTCCAGCATCTGTATTGGAAATAGCCTTTTATTACAACTCGACAATTTTTTTATTTAATTTATTACCGATTTGGCCACTAGATGGTGGAAAACTCTTATTTCTTGTTTTTTCTGCAAGGATGCCATATAAACAGGCACATCAATCCATTATACTTGTTTCAATAGGATTAACGTTTGCGATCATCGCCGTTCAGCTTTTATTCTTTCCATTTACTCTAAGTGCGCTCTTTATTATGGTCTTTATTTTTCTAGAAAATCGAACAGAATGGAAGCAGCGTTATTATATTTTTATCCGATTTTTATTGAACCGATATGAAGGAATTTCGTCGGTTCAGATGATTCAGCCCATTAAAGCCTCGGCAAATAGCACATTTATGGATGTGTTTTCTTATTTTAAACGAGAAAAGAAACATCCAATCTATATTACCTACCCAGATGAACGGCGGATTGTTATCGATGAAAATGATTGTTTAAGAAGTTATTTTTATGATGATCAGCATAATCAAACGATAGGAGAAGCATTCCGATATCATGAATAGAAAAATCAGGAACAATGCTTGACAACAATACCTAAAACATGGTAACATCAATACGTTATTCATCGTAGCACCAGTGCTACAACCGCACAGACCAGGTGAAAGAAACTTGATTTTTTGAGTACCTGCATGGCGAGTCTGAGTTTATTAAGGAGGTGCAAGTATGTACGCAATTATTGAAACAGGTGGTAAGCAAGTTAAAGTTGTAGAAGGTCAAGAAATTTTCGTTGAAAAAATTTCTGCTGAAGCAAATGACTCTGTAACATTTGATAAAGTTCTTTTCGTTGGTGGAGATGACGTTAAAGTCGGTGCTCCTTACGTTGAAGGTGCTACAGTAACGGCTAAAGTTGAAAAACAAGGTCGTCAAAAGAAAGTAACTGTTGTTAAATTCAAAGCGAAGAAAAACTATCATCGTAAACAAGGTCACCGTCAACCATATACGAAATTAGTTATTGAAAAAATTAATTTATAAGGATAATTAACATGATTCGTGTCACTGTATCAAGGTCAGAAAATCAAATTACAGCATTTAAACTAACTGGACATGCAGAAAGTGGTCCATATGGCTATGATTTAGTATGTGCCGGTGTTTCTGCCGTATCGATTGGCACCGTGAATGCAGTGCTGGAATTGTGTCTTGTAGACCTGCAAATAGAGCAAGGTGCTAAGGGTGGTTATTTACATGTAATCGTCCCACCGTCACTTGAACCAGAGATAATGGCTAAAGTACAGCTTCTATTTGAAGGGATGCTTGTTTCCTTAAAATCGATTGAACTTGAGTATAGCAAGTTTATTAAAGTAGAACATAACTAGGAGGTGCAAAACTATGCTACGTCTAGATTTACAATTTTTCTCTACGAAAAAAGGTGCTGGTAGTACAAAGAACGGTCGTGATTCCCATTCTAAACGCCTAGGCGCTAAACGTGCTGATGGACAGTTTGTTACTGGAGGATCTATCCTTTACCGCCAACGTGGAACGAAGATTTATCCAGGTGAGAACGTAGGACGCGGTGGAGACGATACGCTTTATGCAAAAGCAGATGGTATCGTGAAATTCGAACGTCTTGGTCGAGATCGTAAAAAAGTAAGTGTGTACCCAGTTGCACAAGAAGCATAATAACGGTATATTTAAAACTCCAATCAATCATTTTGGTTGGAGTTTTTTTCTATTTAACTCTCATTCAGGATTTTGTGTTGATAGTGATATAAAAATCCCCATATTAAGATGTGATTCCGGATTAAAATGAATTTTCCATTATTTTCTGCTATAATTCTTATAGCAATGGGGGGAATAATAATGGAGGAAAAAGAAGTTGTTGAGGTTTTACAATTTTATCGTCATGATATCATGAACGACTTACAAATTATTAGTGGTTATGTTAGTATGGGAAAAATAGAAAAGGTAGAGCAGAAGTTTGAGGAATTACTCTCCTTTTATGAAGAAGAACGGAAATTAATGAGTTTAAAAGCGCCAAAGTTCATTTTATGGATTATTCGATTCAATAATCTCTACGATAATTTTCGTTTAACATACAATATTCACTTAGAAAACACGCAATTATCCATGATTGATGATATATTAATAAAACGAAGTAAAAAAGTTATGGATTTTTTTTCTAGGATTACTAATTTATCGACACTTTATGAAGTAAACTTAGATTTAATAAAGAAAAGAGAAACTTCACAGATTGAAGTAAAATTTTCAATTGATGGGCATGTCGAATTAGCAAATAGCGAGACGATTAATAGCAACCTAGAAAATGAATTCCATGTGTATAAAAGAGAAAATCGTCTGGAGTCTTATTTTTTGATTCCAATTGATTGATGAGGTGAATCATAATGTTTGTAGATCAAGCTAGTGTATATGTTAAAGCTGGTGACGGTGGGAACGGACTTGTTGCCTACCGAAGAGAAAAGTATGTTCCATTAGGCGGTCCTGCTGGAGGTGATGGTGGAGATGGTGCGGATATCATTTTTGAAGTGGATGAAGGCTTGAATACCTTAATGGATTTCCGATATAATCGCCATTTTAAAGCGAAGCGTGGAGAGAATGGAATGAGTAAATCTCAGCACGGTAAAAACGCCGCACCGTTAATTATATCTGTTCCACCAGGGACAACGGTTATTGATGAGGATACGGAAGAGGTCATTGCGGATTTAACGTCGCAAGGGCAGCAAGCCGTTATCGTTAAAGGTGGACGTGGCGGACGAGGGAATACGCGATTTGTTACACCACGAAACCCCGCTCCAGATGTTGCAGAAAACGGGGAGCCTGGTAAGGAAAGAAATATTAGAGTAGAACTAAAATTAATTGCAGATGTAGGTCTCGTTGGATTTCCGAGTGTTGGTAAGTCTACATTACTTTCCGTTGTAAGTGCTGCGAAACCAAAAATCGCGGATTATCATTTTACAACCTTAGCGCCGAATTTAGGTGTGATCGATACAAGTGACCATCGAAGCTTTGTAATGGCAGACCTTCCAGGATTAATTGAAGGTGCATCTGAAGGTGTTGGGCTAGGACATCAATTTTTACGACATGTAGAACGAACAAGAGTAATTGTGCATGTGATAGATATGGCAAGCATGGAAGCTAGGGATCCTTATGATGATTTTCAAAAAATCAATAAGGAACTAGAGGAATTCGATCCAATGCTATTGAAACGTCCGCAAATCATTGCGGCAAATAAGATGGATATGCCTGGTGCAGAAGAAAACTTGGTAGCATTTAAAGAAAAATTAACAGAGGATATCCCTGTTTATGAAATTTCTGCTCTAACAAGAGAAGGGTTACGCGACATTTTATTTGCGATTGCGGATTTATTAGATGCCATACCAAAAATTGCTCCAGAGATTGAAGATACGGATGAAGAAGTTGTTTATCGTTACCAAAAAGAGGACGCTCCTTTTGATATTACAAGAGACCCAGATGGTGCGTTTGTGATTTATGGTGCCAAAGTAGAAAAACTATTTAAGATGACAAACTTCTCCAGTGACGGTGCAATCCGTCGTTTCTCACGTCAACTCCGTGGCATGGGTATAGATGACGAATTACGAAAACGCGGTGCGAAGGATGGAGACACCGTTCGACTATTAGAATATGAGTTTGAATTTGTTGAATAATCGAGAACAAAGGCGTAAATGCCATTTGAGCTGTGGACGGACTCGACTGAACCAAAGGAGATAAAGGAAACACGATGAGCGTAAGCAAATCGATGTAGACATATCGTACGAAGGTGAGGGAAGTCTCGCTAGGGGCACTGGAGCTGGACGTGGCTTCTCTTTTCACAAAAATTTAAATTGGAAATTTTTATACTTTCCTAATTCTTATAAATATAAAGTGCTTTTGTATAGGTACAACAGGGGGAGACATGATGAAAACAATAGGCTATCTAGGACCAAAAGGAACATTTACAAAACTTGCGGTTGATACTGCTTTTAATGATGAGGAAAGACGAAGTTTTACAACAATTCCAGAATGTATTGACGCGGTAGATCAAGGGAAAATTGAGATTGGTGTCGTTCCATTGGAGAATGCGATCGAAGGTACCGTACAGCTAACGGTTGATTATCTTGTGCATCAAGTGCGACTACCAGTAGTAGCTGAAATTGTTGTACCAATTCAACAGCATTTATTAGTTCGAAAAGATTTCTCTGGCGAATTAAGTACGTTGAAAGAGGTTCATTCGCACAGCCATGCAATTGCACAATGCCATCAATTTATTCATCAGCATTTGCCAGATGCAAACATTCAATTTTCATCTTCAACTGGGAAAGCTGCCGAATTAGTAAGTGAAAGCAAGGAGCCAATTGCTGCAATTGGCAATATTATTGCAGCGAAAGAATATGGGTTGCAAATTGTTAAGGAAAATATCCATGACTATCCAAATAATCATACAAGGTTTCTAGTACTTGCACAGGATCGATCAGTTGTTTCGATAAATCATCCAGCAAAATTAGAACGAACAACCATGATGATTACATTACCAAGCGATAAGTCTGGTGCACTGCATCAGATTCTCTCGGCATTTGCATGGCGGAAAATGAACCTATCTAAGATTGAATCCCGACCAACGAAAACGGGATTGGGAAATTACTTCTTTATTATTGATGTTGACCAGACCTATGATGATGTACTATTCCCGGGCGTTAAGCAGGAGTTAGAAGCATTGGGATGCAGTGTTGACATTCTTGGTACATATCCCGTATATCATTTAAATATTTAAGGAAACCGGCTCTAGTTTAAATTAGAGCCGGTTTTTCATGTCCATATTTTAACCTGTCGTGACGTTTGTTTTACGAATCGGGCAACTTTTATCTTTTCGTTGCATATGTTGATATAGAGTAATTAGCCCAGTAATTTGTAATGAAAGGAGTTCGGTTCGTTTTGAAAATACACATCGTTCAAAAAGGTGACACACTATGGGAACTTTCCAAAAAATATGATGTAAATTTTGAAGAATTGAAACATCTTAATTCACAATTGGCCAGTCCAGATATGATTATGCCAGGAATGAAAATAAAAATTCCGGGTACAACGAAGACTGTAAAAAAAGAAACAGTGCACGTAAAGGAAACACCGAAAGAAACGGTGAAACATCCATACAAGGAAACATCTCCAAAAGCAATGCCAGTGATACATGAGGATGATAATAAGGAACATGTCGTAGTCAAGCACGAAGTTCCAGTTCAACATGTACCGCAGATGCCACTACAACCAATCATTCAAATGCCAGTGATGGAGCAGGATTTCCAAAACTATACGACGATTAATTTTCCACCAATGCCTGTTCATCATTATCATCCAAAAGAAGAGAAGAAAAAGGAACATGTGAAGGAAAAACCCGTAGCAAAGCCTGCACCAAAACCAGTGCCAAAGCCAGTGCCGAAACCAGTTGAGAAGGCGGTTCAGCCAGCCGTTCAACCACCAGTAGCAAAGCCGATGCCAGCGCCGATGCCAATGCCAGCGCCGATGCCAATGCCAGCGCCGATGCCAAAGCCGATGCCAATGCCAGCGCCGATACCAATGCCGATGCCAGCACAGATGCCAATGCCAATGCCAATGCCGATTTATCATCAACCAATGAATCCTTGCTGCGTTCAAAACTTTAACCCATGTTTCCCATATCCTATAATGCTTGAAGGGTGTATGCAACCACATCCGATGCATCATCACATGTTCCCAGCGATGCAAATGCCAGCAATGCAAATGCCGCAAGATAATGATTGTGGCTGTGGTGGTTCAAATACACCTGTTAGCCCTTATGCAGCAGAACAACAAATGTATCAAGGACAAATGCCATATCCAGAGTTTCATCACCAGCCGGTATTAAATACACAGCAAATGTTCCCTGGTCAATTTGGCATGCAGCGAGATGCAAATTTTTCTTATCCAACACCACCTTCATATCCTGGAGCAATGTCAATGCGTGAAGATGAAGATGAAATGGAAGAGCAATAGTAAGGAAAAGGAGACGATACTTGAATCGTCTCTTTTTCTATCCTTAATGAGGACAACTTATGGTATGATAAAGGGTAGTGTACTTCAAATAAATGTGACGGAAATTCCCATATAACATCTTGGTAACAGTAAGGTTTTCTAAACGTATGGGATTTGATATAGTAGTGTAGGAGATTTTTAGCTATTCACATGCAACTAAGTTTATTAAAAAGGAGAATGTTTTGTGGCTGGTCATTCTAAATGGCATAATATCCAAAAAAGAAAAGGCGCACAGGATGCAAAACGAGGGAAGATCTTTATGCGTCATGCAAAAGCAATATTTAAAGCAGCAAAGGAGAGTGGAGGGGATGCGACAACGAATGCTACTCTCCGCCTGGTAATTGATAAAGCGAAGGCAGATAATATGCCAAATGATAATATTGAGCGTGCAATAAAGAAAGCAACCGGAACATTAGATGGTGCAAACTATGAGGAGCTAACGTATGAAGGATATGGACCTGGTGGGGTTGCAGTAATCGTGAATGTTTTAACCGATAATAAGAATCGGACAGCAGCGGAAGTAAGACACGCATTCAAGAAAAATGATGGCAATTTAGGAGAAAACGGCAGTGTATCTTTTATGTTCGATCGGAAAGGGTATATTGTCATTACAGACGAAGAAGGCTTAATCGATGAAGAGGAGCTTACACTTGCAGCATTAGAAGCAGGAGCAGAGGACATTACAGCCGATACTGGTGTTTATGAAATTTTCACAACACCAGATGCTTTCCAAGAAGCGGTTGACCAACTAACAGAAGATGGTTATTCAATCGAAGAAAGTGAAGTAACGTTAATTCCACAAAATTATAATACCGTTTCTGAAGATGATGAAGAGAAAATGCAGCAGCTAATTGATACACTTGAAGAGAATGAAGATGTTCAGGACATCCATCATAATTTAGAATCTACTTTATGAGTTGATTCAAAGGGGATTAGATATTGCAAAATCGAAACTTCTATTTCTGTAGAAATAGAAGTTTTCCCGCTTTAGAATCAGATTGGCTATTGAATGTAGGGCTTGAAGTCAACCGCCCCAAAAACCACGGAAAGTAAAGTGTACTTTTTGGGGCAGTTGCTTGGCTGTATTACCATTGATTACTTCAGACAAGCTTTGATAATAGAAATAATGGCTCACTTTATTATTTTCACCTAAAATATGTTAAACTATGGGAGGTATTATTTACATGATTGCGTATATAAAAGGAATTCTTACAAACATTCAAGATGAATCCTTAATCCTAGACGTTCATGGCGTTGGCTATGAACTGATTTGTGCAAATCCCTTTGCATTTCAATCAAAATTAAATGAGGAAGTTTTGATAAATACATATCAATACGTTCGAGAAGATACCTTGGTTTTATACGGTTTCAAGAACGAGGATGAAAAATATTTATTTAAAAAATTGATCTCTGTTTCTGGAATTGGGCCAAAGGGTGCGCTAGCAATATTAGCATCTGTTGATATTCCAGGCTTTGTTTCGGCTGTAGAACGGGAAGATGATAAATTCCTTACGAGCTTCCCTGGTGTTGGTAAAAAGACAGCGAGACAAATTATTTTAGATTTAAAAGGTAAATTAGTGATGGAGCTATCAATCTCGATGGACCAGAATCAAGATAATACACCATCAACTGACCACTACAATACATTCGCAATTGCTGATGCACAGGAAGCGCTGAAAGCTTTAGGATACATGGATCGTGAAATAAAAGCAGTTATTCCAAAACTACAAGCAATGGATATCCAAAATACAGATGAAATCATCAAGAACGCATTAGCACTATTAATGAAAAAATAAGAAGAGGGGACGTTAACAATGGATGAGCGGATGGTAACAGGAGAATTGCAAAACGAAGATGCTACAATTGAGCTTAGCCTTCGTCCCACAACATTAAATCAATATATCGGACAACATAAGGTAAAGGAAAACTTAAAAATCTTTATTCAAGCAGCGAAAATGCGCGAAGAACCATTGGATCATGTTCTCTTATATGGACCACCAGGGCTAGGGAAAACAACGCTCGCAGCAATCATCGCCAATGAAATGGGAGTGCAATTTCGTTCAACATCAGGTCCAGCAATTGAACGTGCAGGTGATTTAGCTGCAATTCTATCCTCGTTAGAACCTGGTGATGTATTGTTTATCGATGAAGTCCACCGCATTCCACGTAATGTTGAGGAAGTATTATATCCGGCAATGGAAGACTTTTTTCTAGATATTGTTATTGGTACAGGCCCAAGTGCACGATCGGTTCGAATCGATTTGCCGCCATTTACACTAGTTGGCGCAACAACACGTGCCGGATTATTGTCGGCGCCACTGCGCGATCGGTTCGGAGTAATGAGCAGGCTCGAGTTTTATGAAACAAAGGATTTATGTGCAATCGTCGAACGAACGGCAGATATTTTTGAAATGCCTATAACAAAAGAAGCGGCATTAGAGGTTGCTCGCCGTTCTAGGGGGACCCCTAGGATCGCTAACCGTTTATTAAAACGAATTCGTGATATCTCTCAAGTAAAAGGAGAGGCAGAAATTAGTTTAGAAACGACAAGCCTTGCATTAAAAATGCTGCAAGTCGATGATGCAGGTCTGGATCATACCGATCACCGCTTACTATTAGGGATGATCGAAGGGTTTAATGGTGGTCCAGTTGGTCTTGATACAATTGCAGCAACAATAGGTGAGGATTCGCAAACGATTGAGGATGTGTATGAGCCATTTCTTCTGCAGCTTGGCTTTATCCAGCGAACGCCAAGAGGAAGAATTGTTACACCGAAAGCATATGCACATTTTGGAATCAATAGGCAAGAAGAATAATGGACATGGGAAAACTCTTCATCATTGTTGGAATTATTTTTTTAATCATTGGTGTTATCTGGACGTTTATTGGCAGATTACCTGGAGATTTTAGCTTTAAAATTGGCAATGCCTCGATTCATTTTCCACTTATGACATCGATCATTGTTAGTATTATTTTAACGATTATTTTTGCCATTATTGGTAGGTTTAAATAAAGAAAGGTTAGGCGATTTATAATGAATATAGAAGATTTTGATTATCATTTACCAGAGGAACTAATTGCACAAACCCCATTAAAGGATCGAACTGCATCACGTTTAATGGTAATCGATAGAGAAACAAAGGAAATTGCTAATAAGCATTTTCCTGATGTAATGCAGTATTTGCAGGCAGGGGACACTTTAGTATTAAATGATACACGTGTGCTGCCAGCAAGATTGTATGGTGTTAAGAAGGATACAGGAGCGAAGATTGAGGTTTTACTCCTCCGTCAAGAGGAAAACGATACATGGGAAGTATTGACCAAGCCAGCGAAGAAGGTTAAGGTTGGCACAGAATTAGTGTTTGGTGATGGGAAACTCACTGCGGTTTGTAAAGATTTCAAGGATCATGGTGGTCGAGTGCTGGAGTTTTCCTATGAAGGCATTTTTTACGAAATACTCGATCAATTGGGGGAAATGCCGCTACCTCCTTATATTAAAGAACAATTACCAGAAAAAGAACGATATCAAACGGTTTATGCAAGAGAAGAAGGATCAGCTGCGGCGCCAACAGCGGGATTGCATTTCACCAATGAATTATTAGCAGAAATAAAGGAAATGGGCGTCAACATTGCATTTATTACGCTTCATGTTGGACTCGGAACATTCCGTCCAGTTAGTGTCGATACAATTGAAGACCATGAGATGCATTCCGAATTTTACCAAATGACAAAGGAAACAGCGGAGCTCCTGAATCAAACGAAGGCATCTGGGGGTAGAATTATTTCTGTTGGGACGACTTCAACGAGAACCCTTGAAACAATTGCAAGAGATAATCAAGGAACATTCACGGAATCCAGTGGCTGGACGAATATTTTTATTTATCCGCCATATGAATTTAAAGCAATTGATGGTCTAATCACGAATTTTCATTTACCAAAATCAACGCTGATTATGCTTGTGAGTGCGTTAGTAGACCGTGAAACAATACTACATGCATATAAGGAAGCAGTAAACGAGAAATATCGCTTCTTTAGTTTTGGCGATGCAATGTTAATCATATAGAAATGAAAGCAGAGGAAAAATAAAGATGACAATACCAATAACCTATGAGTTAATTAAAACAGATAAACAGACAGGGGCAAGACTTGGCCGAGTGCACACTCCCCATGGATCATTTGATACACCAACATTTATGCCTGTTGGAACTTTAGCAACCGTGAAAACAATGAGTCCAGAGGATCTGCACTCGATGGATGCACGGATTATTCTTTCCAATACGTATCATTTATGGCTGCGGCCTGGCGAGGATATTATCCGTGAAGCAGGGGGTCTGCATAAATTCATGAACTGGGATGGTGCTATTTTAACCGATTCCGGTGGCTTCCAAGTATTTAGTTTGAGCGATATGCGCGAGATTACAGAGGAAGGGGTACATTTCCGTAATCATCTAAATGGGGATAAGCTTTTTTTATCACCAGAAAAAGCGATGCAAATTCAAAATGCATTAGGATCTGATATTATGATGGCGTTTGATGAATGTCCACCCTTCCCTGCAACCCATGATTATATGAAAGCATCTGTGGAAAGAACATCAAGGTGGGCTGAACGCTGTTTAGCAGCCCATGATCGTAAAGATGTCCAAGGTCTATTCGGGATTGTTCAAGGTGGAGAGTTTGAAGATTTACGGACGCAAAGCGCAAGAGACCTTGTATCGCTTGATTTCCCAGGCTATGCAATTGGTGGATTATCTGTTGGTGAGCCAAAGGATATTATGAACCGGATGTTAGAGCATACAACACCATTACTTCCTACAAATAAACCAAGATATTTAATGGGAGTTGGCTCACCGGATTCCTTAATTGATGGTGCAATTCGGGGCATTGACATGTTTGATTGTGTACTGCCAACAAGAATTGCGCGCAATGGAACATGTATGACATCGAATGGTCGTCTCGTTGTTCGTAATGCGAAATATGCACGTGATTTTAGCCCAATCGATGAAAACTGTGATTGTCATGTATGTAAAAATTATACGCGTGCATATATCCGTCACTTAATAAGATGTAATGAAACATTCGGATTTAGACTTACCACTTATCATAACCTGCATTTTCTGGTAAAATTAATGGAGCAAGTTCGAGCTGCAATAAAAGAAGATCGACTTGGCGACTTTAAAGAGGAATTCTTTGAACAATATGGTTTGAATAAACCCGATGCTAAGAATTTTTAAAGGATATGTTTTATTTGGTAGTTAAGAAATAATGATAATTTTCTTACTACTTAAGTGCAGCTAAGGCGTGCGCCACGTTTTCTAAAAAGGAGGTGAATTTAGATGGAAATGTTAATCTCATTAGCACCAATTATCTTGATGTTTGTGATTTTCTACTTCTTGCTTATTCGTCCGCAACAAAAACGTCAAAAGCAAGTAAGAGAAATGCAAAGTAGCCTACAAAAGGGCGATACTATCGTAACGATTGGTGGTTTACACGGAACAGTACATGCAGTTGACGAAAGTACAGTCGTTTTGATTACAGAAGGTGGTTCAAAACTAACGTTTGATCGTTCTGCAGTCCGTGACGTAAACAAACAGTAGTAATGAAATAAAGGGAAGTGTGTATTACCTAACTAAAGTCATTTATTTAGGTAATAAAGTACATAGTTGACCAGAAAAAGAAGTTAATACATCGATATTAACTTCTTTTTTGTTTGTTCGTTTTGTATTGTTAGTCACTATTGATGTAAAGTGCGGACTACCCTGGACGAGATGAGTGCTCTTAGACCAATCGCTCCGAAAATACACTTCGCTGGGAATGAGCAATTATTTTCATGTAATCATTTCTAAATAGGATGAGAGAACATTTCGCTCTCTCTTGGCCGTTGCCCGCGGAAAGTGACTGTCCAGAGCGGAAATCAACGTCGCCTCTAGTCCGCACTTTTTATAAAATAATAGTTAACCACCCATGATAATAGCAAAATCTTTCAGAAAGTAACCATATTATTTATTATGTGCTCCAAAGATATTCACTCCGATTACACTGCCGATAACTGCTGCGACCATGTAGCCTAAGTGGGTGAGTGTTTGTTCCATTGAGAATCCATGCTGGTAGCCTAAATATTGCACTAAAAATGTAAAAAGGGTAAAGCCTAATCCTATCAGCCCACCAATAATCCAACCTTTCATTTTTCCTTTTGCCCCAGCAATGAATCCACCAATAAATAATGTTATAAATCCAATGGTAAGTGCAATCCATGATAAAGAATTTTCATCAAATGCTGTAAACCGAAATAATAACGCAAGAATAATGCTTGAAAGTAAAATTAAGCTAAACACAACAATCCATCCATACAATAAAGCAGTGAAGAGCTGTTTTTGCATTGCGATTCCTCCCTTATGTTTGTCCATGATTATTAACAGTTTATTCATCAGCATCTAAAATAGAAGGTTTTTAAAGATAATATTAACTTCAGAACTAAGAAACAAATTTTTGCAGGAATGGGATCTGCTTTAATTCGTCTTTCGTAATAAATTTTAATAAAAGTAGAATAATAATATAGATAACAATAAGCGCGAGTAAGATTAGGAGAAATATGAAAATATTAGCTTGTAGAGTATGGTAATAATCTCTTAGGAAAACACCAATTCCCCATGTAGAAACTAATAAGAAGATCATTTTACAAATATCTTTTAATGGAATAGCATATTGAATTGCTTTCTTTAATGTTGCTAAATGCAGCAGTGTTACGAGAACAACGCCTACAATCATCGCAATTGCAACACCCATAATGCCGAAGCTTGCATTTGATGCTAGAAAAAAGAGGATGAATAATTTCATAAATGCTCCGATTAAGCTGTTCCACATGGCTGGTCTTGCAAGGTCAAGTGCCTGTAATGTTGCTTGAAGTGGTGCCTGGATATACAGTAAAATATAAAAGGGCGCCATCAAAATTAAATATTTACTCGCATTGTCTGTTCCATACATGTACGTTAATAACTCGCTAGAAAATAGGAAGATGACGATTGTTGCAATCGCACCAGAAGCAAAGGAAATGCGAATGGATTGGTGGATCCGGTAGTGAATTAACTGTTCCTGCCTCTTTGCATCGGCTTCAGCAATCGATGGAACGAGTGCAATCGATAGGGAATGGGTAATGAATGTAGGTAGAAAAAGTAATGGAAGTACATAACCTGTGAGTTCCCCGTAAAGCCTTGTGGCGATGATACTTGAGAAACCTGCAATACTCAAGCTTTGTGCGACTAAGATCGGTTCAAGGAAATTAGAAAACGAACCAACGAGTCGACTCCCTGTACTTGGGAGTGCAATGGAAAGCAATTCCCTTAATGTTGTCTGACTCGATTTGAGATAGGCAAAAAAGTTCTTCCTGATTTTTATCTTTTTGTTCCGTCTAAATGACAGAATCATGTATAATAATGAGGCGAATTCACCAAGAATAACGCTAAACATTGCACCGGCAGCTGCATATTCTAATCCAAAAGGAAGCAGAAGATTTACAAAAAAGGCGACACAGGTAATTCGAACGATTTGTTCAAGCACCTGGGAATAGCTTTGTGGCTTCATATTTTGCTTTCCTTGAAAATATCCGCGGAGTACGGAGGAAATGGCGATGATTGGGACGATCGGACTTATTGCTAATAAAGGAAGCAAAGTACGGTCATCGTTTAATAATGTTGTTGCGATAAATGGAACAGCAATAATCATCGCAGTGGTAAATATCACGCTTGAAATACCTGTAAGGATTAAAGAAACAATGAGTATCTGTTTCACTTTCGCTTGGTTGTTCATTGCGTCTGCCTCTGCAACCCGTTTAGAAATGGCGACAGGTAGACCAAGCTGGGTTAGAGCAATGACTAGGAAAAGCGTCGGAAGGGCCATCATATAAATTCCAATACCTTCTTCACCCATCAATCTTGCGACAACAATTCGATTGATAAACCCAAGAAAGCGTGTAATCATTCCGGCAAATATTAGGATAAGTGCGCCTTGCAGAAATGTTTGTTTCGTCATTTTTGTCAACTACCTTCTCAAAAAATAAAAATTGCTATACAATGATATATATGCAAAGTAGTGGGTCAAGCATGACAAGCAAATAAAACTCCGAGAATAGGAGGGGGAATATGGCGATTATTCAACGATGTAATGAGTGGAAAGCGATGGTGGAACCAGTATTGATCAGTAAAGCAACGGAACTCCAAATGATGGGTTATTCACAAGCAACTGCGGGAAATGTATGGTCATGTCTCGTCGAGAAGGTTTGGAAGGGAGATCCGGAAAAACGGATTCATGAAATTGTACAGGATATTTTTCATTTAGGTTCAGGAATATATTTGAGTTACTTAACGATTCAGTCCTACCAAAACGAGGACTTAATGGCTTCGATTGCAGCATTAACAGGTAGAAGTGAAGCATAGTAAATACATACATATATTACCCGACATCTTAAGGGAGGCAATCAGTAGATGAAAAGCAAAGGTAGAATTACTGCCTTTTTCCTAATCGTAATTGTATTTTTAGGAACTATTGGATTAACGGTAACAGGTGTAGCAAAAAATATTAATTTAGGATTGGATTTACAAGGTGGATTTGAAATTTTATACGAAGTAACACCAGTCGATGAAAATCAGCAGATTTCCAGATCATTATTAGAAGGTACGGTACAGACGTTAAATGACCGTGTCAATCGATTGGGAATCAGTGAAGCGGTAATCAATATCGAAGGGGAGAATCGAATTCGTGTCGAGCTTGCAGGCGTTGACAACCAAGCAGATGCGAGAGATATGCTGGCAACCTCTGCACAGCTTTCCTTCCGTGATGTTAACGATAATGAATTGTTAAATGGCTCAGATATTAAGGAAGGTGCTGCATCACAGGATTTCGATCCGAATACAAATGCACCAATCGTTTCCCTTCAATTGAAGGATGCCGCCAAATTTGCTGATGTTACAAGTAAAATTGCAGCAATGGGGGAGCCGAATAACCTTCTCGTCATTTGGATGGACTTTAAAGAGGGGGACTCTTTTGCAACAGAAGTAGCGAAAGCAGAACCTAAGTTTGTTTCCGCACCACGTGTATCGGAGACACTTAATACATCGAATGTCATGATTAGCGGTAATTTCACTGTCGAGTCGGCAAAACAATTAGCGGATATCATTAATTCTGGATCACTTCCAGTACATATGACAGAAATCTATTCTAATTCCGTTGGTGCTCAGTTTGGGGAACAAGCACTAGATCAAACGATGATCGCAGGTGCAATTGGAATTGCATTTATTATTCTCTTCATGTTAGTTGTTTACCGATTCCAAGGCTTAATCGCCGTGATTAATTTGATTTTCTATGTATACTTAGTTCTACTAGTTTATCAATTAATGAACGGAGTCTTAACACTTTCGGGAATTGCTGGGTTAATCCTTGGGGTAGGGATGGCTGTAGATGCAAACGTTATTACCTTTGAAAGAATCAAAGAGGAGATAAGGCTTGGTAAATCAATTAAAGCTTCCTTTACAGCAGGTTCGAAAAGCTCCTTTAGCGCGATCTTAGATTCTAATATTACATCATTAATCGCTGCGGGTGTTTTATTTATTTTCGGGACAAGCTCTGTCAAAGGGTTTGCGACTATGTTAATCATTAGTATCCTTGTAAGCTTTATTACGAATATTTATGGTACTAGATTATTATTAGGACTATGGGTGCATAGTGGATGGCTAAACAAGCGGAAAACGTGGTTTGCAGTGAAGCTTGCTGATATTCGAGATATTGCAGATACAAGCATTGTTGAACCAAAAGTATTTAATCGTACGTGGAATATTACGAAGCACCGAAAGAAGTTCTTTTCCATTACTAGCATTATGGTCATTCTAGGTGCCATTTCTATTTTATTCTTACAATTTAATCCTGGGGTTGACTTCACAAGTGGATCGAGAATTGAAGTTGTATCGGATTCTAGTTTAACTGCAGAAGAAGTTGAAGCTGGATTCCTTGATCTTTCAATCGAACCGGAATCAATCGTATTATCAGGTGATAATAATAATATTGCTGTCACACGATTTTCAACGGTGCTTTCTGACACAGATGTAAAAGATGTGCAACAGTATTTTAATGAAAAATATGGTAATCAGCCAACCGTTAGTGTTGTATCACCGATTGTTGGTCAGGAATTAGTGAAAAATGCGGTCTATGCTGTTGCAATTGCAGCGGTGTTTATGATCATCTATGTGACGATTCGTTTTGAATTTTATGCAGCAGTTACATCGGTCATTACGCTATTCCATGATGCCTTTATCATCTTAGCGGTATTCAGCATTACCCAGTTGGAATTTGATTTAATCATCGTTTCTGCAATTCTGACTATTGTAGGGAATACGATTAACAATACCGTCGTAATCTTTGACCGACTTCGGGAGAATTTACGAAAAGAAAAACGGATTACAACATTTAAACAATTAGAGACGATTGTCAACCGCAGTGTCGTCCAATCGATTACGAGAACGATGAATACTGCCATTACAACAATATTTGGTGTGGTTGTCTTTCTATTTGCGGGAGCACCAGCGATTACTGGATTTGCATTTGCCATGTTGATTGGGCTCGTAATTGGGGTCTATTCATCCCTAATGGTAGCACCACAAATATGGCTAGTATGGCGCGGTAGAACGATTGAGAGTAATCCAATCGTATATAAGGCGAAGAAACGGATCGATGGTCCACAGGTTTAATAAGAAAGCTCCTTGTTATGATAGAAGCGTGACAAGGGGCTATCTTTTTGTTTAAATAAAATAGAAAAAGGAATGCATCCTACTATAACTAATAAATCATAAAGACCCTAAAAAAACAGAGAAAGAGGAGGAAGTCCGATGAAAGGTCAAACCTATGTTATTCTAGCTATTGTGTTAGTGATTATTGTCGCAGTTTTTGCTGTGATGAACGTTGAATCAGTAGAAGTCGATTATATTTTTTGGTCAGGAGAATCTCCACTTATTTTAGTTATCTTATTCTCTGTATTGATGGGCGGCATTATAACCGCCGCAGCGGGAATTGTAAAAGTTTATCAGTTGCAAAAGATGATTAAGCTGTTGAAAGCAGAAAATAACCAAATGCGTAAACAGTTGGAGGAAAACGGAATAATCGAGGCAATCGATGTAAATCCAGCAGATAGTAATCAAATGAGCTAAGAAGGAATGCATGAATTATTTTAAAATACATTCATTTGCTACCCCTGATACTCTCTAGTATAATAGATTGGTCAGGGGTGAATATATGTTACAAAGTAAAGCAAAGTGGCAATATAGGGATTTTCATAATAATGAAGCATTAATAAATGAACTGCCAGGAGTAACTCCTGTAATCGGAGAACTACTTGTTCAAAGAGGGATTACAACTGTAGAAGCAGCGAATCAATTTCTATCACCTGATATTAAAAATTTACATAATCCAATAACGATTACTTCGATTGAAAAGGCAGCAGATCGAGTGCATCAGGCAATTGCATCGAAGGAGAAGATTCTTGTTTTTGGTGATTATGATGCTGATGGGGTCAGCTCGACGACTGTAATGCTTAAGACGTTGGAGGAATTAGGGGCAGATTGTGATTATTATATTCCAAATCGGTTTACGGAAGGATATGGGCCAAATGAGGCAGCATTCCGTGATGCACATGAAAATGGCTATTCGGTTATAGTAACGGTTGACAATGGAATTGCCGCTGTAGATGAAGCGACAATCGCCAAACAACTCGGGATCGATTTAATCATTACCGATCACCATGAAGTCCAAGTTGAATTACCTGATGCATATGCAATTCTTCATCCAAAATGCTCACCAGATTATCCATTTGACGAGCTTGCAGGTGTAGGGGTTGCATTTAAATTTGCAGAGCAATTATTAGGCTATTTTCCCAAGCATTTACTCGATCTTGTCGCAATTGGCACGATAGCCGATATGGTACCACTAGTAGACGAGAATCGAATCTTCGCATATTATGGGCTCCACGCCCTCACCATTACAAAAAATCCAGGAATTCGTGCATTAAAGGCGGTTTGTAAAATCGAGGGAAATGTGACCGAAGAGGATGTAGGATTTCTGATTGGACCACGGTTAAATGCTGTAGGTAGATTACAGGACGCAGATCTTGCTGTCCAGCTATTGATGACAGATGATCCAATTCTAGCAGATGAAATGGCTATAGAAATTCAAGGAATTAATGTAAAGAGACAAGAAATTGTAAACCAAATAGTAAAAGAAGCAGAGCAGATGGTACAAGGCCATCCTAATGGGGTTATCATCGTCCAAAAGGCGGGCTGGAATGAAGGGGTGCTTGGGATCGTTGCATCCAAATTAGTACGGAAGTATGATCGTCCAGCAATCGTCTTAACAGAAAAAGCGGGAACTGGAGAGGTAAAAGGTTCTGCAAGAAGTATTCCCGCATTTGACCTGTTTAAGAATTGCATGAAGGTACGCGACTTTTTTACGCATTTTGGTGGTCATGCACAAGCTGCAGGGATGACTTTACCAGCTGAGAATATCCCCATTATTCAAGAAAGCTTAAACGAATTTATTCATGATGCACTTACAGCAGATGATTTTAGGCAAGTAATTGAAATAAATGCTATATTAAAATTAACCGATATAAACGATAATCTTGTCGATGAAATTAATCGCTTGGCACCATTTGGAATGAAAAACCCGAAGCCAAACTTTGCAATTAAGGAAATACCAGCAGATGCACGGCAAATTGGTGCGAAGAAAAATCATCTGAAATTATTATTTAATGAAGAGGATGTGCAGGTTGAGGGAATTGGCTTTGGCATGGGTGACTTATATTCCTATATTACTCCCCATACACCACTGACATTAGTCGGCGAATTAGGCATAAATGAATGGAATGGTAAGCGAAAAGCACAGCTCGTCTTGAAGGATATGAAGATAGAAGAATGGCAATTACATGATCAGCGAGGCAAGAAGCAAGTTGAAATTCTTCCTTATATAAATGAGACCATTGCAGTGCTTGCAAATGAAATAATGCCTGCTCACGAATCAGCAGTCCAAATCTCCTATGAAGTGGAGATAGAAGAACTTGAGAAGACAGATGTATTATATATATATGATTTACCAGTGGATGTAGGGTTATTAAAGCAAATTGTTCAAAAAACGGAACCAAACAATATACATGCATGCTTCCATATTGATCACAGCGCATATTTAACCGCCTTTCCAGCGAGGGAAGAATTTATTTGGTTTTATGCACTCGTGCGTAAACGTAAGGTGTTAAATTTGAGGCAGGAAATTCAGACGATTATGAATGCAAAAGGCTGGACGAAGGAACGAATCATCTTTATCTCAAAAGTGTTTTTCGAATTGGGATTTGTTAAAATAGAAAATGGCGTTGTACATGTTAACCCTAGTCCAGATAAAAAGGATTTAAGTGAATCCCCTTCCTATCAAGCGCGTGTAAACCAAATAAAAGTTGAAAAAGACTTGTATTACTCTAATTATGAACAACTGAAAACGTGGTTCGAGGATTGTATGAACCGTGTGGAAATACCTAAGGAGGAAGAAATAAATGGATTATAATCAATATATTGAAATCGTGGAAAATTATCCAAAGGAAGGAATTAGCTTTAAAGATATTACTCCACTAATGAATGATGGGAAAGCATTCAAATCTGCAGTGGATGAGATTGTTGAATTTGCGGAAGAAAAGCAAATCGATATAGTTGTTGGACCAGAAGCACGTGGATTTATTGTCGGCTGTCCGGTTTCCTACGCATTAGGAGTCGGCTTTGCGCCGGTGAGAAAGGAAGGAAAACTTCCTCGTGAAGTTATCAAAGTCGATTACGGCTTGGAATATGGTAAGAACGTATTAACCATTCATAAGGATGCGATTAGACCTGGACAACGTGTTCTTATAACGGACGATTTACTCGCAACTGGTGGTACGATTGAAGCAACAATCAAATTAGTGGAGCAATTAGGCGGTATTGTTGTTGGTTGTGCATTCCTTGTTGAGTTAGGTTATCTTGACGGTATGGACAAACTTAAGGATTATGATGTTCTAACATTACTTAGCTACAAATAATAAGATGATGAAGAGGTCTGACGAAAAGTCAGGCCTATTATTATAATTCAATAATTAGTTAGAAATTTAAACAAATTCATGATATAAATGGACATGTAAATAAGAAAAGCATATAATTAAAAATATTTAACAAGTATGTTTATTCGACAATATACTACATTCAACTATATTAAGATACAATATAAAGGTGATAATATGGCAAAAGAAGAAATTATAACAATAGAAGATATCATTCAGCTTGCAAGCAAATATCTAATTACAGAAGATATTGCGTTCATACAACGTGCATATGACTTTGCAAAGGACGCACATAATGGACAATTTAGAAAGTCTGGCGAGCCTTATATTATCCATCCTGTACAAGTGGCTGGTATTCTTACAAATTTAAAAATGGATGCAGAAACGATTGCTGGTGGATTTCTACATGATGTCGTCGAAGATACCGAAGTTACATTAAAGAATTTAGAAGAAGCATTTAACCCTGAAGTCGCAATGCTCGTTGATGGTGTGACGAAATTAGGGAAAATTAAATATAAATCAAAAGAAGTATTGCAAGCAGAAAATCACCGTAAAATGTTTGTTGCAATGGCGAAGGATATTCGTGTTATTTTAATTAAACTTGCAGATCGATTGCATAATATGCGGACATTAAAACACTTACCACCTGAGAAGCAGCGTCGAATTTCCAATGAGACTCTCGAAATATTTGCCCCATTAGCACATCGCTTAGGTATTTCTACAATCAAATGGGAGTTAGAGGATACCGCATTACGATATTTAAACCCACAACAATATTATCGCATCGTGCAATTAATGAAACAAAAACGGGAAGAAAGAGAATCGTATATTAAAGAAGTTGTGGAGGAGCTAAACAAGCAGCTTGATGAGGTAAAGATTGGTGCAGAAATATCCGGTCGGCCGAAGCATCTCTACAGCATTTATCAAAAAATGGTGAAGCAAAACAAGCAGTTTAATGAAATATACGATCTGCTCGCCATTCGAATTATTGTGCATAGTATTAAAGACTGTTATGCTGTACTTGGCATTATTCATACAAACTGGAAACCAATGCCAGGAAGATTCAAAGATTACATTGCCATGCCAAAGCAGAATTTATACCAATCCTTGCATACAACTGTAATTGGTCCTAAAGGGGATCCATTAGAGGTGCAAATTCGAACAAAAGAAATGCATGAAATTGCGGAATATGGAATTGCAGCTCACTGGGCGTATAAGGAAGGAAAACAGGTAAAAGGTAGAAAAAAATCGTTTGAAGAAAAACTTACATTGTTCAGAGAAATCCTTGAATGGCAAACAGATTCCCATGATGCAGAAGAGTTTATCGAATCATTAAAAGTTGATTTATTCTCAGATATGGTTTACGTATTTACACCTAAAGGTGATGTAATCGAGCTTCCAGCCGGATCAATTCCGCTCGACTTTGCCTATAAGATTCATACGGAAATAGGGAATAAAACGATTGGTGCGAAGATAAATGGAAAAATGGAGCCACTTGATTATACATTAAAAAACGGCGATATTATTGAAGTTGTTACATCCAATCATTCGTATGGACCATCACAGGATTGGATAAAGATGGCGCAAACGACGCAAGCAAAAAGTAAAATCAAGCAATATTTTAAAAAGCAGCGCCGCGAAGAAAATATTGTAAAAGGTAAAGAAGCAGTAGATAAAGAAATCCGTGCATTAAACATTGATCCAAAAGAAGTGTTAGTATCAGACAATTTGCAGCGGATATTTGATCGGTTTAATTTTACTAGTGAAGAAGATATGTTTGCAGCGGTAGGCTATCAAGGCATTACTGCCGCATTAATCGTTACTAGGCTTACCGATAAGATTCGTGAATCCCAGCAAAAGGAACAGGATCTTGAGACAACGATTGAAGAAGTAAAAACAGATGTAAGTCAAAAACAATCGCAGAAGCGTGATTCCGGGGTTCAAGTAAAAGGCGTTGATAATTTACTCATTCGATTAGCAAAATGCTGTAATCCAGTGCCAGGAGATGAAATTCTCGGTTACATTACAAAAGGTAGAGGCGTGTCAGTCCATCGTGCAGATTGCCCGAATGTGCAAACAGATGAGGCGAAGGAACGCTTTTTGCAAGTAGAATGGGAAAACGTGCAGACAGATAATCTGCAGTATCATGTCGATTTAGAAGTGACTGCATATGATCGTCGCGGCTTGTTGAATGAGGTATTACAAGCTGTAACCGAGATGAAGACGAATTTGACCCATGTAAATGGCAAGTCGGATCGTAATAAAATGGCGATTATCCAAATAACGATTCTAATTCATAATAAGAGCCACTTAAGAAAAGTTGTTGAACGAATTAAGCAGATTAAAGATGTCTATACGGTAACGAGAACGGTGCATTAATTCTTCAAGAAGATTTTGTAATAAGGAGTTATATGAAATGAAAGCTGTTATTCAACGAGCAAGAGATGCCAGTGTTACAGTGGACGGAGAAATCATTGGTGAAATTAACGATGGATTCGTTGTTCTTCTCGGTGTAACCCATGAAGATACGGTGGAGGATGTCACTTACTTAGTGAATAAAATCATCCACTTACGTATTTTTGAAGATGAAAATGAAAAAATGAATCATTCCTTACTTGATGTTGGTGGAAGTATTTTGTCTATCTCTCAGTTTACGTTGTACGGCGATACACGAAAAGGAAGAAGACCTAATTTTATGCAGGCTGCGAAGCCTGATTATGCGAAGGAATTATATGAAACGTTTAATACGATGGTGCGAGAATCAGGTATCGAAGTGGAAACAGGTAGATTTGGAGCAATGATGGATGTCCAATTTACAAATGTCGGACCAGTGACATTGATTATTGATAGTAAGGAAAAGTAAAATAGGAATGAGATGGTAGCAATATGCCATCTTATTCCTATTTTTATTGTATGTTGCAATTAAGCTAAATTGCTAACTAGCTTGGATGATGAAAACTGGATTCCTTATTGCATAGAAAAGTATTTTCCTAATCCTTCAACAATACCTGCTACTAGTTTTCTTTGATAAACGGTAGTCTGTAGTTGCGCTTCTTTCTCATCGTTGGAGATAAACCCTAGTTCGACCAATACTGCAGGTTTAAGGGTTTGTCTAATCACATAGAAGTTACCTTGGCTTGTGCCACGATCCTCGTTTTCTGTTGCATTAATAATCCCTTGTTGAATGTAGCTTGCAAGATCTTTATATTGGTCGTAATAATAATAAGTTTCTACTCCTGACACGGTGGGCTGTTCAGGGAAGCTATTATAATGAAGACTAACAAAGGCATCCGTATCTTCGTAATTTGCATAGCTTGAACGACTTGCAAGGGAAATAAAGTCATCGTCAGCTCGCGTCATTAATACATTCGCGCCGAGTGATTTAAGTTCCTTTTGGAGCTCCTGAGCTGTAAAATATGTGAAATTCTTCTCATAGGTTCCAGTTGCACCAATTGCTCCGACATCGTGTCCACCATGACCGGCATCGATTACAATTGTTTTATTACGGAAGCTCAGATCTCCAGAAGCTTCTTTTTTATTAAGTAATTGCTTGAATATATATCCAGATTGATCATCACGCTTCACCTCATACCAGCCATTTGATTCGGAAATAACATCATATTCGGTATCTTTTTCAGCTAAATGTACGATATCATACGATGTTGATGGACCATCACGCAATGGTGTATTACCATGCTGAATCACGATTTTGTCGACTTTGCTCGCTGTCTTTGTTTCTGCAGTAGCACCATCTATCGTAATATACTCTGATGTAACCCAGCCTGTTCCAGTTTGTAATTGAATTTCTACCCAGTCATTTTGCTCTTGAACAATAGGATATGTTTCACCAGCATTTGCTTTACCAATCGATTCATATTCTTTACCTGGTCCACTGCGAATATTTAAGTTATCTTCATTAATTAACGCTTCCTCTGCTTGTACATCATGTGAGAACAGCATAGAAATCATGATGACACCAAGCAATAAAGTGAAATAGCTTTTAAGCTTCAAAAAAAATCCTCCCACCAATCTAGAATAAAACATTATCACCAGTATAATAAAGATTCTCTTTTTAGGCAAAGCTAGAGGTAGAAGCTAGGACTAAAAGGAGGGGAAATTGTGCGCTTACAGGATAAACATTGGAATTCAACGAGTAGTAAGGATATATTCGGTGTAAACCCCGATCAATCCATGGAGCTTTCAGATCAAACGAATTATTTTGAAATAGCCGAGGAATTGGGGATTTCAAGCGGTGAAGTGAAAAGATTGAAGAAAAAAATAAATCGAACTTGACTTTCCAAGCCGTTGAGATTACTATAAATACAATCGAGTTATTAGACTAAAGTAATAGTGAATTAACATTTAATGTAAATACAATAAACCGTTGAGGGAAAAAGTAATTAGAACCCAGATGCAAAGAGAGTAGATGCGATAGCTGAGAGCAACTATGCATAGATGGCCTAATGAATGACGATCCTTAGGATTTATATCGAATTGTAGTAGGTATAAACGTTTTGCAGGCGTTAACTGTGAAGAGCGGATACTATTTTAGTATCAACTAGGGTGGCAACGCGGGTGAACTCTCGTCCCTTTTTTAGGGATGGGGGTTTTTTGTGTTTTCTTATCTAATGAAAATTGAAGCGAGATTTGGGAGGTATTAGGCATGAGTTTAAAAGCGCCAAGGGGTACAGTTGACACGTTACCAAAAGATGCGAAGAAATGGCAATATGTCGAATCAAAAATAAAAAGTATTTGTGAAACATTCCACTTTGAAGAAATTCGCACACCATTATTTGAACATACAGAAGTATTCCAACGTGGTGTTGGTGATTCAACGGATATTGTTCAAAAGGAAATGTATACCTTCGAGGATCGTGGTGGGAGAAGTTTAACACTTAGACCAGAAGGAACAGCAGCTGTTTCTAGAGCATATGTTGAAAATAAGTTATTCGGTGAACCAAACCAACCCGTAAAATTATACTATTTTGCACAGATGTTTCGTTATGAACGTCCACAAAAAGGAAGAATGCGTCAGTTAAATCAATTTGGTGTTGAAGTATTAGGGAGTGCAGATCCAGCAATCGATGCAGAAGTGATTGACTTAGCGATGACAAGTTATCGGGCACTTGGATTAAAGTCATTGAAGCTTGTCATTAACTCATTAGGAGATAAAGAAAGTCGAGATGCACATCGTCAAGCTTTAGTTGAACATTTCTCTCCACATAAAGAAGAATTATGTGCCGATTGCCAGTTGAGATTAACACAAAATCCTTTACGTATATTGGATTGTAAGAAGGACAAGGATCATCCGGCAATGAAAACCGCTCCATCGATTTTAGATTATTTAAATGAAGAATCGGTAGCATATTTTACAAAGGTGAAGGATTATCTTACTGCAATGGGGATTGAATATGTCGTTGATCCAAATTTAGTTCGTGGACTTGATTATTACAATCACACCGCATTTGAAATCATGAGTGAGGCAGAAGGATTCGGGGCAATCACAACCCTTGCTGGTGGTGGGCGCTATAACGGGCTAATTGAAGAGTTGGGTGGACCAAATACACCTGGAATTGGCTTTGGTATGGGGATTGAGCGTTTGCTAATGGCGCTGGAAGCCGAGAATATTGAGATTCCAATCGAGGATAGACTCGATTGCTTCCTTGTTGCAGTTGGCGAAGATACTGCAAAAGAAGCAGTTAGGATTGTCCATGAATTACGTGCAAATGGAATTCAAGCTGATAAAGATTATCAAGATCGCAAAATGAAGGGTCAATTTAAAGCTGCAGACCGCTATAAGGCAAAGCTTGTACTCATTTTAGGTGAAGAAGAGCTTAGCAAGCAAGTCGTAATGTTGAAACAAATGGATAATGGCGAGCAAGTGGAAGTGCCTTTAACACAATTAGTAGAAACAATACAAGTAAAACTTCAGGGAGGAAACGAAGCGTGAGTAAAAGAATTTTAGCAGGAACTCTTACAGAAACAAATATTGATCAAGAAGTTTTACTGAAAGGTTGGGTACAAAAACGTCGTGATTTAGGTGGATTAATTTTTATTGATCTTCGCGATAAATCTGGACTTGTACAAATTGTCTTTAATCCAGATAATTCGAAAGCTGCTTTAGAAATTGCAGAAACAATCCGCTCTGAATATGTCGTTGAAATCCATGGTGTCATTGTTGCTCGTAATGCGTCAACCGTAAATCCACTAATGGCAACAGGGAAGATTGAAGTAATGGCTACATCAATTGCTGTTTTAAATAAGTCAAAAACACCGCCATTTGCAATTCAAGACGAAACAGATGTATCAGAGGATTTGCGACTTAAGTATCGATATTTGGATTTACGTAGAGCACCACTACAAGAAACATTTAAGCTTCGTCATCGGACAACCCAAGCAATCCATAAATTTTTAGATGATGAAGGATTTTTAGAAATGGAAACACCAATCTTAACAAAGAGTACACCAGAGGGTGCAAGGGATTATTTAGTACCGAGCCGAGTACATCCGGGTGAGTTCTATGCATTACCACAATCACCACAATTATTTAAGCAGTTAATTATGATGAGTGGTTTTGAGAAGTATTACCAAATTGCCCGTTGTTTCCGTGATGAGGACTTACGTGCAGACCGTCAGCCAGAATTTACACAAATCGATATTGAAACATCATTTATGACAAGTGATGAAATTATGGAAATGACCGAAAGAATGATGCAACAGGTTGTCAAAGAAGTTAAACAGCTTGATATTGAATTGCCACTTCCAAGAATGCCTTATGATGAAGCAATGGATCGCTTTGGATCCGATAAACCGGATACGAGATTTGGACTAGAACTAATCCATGTTTCCGATATTTTGGAGAATTCAACGTTTAAAGTTTTCCAAAGTGCAATTGAATCTGGTGGCAAGGTTGCATTATTGAATGTGTTGGGAGAGGCAGCGAACTTCTCTCGTAAAGACATTGACAAGCTAACCGATTTTGTTAAAGTTTACAATGCCAAAGGACTTGCATGGTTGAAGGTTGAAGGCGACGAATTAAAAGGACCGATTGCAAAATTCATCACCGACGAAGAAAAACAAGGACTTGTTTCACGTGCAGATGCTGCGGATGGTGATTTATTATTATTTGTAGCCGACAAAAATGCGGTTGTATATGATAGTTTAGGAGCACTTCGCTTAAAGCTTGGGAAGCAATTAAACTTAATCGACGAATCGAAATTCAATTTCCTTTGGGTTACGGACTGGCCGTTACTAGAATATGATGAGGAGCTAGGTAGATATTTTGCAGCGCATCATCCATTTACATCACCTGCTGAAGGAGATATGGATAAATTAGAAACTGACCCAGGTAGTGTCCGTGCAAACGCGTATGATCTCGTGTTAAACGGATATGAATTAGGTGGAGGATCAATCCGTAATCATAAGAAGGAACAGCAGGATCAAATGTTTAAAGTATTAGGGTTCGCAGAAGAGGAAGCAAAAGAACAATTTGGCTTCCTGTTAGAAGCATTGGAGTTCGGTGCGCCGCCACACGGGGGAGTAGCACTCGGATTAGATAGAATGATTATGTTACTTGCTGGTAGAACAAATTTACGTGATACGATTCTATTCCCTAAAACAGCTTCTGCATCTGATTTATTAACAAATGCACCGAGTGAAGTTAGTAATGCACAACTAGAAGAACTTTCGATTCAATTAGCAAAGAAAAATGATTAAATGCTTCAATTGTTATAGGAAGGAAATTTTCTCAAAAATATATATTTGTAAATATTGAAAAAACGATCATCATATGTTAAAATAAATTTACAAATTAATACATGTTGCTTAATCCTGATGTGTTTGTTTATTAAACGTATTTTGACCGAACAACAGTTTACTTGGGAGCTTACTAATATCGTTTTTATGGTGCATACATGCCCCAAGCGTGAATGGGGAAGTATAATACACATAAAACATAGCACCCACCTGCTAAAAGCGGGATCAAAACTCAAAATAGACGGCATAATCGGGATAAAGCAATACATAGAGCAAAAAAACTGACTAAATCTAGTCAGTTTTTTTTTTGGGTAGATAAGAGAGTATAAAAACTTTCTCACTACATAAGTGCAACTAAAAATTTGGACGTTGTGGATAACTTAATTACCGAGAATAGCCTCTTCCAGCTCCAGGACTGGGTATTATTTTTGGCATAGCATCACATTCTACTAGATTCAAGTTCCGTTCTTAATTTGAGCCCTGTGCCAGTTGCTGTAAATTGCCGTTTTTATCCATGCGGAATGTTGGTGCTTTCATTGTTCCATGGTCATCAAGTACCGTCATTTTTCTTGCGCGGTCCATGATTTGAATGAATGCTTGATAATCCTCTTGAATCGTAGCAAGTTGCGTTTCTGTTTGTGATAATTGTTTTTCTAGCTTGCTAATTTCTTCCCTTAATAATGTATTTTCCTTATGGGCGCTTTCCAGTGATACTTTTGATTGATTAGAAGCATAATAGTCTTTCTTTATTTCATGTAAATATTGAATCACCATATCCATCGTGATTGTTGGTGCTGCTTCCTCAATAATTAATGTACTTTGTTCTTGCGGCTCGATATATTCCTCATAACTAGGTGGAAGTGAAATAACCGGATTCCGTGGTTTTTGTGCTTGCTTTGCAATGGCTCGTTTCTTTTCTTTTCGTTGTCTTTTCGCTAAATCAATTGCACTATCATACTTCATTCTTACCTCAGCATTCCAGCGAAACCCACAAGCAGCCGAAGTACGATTTAATTTGTCGCCAACTTCCTCGAATGCATTTAATTGGGTACTACCTTCGCGAATATGGCGTAAAACTGTTTCCGCTAATAATAGGTCATCCTCATGTGACCATGCATCTTGTCTAACTTTAACCAATCCATTCAACTCCTTTTCCGTCGCAGCATCACATTGGTCCTCCATATCTCTTGAATCACGAATCATAGGTAAACTACTATTCACATCTATCAAGAATTGCCTCTATTTTATCAAGGTGGAAAACCTAATTTGTAGAATCTCTACTAGTATTGTTACCGCTTGGAATAGTTTTATACATGGTTGGCTTTATCTTTATTAATTTTTTCATACACTTGTTTGATAGCTTGTTCAAATTTTCCTGAGTTTTTAGGATTATAATAGTGTTTGTTTTTTATAGAGTCGGGTAAATATTGCTGCTGAACCCATCCACCCTCATAATCATGCGGGTATTTATATCCAACTCCACGTCCAAGACTACTAGCCCCCTGATAATGGGAGTCTTTTAGATGTGCTGGTATTTCACCACCTTTGCCACTACGAATATCTGCCAAGGCAGCATCAAGCGCCTTGTATGCTGTATTTGATTTTGGTGAAAGACATAATTCAATAATCGCTACACTAAGCGGAATTCTTGCCTCTGGAAAACCAATCCTTTCCGCCGCCTGAATTGCCGCTAATGCTCGTGGCCCCGCTTGTGGATTTGCAAGTCCAATATCCTCATAGGCGATTACGACCATTCTTCGACCAATACTATCTAAATCTCCAGCTTCAATCAATCTTCCTAAATAGTGGAGTGCAGCGTCGACATCGCTCCCACGGATTGATTTCTGGAATGCGGATAAGACATCATAATGCGCATCACCGTTTTTGTCATGGGAAAAGCTTTTCTTCTGCATACATTCTTCCGCTGTTTCTAACTCAATAACAACTTGATTATCCTGATTTTTGGGTGTAGATGAAACAGCTAATTCTAAGCCATTTAATGCTGAGCGCATATCTCCATTTGCCGTACTGGAGAAGTGATCCAATGCTTCTTCTGAAATGATAATCTCCTGTTTGCCATAGCCATTTCCTTCATCGTTAATGGCTCTAACTAAAGCGGTCTTCACATTTTCTGGTGTTAACGCATGTAACTCGAATAAATGACAACGACTTCGAATGGCAGGGTTTATCGAATGATATGGATTACTAGTTGTACATCCAATTAAGGTGATCAAGTCATTTTCTAAATGGGGAAGGAGGAAGTCTTGTTTTGCTTTATCTAAACGATGTACTTCATCTAAGATCAGTACGATATTCCCCATCATTTTTGCTTCTTCAACGACAATTTCCATATCCTTTTTCTTATCTGTCACGGCGTTCAGCATTTTTACTCGTAACCCTAAGCTTTTTGCTAATGCGGTTGCCATTGATGTTTTCCCTGTGCCAGGAGGACCAAACAGGATCATCGACGCAAGTTGTTCTGCCTGTACCATGCGATTTAATATTTTTCCTTCGCCAACAAGATGTTCTTGTCCGATGATTTCTGTAATATGGGTAGGCCTCATTCGAAATGCGAGTGGTTTTAGTTTCATTTTTATCGTCCTTTATATATAATGTTACATTTAAGCTTAATTCCAAATCTGCTTAAATGCAAGAAGCATGCAATTCATGCTATAATATTTAATATTAAAAATGAAAAGGCTCGATGCATATTTGTTGTGTCGTAAAATAGAGGTGTACTTAATGAAGATATCTACTAAAGGACGTTATGGATTAACAATCATGATTGAATTAGCAAAAAATCATGGGGAAGGTCCAATGTCATTAAAAGCAATTGCAAAAGAAAATGATTTATCCGAGCATTATTTAGAGCAGCTTGCTTCTCCACTGCGAAATGCTGGATTAATCAAGAGTATCCGCGGAGCGTATGGCGGCTATGTGTTAGCAAAAGAAGTGAAGGAAATTACTGCTGGCGATATTATCCGAGTGCTCGAGGGACCGATAACAATCGTTGAAGGAATTGAAGACGAAAAACCAGCACAACAAGCATTATGGATAAAAATCCGTGACGCAATTAAAAACGTATTGGACAATACAACACTGGAGACACTCGCAAATCACGACAGCGACGAACCACAAGACGCTTATATGTTTTATATTTAGGCCAGTAATGAACAAGTCGTCTTTTTTTATATAACCTGCGGACTAACTTAGAATGATGATTTGCTCACAGGCTTACCGCTCCAGAAATACACTTTGCGCACCTTAGGGGAGCAGAAGTCTACGTGTATTTCTTCCGCTGGGGTTGGAGGAGTCATATATAAGAGAGTGCCTTGCCACTGACAAACAATATTGATTGAAGTGAAAAAATCAAACTCACGTGTGAATAGCAATTACTGTCTAGATCTGAATTTAAAATTGTCACAAGTCCGCACATTACATCAAACAAGCATTACTTGAATAAGGAATAAACAATAAATTTACAGCCTATTAAATAATACGATTCATAATTGAAAGGAAAATTAGAAATGGAACCAATTTATTTGGATCATGCAGCAACAACGCCAATGAGTAATGAAGTCATAGATGCGATGCTTCCGGTATATAAGGACACCTTTGGCAACCCGTCAAGTGTCCATTCATTCGGTCGAAAAGCAAGGCAACACCTTGATGCCGCAAGACGTGTCATGGCAAAGAGTATACATGCAAATGAGAAGGAAATTATTTATACAAGTGGTGGAACAGAAGCAGATAATCTTGCGTTAATTGGTACGGCACTAGCAAACCGTCATAAAGGAAATCATATTATTACGACTGTTCAGGAACATCATGCAGTACTACACACAGCAGAATTTCTAGGAAAACAAGGATTTGATGTCACGTATTTACCAGTTGATGTGAACGGCAAAGTAGATGTAAATGATTTACAAGCGGCATTGAGCGATGAAACGATTCTTGTATCGATCATGTATGTCAATAATGAGACGGGCGTCATTCAGCCTATTAAAGCAATTGGTGAGCTGCTGAAAGATCATCAAGCATATTTCCATACAGATGCAGTGCAGGCATATGGGTTAATTGATATCGATGTAAAAGCAATGCATATTGATCTGCTTTCAGTATCTTCTCATAAAATTAATGGGCCAAAAGGAATTGGCTTTTTATATGCTGAGGAACATGTTAAAATGAATCCTTTGCAGTTTGGTGGAGAACAAGAGCGGAAGCGTCGTGCTGGAACAGAAAATATTGTAAGTGTTGTTGGTTTTCAAAAAGCAGTGGAGCTGGCAATGGAGCATAGAGCTGAGCGTGTTAAGACGTATCAACATTATAAGCAATTATTTTTAGATGAATTAACGAATCATGGTGTGGAATATCAAGTAAATGGAGAACGCTCAGAACAAATTGCTTCGATTGTAAATATTAGCTTTCCTGGTGCAAATGTGGAACAAATGCTGACGAACTTCGATCTCGATGGGATTGCAGCTTCAAGCGGCAGTGCATGTACGGCTGGAAGTGTCGAACCTTCCCACGTATTAACCGCGATGTTTGGTGAGAATAATCCATGTACAACCAATTCAATTCGTTTTAGTTTTGGGATATTTAATACAACGGAAAATGTGATGGAAGCAGCAGAAAGAGTTGCGAAGATCATTAAAAGATTAATATAAAAGGAAAGTGAAAATAATGAAAGATAATAAAGATATCCGCGTTGTTGTAGGAATGAGTGGTGGTGTCGACTCATCGGTAGCCGCATTGCTACTTAAAGAACAAGGCTATGATGTTGTTGGAATTTTTATGAAAAACTGGGATGATACCGATGAATTTGGAGTTTGTACTGCAACAGAGGATTTTGATGATGTTGTTCGAGTATGTAATCAACTCGATATTCCGTATTATTCAGTTAACTTCGAGAAGGAATATTGGGATAAGGTGTTTACTTACTTTTTAGCTGAATACAAAGCTGGTAGAACACCAAATCCGGATGTAATGTGTAATAAAGAAATTAAATTCAAAGCATTTCTAGATCATGCATTATCACTTGGCGCAGATTACCTTGCAACAGGACATTATGCGCAAGTAAGAGAAGTTGATGGACATACACAAATGCTACGTGGAGTAGATGATAATAAAGACCAAACGTATTTCTTAAATCAATTATCGGAAGATGTGCTTAGCAAAGTAATGTTTCCATTAGGACATATGCCAAAAACAAAGGTACGTGAAATTGCGAAAGAAGCTGGACTCGTAACGGCGACGAAGAAAGATTCTACCGGAATATGCTTTATCGGTGAACGTAATTTCAAGCAATTTTTAAGCGAATATTTACCTGCACAACCAGGAGAAATGCAAACCTTGGATGGTATTGTTAAAGGAAAGCATGATGGGTTAATGTACTATACGATTGGTCAACGTCAAGGACTTGGCATCGGTGGCGAAGGGGATCCATGGTTCGTTGTTGGCAAGAATTTAAAGGAAAATATTCTTTATGTTGAACAAGGTTACTCGAATGATTATTTATACTCCAATGCCTTAATTGCAACAGACATTAACTGGATTAATGAAGCAGCAATTAAAGAAAGTTTCTCATGTACTGCTAAGTTCCGTTACCGTCAAAAGGATAGTGATGTAAAAGTTACACTACTTGATGGCGGTAGAGTAAGGGTTGATTTTGTAAACCCAGAACGAGCAATTACTCCAGGGCAAGCAGTTGTATTTTACGATGGTGATGTTTGTTTAGGTGGGGCCACAATTGATGAAATCATCAAGCAAGAAAATAAACTTCAATATGTTGGCTAATAATATTTGTTCAAAAAGAAGGATAAAAAGGACCGAGAAGTTCGAGGCGGCGTAGCTTTAAGTAGCGGATCGTATGCAATTAATACGTGAGCAAACGATCTAGCACGCAGGAAAAGCTGCTTTCTTTTCCAAGGAACGGAAAAGAAAGCCAACTAGAAACATCGATGTGTCATTTTTATCGGACTTTTTGGATTTCCTTATAAGGAGCGTTACAATGGATAAGAACACACAGGGCATCATGTACATGCAAGAAGGAAAGTTTGAAGAAGCTGCATCGCTATTCAATGAGGTAATTGAAGAAAGTCCAAACGATCCAGTAGGTTATATTAATTTCGGAAATCTATTAATGCATATGAAAGATTTTGAACATGCAACTAGGTTTTTTAATAAGGCAATTGAACTGGATGCCAGTGCTGCAACCGCATATTATGGCTTAGGCAATGTATACTTTGAACAATCACTTTTTCAACCTGCACAACAGAATTTTCAGAAAGCGATGGAATTAGGGCTTGAGGAAAGTGACGTATACTATATGCTTGGATTATGCTTACAAAACCAAGAACAATTTAAGCTATCAATTCCATATTTATTAAGAGCGGCAGAACTTTCGCCAGATGATGAAGAGATCCTTTTTCTTTATGGCCTTTCGCTTGCGCAAGCAAACCATCTTGAAGAGGCGAAAGCAACGTTTGAAAATGTGATTGGAATAAATCCAGAGCATAGTGATGCACATTATAATCTAGGGATAATATCAATATACGATGAGAATATCGACGGGGCATTAGCCCATTTCAATGAGGCATTACGTATCCAACCAGACCATTTATTAGCAGCGAATGGCAAGCACAATATTGAAGAACTGTTGAAAGATAAAGATAGGTAAGATAGTGAGGTTGTTATAGATGGAGAAAGACCAACAATCAGAAGAAGTACAGGGCTATATTAAAGGAGAACTCCTTCATACGATTTTCCATAATGAATCGGAGCATTTTTCAATCGTGAAGATTAAAGTAAAGGAAACCAATGAGGAGTTTAATGAAAAAGAGGTTATTGCAAAAGGCTATTTCTCCAATCTACAAGAACAAACAACCTACTACTTCTACGGAGATTTTGAAAGGCATGCAAGATTTGGTCTGCAATACCGAGTGAATTCCTATCAAACTTTTATTCCAGATACAAAGGACGGTCTTATTGCATATCTCTCTAGTGATTTGTTTTATGGAATTGGGAAACGAACGGCTAGCCGGATTGTGGATTATTTAGGAGAGAATGCAGTCTCAAAAATTCTTAATAATCCCGATTGTCTTGCTGATATACCTGGAATAAAGAAGGAAACGACAGAGCAATTAGTGAAGAGCTTACAAGAGAACCAGGGGTTTGAACATGTTGTTGTACAGCTATCAAAATATAATATTGGGCTGAAATTGGCACAAAAAATTTACCAGCAGTATAAAGATGAGACCATTGAAAAGCTAAAAGCAGATCCATATCAATTCGTCTTTGATATTGAAGGACTTGGATTCCAAACAGCAGACGAAATTGCCAAGCTTAATGGTCTCTCCTTAACACATCCAAATCGAATTGGTGCTGGATGTATTTATGTCCTGCAGCGGAGTATTAATGATGGACATGTGTATTTGCCATTAGATTACTGCGTATCTCAGGTGCTTTCACTACTATCAACCAGGGATGAATTAACTGCAGAAATGATTGCTGATAGACTCGATGAATTAAATACGGAAAAGAAAGTTATCGTCCAGAATGGAAATGTTTATTTGCCATCCCTTTATTATGCGGAGGATGGTTTTGCTTCCCACTTGAAACGAGTAATCGAAAAACAAATTGAAGTAGAAACCCCTTTAGCCGATTTACTGAAGATAACTGGTGAAATCGAAGAATCAGAAGTATTGAGCTATGGGAAACAGCAGTTTGCGGCGATTGATAAGGCATTGCATTCTAAAGTGATGATTTTAACTGGTGGACCTGGTACAGGGAAAACGACCGTAATTAAGGGGATATTAAAGGCATATGGTGCCATCCATGATGTTTCCTTGGATAAGAAAGATTATGTAAATAAGTCTGATTTTCCGTTTGTTTTAGCCGCACCTACAGGTCGTGCGGCAAAACGATTAAATGAATCAACAGGATTACCAGCGCAAACAATCCATCGATTACTTGGTTGGAATGGTGCTAATGGATTTGATAAGGATGAGCATGAACAGCTTGACGGTAAGTTCCTAATTATCGATGAGTTTTCGATGGTCGACATTTGGCTGGCAAATAATCTCTTTAAAGCTATCCCAGATGATATGCAAGTATTGCTTGTCGGTGACGAAGACCAGCTTCCATCCGTAGGGCCTGGCCAGGTGCTCGCAGATTTATTGAAAAGTGGACATATCCCGCTTGTTAGTTTGAATGAAGTATACCGGCAAAAAGAAGGATCAAAAATTATTCAATTGGCACATGAAATCAAAAATGATACATGTACAGTTGATTCATTACAAAATGATAAAGATTTCAGCTTTATTTCTTGTAATGAATACCAAATGCTTGATGTAGTCACAATCATATTTAAGAAGGCTAAGGAAAAGGGAATCGATCTAAGAGACATTCAAGTGCTCGCACCAATGTATCGCTCGCGGGCTGGGATAACGATGATTAACAAGGAGCTACAACAATTAATCAATCCAAAAACCAAAACGAAGCGGGAAGTAAAGGTGAATGATCTCATTTACCGTGTCGGTGACAAAGTCATCCAGCTTGTCAATCAGCCAGAAGACGGGGTCTACAATGGGGATATTGGTGAGGTTGTTGCGATATTTAAAGAGGATGAGAATAAGGAAAATGTTGAACAGCTCGTCATTGCATTTGATGATCGTGAAGTTGTGTATGTTCGAAAAGACTATGATAATTTCATGCATGCATATTGTATCTCCATACATAAATCGCAGGGGAGTGAATTTCCGATTGTCGTGCTTCCAGTTGTGTCTGCCTATTATCGCATGCTCAGGAAGAATTTACTCTATACCGCAATTACTAGAAGTAAAGAATCGTTGATTATTTGCGGAGAAATGCAAGCTTTTTTTAAAGGAATTCAAACAATTGATACGAATAATCGTTATACGTCATTACAGGAGCAACTAGCAGGAAGATTAGAAGAAACCTCGCTACCATTAGCAGATAATAGTGAAGAAGATGAGATTTCCCCTTATGACTTTATGTAAGGAATGTATAAAATATTGAAATTCGGGTAAGCATAACATCGTAATGTATTTTAGCAGATTAGATAGTTTTCATAATATCGTTCTGCATAAATGCAACCAAGCTTTCTAAAAATGAGGTGTTATGATGATTATGCGCTGCCCGAATTGTAATGGCAAGGATATTGGCAAAATTGGTTCGCAAAATTATTATTGTTGGACATGTTTTGTAGAGATGACAATCTTAAATAATGAGCTGACCTTACATCAGATTGAAGCAGATGGAAGTCTAAGCTCGCTAAACGATTTATTTACTGAAGAGCAACGGAAACTATAATAAGCCTCCTTTTTTATTTTTAGAACGTGAGAAAAGGAGGGTTATTCATGTTTCCTGGAAATAAGCGATTAAACTTTCTCTACTGGATCATTACTGGTATATTATTCATTTTATTTATTTACTTACTTGTGAAATCCTTCCCTTTCTATAGTAGTTTTTTTTCCTTTCTATGGAAATTATCCATTCCATTCTTAATTGCCATACTGATCGCATATCTCTTATATCCGATTATAAAAAAGATCCACAGCTATAATATTCATAAGGGGATTGCGATATTATTAATTTATGTCTTGTTTTTTGGTGGGATTGCCTATCTTATTTATCGAGTCTATCCAATGATAGTGTTACAAGTACGCGATTTGGCTGATAATTTTCCGAAGATTATCGATTTGTATGAAAGGATGATTCTAAATGTGTATGAGTATACATCCTTTCTTCCAGAAACAGTTCATGATAAGATGGATCAACTTATTTATCGGATGGAGAATTCATTGGACAGTGTGTTAAATAAATTGGTTGGTGGGTTTACAAAGATATTCGATATGGTTATTGTCATCACCGTAATCCCTGTACTTGTTTTCTACTTTTTAAAGGATTATGACAAGATGAAAGGGTACTTTAAACGGTTTATTCCCAATAAATATCGAGTACAGGTAAGTAAAATGGTACATGCAATCGATGAAAACTTAGGAAGCTATATTCGTGGGCAACTTCTAATTTGCCTAATTATTACGATTATAGCACTCATTATATTTAAATTATTACATATCGAATATGCGTTGTTACTCGCAGTAATCTTAGGAATAACCAATCTAATACCATATTTTGGACCGATTATTGGCGCGATTCCTGCTGTTGCGATTGCAGCGACAACCTCTGGAAGCATGGTTCTGTTTGTAATTATTTCGGTATTTGTAATCCAAACGATTGAAGGAAATCTTTTATCACCCTATATTGTAGGGAAGAGCATTGCGATTCACCCGGTAGCAATTATTCTTGCTTTATTAGTTGGCTCACAATTATTCGGCGTAATCGGTATGATTCTCGCTGTACCAATTCTGACCATCATGAAAGTAATCGTGAAACATCTATGGGGCTTTCGCGGTGGACCATTGACATAGCGACAATTATTTTTTATACTGTAAGAAACAATTCTATCTTACTTAAATATTTATATAACGTTGATAGTGATAAGTACATGATCCTCTATTTCAAGAGAGGGATTTCCATTTGGCTGCAAGAAATCCTAAATAAGAGACTTGGAAAGCTAAACTGGAGTACGGTTAATCCCCGTCGGTTTCATACCGTTACAATGATAAAGTGATGAATAATGTCGAATAATTATTCATAATTAGGGTGGTACCGCGAACAAATCTCGTCCCTGCGTATATGCAGAGAGGGGATTTTTTTATTTATTATGTTAAAACAGGAGGATATCAAATGAAACAATTAAATTCAGCTGAAGTAAGACAACTATTTATTGATTTCTTTAAGGAAAAGGGTCATCGCCAAGAACCAAGTGCATCACTTGTGCCAAAGGATGATCCAACATTGCTGTGGATCAATAGTGGTGTAGCGACATTAAAGAAATACTTTGATGGACGCGTAATTCCGGAAAATCCGAGAATTGTCAATGCACAAAAGTCAATACGAACAAATGATATTGAAAATGTTGGCTATACGGCAAGACACCATACTTTCTTTGAAATGCTCGGAAATTTCTCGATTGGCGATTATTTCAAACAGGAAGCGATTGAATGGGCATGGGAATTTTTAACAGGTGAAAAATGGCTTGATCTTAATGCGGATTTACTATCGGTTACGGTACATCCTGAAGATGATGAGGCATATAATATTTGGTTAGAAGAGATTAAATTACCGAAGGAGCGAATCATTCGCTTAGAAGAAAACTTCTGGGATATTGGGGAAGGGCCAAGTGGACCAAATACGGAGATTTTCTATGATCGTGGTGAAAAATACGGGAATGACCCGAATGATCCGGAATTATATCCGGGCGGGGAAAATAATCGTTACTTAGAAATTTGGAATCTCGTATTTTCTCAGTTTAATCATAATCCTGATGATACGTACACACCACTTCCTAAGAAAAATATTGATACTGGAATGGGACTTGAACGAATCGTATCCATCATTCAAGATGTCCCTACGAACTTTGAAACAGATCTATTTATGCCAATCATAAAGAAAACAGAGGAATTGGCTAATGTGAAATATGGCAAGGCAGCAGAAAACGATACAGCATTTAAAGTAATTGCTGACCATATCCGCACGGTAAGCTTTGCAATCGGTGATGGTGCAATTCCATCAAATGAAGGCAGGGGATATGTGCTTAGAAGACTACTTCGCCGAGCAATTCGTTTCGCGAAGGAAATTGGCATTGAAAAGCCGTTTATGTTTGAATTAGTTGATACGGTAGGGGAAATCATGCAAGAATTTTACCCACAGGTAACGAAACAAAAGGATTTCATTAAAAATATTATTAAAGTAGAAGAAGAACGCTTCCATGAAACCCTAAATGATGGATTAGAAATTCTAACAACTGTTATTGAAAAAGAAAAAGCAGAGGGAAAAACTGTATTCCCAGGGAAAGAAGTGTTCCGTTTATATGATACGTACGGTTTCCCGAAAGAATTAACAGCTGAATACGTCGAACAGCAAGGATTTACAATTGATGAAGCTGGCTATAACATGGAAATGGAACAACAAAGAGAACGCGCAAGAAATGCACGCCAAAAAGTGGATTCCATGCAGGTTCAGGACAGTATTTTAGGTGACCTGCAAGTAGATAGCGAATTTATCGGCTATGACCAATTTGAAGTTGAAACGAAGATAGAAGTTCTTATTAGTGGCAAAGAAACGGTTGAAGTAGCGAAGAAAGATGAAGAAGTATATGTTTTCTTAAATAAAACCCCTTTCTATGCTGAAAGTGGTGGACAAATTGCGGACCATGGGTGGATTTATACTGACAATGCATCCGCATATGTTCAAGACGTACAAAAGTCTCCAAATGGTCAGAACATCCATCGTGTCATCGTCAAAGATGGTGAACTAAAGGTTGGAACTACCGTAAAAGCAATGGTTGATACGGAATTCCGTTCATCCGTGATTAAGAATCACTCGGGTACGCATTTATTGCATCAAGCATTGAAGGATGTACTTGGTACACATGTAAATCAAGCAGGTTCATTAGTAACACCAGAACGCCTTCGTTTTGACTTCTCACATTTCAGTGCAATTACAAAAGAGGAGCTAGAACGGATTGAACATATCGTGAATGAACAAATTTGGGCTGCACTACCAGTTGTCATTACGGAAGAAAAGATTGAAGATGCAAAAGCAATGGGGGCAATGGCATTATTTGGTGAGAAGTATGGTGATATTGTTCGTCTCGTTAAAATGGGCGATTACAGTCTTGAATTATGTGGTGGGTGCCATGTACAAACGACATCAGATATTGGCCTATTAAAAATTGTATCGGAAAGTGGAATCGGTGCTGGTACGAGAAGAATTGAAGCTGTAACAAGCAAGTATGCATATGAGTTCGTAAATAATAAAATGGCAGTACTACAAACTGCTGCACATTTATTAAAGACAAATGAAGATCATGTTCCAGAAAGAATTGAAGGTAAGGAGCATGAACTAAAAGAACTACAAAAGGAAAATGAATCCTTAAGTGCAAAACTGGCGAATTTAGAAGCATCTTCTATTCTAGATCAAATGGAAGAGGTACAAGGTGTTCCGGTGCTAGCACAAAAAGTAAATGTGAAAGACATGAATCAACTAAGAAATATGGTGGATGATATAAAACAAAAATTTGCTACAGGAATTATCTTATTAGCTGCTGAAAGTAACGGAAAAGTACAGCTTGCTGCAGGTGTGTCTAAAGATTTAATTGAGCAAGGATATCATGCAGGGAATCTGATTAAAAAGGCTGCAACTGTTTGTGGTGGTGGCGGTGGTGGCCGTCCAGATATGGCACAAGCTGGTGGGAAGAATCCTGCGAAGATAATGGAAGCACTTGATGTTGTTAAAGAATATGTCAACGAAATCAGCAATAAGTAATAAATTTGTCTTATTTTAGCAAAAAAATTATAATATTGTTGAAAAACATGGTAAGATGTATGCAGTAGGATTTACTAGTTCGTCAACCACTATGGTTTTATTTGAAATTAATGAAGGAATATAGTATCTATTATTTTGACGAATGATGGGCTAATTCCTTAGAACGGAGTGTCAAGATGAGTTCAATTGATAAAACGATGAAATTTAATTTTTCAGAGGAACCATTCGATCAAGATATTAAGGAGATTCTTTTTACTGTTCATGACGCATTAAAAGAAAAAGGATATAATCCGATTAATCAAATCGTGGGCTATTTATTATCTGGCGATCCGGCATATATTCCGAGACATAAGGATGCGAGAAATTTAATTCGAAAAGTAGAAAGAGACGAAGTAATCGAGGAATTAGTGAAAGTTTACTTAAAACAAAAAAAGGCGGATTAAATGAAGATTATTGGATTAGATGTAGGCTCCAAGACCATTGGTGTTGCGGTAAGTGATGCACTTGGTTGGACTGCACAGGGAAAAACAACAATCCTGTGGAATGAGAATGACATTCATTCAGCTGATGAAGAATTGGGAAAGATAATAAAAGAATACGAAATTGAGAAGGCTGTAATTGGACTTCCTAAAAATATGAATGGTACAATTGGTGAACGTGGTGAAGCTTCACAACGATATGCAGTCCATATTGAAAAAATCTTTCATATCCCAACAGACTTATGGGATGAAAGACTAACAACCGTCGCTGCCGAAAGAGTATTACTAGAAGCAGATATGAGTAGAAAGAAGCGAAAGAAAGTAATCGATAAAATGGCTGCAGTTATGATTCTGCAAGGTTATTTAGATCGAAAATAAGAGGGGTGAAAGACATGCCAATTGAAGATAAAGAAAGAATTATCGTGCCAGACGAAAATGGTGAGGAACATCTATTCGAAGTTCTGTTTACCTTTGACGTAGATGAAACGAATCAATCCTATATTGCGGTTGTTCCAGTAGAACAATCGGAGGATGAAGAAGTCGAAGTATATGCATTTCGTTACGAAGAAAACGGAAATGATGACGATGATCTCGCATTATTCCCAATTGAGACGGATGAGGAATGGGACATTGTGGAAGAAATGCTTGCAACATTAGCGGACGAAGAAGAGGAATAAGCTTCACAATTTTACGTAAAAGCTGATGTCAATTAGACATCAGCTTTTATATTTTGGTTAGTAAATGTTAAAACTAGTGTGATGTCTTCGATCCTGGTTGTTACTTTACGCTGACTCCTTTTGCACGTTATTTCCATAAATAGCGATAAAATCACTAAATTAATGGATTATCATGTCTTTTTTTAGTATAATGAGTCGGATGAAAGGGGGATATTGCATGTCCAAGAAAAAAAGCGGTGGGAATTTTAGAGACAATCTCGTTGCACGTAGTAATGAAGCAAGATCAGTTAGAAAAATTGTGTTTACGATATTGATTGTTCTAATTATCATCCTTGCTATTGGAGGCATATTAGGATTTCTCTATGTGAAATCTGCATTAGAGCCTGTTGACCCAACTAGTAATGAAAATATAAAAGTGGAAATACCAATTGGTTCCTCAAGTACGACAATTGCAGATATTCTTGAAGAAAATGGAATTATTAAAAATGGATTGTTTTTCCGTCTTTACCTAAAATTGAATAATGAGGGCGATTTTCAGGCTGGTGAATATACTTTTACTCCTGCTTTAACCATGGATGAGATTATTGAATCACTGAAGACAGGGAAGGTTGTAGCTGAGCCAGTACATCGCATTACGATTCCAGAAGGATTAACGGTTGATCAAATTGCTGGAATTTATGCTGAGAAGCTAAACATTAAAAAAGCAGATTTTCTAGCTGTAGTTAATGACAAGGCATATATCGAACAGCTTATTGATAAATATTCGGCAATACTTTCAGATGACATATTAAATGAAGAGATTAGAACACCTTTAGAAGGCTATTTATATGCTTCGACCTATGAGTTCTTTGAAGAAGAGCCATCAATTGAATCGATTGTTGAATCCATGTTAGATCAGTCGCTTGCTGTTATTACCCCATATTTGGAAACCATTAAGGAAAAAGGGCTTAACGTTCATGAGGCTGTTACGTTTGCTTCATTAGTGGAAAAAGAAGCAAGCAGTGAAGAACAGCGAAGTGAAATTTCTAGTGTCTTCTATAATCGATTAGAAACTGACATGCCACTACAAACAGATCCAACTGTATTATATGCACTTGGCAAGCATCAAGAAAGAGTATTATATGAGGATTTAGAAGTGGATTCACCATATAATACGTATAAGATAAGCACACTGCCAATTGGTCCCATTGCGAATTTCTCGGAGAGTTCATTGATTGCAACACTAAACCCTGCGGAATCGGATTATTTATATTTTTTACATGACAGTGAAGGCGAAATACATTATGCAGAAACATATGAAGCGCATCTCAAAAATCGAGATGAATATATTAATTAAATGAAGATGGTATAGTGTAACTGAAGAAAGAGGCCTGTACAATGGACAAACAATTAAATCATTATTTGCAACAAACCTTGCCTACTCAACAAGAGTGGGTTTTACAGCTTGAAGAACAGGCCAAGCAGGACCAAATTCCAATTATGGATTCGGTTAGTATTCATTTCTTGATGCAGCTAATCCTCCTTAAGAAACCGAAGCGAATATTAGAAGTTGGTGCTGCAATCGGATATTCTGCATTAAGAATGAATGAGGCATATTCCGAGGCTGATATTGTTACGATTGAACGTGATGAACCGCGATATTTACAGGCACTTAAAAATATCGCAAATCAAAATAGACAAGAAAAAATCCATGTCATTCATGATGATGCGCTAGTCGTGATGGAGCAATTTGTCAGAGATGGAGAACGATTTGATTTGATCTTTATTGATGCTGCGAAAGGGCAATATAAACGTTTTTTTGATCTTGCGAGCCAATTGGTGATCGATGAGGGGCTAATTATCACAGACAATGTACTTTTTAGAGGATATGTTGCTGGTGATGATACGGAAGATATCCCGAAACGTTTTAGAACCATGGTTGAGAAACTTAGGATGTATAATGCATTCATTATGAACCATCCGGATTTTACCTCGTCGATTATTCCTATAGGTGATGGTGTTGCAGTTAGTGAATACTTAGGAGGTCAAAATGTTGGTCAAAGATAAGCCAGTAGTAATTGGTGTCGCTGGTGGAAGTGGTAGTGGAAAAACTTCCGTTACACGCTCCATTTACGAACAATTTACAGATAAAACTATCCTTGTTCTCGAACAGGATTATTATTATAAAGATCAAAGTCATCTAGCATTTGAGGAAAGATTGAATACAAACTATGATCATCCATTAGCATTTGATAATGATCTGCTAATCGAGCATTTAAAGGATTTACTAAATCAGAAGGCAATCGATAAGCCAGTATATGATTATAAAAATCATACAAGATCACAAGAAGTAATCCATGTGGAACCCAAGGAAGTTATTATTGTAGAAGGTATTCTTATTTTAGACGATGCAAGGTTGATGGATTTAATGGATATTAAAGTATTTGTTGATACAGATGCTGATTTACGAATCATTCGTCGGTTATTACGAGATATTAAAGAACGAGGCAGAACCATTGATTCCGTAATCGATCAATACCTTGACAATGTTAGGCCATCACATTTACAATTTATTGAACCAACGAAACGTTATGCTGATATTATCATCCCAGAGGGTGGCCAAAACCATGTTGCAATTGATATTTTAGCTTCTAAAATTGAAAGCATATTAGCAAAAAATCGCCTAAGATAATTAAAAAGTATTGATTAATTATTTAAAGTCTGCCATAGTATGGAATAGTATATTTATTTAGTGTTATGTATGAGCGTGTTTTGGAGCATCGCTCGTTTGTTTATGAAGAGTGAAAAGGAGTGTTTTTAATGGCTGTAGAGAAAAGTTATTACATGACTCAAGAGGGGAAAGAAAAATTAGAGAAAGAATTACAATTTTTGAAAACGGATCGCAGACAAGAAGTTGTAGAGCGAATTAAAATTGCGCGTGACTTCGGTGACCTGTCTGAGAATTCAGAGTATGATGCAGCGAAAGATGAACAAGCTTTCGTTGAGCAACGAATTACACAGGTTGAGAAAATGATTCGTAATGCTATCATTATTGAAAATGATAATAATTCTCCCAATGTAGTCTCTCTAGGTAAATCCGTAACGTTTGTTGAATTGCCAGATGGCGAGGAAGAAACATATACAATTGTCGGAAGTGCAGAAGCAGACCCATTTGAAGGTAAAATTTCAAATGACTCCCCAATGGCAAAAAGTTTAATTGGAAAAGAAATTGGTGAAGAAGTCGCAGTAGCAACACCAGGTGGAGACATTCAAGTGAAAATCGTGAAAGTAGATTAAATAACTAATAAAAGCGAGGGATTCCCCTCGCTTTTATTAGTTATTATCATATTCCTTGCCATTAGTATACAATTATGCATACCGTTTATCTAGTATATAATAGCGACATTTAGGTCAAAATTGCTAGCAAATTGAAATTAATTTCAGAAGAGGATACCAATAAATGGAAAACTTCTTTTCACCGTTAATAAATATTTTAAAGGCTGCTTATGACTCTATTGCAAAATTTGTATTTACAACAGTGTTATGGATAATAGATTTAATCAAAAACTTTCTGCTTGACACTGGAATTACGGATGATGTAGTAACTGCAACAGTGATTGCTGTAATTATAATATTAACCATTTTTCTTTTACTGGTAGGATGGTTATTAGGTCCCATCCGGGTATATGGTGGGGGCAATGATTCAAATGATGATTAAAAATGTAATGTTCCTATAATACTATTATACATAGGAAATATGGTAATATAATAGAATAGTATAGGGGGTAGATATGATGAGCGATATGGATAAAAATACACGGTTAAATAAATTTGATAAGAGAAGAAAAACGACAAAGTCCATTACAATTTTATTAATTGTTGGTGCAGTTCTTATCGTCGTGATTCTCGCTTTTTGGTTATTTGGTGGAGGAAGCAACAAATCGGACAACACAGTAGAAGAACCGCTTGAGGAGTCATCACAGATTATAATAAACGACGATTCAAAGTCGAATGATGAATCAAAAAATAGTAATACAAAAGAAGACAAGGATGCTACTAATGAAGAATCAGATTCTCCAACTATAGATGACGAAGAGGATACCGAAATAGATAATGAAAAAGTAAAAACGGAACCTGCTGAACCATCAGATAATAATGTAGAAGAAGCATATGCAGGAGATTGGAAGCCTGTAGGAACGGAACAAACTGGTCCACATACAACGACATATGATGAAGGTACAGCAGACCGTGAAGAAATGAAACAGGCTGTATCGGTTGCAACTGGATTAGCTACAACTGATATGATTGAATGGTGGTATGAGAATGGTGGCGACCAGAAAGTAATTGCAACGGTTTCTGATAATGCTCAAACCGCAACATATCGAGTATTCTTATCTTGGAATGATGGTGAAGGATGGCAGCCAACGAAAGTGGAAAAACTAATTGAAAATGATCGAAATAATCGATAAGCAATATGTAATCAACGGAGGAATATCATGAAAATCGGAATAATTGGTGCAATGGATGAAGAAGTAGCACTTTTATTAGATAATATGACAGGGAAGCAGGAAGTTCGTGTAGCAAATTGTCTATTTGTTGAAGGAAAGCTGCAAGGGAAGGATGTTGTTTTATTAAAGTCAGGAATTGGTAAAGTAAACGCGGCAATGGCAACGACCATTATGCACGAACGTTTTGCGCCGAGCCATGTGATAAATACAGGTTCAGCAGGGGGATTCTCGGAAAAACTAAATGTAGGAGATATCGTTATTTCTACGAAGGTTGTCCATCATGATGTGGACGTAACAGCATTCGACTACGCTTATGGTCAGGTACCAGGACTTCCGGATATGTATGAAGCAGATCCAGCACTAGTGGAAAAAGCAATAGCAGCTGTTAAAGATTTAGCAATTAATTATGAGGAAGGTATCATTGCAACAGGGGATTCATTTATGGAGGATCCTGAGCGAGTAGCATTTGTACGAGCAAAGTTTCCTCAGATGATTGCTTCCGAAATGGAAGCTGCAGCAGTTGCTCAAGTTTGTTATCAGTATGGCAAGCCATTTGTCATTATCCGGGCATTATCTGATATCGCTGGTAAAGCGTCATCCATTTCATTTGATACATTCTTGGATCAAGCAGCGAAACATGCAGCACAATTAATCATGGCGATTATTGAAGAAATATAATAAATGTTCATGCGGAACGCGAATGAGGGGAATCGTCATTCGCGTTCTACAATTAACCCCTCCGCTCTTTTTTATAATATTCGTGGAATACTTTCATTAATGCACGTTTTTCTATTCGTGAAACATAACTCCTCGATATATTTAGTTTTTTAGCTATTTCTCTTTGCGTCATTTCCTGGGTATCATTTAATCCATAACGATAGACAATCACTTCACGTTCCCGACCATCTAAGATTGTGAAGTATTCTTGCATTTTCTCGATTTCCATATTTAATTGAATGTATTCGATGATATTGTCACTTTCAGCTTCTAAAATGTCAATTAAACTAATTTCATTTCCTTCCCGGTCTTGGCCAATCGGATCATGTAACGAGACGTCTTTCTTCACCTTCTTTAATGCCCTTAAATGCATGAGAATCTCGTTTTCAATACAACGAGCGGCATACGTTGCAAGTTTCGTTCCTTTATCACTGGAAAAGCTTTCAACACCTTTAATTAATCCGATAGTACCAATAGAGATTAAATCCTCCATATCCTCCCCGGTATTTTCAAATTTCTTGACGATATGTGCAACTAGTCGTAAATTATGTTCAATGAGCTTATTTCGAGCTACTTCACTACCATTTTGCATTTCTTGAATGTACTTTGCTTCTTCGTCAGGTGGCAATGGTTGGGGGAAAGCGTGGTTTTTAACATAGGAAACAAAGAAGAGCGCTTCCTTAATAAGAAACGTGAGTGCAGTTAAGATCCCGGACAAATACATGCACCTCCTATGCATCAATCATGATGTTTGGGTTTTTGCCTATATTACATCTTTATGTAGGCAGAAGGGTTTTCGTGTCTGTCCCGCTGGATCTTTTTTAGTACTACATAAGTGCAACCAAGTTTTCTAATTGCTTAGGAAACAATAAAATTGGGCGCTGCGGATAACAGCCATGTCCCGTGGGGCGCAGTCCGCACGTCGCTAAACTAGCTTTAAGCTTTTGTTCTGGTTATCTTACTAAAAAAAGAATAACTCCTACCAAAACGATAGGAGTTATTTGAAACTTCTCTTCAATAATATGATGTTCAACCTAATTTAGAGTGTTTAATCTTATGCGACAAATATCTTCTATGAATTTCTTCTTCAATTAAAGAGATAAAATCTGGGCTTAATTGTAATTCATTCGCTGTATAATAGGATTCTAATAGTAGCTCATCCGATAAATGTTCCATCCATACAGCCCTCCTAAATGTCGAATAATCTTTTAAATGTTAAGCTATTAATAACTTAACATGTTTCCTATCGTTGGACAAGGTCGAAGTTATCTACAGATATCTGTAGATAACTTGTGAATAAATAGAGAATAAACACCTAAGTAGTAATGATATCGGGATTGGAAATGTGAGTAATGTTATCCACAATGAGAAAAAGGAATTTATTTGTCGAACGAATTATTGCATATTTGTGTATCGCTTATATAATTTTCATCACGCATTACTACTTTAAAATAAGGTTCAGAATAGAATTTAATCGAGAGCTTTCCTTTAAACATGTAGTCATATATTATAAGAATAGGTTATAATGGTTATTCGTAATAAACGATACAGCGATGAATGGGTAAATGAGGTGTTAATGATGTTTGGTAATTTTTTGCCAAATGAGCATGTAAAAAGTATATTTGATATACAACCAGCAAAATTAAAACAAAAGGGAATTAAAGGAATCATAACCGATTTAGATAATACATTAGTTGCCTGGGATGTTCGTGATGCAACCCCGGAAGTAATTAATTGGTTTGAGCAAATGAAATTGCATGACATTGGTGTTACTATCATTTCTAATAATAATCAAGAAAGAGTGAGCGCATTTTCCGAGCCACTTGGGACGCCATTTGTATATAGTGCGAGGAAGCCACTTGGTAGTGCATTTAAGACAGTTGCTAAACAAATGAATCTCAAGAAGGAAGAGATCGTTGTGATTGGCGATCAATTATTAACAGATGTTCTTGGCGGTAATTCAGCAGGATTCTATACGATTTTGGTTGTACCAATTGTACAAACGGATAGTAAAATGACTAAAATAAATCGTACGATAGAACGGATTATTTTAAATTATATGCGGAAAAAGGGTAAAATAAGTTGGGAGGAATAAGTTTGGAAAAGATTTATTGTCAAGGGTGTGGTGTCCTTATTCAAACGACCGATCCGGACAAACTCGGATATACACCGAAATCATCATTAGATAAAGATACAGTTTTGTGTAAACGATGCTTTCGTTTAAAACATTATAATGAAATTCAAGATGTTTCGATGAAAGATGATGAATATTTGAAGATGGTCAGCTCGATTCAAAAATCAAAGGGCTTAATTGTTCATGTGATTGATATTTTTGATGTAAATGGAAGTTTGATCAAGAGTCTTCCAAGAATCACGGGAGATAACCCTATTATTCTAGTTGGAAATAAAATGGATTTATTACCGAAATCAACGAACAAGCGCCGACTCATGCAATGGCTAAGAACACAAGCGAAAGATGCCGGAATTAAGCTGTTGGATGTATTTTTAATTTCTTCTGTTAAAGGGCATGGAATAGAAGAATTAATGGGGAAGATTGAGCACTACCGAAATCATCAGGATGTATATATTGTTGGAACTACAAATGTTGGAAAATCAACGTTCATCAATCAATTAATTAAACAAACGACAGGTTTCAGCGATGTCATTACGACATCTTATTTTCCAGGGACAACCCTTGGGTTTATTGAAATCCCACTTGATGATGATACAGCATTAATCGATACACCGGGTATTGTGAATAAACAACAAATTGCCCATTATGTTTCCAAAGAGGATTTAAAATTAATTACACCAAAGAGTGAAATTAAGGCAAGAATCTATCAATTGAATAGTGGACAATCCCTGTTCTTTGGAGGGTTAGCTCGAATAGACTTTATTAAAGGTGACAGACAATCATTGGTTTGTTATTTCTCTAATGAATTACCAATTCATCGGACAAAGGTAGAAAAAGCGGATGAATTGTACGAGAATCATGTTGGGGAGCTACTATCGCCACCGAATGAAAAGTCGTTAGCAAGATTACCGAAGCTAACTGAAAGCACGTTTCGTATTTCTGGGGAGAAAACGGATATTGTATTTCCAGGATTGGGCTGGGTAAGTATCGCTGATGATGCTACCGTTATTGCTCATAGTCCAAAGGGTGTAGCAGTATCGATTAGAAAATCACTTCTTTAGGGGGAGAAGAGCGATGGGGTATCAATTTGAGCTTATCGGATTTCCGATTAAGCATTCGATTTCACCTTGGATCCATGAGCAGTTCTTTACAAGAAGCAAGTTACAAGGAACATATATAAAAAATGAAATTGAACTAAATGATTCATTTTCAGGGAAAATAATCGAGATGAAAGCAAAACAAATTGACGGCTTTAATATTACGGTACCATATAAGCAAAGAATTATTTCTTATTTAGATGAAGTGGATATCATTGCTGAGAAAATGGGGGCAGTGAATACAGTTGTGAATCAAAATGGGACTTGGAAAGGCTATAATACAGATGGGAAAGGATACTTACGATCGCTAGAAAGTAAATTCTCTGCTTTTGGTCATGATAAATCAATTCACATCCTAATCCTCGGCGCGGGTGGGGCAGCGCGTGGCATTTATTGTGCGCTTACAGAGGAAGGTTACATGCATATTGATATTGCAAACCGGACGATGACGAGTGCAGAAGATATAGCGAAGCTTGCGAACGATAAGACTAGCACACAGATTCTATCATTAGAGGAAGCAGAGCAATTGATTAATCATTACGATTTAATTATCCAAACAACATCTGTTGGCATGAAGCCAAATATAGATCAATCGATTATTTCGCTTGCATCATTAAATAAACCAATCATTGTTAGTGATATCGTTTATCAGCCGTTAAAAACGAACTTTCTACAACAGGCGGAGAATGCGGGAGCACAAATACATTATGGTCATTCCATGCTGTTATATCAGGCACAACTTGCATTTGAGATTTGGACCGGACAACGAGTTTCTACGGAAAATTTAGATCATGAATTACAACTTATTTTGGAAGGAAGATAATATGTTAACAGGGAAGCAAAAAAGATTTTTACGTTCAAAGGCACATCATTTGAAACCAATTTTTCAGGTTGGTAAGGAAGGTGTCAATGAAAATATGGTGAAACAAATTGGCGAAGCATTAGAAAAAAGAGAGCTATTAAAAGTAAGCATACTTCAAAATTGCGCAGATGATAAAGATACGGTCGCAACAGAGTTGTCAGAGGGCACTGCTGCAGAGGTCGTGCAAATAATTGGTAATAGTATTGTCTTGTATCGAGAATCGGAAGAACATAAGGAATTACAGCTACCATAATCGGTTGTTGAGAGATATGTTAACTAAAGGAGTTTATCATGAGACGTATCGGTATATTGGGCGGAACATTTGATCCACCACATCTGGGACATTTATTAATTGCAGAAGAGGTTCGCTTAACATTAGCGTTGGAGGAGGTATGGTTTATTCCAACATATACACCACCACATAAAAATGAATCGAAAACGAGTGCGACGGATCGAATTCATATGCTGGATCAGGCATTAGAAAGCAATCCTTTCTTCAAAATCAATTCGATTGAAATCGAGCGTTTAGGAAAATCCTATACGTTTGATACCATGAGCATGTTAACAAATGAATTTCCAGAAGATGAATTCTACTTTATTATTGGTGCGGATATGGTCGAATATTTACCGCATTGGCATAAAATAGATGAATTAGTTAATATGGTGCAATTTGTTGGTGTGAAGCGTTCTGGATATAAGCTGCAAACGGAATATCCTGTCATTGAAGTAGATATACCGTTAATCGATATTTCATCATCTATGTTAAGGAATAGATTGCGTGCCAAGCAATCGGTTAAATATTTAGTTCCAGATGTGGTAACGAACTACATTAGGGAGAATCGGTTATATGGACAAAAATGAAGCAATTAATATTGTCAAACCCCATTTGACAAAAGCAAGAATGGACCACACATTACGAGTAGCAGAAACAGCAGTAAATCTGGCAAGGCAATACGGTGAATCTGAAGAAAAGGCGGAACTTGCAGCAATTTTTCATGATTATGCAAAGTACCGATCATTAGATGAGATGGCCCGTTGGATAAAAGAAAGTACATTGCCAAAGGATTTATTGGACTATCATCATGAACTATGGCATGGACCAGTTGGATCATTATTAATTGAACGAGAATATGGAATAACGGACGCAGATATCAAAAATGCAATTTATTATCATACAACCGGTAGAGCCAACATGAGTAAGTTCGAAATGATTATTTATTTGGCAGACTATATTGAGCCTGGGAGAAGTTTCCCTGGACTTGATGAAGTAAGGAAAGCAGCAGAAGGAGATTTATTACATGCATGCTTTTTGGTTTCCAAAAATACAATAAATTACCTGATGAAAAAAAACGCCACAATCTACCCTGATTCGTTTCATGCATATAATGATTTTAGTAGAAAAGTGCAAGCACCCGTTTGAGCTGTGTACGAACTTCCCTTGCCATTTGAAATAAAGGAAACATGCCCTTCACTATAGGGGTATGCCGACGTTGAGGAGGCCTGCTTTTAGTCGGTCTTCATTAAATACAGGAGTCGATGTTGGCTTTCACCACAAGGGTATAAGTGCGACTAGGCCTCATGTGTAACCAATCGGCAAGTCTTCTTTATCGTACGGAGGCGAGGGAAGTCTCGCTAACGCTTTAGTGCTGGAGTTGGACAACAAAGTAAATGGAGGTAATGAATGAGATGAAAAATGAAGAATTAATACAAATAATTGCGGAAGCATCTGATGACAAACGTGCAGAGGATATTGTCGCATTGGATATGAAGGAAGTATCGCTAATTGCGGATTATTTCTTAATTTGTCATGGAAATACGGAAAGACAGGTTCAAGCAATAGCAAGAGGGATTCAAGATCGCGTGGAAGAAGAAGGAATCAATGTAAAACGAATGGAAGGATTTGAACAAGCTCGCTGGATTTTAGTCGATATTGGCGATGTTGTTTGTCATATCTTCCATAAAGAAGAACGGAATTATTATAATTTAGAACGTTTATGGGGAGACGCTTCGAGAGTGCCATTACGAATTGGGCAAGAAGGGTAAGTATCATGGCGTATCAACAAATGGCGTATGTATATGATAAATTAATGAGTGAAGCTCCCTATGAAGCTTGGATTAATTTTACGGTAGAAGCAATTAACAGATCAGGCAAGCAAGTAAAACATATTGCCGACCTCGGATGTGGAACCGGAGAGATAACGACGAAATTAGCGAAGCAAGGCTACGTGATGACTGGCGTCGATTTCTCCACGGACATGCTTGCATATGCGGAACATAAGGCAAGCGAACGAAATGTCTCTGTCCAGTGGCTCCATCAAGATTTAAAGGAACTAGCAGGGCTAACGGATCTTGATGTTGCAATTAGCTACTGTGATGTAATCAACTATATTACCGATGAGCAAGATATCAAGCAAGTGTTTGCAAGGGTTGCTGATTCGTTAATGATTGGCGGCTTGTTCATGTTTGATGTGCATGCATTACAGCATGTTGAGAATAACTATGTGAACCAAACCTTTGCAGATGTTACAGACGATGCATCTTACATTTGGTTTTGCTCGGAAGGGGACCAACCCGGAGAAATGTTTCATGAGTTAACTTTCTTCGCATTAGATGGGGATCACTATGCTCGTTTCGATGAATATCATCATCAACGGACCTATTCAATAAACTTTTATAAAAAATTATTAGAAGCCACTGGCTTTGAAAATATAAAAATCTATGCTGATTTTTCTTTAAAAGAGCAAAATGTTAATGAACAGTCAGAAAGAATCTTCTTTATAGCAGAAAAAAGGTCGTGATAATCCAATTATCCGATCTTTTTTTGTTAGCAGGAATTATAAATTGCTTGTCGAATAATAGTAATTAGTAGCGAGTATTGTCTTCGATTACCCCATAACTTCAACGGTGCTATCCCCAATTACTTATCAATGATGTAAAAGGAAGTGACTCCAGATGATAGAAATACTCAAGAAGTATGCCTTTCTTATTATAGTTGGCGTTATCATTATTTTATTTCTCATCTTCACAAATGACGATGAAATAGAGGATGGTGGGGAATTGAACGCTGTAATCACTACTGTAGATGCAGAAACAGGTGGAGATTTGCTTAAAACAGAACAAACAGTGAGTGACACCACTATTGCAATCGTAGATGTGAAAGGTGCTGTAGTTAAACCAGGCGTTTATGAAATCAATATCGATTCTCGTGTTATTGATGTGATTCAAAAGGCGGGAGGGTTCATGACAGATGCAGATCAAACTGGAGTAAATCTTGCACAAAAAGTTCAAGACGAAATGGTCCTTGTCATACCAAAGATCGGCGAGCAGGCAACGATGGTAGGTGGCACAAGTGATGATTCGGGAAAAATAAGGATAAATTATGCGACTCAAGAGGAAATCGAAAGCTTAAATGGAATTGGACCATCAAAAGCAGCAGCGATTATCGCTTACCGCGATGAACATGGATTTTTCCAAACGGTTGAAGATCTACTTGAAGTATCTGGTATTGGCGAAAAAACGTTAGAGAATATGAAAGATAATCTCCAGGTGCCATAAGTAAAAAAGTTCTTAGTAAAAACAATAATCGTATAGCAATTAGTCTTTGTATAAGAAAGAATGGATTGGATTTCCTTCACGAATTGACGGAATTTCACAATAGCATGTAAACTAATAGGGACAATGTAAAGGGGAGTAATCATATGGGAAGAATCTCTTGGGATCAGTATTTTATGGCGCAAAGTCATTTATTAGCACTTCGAAGCACATGTACGAGATTGATGGTTGGTGCTACAATCGTTCGCGATAATCGGATTATCGCTGGTGGATATAATGGTAGTGTATCAGGCAGTGTGCATTGTATTGATGAGGGCTGCTATGTCATTGATGGTCACTGTGTACGAACGGTTCACGCGGAGGCAAATGCATTATTACAATGCGCAAAATTTGGTGTGCCGACAGAAAATGCCTCCATCTATGTCACTCATTTTCCATGTCTCCAATGCTGTAAACAACTGATTCAAAGTGGTATCAAATTTGTTTACTATGCTGAAGATTATCATAATCATTCATATGCGGTAGAGCTATTTAAGGAGGCTGGAGTAGAAACAAAGAAAGTAAAGTTAAATTACTTAGCGGTTGATACGAACTATCAAAAGAAAGCAGCACTTGTAGAACAGTTAATTGAGAAATTAGATGATTCGATTATCGATAAAGATGAAATAACGGAATACAAGAAAGAAGCTGAAAAGCTATTTTCTAATCATTAGGCAGGTCTAGAAAATTGAGAGGATATTGGCATTTTATTGCAATTTCTGGAGCCATGGCCTGTTTATCAATCCAATTTAGCCCATTCTATTTTATTGGCCTCTTCCTTTGGTTAGGCTATTTATATTATGATGGTCGGTTAAGGAAAATCCCTTTTCTTCTTTCCTTAACCACCTACCTCTTTTTCCTATCCTATCTTCCTCAACTTGACATGCAAGCAGATATGGAAGACGTAAATTCACGTACTAATCAACAATTCATCGGCAGCATTAAAAGTGATATGTCAGTCACAGATAAAAAAATAGAATTTTCATTCCATGAACAACGGATGAATACAAATCTTCTTATCCTTTTCTTTCCTAAACCAAATTCCAAACAAGCAGATTTCAAAAATGAACTCTATATGTTAAAAAATGGAGCATCCTGTATGATAGAAGGAAAGTTGGAGCTTCCGAATGCAAGCCGAAATCCTGGACAATTTGATTATCAAGCATATCTATTATCAAAAGGAATTACCCATCAAGTTATCGTAAACTCCTTAGATGCAATCGATTGTCAAGGGTCAAGCATTATCCATCGCTTTTATCAACTCCGTTCAGATTTAATATCTTTCGTCGAGAGTAGAGTAAGTGTGGATACATCTTCATGGTTAACTTCATTAGTACTTGGTGATGATTCCCAATTACCGGAGGACACGGTAGCATTATTTCAAAGCTGGGGCCTATCGCATATTATCGCAATATCTGGTTCGAATATCGCACTGCTGCTCGCGCTTCTATATTTCTTGTTAATCAAGCTCAATCTTGTAACGAAAGAAAAAGCACAATTCATCGTCTTGCTTTTCCTGCCTGTTTATGGAATTCTTGCTGGTGGTGAGCCCTCTGTTTGGCGTGCATGTGTCATGGTGATGCTATTTATATTGATCAATGAATTTAAATTGAAATTCAGTATTACAGATGTACTTTCAATTACATTTATTATCCTCATTCTTGTTGATAAATATATTATTTATCATGTTGGTTTTCAGTTATCATTTATTGTCACCTTTGGCCTATTGCTTTCAAGGGACTTGCTTGCGGATACGAATCATTTGCTCATGCAAACATTACAAATGAGCTTTGTTTCACAAATGATCATTATTCCGTTGCAATTTTCCTATTTCTCGATGCTCCAGCCCTTATCAATTGTACTAAATGTCATCATCGTTCCATACTTTTCTATATTTGCAATTCCATTGATGTATATTTTGCTGCCCCTATCCTTTTTGCCAAAATCATTCCTTCACATTATTGATTCTGTATTTGTTTACATCCATAGCAATGTCGTCAACTTTGTCTGGTGGATTGATGGGATTGCGGATTATCCGTTTATTATAGGCGCTGTCTCGATCCTATTCACGATCATTTACTTTGTATTATTTTTTACATTCATGGACCGGCTAGCACGCCAAAAATTAAGGCAATCCTTTCTTCTTAGCATAATGTTGTCTATTCTAATCTGCTTGGTTGCAATTCGTCCGTATCTATCACCAATTGGTACGGTTACGATGCTTGATATTGGACAGGGAGATGCGTTTGTTATTGAGCTCCCTTACCGAAAAGGGGTTATCATGATCGATGCTGGGGCAAGGTTTAACTTTGATGATATGCAAGCAACCAATACCGTTTGGAAGCAAATTATTAAACCCTATTTATATTCAAGAGGCATTAACAAGATTGACGCAATCTTTTTAACACATGAGGATATCGACCATGCTGGAAGTGTTCCGTATATGGTAGAAGACTTTAAGATAGAAAGGATTATTGTCAGTGACTTTTATCAACTGACTGGTGAAGAAATGCAGCTATTTGAAAAGCAAAATATCAGGATTGAACGTGTGACTCGAAATGATTCTGTAGTACTTCAGGGGCAACCATTTCATGTCATTGCACCGAATTATAACCATCAATCTGGAAACGAGAATTCCCTCGTTTTATATACGATTTTGGGTGGAAAGGGCTGGTTGTTTACTGGTGATACTGGTAAACAGCAGGAGAAAGAGATAATCGAAACATATCCAGATTTAACGGTGGATGTATTAAAGGTTGCACATCACGGGAGCAATACATCAAGTGATACGGAATTTTTGCAAAAGGTGAATCCCAATACCGCCTTGATTTCGGTCGGAGAAAATAATACGTATGGACACCCAACACAAGAGGTATTGGATTCCCTAGCGGCAGTGGGAAGCTTAGTCTTACGTACAGATACCGATGGTGCAGTCCAGTATCGATTTAAGAACAATAAGGGAACATTCTTCACGTACTTACCATAGAATATATTGTTGTAATTAATAGCTGGACGTGGTATAAGGGAATTTTATTAAGAACAAAAGCTGAAGCGCCCGTTTGAGCTGTGTACGGACTGCGCCCCACAGGACGTGGCTATCCTCGGTAATTAAGTTATCCACAACGTCCAAATTTTATAGTTTCCAAAGCAACTAAAAAAGAGACTGCGCTTACAGTCCCTTTCAAATAAATCGTCCTATGTAGAGATATCTAATGTCCAACAACGCTAATTACTACCCCAATTGCGAAAATGAAAACAAAGAAAAGAAATGGCCAAACAAATCCGTGAATGGAATCTACTACGTCATTTCCTTTGGATTGTGGATCTTTCTCAAATTCGTTCATATCTACCCCTCCTATATCAATCATAGTATAAAGTAAATTCAAAAAAAAATCCACCATTGAATGAAAAATGAATTTCTTTCTATCTGTATTAAATGGTTAACTTCGATTATTTCCCCATTAATAGTAAAACTTAACTGCGATACTTTTACTTAGTTAGCGTAAACTATGCCTAATAAAATTTCGTTTGACAACTCGTTTCGAGGGCTTGTTGTTGAACGTTTATATAGAAACTAGCGGGAAGCTTTCTGTTGAAGAAGGCTTCCCGCTAATTATTGCTTGCTATTCTCGATGTTCCGCTTTACCATTAATGATATACACGTTTGAGGTGAAAAATAATGTCTTTTATGGAAGTAATGAAGCAAGTAAAGAAACAACAATTCGCACCTGTTTATTTTTTGTATGGATCGGAAGCATATTTTACTGACCGTTTACGAACACAGATGATTGCAAATATTTTGAAGAACGATCGAGTGAACTTATTTACTTATGATTTAGAAGAAACGTCGATTCAAGAAGTAGTCGCTGATGCTGAAACCTATCCATTTTTTGGTGGAACAAAGCTAATCATCGCATCTAACCCTGTGTTTTTAAAGGCAAAACCAGATAAATTACCATTTGAGCATGATTTAGAAGCGTTCGCAAAGTATATCGAAAACCCTGTGGACTATTCAATTCTTGTGCTTATTGCCCCATATGAAAAGATTGATGAACGGAAAAAGATTAGTAAATTATTGAAGAAAAATACTGTTGTCGCAAATTGCGAGCCAATTAAGGACAAAGAAGTAGCCAAATGGATTAAAATGCTCGCAGATGATTTGAGAATTACACTAGAAAATGACGTATATGATTTGCTTGAAACAGAGCTCTCGACGAACCTTCGTTTATTAAAGGAAGAGCTGGAAAAGATCGCCTTATATGTAGGGGAAAATGGAATCGTAACAATGGAAATTGCCGAGAAGTTAATTGCTCCAACTTCGAACAGCTCAGCACTACGACTCGTTGATGCAGTGATCGATAGAAATTTATATAAAGCAATCGCGATTTTTAAGGATCTTGAAAAGATGAAAGAAGAGCCGATTGCCTTGATTGGATTACTCGCATTTCAGTTCAGGACAATTCTTCGTGTTAAGCTGTTGAAATTAAAGGGGTACTCACAATTTCAGATGCAAAAACAATTGGGCCTCCACCCATATGTCATTAAAATTGCATTAAGCAGAGAAAATAAATTTTCTACTGAGAAATTAGAAAACATTATGATTAGGCTAGCAGATGCAGATCAGACAATGAAGCAGGGGAAAATGGAGAAGGGGCTTGCATTTGAACTTTTATTATTTGATTTAATCAAATAATAAGCAAAAAAAAACGATCCAATAACGGATCGTTTTTTTTATTATGCGCCTAAGTTATTAACTTTCTTAGTTAGACGAGACTTTTGACGGTTACCACTGTTTTGATGGATAAGTCCTTTTTGAACAGCTTTGTCAATTTGTTTCGTTGTATTTTTCAATGCAACTTTTGCGCTTTCAACGTCGTTTGCTTCAACAAATTTTTCAACGTTTCTGATTGCTGAACGCATTTCTGATTTTTTAGATTGGTTTAGCACACGTTTCTTTTCGTTAATTTCAACACGTTTGATTGCTGATTTAATATTAGCCATTTTTTCACCTCCTAAAAAGGAAATAATTCAAATTAATTTTTAGCATAGATAAATATTCGCTAGTACGAACTAGGAATATATGCAATTACATTAAAGTGGACAAAAGTTATTTTACCAAAGGAACCTCATGATTTCAATACTTTTATCATTTAATCGATGAATTTGTATGTTTTTTCCTAAGTTGACCATTCTAAGATTAACAATAGGCTGTTTTCAAAATACTTGTTGCTATATTAGTAAACCGATTGCCAACATGTTTTAAGGTGACTGCATTAGTTGATTTTCGCTGCCGCATTTCGGCAAACAAGAATCATCCTAAGTAATTTCGCGGTATATTTAGCAGATACGGTAAGTGCAACATTCATTAGGAATTGAGCCAAATAATAAAACGAAGGAGTGCGTTAGAAATGGAAGATAGAAACAAGGCATACCAAGTTAGAACAGATTTGGCGGTAGAAGCAAGAGATATGTATGTGGAGTCGGAAGAAAAACAGGAGAGCCAGATTAAAGGTGTAACATTTAAAGAAAGAGCAGAGCAGGATGTCAGGATCTCCTATGTCGAGATTGATGCGGAAGGTGCAAAATTATTAGGTAAAAAAGAAGGTACATACATTACGATTTATGCGGATGGTGTAAAGAAACAAGATACTGCGAGACAAGAGGCTGCAGCTAGAATCTTGGCAAAGGAACTGGAACAATTAATAGCTAAAAATAACATCGCAGAGAATAGTACCGGATTAATTGTCGGTCTCGGGAATTGGAATGTGACCCCAGATGCTCTTGGACCAATGACAGTAGAGAAAGTACTCGTCACAAGCCACTTATTTAAACTTAATTATGAAACGGTAAGTGAAGGATATCGACCGGTGGCTGCGGTTACTCCTGGTGTAATGGGGGTAACGGGAATTGAAACAGGTGATATTATCCATGGTATTGTTGAGAAATTCAATCCTGACTTTGTCATCGCGATTGATGCACTTGCTTCAAGATCAATCGAACGTGTCAATGAAACGATTCAGCTATCTGATTCTGGAATTCATCCAGGATCAGGTGTGGGTAATAAGCGGAAGGAAATCAGCATTGAAACCCTTGGTATCCCGGTGATTGCTATTGGAGTTCCTACCGTTGTCGATGCCGTTACAATTACTAGTGATACGATAGATTTCATCCTAAAGCATTTCGGAAGGGAATGGAATGAGAAGGATCGACCATCCAAATCACTCGCACCAGCTGGGCTATCATTTGGTGAGAAAAAGTTTACAGAAGAAGATCTTCCTGATGAAAATAAGCGAAAAACCTTTCTAGGAATTGTCGGAACTCTATCAGAAGACGAAAAAAGAAAGTTAATCGATGAGGTATTAACCCCAATTGGACATAATTTAATGGTTACACCTAAAGAGGTGGACGGCTTCATGATTGATATGTCAAATGTAATAGCAAACGGGATTAATGCGGCACTTCACCAAAAGGTGGATGTCGAAAATTTTGCATCGTACACAAGATAACGCTGCTCTATTAAATAATCATCATTCATAATGTTTTTAGTTCTACCTTTTAACCGTCACTCATAGATTTTAATATGGGTGATTTTTAGAAAGGGTGGAATCATGCAGTTAAAAAAGAAGCAGTACCAAAATAATAATGGGAAGCTTTTCTATAAAAAAGGTGGAATATATCTTATCAGTATTGTCGTTCTTTTTGTGGTCATTGGTTTACTTACAACGGTACAACCAACATACCGATTTTCATCGAAAACAATTGCAAATTTCACAAGTGATATCGATTCCTCTATCTTTATGAATTTAATTGGTATGGAAAATAGAGCATTCAAACAAACGCTATTAGAGGAGAGTAAGTTGCCAAGTCTTTCAACCATTCTCTTTCAGGTTGCAACGAGCTTAAAGCCAAATGATCCGCGGAGTTTACTAAGAAATGAAATCCCGGGTTTCTCTTCATTTGATCAAGACACATTAATTGCTGGAGTAGGAACGGATTATACGAATTTTCCAATCGAGTCTTCTGCACCTTTAGAGGAGATTCTACAAGACAGAGTAGCTGTGATTGATGAGGATACTACAAAAGGGGAGGAAATTGAGAAAGACACGTCGAGTTCCGCACCTACTACCGGTAATCGTGACGTCGTTTACATTTACAATACGCATAATCGTGAATCCTTCTTACCTTATCTACCAGATGTAGCCAATTCGGATAGTGCCTTTCACCAGGAGGTAAATATTACCAATGTCAGTGACCGCCTTGCGAAAGCACTTGAAGCAAAAGGGGTTGGCGCCCAAGTAGACAATACGGATATTGGTCTGATATTGAACAAAAAAGGAATGGAGTATTGGCAATCTTATGATGCATCCCGAGAAGTGGTGGAAGCGGCAGTTGCGTCGAATAAGGAAATCGAATATGTATTTGATTTACATCGTGACTCACAAAGACGAGAGGTTACGACGAAGGAAATTAATGGTGAATCCTATGCGAGAATCATTTTTGTAGTCGGAAGTGATAGTAAGAATTTCAATAAAAACACTGAATTAGCTACAAAACTGGATCAATTGATAGAAAAGAAATATCCTGGTTTAAGTAGAGGCGTACTTTCTAAGGGAGGTCCCGGTAGTAATGGCGTCTATAATCAGGATTTAACGGACAATGCAATGTTAATTGAGTTTGGTGGTGTGGACAATACATTAGAGGAATTGTATCGTTCAGCAGACGCTGTAGCAGAAGTGTTTAGTGATTATTACTGGGATGCGGAAGCAGTAAATGCAGCCCAATAGGAGGTAGAATCGATGGTACGCACATTTATTGTTATCCTATTACTTGCTGTTTTTTTTCTCGCTGGCACACTATATGGTACCGACCGAAATCTGATTACTATGAACAACGAAACAACTGAAAACATTGAACAAACAACAATAAAGCAAGAACCCATTGTAACGGAGTCAGAGGTTGTGAGTGAAGTAGTAACTGGAAATATAATGGAGATGGGTAAACAGGACCATCTTATCCCTAAAGTTGCTTCATTTCTTGAAGGAGCAGTAACAGGGTTCTATGAAATTGTTGTCGAGGTTCTTTATCAAATTGCTCAAATATTTTTTTAGCGGATTATTATCATTGAATATCCTTGATTCTATTGCTATAATCATCATATTAATTATCCTTGAAATAACATGTAGGAGTGAACAGCAAGAATGGGGAATAAGCATCGTAATGTACGTAATTTTTCGATCATCGCACATATTGATCATGGAAAATCGACACTTGCAGATCGAATTTTGGAAAATACACAAACCGTAACGAAACGAGAAATGAAAGAACAGCTGCTTGATGCAATGGATTTAGAGCGTGAAAGAGGCATCACAATTAAATTAAATGCTGTACAGCTTCAATATACAAGTAAGAGCGGCGAAGAATTTATCTTCCATTTAATCGATACACCTGGACATGTCGATTTTACATATGAGGTGTCACGAAGTCTTGCTGCATGTGAAGGAGCAATCCTAGTTGTCGATGCTGCGCAAGGAATTGAAGCACAGACATTGGCGAATGTGTACCTTGCAATGGAAAATGAGTTGGAAATTATTCCTGTTATTAATAAAATTGATTTACCAAGTGCAGATCCAGAGCGGGTGAAGCAGGAACTTGAAGATATTTTAGGTATTGATAAGGATGATGTTATTTTAGCATCAGCTAAGGCAAATATTGGAATAGATGAAATCTTAGAGCGCATCGTTGAGGTTGTTCCTGAACCAAAAGGTGATCCAGATGAGCCACTGAAAGCGCTAGTGTTTGACTCTTTATATGATTCATACCGTGGTGTAATTGCCTATGTATGTATTAAAGAGGGCTCTGTAAAAGTCGGCGATAAAATTAAAATGATGGCGACAGGTAAGGAATTCGAAGTGAATGAAGTGGGGGTATTTACACCGAAAATCGCACCGAGAAACGAATTATTGGTTGGGGATGTTGGCTATATTACTGCGTCGATGAAGGATGTTAGTGATACCCATGTTGGCGATACGATTACAAATGCAAGTCGTCCAGCTACAGAAGCACTTCCAGGATATCGCCAATTAAATCCAATGGTATATTGCGGATTATATCCAGTCGATTCCAATGATTATAATGATTTAAGAGAAGCGCTTGAACGATTGGAATTAAATGATGCAGCATTACAATATGAACCAGAAACATCACAAGCATTAGGCTTTGGATTTAGATGTGGTTTCTTAGGATTACTCCATATGGAAATAATCCAAGAGCGGATCGAACGTGAATTTGATATTAACTTAATTACGACTGCACCAAGTGTAATATTAGAAGTAGTGGCAACGAATGGTGATACGATCACAATCGATAATCCCGCAAGTATGCCGGATCCACAATCCATTCAGGAAATTCGCGAACCGTATGTAAAAGCAACCATCATGGTACCGAACGAATATGTTGGTGCGGTAATGGAAATTTCACAGAAAAAACGCGGCACTTTTGTTGATATGCAATATCTGGATGATATTCGTGTAAATGTTATTTATAATATTCCACTATCAGAAATTGTTTATGATTTCTTTGATCAATTGAAATCGAATACGAAGGGATATGCATCCTTCGATTACGAGATGATTGGCTATCAGCGGTCAAATCTAGTGAAGATGGATATCTTACTTAATGGTGACACAATTGATGCGTTATCGTTCATTGTTCACCGCGACTTCGCATTCCACCGCGGAAAACAAATTGTTGAAAAGTTGAAAGAACTAATACCTAGACAACAATTTGAAGTACCAATTCAAGCAGCAATAGGCAATAAAATTGTAGCAAGGTCTACTATTAAAGCAGTCAGAAAAGACGTAACCGCGAAATTATATGGTGGAGATATTTCTCGAAAGCGTAAATTATTAGAGAAACAAAAAGAAGGAAAGAAACGAATGAAAATGGTCGGTTCTGTAGAAGTACCACAGGAAGCATTTATGGCTGTATTACAAATGAATGATGATTAAATCAATTTGTGGGGGAGCTTACAAGCATTCATTTGCTAAAGCTCCCCCGTACTCTATTTATAAAGGGCTTTCCTAAAAATGATTTAGAAGTTACATGTCCCGTCAATGAGACATGTTGTTAAAAAAAGATAATGAGTATAGCATTTATTTGGGATATACTGCGAACAATCGTTAATTATGATTTCAATTTTGGACAGTAGTTGCTATTCAATCTTTAATACCAATCTTTTGTCACGCTCAAATTCGATTGTTAGCGATAGTTATTCTTTGTGATAGATTTTGCACTTTCCCCAGCGTAGTGTATTTCTGGAGCGACTGGCCAATGAGCAGTCACACCACAAGTTGTGTCGCATTTTTTCTAAATAACGACAATCGATATGATTAATATTTTATTTATGGATGACGAAGCTATCTAAGTATATATGTAAGGAGCAAAAATATATGAACGAGGTACAATCTGTCTATATTCATATTCCGTTTTGCCAGCAAATGTGTCATTACTGTGATTTTGTTAAATACTTTTATAATGAAAAACTCGCCACAGAGTACATAGAGGCATTGGCAAATGAAATCAATACGAATATTGCAGGAACAAAGAATAAAATAAGAACAATTTACATTGGCGGGGGAACGCCATCTGCGCTTAATTTACAGCAATTACGTTCATTGCTCACGATTATTGATACGAAATTTGATATTGCGAGCTGTGAAGAGTTCACCATTGAAGTAAACCCAGGAGACATCGATGATGAAAAAACAAAATTACTGAAAGACTTTGGTATAACGCGTATTTCCTTTGGTGTACAAGTTATGGATGATAAATTACTTACGGAATTGGGAAGAATACATCGTGTCAGTGATGTGTATCATACGGTAGATTTATTAACAAAACATCAGTTTTCCAATATTAGCTTAGATCTGATTTATGCTTTGCCCAATCAGACGGTAGATCAATTTAAACAATCATTGGATGAGGTACTCGCATTTAATTTACCGCATTATGCAACATACGGCCTTCAAATCGAACCAAGGACAGTATTTTACCAGCGCCATAAGAAAGGACTACTCCACCGTCCTTCAGAAGATGATGAAATAACCATGTATGAAATTTTAAAACAAACGATGAAAGCAAATGGTGTCCGCCAATATGAAATAAGTAACTTTGCGAAACCAGGATATGAAAGTAAACATAATTTAACCTATTGGAGCAACGGCTATTATTATGGTTTTGGCGCGGGGGCGCATGGATACTTACCGGATCAGCGGATAACGAATTTAAGACCATTGCCAGCATACAAGAAAGAAGCAATGACTAGTGGAAGACCAATATTACAAACCGAAGAAATTACACTGAAGGAAAAATTAGAGGAAGAAATGTTTTTAGGATTAAGAAAAATAGCTGGGATCAATAAACAATCTTTTACACAGAAATATGGTTTCCCACCAGAAAAATTGTACAAGCTGGAGATTACGGACCTTGTCGACCATGAGTTACTAAAGGAGTCAGAAACAACAATCCAATTAACAGACAAAGGAATGTTATTAGCGAATCAAGTGTTCGAGAAATTTATGTTAGAAGATTCCGACTTAGTAGGGATTTAGGTCAAGATTATTGACCTAAAAACGAGAATTTGATACTATAATAATAGTATTAGCACTCAAGTCACTCGAGTGCTAACAGAGGTGAACATCATGTTGACAGAAAGGCAGCTATTGATATTACAGGTTATTATTGATGAATTCATCGAGACGGCTCATCCAGTCGGCTCACGAGCAATTTCCAAGAAAGGAACAATACCATATAGTGCTGCGACAATTAGAAACGAGATGGCAGATTTAGAAGAGATGGGTTTTTTAGAAAAAACACATTCCTCATCAGGCCGTATCCCTTCTGAATTGGGATATCGCTATTATGTAGATCATTTAATTGCTCCAAATCCATTGCATAAAGATGTGAAAATCATTAAAAGCATTATTGAAGAAGGTTTTTATGAGTTTGAACAAATCGTTCAAATGTCAGCGGAGATTCTATCTGAGCTTACGAATTATACATCCATTATTTTAGGACCAGAGTTAATGGAAACAAAGCTGAAGCAATTACAAATTGTTACACTATCTCCACAAACTGCTGTAGCTATTTTAATTACAGATACAGGGCATGTGGAGCATCGATCATTTAAAGTGCCAACTGTGATTAATCCATCAGATATGGAGAAAATGGTAAATATTTTAAATGACCGCTTAACAGGTGTACCAATTGTCCGCTTGAATGAAATTTTTCATCATGAGGTTGCACAATTGATGAAAATGTATATTCGCGATTATGATCGTTCATATGAATATTTACAAGAAATCTTCGTTTATGATCATCCGGTTAAGTTATATATAAGCGGTAAATCAAATATTTTAATGCAACCAGAATTTAATGATGTTGGTAAAATACGTACCTTCTTCACGATGATGGAAAATGAAAATGAAGTGGTTAACCTTCTAAGAAATTCGCAGCATGGGATCAAAGTTACGATTGGCAATGAGAACGAAGTTGAGGCAATTAAAGATTTAAGTCTTATCACTGCTTCCTATCAATTGAATAATGATCAAATGGGAACCATTGCTTTAATTGGTCCAACAAGAATGGAATATCGAAAAGTGATTTCATTATTAGATGGTCTTTCAATGGAAATGACAAATGCTCTATACAAATGGTATCAATTAGATGAATAAGAAATAATGCCATAACGAAAACTGCGGTAAGGTGGGAGCAAACCCGCCTACCACTTTTTTGCGGTGAAATTTTATTTCGATGATTATTCGTGTTATAGTTTTACTTAGTGATTTTGGAGGTGGCAAATTTGGAAGAAAACAAAGAAAAAATACAAGATGAAGCCTTGGAACAGGAAGAAGTGATTGACGCTGTTTCAGATGAAAAAGAAGAATCTATGAACGATCAGGAATTAACCAATAAGCAAATTGAAGCGTTAAAGCAAGAAAAAGATGAAGTATATGGGCGTTTGCTAAGATTACAAGCAGAGTTTGATAACTATAAGAAACGTTCACAAAAAGAGAAAGATGCGGATCGTAAATATAAATCACAAGATGTCGTTGTGGATCTCTTGCCGGCACTCGATAATTTCGAGCGAGCATTAAAGGTGGAAACAACACCAGAAACTTCTAACTTGGTTGAGGGGATAACGATGGTGTATCGCCAATTCCAGGATGCATTGAAGTCACAAGGTGTAGAACCCATTGAAACAGAAGGAAAAGAGTTCGATCCTAATTTACATCATGCAGTAATGCAGATTGAAGATGAAAGTATTGCATCAAATACTGTTGTAGAAGAATTACAAAAAGGGTATCTGTTAAAAGACCGAGTAATACGACCTGCAATGGTAAAAGTAAATAAATAATGAGGCAGTAGTCAAGGAGGAAACAGGATTATGGGTAAAATTATTGGTATTGACTTAGGAACAACAAATTCATGTGTATCTGTTATTGAAGGTGGAGAAGCCGTTGTAATACCTACTCCAGAAGGTAGTCGTACAACACCATCTGTTGTAGCATTCAAAAATGGCGAAAGACAAGTCGGGGAAGTTGCGAAACGTCAAGCAATCACAAACCCGAACACAATCCAATCAATTAAACGTCATATGGGTACAGATTATAAAGTTAAAATAGAAGATAAAGAATATACACCACAAGAAGTATCTGCAATTATTTTACAACATATCAAATCATATGCAGAAGACTATATTGGTGAAAAAGTTGATAAAGCAGTAATCACTGTCCCTGCATACTTTAATGATGCAGAACGTCAAGCAACAAAAGACGCTGGTAAGATTGCGGGTCTTGAAGTAGAACGTATCATTAACGAGCCAACTGCAGCGGCTTTAGCTTACGGTATTGATAAGGCAGATCAAGATCAAACAATTTTAGTATATGACCTTGGTGGTGGTACCTTTGACGTATCAATCTTAGATATTGGTGATGGTACATTTGAGGTTGTTGCAACTGCAGGTGATAATCGCCTAGGTGGAGACGATTTTGACCAAGTAATCATCGATTATATGGTACAAGAATTTAAGAAAGAAAACGGGATCGACCTTTCTAAAGACAAAATGGCTACACAACGTTTGAAAGATGCTGCTGAGAAAGCGAAAAAAGATCTATCAGGTGTTTCTCAAACGCAAATTTCATTACCATTTATCACTGCTGGGGAAGCAGGACCATTACATTTAGAATTAACACTAACTCGCGCGAGATTTGAAGAATTATCAGGAGAATTAGTTGAAAGAACAATGATTCCAACTCGTAAAGCATTATCAGATGCTGGACTCTCAAAAAGCGAAATTAATAAAGTTCTTTTAGTTGGTGGTTCAACACGTATTCCCGCTGTACAGGAAGCAATTAAACGTGAACTTGGACAAGAACCTTCCAAAGGCGTAAATCCGGATGAAGTAGTTGCATTAGGTGCAGCAATTCAAGGCGGCGTACTTCAAGGTGATGTTAAGGACGTATTATTATTAGACGTTACACCACTTTCATTAGGTATTGAAACAATGGGTTCTGTATTTACTAAATTAATCGAACGTAATACAACGATCCCAACAAGTCATTCACAAGTATTCTCAACTGCTGCTGATAATCAAACGGCTGTAGATATTCATGTCCTTCAAGGAGAACGTGAAATGGCATCAGATAATAAAACTTTGGGTCGTTTCCAATTAACGGATATTCCACCAGCACCAAGAGGCGTACCTCAAGTTGAAGTAACCTTCGATATTGATGCAAATGGTATCGTTAATGTTCGTGCGAAAGATTTAGGAACAAACAAAGAACAATCCATTACAATAAAATCATCTTCAGGCTTATCAGATGAAGAAGTAGAAAAGATGATTAAAGAAGCTGAAGAAAATGCAGAAGATGATAAGAAACGTCGTGAAGAAATTGATCTTCGTAATGAAGCAGATCAATTAATCTTTACAACAGATAAAACAATTAAAGATTTAGCTGATAAAGTTTCAGAAGATGACAAACAAAAAGCTGAAGCGGCGAAAACGGAGTTAAAGACAGCATTAGAGTCTGGCGACGTTGAGCAAATCAAAGCGAAAAAAGAAGCATTACAAGAGCAAGTACAACAATTATCAGTGAAGCTATATGAACAACAAGCTCAACAAGCACAACAAAACGCTGAGGGCGCACAAGATGATTCAGCTTCACAAAATGATGATGTGGTTGATGCAGATTATCAAGAAGTCGATGACGATAAAGATAATAAATAACATCGACTTTTGATGAACAGAACAAAAGCATAGGCGATTCAATGTTGACTTAGATTGTCATAAGGTGAGTAAAATAGCGCCAACGCTTTAGCTTTTGCTCTGTACATGGCAAATAATGAGTTAAAGATGATCCACACTAATATTTATATAATTTCCTAAGCTATGAATGAGTCAAAGTCAGGATTCTCTTGACTTTGACTTTTTTCTCGAATGGCATTCATAGCTAACAGGTGCGTCATTGATCGACCCTTTAAAGCTGGATAAAATCCAAGTTTATACCTCATTTGCTTTAAATGAATAAAAGATGCTATTATTAAACTTATGCAATCGTGTATCGGGAGAGTGATGAAAGTTGAGTAAACGAGATTATTATGAAGTACTCGGAATAGAAAAAAATGCAACACCGGAAGAAATAAAGAAGGCATATCGAAAGCTAGCAAGAAAATACCATCCAGATGTTAATAAAGAAGAAGGCGCAGAAGAAAAATTTATCGAAGTAAAAGAAGCATATGAAGTGTTAAGTGATGATACAAAACGTTCACAATATGATCAATTTGGTCATGCTGGCGCAAGTGGTCAAGGCTTTGGCGGATTTGGTGGAGCACAAGACTTCGGTGGATTTGGTGATATATTTGATATGTTCTTTGGTGGCGGCGGTGGTGGAAGAAGACGTGATCCAAATGCCCCAGCGAAAGGTGCAGATCTTCAATATACAATGGTATTAGATTTTGAAGAAGCAATTTTTGGAAAACAGGTTGATATTAATATTCCGAAAGAGGAGAACTGTGATACTTGTAGCGGTACTGGTGCAAAGCCAGGTACGAAAGCACAAACATGTTCACACTGTAATGGTTCAGGTCAATTGAACCAAGAACAGAACACACCATTCGGGAAAGTAGTAAATCGAAGAGTCTGTCATTATTGTCAAGGAACAGGTAAAATTATTCCTGAAAAATGTAATACATGTGGTGGTAGTGGAAGAATTAAAAAGAATAAGAAGATCAACATTAATATCCCAGCGGGCATCGACGAAGGACAACAAATTCGTGTTTCAGGAAAAGGGGAAGCGGGTCTGAACGGTGGACCAGCAGGAGACTTATTTGTTGTAATCCAAATTAGATCCCATGAATTTTATGAACGTGATGGGGATAATATCTATTGTGAATTACCTATAACCTTTGCGCAATCAGCACTTGGAGATGAAATGGAAGTGCCAACTGTCCATGGAAAAGTTAAGCTTAAAGTGCCAGCAGGAACACAAACTGGTAAAACCTTCCGTTTAAGAGGAAAAGGTGCGCCAAATGTTCGTGGACGCGGTCAAGGGGATCAATATGTTAAAGTTAGAATAATGACACCTACTAACTTAACTGATAAACAGAAATCATTATTACGTGAATTCAATGAAATTGGTGGGAATGAGTCGACAGATGAGCAAGATGGTTCTTTCTTCCAAAAGTTTAAAAACGCATTTAAAAATAATGATTAACGATCGTTGCAATCGCAACGTCGTCTACATATATGAACCATCATTATGAAAGGAGGAAGCAGCTTGAAATGGTCTGAAATTTGTATTCACACAACAAATGAAGCAGTTGAGCCAATTTCTAATATTTTACATGAAACAGGTGCAAGTGGTCTTGTAATTGAAGAGCCATTAGAATTAGTGAATATGGAAGATACCCCGTTTGGAGAGATTTATGAACTAGATCCAAATGATTTTCCAGATGAAGGGGTACGAATTAAGGCGTATCTGCCAATGAATAGTTTCTTAGGAGAAACTGTCGCAGAAATTAAACAGGCGATTAATAATTTATTGGTTTACGATATAGATATCGGCCAAAACCATGTAACATTAAGTGAAGTGCATGAAGAAGAATGGGCGACTGCGTGGAAAAAGTATTATAAACCGGCAAAGATTTCTGAGAAGATTACCATTACTCCGACATGGGAACAGTATACCCCAGTAGATAGTGATGAAATTATTATTGAACTGGATCCCGGTATGGCATTCGGTACTGGTACACATCCAACAACGGTACTTAGTGTTCAAGCGTTAGAAGCATATTTAAAAGAAGGAGATACCGTAATTGATGTCGGGAGTGGCTCCGGTATTTTAAGTATTGCATCCGTACTGCTTGGCGCAAGTGAAGTACATGCATTCGATTTAGATGACATTGCAATTAAAAGTACGACGATTAATGCAAAAATCAACAAAGTAGACAATAAAATCATTGCAAAGCAAAATAACTTGTTGGATCAGGTAAATAAAAAGGTAAATATTATCGTTTCTAACATTTTAGCGGAAATTATTGTTCGTTTTGTTGATGAGGCATGGGACAACCTTGAAGACGGAGGTCTATTTATTACTTCTGGTATTATTCAAGGTAAAAAACAACTTGTATTTGATCGCCTGAAAGAGAGTGGCTTTGAGATTCTTGCAATTAATGAAATGGAAGATTGGATTTCCATTATTGCGAAGAAAACCCTCTAATATCGTATTGAATTGATTAAAAGTAGGTGCAGACTATGCAGCGTTACTTTATTCCGCAAACAGATTGGGAAGGTAATGAAGTAAGGATTAAAGGTGATGACGCACATCATATTACCCGTGTAATGCGTAATAAGGTCGGCGATCAAATTATTTGTAATCATGAAAACGGCAGCGCAGCGATTTGTGAAATCACATTGCTTGATCAACATTATGTTGCCGCCATTGTGATTGAATGGAAACATGAAGAAGTGGAGTTGCCGATTGACGTCACAATTGCGCAAGGATTACCTAAAGGCGATAAATTTGAACTGATTTTACAAAAAGGGACAGAACTCGGTGCACATGCGTTTATCCCAGTTAAAATGGACCGTTCTATTGTTGTGTGGGACGGGAAGAAAACAGAAAAGAAATTGACTCGTTTTGCGAAAATTGTAAAAGAAGCGAGTGAACAAAGTCATCGAAATAAAATTCCAGAAGTTACGTTACCATTAACGATACTAGAGTTAATCAATGAATCAACAAACTATGATGTGAAAATTTTTGCCTATGAAGAAGAAGCAAAGGTGGAGGCACATCAGTCATTCGCTGAAATCGTAAATCGGATTGCTCCTAAACAACGTGTTCTCGTTTGTATTGGTCCAGAAGGTGGGTTTTCTGATCAGGAGGCAGCGCAATTAAAGCAGTACGGCTTTAATTCTGTAAGGCTTGGGCCAAGAATATTACGAACAGAAACGGCTTCATTATATGTATTGGCAAGTTTATCCTATCATTTTGAGGAATTGAACGGTAATAATGTATAATTTGAATTAAATAGAAGGGAATGAAGGAATTGGACAAAAAATTAGCAAAATATATCGATCATACACAATTAAAGCCTGAAACAACAAAAGAAAAAATTAAACAAATTGTAGATGAAGCAAAAGAATATGAATTTGCTTCAGTTTGTGTGAATCCATACTGGGTTCCATATTGTCATGAAGAGTTGCAACATACATCTGTTAAAGTATGTACCGTTATTGGTTTCCCATTAGGTGCATCATCTACGAATACAAAGGTATTTGAAACAGAACAAGCGATTAAAGACGGTGCAGATGAAGTTGACATGGTTATCAATGTCGGTGAACTGAAATCGGCTAACTATGATGTTGTGGAAGCAGATATTGCTGCAGTAGTTAACGCTGCAAAAGAAAAGGCACTTGTCAAAGTAATTATCGAAACTTCTCTATTAACGGACGATGAAAAAGTTAAAGCGTGTGAATTAGCAAAAGCAGCAGGCGCAGATTTTGTAAAAACATCCACTGGTTTTTCTGGTGGCGGTGCAACGATCGAGGATGTTAAATTAATGCGTGAAACAGTAGGAACTGAGATGGGTGTAAAGGCATCTGGAGGTGTTCGTGACCTTGAAGCAACAAAAGCAATGATTGCTGCTGGTGCCACTAGAATTGGTGCTAGTGCAGGAATTGCAATTGTGAATGGCAGCGGGGATTCATCTGATTATTGATCCTTGCTTCTTTCAGAATAATTGCTATCAAAATATTTTGTTGACCTATAAGTAAGAATATATTATACTTTAAACAGGCATATGATAATTGAATGCATATGTCTGTATAATCTTGTTTTATGCTTCGGAGGGAGGGAAATTAGCATGTCAAATACAACTCGCGTTCGTAAAAACGAGTCTCTTGAAGATGCTCTTCGTCGCTTTAAACGTAGTGTGTCAAAAAGCGGTACACTACAGGAATATCGTAAGCGTGAACACTATGAAAAACCTAGCGTTAAACGTAAGAAGAAATCTGAGGCAGCTAGAAAACGTAAATTCTAAAGAGGGTGCATTTAAATGTCATTACTTGATAGATTAAATCAAGATATGAAGCAAGCGATGAAACAGAGAGACAAAGAGACCCTCAGTGTTATCCGTATGGTCAAAGCTTCCATACAAAATGAATTAATCAATCTAGGTAAAGCGACACTTTCAGAAGATGAAGAATTAACAATTTTGTCACGAGAGGTTAAACAACGTAAAGATTCCCTCCATGAATTTAAAAAAGCTGGACGCGATGATCTTGTTAACAAGGTTGAAAATGAACTTACTATTGTTCAAGCATATATGCCCGAACAACTTACTAAGGAAGATTTATTAGTAATTGTTCAGCAAGCGATTCAGGAAGTTAATGCTACATCCAAGAAAGATATGGGTAAAGTGATGAGCGCAGTTATGCCTAAGGTAAAAGGTAAGGCAGATGGCTCTCAAATAAATGAACTTGTATTACAACAATTAAATTAACGTTATGAAAAGGTCCTTATTGTAATTAATAAGGACCTTTTCATTATTTTATCCCGTATGTAATTGTTCGTTCAACTGAATATGTTGTTATTTGTTTCGCTGACCGGTTGATTATGATACTATCTAGATAGTGTTAGTAGTTTACCTGCATATTCATCATGCCCTCAATGATGAAAGTTGTTCTTATGCTAATAAAAATGAAACCATTTCATATTTTGTTCGTAATATTAGTTAAGCAGAAGCAAAAAGGGGGTGATAAATAATGCCAGGTAAAAGAATTACAATGAGTATTCTAATAATTGCGGTTACTTTCATGGCATTTCAAACGAACTTAATTTTAATTCAGGCGGAAAATGATGATGATAGTGGAAAAACAGTCTATGTAATCCCGATTGAACGAGAAGTTGAGCGTGGATTAGAAGGATTTCTAACCCGAACTGTCAAGGAAGCGATTGAATCAGGAGCAGATCATATCATTTTCGAAATTGATACACCCGGAGGCAGAGTCGATTCAGCGGGACAAATTGGTGAACTGCTACAGAGTATTGACATCCCTACAACATCCTTCATTGTACATGAAGCACTTTCTGCTGGTTCATACATCGCGTTACATATGGATTATATATACTTCAAGCCTAATGCAACAATGGGGGCGAGAGGTGTCATCACGAGTGATGGAAATGCTGCTAATGATAAAGCACAATCTGCCTGGCTTGCTGCGATGCGAAGTGCTGCAGAATCGAAGGGAAGAAATCCGCTTTATGCAGCTGCAATGGCAGATCCTACTATTGATCTTCCAGAATACGACGCACCTAGTGGGGAGTATCTAACATTGGGACCAAATCGGGCATTGGAAGTAGGTTATGCAGATGGAATTGTCAATGATAGGGTGGAGCTATTACATGAGCTAGGTTTATCTGGCGCAACTATTGTGGAAATAAAACCAACGATTGCGGATGAAATTGCAAGGTTCATCACGAATCCGATAGTAATTCCAATCCTGTTATCTGTAGCTAGCTTAGGACTTATCGTTGAATTATATTCACCTGGTTTTGGGGTTCCAGGAATAATGGGGATTATTGCACTACTATTATTTTTCTATGGACATATTGTCGCAGGGTTAGCAGGAATGGAAGCAGTAATATTACTCCTTCTTGGTATTGGATTGATTATCCTTGAGCTCTTTATACCCGGTGGAATTGTTGGCTTACTAGGAACTGCTGCAATATTAGGGTCGTTGTTCATGTCGGGCTATAGTATTAGCCATATGGCGATGAGTATAGCAATCGCCTTTATTGTCGCAATCATTGTTGGTGTAATTTTGTTTAGAAGAATTGGTCTGGATAAAGGTGTTTTTAAACATATTATTTTGCGGGATCAGACAACAACAGAGCTTGGCTATGTATCATCTGTAGGTCGTTTAGAATTAATTGGTTTAGAAGGTGTTGCAGTAACACCATTGCGTCCTTCTGGCATTGGATTGTTTAATGATGAAAGGATAGATATTGTAACAGAAGGAAGTTTTATTGACAAAGACAAACCGATAAAAGTCATAAAAGCAGAGGGAATTCGGGTTGTTGTGAAAGAAGTTATCTAAAAAATAGATCATATGGGAGGAATTTGGATGAATTTAGAAACGATTATACCGTTAATTATTATTGCTGTTATTATTATTGCAATAGCGATATTATTTACATTCGTACCAGTTGCACTCTGGATTAGTGCATTAGCGGCAGGGGTTAAGGTAAGTATATTCACTTTAATTGGGATGCGTTTACGTCGGGTTGTTCCAAGCAGAGTAATCAATCCACTTATTAAAGCACATAAAGCTGGATTAAATGTGACAACGAATCAATTAGAAAGCCATTACTTAGCAGGTGGAAATGTAGATAGGGTTGTAAATGCTCTAATCGCTGCACACCGAGCAAATATTGCCCTGCCATTCGAACGTGGCGCTGCCATTGATTTAGCGGGACGTGACGTATTAGAAGCAGTTCAAATGAGTGTAAATCCAAAAGTAATCGAAACACCATTCATTGCAGGAATTGCAATGGATGGGATTGAAGTGAAAGCACTAGCGAGAATTACTGTTCGTGCCAATATTGATCGACTTGTCGGTGGTGCTGGTGAAGAGACAGTTATTGCCCGTGTTGGTGAAGGGGTAGTAAGTACAATCGGTAGTTCGGAGACACATAAAAAGGTACTAGAAAATCCAGATTCAATTTCACATACGGTACTTGCAAAAGGATTAGATGCAGGTACAGCATTCGAAATTCTCTCGATCGATATTGCCGATGTTGATATCGGAAAGAATATCGGTGCTATTTTACAAACTGACCAAGCAGAGGCAGATAAGAATATTGCACAAGCTAAAGCGGAAGAACGTCGCGCGATGGCAGTTGCCCAAGAACAAGAAATGCTTGCACGTGTACAAGAAATGCGCGCGAAGGTTGTAGAAGCAGAGGCAGACGTACCACTTGCATTAGCAGAAGCATTACGTTCTGGAAAAATGGGTGTTATGGATTACTTGAATTACGAAAATATTAATGCAGACACAGATATGCGTGATACAATTGGGAAATTAACCAAAGAAAACAATGATGAAAATGGTAAAAATTAAGAAGATAAATATGGATAAAGGAGGGGTTTGATGGGTGGATTTTTTCAATTAATATTTGATAATATCTTTGTCGTTATCATTATTATTTCTGCAATCATGGGGTTATTTGGGAAAAAACCAGAGGATGCAGAAAAAAGAAAGCATCAAAACAATCGTCCCAAGCCTGCTCCAAATCCCGTGTCCAGAGGTCAACAAAACGCGAGACCAGAACCAAGTCGCACAACTGGATCAAAGCAAACGAGAGGCAATGTACCAAAACCTACAAAACCAATGGTGTCAACAATATCTATTGAAGAGCAACAAAAAGCTCAAATGGAACGTCTAAAGGGTACAATTAATTCGGGAGAAAACAATGCAATTGATGATTTATCCCATCATGCTTTTGTGGAAGACCCAATTACAACATCGATAAATGAGTTATCAAAAGTACAAGCAAATTATAAGAAACAGATTCGTACGAACTTAACGCGAAAAGGATTAGTAAATGGCATCATCATGTCTGAAGTATTAGGCTCACCAAGAGCACGAAAACCTTATCAAAGTATAGTCGAACAGAGAAAAAAATCCTAACCTAAAAAAGTCATTTGTAGCTGCGCTGTAATGCGTACTACAAATGACTTTTTTTCTATATACATATTATTATTCAAGATGCGTAGTTGATGTAAAGTGCGGACTAGTGACAATAGTAATTTTAGATTTTGCCAGCAGTTACTATTCGTACGAGGGTCTCCAGTATTTTGCTACAATCGACGTCGATAGTCAGTGGTTTTGTCATTCTTTTGACGCTAGATTCTGCACTACCCCCAGCGGAAAAAATACACGAAGACTCCTGCGGGAAGAAGAGCCTAGGTGAGACTCTGAAGTGCGATAGCACAAAGAGGCTCGCCAGCTCCCCGCGGAAAGCGAAGTGTATTTTTGGAGCGGTGGATCAGGTAGCAAAATATCATCCTAAGTTAGTCCGCACTTTATCTAAACAGCAGCTATCTCTGTGAACTGAACTTTATTATTGAATTAATTTTATCCCCCTAGTTTGTTTAGTTCTTATCTTTTCTTCTAATTCATAAATATGAATATGAGAGGGTGAGGCATCTATGAGTAAATGGCAACAACGCGTTCGTACTTTAATGGTAAATTATCTTGCACTTCCTTCTGACGTCATATTAGAGCTACCTCGCATTACAATTATTGGACAAATCCATGTTTATATAGAAAACCATCTAGGCTTGGCAACTTATTCCGATACAGAGCTCAAATTAAAAATGAAACAAGGATTCGTCCAAATCAAGGGTTCGTCATTTGTTATCAAAATGATGCTACCTGAAGAAATACTATTAGAAGGAAATATTACAGATGTTACGTTTTTACCAGATAATACGGATTAACAAGTGGGGGAGAACATGAAACCAATCCAAGGATCATTTATTACAGGATATGTATCCATTTTAATTAGAGGCGATCAACCTGAATTATTTTTTCAAGTCTGTTCAAATCATGGTGTAACGGTATGGGATATAAAGAAACATGGGCCAGATGTATGTGAAGGGAAAATTAAATTAGGAGATGTAAAACTTGTTAAGAAAGTCAGGCGAGGAACAGGTTTTAAAGTATCGTTTGTTCAAAAAAAGGGCTACCCATTCTTACTTAAGCGATTTACAAGAAAACGACCACTCATTATCGGACTATTACTTAGTTTTCTTCTTATTATCTTTTTATCGAATATTATTTGGGATGTTAAGATAACCGGCGTTCCGAAAGATATTGAGGAGAAGATTAGCAAACAATTAAATCAGTATGGTGTACATCCTGGTGCGTGGATTTTTTCTTTGCAGTCACCAAATGCAATTCAGCAGCAATTGGTGAAGGATGTACCAGAGCTCTTATGGGTTGGTGTCGACCAAAAGGGGACAACCTTTTATCTTGAAGGCGTAGAAAAAATCATTGTAAAAAAGGTACCAGCGGGCGAGCCAAGAAATTTAGTAGCCAAAAAGAATGGTGTCATTAAAGATCTTTATGTTTCAAAGGGAATTCCCCGAGTAAAGGTAAATGACTATGTTGAAAAGGGAGATCTGCTAGTGTCAGGTGTGATTGGCGAAGAAACGGGTGAGAATAGGACAACAGAACTCGTTGCAGCGGATGGAGAGATTACTGCAAATACATGGTATGAGGTTGCTGTAACGATTCCACTTCGTTATCGTGATGAGCAAGTGACCGGTAATAATGAAAGTAAATTTTTTCTTAAAATAGGGAACTTTCAATTGCCGATTTGGGGATTTAGACCTCCGGATTATACGGATATCCACCGAGAAACAATGGAAACACCAGTACGGATTTTTAAGTGGGAATCGCCATTAGCCGTAGTGGAAAATGTATTAAGTGAAAAGACGTATAATGAACGGGAGAGAACAAAAGAAGAGGCAATAAAAATTGGCATTGAGCAAGCAAAGGCTGATTTACAATTGGAATTAGGTCCAGATGCAAAAATTATGACAGAGAAAGTTTTGCATGAAACCATGGACCATGGTAAAGTTAAATTAAACTTGTATATTACAGTTGAGGAAAATATTGGTCAGACACAACTTCTAAATCAAGGAGACTGATTATGTCAGAAAACTTAACCGAAATTGATTTACAACTAAATGATCCGAATGAAGTGTTGGCTTTATTTGGAACCAATGATAAATATTTAAAGTTATTAGAATCGCAACTTAAAGTTTCCATCGTTTCGAGAGGAGAACAAGTTCGTGTATCCGGTGAGAAGCAAGCAATCGCATATGTACAAGCGATTTTCAATGCACTATTAGCGGTTATCAGAAGAGGACTTACGATTTCTGAAAGGGATGTCGTTTACGCAATTGATTTAGCAGTAAAAGGAAATATCAACCAATTTGAAACCCTTTTTGAGGATGAAATTACGAAGAATGTTAAGGGAAAACCAATTCGAGTTAAAACCTTAGGTCAGAAGGGTTATATTACGTCGATAAAATCAAGTGATCTTGTTTTTGGAATTGGACCTGCCGGAACTGGAAAAACATATTTAGCCGTCGTAATGGCTGTTAAAGCATTAAAGGATGGTAAGATCAAGAGGATTATTTTAACACGTCCTGCCGTCGAGGCTGGGGAAAGTTTGGGCTTCTTGCCTGGAGACCTCAAGGAGAAAGTAGATCCATACCTAAGACCATTATACGACGCTTTACATGATGTACTTGGTGCGGAGCATACATTACGTCTAATAGAGAGAGAGACCATCGAAATTGCACCACTTGCATATATGCGTGGACGAACGTTGGACGATGCTTTTGTTATATTGGACGAGGCGCAAAATACGACACCTGCACAAATGAAGATGTTCTTAACTCGTCTCGGTTTTGGTTCGAAAATGGTCATTACAGGTGATATTACGCAAATTGATTTGCCAAAAGGAGTCACATCTGGGCTGCAAGTTGCAGAACAATTATTAAAACGTGTAGATGGAATAAAATTTGTACACTTAGACCAAACCGATGTTGTTCGGCATCCGTTAGTACAAAAAATCATTGCAGCATATGAGAATGATAATTAGGTTTGATTAATGTAATTGAGAACCTCGAAATGTAGATGGGTTTATTTTATAATAGGAAATTATAAAAATTATCCTTTTATCATTCTCTTGACAAGCCAGACCACGTCTAGCCCCCGCGCCAGCGCCTAGTGAAACTTCGCAGTCCAGTCGTCGCTGAACGGGCGCTTGTGCTTTCGTTCTTAGCTTAATTTAAATGGGGTGTTGAGATGAAGAAGAAAGTAAGAAGGAACAATAAGTTAGAAGAATTTATAAAGAAAAAAAAATATGTTATTTCTATTAGTTTATCCGCTGTTTTACTTGGTGTTTTTTTCTTTTTCATAACATTAAATAATGTACATACGGATACATATGATATGGAACGATTTAGTATGGCAAATGAAACGATTCGTTCACCAGTAACGATTGAAAATGAGCAGGAGACGGAAAAGAAGGTAAGGGAGACGGTCCAAGCAGTACCGGATCGCTATAATATTTCAACAGAAATATCAGAAGAACGGATCAATTATGTGGAGGAAGTCTTCGATGCCATTGCCACACTAGAAACAGAAGAAATATCGGAATCTAATGAAGACGAGAAAACAAATGAGGGATCAAATACAGATAAGATTGCACCTTTGTCGAATCAGGAAAAGGTCAATCGGCTTACCCAAATATTATCCGAACCAATCATCAAGTCATTGGATAATGAAACGCTCATACAGCTTATTATGACACCTAAAAATGAGCGGGAGGCCGGAAAAGGGTTAATTGTTGAGAACTTAGAGATAGTGCTAAATAATGGCGTTCGCACTGAGAATATCCAATCGGCAATTTCGGAAATAGAGCAAAGTATCAAGTATGCATCGCTTAATGAGGATCTGAAAGAGCCACTAATGGAGCTTGGCAAATTTGCTATCGTTGAAAATTCATTTTTTGATGTTGAGAAAACACAAGAAGCAAGAAAAGAAGCTGCAAGTAATGTAGACCCAGTGGTCATTCGAGCTGGTGAAGTCATTGTGCAAGAAGGACAAACCATTACAAATGAAATCTACGAAGAATTAAATTTAGTCGGTTTACTTGACGGACAGCGTAATTTTTTCCCTGCAATTGGACTTTCTCTATTAATTATTTTAATAAGCAGCACGATTGGCTATGAGCTATACCTATTAGCAAGGGAAAATATGCTTGAAAAAGGAAAGCTTATTTCTATTATTGGCATTAGCATCTTGGTTATCACCTTACTAAAGCTTGTAAGTTTATTTCCTATCTCGGAGAATCAAATATTTTATATCGTCCCAATTGCAACGGGTGCCTTTTTACTTAAATTACTGATTAATGAACGAGTTGCGATTATATTTGCAGCACTTTTTTCTATATTAAGTGGGATTATTTTCAATGGAGAAATTCCTGGTTCATTAAATGTTGAAGCTACAATTTATTTCTTCTTCTCCCAGTTAGCTGCAATTACGTTCCTAACGAATGTAAAAGACAGGACATCCATTTTAAAATCGGGAATCGGTGTAATCATTGTCAATCTAATTACTATATTATTATTTGTATTTCTATCTTTCGAAAAATATGATTTAATTGATTTATTAATTCAATCCATTTTCGGAATTGTTTCAGCATTTTTATCGATTGTCTTAACCATCGGATTGATTCCATTTTTCGAATCGGTGCTTGGCGTATTAACAGATATGAAATTATTACAACTATCAAATCCGAACCAGCCATTACTTAAAAAACTATTAACGGAAACACCTGGAACCTATCATCATTCGGTCATGGTCGCAAATATTAGTGAAACAGCCTGTGAGGCAGTAGGGGCGAATGGGTTATTAGCAAGAGTTGGGGCATATTACCATGATATTGGTAAAACGGTTCGACCACAATACTTCATTGAAAACCAAATGTCAAATCGTAATCCACATGATTTCATTGATCCGCAAGAAAGTGCTAAAATAATTATCAGTCATCCATATGATGGTGCAAAACAATTAAGAAAATATAAGCTACCAAAGGAGATTATTGATATTGCCGAGCAGCATCATGGAACATCCCTATTAAAATTCTTTTATTATAAAGAAAAGGAAAAGAATGGGAAAGTTGACGAGACAATCTTCCGTTATCCGGGACCGAAACCACAAACAAAAGAAGCGGGAATCATTTGCATTTGTGATTCTGTCGAGGCGGCGGTTCGATCATTGAATGAGCCGACAGAGGATAAAATTGAAGAAATTGTTGCATCGATTATTAATGATCGGATGACGGATGGCCAGTTGGATGAAAGTCCATTAACATTAAAAGAACTAAAAATAATTAATCGAACCATTTGTGGAACATTGAAGGGGATTTTTCATTCTCGTATTCAGTATCCAATGAAGGAGGCAAAATAAATGTACATTGATTTTATTGATAAAACCAAATCCGTACCATCAGATTACATTGATTTATTACACCGTTTGATTACCTTTGCTGCTGAGCAAGAAGGGATTTCAAGTGAGGCGGAAATATCGATAAATTTTGTTGATAACAAAGAAATACAGGAGCTCAACCGGAATTATCGCCAAAAGGATGCACCAACAGATGTTATTTCGTTTGCAATGCAAGAAATGTTGGATGATGAAATAGAAATTATTGGTGAGGAGCTGCCGTTAACATTAGGCGATATTGTTATTTCGATTGATAGAGCAAAGGAGCAAGCGGTTGATTATAATCATTCCTTTGAAAGAGAACTAGCATTTCTAGCTGTACATGGATTCCTTCATTTACTCGGTTATGATCATATGAATAAACCCGATGAAGAAAAAATGTTTAAACGCCAGGATGAAATCTTGGGTGAATTCGGCATTGAAAGATAAGCGCAAAAAGATTGGCTTTTCATATGCATGGAATGGAATCCTTGCTACCATAAAGACCGAAGCGAATTTTCGACTTCATTTAGTTGTAGCAATCCTTGTGGTGATTTGCTGCTTTATCTTTGAAATCACGCGTATCGAATGGGCGATTATTCTGCTCACGATAGGGCTCGTACTTGTAACCGAGCTCACAAATAGTGCAATCGAAAAAATAATCGATTATCTTCGACCGGAAATACATCCTGCTGCAAAAGTAATCAAAGATGTTGCTGCAGGATCGGTCCTTATAGCTGCAATAATCTCGGTTATCATCGGTTGTATCATTTTCATACCGAGACTAATCGGGTGGATGTAATCATTTGAGGCAGCTTTCTAAAATAATGTTGCTTTTCAAGTGAAGGAAAATAATTAGCAGTAAATATAATGTACGGAATAAATTAGGATGATATTTTGCTTCTTTGGCCGTCGCTACAGAAATACACTTCGCTTCCCACAGGAGTATCAGTGTATTTCTTCTACTGGGGATTGTGTAAAATTTAGAATAAAAGAATGGCAAACCCACGTACTATGACGTTTATTATAGTAAAACACTGAAGACTCATATGTGAAAAGAAACTGCTTGCCAAATCTGCAATCACAATTGTCATTAATTCGCAGTTTACATCAGGACCAACTAACGACACATAATGAAACTGTGTCATGTCTACCCCACAAGCTTGTGGGGTTTTTATATGGTTTGCAGTATAACGCAGCTTTTGTATTATTTTAATTAAATCAAGAAATTATTAAAAGCTTTTGTCGGAAAGATGAAACGAAGTTCTAATTGTAGTATGATGAAGTATAACAAAAGTGTTTGCTCACATTTAGCGAAAAGAAATTCCGCTAAATTATTTATACTTTCTATAACTATAAAGTAAATCGCCTCGGAGGATACAACATGGAAACTAATACATTTAAATCAGGATTTATCGCTATTATTGGCAGACCAAACGTAGGAAAGTCGACTTTCTTGAATCGCGTAATCGGTCAAAAAATCGCAATTATGAGTGATAAGCCACAAACAACTAGAAATAAAATTCAAGGTGTATTAACAACAGATGATGCACAAATCGTTTTTATTGATACACCGGGTATTCATAAGCCAAAACATCGTCTAGGTGATTTTATGATGCGGATTGCAGAGAATACGCTAAATGAAGTAGACGCCATTATTTTTATGATTAATGCGAAAGAAGGATATGGCAAGGGTGATCAATATATTTTAGATAAATTACAGTCCGTTAATAGTCCTGTATTTCTTATTATCAATAAAATAGATTTGATCCATCCAAACGATATATTGCCTTTAATAGAACAATATAGCAAAAAAGGGAAGTTTGAGGAAATTATTCCGATTTCAGCACTGGAAGGAAATAATGTCGACCATCTACTAGATGTAATTAAGAATCATATTCCAGAGGGACCACAATATTATCCAAGTGATCAAGTAACGGACCATCCAGAGAGATTCATCATTACAGAATTAATTAGGGAAAAGGTTTTAGAGCTGACGAGAGAAGAAGTTCCACACTCGATTGCTGTTGTAATGGAGAACCTTGAAAAAAGGGATAATAATACGATTTTCATTCAAGCAATGATTATTACGGAAAGAAGCACTCAAAAAGGAATTTTAATTGGAAAGCAAGGAAGTATGTTGAAAAATATTGGGAAAAATGCCAGAAAAGATATCGAAGCGTTACTTGGCTCAAAAGTGTATCTAGAGTTATGGGTCAAGGTGAAGAAGGATTGGAGAAATAAGCAAAGTCAGCTAAATGAATTTGGATTTAAAAACGATGAATATTAAGATATGGTAATATTTTATACTTATGATTTGTACAAGCGGGGTAAAGCTAATAGTAGGCAAATTTTTCAGCTTTAATAAAATAGAAAGGTGGGGTTTCTTGTGGAAGAACTAACTTGGAAGCTATTTAGTCAGACAGGAAACATTGAAACCTATTTATTATTAAAAGAATTAGAAAATGGGTTAAACCAACCAGAGCTTGGGACTGTAATTGATAATATATTATCCATTGATACGAATAGGTAAATTTCACGCGTTAAATGTTTGTTCTTTTCTGCTGCAATAAGAAAGGTGAATATTGTGCTTGAAAAAATAGAAGGAATCGTTATAAAGACACAGGATTATGGCGAGTCACATAAAATAATTACTGTTTTTAGTAAAAGGCTTGGAAAGTTTACCGCCCTTGCTAAAGGAGCAAAGAAACCAAAGAGTAGAATGGCTGCTGTGACACAGCCATTTATCTATGCACAGTTTTTCGTCTATGTAAATAAAGGGTTAAGTACGATTCAACAGGGAGAAATAATCGATTCCTTCCGTCCAATTCGGGAGGATATTGTTAAGACAGCTTATGCTGCCTATATTATGGAGTTAACCGATAAATTACTCGATTCACAAGCACCAGATGCCTACCTTTTTGATCAATTATTTAGGACGATTACCTGGATTGCAGAAAATGAATTGGCGGAAGTGCCAATGATGATGTATGAATTGAAATTATTTAAAAAGGGTGGATTTGCACCAACGGTTAATGCGTGTAGTAATTGCGGGAGCAAAGAATTGCCATATTCGTTTTCCATTGCGGAAGGTGGGTTCCTTTGCAAGCGATGTGTGCATCTTGATGAATATGCTATTCCGCTATCAGATTCACTCTCAAAAATGCTGTATATCTTCTTGAATTTGGGGCTGGAAAGGGTGGGAAATATCACAATAAAGCCTGACAGCCTCAAATTATTACGGCATGTGCTCGACACGTACTATGACCAATATGGTGGGTATTATTTGAAATCGAGAAAGTTTTTAAAGCAACTTGATTTGCTCCGATAAATTGCTTTTATTGACAGAATGGTAGCGATGAAGTATGATTTGTACATATTTTAATAACATATAATTGTTTTGCAATGATGGAGAAGAGTACCAAAATATTTTCTATTGAAGCGAGCCTGGGATAGTGGGAGCTAGGTAATAGTGTTTTTTGGGAAAGGCACTCTGGAGCAAGCTAAATAAAGTGGCTCAAAATTTGAGCAACTAGGGTGGAACCGCGGTAAAAACCGTCCCTATGCCTATATAATTTTATATAGGCATAGGGACGGTTTTCTTTTTTAAAAGTTATGAAAACCTTTTTCACTAAAATTGTGCAATGAAGATTGTTACTAAAAATATAGTTAATGGAGGTTAGCGTGGATGAATATCCAGGAAATGATTTTAACATTACAGAAACATTGGTCAGGTCAAAATTGTATTCTCGTGCAAGCATATGATGTCGAAAAGGGTGCTGGAACAATGTCACCAATGACATTGCTACGCAGCCTAGGACCGGAGCCGTGGAAAGTCGCATACGTGGAACCATCACGTAGACCTGCGGATGGTCGTTATGGTGAAAATCCGAATCGCTTGTATCAGCATCACCAGTTCCAAGTAATCATGAAGCCTTCACCAGATAATATTCAAGAGCTTTATTTAGATTCACTGAAGAAATTAGGAATTGATCCATTGAAACATGATATTCGTTTTGTTGAGGACAACTGGGAGAATCCAACATTAGGTGCAGCAGGTCTAGGATGGGAAGTATGGCTGGATGGCATGGAAGTAACGCAATTCACTTATTTCCAGCAAATCGGTGGACTTGAAGCAAGCCCAGTTACTGTTGAATTAACATATGGGGTTGAACGACTTGCTTCTTACATTCAAGACAAGGAAAATGTCTTCGATTTAGAATGGACGACAGGTGTAACGGTTAGGGATATCTTCTTTCAACCAGAGTATGAGCATTCAACATATACGTTTAAGGAATCAAATACAAAGATGCTCTTCCAATTATTTTCCATGTACGAAGAAGAAGCAAAGACAACGATGGAAAAGGGACTCGTTTTCCCCGCATATGATTATGTTCTGAAATGTTCACATACCTTTAATCTACTTGATGCAAAAGGTGTTATCTCTGTAACAGAGCGAACTGGCTATATATCAAGAATTAGAAATTTGGCAAAGAGTATTGCAAAAACATATGTTGCTGAAAGAGAACGTCTCGGATTCCCAATGTTAAAAAAGGAGGAGAAATAAATGGCTAAAGATGTCATAATTGAAATTGGTTTAGAGGAGTTACCCGCACGCTTTATCGATGATGCTGAAAAGCAGTTTCTTGAAAAGGCTGCAAATACATTAACAGAATTACGAATTCCTTATGATTCCATTACCTCCTTTTCTACGCCAAGACGTCTAGCAGTGCAAATTCAAGGGGTTGCAGCGTTTCAAACAACGATTGAAGAAGAAGCGAAAGGACCCGCTGAAAGCATTGCAAAGGATGCTGACGGTAATTGGACGAAGGCTGCAATTGGCTTTACGAAGGGGCAAGGCAAAACACCTGAGGATATCTATCTTAAAGAAATAAAAGGGATAAATTATATCTTCATTAAGAAGCATATTGAAGGTAAGCCGACAATGGAATTATTACCAGTGTTTAAAGAAATTATTGAAGGTATCCAATTTGGCAAGAACATGCGTTGGTCAACAGAAACACTTCGATATGCAAGACCAATTCGTTGGTTGGTAGCACTATTCGGTAATGAAGTAATTCCATTTGAAATCGCTCATGTTCAAACAGGGAATAAGACATTTGGTCATCGCTTTTTAGGTAAAGAAATTATCCTTGACAATCCTTTACAATATCAATCGGCATTACTAGAAAGTTATGTCATCGTTGATTCTAAAGAACGAGAACGGTTGATTTTAGAGGGAATTCATCAATTAGAAGAAAAAGAAGGCTTTACAATTCCAGTTGATCCAAAACTTTTAAATGAAGTGAAGAATTTAGTAGAATATCCAACCGTTTTCCTTGGATCCTTTGAAGAAGAATATCTAGTGCTTCCTTCTGAAGTATTGATTACTTCAATGAAAGAGCATCAACGTTATTTCCCTGTTATTTCAAAAACGGGAGAATTATTACCACATTTCATTGGTGTTCGAAATGGCGATAAAGAGTGGATTGATACGGTTATTCGTGGAAATGAGAAAGTACTCCGTGCACGTCTAGCGGATGCGAAGTTCTTTTATGAAGAAGATCAGGAGCAATCCATCGATTTCTATTTGGAAAAATTAAATCGTGTGGTATTCCAGGTGAAATTAGGAACCATTAGTGAAAAGGTCGAACGTGTCGTTCACATTACGAAACAACTAACGAGCTTATTAGAACTTGATGAGACAGTGAAGAAACACGCAGCAAGGGCAGCGGAAATCTCTAAGTTTGACCTTATGACAAACATGGTAAATGAATTTACAGAATTGCAAGGCGTCATTGGCGAGAAATATGCGAATAGCTTCGGTGAAGATCCTGTGGTGGCAAAAGCAATTAATGAACATTATTTACCAAGACAGGCAAATGGTGCTTTGCCTGAGAGTATTGTTGGTGCAATTGTCAGCATTGCTGATAAAATCGATACGATTGTTGGTTGTATCTCTGTTGGTCTGAAACCAACGGGCTCTCAAGATCCGTATGGTTTAAGACGTCAAGCTACAGGTATATTACGAATTCTTTCAGCAAGGAAATGGAATATTTCACTAGAAAAAATCATAGAGATTACCCAATCCTTGTATCAAACATTATCGATTGAACAAGCAGAAGCAGATGAAGTAACAAGAGAACTCCATGAATTTTTCCAGCTTCGTGCCACATTCCTATTAAAAGAATTAGCTGTTGAACAAGATGTTATCCAGGCTGTCGTTAGTAAAGAAATTGGTATGTTCGACTACACAGAGGAAAAGGCAAAATTACTTTCTGTTAAGCGGAATGATGAAGCATTTAAATCGGTTCAAGAAGCACTCGTTCGTTTGCTGAATTTAGCGAATAAGATTGATAAAATGTTTGTTGATCCAAACATATTCGAAACCGATTCAGAGCGGGCACTATTTGAGCAGTATGAAAATAGTATCACAGCATATGATGAGGCAAATGCGAACAAGGATGCACAACAGGCACTTAGCGTTCTAAGTGGATTAAGTGGACCAATCCATGCGTTCTTTGATAATAACATGGTAATGGCTGATAATATCGAAGTAAGAGATAATCGATTAGCATTAATCAACCGAATTGCAGCATTGATTTATGATTTCGCTGATTTATCCCTCATTGAGTGGAAACAACATTTTTAATATATCGCTCAGAAGGTTTAGTAGATTATTGCAGCGATAGGTCAGATCTCAGTTGTTATTATTTCCTAGTATTTGTAAAACAATAATTATTATAAAAAGCCTTTAATATTCAATGAGTATGACATAATTTCCCTTTTTTCCATTTATAGACTATAATAATTAAGAATAGTATGGCAGAATAGCCTGGGTGGTGTGGAAGTGGAATTATCGAATAGACAAGAAAAGATAGTGGAGATCGTAAAGGGGAACGGACCAATAACTGGGGAGCGAATAGCGGAAAAGTTAAATTTGACAAGGGCAACATTGCGTCCGGATTTGGCTATCCTCACGATGTCCGGATTTCTCGATGCAAGGCCACGTGTTGGCTACTTCTATACGGGAAAAACTGGATTTGAATTAATAACAGACAAAATAAAGAAATACAAGGTCCATGAATTTCAACGAATTCCAATTATCGTAAAAGAAAACACATCGGTGTATGATGCAATTTCTATGATGTTTTTGGAAGATGTTGGCACATTGTTTGTAGTAAATGAGAAGTCATGTTTAACTGGAATTCTTTCACGGAAGGATTTACTCCGAGCAAGCATCGGTCAAAAGGATTTGAATGCAATTTCCGTGCATATTATCATGACAAGAATGCCAAACATAACGGTCTGTCGCAAGGATGATTTATTGCTTGACGTTGCAAATAAATTAATCAACAAACAAATTGACTGTCTACCTGTTGTCAAAGATACAGAGAATGGCTTGGTTGTAATTGGTCGCGTCACAAAAACAACGATAACACGTGCATTTGTTGAACTAACCAATGAAAAAGAGTTATAAATTTATCTGAGGATGAAAGGAGTTTATTCATGCATACGAGTCCTATTGTCTATGTCATTTCTGATTCTGTTGGTGAAACCGCAGAGTTAGTAATTAAAGCAGGTTTGAGTCAATTTAATAGCCATGAATATAGAATAAGTCGATTTCCATATGTTAATGATAAAGGCACGATTGATGAGGCTTTACAGCTGGCAAATGAAAATTATGGAATCATTGGCTTTACATTAGTTGATCCAGTGCTTCGAAATTATTTGAATGATAGGGCAAAACAAATGGGAATTGAAGCAATTGATATTATGGGGCCAATGATTGCTTCGATGGAACGGGCATTTAAAGTTAAACCAAGACTTGAAGCAGGACTTGTCCACAAACTAGATGAGGATTACTTTAAGCGAATTGAAGCAATCGAATTTGCGGTGAAGTACGATGATGGCAAAGATCCACGGGGAATATCGCGAGCAGATATCATTTTGATTGGTGTTTCTAGAACATCGAAAACACCGCTATCACAATACTTAGCGAATAATAGCATTAAGGTTGCGAATGTCCCAATTGTTCCTGAAGTTAATCCTCCGGAAGAGTTATTTGAGGTTGATCCAGCGAAATGCTTCGGATTAAAAATTAGACCAGAACAATTAAATGAAATTAGAAAAGAACGGCTGAAAGTACTAGGACTTGGTGGTCAAGCGACCTATGCAAATTTAGAACGAATCAATCAAGAAATTGATTACTTCGATAAAATTGTGGAAAGAATAGGTTGTAGAGTGATTGATGTATCAAATAAAGCAGTTGAAGAAACAGCGAATAGTATTTTACAGTTAATAAAGGATGAAAGATAAAGAAAAAAACATTCTACTACATTCTAAGTAGAATGTTTTTTATTCTGTTTTAGAAATTAAAGCATTTATATAGAAATATTTCTTAAATTGTATTATAATAATCATTTGTGTAAAGATATAGGTATTCCTAATTTATTTATTAGTTGATATTCTGAAAAGTAAAACATTCAAGATAAAGCAGGAATTGAACCGTATTGTGTAGAATTATACAAGAAAGCGATATTATCACTGTTTATCAATACTTTTTAAGTAGACGATTATTTTTTAAGAGCTAAAGTAGGAATAAATATGTCCATCAATAGAGGGTATTTTACAGGAAAGTAGACTATTTTTCTCTTTTTAGGAAAAAAATGTCGAAACGTGAAGGAGTTTTTAAATCTATCACGAATATAAATAATAGTATGGTGATTAGCGATGGCGAATCAAATACCTGAGCAAGTAATTGAAGAAGTACGTAAATCGAATGATATTGTTGACGTGATTGGTGAGTACGTGCAATTAAAGAAACAAGGTAAAAATTACGTTGGACTTTGCCCATTTCATGGAGAAAAGACGCCATCATTTTCCGTTACACAAGAGAAGCAGATTTTTCATTGCTTTGGCTGTGGAAAAGGCGGCAATGTTATAACCTTTCTGATGGAAATGGAAAACTACTCCTTTCAAGAAACAATAAAGGTATTAGCAAGTAAAAGTGGTATAACGCTTCCAGTAACAAGCATTCAAAACGAACCAACAATTTCCAATGATAATCAGAGTGTTTTATCTGCTTATGAATGGCTTACTAAACTTTATCATCATTTACTACGCTATGCAAAAGATGGAAAGGAAGGGTATCAATACTTTAATGATCGAGGGATAAGTGACGAGGCAATTGATATATTTCAATTAGGCTATGCACCTAATTTGAAGGACTTTACTGCCGAATTTTTAAATAAGAAGGGATTCAACCAAGCAATCCTTGTAAAAGCAGGTTTACTTTCTTTACAAGATGACAATAGTGTAACTGACCGATTTAGAGGAAGAGTGATATTTCCTATCCGCAATAATGTAGGAAAAACGATTGGTTTTGGTGGTAGAACCATTTCTGGTGGAGAACCTAAATACTTGAATAGTGCGGAAAGTGAACTATTTCAAAAAAGTAAATTACTTTATAATTTTGATTTAGCTAAGAAGCATATCCGTAAAGAAAATGAAGTTATCCTATTTGAAGGATATATGGATGTTATTTCAGCATACCAGGCAGATATTAAAAATGTCATTGCCACACTTGGTACTTCATTAACAGAAGGACAGGCTAAGCTATTGAAACGCTACGTCGACACGGTGATTATTTGCTATGATGGCGACAAGGCAGGACTTGAGGCCACCTACAAAGCCGCTAATCTGTTACGTAAAGTTGGCTGTCAAATAAAAGTTGCAAATTTAGAGGATAATATGGATCCCGATAATTTCATTAAAATGCATGGTGGAGAAGCATTTAATAATGAAATAATCCAGGCAAGTGACACGTATATTAGCTTTTATATGCGATATTTAATGAAAGATTATAACTTAAGTCTTGAAGGAGATCGCATAAACTATATTGAAGCCATTGTAAAAGAACTTGCAATGATTGAGAGCTCGGTAGAGAGGGAATATTATTTACAACAGCTTAGTAAAGAATATAACATTTCCATTGAAACGCTTGCAAGTGAAATAGAAAGACATCGGCAACATAAAGGTGTACAACAGGATAAGAGCGAGAAGAACAGATATACTAAAAGGGCAATTAACAATCGTCATCATAAAAAAATGCTTCCAGCGTATCATAATGCAGAAAGAAAATTATTAGCTTATATGTTGCAGGACGGATATATTACAGAAAAAGTGCAAGATGAAATCGGCGCTGGGTTCAATGTTGATGCACATAAAATTATTGCTACTCATTTATATGCTTTTTATGAATCTGGACATTCGCCAGACGTTAGTGTATTTATTGAAAATCTAAGGGAGCAGGAATTAAAGCAGCTTGTAACAGAAATTGCGATGGCTCCTGTTGAAGATGAAATAAGCGATAAAGAAATCAATGATTACATTCGAATTATCCATTCACAAAATAGTGATATCGTTAGTATTCAGTCATTAAAAGAGCAACAGAAGCTGGCTGAACAGCAGAAAGATCCACTTAAAGCAGCGCAAATTGCAATGCAGATTATTGAAATTCGCAAACAATTGAAGAACATAAATTAAATTTTTACTTAGTCTGGAAGGAGGGGGACTCATGGCTGATAAAAAGCCTTCACAAACAAAAGAGACTGCCCAAACATTAGAGCAAGCTAAAGAACAATTACTTGAGATGGGTAAAAAACGTGGAACACTTGCATATGAAGAAATAGCTGACCGCTTGTCCAACTTTGAAATCGAACCTGATCAAATGGACGAATTCTATGAGTACCTGGGAGAACAGGGTGTAGAGGTAATTGGTGAATCTGAAGAAGATCCGAATATGCAACAAATCTCAAAAGAAGAAGAAGTGGACGTTAACGATTTAAGTGTTCCCCACGGGATTAAGATTAACGATCCAGTTCGGATGTATTTAAAGGAAATAGGAAGAGTAAACCTACTATCTGCAGCAGAAGAAATTGAACTTGCTACTCGAATTGAAGCTGGAGATGAGGAAGCAAAACGACGACTTGCGGAAGCAAATTTACGACTTGTTGTAAGTATTGCAAAACGCTATGTTGGTCGTGGAATGCTATTTCTAGATTTAATTCAAGAAGGAAACATGGGATTAATTAAAGCAGTTGAGAAATTTGATTATCAAAAAGGCTTTAAGTTTAGTACGTATGCAACTTGGTGGATTCGCCAGGCAATCACACGTGCAATCGCCGACCAAGCAAGAACGATTCGTATTCCTGTTCATATGGTGGAAACGATTAATAAATTGATCCGTGTTCAACGTTCACTATTACAGGATTTAGGTAGAGAACCGACGCCTGAAGAAATTGGGGAAGAGATGGAGCTTAGTCCAGAGAAGGTTCGCGATATTCTTAAGATTGCGCAAGAGCCTGTTTCTTTAGAGACCCCAATTGGTGAAGAAGATGATTCTCATTTGGGTGACTTTATTGAAGACCACGAGGCTATATCGCCATCTGATCATGCAGCATATGAACTCCTAAAAGAGCAATTAGAAGATGTGCTGGACACCTTAACAGATCGTGAGGAAAACGTCTTACGTCTCCGCTTTGGACTTGATGATGGACGTACTAGAACATTAGAAGAAGTAGGGAAAGTATTCGGTGTTACAAGAGAACGTATCCGTCAGATTGAAGCGAAAGCACTTCGGAAATTAAGACATCCGAGTCGTAGTAAACGTTTGAAAGACTTTTTGGAATAAAATCCTGAGCATAGTCACTTGAGTATTTCTATGCTCAGTGGCTTTTTTCAGTAGTTAAGAAAGTAACGTGCGATGCTACTCGTATTGGGGTGAAAGCGATGGCAGATAATGAACGAATTGCTATCATTGTCAATGAAGTTAAATACTGGAAAGCACATAAATTATTACCAGCAGCGCAATGTGATTTTCTTCTCGCATTATATACGAATGGTGCTAACATTACGGAAGAACAAGAAATCTTCACGGACAATAAGAAGCGAGTCAATCTTAACTTGATTATACAAGGAATTTTATTAATTTTACTGTTACCGTCTTCTTTCCTTGTTCTTTATTTTACGAAATTTCAACCTGGATTGCAACTCGGCATTCTAATTCTTTTTCTAAGTTTTGCAGCTTGGGCATTTGGATCTCGTCGAAAAACGAAGGGATTCATACAACAGCTCGCAATAGTGATTGGTTTGTTCATTGTATTATTGCTGGCGGTATTTTTAAGTGATTTATTTTTTTCCAATCAGCCTATATTGCAATATGTAATCCCATTAAATTTTGTTGGATGGTTCATGATCGGCCGTAAGTTAAGGATACAATACTTAACAATAACAAGCGTTTTTCTTTTGTTTTTTTCAATTATTTACTTTACACTATAAATTATCATAGGATAAACCTTTAAACTAAATGGATTTTCGAGTAAACTATAGGTAATGTTATTTTTAGATACATAATCATGGGGAGTACATAAGGAGGAAACGTAATGAAAAGAAATCCATTTATACCATTTGGTATCATTGCGATTATTGGGGTACTTGCGGTAGTTATCTTCTCATTCGTTGGTATAGACCAGCGATCGGATAGACAGGCTGCAGAAGAGGGTCGGACAGACCAGACAGAAGGCACTGGTGGAGAAGTATTAACAGACCCAGAAGAGATTTTCCAAAAAAACTGTTCTGCTTGTCATGGGGCTGATTTATCTGGTGGCATGGGACCAGATTTAACTGCAGTTGGTTCGAAACATTCAGCTGAAGAGATTATTACAATTATTCACAATGGTACAGGGCAAATGCCAGCACAAAAACAGGTTGCAGATGAGGAAGCAACCTTACTTGCCGACTGGTTAAGTGAAAAGAAATAACAAGTAATTTCAATGCTGTGGGATTATGTTCCCATGGCTTATTAAGAAAAATATATTTTGTAAGCTTTCTGGAATAAACAGAAAGCTTTTCTTTTTCAAGAAGGAGAACGAAATGACGCAAACACTAAATTTATCGAAACGATTAACAATGGTAACTTCCTTTTTGCCGAAAGGTGCGGCTTTTGCTGATATTGGTTCCGACCACGCCTATTTACCTTGCTATGTTTGTTTAAAGGACCAAACAGCTAGAGCGATAGCAGGTGAAGTGAATGAAGGACCATATCAAAGTGCATTAAAAACGGTTAGTCATTATCATTTAAATGAAGCAATTGATGTGCGATTAGGTAATGGTCTACAAGTATTAAATGAACAAGATAAAGTGGATCAGATTGTGATTGCCGGTATGGGGGGAGCATTAATAAAATCCATTTTGGAGGAAGGTCAAACCAAATTAGATAATGTTACGCGTATTATTGCCCAACCAAATATTGATGCTCGTAATGTTAGAAAATGGTTTGTTGATAATAACTTTATCATTACAAGTGAAACGATTGTGGAAGAAAATCAACATATTTATGAAATTATTGTTGCCGATAAGAAAGAGAATGGCACTTTAATTCGTCAGGATTTTACGAAGCAGCAATTGCTATTTGGACCAATGTTAATGGAAAATAAAACAAAAGCATTTTATGATAAATGGAAGAGTGAATATGAAAAGACTAAACGGATTATTGAGCAAATAAAGAAAGCAACAGTCATGGACAAGCAGAAGCTCAACCAATTTGAGGAAGAACTACTGTGGATAAAGGAGGCACTAGAAAATGAAGCGTGAATACAAGAATAATGATATTTTTCATGTGATTGAAGACTGGGCCCCAAAACATTTAGCATATGATTGGGATAATGTTGGCCTGCAAATTGGATCATATAATAAAGCAGTAAAAAAAGTGATGATTACCCTCGATGTATTAGAATCTGTTGTTGATGAGGCAATTGAGAAAAAAGCTGATTTAATTATTGCTCACCACCCACTGTTGTTTAACCCGGTAAAGCGGATTAATTTGGATACCCCTCAAGGTAGAACCATCCACAAATTATTAAGCCATCAAATTACAGTTTACGCAGCCCATACGAATCTAGATGCGGCAAATGGTGGTGTAAATGATATGCTTTGTGATTTACTGGGAATTCAATCAAGAAAGAATTTGATTGAAGTGAAAAGTGGAAACCTGTATAAAATTGCTGTATATGTGCCAATATCACATGCTGATGACGTTAGAAATGCTATGTCAGAGGCAGGTGCAGGACATATTGGTGATTATAGTCATTGTACGTTCCAAGCGAAAGGTAAAGGGACATTTAAACCTCTGGAGGGGACAAATCCATATATTGGCACAAAAGGCGAATTAGAGTTTGTTGATGAAGTTAAAATAGAAACAATCGCGCAAGAAGAACGCCTTACAACTATAGTAAATCAATTGATTGCAGCGCATCCATATGAAGAAGTAGCCTATGATATTTTTCATTTGAAAAATGAAGGAGAAGCGTTTGGGATTGGACGGATTGGCACACTATCCGCTACAATGAAACTCCGAGATTTATGTGAACATGTGAAAACAACATTAGAAGTCCCGAACATGAGAGTGATTGGCGATTTGGATAAACAAGTTCGGAAAATCGCAATCTTAGGTGGAAGCGGTGAAAAATATATTCATTTGGCACGTCAAAATGGAGCAGATGTATATATAACAGGGGATATGAGTTTCCATGTTGCCCAAGATGCATGGCAAATGGGCTTGCAGGTGATAGATGCAGGGCATTATATTGAAAAAGTAATGAAACAAGCGACAAAACTGTTTTTGGAAAAAGAGCTTGATAACGATTTGATCGAAATTATTACTTCGGAAACAAGTACAGAACCATTTCAATTTATTTAATTACTGGGTAAAATCCCAAAAGGAGCAATATTATTTATGAATAATAGTGAGTTTAATCAATTTTCGTTTCAGGAATCAACGATGGATGTCGTTCGTAAACTAAATTTTACCGAGCCAACCGAAGTACAGAAGAAGGTAATTCCTGCGGTATTAAAAGGACAAAGTGTGGTTGGACAATCACGAACAGGTTCAGGTAAAACCCATGCATTTTTACTGCCGTTATTTGATCGGCTTGATGTGAGCAAGCGTACCGTGCAAATGGTGATTACAGCACCTACTAGGGAACTTGCAACACAATTACATGATGAAGTAAAGAAAATCATCCAGTATGCTGGTAAAGAGGGGATATGGCTATCTAAATTACTTGTCGGTGGTACCGATAAGCAGAAGATGATTGAGAAGCTCAAGGAACCACCACATATTATTGTCGGAACACCTGGAAGGATTTTAGATTTAGTAAAGGAAGAGGCATTATCAATTTATTCGGCGGAATCCTTTGTAATTGATGAAGCAGACTTAATGCTTGATTTAGGATTCATTAATGATGTTGACCAATTATTAATTCGTTCGAAGAAAGATATTCAATTATTAGTATTCTCAGCAACCATCCCAGAGCGGTTGCAGCATTTCTTCAAGAAATATTTAGAAAATCCATTACATGTAAAAGTATCGGATCATTTCTCGCCAGAAACAATGGAACATCGACTCATTGCCTTGAAACATCGGAAAGAAGCAGATGTAATTGTCGAGATATCGAAAGCAATTCAACCATATCTAGCAATCATTTTTACCAATGGTAAACAGCTTGCAAATGAATTAGCTGCATCCCTACAAGAAAAAGGCATGGATGTTGGCTTAATTCATGGTGGATTAACACCGAGAGAACGAAAGAGAGTGTTGAAAGAAATTCAAAACCTTAGGTATCAATATATTGTTGCAACCGATCTAGCAGCCAGAGGGATTGATATAAAAGGGGTTAGCCATGTCATTAACGCGCAAATTCCGAAAGAAGAGGAATTCTATATCCATCGAGTTGGAAGAACCGCGAGAGCAGGCATGGAAGGAACAGCAATCAGTCTATATAATGAATCTGATTTAAAGCTAATCGGGAAATTAGAAGAGAAAGGCCTTACTTTCACTTATGTTGATGTTAAAGATGGCGATTGGGTGGATGCAAAGCCATGGAATGAGCGTCATTTACGAACGAAGACAACAACGAATATTGAAAAGGAAGCATGGAAACAAGTAAGAAAAGTAAAAACGGTTAAACCAGGATACAAGAAGAAAATGAAGCGCCAACAAGAATCCATTAAGAAACAATTGGGTAGGAAAGCAAAATTTAATCGCGGGAAATAACATCTAAATCAGTTAGGAGAGGTTTAATCATGTTAAAAATAGGATCACATGTGTCAATGAATGGCAAAAAAATGTTGCTTGGTTCCAGTGAAGAAGCAGCATCCTATGGTGCAAATACGTTTATGATTTATACTGGTGCACCGCAAAACACGAGAAGAAAACCAATTGAAGAATTAAATATCGATGCAGGTAGAGTGCATATGGAACAAAACGGATTGTCAGATATTATCGTTCACGCACCATATATTATTAATATTGGCAATACAACGAAACCAGAGACCTTTGAACTCGGTGTTAACTTTTTGCGTAGTGAGATCGATCGTACTGCAGCAATTGGTGCGAAACAAATAGTCTTACACCCTGGGGCACATGTTGGAGCCGGTGCAGATGAAGGAATTAAGAAAATCATCGAAGGTCTCAATGAAGTAGTTGAGAAGGATATAGACGTGCAAATTGCTCTGGAAACAATGGCTGGAAAGGGTACAGAAATTGGCCGTTCTTTTGAAGAAATCGCAAAAATTATCGAAGGGGTAACACATAATGAGAAGCTGTCGATTTGCCTTGATACTTGTCATATTCATGATGCTGGATATGATGTTGTCAATGATTTTGATGGTGTATTAAACGAATTTGATAGGATTATCGGTGTTGATCGTATTAAGGTTGTCCATGTGAACGATAGTAAAAATGAGCGTGGGGCACACAAGGACCGTCATGAGAATATCGGCTTCGGTCATATTGGATTTAATACATTACACTATGTTGTCCATCATCCACAGCTATTAGAAATACCGAAAATTTTAGAAACGCCATATGTTGGGGAAGATAAGAAAAACAAAAAGGCCCCATATAAATTTGAAATTGAAATGCTTAAAAATGGCGTATTTATTGAAGCGTTGAAAGAGCAAATTATGAACGCATAAAGAAATACTTATTGAGGGATAACTTATAATGGTTATCCCTTTATTTTAGCTTAGGAAACTATAAAATTGGACGCTGTGGATAACTTAATTACCGAGAACAGCTACGTCCAGCTCCAGCGCCCAGCGATACCTCCCTCACCTTCGTACGATAAGTCAACATCGAACCACCTCACGTCCATGAGGCGCAGTCCGTACACAGCTCAAACTAGCTTTAAGCTTTTGTTCTCTGCGAATATCAGTGCTGTTCTCCAATTTAATCATAACCCGCAGCATGATAAACGGATGGCTTGCGTCATTTCCTATTGAAACAAATGATCTAATCCATAAGATTTTATTAAGCCGTGAAATAGCTTCTCGGCTTTTTGAGATGTGTTCAAATCCGTAATATGAGCGAGCTGTTCAAACATTTTCACTCGATCCTGTTTAATAAATGGATCGAGTGTATTTTGCTTTAAAAAGTCGATGATGCCTTTCGCTTGTGAAGGAGATAAAGAAAATCCATATTGTTTGCCGTAAAATAGAATATCATTTGTGCTAAGGTTTTTTAATCGAACTTTTACCATTTCTTTGATAAAGATTGACATAATCGCATAACTCCTTTAAAAGGATTCTACTGTACTATATGCATGCATTCTGAAAAATTAACCTGATTAATAAAGTTATTTAGGTGAAGGAAATTGGCTAGGTTGCCAAAAACTAACATCATTAGACAGAAGAAAATTCCATACACTATAACTGCACCTCAACAATTTAAAAGGAGGTCTTCTTATTGGACGAAAAAAGATTCAGATCAAGTTCAGATTTAGATGATTCGTCGAGGGATAGAGACTATAATCTTATTGACGTTGAAACGGATAGTGCTCGAAATGAGGAATTTGCTTCAGAATTCACTGCAGATGACTACGCTAGATCAGATATCGGTGAAGACACTCATGACGTCATTAGCTCGTATGGTTGGATTGGGATTGCGTTATCTGCTCTTTCCTTTTTCATGTGGCCGTTTGTGCTTGGGGCAGCAGGAATAATTCTAGGGTTTGTTTCGAGAAGTAAAGGAGCAGATGCACTAGGAAATATCGCGATTGCTGCTGGTGTCATTTCCATTATCATCACACTATTCTTTAGACCTTTTTTCTAGTGTCATACGGGAGGCTGATTCCATTCATCAGCCTCTTTTTTATTTATACAGTGGAAAGTAATAAAATGTGTTTGGTTCAAGATGATATGGATCTGCGGTCGGGTTTAATTGTTCGAAATCCGCCATGATTGTTGAAATATCTAAATTATTTATGTGGTCAATATTTATTTTTTCAGTTACAGATAAGACAGTATCACCAATTGTGATTTTCATTTGCATTATAGTATAATTGAATTGAAGAGATTGCTCGAATGTTCTTGATATTTCATGATTTGGTGTACGTTCTAGCGATAAGTCTTTATAAATACTTACACATAATAAGAAAAATAGAATATAGATCATTAATCGTTTCATAAAATTTTATAATTCTCCTTTTTTGAAACTAAAAATGAAATGATTACGTACTAATGATATAGGGGGGAGGAATTCATTTGGAAATCTTTGATTTAGTATGGATTGGTTTTGTCATTACTGGACTTGGTACCTTATTTTTAATTGGTGAAGTTTTGGTAAATGCGCGTGGTATATTTGGCATATTAGGTATTGGCTTTATTACGGTTTATTTTGGTGCATATCTTGAATCAGGCTCCTTTATTACTATGCTTATTTTATATTTCGTCGGATTATTACTCATAATTATTGACGGTAAAGTTGTGAATGATGGAACGTTAGCAACGATTGGTATGGTCATTATGTTAATTGCTGTTGCACTTGCTGCACCGAATTTAACGGCAGGATTATATTCAGTTCTGGGTGTATTAATCGGTGGGGCAGGTTCATTTCTATTCTTAAAAGTATTCAAGAAAAGAAAAATGTGGACGAAGCTTGCCTTGAAGGACCAATTAACAAAAGAAGCAGGATATAATTCGATGAACATGGATTATGAGTTGCTAATCGGGCAAGTAGGTATTACTTTAAATGATATGCGACCGGTGGGTACCATTCGAATTAATAATAAAGATTTCAGTGCCGTATCTGATGGACAGTGGATTGAAAGAAATAGCGAGGTTCGCGTTGTCGAAGTTGATGGCACGAGAATATTGGTTGAATTAGTACAAAATCAAAACAAAGAAACGGTTGGAATGGACTAAAAAGTAAGCATTTAACCGAGAACATTCGCGCTTATGATAATGTTCTCGGTTATACATAAATAAGAGGGCAAAAGGCTGTTTTTGAAAAAAATTAGCGAAAATGTAAAATTTATGTTGATTTTCGTTTTTGAAGATGATAATATAATTATTGTCGCTTCAGAGCTTCATACATAATTTGCATTTTTGAAAGAAATAAAAAAAGTGTTGACAGATTTTGAAGAACATGATAAATTTAATATCGTTGTTAATTAATAAATGCAAACATGTGTTTCCTAATTAACAAGTAATAATTGAAATATTTATCTATGTAGTACATGAATTAAGTTATAAATCATATTTATTATTCCACAGTAGCTCAGTGGTAGAGCAATCGGCTGTTAACCGATCGGTCGTAGGTTCGAATCCTACCTGTGGAGCCAAATTGGCGGCGTAGCTCAGCTGGCTAGAGCGTACGGTTCATACCCGTGAGGTCGTGGGTTCGATCCCCTCCGCCGCTACCAATTTAATTATGATTATGGCGGTCGTGGCGAAGGGGTTAACGCACCGGATTGTGGCTCCGGCACTCGTGGGTTCGATTCCCATCGATCGCCCCATAATATAACTTTTTTAAAAGGACCCTTAGCTCAGTTGGTTAGAGCTATCGGCTCATAACCGATCGGTCGCAGGTTCGAGTCCTGCAGGGTCCACCATAAAAACTCGGAGGTATACCCAAGTCCGGCTGAAGGGATCGGTCTTGAAAACCGACAGGCGGGTCAAACCGCGCGGGGGTTCGAATCCCTCTACCTCCTCCATCTTTTATTAAGGATAATCAAGCTTCAATAATTACTTTTTCTTATGGCTCGGTAGCTCAGTCGGTAGAGCAAAGGACTGAAAATCCTTGTGTCGGCGGTTCGATTCCGTCTCGCGCCATCACTTTTAAAAAACAAGCGAAATGCTTGTTTTTTTTGCTGTATAGAAAACTATAAAATTGTGGCTATGGATAACTTAATTAATGAGAATAGCCACGTCCAGCTCCAGCGCTAAAGCTGTAGCGAGACTTCCCTCACCTCCGTACGTTGCTAAACGGGCGCTTGCGCTTTTGTTCTTTTATTTACAATTAGATACTGCTGAATCATTCAACTACCAATAATCCAACAAAGTTCTGCAAATTACTTGGATATTGAGCAAATAAATTGCAACTAACAGCAAGCAGTGATAATCTACTTATTAAAGGGTTATAAATCCCTTACATTATCATTTGAGGAGGAAGATATTCATGGCAAAATTTGAATTACCAGAATTACCATATGCATATGACGCATTAGAACCAACAATCGACAAAGAAACAATGAACATCCATCATACGAAACATCATAACACGTATGTTACTAACTTAAATGGTGCACTAGAAGGATTGACAGATCTTCAAGACAAATCTCTAGTTGAGCTTATTAGTGATTTAGATGCTGTACCTGAAAGCGCTCGTACTGCTGTACGTAATAATGGTGGGGGACATGCTAACCACAGTCTTTTCTGGAAAGTTCTATCTCCAAACGGTGGCGGCGAACCAACTGGCGAATTAGCTGATAAGATTAATGCAAAATTCGGTAGCTTTGCTTCATTTAAAGAAGAATTTGCAAAAGCTGCTACAACTCGATTTGGTTCAGGTTGGGCATGGTTAGTTCTTAATAATGGAGAACTTGAAGTAACAAGCACACCAAACCAAGATTCACCACTAATGGAAGGTAAAACACCTTTATTAGGCCTTGATGTATGGGAGCATGCATACTACCTTAACTATCAAAACAAACGTCCAGACTACATTTCAGCATTCTGGAATGTTGTAAATTGGGATGAAGTTGCGAATAACTATAACGAAGCTAAATAATATAAGTTAATGAGAAAACACGCGAATCTTTCGCGTGTTTTTTTGCATATCTGACACTGAACTGCTTACACTAAGAAATATTTAAAAGGAGTAGTTTAGTTATGCGGGCAATTCGAGAATTCATTAATAGGAAAATGGATATGAATCGGGAATTACTATTATTATTAGTGATTGGTGGTCTATATTCATTAGGTATTTTTCTTTCAAATACATTCGTTAATATTTATATATGGAAACAATCAGGAGATTATGTAACGATTGCAGTATATAATTTAGCAACTTATATTTTTCAAGCATTTTCCTTTATTTTTGCTGGAAGGCTTGCGAAAAAAGTGGACCGGATCATCGTTCTTCGCTTAGGAGTTATTTTTTTAGCTTTATTCTTTTTAACTGTATTAATAATAGGGACGCATGCATCGACATACAACTTCTTACTTGGTAGCTTACTGGGAATTGGTTATGGTTTTTACTGGCTGGCGTTTAATGTATTGACATTTGAAATTACCGAGCCTGAAACAAGAGATTTCTTCAATGGATTCTTTGGGATTATGCAATCGTTTGGTGGAATGGTAGGACCATTATTAGCGGGAATCATTATTTCCAATATGAAAGCAAATGTTGGGTATACAACCATTTTTACGATTTCCTTGTTCTTATTCATTTGCTCCGTGGCAATTAGTTTTCTGCTTAAAAGAAGAAGCGCAGCAGGGAGTTACCAATTTGTTCAAGTATTAAAAGAAAGAAAACATAATAAAAATTGGCAACGCATTTTAAATGCCCATTTTTTTCAAGGATTGCGCGAGGGAGTATTTGCATTTATTATTTCGATTTGGGTGTTTGTATTAACACAAAGCGAATTTGCTTTAGGGATATTTAATTTATATCTTTCAGGGATATCCATTATCCTCTATTTTATTGCGACGAAATATATCAAACCAGCTTCAAGAAAAAAGGCAATTCTGATTGGTTCAATTCTCCTTTGTATCTCTAGCTTCATTTTTCTATTTCCAATTGATTTCAAGTTTCTAATCCTATATGCGATTATTATTGGTATTGCATATCCAATTATTAATGTCCCGTATGTATCAATGACCTACGATGTAATCGGAAATGCACGTAATGCTAAAGAACTACGTATAGAATATATCGTTGTACGTGAATTATTTTTAAACGGGGGGAGAACCCTTTCTATTGCAATTTTTATCCTTGTAGCACATCTTTATACTGCTGTAAAGGTGATTCCAATCATACTTGTTGTATTTGGTACGGCACATCTTGTCATCTATCTATTTGTGAGGAATATTTACTTAGGAAGTAATAAAAAAAGAGAAATTTTAATTAAAGAGCAAATAACAGACGAAAAAGATCGCTAAATATGGTAAAATCTAATACGTAAGGGATTGGAACAGAATTTTGAAGTGGGGGAGAACCATTGGTTGACAAGAAGAAAAAAAAGAAGAAAAAACAACTCCCATTCCGTATTAATTTACTATTTTTTGCTATATTTCTCCTCTTTTCTGTATTAATTTTACAGTTAGGGGTCGTGCAAATTTTAAATGGGGAAGCATATCAGGATGAGATAGATCGTACCATACAAGATACAACAAAAATACCTGTACCAAGAGGGAAAATTTTCGATCGCAACTATAATGTTGTTGTTGATAATGAGCCAGTATACTCCATCACATATACCCCTGCAAAAGGAATACAGGCAAAGGAAAGACTTGATGTGGCAAAGAAATTAGCCGAATACATTACAATGGACAGCGAAGAATATATAGATAAAGTTACAGACCGAGATAAACGAGAATATTGGTATTTAGAAAATAAAACCAAAGCGGATGAACGTTTAACTGAGGAAGCAAAAGCTGAAATGGACAATGCGGAAGTATATAATGCTACCCTTGATCTAATAACCGATGCGGAAATAGCGAATTACGCTAAACAAGAATTGGAAGTAATGGCGATAAAGAAAGAATTGGATAAAGCATATTCGTTAACACCGCAAATTGTCAAAAATAAAGATGTAACCGCGGAAGAATATGCACAAGTTTCCGAGCATCTTAGTACATTACCCGGAATAAATGCAACAACCGACTGGAATCGTAAGTATGCATACGATGGGACTATCAGCAGCATTTTAGGTTCCATTACAAGTCAAAAAGAGGGAATTCCAGCTGAACAGGAACAATATTATTTGACAAGAGGATACAGCAGGAATGACCGTGTTGGAAAAAGCGGATTAGAACAATATTACGAGGATATTCTCCGAGGAAGAAAAGAACAAATTGAATATACGACAACAAAAGATGGTGTGGTTGTTGATTCAAAAACGATTGTTGAAGGGCAACGTGGGAAAGATTTAGTTTTAACAATTGATATGGATTTTCAAGAAGAGGTACAGAAGATTGTACGAGAAGAGCTACAAACTGCAATCAGTAAGTTCCCATATCAAAATCGATTCTTAGAGGATGCACTTGCGGTTGTAATGAATCCGCAGAACGGTGAAATATTGGCAATTACTGGACAGCATTATAATCGCAAGGAACAAGAATTTACGAATGATGATTATCGAACACTATATAATGCCACTGAGCCTGGATCGGCTGTAAAAGGGGCAACAATTCTTGCAGGATATGAATCAGGGGTTATTACACCAGGTCAAAGGTTTTATGATAGACCGATTCAAATAGGATCGGGAGGCCCATGGAAAGGGTCATGGCAAAACCTCGGATCTGTTGATGACCTTGATGCATTAAGAATGTCATCTAACGTATACATGTTCTATATTGCTTTAAGAATGGGTGGAGATTATCGTTCCCCATATCCAAACGGAAGTAATACATCATTGGATGTTCAAGCATTTCAACAAATGCGAAATTACTTCTGGCAATTTGGTCTTGGAGTTAAAACAGGTATTGATTTTCCATATGAAGCAACAGGATATGTAGGACCAGATCCACGTGCAGGGAACCTATTGGACTTTGCTATTGGTCAGTATGATACGTATACAACGATGCAGCTGGCACAATATGTTTCGACAATTGCAAATGGTGGATATCGTGTGCAACCACATTTTCTAAAGGAAATTCGCGAGCCTATCGCTTCACAAGAAGAAGTTGGACCGGTATATCAAAGCAAAGGGACAACAGTACTAAATAAGATTGAAATGGAAAATATCGAAAGGGTTCAAGAAGGTTTCCGGAGAGTCTTTCATTCTCCAGGCGGGACAGCAGTTAGCTACTTTAGCGATAAAGCATATACTTCAGCAGGGAAAACCGGGACTGCTGAGACAGAGCGTTATGATGAGAATGGCAAGGTAAACACTGAAAACCGAACATTAGTAGGGTATGCACCGTTTGAAGATCCAGAAATTGCCGTTGCCATTGTCGTTCCTGGTTTGGGGATTGTAAATACTCAGCATCAGATTAATAATATTATTGGCGAACGAATATTTGACACCTATTTCGAAATGAAGGAAAACGGAGGAAATCTGAACAGAGATAACAATGCTGAACAGAGCGAGTAAAAAGAGTGATGAAAGGCCTAAAATGAATCCATTTTAGGCCTTTCATTCTTGATATATAGCATTATCATTTCCATTTTTATAATTTATATGATAAACTTAGTTTAAATTAAATACATTAATTAGTTGAATATTATGGATTTTATAATGTATGAATAGTGGAGGGGCTGACAAAAATTGGGTACTCGTGATCAATTCCAACAAGAATTACAAGAACTTGATAAAAGCATTATTGAACTGGCTAGAGATGCAGGGAATGCGTTAACAACAGCAATTAATGCTTTATATAATCAAGATTCAGACTTAGCAGAACGCATCATTGCGGAAGATATTAAAATCGATCGGAAAGAATTAGATATTAATAATAAGGCAATTTTACTTATTGCTAAACAACAGCCGGTTGCAACCGATCTTCGAAGAATTATTATCGTCTTACGAATAGTAACAGATATTGAAAGAATGGCGGATAACGCGAAGAATATTGCTAGGTCTGCAATACATTTAGGAGAAAATGCTTCGACCTTGCCACAAGGATTGAAGAAAATGCAGGAAATGACGATAGAAATGCTAGAAGCAGCCATTCTCGCATTCCAAAAAGAAGATATTATCAGTGCAGGCAAGCTTGCGGAGATGGATGATCAAGTTGATAAATTATATCGCAAGGTTGTAAGTGAATTATTAGGTGAAACAGCAACAAATCCTGATAAAATTCAATTTGTTATGCAGGTCTCTTACTGTGGTAGATATATCGAGCGATTTGCAGATCACATCACAAATATAGGTGAAAGCATCTTGTATTTAGTGAAAGGTGAGAACTTTAATCTAAACTAAAAGCAATAAGGTAGAAAAGTTTTAGTCCTTTTCTACCTTATTGCTTAATTTGTTATTGTTTCTGCTAATTCATAAAAACTCATGGCACTTGTTACTTGGTGTGTTCCCATTCGCACTTTTAGACTATAATCATGCTCCTCAAGGTAGCTATTGAACTCACTTGCATCATCAATAATTCCTTGCTCTTGAAGCACGGATGTGATCATGGAAGAGGGCATTCCTGGTTCGATATTCAATGTATAATTGATAATCTCTTCTTCTTGATTCACTTCAGGGGCTGTTGTTTCTTCTTTTGTTTCTGTTTGTGCCTTTTCTGTGTCTTCTTTTACAGTTTCGTCTGTATTTGCTGCATCGTCTGTATTTGCTTTGTCCGTCACTTCATCCACAGTTTTATCTTCTGCACTAGCGGTCTTAACGGAAAGCGAAATATACTCATCACTTGTTAACACGTGATAGCCTTTTTCTTTAAGTATTGGAATCATTTCTTCCGACGTTAATTCATCAAGTGTATTGGAATTAGAATCAAAGAAATACATGCCAATGGCCATGATAATTCCAGCTGTTAGCAGGCCGATTGCAAAAGTACGTACAGTTTTTTTCATTACTATTTCCCTCATTTATTCATTAATTATCCCGCATGAAAACCTATCATCATTTAAAACTCAAACATTATTTCCTAGTCATATCTTCCGTTAGATCACTTGGCAATAACTCTTCTTCAAGAACTTTGATCTTCTTCTGTAATTGGTATGTATCCTTCATATTTGTCATTGATAATTGTTCTACTTGACGTTCAAGTTCCTCGAATCTATCATTCATAAAAAATGATAGAATAAATAGAACAACAGCTACTACAATGATCGTAATTACTGCATAAATCATTTGTTTCCCTCCTGTTTTTATTCCCATATTTAGTTATACCATATAATCAAGTGTGAGAAAACCTTAAAATATTTCTAACTGATTGTTGATTGTTTTAAAAAACTCTGGTATTATAATAAAAGTCTGTAGAATAATTTCTAAACATAAGACATCGTTAGATTTAATAGTTTGGAGGGAAAATCATGCGCGTAAACGTTACTCTTGCTTGTACTGAAACAGGAGATCGTAATTATATTACGAAAAAGAATAAACGTAATAATCCTGAACGTATTGAGCTTATGAAATATAGCCCACGTCTAAAAAAACACACATTACATCGTGAAACGAAATAATAACCATGAATAAACTCTTATCTTCTTATTGGATAAGGGTTTATTTTTATATTAAATTGCAACATTAATTGGTACCTCTCAACAGGTTGTTGCAATAAATAGATAAAGTGCGAACTAACTCGGGATGATATTTGCTTCCTTGGCTGTCGCTCCAGAAATACACTTCACTGGGGATACTGCAAAATCTAACGACAAAAGAATGACAAACCCACTAAATATCGAGGTTGATTGTAGACAAATAGTGAAGACTCATGTGTGATTAGCACCGTATATCCAGATTCAAAATCATAATTGCCACTAGTTCGCACTTTATATCAATTGCGAATATCACATGTATCATTTGGGACGGCAGTATTCTTTTTTTATTAGTCTTAAATTTAACAATTGATGTAATTTTGTTATGATGGTTTATAAGGAAGGTGACGTATGTTTTTAAAAGAGCAATATACCTTATATCAAATTGCAAATCATTTCTTGGAAGAGGAACAGTTTAATATCTTGACAATAAATGAAAATGCGGAAGAAATCTGGTTGGAGAAGCATGAGAATAAAAAAACGATAATTATTCGACTTATCCATAACGGATTTGACTGGCAAAATCATTTACGACAAGATATTGCTCGCGTGTTTCAAACGGTGCACAATATGCAGCGGAGAATCAAAGGGAAGAATATTGAATTACATAATGTATATGTTGCAGCAAATGCACCAGTGGATGATTGGGAAAGATTAAAAAAACCGATGCAATTGAAAGAAAAACGACCAATTAAGATGAAGGTATACTATTTAGACGAAGAAAATTTTGATCAGGAGATTCAACGGTTACAAGCGAGTACGAGTGAGCAGCCTATAAATATAGATAAAGCTGCTACTGAATTAGTAATGGAAGAAGTTGTGAAAGCAAATAAACAACAGCTTATTGAATTGATTCAGCAGAAGAAAAATGAATATCAAAATATTTTCTCGCGTAGTAAGCCGTTCTTTACTTATTGTATCATGGTTATCAATGTGCTTCTCTTTATTTTACTGGAGATGAATGGTGGAAGTACGAGGATTGCTACGTTAATCGAATTTGGTGCGAAGTACAATCCGGCCATTTTAGAAAATAATGAGTGGTGGAGAATCATTAGTTCTACGTTTTTACATATTGGCATTCTTCATCTGATTATGAATATGCTAGCAGTGTACTATTTGGGAACAATTGTTGAGAGAATTTTTGGCCGCTGGCGTTTCCTCCTCATTTACTTCTTAGCCGGAATTGGTGGTGGACTTGCTAGCCTAGCATTTACGGTTAATGTTTCAGCGGGTGCATCGGGTGCGATTTTTGGATTATTCGGTGCTCTATTATTCTTTGGTTTGATTTATAAACGTATTTTTTTCCAAACGATGGGATATAATATCTTATTAATTCTTGCCGTTAATTTGATCTTTGGTTTATTTGTGCAACAAATTGATATGGCAGCACATTTAGGTGGACTTGCAGCAGGTTTCATCGCCTCTGCAATTATTTATTTACCGAAGAAAAGCAGCATTTCCAAGCAATTAATTGCAACGAGTGTCTATCTAATAATGCTAATAGTCCTTGTAATTTGGGGATATGAGAACAATAGTCAAAAGCAGGCATATCAATTGATGGTTGCTGAGGATTCGCTACAGCAAGAAAATTATCAAGATGTTGTGGATTCTACTACGCTTGGACTTAATCTACCAGGAGATTTACAAGGTATATTATTATTTCATAGGTCCTATGCATATATCGAGCTAAATGAGATTAATTTAGCAATAGCTGACCTCGAGAAGAGTCTTAATTATGAAAAACTGCCAGAATCCTATTACAATTTAGCAATTCTTTACTATAATACTGGTGAACTAGGAAAAGCAAAAGAAAATATTGTACGGGCATACGAGTTGAATCCTGATAATGAAGAATCTGCAGAAATATATGAATTAATAACGGGAGACTCACCTAAAGAATGAGGCAGAAGGTATTCTGTTTCATCCTTTTTATTTTCTCATGTATATGCGGATTAGAATATCTTATTTTTTAAATCGTTGGTATAATAGGTATGGTGAGTATAATGAAAAATGTTTATGATGTGCAGCAAATACTTAAAAAATTCGGTGCCTTTATATATAGTGGTGATCGAATTGGCGATCTTGAATTAATGGAGATGGAGATTGATGATCTATTTCAAATGCAATTTATTGAGAAAGATCGCTATCTTCAATCGAAACTTATATTAAGAAAAGAAAAAACAAGGCTATTAAATAAAGGGGCGAGATGAGCATGGAGAAAGAAATACTTGTAGGAATAGATATCGGTGGGACAACGGTAAAATTAGGTTTTATTAATGCCCAAGGTGACATATTAGAAAAATGGGAAATCCCAACGAACATAACCAATGCTGGTAATGCAATTTTAGATGATATTTGGAATTCTATAAATAACAAATTAGCGCAAGGAAACCTGGATAATGGTACGATACTCGGTTTAGGTGTTGGAGCACCGGGCTTTATCGATTCGAAAACAGGTTATGTTTATGAAGCGGTTAATATTGGCTGGAGGGATTTCGATTTAGCACAAAAGTTAAAAGAGAAATCGGGTTTGCCTGTCTTTTTAGAAAATGATGCAAACCTTGCTGCACTAGGTGAGAACTGGATAGGCGCTGGTGAACAAGCGAAAGATATGATTGCGATTACACTTGGAACAGGTGTAGGTGGTGGGATAATTGCTAATGGTTCAGCATTAAATGGTGTGAATGGCATGTCTGGCGAAATTGGTCATATTACAATTGACCCGAGTGGCTATCAATGTAATTGCGGGCGTAAGGGCTGCTTAGAAACCATTGCATCTGCAACAGGTATCGTTCGCCAAGCAATGGATTATATAAAGTCACATACTGACAGTGGCTTAGCGGTATTTTATCAGGAGAATGGTAAATTAACAGCAAAAGATATCTTTGATTTAGCAAGTCAGGGAGATGCTGGATGTGAAGAAATTGTGAATAGCACAACCGATATCCTCGGACTGACAATCGCCAATATGTGTACATTAATCAATCCATCGATGGTATTAATTGGTGGAGGTGTTTCTAAAGCAGGTGATCAGTTGTTGACAAAGATTACTGCATCATTTGAAAAACATGCACTGAAAAGAATACGAGAAGCTTGTGAAATTAGAATTGGCAAATTAGGGAATGACGCTGGAATTATTGGTGGTGCATTTCTAGTACAGCAAAAACTCCAACGTTTAGATTCTAAGCAATAATTATCAAGAAGAATCCTATTAGCAAGAAGGGAAAGAGATAAGAAGTAAAGCGTTAAATCTAAGTATACGTCTTCAGTGACAATCGTTTTAGGAGGCATTATGTATGGAGCTTAAAAGAACCAAAGTACCATTATATGCAATATCTATGGTACTATTTGGTTTAAAAACGTATCTTGTTTATCGATTTATGTTTACCATTGAACTCGATAATTTTTTGCAAGAGATAATTTTATTTATCAATCCTTTTATAACTGCATTTCTTCTATTTGCAATTAGTATCTGGTTTCAATCGAATGAAAAACAGATGAAATATCTACGGTATTGTTCGTTATTCGCGTCCATCATTATTTTTGCAAATCTAGTATTCTATCGTCAATTTGATGATTTCATTACGATTCCATTATTATTTCAAGGTAGTAATATGGCAGACTTAGGATCTAGTATTCTTACATTAATAAAAGGATATGACGTATTTATATTTACGGATGTTATCATCATTTGGATACTGAGTAAAAGAAATGTGGCTACACGTTCTGTAAATTATAACTACAGAAAGAAAGCTGCTACATTTTCGTTATCCTTATTATTACTGGCAACAAATTTCTTGATTGCGGAGTCATCTCGCCCCCAATTATTTACTCGTGGATTTGATCGTGAATACTTGGTGCGAAGTGTCGGTTTATTTAATTATCATGTTTACGATCTGATTGTTCATTCTACATCAGAGAGCAAGCGTGCGTTTGCAGATGAAAACGAATTACTTGAGGTTCAAAAATATATTGACAAAAATGTTAAACAAGATGAGCAGTCAGACCTGTACGGTGTGGCAAAAGGGAAAAATATTATCTTTATTAATGCGGAATCTTTACAGCAATTCGTAATAAATAATAAAGTGAATGGGGAAACGGTAACTCCATTTTTAAATCAATTAATTAGCGATGAAGACACCTATTATTTTGATAACTTCTATGAACAAACAGGGCAGGGGAATACATCAGATTCAGAGTTTTTAGTGGAAAATGGATTATATCCTTTAGATCGTGGTGCAGTTTTCTTTACACATGGTGCTAATGCGTATCATGCAATTCCAGAAATAATTGATGATGCAGGTTATGAATCCTATGTCTTTCATTCCAATAATAAGAGCTTTTGGAATCGAGATCAAATGTATGACAGTTTAGGTATTGATTATTTCTATGGGGAAGAAGCATATGAAGTAACAGAGGATAATTCAATCGGCTGGGGACTTAAAGATAAGCAATTCTTTGAACAGTCGATTCCATATTTACAAATGCTGGAACAACCTTTTTATGCGAAGTTGATTACGTTAACCAATCATTTTCCTTTTGATATGGATAAGGAAGATATGTCGATTGAAGCGTATAGCTCAAATTCCGATACGTTAAATAATTATTTCCCTGCAGTTCGTTACATGGATGAGGCGCTTGAGGACTTTTTTGAGGAAATGAAGGAAACCGGATTATATGACCATTCGATTTTTGTTGTCATGGGGGATCATATCGGTATTAGTGCCAATCATAATGAAGCATTGAGTATGTATTTAGGTAAAGAAGCAATTACACCAATTGATCAAGTAGAACTACAGCGTGTGCCATTCATCGTCCATATTCCTGGTACCGGAAATGGAAGAGTTATATCGGAAGTATCAGGGCAAATCGATGTCAAGCGGACCTTACTAAGCTTAATTGGTATCGAAGCAGGGGATGATATTCAATTTGGCAATGATCTCTTCGCAAATGATCGGAAGGGCTATGTTGCACTAAGAAATGGCGACTTTATATCTAAAGACTTCATTTATACTACAGGTGCTTGCTATTTACGTGAAACAGGGGAACAGATTGGGGCAAGTGATGTAGAAGATTACGTAATATCAGAAACGGATAATAAACGACTAGATGCGTGTAATGAAATAAGTGAGAAGGTAACAACAGAATTACGACTCTCAGATGAATTGATTTATGGAGATTTATTCCGCTTTATTAATTTTGATATAACAAAAAGCTAACCGATGATGGTTAGCTTTTTGTTCGTAGGCTTTAGTATAAAAAACAATAGGATTAGCCGGTAATCTCAGAAATAATGGTAGCAATGGAGAAAAATCCAAATGCCAATGCAGTAAGAGTCGAAAAAGCAAGTGCGAAAAGATTTTTATATTTCAGCTGACGAATGACGGATATAACGGCAAGTAATGCAACAAGTAAAAATATAATCCCTAAGACAATATGCATGAATCTCATGCCTCCTTAAACGCTTTCTTTTCAAATTAATTCATTATTCATATGTATATAATTATTCTATATTTATTGTATAGCAATCCATTGGTCTTGTCGAGCAATAATACTTAACAGTACATATGACCATTAATACATACAATGCCAATTGAAAATATTCCTAAGACAGGGAAGACTCTGTAATTTGCCTTTGCCCAGACACAGAGTCTTGTGATCTTAGTGACCGAATCCAGGAACAAGAATAAATTCCGAATACCATGTGAAACCAACCATGAAAACTGTAAGGTAAGCCCCGAATAAATACATATACATTCGTTCAGATAATTTCAAATAACCTAATGTAAAGAAAAATACCGTTTGAACTAGGGATAATACTGCCGCTGGGATCATCTCACCTACGTAAAACATGACTGTAAAAATACTTGTCCAAAAGCCAAGCATACGAAACACACGATCCATGTCTTTCCCCCCTTTATATTTGGATAGCGTTATCACAATAATTATATATGAGGAATTTGCAATTGTAAATGAATCCCCACTAACAATTGCAAGATTTGCTATAAAAGTGCAAATTTTAGCCGGTTTTACTATGTATAATAGATCACAAAAGTTAAGATGAGATTGCAATGTTGATTACCACTCCAGACCATGTATATCCGGAGCGGTATGATCAATTGCTTATTGCTTTGAGATGGTCGTTGTTAATGACCAATGTATTTGCTATCGAGTAGTGTTGATTATTATTTGTTGTAATGTCAATATTTAATTCATGTACTTGATCGGTGCTTCTAATTATGGTGATTTTTACCGTTCCATCGGGAAAAAGGTAAGTTGTTACTGGTTTTGGTAAACCATGTTCCTTCATCTCTTGTTTAAACTTCTCGCGTTGCATTTGAAATAGTGTTTCGATTTTCACTTGTTCGATTTGATTCTCTGTGAGCTGAAGATCATTGCCATACATCATGATATTTGTCGTTACAATAATAAAAACGAGTGAAGTGATAAATAACACGTAGGGCAGGATAAACCCGTTTTCATTATTCGTAAAAGATAATTCTTTTATCATATGTGTTCCCTTCCAATGTAGTTACATTAATTTTGATTCCATATGGATCTTCAAAAAAGGTCAGGTCTTGTACATCTCGAAGAAAAATTTCATGCCCGGTTCCATCCACTTGCCTTCGAATAAGTGATTCATACTTTTCAATTGTTGCAATTGCTTGTTGATTATTAATCTTTTGCTGCAAATGAAGCTTGCCATTTGCAATGTACATCCCAGTAGATTTTACAACCTCATCTCGAACAAATTGAAAAAATTGATAGACTGAAATTTCTTCGTAATTCGATTGACTTGCTGTCGCTTTTAGTAAATAGCCAGTAAATGGTAATGTGATTGAAAGGATAGCAATCGCAAATAGCATCGAAATAAATGTAAATCCATGTTCATGATGCATGTATTCCGTATAAACAAATCGTTTCTTCTGCATATTTAACATTTTGCCAAATGGCACATCCTTTCAAATAATGATCTTCATTTGCAAACTGAAATGCTACTTGCTGGTCGTTGACGTTTTTCGTAAATTTACTAGAAGTTTCTGAAGTAGCACTCCATAAAAATGGTTGCATCTCATCATGTAAGGTATGAACGATGATTCGCCGGTCGCTTAATCGTTGCTGCTCTTTATTTAATGTGGAAATTATCGGTACAATTGTTGTAATGACAGACATCAGAATAGCAGAAGCAACAATCACTTCAATCAAAGTGAAACCGTTAGCCTTCATTGATGTGAAACCTCCCTTTTCCAAGAGGGAATACTAAAAGATACTTTTTATTTCCCACTCTCATTGCAATCGTACGCGGATTAATCATGGAACCGTAGTTATTAAACATAATTGTATCATCTCCACGATAATCTATTTGAAAGCCTGGAGGATACTTCCTTGTAGCAAGCACAGAATTCGTACCTTGTAATATGTTATATCTCTCATCGTAAAATCGAATACGAATCAACTCTTCTTTTGTCGTTGTAAAATTTTGGACCAATAATATATCATATTCTAGTAGCTCAATGAATTTCGTTGTTTGTACTTTCTCAATGCTGCTTTTATTTATCGGTACGATTAAGAGCAGCATAATCGAAATAATCGCAAGTACCATTAACATCTCCAGAAGTGTATAACCTTTAGTATTATCCAAATGCCGTTTATGGCCGGTTAACTTTTCCATTTGATACACTCAATACTGTTTTATTTGGGCATGTTTTTTGATCTTCTGTAATATAGTCACCGTCTACTAACACCTTTATGTCTGTTGCAAGCTCTCTTTTTTCAATATAATATGCATCCGCTTGGGACTGGACAAGTGCGACGAGTGCATCACAGCCTTTATTAGTGACCTCAGCGCTACGTCCACTCAAGTTTGGAACAATCAAGATAATTAATACGGTAATGATCATGAGAACGATTAACATTTCTATCAATGTAAAACCCCGATTATTAGTAAACATTGGATACTCTCCCTTAAATAGTATTTATTAATTCAAACATTGGCCACATCAATGTTACATAGATGAAAACAATGAATAGTGCAAGTAAGATAAAGAAAACTGGTTGTAAAAACGTGATCGACTTCATTATTCGATCTTCAATCTCCTCCATTAATAGGTCTCCATAAACCGATAAATCCTTTTCCAAGGCGTTAACATCTGCATTTTTTTGAAAAATAGACACAAGCTGTTCCTCTAAAAGAGTGAATTGAGTCAGAAGGTAGGTAATATGCAATCCTCTTGAAAGTTCCTCTTTGATGAGGTTAGCGTAATGGGTAATAATTGGTATTTTTCTCTGATTTGCCATGTGTTGTAGGATTTCTTTGAAGGACATACCGGTTTTGAGTAGAGAACTAAAGTGAACAGCAAAGAAGTAGGAGGTTTGTGTTTTCATATAGCCACGATAAATTGGAATGGATTGATAAATTTTTATTTGTTGTTCAATGGAAATTCGGTGTTTTATCAGGTGCCATGATGGGATTGCAATCATAATGACTAATCCGATAACGATAAATCCTGTCATGAAAAGGTCAATAAGAAAAATCGAAAGTACTAACATAGAAGATGCATTGGAATTTGTTTGAAACATTTCCATAAAGGAGGGGAGGACGGACTGTTTGATAAAATAGAGTAGCAATGAAAAGATGATAAACAAGATGATTGGATATCTTGCCATCTGCTGAAATTTCTTCGTATAGTTCATCCGCTGTTCAAACATTTCAATACATTTACCAATGCTTCCTAATAAATCACCATTTGCTTGTACAAAATATAGATAGGATGTAATACTTTGGTGAAACATTGCTCTTTCAAACGCTTGATCAATTGTCATGCCATCTTTCAGCGATTCGATGATTTGCGTTGCAACCGGGAGCAGGTTTTTATCCCATTTCAGCGTTTCCATTGCTTCCAGTAATGGGTAGCCATTTTCTAATAATCGTTGTAATCGTTTGAGAAAGCGAAGCTGAATCTCTCCTGGCAATTTTTTCTTACGTTTTATGAAAGGTTTCCTCAGAAATGAACCCATACGCAAAAGCCTTCTTTCTTAGATGATCAAATGATTGAAATGATCTAGATTTTCTAATATCAACTCCTTTCAGCGCATTCTTTAGTAGTGCTCCGTCCAGAAGCTCAAGTACTGCAGCACGTGTTACATGATGGTTAATATTTATTGGTACTAGCTTAATCGATGCGATTGCAATCAGTGTTTGCTCTAAGAATATTTGTTCGATTCCCATTTCCTGTAAGCGGTGAATGGTTCCAAAAGCATCCTTGGCATGGAGCGTGCTCAGTACGAGGTGTCCTGTCAGTGCAGCCTCGAATGCGAATTGTGCTGTATACTTATCGCGAATTTCTCCAATCATTAGAATGTCTGGATCATGCCGTAACGCAGCCTTTAAGCCTGTTTGGTATGTGATTCCTGCTTTTTCATTTACTTGTACTTGTAAAATATCTTCTATTTCCTTTTCAATTGGGTCTTCCAGTGTAATCGTTTGATATGACTCTTCTTGTAAAATATCCTGTAATAAGGCATACATTGTGGTCGTTTTCCCACTGCCAGTCGGCCCAGTCAGTAGAATTAATCCAGCACGCTTAGAAATCCATTGCTTTAATTTATTGAATTGGGTTGGGAATAGAAATAAATTTTCAAGTGCAACATTTTCTGTTTGCGGGAGAATTCGAACCGCTAGACTTTCCATGTGGTTGACGGGAAGGGTTGATAACCGTAGTGAATAAAGATTGGTTTTTTCATGATGTGTGATCGTACCGTTTTGTGGCTTGCGACTTTCACCAATATCCATACCAGAAGTAAATTTATAGAACGTTAATAAAAGTTGGTATTGTTCAGTTTTTATCTGCTTATAAAACTTGCGTTTACCATGTATTCGGAAGTAAATATCGGTTTGTTTTGGAAATGGATAGAAGTGAAGGTCTGTTGCATGTTGTTCAATCGCAGCTTGTAGTAGGCGTTTCGATAGTGTTGAGGCGGGATTCAATTCATGTCACCTCCTTTATTTTATTTCACTATGATTACTTTATTCGACATGATTTTATAAACTCCTTCTTTTTTTGAAAAAAATTTGTAGAAAGAAGCAAGAATATTTTTTACCATGATGTAAATACTAGGATTGTAGAGCTTTGATGATGGATTAAAATGAGGTGTGACATATGAAAAGCAACGAATATGTGAAATTTATGACCCAACAAATTGTATCCTATATGGAATTACCAGCAGAAGAAAGAAAGAAACGTAAATTAGAGCATAAGCAACCGACACTCTATGCAAATCGATGGTTTGGTGTTTTACCATTTGCATTAAAAGTAATACGGAAAAAGGCGGAATAGCAGGTATCAAACTGCTAATTCCGCCTTTTATTATTCAATCAAATAAAAAATCCCCCCATTAATTACGTGTATTGTGATATTCGGCTCATATCGTTCGTTAATTTCATCGATTTCCTTTTCCATCTGTTCCAGTTCTTCCATTCCTTCATAGAAATGATGTAATGTTGTAAGTTCCTCTTTCAATGTGATTAATGATTCTTCTGCCCATTCCTTTGGTTGATCGTCAAGATAGTTCAATACTAATGACTCCATTCGTAAAAAACCACTTTTCAATCGAATCATTGGTGAAATCGTAAAACAATAATCGGCAATTGATGATTGGAGGGGGATAGTCTCAAGATATTCCATCATATTTAATCTCATTTTACCATTGACTAATTGCAGCCCAATTGAAAGTACTTCATCCTTTTTTTGCTTTCCGTGATAACTAATTTTGATATTTGTCACAAGCCATGGATATAGAGGTGTATTGATTTTCGTATCAATGGTTTGAAATAACTTCGTGTACCGCTCTTTTTCCTCTAAATGATTGATGATTTGTTGTAAACGTGGGCTACCAAAATGAATCCAATCGCCTTTTTCTTCACGTTTCTCAGGATTAGTAATCAATGTTAGTTGAAAGGGCCTTCCAGTTACCCCCATTTTGTTAATATAATGCCAGTAGAATGGGCGATTCATTAATGCAAGATCCATTTCCTCTGTTAATTGAATGGTCATGACACCGTCCGTGTTTTCAAGAATTGGACAATCATGGGCAATGAAATAATCTTGCACAAATTGATTTAAATTAGTTATGGCCATACTGCTGCTCCTCACTGTTGGCGTGTTCAATTGTATGCTTCAGAATACTGGAGAGGTTATCTAATTTAATTTTTGCTTCACCAGTTGATGTTGAATCATCATAGATCTTGGTAATCTCTTTCTCTAAATTGGTTAAGTTTAACTCAGATAAAATCGCATCAAGATTGCCGATTACTTGTTCGAAAAGGTTAATCTTCTCATATAATAATGTCATAATATGCTCTTCAATCGTATTTCTGATTGCAAAATTATAAATCATCACATCTTGATTTTGTCCATAACGATGAATTCTACCAATTCGTTGCTCCAGCCGCATAGGATTCCACGGTAGATCATAATTGATTAAATGATGACAGAATTGGAGGTTGATTCCCTCACCACCAGCCTCGGTTGCAATTAGTACTTGTGCATGATCCTTAAATAGTTGGCGCATCCAGTCTTTCTTCCCGCGCTTAAATCCACCGCGAAATGGGACCGATGTAATGCCGTGCTGCTGTAAATACCACTGAAGATAATGCTGGGTTGCCCGATATTCCGTAAAAATAATGACCTTCTCATCGCCGATTTTTTGAATTAGCTCGACGGCTTTTTGGGCCTTAACATGATGTGGTAAATGTTCGATTTTTGATATTAACGTTTCAATATGGCTTTCTTTGGTATTCTCTTCACCAATTTTCTTCAATGACAGATAACATGCTTCACGAGAAGAGCAAATTTCTCTTAAAAACGTAATCTTGGAAAACGTTGCATGAGAAGACATACTTGAGTCGAGATATTCATAAAAATCCCGTTCTTCCTTTGTGAAATCTATCCAAATCGATTGGATATTTCGCTTCGTCTCTTGAAGGTCAGTATTGATGCGTGTGTTTCGAATCATCACTTTCTGGATTAGTTGTTTTAAATACTGATCTTCTTTTACTTTATTTCGATCCTTTCCATACCTCTCTAAAAATGATTTATAGTTTCCAAGATGTCCTGGCTTTAAGATGGAAATTAAGTTAAAGATCTCAATTAATCGATTTTGTACTGGTGTTGCAGTAAGTAATAAGCAATATTTTTTCTTTAAGGCACGAACGAATTCGTAGTTCTTGGTTTTATGATTTTTAAGTTTATGTGCTTCATCAATTAAGATGAAATCATAGTCAGTCTCTAGTATTTTCTCACGATGTGGGGAACGTTTTGCAGTATCAATTGATGAGATAATGATATTCTGGTCCCAATTATAATTTTTTCGATGGGCAACTGCTGGAATATAGAATTTTTCATTTAGTTCTTGAACCCACTGACTAACAAGGGAAGCGGGGACTAGAATTAAAGCATTTTTTACCATTCCTTTAATCATATATTCTTTTAAAATTAACCCTGCTTCAATTGTTTTTCCTAATCCAACTTCATCAGCTAGTATCGCTCTGCCGTTCATTTCTTCTACTACTTGCTCCGCAGCCTTTACTTGATGATCTAGGAAGGTAACATGTGGTAAATGCTCTGGTGCACGAAGACCAGTAAATGAAGGAGATATCCTTGTTAATTCTGCTTCATATGCCATTGAAAACAACTTCCACGTAGATAAGGGATCATTTTTATTGAGTTTTGTTTCTAGTTTATCGATAAATGCAGAATCTTTCGTAACATGAATAGAATCCATATGATACATCCTTTACTTTGAAATAAAATTTGGATTTAGCTATACCAATCCGAAAAATTATGATATTATGCAATTGTGATAGTGTTTTTTTATACGTATGCATAGTATAACCAACTATCACAAATTCATTTTAGCGGATGATTACAAGGGGAGAGCTTACGAATAGCGTAACGCCGACGGAGCAAGTGAAGAGCGAATCTCTCAGGCAAACGGACTCTTGTAGGACGCAACTCTGGAGAGAGTTTACGACGGGTCGTAAACCACCTACGAAGCAAGTATTGGGACCATTGATTTTGAATGATTTCAATATGCAACTTTCTGGTAGAAGGACAGAGATTTCTTTAGTATAAAAGAAATCTCTGTTTTTATGCATTTTTTCATCATTTTAATTAAAGGAGTGGAAGAATGAGTGAGTTAAAACGAACACCATTATTTCCAGAATATGAGAAATATGGTGCAAAAACTATTGATTTTGGTGGCTGGGATCTCCCAGTACAATTCTCAGGTATTAAACATGAGCATGAGACAACAAGAACGAAGGCTGGATTATTTGATGTATCACATATGGGTGAAATCATAGTAAAAGGTCCGAAAAGTCTTGAATTTTTACAGGAAATGACAACGAACGATGTAGCGAAACTTTCGCCGAAACGCATTCAATACACTTTTATGTGCTACCCTGATGGCGGTACCGTGGATGATTTCGTCATTTACATGATAAATGAGTCGGAGTATTTATTAGTGGTGAATGCAGCGAATACAGCGAAAGACTTTGAATGGCTGGTCAAAAATAACAGGTATAGTGAAGCAGAAGTAATCATTGACAATGTAACAAAAGATTATGTGCAACTTGCATTGCAAGGTCCACTTTCAGAAGAAATATTACAAGAACTAACAGATACAAATTTACATGAAATGAAATATTTCCGTTTTGAAACAGATGTTCATTTTGCTTCAATTGATCAGCCTGCACTAGTGTCTCGAACCGGCTATACTGGTGAGGATGGATTTGAAATTTACATCAATCCTTCCGCTGGAGCAGCGCTATGGAATTTACTATTAGAAAAAGGCAAGGAAAAGGGACTAGAGCCGATTGGCCTTGGTGCAAGGGATACGCTCCGTTTTGAGGCGAATTTAGCTTTGTATGGTCAGGAACTTACGAAAGATATTTCACCAATTGAAGCTGGCCTCGGGTTTGCTGTGAAAGTTGATAAGGAAACAGACTTTATTGGAAAATCCGTTTTAAAGAATCAGAAAGAAAATGGAACGGAAAGAACGTTAGTCGGCATTGAGATGCTGGATAAAGGTATACCAAGACATGGTTATGCAGTGCTAAAAGACGGAGAAGAAATTGGCTCGATTACTTCTGGTACACAGTCACCGACATTACATAAAAACCTTGGGCTTGCTTTAGTTAACAATGAATTTGCGAAAGAAGGTACAGAACTTTCGATTCAAGTTCGTAAGCGTGAATTAAAAGCAGTTGTAGTGAAAACACCATTTTATAAGCGTCAAAAATAGGGGGATAAATGCTATGGATTTTCGTTATTTGCCAATGACAGAGACAGATAAACAGGTAATGTTAGAAAGTATCGGTGTCCAATCGACTGAAGTGTTATTTTCTGATATTCCGAGTGATGTACGATTTAAAGGAGACTTAAAACTTAAGAAGCCAACGAGCGAATATCAATTAATGAGAGAACTGACAGAAATGGCGAACAAAAATGCCAATTTAAAAGACTACCGTTCATTTCTCGGTGCTGGGGTATATGATCACTTTATCCCGTCCGTTGTTGATCATGTAATTTCAAGATCTGAGTTTTACACTGCTTATACACCCTATCAACCGGAGATTTCGCAAGGGGAGCTACAGGCTATTTTCGAATTTCAAACGATGATATCCGAATTAACAGCAATGCCTGTTGTGAATTCATCCCTTTATGATGCAGGGACAGCACTAGTAGAAGCAGTTCATTTAAGTACGACACATACAAAAAGAAAGAAAGTACTAATTTCGAATGCAGTCCATCCTGAATACCGTGCATTAGTGGAAACAGCGGCAAAAGGGAAAAACTTAGAAATAGTAGAAATCAAGCATCATGATGGTGTAACCGATTTGGAACATTTAGAAAAAGAATTGGACGATAATACGGCAAGTGTCATTATCCAGTATCCGAACTTCTTTGGACAAATTGAACCACTTGATATAGTGAATGAATTAATTAAAGAACAAAAGAAAACAATGTTTATCGTATCAAGTAATCCGTTATCACTAGGATACTTAACACCACCAGGTGAATTTGGTGCAGATATCGTTGTCGGTGATACACAGGTATTCGGAATTCCAGCACAATTTGGTGGACCGCATTGTGGTTACTTTGCAACGACAGAAAAGCTAATGCGCAAAGTACCAGGACGGTTAGTTGGTCAAACGAAGGATGAAAATGGGGTTCGTGGATTTGTACTTACATTACAAACGAGAGAACAGCATATCAAGCGTGAGAAGGCGACTTCTAATATTACGTCAAACCAAGCATTAAATGCGTTAGCAAGTTCTGTTGCAATGAGCTCAATTGGCAAACATGGCGTGAAAAAGATGGCTGTGTTAAATATGCAGAAGGCAAGATACACGAAGCAACAATTAGAAGCGATTCAATTACCAGTTACATTTACAGGTTCGTTCTTCAATGAAATTGTCGTAAAACTTTCGAAACCAGTTGCTGAAGTGAACGAACAACTATTTGAGAAGGGGATCATTGGTGGGTATGATCTAGGGCGTAATTACCCGGAACTGGAAAACCATATGTTAATTGCAACGACAGAAATTCGAACAAAAGAAGAAATTGATGTTTTTGTGAAAGAAGTGGGGGATATCAATGGCTAATCAAAACTTTCCAATCATTTTTGAACGTAGCAAAGAAGGCAGAGTAAGCTATAATTTACCAGAACTAGATATTCCAGCATTTCATTTAGAAGAAGAATTTGCCGATGTCTATGTTCGTAAAACAGCACCGGAATTACCAGAAGTAAGTGAATTAGACATCATGCGTCATTATATAGGTCTATCTAACCGAAATTATGGTGTGGATTCAGGATTTTATCCATTAGGTTCATGTACGATGAAATATAATCCAAAAATTAATGAAGACGTGGCAAGACTTGATGGATTTAGTCATATTCATCCGTACCAGGATACAAGAACCATACAAGGTGCAATGGAGATGCTTTATGATTTACAAATTTCATTGCAAGAAATTACTGGAATGCATGAGGTTTCACTACAACCAGCGGCAGGCGCACAGGGTGAATGGGCTTCACTAATGATGATCAAGGCATTTCATGAAGCAAATGGCGATTTTCACCGTACGAAAGTTATTGTTCCCGACTCTGCACATGGTACGAATCCTGCTTCAGCAGCTGTCGCTGGATTTGAAGCAGTTACGGTTAAAACTAATGAAAATGGTTTAGTAGATATTGAAGATTTGAAGCGTGTTGTTGGTGAAGATACGGCGGCATTGATGTTAACGAATCCGAATACATTAGGATTATTTGAAACCGAAATTCTTAAAATGGCAGAAATCGTTCATGGTGTAGGTGGAAAGCTATACTACGATGGGGCAAACCTAAATGCAATTATGGGATATACCCGTCCAGGTGATATGGGATTTGATGCGGTTCACTTGAATCTGCATAAAACCTTTACAGGTCCGCATGGTGGTGGTGGTCCCGGATCAGGTCCGGTCGGAGTTACTAAAGAATTGGCACCTTTTTTACCAAAACCAGTAATTGTAAAAAATAATGGATTATATGAATTTGATTACAATCGACCACAATCCATCGGTAGAGTGAAAATGTATTATGGTAACTTTGGTATTAATCTGCGTGCATATACGTATATTCGCACGATGGGTGCAGAAGGACTTAAAAAAGTAAGTGAATATGCAGTACTGAATGCAAACTATATGATGCGTAAATTAGAGAAAGAATACGATCTTCCATATACACAGCATTGCAAGCATGAATTTGTTCTATCTGGCAGAAAACAGAAAAAGCTAGGTGTACGGACAAAAGATATTGCAAAACGATTATTAGACTTTAAGTATCATCCACCAACAGTGTACTTTCCATTGAATGTTGAAGAGGCAATTATGATTGAGCCTACGGAAACCGAATCAAAAGAAACACTGGATGGATTTATTGATGCAATGCTTACAATTGCTGAAGAAGCAAAGAGTAATCCAGAAACCGTACAACAAGCACCATATCATACGATTGTGAAGCGTATGGATGAAGCAACCGCTGCAAGAAAACCTGTCTTAAGATATCATAAAAATTAAGCAGGCGATTACTACCATATTGGCTAAAAAAAATATTTAACACTGCAAAAAGGCTTCAAGATCGGTTTAGAATCTTGAAGCCTATTTACTTACTTTTTCTTAATTTTCCCTGTCCATTGTTTAAATCCGCCTTTTAACTGGTAAAGGTCTTGAAACCCTTTTTTGTGAAGCAATTGTGCTGCACGAGCAGATCTCGAACTACCCTGACAATAAAGATAAACAGGCTTGTCCTTACGCAATTCAACTAAACGTTGGCGCATTTGTGTAACAGGAATGTTTCTAGCACCTAGTATGTGACCGCCATCAAATTCTTGTGGCTCTCTAACATCAATAAGTTGTGCTTTACGATATCCTTCAACGAATTGTTCCTCCGTTAATACTTTTAAAAATGAGCGTTGTCTGTAATATCTAAACAGACCAACCGCAAGAAGTACAACTACGAGAATAATTACAACTTCCATTTTATTTCCCCCGTCTTTCACATATGTTCTATTCTATTATATGTTGTAATGCTACTTTTTTCAAAGTTTATTTCAATCGTACAATGCTATATGTAATAAGTACGACATTGATTGTGGATTTTAGGTATCAAAATAATTGCAAACCATCAATCCATTCCTTTGCTATGATATGCTTGAATTCCTAAATGGATTATTCGTTATTTGGCATTGAAAAATGAATAATTCTACCAATTAAAACAATATATAGTGTATAGTAGATAAAGACAACACAATATATCGTTTATTTTCTATCGAGTGTGGTATTGTTATATTAGAAATTATACTTATCAATCCAACAAAGGAGCGATTGCATGACAACAATTGTCGAACCAAGCAATAAGATAAATATTGCTTCCTTAAATGACGACATTAAACAATTTGAAGCTGTACATCCAATTACGGATGACATGAGCATTACACACAAAGGGGTTTCACGCTTAGTAATGTTAGATCGATATGCTTTTAAAGATACAGCAAAGAAGACCTTAAAAACGGGTGATTTTGTTGTTATAACGGTTAAAGCCGATCCTAAGTTTCCAGCTAGGGGATTTGGGCTTGTTAAAGCAATTGATTGGGAAAACAATATGGCAGATATCGCTGTTGACCCAGAGTTTATTCCTGTATTAGATGATGAAGCGGAGGCCTCTTCTGGAATTATTAAACGATCGTTAGATGTTATTGATAAACCATTAGAAGTTTATTATGAACAAATTGCCAAGCGTAATGCAACGGGACTTGCCAGTGTGGAAGAAACGAAGGAAAACCAGGAAAAGTGGTTCAAGATATTTAATAAAGAGCTTGCTGATTTAAATTTCATCCCAGCAGGACGAGTACTTTACGGTGCTGGGGCAAAAACCGATGTAACTTATTTTAATTGTTATGTAATGCCATATGTGAAAGACTCACGGGAAGGAATTTCCGATCATCGCAAACAGGTAATGGAAATTATGAGTCGAGGTGGCGGAGTAGGGACGAATGGTTCTACACTACGACCTAGAAATACATTGGCAAGAGGTGTAAATGGAAAATCATCTGGATCTGTTTCATGGCTAGATGATATTGCTAAACTGACTCATTTAGTGGAACAAGGTGGTTCAAGACGTGGTAAATTAGCATAGTGCTTCGTCTATAAATAAACCTCGTGAATTGCTGGGAAATCTTTATGATAATACAGGGTCAATAACATCCAAGTTTGGTATAGTGTTTTTATAATAAATTTGAGGTGAGTGACTTTGAAATCATATGATGCAAAATAATCTCATGAATGTAAAATTTGTGGATTCAAAATATCTCATAACAAACAAGGTCGATTTACATCGCATTTAATAAATTATCATGGTTTAACACTAGAAAAATACCTTTTAACTCATTATTATCTACTTGAAGACTTAGAATGTGTATACGAACTTTGTGAAAGAACTGTGGGACTATATAGAGGTAAACCTGAGATGTATTGTAGTCGTTCATGCAAAAGCAAAGGAAAGCCTCTCGTATGTGTTGAATGTGGGTCTAAATTTGATACAAGAACAAGGCCACATAGGTCAACCAAAACAACAGCATGGCATGAATCGATGAGTAAAAAAGAGAGAAAGACTCATATTAATAACATTATCGCAAAGACCGCAAAAACAAGAAGAAAGAACAATACACCTTCATGGAATAGTGGTAAAACTGGTATCTATAGTGAAGAAACTATTGAAAAAATACGCAGTGCGACGTTAAAGCAAATGGAGAAACGAGTCTTTCAAGAGACGAATATCGAAAAGTAATTGATGTAATATATATTCTTTCATCTTAGATAAAAGACAATTCGATTTTCTATTTTCTGATTACAACATAATTATTGAATGCGATGGAGATTACTGGCATGCCAATCCTAAATTTTATCCCGAACCATTAGACTGGCAGTTATAAAGATTGCAAATTGACCAACTAAAAAATGAGATAGCTCGTAAAAATGGATATCGGATTGTCCCTTTTTCGGCAGATGACATTATTAATAATCTTGATAGTGTTAAAAGCATCATACATGACTTGCTGGCTACAACGTAACTGGAAACGGTAAGCGTGAACGCTTAAAAACAGCTAGTGGATAGAGACAATCAGCAGCCAAGCTCCTTAAAGGGAGAAGGTTCAACGACCATCGAAAGCATGCTAGATTCTTAGTGGAAGCGAGTAGAGTAGGGGTTAAGTGATCCCGAAGCGCGAGGGCACTCTAAAGTGTAAGATATGGTCTGAACTCTAAGGCGACTTAGAGAGTTGATTTAACGAATCAACGTAACTAATTTGGCACAAATGATAATGCTCGTAGATTCCCATCCGGACATCATTGAATTTATTATTTCTAAAATGCAAAATCCAAGAATTCTCCGCTATCTAATGGAGAACACAGAAGATCGTCAAATAAGAAAAATGGCAGAAGAAAAATTGAAATTTACGCCATTAACAAATACGGAAGCAGACTTATATCAAGGGGTTGTGAACTATAAATCGATGCCAGGATTAGGTGGATTTCCCGAAGTTGCTATATATGAAGCAGAGGATAAATTAAGAACCGGCGGAACTTATTCCGTTCACAATCCGGAATTCCTTACAGGAGCGAATATTTCCGTATGTATCACAAAGGAATTTATGGATGCTGTTGAAAATGATGAGTTATATGAACTGCGTTTTCCAGATGTTGAAAATTACACTGAGGAAGAAATGATTGCATATAATGAAAAATGGCATGAGGTTGGCGATGTACGTAAATGGGAGGAAATGGGATATGGTGTCAGAGTATACCGTCGCATTAGAGCAAAAGAATTATGGAAACTAATCAATATTTGTGCGACATACTCAGCGGAACCCGGAATATTCTTTATCGATAATGCAAACGATATGACAAACGCAAAAGCATATGGACAACAAGTTGTTGCTACCAATCCGTGTGGCGAACAGCCACTCGCGCCATTTTCCGTATGTAATCTTGCAGCAGTGAATCTTGCTGAAATGGCTAATAAGGAAACGAAAACAGTTGATTATAAAAAGCTTATTCAAACGGTTAAGACTGGTGTTCGTATGCAAGACGATGTTATCGATGCAACACCATATTTCTTGGAAGAAAATAAGCAACAAGCACTTGGTGAGCGTAGAGTGGGCTTAGGAGTTATGGGACTTCATGATCTACTAATATATTGTGAAACAATTTATGGTTCAATGGAAGGAAATGAACTTGTAGATAAGATTTTCGAAACGATTGCAACAACCGCATATCGCACTTCGATTGAGCTTGCAAAGGAGAAAGGAAGTTTCCCGTTTTTAGTTGGAAAATCGGATGAAGAGACTTCGGCACTGCGTGAGGCATTTATTAATACAGGTTATATGAAGAAAATGCCGAACGGTATTCGTACGGATATTCTTAAATATGGTATTCGTAACTCTCATTTATTGACAGTGGCTCCAACAGGAAGTACGGGAACAATGGTCGGAGTTTCTACTGGACTGGAACCATATTTCTCCTTCTCATATTATAGAAGTGGTCGGCTTGGTAAATTTATAGAAGTGAAGGCAGATATTGTTCAGGAATACCTAGACAACAATCCAGAAGCAGATCCAGATCATTTACCGAATTGGTTTGTTGCCTCGATGGACCTAACACCAGAAGCACATGCAGATACGCAATGTGTGATTCAACGTTGGGTGGATAGCTCCATTTCGAAAACGGTAAATGCACCAAAAGGATTTACGGTAGATCAAGTTGAGAACGTGTATCAACGATTATATAATGGTGGTGCAAAAGGTGGTACAGTGTATGTTGATGGGAGCCGTGATTCACAAGTATTAACCTTGAAAGCGGAAGAAAACTCCTTTGGCGTACAGACGGAATTATTTACAGAAGATGAAAAGCCGAAAGTTGTTTTAATGGACACAATTCAAGAATTAAGCTCTACTAATGTAAACATCGGTAATGAGGTCGGAGATACTTGTCCGGTATGTCGTGTTGGAAGTGTGGAAGATATCGGTGGATGTAATACATGTACAAGCTGTGGTGCACAATTAAAATGTGGACTATAATATAAAGATAAATAACTGGATGTGGCTTTGAAATAAAGTTGCGATGTTTATAAAAAAGTCGCGATATTTTTAAAAAAGTCACGATGTTTATAAAAAAGTTGCGAAGAAATACCTCTTTGGATATTATTATCAAAAGGGGTGTTTTTTTTATGTCTAAAAGAACAAGAACATCTAAAAACGATAAATGGATTAAAGAAGGTCGTGGCTCTGGAATTGGCGCAGATTATAAACCGTGGTTAAATATTCAAGATGTCTCTTCGTTAGGTCGCTCTACTCGATTGAAAGGAATCAAAACAGGAAGGCAACACGAATTCTTGTCCGATTTGGAACGAAATTACTTTTATTTAACTGAATACTCGGATTTTGTTATTGATATAAGAGAACAATTTCCTTTATTTCCGTTGGAAGACACAATTGTCATTGCAGATGAGTTAGGTATTAAACATCCTACAGATCCTAAAACGAATGAACCAATTGTGATGACAACGGATTTTTTATTAACTTTGGATAAAGGACAAGGTGTGTTTGAGGTTGCCCGAACAATCAAAATGAAAGATGAACTATTAAAAGAGCGAGTGCTTGAGAAGTTTGAAATAGAAAGAGAATATTGGCAACGTAGAGATATTGATTGGTGTATTGTTACAGAAGAAGAAATTCCTAAAACGATGGCCCGTAATTTTAGTTACATACATGATTATTATGATATTCGTGACTTTGATTCTTTTAGTGAAATGAATGGTAGGCATCTAGAGGATTTAGCGATGGCACTTCTTCAACGACTGTTAAATTCAGAAGAAAGCATACGTACTGTTACATCTACTTTTGATAAAGAGGTATATCTCCCATTAGGAAGTGGTGTGACACTATTTTATCATTTGTTAGCTCAAAAAATCATTAAAGTAAATATACTTGAGCCAATTAACATGGAACAAACAATAGTGATAGATTCAATTAATGATAAGAAGTTAAAACAGGTGAGTTACGGATGATTTATATTAATCAGGTATTTCAATATGTCTCTAATTCTAGAAGAATTCGATTAGTAGAGATCCAAGAATCATATGTATATGTTGTCAATATTGATACTACAAGTGCCATGCCTATTAAAGAATTATATAAATCATTGGAAACAGATATTAAACAAGGGGAATTGTTAGCTGTCAGTGATCCATATGCTAAAGCCATTCCAGATGATGAACTTTCAGAAGTTCAAATTAATAAGCGTGATGAAGATTGGGATATTATTAAGGAATATATAATACCAAACATGAGTGAGTTATTACAGAAAAAAGGAAGAGAGAAAAAAATCTCTGAAATTGTTGAGCAAACTGAGTTAGGAAAAACTAAGGTGAAAAAACTACTTAGCCGTTATTGGCAACGTGGTATGAACAAAAATGCACTTCTACCGGACTATGCTAACTCTGGTGGTAGAGGAAAAGACAAAAATTTAGCGATAAAAAAAGTTGGACGACCAAGAAGAGTAACTGTTAACGGAGAATATCGAACTGGCATCAATATCACAGAAGAAGTAAAAGTGCAGTTTGAACATGCAATTAACAAGTATTATCGAGCAACGAATAATTATTCTTTAAATGATGTTTATCATTTTATTTTGCGTGATTTTTATTCAGATCGTTATAAAGAAAATGGCGAAATGAAGTATCGTATATGGGAAGCGAATCGAATACCCTCATACAATCAGCTTTACTATTGGTTTAAAAAGTTAGAAGATCCCAAAAAGGATATTCAGTTCCGCAAAAGTGCAAAGGAATATGAGTTGAAATATCGTCCTCTTTTAAGTAATTCAAAATCAGAAACGAACGGTCCGGGTACTCGTTTTCAAATTGACGCTACAATTGCAGATATTTATTTGGTAAGTTCACTTGATAGAAATAGAATCATTGGTCGCCCTGTTATTTATGCTGTAATGGATGTCTACTCTCGAATTATAACAGGTTTATATGTTGGTTTAGAAGGACCTTCATGGTTAGGGGCAATGATGGCATTAGATAATATGGTAGCTGATAAAGTAGAATTTTGTAAGCAATATAATATTGATATTGAAGAAGAACAATGGCCGACGCATCACTTGCCTGAAATTATTATTGCTGACCGTGGGGAATTTGAGGGCTATTCTGTAGCAAACTTAATTAATAACCTAAACATTATAATTGAAAATACAACAGCTTATCGTGGTGATTTAAAAGGGATTGTGGAACGTAAATTCCGTACACTGAATGGAAAAGTGAAACAAAAAGCTCCGGGAGCTATTCAAAAGGAATATCGTGAGCGTGGTGATCGAGACTATCGGTTAGATGCAACGTTAAATCTTATAGAATTTACAGCAGTTATTATCACATTAGTATTACATCACAATCATAAAGTCATTGAAAAATATCCAATGGAAAAAGAAATGATTGCTGATAATATTGTGCCTACACCGATTAATCTTTGGAATTGGGGAATCGAAAATCGTAAAGGTAGATTAAGGACGGTTGATCGTAATATTTTACGATTGAATGTATTACCACGAGGAAAAGCAACAATTTCGAGAGCTGGTATTAAGTTTAAAAACTTGTTATACGGTTCAAGACAGGCAATAGAAGAACAATGGTACTTAAAATTAAAAAATAGAAGTATTGAAATAGTTTATGATCCACGCAATGTAGAGAAAATTTATATTCCACATGACTACGGTATAGACTTTGAAACCTGTACGTTACTTGAACCGAGTCAACAGTATAAATCTGACTTCTTAGAGGAAATTATTTTCCAACAGCAATTAAGAAACGAACTTGAGGAAATTGAACGCTCTAATCAAGTGCAACTAACGATTAATACTGACACAATGCTAGAAGATATCATTAATAAAGCTAAAAAGAAGAAAAAGCAATCACAGCATCAACCTACAAGTAAGAGAGAAAAGCTAGCATCTATTAGAGATAATAAAGCTATTGAAAAGGAACTTCACCGTCAACTAGAACAATTTGATTTAGAGTCTGAACTAGTCGATCAAGAAGGATCAGTGATTGATTTTGCAACAAAAGGAAAAATTGAAGAAGATAAACTCAAAAAATCAACCTCACGTTTAATGGATAAATTACGAAAGAAGCGAGATGAGGAATTTGAAAAAGATAAATAATCTAGTTCTAAAAGGTGACTTTGAAGAAGCTGATTATAAGGAACAAGCTTTGTCTGAGTATAGTAATAATCCATTTATAGAAGCCCTACCACCGATTTTTAGTGAGGATGATGTATTAGATAGATTCATGGTCACCCCCCGCATTACTGAGCAAGATAAACTGAGTGAAACAAATATCCGATACCATGTACTAAAACGTATAAAGAATTTCATTCAACCATTGCCCATTCATTTTGAAGTAGAACGTCGTTTATCAACTTTAATTCGCAGAGGATACTTAGCGCGTAATCCTTTAGATAAATCCTTTTTTGAACGTATTCGGGTGTTGCATGAGTTACGTGAAGATGAGAAAGAGGCTCATAAATACATTGAAGAACGGATCAACTATATACGTTCTACAGCCGATAGCTTGGCGATTATCGGCATTTCTGGTATTGGCAAAACAACTGCGATTGAGCGCTTGTTATCAATGTATCCTCAAGTCATAAAGCATGAATTATACAAAGAACAGTTTTTTAATCGAACTCAAATTGTTTGGTTAAAAATAGATTGTCCTTATGATGGAAGTTTATCAACATTATGCAAAAGTTTTTTTAAAGCAATTGATGATTTGCTAGGTACTCACTATTTGGAGAAGTTTGGGTATTTCCAACGAGTGACATCAACAATGCTATTGTATATGACTTCACTTGCAAGTTTATATGGTATTGGTGTTTTGGTCATCGATGAACTTCAGCATCTCTTAAATTCCAAACATGAACAGGAGGAAATGTTGAACTTCTTTGTTACATTGTCCAATACAGTAGGAATCCCAACGGTATTAATTGGAACCTCGAAGGCACAATTATTGTTTAAAGGAAACTTCCGCCAAGCACGTCGAGCAGCAAGTGATGGATCGATTATTTGGGACCGAATGGCAGAAAACAGCGAGGAATGGGAGTTTTTCTTAGAGACACTTTGGAATATGCAATGTTTAAAAGAACACTCGGATCTGACTGACGAGCTTAAAAATGCTTTTTATGATGAGTGTCAGGGCATTACTGCAGTGGCTGTGAATTTATTTATTCTTGCACAAGAACGAGTGTTATTTGATGAAACGAATATAGATGAAAAAATAACTCCACAGGTACTAAGACAAACAGCAAAGGTAGATATGAAAATTATCCAGCCAATGCTTAATGCTATTCGTAAAAATAATATAAAAGCGATGTACAAATATGAGGATATTATGATTAATCTTGACGATCTTATGATTAATCATAAGAAAGGTACTGAATATGAAGGTAGAGTAAAAGATGCGATGAAAGAACGCTTAAACACATTAAATTATAAGCGTCGTGATACGATTGAAAATTTAAGTATTGAAGTATCTGCATTGGGGATTTTTAATGCTTTGGATGTAAATGATCTACGGAAATTAGTGACAAAGGTTGTTGAAAAACAACCTATTGATATAGAGTATAATCAATTGAAGCTGCTTGTTATCCAACAGGCTATGGAAATGAATCAAAAACAGCTTCAGAAGGTTCCTTCAAAAGAAAAACAAGTGGACAATTTGCCTTTACTAGCCATTAGAGAAAAAGCTTTGGCAAAGAAAAAACATCCGTATGAATCTTTAAAACAAAACAACTTTATTAAAGATCCAATTAGTGAACTATTCTAAAATAAAAATCAAAAGTTAGGTGGTCAATTTGCTCACATTTTTTACAGATCCTTACCCTGATGAATTGATCTATTCTGCTATCAGCCGATTTCATTTTTATAGTGGTAATACAAGTTTTGTAGAAACATTAGAGGAATTATTCCAAAGTCGAAGTCTTGTACCGAGTATAGAGTTTGGGAGTCATTTCTCTACATTGGTGCAAAATTTGGGAAGTAACTATTCAGTTGAAAGCTTATTAGCTCAAAATACCGTATATCCGTATTTCGCTCCATTTATTACGATTGAGCGTCAAAAGAAATTGCTCGAAGATGTCAGTACAAATGGGCAAGGTATACATGGGAGATTGGGAATTTCAGGTGGTAAAATTAGTAGAAAACAAGGATTATTTTATTGTTCAAAGTGCGCTAACAACGATATTAATATATTTGGTGAACCATATGTTCACCGTGAGCATCAGCTTCAAGGTATTGATTATTGTCCACACCATGAATTGACACTGAAAATGTATCCTATTGATTACAGAGAATTTAGTAGAAATGGGTACATAAGATTTGATAGAAGACAAATGGATTTATCTGAATTACAGGAGATTGAATCCTATGAATTCAAAGAGGTACAAGTTAAGTTAGCCAAAATGGCTTATCGATTACTGCAAATACCAATCAACCAATTTAGCATCGAAAAAGTTTTTAAAAAGTATAGAACGCTCTTGAGGGAAAATAATTGGTTAATGACAAATACTAGACTAAAAAGGGAAGAACTTTTCAAAGCTTTTATATCAAAGTTTCCACAAGGTTTTTTAGAAAAATATGAGTCATTAGTAACTGTTAATGGACAAAACCAATGGTTGCAAATAATGGTTACTAACTATTTGAGAAATAGTGTACATCCATTTCGTCATTTGCTTTTACTGTATTTCTTTGACGAAGATATAGATTCGTTTTTAGAAATAAAAGAAGATGATGGTCCATTCGGTCGAGGTCCGTGGCCTTGTTTGAATAAAGCAGCCAAGCATTATAAAGATTTGGTAATATCAGATGTAGAAATAAAAGCTAGAGATAAAGTTCTAATTGGAAAATTTTCATGTTCGTGTGGTTTTGAATATACAAGGGTAGGCCCAGATAAGAGTGAAGATGATAAGTGGAGTAAAAGTCGTATAACAGCTTACGGTAAGGTATGGGAAGAGAAGTTTGAAAAGTTAGTATCTTTGGATGTAAGTCGTGAAAAAATGGCATTAGAGCTAGATGTAAGTCTAAAGACAATTTATAATCGAATTGCTAGTAAAGAAACATCCCCAGAACTAACAGAAAAATATCGTGCAGAATTATTAGAGTGGCGAGAGAAATTCCCGAATGCTAATCGAAAGCAATTTCAAACGGAGTTAAAGAAAACTTTTACATATTTATATAATCATGATAGAGGATGGCTTGATGCCAAATTTCCTTCAAAACGTGATACCTTACATACACCGAAGAATCCCGATATTACTTTAAAAAATAATACTGAAAATCGTATTGAATACTATCGTTCCTTGTTATTAGATGCAATAAAGGAATGCCCTGATGTTACAAGAACACAGCTAAGTCGCAAATTCCAAAGAGCATATAAGTACCTATCTGAAACTGATAAAGAATGGTTCGATGCTAATTTACCTCGGAAACGTCAGGCAACAACGATTACAAATGCAACTGACTGGGAACTGCGCGATCAAGAGTATTACCAAAAGATAAAGGAAGTTTATCCCGAATTAATGGCATTAGAAAAGCCAGTTAGGATTACAGGTACATTATTTAGTAAACGATTAAATATCTTCAATCTCTCAGTGAAAAGTTATGTGGAAAAGTTGCCACAGACTAACAAGTTACTTAATGAAATTTCAGAAACAGTACAAGAGTTTCAAATTCGTCGTTGTTGTAAAGTGATAGATCGAATGTTAGAAGAAGATAATGCCGTGAGATTTGAAAGATTGAGAGAATCTTGCGCAGTAGAAACCAAGTATTTCAAAAAAATAAAACCATACTTAGAGGAATATATAAGTAAGAAGCAAAAAAAGACTTAAAATAAAGAAAAAAGGATGTTTTAGCGTTTGCCCTATTTGTATTAATCTTTGTTCCGCAACCGGGCAACGATTGTTGAAGAAAAGCAAGGGAAAATATCAACTTTGACAGATGTAAAAATGTGTTTCCAAATTCAGAAGGAAGGTTAATTATGACTGTATTTTTAAAATCTAATAGAATACGTACTAAAACTATAGTAGGCAAAAAGCAAATAGCATATTCAGTTTTATTTTCAGCCATATTAGGATTTACATTGGGTTTCGTTGCAAAAATACTCGATTCACCTATGATTCCTTATGAAATTTCAATTTTAAGCTTCATCGGAAGTAACTGGGGGATATGGATATTTATCCCTACTTTGATAGCTGTATATTCTTACACACCTAGATTAGCCGCAATACGAGTTTTTATATTCCTTATTTCAATGCTAGTTTCGTACTACACATATACAATATTAGTTCTTGGACTTTTTCCATTAAAATATATTATTTTTTGGTGTATCCTTGCATTACTATCAACGATTCCAGCTTATATAATGTGGTTTTCTCATGCTAATCACTTAATTTCTAGCATTATTATAGCCTTGCCAATTTCCGTAATTGCATTTGAAGGATATAAAATCTATCTTGATACGGTAAACTATTATGAAAAATTCATGCAGTACGAAAACATTCTTATAAATGAGGGAAACTATTATTTTATGCTTGGCACTGAAATATTTTATGCTTTAATGATAATTATCATTTTACTGCTTGTTCCTAAAAGAAAAAAGCAATGTTTATATATTATTCCGTTTTCTGTAGTTGTATTTTTTGCATTAGTGATAATACTTTAATCATTAGAATCTTATAATAAGCTAATCTTTAAGAAAAGGGTGCGAATATGAAACAAAAAGTTAAAGGGATGATACATATTATGTGTAATATGTACCATCCCTTATTTTTATGACTTTTAAAATAGAACTCTTGATAAAGATATTTTCAAAATGCTTTTTTTGATTTGTCATAGAATTACCCTATTATATATTTTCGTACTTTTTTTTGAAAAAGTGAAATGATTTGTAAATTAAACTCGTTATACTTGTTGAAAGAGTTAATCAGTAAGTAGACAGGAGGGTTGGATGAAATGGAAGAAGAATGGCAGTGGATAGAGGATGTGCTGTCGGGCAATAAACAAGCCTATGCACAAATTATTAACAAATATAAAAATCCATTATATGCAACCATTTTAAGAATGACAAGAAACCAGCAGGATGCAGTTGACTTAGTTCAGGAATCTTTTATCAAAATTTATCACCAGCTTGGAAAGTTTGATGGAAAAGGCTCTTTTTCCAGTTGGATGTACCGTGTCGCAATCAATCATTGTATGGATGAATTCAGAAAAAAGCGTTTTAAAATGGAACAGGTTGAAGTAAGAGAAGATGATATCGTGGATTTTCATCATCCCGAATTGATTTTCTTAAAGAAAGAGAAAAATAGACAACTAGAAAAACTAATTGGCGGCCTTCCAGAAGATGAACGTATGATTCTTCTTTTGCGATATGAAAATGAGCAAAGTTACAGCGAAATCAGCGAATGTATGGGGCTTTCTTTAGCAACTGTAAGAAATAAACTTCATCGTGCCAAGAAAAAATTAAGAGAAACAATCGAAGTGGAAAAGGGAGGCTATTTTCATGATTTGTCCATCGAAAGATAAATTGGATCAATGGTTTGATATGTTTGATCAAGTCGATGAAATTATTCAATCACATGTAGAAACTTGTAAAGAATGTCAGCAAGTCATCAAGATGTACAGAGAAGAACAAGAATTGATTAAGGAGACGCTCTCTACACCAACATTACCTGATGATTTTACAATCGAAGTTTTGAAGAAGCTTGAGCCATATGAACAGAAGAAAAAGAGGAATAAGTGGAAATGGACGTTGCCGTCAGCAGCTGCTTGTGTGCTTGCCGTGGGATTAACAACTAATTTAAATCCAAGTTTTGCGGAATGGATTGGTGGACTTTTTACAACTGAAATAGTTGATCAAGGTTTACATATAGCTTCTGAAAATGGGCATACAAACCGCATTAATCAAGAAGTGGCGGACAATGGAATCACGTTTAGAGTGGAAGATTTGTTAGCAGACACTTCAAGGGTTGCGTTATCATTTCAAGCTGTAAAGAAAAATGGTGAAAAATTTAATCCTCAATTTGACAATAGAAGTGATGGGAAAAATGTCATTTCAGCTTATGATCAAGATGGAAATCCAATTAAAGATTTTGGGTATATAAATGGTTCAGATTATGGATTGATTGAATTTTATTTACGTGGGTATGAATCAATCGATTCACTTACGATTAAGTTTGAATTAACAGAATTAAATGGAACAAGAGGAAACTGGCAACTAGAGATTCCGGTTGATCTAAATGAAATTAAGGAAAGGACAACAAGGGTAGTTTTAGATGATCAGAAGATAAGTGAAAATGGTGTAGGGATTCACATAAAAGAAGTTCAATTTGCTCCAACTTCAAATGAATTTATGTATGATACGTATTTCACAGCTGAAGAAAAAGCAAAAGTGGAAGCACAAATTCAGGAGCTAGAAAATGCCTTTGGGAACAAAAATATTTTTAGATTTGCAAACTACAGTACAGACATTCAGTATCATATTGAAAATAAGAGTGGAAAGACCTTGTATACTGTTAATAACTTCCAAGATCAAGCCTATCCAAGTGATCCGGGGCTTATTCAAAGAACTGGGAAAGTTACCGGGGAGCTTGGATATATAAAATTTAATGAATCATTTATTCCTCAAAAAGAGGAAGATCTGCTTACATTCGTGCTTGATAGGGTGATAAAAACGGTCCCATCAGATTTCTCAATAAAGGTAAACCCGAAAGAATTAAAAGAGTATCCTCTTTCATTTGAATATGAAGGTAATTTTAACACCATTAAAAAGGTGGATATGCAGACGGACATTTCGATGCAAGAGATATCTCCAGAAACAGAACAGGTTTTAGTCATTGAGATGGAGGGGCAGAAGGAAGTTCCGTCATCAGATCTCGTATCATGGGCAATAGTTGATGATAAGGGAGAGGTATATGGAGCTGCTTTCCATAGCGGGTCCATTCTTGATGAGAAAGATGAGAATGGTCGTTTTAAGACAAATGCGACGTTGACTTTTGATGGATTAAGAGAGATTCCTAATGAATTCACCTTACATTTAATATCTGTGAAGCGATATGAAGAAGTGGAAAAAGAATGGAAAGTTCCGTTATATAAAGAGTCTTAGATTTGGATTTGTGTAGTAACCCTCTAGTAGAGATAGGTTAGTTATTCAAGAAAAGTGCGCGTTAGATGAAAATCGGATCTCAGAAAATAATCAAACTTTTTTATAAAAGATGTGTAATGTATCACAAATAAAAACCTCGTTTTGATCAATCTCTTTTTCAAAACGGGGTCTTTTAATTAAACGTGAAATGTGGGTTTGTGGGGTATTTTTGATCAAACTTTATTTTAAAGCTACACTGGAAAGAGCTAATCCAATTGGTTAGCTCTTTTTAATCATTACTTGTTAAACACAAAATATTAAGGTATCCTAAAAGGATAGAAACAGTTTTGTATGAACTAAAAATTATTTTTGAATAGAGGTATTTACATGCCAACACCAAGTATGGAAGATTATATAGAACAGATTTATAATTTAATTGATAAAAAAGGATATGCCCGTGTTTCCGATATTGCTGAGGCATTGGCAGTACATCCTTCATCAGTAACGAAAATGGTTCAAAAACTAGATAAAGATGAATATGTTGTTTATGAAAAATATCGGGGATTTGTTTTGACCGAAAAGGGGAAAAAGGTCGGCGAAAAATTAGTATTTAGACATGAATTATTAGAGGAATTCCTTAAAATAATTGGTGTTGATGACGAGAATATCTATGAAGATGTAGAAGGAATTGAACATCATTTAAGCTGGAATTCAATTGATCGTATTGGCGATCTTGTGAAATATTTCCAAACGAATGATACTCGTGTGGAGGATTTAAAACAAATTCAAGATACGGATAAAGCATAATTTTCGTGAATATTCCCAGTTCTAATTTCTTTTCTTTTGCTTAAAATTAGTATAAAAGCAAAAGGGGAGTGCGCATGAAAATTGATGCCGTCTTTTCTGGTGGTGGAGTCAAGGCTTTCGCATATATTGGCGTGCTTAAAAGTATTGAGGAGAATGAACTCAACATTGAACGCGTTGCTGGTACTTCTGCAGGAGCCATCGTTGCTTCACTTGTAGCTGCTAACTATTCAATCGAGGAGTTAACCGACATTATTAATGGGCTTAATCTCAAGCAATTTCTCGATCCACCAAAATTCACAAAATATTTGCCGATGAGTAAATGGATTCTCCTATTTTTCCAATTAGGAATTAATAAAGGTGATCGCTTAGAGTACTGGCTTGATCAGCTTTTGGCTAAGAAGAACATCCATACATTTCACGATATTAAAGACGGTTATTTAAAGGTCGTAGTAAGCGATCTTTCCTTAGGGAAACTGATTATAATTCCTGATGATTTAGAGCGTGTATATGGAATTAATCCGAACCACTTCCCAATTTCAAAGGCTGTTCGAATGAGTGCAGGCTTTCCTTATTTTTTCATGCCAAAGAAACTACCTGGAAAAACCAATAAGAAGAGCATTATTGTTGATGGTGGATTGCTTAGTAATTTTCCTTTATGGATTTTTGATAATAAGGATGGGCAAATTAATCGACCAGTTCTTGGCGTGAAATTTACTGGTAAGATTGAACAGTTAAACCAGCCAGTCGAAATCAAGAATGCATATGATATGTTCCATGCGCTCTTTACTACGATGAAGCAAGCACATGATGCACGCTATATTTCTAAATCACAGTTAAATAATATTCTTTTTATTCCTGTAGAAGAAGTCGGGGCAGTTAATTTTCATATAATGAAGGATACAAAAGAAAAATTATACCAATCTGGTAAGGCTAATGCAGATGAATTTTTAAAACACTGGCCAAAATAAGGAACAATCCTAGTTGTCACCGGAAATTCAGGAGGTGATTGCTAGCCTATATAACACTGATTTTCACAGCATCAAACAATAGAATGGAACCAAAAAGAAAAGATCTGCTACTCCTAGAGAGAAGCGCGATCTTTTCTTTTTGATTTATTTCCTTCAATAACCCTTAAATGGGTTGCGGTACGTTTGATTTTCTTCTTCTTTAGCAAGTCTGGTTGTTTTTTATTCACTACTTTTGTTCTTCGAATATTATTATCTGCTTTATATTTTGCTTTTGATAGTCTGACAGCCTTTTTATATTTTTTCATATCATTAGAAGGTGTTCTATTTCTGAGAAAGACAAAATAAAATACTGCAAATATCGCAGCACTACTTCCAATCACAATAAGAATCGTGAATAGAAAGTTCGCTGTATTAGTAAAAAGCTGTGAAACTAGCCCCACCACTGCTAAACCAATAATGAGATAAGTTACAATTGAGATTGTTTTACGAACCATCTTTTGTCCCCCTTTCTAAATAACAGATGTATTTACATACTGTTAATAATGTATACCACTAAATACAATTTTTATAGCCATATTTCATAAACATTTTATCAAAATGCTCGTATTACAAATTATTTCCTTATTTACATAAATTATTCAATCTTTTACTCTTAATTATAATGCTTTTGTCGGTACTTTACTAGGTATCCGCGCTTGAATTTGATTAATATTAGAATTACTCGTAACGGTTGCTGTTTGGTTGATATTTGTATAAATGGTCAATAATATCTTTGAGGTGGATAATATGGATGAAAAGAAACGGACAGAGAGAAGTGGAAGAAAGGAAACACTTTTACCTAACACATTATTAACGGGATTTATTGGTGGGTTATTTTGGAGTTTAGTAGGAGTTATCATGTCCTATTTTAATTTCACTGAGGTATCGCCGAGAACTTATATACTACGACCATGGCTTCGATTAGCGTGGACAGATGGATGGATAGGGGATGTCATCTCCATTCTAATAATTGGCATATTCTCTATTGTAACCGCACTGATTTACCTCGTTTTATTTAAGAAAGTTTATTCGATGTGGATGGGGCTTGCGTTTGGAGCTATTCTTTGGGGAATTGTCTTTTATTTGCTGCAACCAATCTTCCCTACTGTTCCTTCACTTCCTGAATTAAATTGGAATTCAATTCTTTCTACTTTATGTCTCTATATGTTATATGGTATATTTATTGGATTTACGATTTCTTACAATTATCAAGAATTAAAGAGACAACCTGCCGAATAAGCGTTATCAAACTGGCGTGAATTGACTATGAACAGCAGTGAGCAATTAAAAAACAATATTCATATACCATGATTTATGATAAAATTATACGAGCTGGGTTTAATGGAATGTATAACTGTTTTGGAAGGGGATAGTAAAAGTGGGAAAACTAGAGAAAGTAAGAAAAGCCCTAGAAGCAAATAATCTTGATGCAATTTTAATCGAAAGTCCATTTAATCGCAGGTACATTACTGGATTCACTGGAACTTCTGGTGTTGCAATTATTGCGAATACGGATACTCGTTTTATCACCGATTTCAGGTATACAGAACAAGCAACAACACAAGCAAAAGGGTATAAAGTAATCGAACATAAGCAAGGAATTTTTGTAGAGATTAGGGCTCAGTTACAGGAAATGAATGTGAAGCGACTCGGGTTTGAGAAAGATTATGTTACATACAGTCAATTTGAATCTTATCAAAAAGAATTGGATGTCGAGCTTGTTCCTGTTAGCGGCATACTAGAAGAAATCCGTCTAATTAAGGATAATGACGAATTAGCAATTCTTAAGAAAGCTGCTAAAATTGCCGATGATGCATTTGCGCATATCCAATCATTCATTAAACCTGGTGTAAAAGAAATAGAAATTTCCAATGAACTTGAATTCTTCATGCGTAAACAAGGAGCAACCGCATCAAGCTTTGATACAATCGTTGCATCAGGACTAAGGTCTGCATTCCCGCATGGAGTAGCATCAGATAAGGAAATTCAATCAGGTGAATTAGTGACATTGGATTATGGAGCAATTTATCAAGGCTATTGCTCTGATATTACTAGAACGGTTGCAGTTGGTGAAATTAGCGATGAATTAAGAACCATTTATGATACCGTTTTAGAAGCGAATATCCGGGGAATAAAAGGAATTAAACCGGGTATAACAGGAAAAGAAGCAGATGCATTAACAAGAGACTATATTACAGAAAAAGGCTTCGGACAATACTTCGGTCATTCTACAGGTCATGGTGTCGGTCTTGAAGTACATGAAGGACCAGCTTTATCCAGTCGCTCTGATGCAATATTAAAGCCTGGGATGATCGTAACAGTTGAACCAGGCATTTATATTGCTGGTGTTGGCGGATGTAGAATAGAGGATGATCTTGTTATTACAGAAACTGGTAATGAAAGATTGACATTTGCACCGAAAGAATTAATACAATTATAGTTTATGTTTAGGGAGGAAATTAGCAATGATTTCAGTAAATGATTTTAAGACAGGATTAACAATTGAAGTAGATAATGATATTTGGCAAGTACTTGAATTCCAACATGTAAAACCAGGAAAAGGTGCTGCATTTGTGCGTTCTAAACTTCGTAACCTTAGAAATGGCAATATTCAAGAAAAAACTTTCCGAGGTGGTGAAAAAGTAGGAAAGGCACATATCGAAAATAAAAAAATGCAATACCTATATGCTTCAGGTGATGCGCATGCATTCATGGATACAACAACATATGAACAAATCGAAATCCCTGAACAACAAATCGAGGACCAGCTTAAATTCATGAAAGAGAACATGGAAGTTCATATCATATCCTACGAAGGTGAAATTCTAGGTGTTGACCTTCCAAATTCAGTCGAATTGGAAGTTATTGAAACAGAACCAGGAATTAAAGGGGATACAGCTAGTGGGGGCTCAAAACCTGCTACAGTAGAAACTGGGCATGTTGTACAAGTACCATTTTTCATCAATAAAGGTGATGTACTTGTGATTAATACTTCGGATGGTAAATATGTTTCAAGAGCATAAGTAAAAAGATTAATATTAAAACAGTCCTAATTTATTAGTTAGGGCTGTTTTTTTGTTGCTTAGGAAATTATAAAAATTGGAAGTTGTGGATAACTTAATTACCGAGAATTGCCACGTCCAGCCCCAGCGCTAAAGCTGTATCGACACTTCCCTCACTTCCGTAATCTAAGTCAACCGCTTACGCTCCAAAAGAGTTTCCTTAATCTCAAAAGGCAAGAAGAAGTTTGTACACAGCTCAAACTAGCTTTAAGCTTTTGTTCTATAGAAAATATACCATCAACGCAAGTAGGTTTGCAGCTTAGCTTATATCAATAACGTGAAGCAGTGTGAAATATATCTTTAGAAAATTGGCGAAAGGAGGATCCAGTGTTACATCCTTACAACCCCGACCATTGCTTAACATGACTTACGCATTTGTTTCGTGTAAATTCATCTGTTGCACGTCATAATCTATACGGGTAGGACATACATTATGATATAGCTAAGGAACGAAATGAGGAAATGTGATGGAAGAAATTTTGCGATTATTTCCACTTGAGATAAGACAGGCTGTGGAGGCAAGAATTGATAACCGCTGGAACATCCTGCAGGAAATTCGGATCCGGTTAGATAAACCGATGGAGCTTATTTTCGATATGAAAACGGAATGGATTGGAAATTACCGACCGAAAAAGCAGGATAGCCAATTTATTGTGAATCAATTAAGTGAATTTTCCTTATATCGAATGGAGGATGAGCTTAGGGAAGGCTACATTACGATTGAGGGTGGGCATCGTGTTGGGATTGCTGGCAAAGTAAATACATTAAATGGCGCTGTAAAAGCAATACAATACATTACCTTCTTTAACATCCGAATTGCTAAGGAAAAAATTGGGGCAGCAATTCCAGTCCTTCCATATATTTATGATAGTAACTATTTAAACACGTTAATTATTGGTGCCCCACAGACAGGAAAGACAACATTAATTCGTGATATTACAAGAATCATTGCTACCGGATGGAAGAAAGTGGAGGCAAAAAAAGTTGGTGTGATTGATGAAAGATCGGAAATTGCTGCTTCAATTAAGGGAGTTCCCCAGCATGATATTGGTATGCGAACCGATGTACTTGATGCTTGTCCAAAGGCGGAAGGATTAATGATGATGATCCGCTCGATGTCACCAGATGTGTTAATTGTCGATGAAATTGGTAGTAAACAGGATATTGATGCGCTAATGGAGGCGCTTAATGCAGGGGTAACGATTATTTGCTCGATACATGGCCGAGACTTGGACGAGTTAAGAAAACGACCGTCCTTACAAATTCTCTTTGATCAAAAGGTGTTTCAGCGCATGATTCTATTAGAAAAACAGCTTAAACCTGCACAGATTAAACAAATATATGATCAAAATGGAGTAAATATTTTACAGAAATCGAGGTATCTAACAAATGAAGTGGATAGGAGCACTTCTTTTCATCGGCACAACTACATGGATGGGTTTTGAATGGAGCAATAAATTAACCCAACGTCCAAAGCATATTCGCCAGCTCAAAAACGCATTGCAAATTTTGGAGGCAGAGATTATCTATAGTCAATCACCACTAAGGGATGCCTTTACCTCTATTGCTAAACAATTACCGGACCCGTTAAAGACATTCTTTGAATCACTTGGAAACAGTATGAAAGAAGAGGATATTGATTTATTTATACTATGGGAAAAGCATGTATTTGAATTAATGAAAATGTCGAGCTTAGGTGGAAATGAGCGAGAAATTCTCAAACAATTTGGCAGAACACTGGGCCAGCATGATTTCTATCAACAACAGAAATATATCCAACTAACCTTAACCCATCTTGATAGAGAACTAGAAGACGCAAGGGATGAACAATACAAATATAGTAAGTTAGCGAAGAGTATTGGTGTATTATGTGGAATATTTATTGTATTACTTTTTATATAGTAACAACAGTGAAAGCGTCAACAGGATAAAGGGAACTTCTCTACGGGTCTAGATCTGGAAGTGCCTGGTTTTATATTATTGCATTTGCGCCGTGAAAGGGGAGTATCCATGTTTATCGATGCCTCTATCTTATTTCAAATTGCCGGAATCGGCATCATTGTCGCATTAATCCATACAATCTTAAAACAAATGGGGAAAGAAGAGATTGCGCAATTTGCTACATTAATTGGATTTATTATTGTGCTCATCATTGTAATTAATGGAATTTCTGATTTATTTCAACAAATAAAATCAGTATTTCTATTCTAGGGGTAATAAACATGGATATTTTACAAATTGTCATTCTCGGAATTATCGCGAGTATTCTTTATATCATTCTAAAGCAAATCAATGCCTCTTTTGCATTTGTTCTAATCCTCATAACAGGAATTATTATATTTATGTCCATCATCAACCAGATTGGGGTTATTTTTCAATTAATACAAACGCTTGGACAGAAGGCAAACGTACAAGGATTGTATTTGGAAACAATCCTAAAAATCATTGGAATCTCCTATATTGCCGAGCTTGGTGCAAGTTTAACGAAAGAGGCGGGGCTTGGAGCTGTCGCAAAGAATATCGAGCTTGCGGGAAAAATCTTTATTCTGCTATTAGCTGTGCCGATTATTACTGCAGTCATTGAAGCAATACTCAGCTTCTTACCAACTACTTAAATTCATCAAAAACGATTCATCTGAAGGGGGATACTAGGATGAATGAAATCCAATAAACCAATTGCTATTTTTCTGCTCACATTCATTTTTCTCTTCTATGGACCTGCAGCTGTTTTTGCTGAAACCGCAACAAATGATGTCGAAGAGGCATTGCTAGAAGAAATTTCATTAGAAGGAGTTCAAGATTATTGGAATCAGATTGTCGATGAATATGGTAGCTTTTTACCAGATTTAGAGAAAACATCGATATATGAACTCATTAAAAATCAAGAATCCTTTTCCTTTAAAAATATGGTTATGGGCTCTATTAAGTATTTATTTCATGAGTTGATTCTTAATGGCAAGCTTTTAGGAACGCTATTGATGCTTACGCTTTTTTCCATCATCTTACAAACAATGCATGCAGCATTTGAGCAAAGTATGGTAAGTAAAATTGCATATTTTGTTGTCTATGTCGTCCTAATCTTTATTGCATTAAACAGCTTTTATGTTGCGGTTAACTATGTAGAGGAAGCCATTTCAACGATGAGTACATTCATGATTTCGCTCATTCCGCTCTTACTTGGATTAATGGCATCGTTTGGCAATGTTGTATCAGTATCGTTTTTTCATCCAATAATCATTTTGTTAATTAATTTAAGTGGGATCATTACGTCCAATTTTATTTTGCCATTGCTATCTATCTCTGCATTATTGGTCATTGTAAGTAGTTTAAGTGAAAATTACAAAGTAACCAATTTAGCAAATTTATTTAGAAATTTTGGCGTGGGTACCCTTGGCGTTTTCTTAACGATTTTTTTAGGCGTGATGTCAGTCCAGGGTGCAACGAGTGCGATTCAAGACGGGGTAGCAATGAAGACGGCAAAATTTATTACAGGTAACTTTATTCCTGTTGTCGGCCGAACCTTCACAGATGCAGCAGATACAATCCTAAGTGCATCATTATTGCTGAAAAATGCAGTCGGTATTGTTGGGCTGATTATTATCCTATGTTTTGCCCTGTTCCCAGCAATAAAAGTAATGGCGATCGCACTTATATATAAACTGGTTGCCGCTATTTTGCAACCAGTTGGCGACGGTCCCGTGATCAAAACATTAAATACGATAAGTAATTACATTTTGTATATTCTTGCATGTTTATTAGCAGTATCGTTTATGTTTCTGTTAGCAATTGTCATCATTGTAATCGCTAGTAATATTACGCTGCTCTTACGATAGGATGGATATGATGGGGGTACTGATTGATTGGGTTACACAAATAATCTTGTTTATCATTCTAGCGACGATCATTGATTTACTGATTCCGGCTACCAGTATGAAGAAATATATCAAATTAGTCGTTGGCTTAATATTAATATTAATTTTATTGCAGCCTATCTTTTATATATTCAATGTTGACATAGAAAAGGCGATAGAATCTTCAATCCAGACAGCAGTCGAGGGTGATAGAAAAAATGATTCCGTTAAAAATTTGATTAATATACAAAAAAAAGAGATAGAAACCACACAAGATGCATATATTTTAGAACAAATGGCTGTCCAATTAAAAGCATTAGCAAATGATTCTCTTACTGAGGAATATCATGTAGAGATATCCAACATAGAATTCCTTTTTACAGGTGAGCAGGAGATGTCCTATGAGAATCTAAATGAAGTCATTGTACACGTATTAGAATTAAAGGATGGGGAGGGAGCCATGAATGTCGTTGAAGATGTCGTAATAAACACCAATAACCCAGTAGAAAGTGAAGAGAGAATAAATGAACAGGAAATAATTAAAAGGCTAAAAGAAATTTGGGAATTTAATGACAAGGAGATTTCACTTTATTGGGAGGGAGGGTCATCTTGAAACAAAAATTTGAAAACTTCTTTCGATCAAAGAGTACAAATAGCGGTAATCATCCCATCTCCAAAAAAACTGGCTATATCATCGTCCTTGGTTTAATAGGTTTACTCATCATCGTTCTTAGCAATTTCTTCTCCCCCACGAAGGAAGAGGCAGAAATTGATCAAGCACTCATCAACCCACAGCCAGAAGACGTCGAAGTAACAAGTGCAGAAGAGTCACCATTAACCTCAGATGTTGCAGAATTAGAAAAAAGCTATGAACGAGATCTGGAAGCCATGTTAAATAAAATTCAAGGCGTGACAGATGCCGAGGTCATGGTAAATTTAGAATCGACGAAAGTAAATGTCTATGAGAAGAACCTAATCATTGGCGAACAGTCGACAGATGAAAATGATCGAAATGGTGGAACAAGAAAGGTAGAGGATCGAACAGAAGAATCGCAAATTGTCTTTGTAAGACAGGGGGACAAGGAAGTTCCACTATTAGTGAAAACAGAAAGGCCAAAGGTTAGCGGCGTGTTTGTCGTAGCAAAGGGTGCAGACCATGCGACAGTAAAAAGCTGGATAGTCGAAGCAGTATCGCGTGTACTTGATGTTCCAACACATAGAGTTTCTGTAATGCCAAAGAGCTAGGAGGAGGATTTTCATGTTAAAAAAACAAACGGTATGGTTATTGACAATGCTCAGCTTGATGATTGTGCTAAGTGTCTATTATATTCTAGGTGGGAATAACAATGATAATTTAGCGTTCATTAATGATGGACAATCTGATCAAAACCAATCAGTACCAACGGATTCAGAAGCCACGGATAGTGAAGGAAATGCCAAAGTAACAGGAGTTGAGAGCTCAAGTCAGGATGAAATTTTTACATCCATCCGAATGAAAGTAACCGAAAATAGAGATATGAAACTTGAGCGGCTAAATGATGTATTAGCAGCAAGTAGTTCCAGTGTGAGTGAGAAAAATGAGGCAAAAGAAGAAATTGATAAGATCGGGACAATTGAAACAAAAGAAAAGATCTTAGAAGAGACAATCTTAAATAATGCCGAATATGATGATGTCCTTGTTCGTGTAGATAATGATAAGGTGCATGTTCAAGTTCTAGTTGACCAATTATCAGCAACAGAAGCGGATAATATCATGCAATTGGTGAGAGATGAGTTTGGTGATGAAGTTACTACAGATGTTAATTTCCAGCCGTCAATTGAGAAAGAATAGCTTGCATATTAGAGCAAAAATCCAGATGTGATCATACTTCTGGATTTTTACTTTTAATATTACGATTCGCATTACGGGAGCAACACTGGTATAATTTTATAGAATGCTGTTTAAAATCTAGACATACTACTTAGTAAATTTTAAGTTAATAATGATTAACGAAAGGATATATTTGATGCTGAATACGAGATTTATCTTGAAGAAATCATTTATTTTCTTTAAAATGTTAAAAGAAGTTATTAGTGTCTCATCATAATTTTTAAGCAGATATACATTGCAAAGGTGCAACTACGGTTGTTACGTAATGGCTTGGTGGCAATCAAGTTTTCTAATATTCTTATCATAAATCGAATAAATGAGGTGGCAATAATGTTGAAAGTAGAAGAAATCCGTGAATTAATAAATGTAGTTGATGAATCATCAATTAGTGAATTCACATATGAAGCAGAAGGTACAACAATTACAATCAAGAAGGAAGCAGATAAACAAGCAGCCGTTCGTGAGCTTGCAAGCAATACACCAGTACCAGTGAAACAAGAAAGTGTTCGAGTGGAAGCACCAGTTCAAGATATGAGTGTTGATCCAGCAAATGTTGTAGCAAGTGTAGATACGGATGCAAAAGAAAATTATGACTATGAGATCGTTTCGCCAATGGTTGGAACGTTTTATGCGGCAGCAACTCCTGAAGGTGATAAATTTGTCTCACAAGGTAGTAACGTTGATAATGATACAGTCGTTTGTATCGTTGAAGCAATGAAGCTATTTAATGAAATTGAAGCAGAAGTAAAAGGTGAAATCGTGGAGATATTAGTTGAAGACGGTGAGCTTGTCGAATACGGTCAGCCACTATTTAGAGTAAAGTCAAAGTAAGGAGATGGACTAAGTGATAAAGAAACTGTTAATTGCTAACAGAGGTGAGATTGCTGTTCGAATTATACGTGCATGTAAAGAATTAGATATTGAAACGGTAGCCGTATATTCAGAGGCAGATAAAGAATCGCTACATGTCCAGCTAGCGGATGAAGCATATTGTATCGGGCCGAAATTAAGTAAAGATAGTTATCTTAATTTCACGAATATCATAAGTGTAGCTATGTTAACGAATGTCGATGCAATCCATCCTGGTTATGGATTTTTGGCTGAAAATGCAGATTTCGCAGAGATTTGTAAGGCATGTAATATTACGTTTATTGGACCAAGTGCAGAGGCAATTCAAAAGATGGGGATCAAGGATGTTGCACGAGAAACAATGAAAGCCGCGAATGTCCCAATCGTTCCAGGATCGAATGGAATTATTGCAAATGAAAAAGAAGGTCTTGAAATTGCAAATAGTATCGGTTTTCCAGTTATTATTAAAGCTACTGCCGGTGGTGGTGGTAAAGGAATTCGAGTTGCTAGAAGCGAAGATGAATTAATCAAAGGCATTCAAGTAACACAAACAGAAGCGGAAACGGCATTTGGTAATCCAGGTGTATATATCGAAAAATTTATTGAAGACTTCCGTCATGTTGAAATTCAAATAATAGCTGATACTCATGGTAATGTTGTACACTTAGGTGAGAGAGATTGTACGATCCAACGACGCTTACAAAAGCTTGTTGAAGAAACGCCTTCGCCAGCATTGACACCAGAAATAAGGGAAAAAATGGGTCAAGCTTCTGTTAAAGCTGCTAAAGCTGTGAATTATGTTGGTGCAGGTACGATTGAATATATTTTCGACCGAAAATCGAAGCAATTTTATTTCATGGAAATGAATACGAGAATTCAAGTAGAACATCCGATTACAGAAATGGTAACCGGAGTCGATTTAATTAAGGAACAAATTAATATTGCGAATAACGAGAAACTATCAATTAGCCAAGAGGATATCGTCTTTAAGGGCTATGCAATGGAATGCAGAATAAATGCAGAGAATCCATTTAAAAACTTCATGCCATCAGCAGGTACAATTGATATGTATTTAGCACCAGGTGGCTATGGGGTAAGAGTTGATTCTGCTGCATATACTGGTTATACAATACCACCATATTATGATTCCATGATTGCGAAGTTAATTGCCTATGGATCCACTCGTGAAGAGGTCGTGAATCGAATGAAACGTGCACTTGATGAGTTTGTAATTGAAGGAGTGCATACTACGATTCCATTCCATCGTTTAATTATGGAAAACGAAGTATTTCTTAAAGGAGATTTCAACACAAACTTCTTGGAAGAGAACCCAATCGTTGAAAAGTAATCAGTACGCGAATTCTCATGAATAAGGAGTGATTGGATGTCGGAACAAACACTACTAAATGTTAGCGACAATGACGCGTTAGGAAAAGTAGAAATTGCTCCTGAAGTCATTGAAGTAATTGCTGGAATCGCTGCAACGGAAGTAAAAGGACTCTATGCAATGAGAGGTAATTTTGCTTCAGGTGTCGCAGAACGTTTAGGTAAAAAACCGCATAATAAAGGGGTTAGAGTGGAACTAACGGAAAACGGCGTGTCCATTGATCTCTATGTTATCTTACATTTTGGTGTATCCATTCCAATTGTAGCTCAGGAAATCCAGACAAGCATTAGGCAAACCCTAATCAATATGACTGCAATCGAAATTGAAGAGATCAATATTCATGTTGTTGGGATTCAAATGGAAGATAAAACGTTTACGGAAGTTGAAGAATAAAAAGGAGGTCAAAAGATTGTATCTTTTGACCTCTATCATTTTTAGGCAATTGCTAATCACAGGAATCTAGCATTGCCTTCTTAATCATGTTATTATTTGAAAGAGAACGATAAGGGAGCAATGAACGATGAATCGACATACGGCTAGAGAAAAGGCATTTCAAATTCTTTTCCAACTAGATATTAATGATAATGAACCACAGGAAGCAATTACAGCATTTTTAGAAACAGAAGATAGTGATGCATTTTTAAAAGGTTTGGTTGAAGGTGTGACGAATGTTAAAGACGAAATCGATACGATAATTACTGGAAATCTTGAAAATTGGTCATTAGATCGCATCGCTGCCGTTGAGAAAACGATTTTGCGTATTGCTACCTATGAAATACGCTTTATAGAAGATATTCCAAGAAATGTATCAATCAATGAAGCGGTTGAATTAGGCAATGTTTATGGCGATGATAAATCAGGTAAATTTATTAATGGTGTTTTATCAAGAATCGATAAATAGAAGCCAGGCTTTATTAATTAGGTTCATTTTGCATTGTTAGTTGTTATTTATATAAAGTGCGATATTTCTTGGATTGATGATTTACTCTCGAACTGGCCGCTAGGGAAAGAGTGAAATCTATCGATATGGAAGTGGCAAATAGACTAACTATAGCCGTTAATCTTTGTTGTGGATAGGACAACGAAAATCAACTTTGAACCTAGTTTTCATTTTATATCAACATTGTACTTATTCCGTGGTTATGTTAATTTTCATTACTTGAAAAAACAACAAATGTTTAGAAAGTAGCTTTAAACTATTTTAGGGGTGGATATTAGATGACAGCAGAGATAATAAATGGTAAGGATTTAGCGCAGGAACTAAGAAATGAAATGAAGGAAGAAGTAACAGAATTAATTCAAAAAGGACTGACCCCACATCTTACTGTCGTGCTTGTTGGGGACAATCCTGCATCAAGATCTTATGTTAGAGGCAAAGAGAAAGCAGCGAGTGAGGTTGGGATAGAATCTTCCTTGATCGAGTTACCAGAATCAACTTCAGAAGATGAGCTTCTATCCTTAATTCAACAATTAAATACAGATGAGCGGATCCACGGAATTCTAGTACAGCTTCCATTACCTAAGCAAATAAGAGAACAGGAAGTCATTGAGGCAATTAGCCCTGCCAAGGATGTCGATGGTTTCCATCCGATTAATATCGGACGCATGATGACTGGGGAGGATACATTTCTACCGTGTACACCTTATGGGATTTTGACGATGTTACAATCAAAGAACATTGAAATAGAGGGAAAGCATGCTGTAATTATTGGTAGAAGTAATATAGTTGGCAAACCAGTTGGACAGCTACTATTAAATGAAAATGCTACCGTTACGTATTGCCATTCAAGAACAGCTGATTTAAAAGCGTACACACAAAAAGCTGATATTTTAGTTGCCGCAATTGGTCGCGCCAATGCAATTACTAGTGATTATATTAAAGAGGGTGCAGTAGTGATTGATGTCGGCATTAACCGTCTTGATAATGGAAAATTAACAGGTGATGTAGATTTTGCTGGGGCAATGAAGAAGGCATCGTATGTTACACCTGTTCCAAAAGGTGTTGGACCAATGACAATTGCAATGCTGTTAAAGAATACAATCAAAGCAGCAAAGGGACTTGCGAGCATTGGAAAATAATTATCTAACAGTCGCTGCCCTCACAAAGTATATAAAACGTAAAATCGATGTAGATCCACATTTAAAAAACGTTTTGTTAAAGGGAGAAATATCGAATTTTAGTCATCATAGTCGTGGTCATATGTATTTGACGATTAAGGATGATCAGGCGAAGGTCCAGGCAGTAATGTTTGCGGGAAATAATCGTTCTTTAAAATTTAAACCAGAGAACGGCATGAATGTATTAATCAAAGGCGAGATAAGTGTCTATGAGGCCTTTGGTCAATATCAATTATACATTCAACAAATGGAGCCAGATGGGATTGGTTCCTTATATTTAGCCTATGAGCAATTAAAAGAAAAATTACATAAGCAGGGCTATTTTGATGTACAACATAAGAAGAAAATCCCGTTATTTCCCGAGCACATTGGCGTGATAACCTCGCCAACAGGTGCAGCTGTACGGGATATCATTACAACAATTAAACGAAGGTACCCAATCGTCCAGATTACCGTTATACCTGCCCTCGTTCAAGGCGATAATGCGGCAACATCGATTGCAAATGCGATCGATCATGCAAACGATTTGGATATATTTGATACAATAATTGTTGGTCGTGGTGGTGGTTCGATTGAAGAACTATGGGCGTTTAATGAAGCAATCGTTGCAGAAGCAATTTATCATTCCAAGACGCCAATCATCTCAGCAGTTGGTCATGAAACAGATGTGACGATTAGTGACTATGTCGCAGATTTGCGTGCCCCAACGCCAACAGGTGCTGCAGAGCTTGCTGTTCAATCACAGATTGAATTAAGGGAAAAGATCAGTACACTAACGCGTTCCTTAACAAGAGAAATAAGGAATGAAATAAGGAATCAAAAGCGACAGTTAGACCGCTTAAAAGGTGCCTATGCCTTTCGATACCCGGAACAGCTAATCAAGCAAAAGGAACAGGCGTTGGATAGTTTTGTTGCTAGTCTACAAAAAGAGATGATCGCAAATCAAAAGGAAAAAGAAACGAGATTAATAAATCTTTATAAACGATTCGTTGCCCAGCATCCACAGAAGCAGCTCGAGCAATCAAAGTTAAAGCTTGGCGAGAAAATTAAATCACAAAATTATTTTATGAATAAAATTGTGGAGAAAAAATCGACACAACTCGTAAGTGCAATCGATAAACTATCCTTGGTTAATCCACTTGAGATAATGAAACGTGGATTTGCTTTACCATATACAACGGATGAAAAATTGATCAAGTCGGTTCAACAAGTAAAAGAAAATGATTATATTAAAATTAGAATAAATGATGGTAATCTAAACTGCCAGGTATTAGAGGTAGAGGAGGAAAGCAAATCATGAAAACGGATGAACTTACGTTTGAAGAAGCAATGGAAAAATTAGAAGTGATTGTTGAGAAACTAGAGGAAGGGGATGTCCCTCTTGAAAAAGCAATTAATTACTATCAAGAAGGGATGACGCTTTCTAAATTATGTGGGGATAAGCTTAATAACGTTCAAGAAAAAATGACGCAAATTATGAATGAGCAAGGAGAATTTGCACCATTTGAAATACAGGAGGAACAATAAACGTGCCAGTAAATCTTACGGAATATATGGACCATTATATAACGATTATCGAGCAAGAAATAGCGAAGCAACTTGAGAAATTAGAGATTCCTAAACCATTAAAGGATTCCATGCTCTATTCGATGAACGCTGGTGGTAAAAGGCTTCGTCCCATCTTATTAATCGCGAGCTATGAAGCATTCGCAGTGGATTATCATAAAGTACTATCCTCTGGTGTTGCTCTTGAAATGATTCATACGTATTCACTAATACATGATGATTTACCAGCAATGGACAATGATGATTATCGTCGTGGTAAACTAACTAACCATAAAGTATTTGATGAAGCAACAGCAATTTTAGCTGGGGATGCATTATTAACGTACAGCTTTGAGGTTATTGTGAATGACCCTTTACTAGTTGATAAACAAAAAATCGAGATTATTAAGTTGCTTTCCAAGACGAGTGGTCCAAATGGAATGGTCGCTGGACAAATATTAGATATGCAGGCAGAAAATAGCGAAGTTACCTTGCAAGAACTTGAAAAAATTCATGAGTTAAAAACAGGCGAATTAATTAAATTTGCAATCTATACTGGGGCATATTTAGGAAATGCGACAAAGGACCAATTACAGTATCTCGAGGAATTTGCTTATTATTTAGGCTTGATCTTCCAAGTACAGGATGATATTCTCGATGTTACTGGAGACGAACAAAAGCTAGGAAAAAGAATCGGCAGTGACGAAAAAAGTATGAAGAGCACGTATCCAAGGCTTCTTGGAATTGATGGTGCGATCGAATTGAAACAGCGATATGTAGCAAGAGCAAAGAATGCACTAAAAAAAGCAAAAGTAGAAGATTCTTATTTAATGGACTTAACCGAGCACTTCAGTAAACGGGACCACTAGACAATGTAATCTATAGTATTCTATTCCAGCCGTTTCACGTTCGTGTAAACGGCTGTTAATGTTGGCTTAATCGAAAAAAAGGCGGATGTATTTAGTGTTTAATTTGTCTAAAAGATGTTGGATTTGATATAGTAAGGATATGAAGTTGAACAGAATCAGGAAATTACGGGCTGTTCTGTTTTATCCCCCTCCTTCACGTTTTTGTTTTATTCACGCTTAGAGGCGGGAGTATTGCAGCCCGTTAATGCGTGATAAAATAATACAGTGACATGGGAAAAGGGTTAACGCGAATGAGCAAAAAACGGTTGGATGAATTATTAGTGGAACGAAATTTAATAGAAAATAGTGACAAGGCAAAGCGAGTCATTATGGCTGGACTTGTGTTTACCAAGCAGGAGCGTTTAGATAAACCAGGTATGAAAGTGGATGAAAGTATTCCATTAACGATAAAAGGAAAATCCATTCCATATGTCGGTCGTGGTGGATTGAAATTAGAAAAAGCATTGAGCAAATTTAATATCTCGGCAGCGGGTAAAATTCTAATTGATGTTGGTTCTTCAACAGGGGGTTTTACCGATTGCGCTTTACAAAATGGGGCAAAGCTCAGCTACGCGATTGATGTTGGTTATAATCAATTACACTGGAAATTGAGAAATGATGACCGGGTTGTTGTAATGGAACGCACCAATTTTCGATATGTGACAGCGGATATGCTTCATAAAGGCATACCTAATCTGGCATCTGTTGATGTTTCCTTTATTTCCTTAAAAAAAATATTGCCTGTACTTAACCAATTAATAGCACCGAATAGCGATGTCATTGTTTTGATAAAGCCGCAATTCGAGGCTAAGAAAGAACAGGTTGGTGTGAAGGGTATTGTAAACGATAAAAACGTGCATCAAGAGGTTCTACGTCAAATGATAGGCTTTGCCAATGATGAGGGATATGAATTAATTAATTTAACCTATTCACCGATTACAGGGGGAGAAGGGAATATTGAATTCCTAGCCCATTTTGGCTGGAAGACTGGGATCAATCACCGAGAAGTTGTTATCAATGAGATCGATAGCATTGTTGAGGATGCCCATTCCTCACTTAAATAGGAAAGAATATATATTAGAGGTGTAACATGAGTAAAATTCAGCGTCATTTAAAAATTCGCGAATTAATTTCTGAAAATGAAATTGAGACACAAGATGAGCTTGTTGAGCATTTACGTTCATTGGGTAAAAATGTAACACAGGCAACCATTTCTAGAGATATTAAAGAACTGCAATTGGTTAAAGTTCCAACAAATAATGGGACATATAAGTATAGTTTACCTGCAGATTCACGATTTAATCCGTTTGACAAGCTAAAGCGCCTAATTGCTGATGTATTTGTGAAAATTGATCATACTAGTCATTTTATTGTATTAAAAACTTTGCCAGGTAATGCACAAGCAATGGGGGTGCTAATTGATAATCTGGATTGGGAAGAGATAATGGGAACGATTTGTGGGGATGATACTTGCTTAATCATTTGTAGAACAGAAGAACAAGCGATTGCCCTTCAGGAACGTTTTATAGGTATGCTGTGATTATAATGTATTTTTTCGGATTGAGGTGAAGGGGAACATGCTGACAGAATTATCGATTCGTGATTTTGCAATAATCGATGAAATTTCAATTAATTTTAATGATGGTTTGACTGTGTTAACAGGGGAAACAGGGGCTGGAAAATCAATTATCATCGATGCAATACAATTATTAGCTGGTGGAAGAGGATCAGTCGAATTTGTCCGGCATGGTGCGAAACGAGCGGAGATAGAAGGCCTATTTATTATTCCAAATAAAAAACATGCGATATATCAGGTTGGCAAGCAATTTGGGATTGAAATTCAAGATGAGCAGGTTGTACTTGAAAGAGTGATTACTGTTTCAGGTAAGAGTATTTGTCGTGTCAACAGTAAGCTCGTTACACTGGCGATATTACGGGAATTCGGCAAGACATTGATTGATATACATAGTCAACATGAAACGCAATCATTAATGAATCCAGATCATCATTTGGATTTACTTGATACGTATGATCCAAAATCAATGGTGAAGGTGAAGGAAGAGTATCATCATTTATATGACAAACTAACAACTTTGAAAGCACGTTATAAAAAGCTAAGTGAAAATGAGCAAGAAATGGCACATCGCCTAGACTTATTAGAATTTCAAAAAACAGAGCTAGAACAGGCAAACCTTTCACCGAATGAAGATGTTTTGCTTGAGGAAGAAAGAAGTTCGCTTGTCAATTTTGAACGGATCTATCAAGCCCTTCAGGATTCGTATAATGCGCTTTATGGCGAACAAAAAGGATTGGAATGGCTCAACCAAGCACAATTGGCATTACAAGATAGTAAAGCATACGACCCTTTTATTACGAAAAAGGCGGAAGAAATTTCAAATCATTATTATGCATTGGAAGAAATTACATATACGATCCGTGTTCAAGTCGAATCGCTACAGTATAATCCGGAGCGCTTGAATGAAATAGAAACACGTCTAAATGAAATCAATCGGTTGAAGAAAAAGTATGGAACAAATGTATCGGAAATGCTTGAATACATGGCCAAGGTTGAGGAAGAACTAGAACAAATTACCAATAAAGATTCCCATCTTTCTGCATTAAATAAACAAATAGAAGAGACGGAAAAGGATGCATACCTTGAAGCGGTTCAGCTTCACGACATCAGAAAGAAAGCTGCAGAATCGTTAACGAAAGCCATTTATAAGGAATTTAAAGGGTTATACTTAGAAAAAGCTTCGTTTGCGATTTCCTTTGATAACGAAGGAAGTTATTTTGAAGAAGGAAAATATGTCCTAACAAAGGATGGATTCGATCAAATTCGTTTTATGATTTCAACAAATCCGGGGGAGCCATTAAAAGAGCTAAGTAAAGTGGCCTCTGGTGGAGAGCTGTCAAGGATAATGCTTGCACTAAAAAAAATCTTTGCAAAACATCAAGGCGTTACAAGTGTTATTTTTGATGAAGTAGATACAGGTGTTAGTGGTCGTGTCGCCCAAGCAATAGCGGAAAAAATTTATCAAATTTCCACTGAGTCACAAGTTCTCTGTATTACACACTTGCCGCAGGTTGCTGCAATGGCAGATACGCATAAATTCATTAAAAAAGTAGAGAAAAATAATCGTACGATTACGAAGATGCAAGAATTAACGGTAAATGAGCAAATCAATGAATTAAGTCGGATGATTACAGGAACAAAATTAACCGATACTGCGAAGGAACATGCAAAGGAATTACTCGAACTCGCATCATCATTTAAAGCAAAGTGAAGTATAATATTACGAATAAAGTCAGAAGCTAGAGTAGACATTTAATTTCCGAAAAATGGAATGAATGACATACAGAATCAAGCTTTTGGCTTTTTTTAGTTACTCACAAATAAAAATACAACATAACCGATTTTGTGTTGAAATAGGAATTAGTTGCCAATAATAAATATACATAAATGCTATATGTTTATATAACGGCTTATACATCTTTTTCTGAAGAATTCAGAGGTAATCTTAAACAGTTTTCATAGGTTTATCCAGTTTAAAAACACCGTTATTAGGTCAAATTATGTCTATAGAAAGAGAATGGTATGGGTTAGATATAGGAGTGTGAAACGGTTGAGTAAACATTTGAATACGATTCGAATTTGTATTGGCGTTATACTCCTGATTGCATGTATTGCAATCCCTCTGTCTACCCCAGTGCAGAAATATTTGACAATACCCAATGAACTTGTAACCTTTCAAAACGAAGAAGCAGTTGATGTACCAATGTTGGGTAAGAATGTTGAAGTGGCATCATCAGATGAAAGTGTACTTGCCATCGATTCCTCCGAATTTTATGCGAAGGAACCTGGCAAGAGTGAGTTAGTATATGAAGTTTCTGGGATACCAATCAAGAAAGTAGACCTATCTGTATTAGATGATATTAGAGTAGTGCCTGGCGGACAATCCATTGGTGTTCAATTACACACGCTTGGTGTTCTCGTAGTTGGGCATCATCTTGTAAATGGGATGGATGGAGGAAAATCACCAGGTGAAGTTGCGAATATTAATGTTGGTGATGTCATCCTAAAAATTAATGGCAAACCAATTAAATCAATGAATGAAATTAAAAGTTATGTAGATCAAGCAGGTAAGGTTAATCGCGACTTAAATGTTACGATTAAGCGTGGAAAGGAAGAAATCCAAACAACACTCCATCCAGAGCTTGATAAACAAAATAATCAATATAAAATTGGATTATATATTAGGGATACTGCTGCTGGAATTGGAACGATGACCTTTTATGAACCAAAATCGAAAAAATACGGTGCCTTAGGGCATGTCATCTCAGATATGGATACGAAAAAACCAATTGAGATCTACAATGGAACAATTGTACGTTCTTCTGTCACAGCAATTGAAAAAGGGAATAATGGGACGCCTGGTGAGAAACAAGCAAGTTTTTCAATCGAGAATAATCAACTTGGGACGATAACGAAAAATAGTCCATTTGGCATTTTTGGTGAACTGCATCATGCAATCGAAAATGAAAAATATAAAGAACCAATGCCAATTGCATTATCACATGAAGTTAAAGAGGGTCCGGCAAAAATTCTCACCGTTATAGAGAATGAGAAAGTAGAAGCGTTTGATGTGGAAATCGTTAGTAGTGTTGCGCAGAAGTTTCCGGCAACAAAAGGGATGGTTATTAAAGTAACAGATCCAGAATTATTAGAACGAACAGGTGGAATTGTACAAGGGATGAGTGGAAGCCCAATTATTCAGAATGGGAAAGTAATTGGTGCCGTAACCCATGTTTTTGTCAATGATCCGACATCAGGTTACGGTGTCCATATTGAATGGATGTTACAGGATGCAGGTATTAATATTTATCAAAACAGTAAAAAGGCAAGCTAACCAATCAACCAACTTGTAGTGGGTTCTTCCATTACAAGTATTTTTTTTTGGCAGAGAAGAAAGTATAAAACTTTCTTCTGTTGCATAAGTGCAACTAAGGCTGTCACCGAAAAGCTTGGTGACAACCAAGCTTTCTAAAAAAGTCGTTTATTCCACTTCATTTTAACGGATTTAGGGAAATAATAGCAAAAGGAAAATTATTTAATCCTTTTTGAAATAAAAAAAGGATATTCGCAATTTTTGTAGAATAAGTAAATTAGGATAGCATTAACCGTTACATATATTAAAGGGGGAACAACTTTGGAAAAAACTAGTATTGTATTAGTTGATGATAATAAGGAACTTGTGCAAATGATGGAAGAGTATTTTGAGGAACAATCAGATATTGAGGTTATTGGCAAAGCATATAATGGCAGGGATTGTTTAATGCTGTTAGATGAATTAGAACCGGATGTATTAATATTAGACATTATCATGCCACATATCGATGGTTTGGCAGTGCTTCAGACAATTAAGAACAAAGATAATCAACCAACACCGAATGTAATTATGCTTACTGCATTTGGTCAAGAAGAGGTTATGAAGAAGGCAGTCGATCTTGGGGCATCTTATTTTATTTTAAAACCATTTGATCTAGATAATTTAGGAGATCAAATTCGCCAGGTAAAAGGTAATTACACTGTTAATGCTAGAATGAACAAAGGTACGAAAAAAGATAAAAAGAAATTAGATTTAGAAGCAAGCATTACGAATATTATTCATGAAATCGGCGTTCCAGCACATATAAAAGGATATATGTATCTAAGAGAAGCGATCACAATGGTGTACAATGATATCGAGCTTTTGGGATCGATTACAAAGGTGCTTTACCCTGAGATAGGGAAGAAGTTCAATACGACTGCGTCACGAGTAGAGCGAGCGATTCGTCATGCAATCGAGGTTGCATGGAGCAGAGGAAATGTCGATTCAATTTCGGCTTTATTTGGCTATACCATTAATATTTCAAAAGCAAAACCTACAAACTCAGAATTTATCGCAATGGTCGCAGATCGGCTGCGCTTAGAGAATCGAGCTTCTTAACAACAGGTGGGGTAGTAAGAAATTAATAAAAGTATTCCAGTGAAGGAATACTTTTATTAATTTCTAATTATTTTTTTACAAAATATGCATTGTATATTGATTTAATTGCACGGTCCATATCAGTTGATTGAATACCGAACATCATTGAGACTTCTGATGAACCTTGGTTAATCATTTCAATATTTACCCTAGCTTCCGTTAATGCTGCAATTGCTTTGTGGGCTACACCAATCGTATTTACAAGACCTTCACCGACGACCATAATAATTGCGATGCCACGGTGTAGGCTAACCATATCGGGATGTAATTCTTCTTTTATTCTGTTAATAACGATTGCCTCTTTAGAAGGGGAAATATTTCTTTCGCGAATGATAACAGACATATCATCAATCCCTGAGGGAGCATGTTCAAAAGAAATTCCTTCAGCTTCTAGAATACCTAATAATTTCCGCCCAAATCCGATTTCACGGTTCATTAAATATTTACTAACATATAAACTACAAAAGCCAGTGTCACTAGCAATACCAGATACACACTCATCTTCCTTTACTTCCCTTTCAGAAACAATGAAAGTTCCTTTCGCATCCGGATTATTAGTATTTTTAATACAGATGGGTATCTTTTCTTTAATTACTGGAATTAATGCCTCATCATGAAAAACGGAAAAACCAGCATACGATAATTCACGCATTTCTTTATAGGTTAAAATTGTTATTTCTTTCGGATCGTTTACGATATTGGGGTTAACGGAATAGACCGAGTTTACATCGGTAAAGTTCTCATATAACTCCGCTTTAACACCTGCAGCTATTATCGAACCAGTGATATCGGAACCACCTCTTGAGAATGTTGTTAGTTTTCCTTGCTCTGTATAGCCAAAGAAGCCCGGTATAACCAATACTCCGTCTTTTTCATGTAATGTATAAATCTTTGCTAAGCTTCCTGGTAAAATTTGTGCATTTCCCGGCTCGTCACTGACAATGATACCAGCATCCAGCGGGTTTATGTAATGTGCGTCAATTTCCATACTTTGTAAATATGCACTCACAATTTTTGCTGAACTATCCTCGCCAATTGCTTTTATTGCATCTAATTTATCCGCATTCGATTGTTCTGCATTTAATACCGTTTTTATCATCGTCTCAAATTCAATTAATAATTCGTTTGAAAGATTTAACTCCTCAATGATTTCTGTAAATCTATCCATTATTAATTTTAAATTGGTTTCGTATTGTAATCCATTTAAATAGGAATTTCCCATTTGGATAAGTAAATCGGTCATCTTTGTATCTGTTTGATGCCTTTTTCCAGGTGCGGAAACGACAATAAATTTTCTTTCTGGATCACTTTTTATGATTTCGCCAACTTTTTTTATTTGTGTTGCATTTGCTAATGAACTGCCACCAAACTTTGCTACCTTCATCCCAAATCCTCCTGAACAACATTAATATTTTCCTATCATACCATAATTCTCGGCATTTTCAGTTAAAAGAATAAAAAAAGATGGAATTACCCATCTTTTTCAAGTTTATCCCGAATTAACTGGCTGTAAGACCCCACTTAGTGAAGCTTCACTTTATCTGGCTTAACTTCTTTCGAGGTACGTTCTTTTTTTCGGTCCCGGTAAATAACAAATCCACCAAGAAATGCAATTCCGCCAATTGTAAATAGTAAACCAACGACGAATTGAATCCCTGGATTAATGAAAATAGGATAAAAGTCCGCAAATAAAGAATCACGCATCATCTTAATCCCAAAGACAGTAACAATACCAGGTATAAATAATAGTAACAAGGCGATAATTCTAATCATTAAATACTCCCTCTAATCACATAACGATCTATTAAAGTAATTATATCAAAATTCCGGATAAAGTGAAGTTTCAAATATCAGGAGAAATTAGGACCAGGTATAAATTTTTTTTGCTAAACAAGCATTTCTAAAGTATGATATAAATATAAAAACTTAATCTTAAAAGTTAAATGGAAGCTATGATAATGCACAGTCGATAGTTAGTGGGTTTACCATTCTGTCTTGGCTAGATTCTGTACTATCCCAGCGGAAGAAATACACGGATACACCTGAGGGAAGAAGACCAAGGAAACAAATACCATCCTAGGTTAGATCGCACTATATGTAATACAGAAACCAATAAGAAGTTAGCCGATTATTTCGTATATTTGTTTTTGGATTGCATTCTTTTTCTTTGTTATGTATCCTAGGGTAAAGCGGTTACACTTCAAGTTTTTCATACGTTATTGATAATAGGAATTTCGAATCTACGTCAATATCTTGTACATATTCTCAAAATCAATATATAATATTAACTACTAATAGGAGGTACTACCATGGAAATTTTTACTTATATGGAAAAATACGATTACGAACAACTTGTTATTTGTCAAGATAAAAATTCTGGATTAAAAGCGATTATTGCAATTCACGATACGACTCTTGGACCTGCATTAGGAGGAACAAGAATGTGGACATATAAATCTGAGGAAGATGCGATTGAAGACGCACTCCGCTTAGCGAAGGGAATGACATATAAGAACGCAGCTGCTGGGCTAAATTTAGGCGGCGGCAAGACAGTTATTATTGGCGATCCTAGAAAAGATAAGAATCCAGAAATGTTCCGAGCGTTCGGACGTTATATCCAAGGATTAAATGGTCGTTACATCACAGCGGAGGATGTTGGGACAACCGTTGATGATATGGATTTAATTCATTTAGAAACAGACTATGTAGCAGGTCTTTCTGGTTCATCCGGTAACCCATCCCCAGTTACTGCCTATGGGATATATAAAGGAATTAAAGCAGCTGCTAAAGAAGCATATGGCGATGATTCTATAGAGGGTAAGACAGTTGCAGTACAAGGTGTCGGTAATGTAGCCTTTGCACTTTGTGAACATTTGCACAAGGAAGGCGCGAAATTGATTGTAACCGATATTAATCAAGCTGCGGTTAATCGTGCAGTAGAAGCTTTCGGTGCTACTGCAGTTGGCCCAGATGATATTTATGATGTTGAATGTGACATTTATGCTCCATGTGCATTAGGAGCGACAATTAACGATGATACGATTCCAAGAATAAAAGCTAAGGTGATTGCAGGATCTGCAAATAATCAGCTTAAATCAAGCGTTCATGGCGATATTCTTTTCGAAAAAGGGATCGTCTATGCACCCGACTATGTTATTAATTCTGGCGGAGTAATCAATGTTGCAGATGAACTGACTGGCTATGATCAAAGCCGTGCACTTAAAAAAGTGGAAACAATTTATGATAGCTTGGCAAAAGTATTTGAGATATCTAGACGTGATAATATTCCTACATATGTTGCAGCAGATCGAATGGCTGAAGAAAGAATTCAATCCGTACGAAACTCTCGAAATCAATTCTTATTAAACGAGCATCATATATTAAGTAGAAAAAGATAATTTTACGAGATGTTTATTTTACTCATTTATCCACTTAAGCAAAGGAGCTCATTATATGGCGAAAGATTATGATTTAGTTATTCTCGGTGGAGGTACAGGGGGATATGTCGCTGCAATTCGAGCTGCACAATTAGGGTTAGAGGTAGCAATAGTTGAAAAGGAAAAACTTGGTGGTACTTGTCTACATCGTGGCTGTATTCCTTCCAAAGCATTACTTCGCAGTGCTGAAGTTTTTAGGCAAACAAAAGAAGCGAGTGCATATGGAATTGAAACAGAAAATACGGCATTAAACTTTTCAAAGGTACAGGAAAGAAAGCAACATGTTGTCGACAAATTACATCAAGGTGTATTAAGTCTGATGAAAAAAGGCAAGGTTGATATTTATAAAGGATTTGGTCGCATTTTAGGACCGAGCATTTTTTCACCAATTCCAGGAACCATTTCGGTTGAATATGAAAATGGTGATGAAAATACGATGCTAATCCCTAAAAATGTATTAATTGCCACTGGTTCGAAACCAAAATCTCTTCCAGGGTTGGAAATCGATGGAACGTTTGTCATGACATCTGATGAAGCATTAGAAATGGATTCATTACCAACCTCGATACTTATTGTTGGTGGTGGTGTTATTGGAATCGAGTGGGCCTCCATGCTTGCGGACTTTGGTGTAGAAGTTACCGTTCTAGAATTTCTAGAACAGATTTTGCCTACAGAAGATGTAGCAATTGCAAAAGAGGTTGAAAAGCTTTTGCGGAAAAAGGGAATTACATTTGTCAAGGGTGCTAAAGTTTTAGCAGATACCATTCGTAAGGAAGCACAGGTTACAATTGATGCAGAAGTGAATGGAGAGATACAGTCATTTACGGCAGGGAAAATGCTTGTTTCTGTTGGTCGTGAAGCAAATACCGTTAATATTGGTATTGAAAATACCGATATCGATTTAGAAAAAGGATATATCCAAACGAATCAATACTATCAGACAAAGGATTCCCATATATATGCGATTGGGGATGTAATTGGTGGGATGCAATTAGCACATGTAGCATCACGTGAAGGAATAATCGCAGTGGAGCATATGGCAAATGAAAGTCCATATCCAATCGATTATCATAATGTGCCAACATGTATCTATTCGAATCCAGAAGTAGCAAGCATTGGATATACCGAAAAAGAAGCAATAGAAAAAGGACATGATCTAAAGATAGGCGCATTTCCATTTAATGGAATCGGTAAAGCGCTCGTCTATGGTGAATCGGATGGGTTTGTAAAAATTATTACAGATAGGAACTCAAATGATTTACTAGGAATCCATATGGTTGGTCCACATGTAACAGATCTAATCTCCGAAGCAGGAATTGCAAAAGTGCTCGATGCAACTGCATGGGAAATTGCGCATACAATCCATCCACACCCATCTCTTTCAGAAATAATGGGTGAGGCCGCATTAGCGGTTGGAGGATTGCAAATACACGGATAGATGAACAGATTATCATTGGGGGCTAGTTCCTTACCCCAATGATATTACTGCTTATTTTAGCTTTACGAAGTCCTTTCATTAATACGAATACTATGTGTAATGTTAGATAAATAAAGGAGGAATCGTCGATGACTATTAATCGCCATGATGCACTCGGATTATCGGATGCTGATGTACTTGAAATATATAGAACGATGCTACTTGCCAGGAAAGTCGACGAAAGAATGTGGTTATTAAACCGTTCAGGAAAAATTCCATTCGTTATTTCTTGTCAGGGACAAGAAGCAGCACAGGTTGGTGCCTCTTTCGCATTAAATAGACAGAAAGACTATGTTGCCCCGTATTATCGTGATTTAGGGGTTGTTTTAGCGTTTGGGATGACTGCAAAGGATTTAATGCTTTCCGCCTTTGCGAAGGCGGAGGATCCGAATTCAGCTGGCAGACAGATGCCGGGCCATTTTGGTCAAAAGAAAAACAGAATTATCACAGGGTCTTCTCCAGTTACAACGCAAATACCGCATGCGGTTGGTGTTGCCTTAGCTGGGAAAATGGAAAAGCAGGATTTTGTTTCATTTGTAACATTAGGGGAAGGATCATCAAACCAAGGTGATTTTCATGAAGGCTTAAACTTTGCTGGCGTGCATAAATTGCCAGTAATCACGATGGTTGAGAATAATAAATATGCCATATCCGTTCCATTTGAAAAACAGATTGCAAGTGAGAATGTATCCATTCGGGCAAAAAGCTACGGAATGTTCGGGGAAACCATTGATGGCACTGACCCATTAGCAGTATATGCTGCAATCAAACAAGCCAGGGAACGTGCATTAAATGGGGAGGGTCCATCTTTAATCGAAGCAATAACCGATCGATTTACGGCCCATTCTAGTGATGATGATGATCGCACATATCGTGAAAAGGAAGAAGTTGAGGAAGCAAAGAAGAAGGACTCGATTATTACATTTGCAAACTATTTGCGGGAACTCGACGTGTTGACCAATGAAATAGAACAAGAATTTAATCGCGAAATAGATAGCATTGTCAACGAAGCAACTGATTACGCTGAGAATGCTCCATATGCAGCACCGGAAGATGCATTAAAACACGTATACGAAGAAATGTAAGGGGGATATGTTTATGACAGTAATGTCCTACATTCAAGCAATTACAACTGCTCTAAGAGAAGAAATGATTCGAGATGAAAAAGTATTTATATTAGGTGAAGATGTAGGGGTCAAAGGTGGTGTATTCCGGGCAACTGATGGTCTATATGAGGAGTTTGGTGCGGAACGTGTGTTAGACACTCCTCTTGCAGAATCAGCGATTGCTGGCGTCGGAATTGGTGCAGCAATGTATGGAATGCGTCCAGTTGCAGAAATGCAGTTCGCGGACTTTATTTTGCCGGCGGTAAATCAAATCATTTCTGAAGCAGCGAAAATTCGCTATCGCTCAAATAATGATTGGAATGTGCCGATTACCATCCGAGCTCCATATGGTGGTGGCGTCCATGGTGCCCTATACCATTCACAATCACTAGAATCCATCTTTGCTAACCAACCTGGATTGAAAATCGTAATGCCTTCAACACCGTATGATGCGAAGGGTTTACTTAAAGCAGCGATTCGTGATAACGACCCAGTATTATTTTTTGAACATAAGCGCGCATACCGATTATTAAAAGCAGATGTGCCAGAAGAAGACTATGTGCTGCCAATCGGTAAAGCAGATATAAAACGCGAAGGAACAGATATTACCATCATCACATATGGTCTCTGTATCCATTTTGCGCTTCAAGCTGCTGAAAAGCTTGCGGAAGAAGGAATCGATGCACATATTGTTGATCTAAGGACGGTCTATCCATTAGACAAAGAAGCAATTATTGCTGCCGCGAAGAAAACTGGAAAAGTATTATTGATTACAGAGGACAATAAAGAAGGTAGTATTATCGGTGAAGTTGCAGCAATCATCGCGGAAAATTGTCTATTTGATCTGGATGCGCCAATAATGAGATTAGCTGGTCCAGATGTTCCAGCAATGCCATATTCGCCACCAATGGAGAAATTCTTCATGGTTAATCCAGATAAAGTAGAAAAAGCAATGCGTGAGTTAGCAGAATTCTAATGAAGGAGGGGTGTAGGATGGCGAAGGAAAAGATTACAATGCCGCAATTGGGTGAAAGTGTGACAGAAGGTACGATTAGTACCTGGCTTGTCGAAGTCGGTGATAAGGTAAAAAAATACGATCCGATTGCTGAAGTGTTGACAGATAAAGTAAATGCAGAGGTTCCTTCCTCTTTTACAGGAACCATTCAACAATTAGTAGCAGCAGAAGGCGATACAATCGCAGTCGGTGAGTTGATGTGCTACATTGAAACAGAAGATGGAACGGTTGCGGACTCACCTGCAATTACAGCAAATAATGAAAAAATAGAGCCAGTGAAAGAGACGGCTAGCGTTGACCAATCGATGAAGAAAAGGTATTCACCTGCTGTTTTACGATTGGCACAGGAAAATGATCTCGATTTATTGACAGTTACTGGCACTGGAAAAGGCGGTAGAATTACTCGGAAAGATATCGAGAAAATACTTAACGAAAGTTCTGCAGAAACGATTCCTTCTCAACCGGTTTTGGAAGAACCAGTAAAGCATGAATTGCAAACCAATACCGTGGCACCTGACCTACATCAAGGAGATATTGAAATTCCAGTTCAAGGTGTTCGTAAAGTGATCGCGCAAAATATGGTAAGATCGACACAAGAGATTCCGCATGCGTGGATGACAGTTGAAGTAGATGTAACTGACTTGGTAACGTATCGAAACAAGCTTAAAGCTTCGTTTAAACAACAAGAAGGATTTAATTTAACTTTCTTTGCCTTCTTTGTAAAAGCGGTTGCCCAAGGGCTAAAGGAATACCCGCAACTAAATAGTCAATGGGCAGGACATAAAATCATTCAAAAGAAAGATATTAATCTCTCGATTGCAGTTGCGAATAATCAGGAGCTATTTGTTCCTGTTATTAAAAATGCGGATGAAAAGAGTATTAAAGGGATTGCCAAAGATATTTATGTGCTTGCAAATAAGGCAAGAACGGGAACGCTTAAAGCCGATGACATGAAAGATGGAACATTTACAGTAAATAATACTGGATCATTCGGATCGATTCATTCAATGGGGGTCATTAATTATCCACAAGCAGCTATTTTACAGGTAGAGTCGATTGTGAAACGACCCGTTATTATTAAAGATATGTTTGCTGCTAGAGATATGGTGAATTTATCGTTATCATTAGATCATCGAATCCTCGATGGCTTAATATGCGGAAGATTTTTGGCTCGAGTGAAAGAAATTCTTGAAAATATGAATGAAGCGACAACAAATATTTACTAATTAGAATGAGCCAGCTGAGTAATATAATTTGAAAATATTGATTTATCTTGTTAATCTTATATTAGTATTAAAATACGAACCTTGGAGGGACGGATCTAAATGGATTTTAATTTATTTATGAATGATGTTGTTGATGCAGCACGTAAAGATATAGTGGAAGCAGGGTATGAGGAATTAAAGGCTCCAGAAGATGTTGATGCAGCATTGTCACGTGAAGGAACAACATTAGTAATGGTGAATTCAACTTGTGGCTGTGCGGGTGGTATTGCGCGCCCAGCGGCAGCAAATTCTATTCACTTTGACAAACGACCAGACCATTTAGTAACTGTATTTGCAGGTCAAGATCGTGAAGCAACTGAAAGAGCACGGGAATATTTCGAAGGATATGCACCTTCATCACCTTCTTTTGCCTTATTAAAAGACGGTAAAATTGTGAAAATGATCGAACGTCATGATATTGAAGGACATAGTGCTGTTGATGTCACTGGTAAATTACAGCATTTATTTGACGAATATTGTGAAGAAGTTTAAGTAAACGAAGCTTTTATATTGATTTTTCTACTATCAATAAACATAAGACTGGCTCTTCTATTGCGGGTCAGTCTTTCTTTCATAAACTAGGAAGATATTTGCGAGGAGACATTATAGTGAAAATTGGCTATCGAACGATAAAAACTGCAGTAGGGACACCAATAGCAGTATCGATTGCTCAATTATTAGGTTTAACAAACTTTGTGTCCGCAGGTATATTGACGATTTTATGTATACAATCTTCTAGGAAGCGCTCCTTTGTTACCGCATGGGATCGTTTTTTAGCATGTGCTATTGCTAGTATTTATTCGTTTATTTTCTTTGAATTATTTGGACACAATCCAATTGCTTTAGGAATGATGCTGATTGCTTTTATTCCAACTACGGTATTCTTACATATTACATCGGGTATTGCAACTAGCTCCGTTATCATCCTGAACCTATATAGTGCTTCAAGTAATCCAACCTCCTTTTTAATGCAACAGTTTCTTCTCATTATTATTGGGATTGGTACGGCATTATTATTAAATTTGTATATGCCAAGTTTGGATAAAATCCTCGAAGACAAACAAAAAGAGCTTGAGGATAAATTTCAAGAGATTCTCTTCCAAATATCACGATACATTCGAAACAATGAGGAAGTGTGGGACGGAAAAGAAATTATTGAAAGTGAAGAAATGTTGAATAAAGCAAATAATCTAGTTGAAAGGGACATAGAAAATCATTTTATACGAAACAAGCACCCATACCGTGATTATTTTCGAATGCGCTACAGGCAGTTAGAACATTTAAAGGCGATGCTTCCTTTAGCATCACAATTAGAAAGGGCAGATGCATTGTCAGAGAGAATTGCCGATTATTTTGAACGACTCTCAAAGAATGTCTATCCAGAAAATACGGCAATTATATTCTTGAATGAGTTAAAGGAATTAAGAGCATCATTTAACCTAGAAAAATTACCAACTACTAGGGAAGCATTTGAAGTGCGATCAAATTTATTTCAATTATTACATGAGGTTGAAGATTATTTGAAAATTAAACAGAAATACAAAAAAACAGATATAAAATTAGTCAAGCGCTACGAAAGAAAAAGACAAGAATCCCAAGAATAATAAAAGACTGGAACATTCCCAGTCTTTTCCTCATTATTAAAAGTTAATAAAATATGCTAATCCAGCGGTTATAGTAGATATTAACATGGCGATAATCATAATGTATACGACTAATTTTTGTCTTTTTTCACGTTTTGATTTCTTTCTAGGTAATTGTTGCGTGTTTTGTTTTGTAGCCAAAAAAAGTCCTCCTCTTCTCTGCATTGCTAACTTTCATTTTAACGCGAAAGGAGGCAATGGACAAGTATTATTCACATTATGAATTTGCACTTTTGAAAATGCATGGAAATTAGCAAACTTCGGGGAGCTCCCTTAGAATAATATCATCCCCACATCTCATGTTGTAATATTTAAGAAAAATGTAGTACTCTATATATGTAGGAGGTTTTACATAATGACAACAGTAAATCAAGAAAGACTAGTAGAAGAATTTTTCGAATTGGTAAAGATTAATTCGGAAACCACAAACGAAGCAGAAATTGCAGAGGTATTGAAAAAGAAATTTTCCGAATTAGGTATCGAAGTAATTGAGGATGACAGCAAGAAAGTAACTGGCCACGGTGCCAATAATTTAATTTGCACCCTTAAAGGAAATAAAGAAGGTGTTGAGCCTATTTATTTCACATCACATATGGATACAGTTGTACCTGGACAAAATATCAAGCCATCAATTAAAGATGGAGTAATCGTCTCAGATGGAACAACGATTCTTGGTGCAGATGATAAAGCAGGGCTAGCAGCCATTTTTGAATCTTTAAGAATAATCAAGGAAAATAATCTGGCACATGGTGACATTCAATTCATTATCACTGCAGGTGAAGAATCAGGGCTTGTCGGTGCTAAGGCTTTAGATCGATCATTGATCCATGCAAAATACGGTTATGCACTTGACAGTGATGGAGAAGTCGGTGATATTGTTGTTGCTGCGCCAACGCAAGCAAAGGTCCATACGATTATTAAAGGAAAAACAGCACATGCTGGTTTAGCACCGGAAAAGGGTGTATCCGCAATTACGCTTGCTGCAAAAGCAATTTCGAAGATGCCCCTCGGTCGGATCGATGAAGAAACAACAGCAAATATTGGCCGATTTGAAGGCGGAAAACAGACCAACATCGTTGCGGATCATGTCGAAATATTAGCAGAAGCAAGATCACTTGTACCGGAGAAGATGGAAGCACAGGTTGCGAAAATGAAGGAAGCATTCGAAACAACTGCTAAATCACTAGGCGGTGAAGCAATCGTTGATATTCAAGTGATGTATCCTGGCTTTAGTCAAAAAGCAGGGGATCAAGTCGTTGAAGTAGCTAGAAACGCTGCGAAGGCTATTGGAAGAGAGAGCAAGCTGCTTAAAAGTGGTGGTGGCAGTGATGCAAACGTCATTGCTGGATTCGGAATACCTACTGTCAACTTAGCTGTAGGCTATGAAGAGATTCATACAACAAATGAAAGAATTGCGATTGCTGATCTTGTTAAAGTAACGGAACTAGTTGTTGCGATTATTTCAGAAGTAGCAGGCAACTAAACAAATGTTAAATTGGGCCCCTCAAGCTAACTAGCGAAGAGGGGCTATTCATTAGCAGGTGCGAAAGAATATAGTATTCATGTATTTAAACTCATATTGCATCAACTATTATTATTTACAACTTATATAAAGTACGGACTAACTTAGGATGATATTTTGCTTTCTAGACCACCGCTCCAGAAATACCCTTCGCGCACCTTAGGGGAGCTGGAGTCTTCGGGTATTTCTTCCGCTGGGGATAGTGCAGAATCTAGCAACAAAAGAATGATAAAACCACTAACTATCGACGTCGATTGTATCCAAATATTGGAGACTAGTGTACGAATAGCAACTACTGTCCAGTTCTGAAATCATAATCATCACTAGTCCGCACTTTATATCTACTATTAATTGAAAAGGCAATAGCCAGTAAACAGCCTATTATTACAAAAGGATGATTGAATATGGCCCAGCTAAAGCCCAATTCAAAAAAGGGTCGAGTTATTTTCCATATTGATATGAATTGTTTCTATGCATCGGTAGAAATGGCATATAATCCTAAGCTTAAAGGAAAGCCGTTAGCAATTGCTGGTAATCCCGAGGAACGCAAAGGGATAATCGTGACGAGTAGCTACGAGGCAAGGGCAAAGGGAGTTAAGACGACGATGACAATCTGGCAGGCGAGAAAGCTTTGTCCGGAATTAATTGTCATGCGCCCTAATTTTGACCGGTATCGAGAGGCATCGAGCGCTATTTTTAAAATACTTTCTGAAATTACGCCATATGTACAGCCAGTATCGATTGATGAAGGCTATATGGATGTAACGGGAAGCAATATGGATGGTACACCAATTGACCTTGCAGTTAACCTGCAACAACGGATATTAAATGAACTTGACATCCCTTGCAGTATTGGCATTGCTCCAAATAAATTTCTAGCAAAAATGGCTTCGGATATGAAGAAGCCACTAGGGATTACGGTTTTAAGGAAAAGAGAATTACCAACAACCCTTTGGCCATTAAAGGTAGAAGAAATGTATGGGGTCGGAGAAAAGACTGCAGAGAGGTTACATACAATCGATATCCATACGATTGGCGATCTTGCTAAAAAGGATTCCTATCAGTTAAAACAGCTATTAGGAATAAATGGGGAACGATTACGGAATCGAGCAAACGGCATTGACACAAGGCCGGTTGACCCAGAAGCGATCTATGATTTCAAAAGTATTGGTAGTTCGCAGACAATGGCAGAAGATACAACAGATGTAAACGTTATTCAGCGTCTATTGAAATTGTTAGCCGAAAATGTGGAGCGGAGAATGGGTCGAAAGGATGCATCAGGAAAAAGTATCCAAATTATGATTCGTTACCATAATCGAAATACGATTACCCGCAGCAGAAAACTACAAGCCTATATTGATAAGAAAGAAGATATCTATCAAATCGCAGATGAATTATTTCAGAAGCATTGGGATGGGGAGCCTGTGCGTTTACTTGGTATAACCGTTCAGGATGTAGAAGAAAAACGTAATATTGGCCAACAATTGGATTTATTTACCTATGAAAAGGTTGCAAGTAAAGAGAAGTTATATCGTACGATTGAGAATTTAACAGAAAAATATGGAGAAAATCCATTTAAACAATGGAAATCAGCAGACGATAAAGCTACGATGCAACCAAGAACGAGCTTTCAAAAAGATTTCTTAGATGATTTTAGAAAATAAAAGCTTACACAATAATCATTATTTGTGTAAGCTTTTAAGATTTATCCCGATTTTACTGGCTGTAAGACCCCCAATTAATGAAGTTTCTCTTTACTTCATTAATTGTTGAGCGATTGATTCGCTTATCTTGCCACCAGGATATCGGAAAGGCATATCGAATTTCGTTGTTTGCTTTAAGATGCTTTTATGATGGGAGAAGGTGTCGAAACTAAACTTGCCATGATAGGATCCCATTCCACTAGCACCAACACCACCAAATGGCAGATGTGGATTTGCTAAATGATATAGGCTATCATTTATCGATCCGCCACCAAATGATAAATATTCAACGACCTGTTGCTGCGTCTTATCGTCTTCACCAAAGTAATACAGTGCTAATGGTTTATCGCCGCTTTTAATTTTGAAAAGGGCATCATCTAAACTCGTAAACATTAGTATAGGTAAGATTGGTCCGAAGATTTCATCCTTCATTACGTCATCATTCCACGATACTTTATCTAGAATGGTTGGTTCAATCAATAATTCTTCTTTGTCGACGTTTCCGCCATGTACAATCTTCTCTTCATTTAAAAACTGTTCCAACCTCTCAAAATGCTGAACATTAATAATTCGCGTATAGTCCTTATTTTTTAATGGGTCCTTACCATATAACGCTTTGATTTGCTTAATCATCGCTTTTAATAATCTGAACTTCACTTTTTCGTGGACAATAACGTAATCAGGGGCTACACAGGTTTGACCAGCGTTTGTAAATTTGCCCCATACAATCCGTTTTGCAGCTAAATTAATGTTTGCGTCCTGATCAACAATTGCCGGGCTTTTTCCACCTAATTCTAATGTTACTGGTGTCAAATGCTCACTTGCGGCCCGCATAATGACTTTACCAACATTTTTACTTCCGGTGAAGAAAATATAGTCAAATGGATACGTTAATAATTCTGTTGTTGTTTCTTTTCCACCTTCAATTACGGTAAAGAAGGAGCCATCAAAATAAGACTTTACCATTTCTGCCAGTAAATAAGATGTTGATTTTGCTAGCTCTGAAGGTTTTAAGATGACGCAATTACCAGCAGCAATTGCACCAATCACTGGAGCAAGCGCGAGCTGCAATGGATAATTCCATGGAGAGATAACAAGAGTTACACCATATGGTTCTTTCATAATGTAACTCTTGGAGCCTTTATGTGTTAAAGGGGATGGTACTTTATCAGGTGCCATCCAATAACGCAGATTCTTAATTGCAAAATCAATTTCTGTATAAAGAAAGCCTAATTCTGTTGTAAATGCTTCATGCTTTGATTTATTTAAATCCATTTTTAATGATAAATATATCTTCGTTTCATTATCTTTCAACATTTGCTTTAATGTTTCTAATTGCTTTTTACGAAATTCATAATCAACCGTATTTCCATTCAAGAAATATGCTTGCTGATTCGTAAATGTCTCTTTAATCTGATCCAATGAAATCTCTCCTCTATGCTTTGAGTTCGACAGATAGCTGGTAAAAGTCAGTAGCGATGCTAGTATTTGGAAAAACTTCACATGCTTCATCAAGTAACCGCGTTGTATCTTCATCTTGATACCGTGATGATATATGGGTTAAAACAAGCTGATCAACATTGCCTATCTTCGCAATTGTTGCTGCCTGAGTCGTTGTAGAATGATAATAATCGGTTGCTAAATTTGCCTTATCCTGTTCAAATGTTGCTTCATGAACGAGAAGATTTGAATTCTCAATAAATTCCCGATGTCCTTCCTGGTAACGTGTGTCACCTAGGATACTAATGATTCTACCTTTTTTAGAAGGTCCAATAAAATCTTTCTGATAAAGAACTTTACCATCCTCGGTTTGAACGACATTATTTTCTTTGATTTGCTGATAAATTGGTCCCGGCATGACGCCAATATCGATTAAACTTTGAACAAGCAGCTCACCAATCTTATCTTTTTCGATAATACGAAATCCATAGCTCGGGATAACATGATCTAGTTTTTTTGCGTACACTTGAAATTTTTCTTCGTCGATTATTAATCCTTCATCTATTTCTACGATCGAAAGGGGATAGGATAAATGTGAACAGCTGAGACGTAAACTCGTTTCAATATATTCTTTAATCCCACTTGGACCATAAACTGTGAGTAACTCATCGCCACCTTGAAATGAGCGACTACTTAGTAATCCTGGTAGTCCAAAGATATGGTCACCATGTAAGTGTGTAATAAAAATTTTATTTATTTTTCTCGGTTTAATCGTTGTTCTCAGTATTTGATGCTGTGTTGCTTCCCCGCAATCAAATAACCATATATGATTAATTTCTTGTAATAATGATAGGGCAATTGCCGATACATTCCTTTCCTTCGAAGGGAGACCAGCACCTGTGCCAAGAAATGTTAACTCCATTATTCATCCTCCAACAATACATACTTGCTTCATTTATTTAGACTATTTCTTGAAAAGCAACCCTCTCGAAGTAAACAGCTTTTATCTATTATAGCAAATGAAGCGGAATTTCTATCAATCTAATACAATATTGCCCGATAATAGTTGCATTTAATCGTCTTGGTCATAAACATACATCTTTATATGAAGCAGTTAAAAACAGATTGAAGTATTGAGCTACTATGGTAAATTAATAAAAATACATATTCAACTGCTAAATGTCAATTAGTGTAGCTATTGGTTCTAAAAGTGTATAATAAAGGAGAAATAGTTTCAATTAGGGGGTACTTCGATGGAATTGACCATAACTAAAGAGGCAGAAGCGACAATTAAGGAACTGAATATAAATAATCATCGTGCTTTATTACTCTGGTATGATACGATTGATTGCGGTTGTGGAGTAAACGGCTTGCCAACTTTTCGATTGATCGATGAAAAAAAGCCATATTATCAAACTGTAGAAAACAGTAGCATTCAAACTTTTATTTTGGAACAGCAATCCGTTTTCTTCGCTAAATCAATGAAATTGGATTATAAAAATGGAACCTTTAAACTATCAAGTCCTGAAGGCATGTTAAATGCATTTATACCAGCTCAAAGCATACTTGATACTAATTTTAAGTAAGTGGAGGTAATACATATGAAAAAATTTGAAGAAAAAACAATTAAAACTGAAAAAATTTTCACAGGAAAGATTATTCAATTGCAGGTAGATGATGTCCGCTTACCGAATGGTGAAACATCTACACGTGAAATTATTAAACACCCTGGAGCAGTTGCAGTTATACCGATTACGAAAGACAATAAAATCGTCTTTGTTGAACAATATCGCAAGCCATTAGAAAAATCGCTCGTTGAGATCCCAGCTGGTAAACTGGAAGCGGGAGAAGAGCCAAAATCAGCAGCAATTAGAGAATTAGAAGAGGAAACAGGGTATACTACAAATGATTTATCCCTTGTAACATCTTTCTATACATCACCAGGATTCGCAGATGAGCTTATTACGATTTATATCACGGATACGATTGATAAATTAGCAACACCAGTCGCTGGTGATGAAGATGAGTTTGTGGAAATCATTGAATTAACATTGGATGAAGCAAAGCAATATGTCGAAGATGGGCGCATTCAAGATGCAAAAACAAATTATGCAATTCTTTACCTACATGCACTAGAAAGAAGGTAATTGTTTGAACTCATATTTTGCTGATATGCATATTCATATTGGTCGTGATATGTATAATAATCCAGTAAAAATTACCGCCTCAAAAAACCTAACCTTAACGAATGCCCTAATTGAGTCAAGTCGGAATAAAGGAATCGACTTAATCGGTGTCATTGATTGCCATGCACCAGCAGTGCAGCAAGAAATAAAACAGTTAATTGACCAAAAGAAAGCATTCGAATTGAATGATGGCGGTATTCGCTTTGAGAAAGTAACATTATTACTCGGGTCAGAAATCGAAATATATGACGAGAATTGTAAGGGACCAATCCATGTTCTCTGCTATTTTCCAACACTCGCAAATATTTCATATTTTTCAGAGTGGCTAACAACCAAAATGAAAAATATTACACTAAGCTCGCAACGCTATTATGGAAATGCAAAAGAGCTCCAATATAAGGTAAAAGAGTTAGATGGTATCTTCATCCCAGCACATATATTTACACCATTTAAAAGTCTTTATGGTAGAGGGGTCACGCGTTCACTCAATGAGGTGTTTGATGCCGATTTAATTGATGGTGTAGAACTTGGATTAAGCTCTGACACTTCGATGGCTGATCAGATAAGTGAACTCCATAACTATACCTACGTCACGAATTCTGACGCGCATTCCTTAGCAAAAATTGCGAGAGAGTACCAAGAAATTGATATGGAGGAACCCTCATTTAAGGAGTTTAATTTAGCCCTTCATGGCGTAAATGGTCGAGGTGTGAAACAAAATTATGGCATGAACCCTCTGCTCGGAAAATATCACCAAACCGTTTGCAATAACTGCTTGGAAAAAGTTGATTTAAATGCAACGGAGTGTCCAAATTGTGGATCAACAAAAATAATTAAAGGTGTGTTCGATCGAATTCAAGAATTAAAGGATACCGATAATAAAGTAGGGGAGCGACCAGCCTACTTATATCAAGTTCCACTTGAATATTTACCTAAATTAGGTCCGAAGACATTTGGAAAATTACTAGAGCGATTTGATACCGAAATGAATGTGATTCATCATGCAACTTATGAGCAATTAGTGGATGTTGTTTCCGAAAAACTAGCGCGCTCTATTATTGATATGAGAGAAGGAAAGTTAATAATAAATGCTGGCGGTGGCGGAAAATACGGCTCTATCTCGTAATTGTTTCATTTTCTAACAAATAAAAATAGATTTTTAGTATTATTACCCGGAATTCTTCATAGTTTTAATTAGAGTGTTATTTCTTGAATGGGGGATTCCGATGAATAATAATCGAACATTAATATTAAATCATGTTAGGGACAATGCCATTATTTATCTTTTTATGACAATTTTATTTTTAACTGGTATTATATTTGGGGCGATCATTGTTAATAGCATGAATTTTGTCCAAAAACAGGATTTGTTTTTTTATTTGGAACGGTTTTTTGGACAAATTATCAATGAACAGTCGGTTGATCACACAACGGTCTTAAAGCAAAGCTTCTTCTACCATATTAAATATTTATCGTTATTATTTATTTTAGGTTTATCTGTAGTAGGTCTGCCAATTGTTTGGATTCTATTGTATATAAAGGGACTTGTTATTGGCTTTTCGGTGGGTTTCATTGTTAATCAGCTAGGCTTTAAAGGACTATTGCTCGCAGCATTGTCGATTGCACCACAAAATATATTGATTATCCCAATTTACATTATTGCTGGAACATTGTCGATGATTTTCTCATTGACGCTACTTAACAAATTATTCTCACGTAGGAACTCGCAAACGATATTTCAGCCATTTAGCCGTTATATGGTCATCTTTACATTGCTTACCCTTGCCTCATTTGTTGCAGCGCTAGTTGAAGCGTTTATTTCTAATGCGGCAATGGAGACTTTAATCAAATCATTTTACTAATAATGAAACTTATATTATAATTATTATAAATACAAATTGAATATATTTATCTTTTGACACGTGTTTCATAGGTGCATATAATAAAGAAGGATATGAGGAGGCGACCTACTATGGAACATCGGATAGAGCGCATAAAAAAACAGCTCCATTCGGAGAGCTATAAACTAACCCCACAAAGGGAAGCAACATTACGTGTTTTGTTAGAGCGTGAGGAAGATCATCTAAGCGCTGAGGATGTGTATTTACTCGTAAAAGAAAAATCTCCAGAAATTGGTTTAGCTACGGTATATCGGACACTAGAGCTACTTTCTGAATTAAAAATTGTTGACAAAATAAACTTTGGTGATGGAGTTTCTCGCTATGACCTTCGAAAAGAAGGGGCAAAGCATTTTCATCATCATTTAGTATGTATTGAATGTGGTTCTGTTGAAGAAATTGTAAATGATTTACTAGAAGATGTAGAAAAAATTGTCCAAAGTGAATGGGGTTTTCAGGTACAGGATCATCGCCTTACCTTTCACGGAATTTGTAAGCAATGTCAATTAGCAGCTGTAAAAACAACGCAATAGGTTAAATAACGATGGCTTTTTCCAGTGAGGAAGAGGCTTTTTGATTTTAGAAAATTTACATCGGTAAATTAAGTGGTAGGAGAATATTCAGGAATCCGGATGTATATTGTTTATCTTTTTTGGCATATCTTTAAATAGAATACTATTTTACAAGGAGAGATTTGCCAGATGAAACGATTAATATGGGATACAATCAAAGTGTTTATACTCTTTATTGCTTGTACAAGTTTGTTTTTCTTTGGCCTACGGATGCTATCTGCGGAATATGATAACCATCATCGATATGATCCGCCAGAAGGACCATCTGTAAAGGTCTTTAATTCGGAACAGACTTTAATTGATCGATTGGACTTATTTTTTCGATTGGGAGAGTAGAAGAAATGTTAAACGATGCTAAAGAGGATTATTTTCATTTTTTACAAATAGAAAGGGGCTTGTCTGATAATACGCTTATCTCTTACAAACGAGATTTAGATGATTATATGCATTATGTTGAGAAAGTAAGCGGGAAATCAGAGTGGAATTCTGTAGCGAGAAATGATATTATTGGCTATCTCTATATGCTGAAGGATAATGGAAAGTCAACTGCTACCATTTCTCGACATGTATCCTCTATTCGGTCCTTTCACCAATTTTTAATTCGTGAACAGCTTGTAATGCAAGATGCAAGTTTACATATAGAAACACCGAAAAAGGAAAGAAGTCTTCCAGATGTCCTATCACTGGAGGAAGTGGAGTCATTATTAGCGGTACATGATCAGTCATTATTAGGAATTCGCAACAAGGCAATGTTAGAATTACTTTATGCAACTGGATTGCGTGTATCTGAGATGATTACCTTAAAAGTAAGTGATTTACACCTATCAATGGGATTTGTTCAATGTTTTGGAAAAGGTTCAAAGGAGAGAATTGTGCCAATAGGTGATGTCGCAATTAAAGCGGTAGAACATTATTTGCAGCATGCCAGGGATCAGATTCTGAAGCAGAAAAAGGAAACAATTTTATTTGTGAATCAACATGGACGACCATTATCCCGTCAAGGATTTTGGAAAATACTTAAAAAGGTTACAAAAGATGCTGGGATTGAGAAGACAATTACACCGCATACATTACGCCATTCCTTTGCAACCCATTTATTAGAAAACGGCGCGGATTTAAGAGTTGTCCAAGAATTACTCGGACATGTTGATATTTCAACAACACAAATCTATACCCATGTATCAAAAGCTAGATTAAAAGATATGTATAAAGCATTTCATCCCCGTGCGTAAGAATTAGGAATTCTAAACATAGATTTATGCATTTATGGGAACATATTGGTAGGAGGTTTTTAAAATGGCAAAATTTAAACGTATATTTGTAATTGTAATGGACTCTGTAGGAATTGGCGAGGCACCAGATGCCGCAAAATTCAATGATCTTGGTGCAGATACATTAGGGCATATTGCGGAAAGAATGAATGGACTACATATGCCTAATATGGGTATACTCGGCCTAAGCAATATAAAAAAGATTAAAGGTATTGACACAGCGGAAACTCCAAAGGCGCATTATACAAAAATGCAGGAAGCTTCAAATGGGAAAGATACGATGACAGGGCATTGGGAAATTATGGGATTAAATATTCAAGAAGCCTTCCAAACCTTTCCAAATGGCTTTCCACCTGAGTTGATTCTAGAATTGGAAGAGAAAACAGGACGGAAAATAATTGGTAATACACCTGCATCTGGAACAGCAATTATCGAAGAGCTTGGTGAAGAGCATATGAATACAGGAGCATTGATTGTTTACACATCGGCAGACCCTGTCCTACAAATTGCTGCACACGAGGAAATTATCCCAATTGAGGAACAATATCGAATCTGTGAAATTGCTAGAGAATTAACGTTGGATGAAAAATATAAAGTAGGACGAGTCATTGCCCGGCCATTTATTGGAAAACCGGGTGCATTTGAACGGACATCGAACCGTCATGATTATGCACTTAAGCCATTTAATCGTACCGTAATGAATGAATTAAAGGATAATCAATTTGATGTCATAGCCCTAGGAAAAATCTCAGATATTTTTGATGGTGAAGGAATTACTGAAGCAAGAAGAACCATCGACAATGATGATGGTATGACAAAGCTTGTAGAGACACTAAAACAGAATTTTACAGGAATCAGCTTTTTAAATTTGGTTGACTTTGATGCGAATTATGGTCATCGCCGCGATCCAGAAGGGTACGGCAAGGCATTAGAAGAATTTGATGCGCGACTTGCTGAAGTATTTCCACTACTGCAAGAAGAGGATTTATTAATTATCACTGCAGACCATGGGAATGATCCTGTTCATCATGGTACAGACCATACACGTGAATTTGTACCATTAATCGTTCATCATAAACAAATTACGAGAGGTAAGGAATTACCGATCAGAGAAACATTTGCAGACATTGGTGCAACAATTGCAGATAATTTCGAAGTGAGAATGCCAGCATATGGAACAAGCTTTTTATCCGATATTAAATAGGGGAGAATGGAATATGAACCAAGCTACAATTAAAGAGGCAAGTAATTACATTGAAAATAAATATACGATTAAACCAACGATTGGGTTAATTTTGGGTTCTGGTTTAGGGGTGCTAGCCGATCAGATTGAGAACCCAGTTATCATTGAATATAAAGATGTTCCCCATTTTCCTGAGTCAACAGTAGCCGGACACAAAGGGCAATTGGTGATCGGTTCATTAGAAGGAAAACAAGTGATCGCCATGCAGGGAAGATTTCATTATTATGAAGGATATTCGATGGAACAAGTAACCTTTCCTGTACGCGTAATGAAACAATTAGGGATTGAATCGCTTATCGTTACCAATGCTGCAGGGGGAATTAACACGAACTTCAGTCCTGGGGATTTAATGATAATAACGGATCATCTAAACAATATGGGCACGAATCCACTAATTGGAAAAAATGATGATCAACTAGGTGATCGCTTCCCTGATATGTCTAGATGCTATGATCAAGAATATATTGAGCATGCCGAACAATGTGCGATGGAGCTTAATATCAATATTCAAAAGGGAATCTATGTGGGAAATACTGGACCAGCATATGAAACACCAGCAGAGATAAGGATGTTAAGAACACTAGGTGGAGATGCGGTTGGTATGTCTACTGTTCCAGAAGTAATCGTGGCAAACCATGCGAAAATCCGTGTCTTAGGAATTTCATGTATTTCCAATATGGCAGCAGGTATATTGGATCAGCCATTAACACATGCAGAAGTAATGGATACAACAAATAAGGTAAGAGAAAACTTCCTGCAATTTATTAAGAAAGTGATCGACACACTACCACAATAATTTCGAGGTTGGTGATATATATGAGAATGTATGACATTATTGAAAAAAAGCGTGATGGCAAAGAATTAACGAATGAGGAAATTCAATTTTTTATTAATGGGTATACCGCAGAAGAAATCCCGGATTATCAAGTAAGTGCCCTGTTAATGGCGATATTTTTTCAAGGAATGACTGCAAAGGAACGCGCAGATTTAACGAAAGCAATGGTAGAGTCTGGAGATCAAATCGATTTATCAGCAATTGATGGAGTAAAGGTCGATAAACATTCTACTGGAGGCGTCGGAGATACGACAACATTAGTCCTAGCACCATTAGTTGCATCTCTCGGTGTACCAGTGGCGAAGATGAGTGGAAAAGGGCTCGGCCACACTGGGGGAACGATTGATAAATTAGAATCTGTACCTGGATTCCATGTTGAAATAACAAATGATGCATTTGTTCGATTAGTAAATGAGAATAAAGTCGCCGTAATCGGACAATCAGGGAATCTGACACCCGCTGATAAAAAACTGTATAGTTTAAGGGATGTAACAGCCACTGTGAACTCTATTCCACTTATTGCGAGTTCAATTATGAGTAAGAAGATTGCTGCTGGTGCAGATGCAATTGTTCTCGATGTTAAAACGGGTGAGGGCGCATTTATGAAAGTGCTTGAGGATTCCAAGGAATTGGCGAAAGCAATGGTATCAATTGGGAATCAGGTTGGCCGTAAAACAGTTGCAATCATTTCCGATATGAATCAACCACTCGGGTTTGCAATAGGCAATGCACTTGAAGTTAAAGAAGCAATTGAAACATTGCGTGGAAAAGGTCCAAGGGATTTAACAGAGCTTTGTCTCACATTAGGCAGCCAAATGGTCGTATTAGCTGGTATGGCAACAGATGTAGATGATGCAAGAGCGAAATTAATGGAAAATCTGGAAAATGGAAAAGCACTTGAACAATTTAAAGTTTTCCTTAAAGCACAGGGTGGGGATTCATCTGTTGTTGATGACCCAACGTTATTACCTGAAGCAGCATATAAAGTAGAATTGCCTGCAAAATCGACAGGAACTGTTGAAGCTATGTTCGCCAATGAACTCGGTACAGCAGCAATGCAACTAGGTGCAGGACGTGCGACGAAAGACTCCATGATAGATCTTGCTGTTGGTTTAGTTCTTCATAAGAAAATTGGTGATAAAGTTTCTGAAGGGGAATCATTGCTTACGATCCATGCGAATAATGAGGACCTGGAACAAATCAAGGCCAAATTATATGACAGTATTACTATATCTACAAAATCGGTTACAGTGCCTACACTTATCTATGATACGATAACCGAATAATAGTGAGCACATTCAAATTTTAGTTTATAACTAAATATTGGATGTGCTTTTTGCTTTCCTATCCAGATTGAAAGTATAAGTTTGCACACTTCTGGCAATCCTAATGTTATATCGATTGTTGGAGGTAAAACTATGAAAAAGTACATATTAATTGTAACAATACTATTTTCAATCAATGCTATTTTTCCATCTATTGCAGCTTTAGCAGAGGAAAAACCTACAGATAATACAATGGATGGATTGAATCTAGCACCGAATACAAAGTCTGCCATCTTAATTGAAAGAGATACAGGAAAAATGCTCTATGACAAGAATGCACATGAAAAGCTACCACCAGCAAGTATGACGAAAGTAATGACATTATTATTAATCATGGAGTCTCTTGAAAAAGGAAATTTAAAGCTTGATGAAATGGTACGTGTTAGTGAGCATGCAGCCTCTATGGGCGGTTCGCAAATTTTTCTTGAAGCAGGAGAAGAGATGTCGGTAGATGATCTACTAAAGGGAATTGCAATTGCATCTGGTAATGATGCGAGTGTAGCTATGGCGGAAAGAATTGCAGGAAGTGAAGAAGCATTCGTAAAGAAAATGAATGATAAGGCAAAGGAACTAAAACTAGAAAATACGAAGTTCCAAAATACAACGGGATTGCCTGCTGCTGATCATTATAGTACTGCTTATGATATGGCAATCATGGCAAAAGAGTTATTGAAATATGAAACAATCACAAATTATACCTCTATTTACGAAGATTATTTACGAAAAGGGAAAGATAATGAATTTTGGTTAGTAAATACAAATAAACTGGTGCGTTTTTATCCTGGTGTGGATGGTTTAAAAACGGGATTCACACGTGAGGCGATGTATTGTTTGACAGCGACAGCAGAAAAAGACGGCATGCGCGTGATCGCTGTTGTTATGGGGGCAAAAACACCAAAGGAAAGAAATGCAACGGTATCAAGTATGCTTGACTATGCGTTTAATAGCTTTGAAACAAATAAACTATTTAGTAAAAATGAAAAAATTACGGATTTAAAATTATTAAAAGCAGACAAAAGGACGATTAAGGTTGTCACATCAGAATCAATAAGTACCTTACATCCAAAAGGGGAATCGGTTGAAAATATAAAATCAGAAATTGTACTCAATAAAAAGATCAGCCTACCAATTAGCATCGGTGATCAAGTTGGCAAGTTAGTTGTCAAGGATGGTGAGAAAACCATTCTAGAATCCCCATTAACGGTGGATGAAAATATTGGAAGAGCTTCCTATCTTACGTTATTAAAAAGGTCGATACAAGCAATCGTGAAATCTAATTAAATAACGAGAATATCGTCGAAATGCTTCTTCTTTTGTCATGGAGCAGGAATTAACCCATCTAGTCGAGAAAAAGTATATAGAGTCTAAATGCGAGGAGGAATAGTAATGGGACTTCATTCAATGTTTGATGTTAAAGAAGATGTATTAATTGTTAGGCTCGCCGGGGAGCTAGATCATCATGAAGCAGAGCATTTAAGAAATAGCTGGAAGGATATGATTTATTCGAATTCAATTAAGCATGTCATCTTAAATCTAGAAAATGTAACCTTCATGGATAGTTCTGGATTGGGCGTTATTTTAGGTCGATATAAAGAAGTATTACAGCTTGGCGGAGAGATGGTTGTATGCTCTATCTCACCTTCAATCAAACGTTTGTTTGAAATGTCTGGACTCTTTAAAATTGTACGTCTAGAAGAGAATGAAGCTTTTGCTTTAGAGACATTGGGGGTGGCCTCATGAAAAATGAAATGAGTATAGAGTTTTCTAGTATAAGTGAAAATGAAGCATTTGCAAGAGTTACGGTAGCAGCCTTCATTTCCCAACTAGATCCAACAATGGATGAATTAACGGAAATAAAAACAGTCGTGTCTGAGGTGGTTACAAACGCAATCATTCATGGCTATAACAATGAAAACCACCATAAAATTTACATTTCATGTGCAATCCAAGACGATGAAATTGAACTGACTGTCAAAGACAATGGCGTCGGAATTCTGGATATCGATAGGGCCAGAGAGCCTTTGTATACTTCAAAACCCGATTTGGAAAGATCTGGTATGGGCTTTACGATTATCGAAAATTTTATGGACTCGGTTGTAGTTACTTCCTCAGCCGATAAGGGTACGACTGTAAACATGACAAAGCAACTCATTAACAGTAAAACGGTTTATAATTAGGGACAGCGCCAATGGATGTAAATGTAAAAAACAATAAGCGTAAAGCAACCCTATCGGACGAACAGGTGAAGGATTATATTTACAAGAGTCAGCATGGGGACAAGCTGGCTAGAGATATATTAGTTGAAAATAATATTCGATTGGTTTGGTCTGTTGTGCAGCGCTTTATTAATCGCGGTTATGATCCGGATGATTTATTTCAGATTGGCAGTATCGGTCTGATAAAATCGATTGATAAATTCGATCTTTCTTATGATGTTCGCTTTTCCACGTATGCCGTGCCTATGATTATTGGTGAAATCCAACGTTTTATTAGAGATGATGGTAGTGTGAAAGTTAGCCGATCATTAAAGGAAATTGGCAATAAAATCCGTAGAAAAAAAGATGAAATGACGAAGCAGTTAGGAAGATCACCGACGATTAATGAAATTGCCGAAGTTCTGGAAATCACCCCAGAGGATGTTGTGCTTGCACAAGAGGCAGCGAAAACCCCGCATTCGATACATGAAACGGTATTTGAAAATGACGGAGATCCAATAACATTATTGGATCAAATAGCCGATCAAGATACGAAATGGTTTGACAAATTTAATTTAGAAGAAGCAATTAAAAGCTTAAATGATCGCGAGCGATTAATCATCTACTTACGCTATTACAAGGACCAAACACAAACGGAAGTCGCAGAAAGACTAGGAATTTCCCAAGTACAAGTATCACGGCTAGAGAAAAAAATACTGCTTGATATGAAAATAAATATGGATCCTTAATACTATACTAAAGACTAAACAGATCATTACAAATTGTGATGATCTGTTTTTATATTTAAAAGTAATGGTTTATTATTGAATAT
>NZ_PIOC01000014.1:67578-125818 GCF_003369575.1 Oceanobacillus arenosus | reverse complement strand
TAGTATGTGCTAAACCGCCGTCCGAGTTCGCTACGGGCGGATGCTTTCCGCGGGCACGGCCTCAGCCTCCTCGGAAGAAAAGCACTTCCTACGGAGTCTTCGGACTCGTGCTGTTCTCGCAGGAGTCACCGCCCTTCGCTCACCCGGACTGATATAGCTTTCTGATGTTAATATTAATGAATGCAATATAAAAATCATTAAACCATAACTCTATCTATAAATAGGTAGTTTAACTGTAGAGTTTCCTGGGAGCAGACCCCATACACCGAAGACTCCTGCGGGAGCAGAGGCCTAGGTGAGACTACGTAGTGCGTTAGCACGGAGGAGGCTCATCAGCCGCCCGCGGAAAGCGAAGGTGTATGGGGGCTGCGGACCTCGGCAAAGAAATTCTGAATTAAAGTAATCTGCACTTTATCTAAATACCGATATACAATTCATCATGAGATTTCAAGATTAAAATTGGATAAAAACTGCATTCCTGCCAATACTATTAGAGCATAAGGCAAGAATAGAAGGTGATCGCTCGATGACAACCATTGTTTATTTACGAATGAAGAAAAATATTGAGTTTACTGAAATGCAGGAAGTTCGATTGAAGCATATTGCCTATGTTAGCTCAACAGATACTATATTAAATGATAAGCTTAAAAACACACCCATCTATCGTATTACTAAAAAGGATAAAAATATTGTTATTATTGACAGTTTTTTAATTATCGATCATTTAACAAATGCATTTAATACAATTGAAATTCAGCTAATCGGTCCTTCGCAATCGATAATTCGAGTAATTACAAAAAGGAAACCAATCAATATGTTAATTGTATCTGTCGTATGGATAATTTTATTTATCGGAACGGCAATGACAATTATGAATTTCCATTATGACGTAAGCATGCAAGAGGTACAACAGCGGCTACATTACTTACTAACAGGCGAACAGAATGAGTACCCACTTTGGATTCAAATCCCATATTCATTAGGCTTAGGTATTGGCACGCTATTGTTTTTTAATCATTGGTTTAATAAACGATTTAATGAAGAACCAAGTCCACTGGAAGTAGAAATATTTAAATATCAACAAGACCTCGATAGCTATTTGAATCATTACGAAAATAAAGTAAATGATACAAACCCTTCTAGTTAATTTATTCCAAGTAATCATTGGATTTAGTGGAGGTCTTGCTGTTGGTGGAGGGTTCGTCGCATTTATTACGGTACTAGGGATTATACCAAGATTAATTCAATTAACGAATACAGAGAAATTAGTAAAAATGTATGGGGCCTGTGTAATTTTTGGCTTACTGATGGGCAGCTATTTATCATTTGCTGACATTAGATTAAATCAACCGATTATTACTTTAGTCCTTTGGGGGTTATTCCATGGGATATTTAATGGGCTACTTGCAGCTGCATTGACAGAAGTATTAAATGTTTTTCCCGTCGTTTCCAAACGAATAAGAATGGAAAGGCATTTATTGATATTATTAATGGCAATCGTCTTCGGAAAGATAATCGGCTCCTTATTTCAGTGGACCATTTTTGTTAAATAGTTAGAAAGCGTGGTGAACATGATGGGGGTTGCAAATACAAAGCATCCAATTTCAGTTAAAATTAATGATAATCAAGAATATATGAAGGAACATCTCGGTATCGGCCGATCATTTGATGTTGGATTTAGGGAAATTATTATTCTAAAAAAGAAGGTACAGCTCTATTATGTTACAGGGCTATGTGATTCCATCATTTTTCAAGAAATTCTAAAAGTATTAATCCAGATTAATGATTTCGAAAGTAATCTAAAAAAAATCCCTGAAATCATACATAATCGCCTCGTACATCAACAAGTATCGGAGATTGAAACAATGGATGAGGTCGTTGATCAACTTCTTTCAGGATTAATTGTTGTGTTTATTGATGGGGAAAGATACGCCTATGTCGTTGATGTACGAAGCTATCCGGGAAGAACACCACAGGAACCTGATACCGAAAAGGTAATTCGCGGATCAAGGGATGGCTATACAGAAAACATTATCCAAAATACAGCATTAACACGAAGAAGATTACGTGATGAACGATTACGTCTAGAGATGATGAAGATTGGCGAACGCTCAAAAACAGATGTTTGCATTAGCTACTTGCAAGATATTGCTGATGATGGACTGGTAGAAGCCGTGAAGGAAAAGCTAAGTTCTATCGAAATTGATGGGATAACAATGACCGATAAAACGATTGAGGAATATTTTGTTGAGAATAAATGGAATAATTATCCGCTTGTGCGCTATACGGAAAGACCTGATGTTGCGGCAAGCCATTTATTAGAAGGGCATGTAATCGTAATTGTTGATACATCGCCAAGTGTCTTGATTCTACCTGTCACCTTCTTTCACCATTTACAGCATGCAGAAGAATATCGCCAAGCACCAATTGTAGGTACCTTTATTCGGTTTATTCGTTTTTTGGCTGTTCTATCATCATTATATTTGTTGCCGTTTTGGCTGTTGTTAGTAATGGATCCAACCTTACTTCCAAAGCAATTATCGTTTATTGGACCGAATGAAGTTGGAAATATTCCTGTTTTCATCCAAATCATTTTTGCTGGTCTTGGTGTTGAGTTTTTGCGAATGGCGGCAATTCATACTCCAACCCCATTATCAACCTCAATGGGCTTAATTGCAGCGGTGTTAATTGGGCAAATTGCAATTGATGTTGGATTTCTTAGCTCAGAGGTTATTCTTTATGCATCGATTAGCGCAATTGGCTCCTATGTGACACCAAGCTATGAACTAAGCATTGCAAATAAGCTAGTAAGCTTCTCATTAGTGATTGTTGTTGGACTTTTTGGAATAACTGGATTTATAATTGGAACCGTAGCCCATCTGTTATATCTCATTCATTTAAAATCGATCCAAGTACCTTATTTATGGCCATTTATTCCATTCAATGGAAAGGCGATGCTTCACGTTATTTTTAGAATTCCCGTACCATATACAAATACAAGACCAAGTTTTGTACATCCGAAAAATGTGTATAGACAACCGGTTAAAAGGAGCTAATATTGTTAGCTCTTTTGTTTTTTACTTTCCTGTGGTAAAGTAATTTATCATAGGTTTTCGTTTCATTTATCATATTATTGGATGTTAAGAAAGATAATAAACTTTCTTATTACATAAATGTAGGTAAGTCCCCGAATGTATCGATTTTTGCAATATTTCTACTGTGACGTAAGGACAAACATGCTTTTCGATAGTAAGCAAGCGTCAACCTACCCATTATTTAGGGAGAGCAATAATCTTTTAAAAATTAGCTATTATTAAAGAATTGAGGGGATATTTATGATAATCAACCATCATCCATTTCAAGTGAATCAACATGGACATCTAGAAATTGGTGGATTAGATACAATAACACTTGCAGAAAAATACGGTACACCACTATATGTATATGATGTAGCGATGATTCGTGAGAAAGCACGGACTTTTGTGCATACTTTCGAAGAATTAGGCGTCCAGGCAAAGGTTGCTTATGCTAGTAAGGCTTTTTCCTCGATTGCAATGCTACAAGTTGCGAAACAAGAGAATCTATATTTAGATGTTGTTTCCGAAGGTGAATTATATACGGCATTACAAGCTGATTTTCCAACAGATAGAATTCATTTACATGGCAATAATAAAAGCGTAGAAGAATTAACAATGGCGATTGACCATAATATCGGCTGTATTGTTATTGATAACTTCCATGATATCGATTTGCTTACACAGATTCTTCAAGAAAAAAACAAGAAAATGGATGTATTAATGCGAGTTACACCAGGTGTAGAGTCACATACACATGACTATATTATGACTGGAAATGAGGATTCTAAATTTGGATTTAATTTAGAAAATGGTCAAGCAGATGCAGCATTTAAACGATTATTTCAGCATGAGACCATCTGTTTAAAAGGATTGCATTGTCACATTGGCTCACAAATTTTTGAAACTGAGGGATTCATTCTCGCTACAGATATCTTATTCAAAACGTTAGCTAAATGGAAAGAAAACGACGACTATACACCAAGTGTATTGAACCTGGGTGGCGGATTTGGTATACGTTACACTGCAGAAGACGCACCACTACCGTACGAAAAATACGTGAAGGAACTTGTTATAGCAGTTGAGCATCATGTAAGCAAACTTGACATTTCGATGCCAGAGATCTGGCTAGAGCCTGGCCGTTCAATCGTTGGTGAGGCAGGCATCACACTATATACGATTGGATCAATGAAAGAAATTCCGGGCGTTCGTAAGTATATTTCTGTTGATGGTGGAATGGCGGATAATATTCGACCTGCACTTTATCAAGCAAAATATGATGCTGTAATTGCTAATCGGGCAAATAAACCGGCAAACAATCATGTAACAGTAGCAGGAAAAGCTTGTGAATCCGGTGACCAGCTTATTAAGAATTTACCGGTACCGGAAGTTGAATCTGGTGACATACTTGCTGTATTCTCAACGGGGGCATACGGTTATTCAATGGCTAGTCATTATAATCGTTTTGCAAATCCAGCAGTAGTATTTGTTGAAAATCAAACGGACAAGCTCGTAGTGAAAAGAGAAACATATGCAGATGTTGTTCGCAATGATTTATCATATGAATAAATTAAGTGAATAAATGAAAATCACAGTCCCGCCAAAGTAGATTTCTTTTAAATAAAATAATTAAATGGTAGAATGAGTAAGGTTCCATAAATTTTACATTACGAGGAGATGCAATAATGTCTAAAAAAGGATATATCATAATGGAGAATGGTGAAAAAATCGAATTAGAATTTTTCCCAAATGAAGCTCCAAATACAGTAGCAAATTTTGAAAAGCTAGCAAATAGTGGATTTTACGACGGAGTAGTATTCCACCGTGTTATTCCTGGCTTCGTAAGTCAAGGTGGAGACCCTACTGGTACTGGTATGGGCGGCAGTGGCACAACAATTAAATGTGAAACAGATGGCAATCCACACAAGCACGTTGCGGGTAGCTTATCAATGGCACATGCAGGGAAGGATACTGGTTCAAGTCAATTCTTTATTGTTCATGAGCCACAACCACATTTAGACGGTGTTCATACGGTATTCGGAATTGTTACTTCTGGATTAGAAACAGCTTTAGCAATGCAAAATGGGGATGTAATGAAAGAAGTTAAAGTATTTGAAGCTTAATTCAATACGCTTATAAATTACATTTAGGGTGTTATTGATGGATATTTCATTATTAATATTTTTGATTTTGATTGTTGTTCCATGTAGCACCCTAATCCATGAAATGGGTCATGCTTTAGCAGCTAGGATGGTACATGCTGATTCTATTAAACTTTCAATTGGAAGAGGAAAACGACTTACTCGCTTCTCGTTTGAACAGATCCAAATTACTATTAATGTTATATATTTTTTAGATGGTATTACAGTGAGCAGTAGAGCGATTCCTTTTAATAGAAAGGAATTAATATGCATATGTTGCTTAGGTCCTATTTTAAATGGAATAATAGCTTTCCTACTATTTGCAACACTTAACTGGGTATCAAATGAGTATGTACAATTGTTATTCTGGTACAATATATGGCTTGGGTTCGCTAACCTAATCCCTATTAAATATAAAGATAAACATACAGATGGATATACACTTTATAAGCTAATTAAGGAAAAACATCCGCCTAATATATATTAGGTATGTTTTCCAATTATATCGTACATAATGATATTAGCCTCAACTGTCATTGGTAAGATAAAAAGTCTTGCTGGAACAGATACTTATATACTCTTTTCATATTTTATGCTATTATCAATTACAATGAATCCTTTTATTTAGCTGCTTCAAAGGGTGAGCACTTTTTTACATAATTGCGAGTAGGTATAAAGGTTTTTGTAAACCTATGATTACTACTGATGATAAGTTTTCTAATTAAGAGGGGTATCTATGCTAATTCGTTATAAGAAAAATTTAGAAAAGATTGCAATGGGATTATTGTCTTTTATGCCACAAGAAAAAAAAGACGTGAAAAAATTGCTACAAACGATTAAAGAATATGAGACTAATGATGGCTGGCATCTCTACTTATGGAAAGACGAGGATGTATTAGGTGCGATAGGCGTGAAGATTAAAGAGGTTGATAAACAGGTTATTATTCAACATCTTTCGGTTACACCGTCACATCGTAATTTAGGGATTGGTAAACAAATGGTACATGAGATTAGAAAGCAATATCAGGATAAATATACCGTCAGTGCGACAGATGAAATACAAGATTTCTATGATAAATCTGAAGATATTAGTGATCAAATCGATGAACAGTGAAAAACCAGCCCCATTATTTATTGGGCTGGTTTTTCCGTTCAATTAAAATTATTTAGCTGGGTACTATAGCCAAGCAGCCCCAACAATTATTAAAAGAATGAACAATACAACGATTAACGCAAATCCTCCACCATGACCATATCCACCATATCCACCACTCATAATGAAATTCCTCCTTTTTCTTCTTAACATAAATGTTTTGTGGTAACATTTAGCTTACGTTAATAATTTATGATGGTGGCGGTGATGATGTATAGGCACTTGTGACAAAATTGGATAATTAACTAAAGTATGGGGAGAGAAAAAAACGTGAATCAAGCCTATCAGGTTGAATTAGATGTATTTGAGGGTCCGCTTGATTTACTACTACATTTAATTAATCAACAAGAAATTGATATTTATGATATTCCAATGGCAGTTATTACGAAGCAATATATGGAGTTTATTCATACGATGCAAAAACTAGAATTAAATATTGCGAGTGAGTATCTCGTGATGGCAGCAACGCTTGTAGCTATTAAAAGTCAAATGCTATTGCCAAACCAAGATATCGATGAAGAAGCAGAAGAATATATGGATGATCCACGAGAAGAATTAATAGGGCGATTGATTGAATATCGAAAATTTAAAGAAGCCGCACAGAAATTAAAAGAAAAAGAAATTGAAGCAAATCAAATTTTCACACGTCCACCGACATTATTTGATGCATTAGTGGATACGAAGCAACCAGTTACTAAAGGCGAAGTATCTGTTTATGATATGCTAAGCGCGCTTGGAAAGATGTTCGAACGGAAGAAATGGAATGAACCACATGATACAAAAATTGAACGTGCCGAGATTCCGATTCAAACAAGAATGGAAGAAATTATTGAAGTTGTGAAGCGTAAGCAGAACGGAACTCCTTTTGATCAGCTGTTTCCATACCCATCGCGTACACATATTGTCGTTACGTTTATGGCTTTATTAGAATTAATGAAGACCAAGAATGTTTACTGTAAACAAGAGAAACACTTTGATACACTTTTTGTATTTTATTTGGAGGAATAATATTGGAAATTGGGGAAGTAAAAGCAATCATTGAAGGATTATTATTTGCTAGTGGTGATGAAGGAATTGCAATCAAGCAGTTAAGTAAAATAATTGAAATTCAAGAATCAGCTGTAATACATATTCTCGAAGAATTAAAATATGATTATGAACATGCCAATCGCGGAATGATGATCATGCAATCACACGATGTCTTTCATTTAACGACAAAACCGGAACATAGCAACTACTTCAAAAAATTATTAGATATTCCAAAACAAAGCCGAATGTCACAGGCTGCGCTAGAAACGCTTGCAATCATCGCGTATCGTCAGCCAATTACGAAAACAGAAATGGAAGAAATCCGTGGGGTAAATAGTGATCGTGCGGTTCAAACATTGCTAGCCAGATCCTTAATCGAAGAGCTCGGAAGAAAAGATGCTGTCGGCAAACCGATTTTATATGGCACGAGTAAAGACTTTCTTACCTATTTTGGTTTAACATCACTTGACGAGCTACCAGTACTTCCAGAAACAGCAAATACCGAAGAAATGACACAAGAGGCAGATTTATTTTTCGAACGATTTGGAGATGAGCTTGATTTAAGTGATGATCAAGAAACCGAATAATATCTAGTTGCTTAAAATCCTTACATGTTAAAAATTGTAAGGATTTTTTCACGTTTTTTTGTATTGGGCATATGATTTAAAGGGGTGATGGCATGGAAAATAATCAAGCATATCTAAAAGAATTAAATAGATGGGCAGATGAAACGAAGAAAACATTAGAACTTGCAAATCTTCCAGGAAGTGAAAGTTGGATAGAAGCTATTTCTAATTGGAAAACGAACGTAAATCATTATTTGGTTAATGGGAGGGAAATCCTAACAGAGGACGAACTCCAACGCTTACAGCAAGAGGGTCAGAGAATCCTAGATTCGTTGGTAAATTATTATCAAATGGACAGTGTGCCATATGGAAAGCACCAATTACCACCGCTTCCATATTCATACGATGCACTTGAACCATATATAAGTGAAGAAATTATGCGTTTACATCATGATATCCATCATAAGGCATATGTTGAGGGACTGAATAAAGCGGAAAAAGCACTATATCTTAATCTAAAAGATAAGAGTATTGTTAAACATTGGCTGCGGGAACAGGCATACAATGGTTCCGGTCATAATTTACACACGATATTCTGGTTCAATATGACACCTAAATCTACCAAGTATCCAATCAAAGAGTTAAAGCAACAACTCGAGAAAGACTTTGGATCATGGGAGAGGTTTAGAGATTTATTTTCCAATGTCGCCAGTTCCGTTGAAGGTGTTGGCTGGGCTGTTTTACTTTGGAATCCCAGAAGTGGAAAACTAGGTATACAATCCATTGAGAAGCACCAATTATTCCAGCTTGCAGACTCCATTCCGTTACTTGTTCTTGATATGTGGGAGCATGCTTATTATCTACAGTACAAAACAGATAAAGCATCGTATATTAAAAATTGGTGGAATATCGTGAACTGGGAAGATGTGAATAATCGCTATTTAGAAGCAAGTAAGTTGAAATGGAAGTTATATTAAATCAGTGTCAAATAGGAGTATATTCATTTTTTCTTGTTAGCTAGGTTTCCCACAGTGCATGTCTATTTTTCTAAATGATTCATAACCGATATTATCCTGCATAAAATGTATGGACATCATATCTGTGGGAGGAAACCTACTATGCGAACCGTTATCACAATATTAACAGTATTATTTATTGTCAGCATTTTCCCGACTGTTGGACAAGCAGCACCCAATGTCTCGGCAAATAATGCTGTTTTGATAGAGCAAAGTACTGGTAGAGTATTGTTTGAAAAAAATGCCAATGACCGAGCATCGATAGCCAGTATTACAAAAATCATGACCGCACTCATTGCAATTGAATCGGGAAAGATGGACGAGAAAGCAAAGACCAGCAGGGAAGCAATCTATACGGAAGGATCTTCAATTTACCTTGAACAAGGAGAGAAAATGAAACTAGAGGATTTGGTCTACGGTTTAATGCTTCGCTCTGGTAATGATGCTGCTGTCTCGATAGCAGAACATGTTGGCGCTAGTGAAGAAGGATTTGTCTTCTTAATGAATGAGAAGGCGAAATGGCTGGGAATGAACAATACTAATTTCGAGAATCCTCATGGTCTAGATTCGGACAACCATTATTCGAGTGCGTATGACATGGCAATTCTCATGCGTTATGCAATGCAAAATGAACAATTTAGAACGATTACTGGCGCGAATTCCTATCGCTCTGAAAACAGATCCTATAGCTGGGTAAATAAAAATAAATTATTAACACAGCTGTATGAGCCAACAAATGGCGGGAAAACTGGCTTTACAAAAAAAACAGGCCGAACATTGGTTTCATCAGCTTCAAAGGACGGAATGGATTTAATTGTTGTAACTTTAAACGCTCCTGATGACTGGCAGGATCATATCAATCTATACGAATGGGGATTCGACCATTATAAGTTAGAAACGCTTAGTAAAGAAGGGGATGTTACATACAAGCTCAACAATAGTGAGGAAGTAAGTGGATATGTTACAGAAGAAATCAAATACCCACTGACACAGGATGAACAGCAGGCATTGAAGAAGAAAACCTACTTACTTGACCCCGGGGAAAATATGGATATCATAGGAAAAACTGTCTTCGAAATAGGTGACGAGCAATTGATTGAAACGCCAATCCATAGGGAGAAGAAAGGCAACATTGGATCGACAGTTTTAACTATGTATAAGAAATTAGTAGGTATAAGCAAATGGTAAATTTAATTTGGGCATTTATGGCGATCGTTGGAATTGTTTATGCGATGTTTAACGGAACAATGGATGAAGTGAACAAGGCATTATTTGAAAGTGCAAATGATGCAGTGACGTTATCGATTGGACTAATAAGTATCTTAGTTTTTTGGCTAGGGATTATGAAAATAGCAGAATCTGCAGGTATACTGAAAGCTTTGTCTAAAGCTTTAATGCCGGTTGTCAGCAAATTGTTTCCAGAAATACCAAAGGGTCATCCGGCAATGGGTTATATTTTATCGAATATTACTGCAAATATATTTGGCCTGGGAAATGCAGCAACACCGATGGGGCTTAAAGCAATGGAAGAAATGAAACATTTGAGCGGAACAGATACTGCATCGAGATCCATGATTACTTTTCTAGCATTAAATACATCTGGATTAACCTTAATTCCAACAACTGTAATTGCAATCCGGATGCAATATCATTCTGTCTCCCCAACAGAAATTATAGGAACGACAATTATTACAACGGTTATATCTTTAATCAGTGCCATTTTACTTGATCGGCTTTTCTATTACCAAAGTATTAGGAGGAAGAAATAATGGCTATCATCACAGCGGTAAGTACTTGGCTGATTCCGTGCTTTCTATTAATTGTCCTCTCTGTCGCTTCTTGGAAGAAGGTTCCTACATATGAATTATTCGTTGAGGGAGGAAAAGAAGGTGTCAAAATGGCATTTTCTCTACTTCCTTTTTTAGTAGGAATGATTGTATCGATTTCGATATTAAGAAGTTCTGGTGCAATCGATGCAATGATTAATTTGATCGCACCAGTATTAATGACCTTTGGAGTTCCTCCTGAAATTATTCCACTTGCATTTGTTCGGCCAATATCAGGGACAGCTGCCCTTGGAATAACTACCGAGTTAATTAGCACGCATGGGCCAGACTCCTTTATTGGAAGACTAGCATCGACAATGCAAGGAAGTATGGACACGACCCTTTACATTTTAACCGTCTATTTTGGTGCTGTTGGCATTAAAAAAATGAAATATGCCCTAAAGGTTGGACTATTAGCCGATTTGGTTGGTATAATAACATCAATCCTCATTGTAAAAATGGTATTTGGATGATGCCTTTCTTTTTATAATGAAATAAGTCAAATGAGTAGCGTTAACACTCTGTTAGCGCTATTATTATGTAAGAAAAAAATAAAGAAATTATGGTGATAATATGACAGACAACCAAGAAAGATTGCAAAAAGTAATCGCACAAAGCGGCATTACCTCAAGAAGAAAAGCAGAGCAGCTTATTTTAGATGGGAAAGTAAAAGTGAATGGACAAGTTGTTGTTACATTAGGTACGAAGGTGTCTAACAACGATCAAATTGAGGTGAATGACGTTCCATTAGAAAAAGAAGCACATGTTTATTATATGTTGTATAAGCCGCGCGGGGTTATCTCAAGTGTGAGTGATGATAAAGGTAGAAAAGTCGTTACCGATTTATTAGATGGCGTGACAGAACGCGTTTTTCCAATAGGTAGATTGGATTATGATACATCAGGGATATTACTGCTTACCAATGATGGCGATTTCGCGCATCATTTAATGCATCCTAAGTATGAAGTTGAAAAAAAATACGTTGCAAAACTTAAAGGAATACCAACTAAACCAGAATTAGAGAAGTTAAGAAAAGGTGTAAAAGCGGAAAACGATTTATTAAAAGTAGCTGACTATAATATTCTATCTTCTGATAAGACGAAAAACACGATGATAATTGAAATTAAATTACGTGAAGGAAAAAATCGCCACGTGAGAAGAATGATGGAGCAATTAGGCTATCCAGTAATGAAGTTAAAACGGGAACAGTATGGAATGTTAACTTTAAAAGGCTTGAAACCTGGGGCATATCGTGCCTTAACACTAAAAGAGGTAAAACAGATACGGAATTTAGCAACTGAAATTGTTGAATAATAGACAAAATTTAATCTTTACAAGCGTGCTATAATGGCTTGGGGAGGGTCTAGAACAAATGAGCTTGGATCAAATAAAAGATAAAAAGAAAAGAAAAAAAAGAAATCGGTTAATCTTTAGAACTTCTATTCTGGTTGTACTTTTAGGTGCAGTTATATTTGCGTTAGTCTCTAACTTGCAAGCGGATAATACGATTTACCGGGCAGGAGACGCAGCACCGGATTTCAAATTACAACAAATTAGTAATAATAATGAATTAGAATCTGTTCAACTAAGTGATTTTAAGGGGAAAGGTGTCATGCTAAACTTCTGGGGAACATGGTGTGAGCCATGTAAAGCGGAAATGCCTTATATGGAGTCTTTATATCCGGAATATCAAGATAAAGGAATTGAAATTCTGGCCGTTAGTTTGGATGGTACCGAATTAGCTGTAGATCGATTCATTGATGAATACGATTTGACATTCCCTGTACCCTTCGATAGAACTGGTATTGTAAGAGACTTATATAAAATCGGACCGATACCTAGTACATTCTTCATTAATCCTGAAGGAAAGATAGAAGAAGTTGTCAATGGCGCCTTATCATTAGATCGTCTCGAGGGGTATTTACAAGATATTCAACCAAATTAGGGTGTAATTAGCAATGGGGGATAAACATGAAAGAAATAAAATGTGAATGTGGACATGTAAATCCTGTTGGTACTGTCCTATGTGAAGCATGTGGTAGACCAATAGAGGGGAATCAACACCTAGACGGAAATAACGAGAAAAGATTACTGAATATGCGCTACGATGGGACAGCTCGGCGCTCACAAACCTATAATAAATCGATTATTGATAAGATATGGAGTTTCTTCTCATCCGTTAAAGTGGGTGTCTGGCTGATCGTGCTTGCTTTAGTTGCTTCAATGGTCGGCACGATTTTCCCACAGGAAGTATACATACCTGCAAATGCACCATCTCGCGATCCAGCAGTTTATTACGAGGATCAGTATGGAATATTCGGTTTAATTTTTTATCAATTAGGTTTTCATAATTTATATACGTCATGGTGGTATCTTGTTATTATCGCTTTAATTGGGATTTCTTTAGTCATTTGTAGTCTTGACAGGTTTGTTCCATTATTTAAAGCATTGCGGCACCAAAAGGCCCAGAAACATATTAGCTTCCTAAGTAGACAACGCTTATATAGTGAAACAGATGTTGCATCAAACGAAGAGATTGAAACGGTAAAAAATAATTTAAAGAAGCAACGCTATAATATTAAAGAAGAGAATGGACATATTCTAGCTGAGAAAGGTAGATTTTCCAGATGGGGTCCATATGTAAATCATATTGGTCTAATTATTATATTAGTAGCCGCAATATTACGTGTTACTCCATTCTTTTATATGGAAGAGTATGTCTGGGTCCGCGAGGGGCAAAAACCAATTGTCATACCCGGAACAGATGGCCAATATTATATTGAAAATAAGGATTTCATTTTAGAGACTCATAGTAAAGATGATAAACGATTTGAAGCAGCAATTGCTGAGGAAGGCATGATTCCAAGTAATTTTCAGACGGATATTGTAATCTATCAGACAAGTGATAAGACAGTTCCGGGAGCAGATGCGGAGCTTGATCCAATTCTCGAAGGCTCCGTCCGAATGAATGATCCAGCTAAATTTGATAAATATACGGTTTACCAATCTGGATATCAATTAAATGAATTTACCTCGATGACGTTTAGAATTCATGAAACAGCGGATACGGAAGAGGCAGCACTTGATACGTTCACTGTTGATTTAACAGCACCTGAAGCCGAATATAATTTAGATAGCGGTTTCCGTGTTGTTGTTGATAAGTATTACCCAGATTATTATCTTGATAGTAATGGAATTCCTGCATCTGAAACTAATTTTCCGCGAAATCCAGCATATGTGTTTTTAATTTATCCACCAAATAGTGATACTGCGGAAGTTAGCTTTGTTGGAATTGGTAGAAATATAGATGCGACTGGGGAAAATATCTATAAACTTGGTATAGAGGACTTTGAAATGCATGATGTAAGCGGACTTACCGTGAAATATGATCGTTCATTGCCTTTATTCGGTATCGGGGCAGCAATCTTTATGATTGGTGTTATTCAGGGGATGTACTGGCAGCATCGGCGAATTTGGATCCATCCAAGTGAAAATGGTATATTAATGGCTGGTCACACGAATAAAAATTGGTTTGGAATAAAGAAAGATATTGAGAAAGTCATTAAAGGTACGAACATTAAAATGGTCGAGGATCAACAAGAATTAGATGAGAAATAACAGTCATTCTTACATCGGTTTCATAAGGGGGATTTATTAATGGACATACTCAGTGTCAGCAGTGGGGCGCTTTATTCTGCATTTGTACTCTATTTAATTGCAACATTATTCTTCGGGGCAACGGTAAGAGATAAGCGGACAGATAAGAAACAGCATACAGTGTCAGCCAAAATTGCAATTACGTTAACGATAATTGGTTTTGCAGCACAGATTGTTTATTTTATAACGAGATGGTTTGCAAGTGGACATGCACCGGTAAGTAATATGTTTGAATTTATGACCTTTCTTGGCATGTGTACTGTCTTTGCATTTATTATTATTTATTTCTACTATAAATTAAGCTTTTTAGGACTATTTGCATTACCGATTTCAATGATTATTATTGCATATGCAAGTATGTTTCCAACAGATGTTGCACCACTTGTGCCTTCATTACAAAGCCACTGGCTATATATTCATGTAACAACAGTTGCATTGGGGCAAGGGATATTATTTATTAGCTTTGTCGCAGGACTGATGTATTTAATTAAAGAAATTGATCAGACTGTTAAGAGTAAAAAAACAATGTGGTTAGAAATTGTTATCTATATATTATTTATATTTATTGGATTTATTGGGATTACATCAGCATTCGGCATGATGAATTATAATGCTACATTTGAATATCCGTCAGGCGGAGAGACGATAAAGTCAGAATATAAATTACCTGCAATTGCTGGTCCAAACGAGGGTACATTAATAACGGAAAATGTTATGGAGCCTTGGTTTGAAACACCAAACTGGTTACAGGGCCAAGATGCCGGTCGCAAATTTAATACAGTTATTTGGTCACTCATTACTGGAACAATTCTGTTTGTCATTGTTCGTCTAATTATTAGAAAAAGAGTAGGTGCTGCGATTCAACCGCTCTTTAAAAATGTTAAAGCTGACTTACTAGATGAAATTGGCTATCGCTCTGTGACAATTGGTTTCCCAGTATTTACTCTAGGAGGATTAATTTTTGCGGCAATCTGGGCGCAAATCGCCTGGGGAAGGTTCTGGGGCTGGGACCCGAAAGAAGTTTGGGCATTAGTAACCTGGTTCTTCTACGCAGCCTATTTGCACCTTCGACTTTCAAGAGGATGGCATGGTGAAAAATCAGCATGGCTAGCAGTAATCGGATTCGGTATCATCATGTTCAACCTAATTGTCGTTAACCTAGTCCTAGCAGGATTGCATTCATATGCATAGAAAAGACGATTACTTTTTGCAAGTATAGGATGATAGTACGAAGTTGATGTAAAGTACGAACTAGTCATAATTATGATTTCAGAACTGGTCAGTAGTTGCTATTTACACAAAAGGTTACATTCTAATACTTCAATCAACTTCGATTGTAAGTGATAAGTTACTCTTTTTAGATGCCTATTAACAATTCCAGCGGAAGAAATACACGGAGACTTCTGCGGGAAGAAGAGCCTAGGTGAGACAACGAAGCGCGATAGCGTGAGTAGGCTCACCAGCTCCCCTAAGATGCGCGTAGTGTATTTCTGGAGCGACTGCCTGAGAGCCTCAAGCACTAAACTAGTCAGCATTTTATATATAATGTGCATAAGCATTTACAGGTGAGGTATCATTGATGCTTCGCCTGTTTTCTTATACAAATTGTCATAAATCGTTTATACTTTAACTAATAGTAGAATTTAGGGGGAACAAAAATGGGTTCGGAAACAAAGATTTTAATCGTTGACGATGAAGAGAGAATTCGTAGATTAATGCGAATGTATTTAGAGAGAGAAGAATACACGGTTGAAGAAGCCGACAATGGAAAAGACGCTTTAGAAAAAGCCCTAGCGGATGAGTATGATGTAATATTATTAGATATCATGATGCCAGAAATGGATGGAATAGAGGTTTGCCAAGAGCTCAGAAAAGAGAAGGCAACCCCAGTTATTATGCTAACCGCCAAAGGGGAAGAGGCGAATCGAGTACAAGGATTCGAAGTTGGTGCCGATGACTACATCGTTAAACCATTTAGCCCAAGGGAAGCTGTATTACGCATAAAAGCATTGTTACGTAGAGTTTCTACTGCTAAATTTAAGGATACAGACGTAGCAACAAAGGACATTCTTGTTTTTCCACATATAACAATTGACCATGATGCACATCGCGTAACAGCCGATGGGCAGGAGGTAACATTAACGCCAAAAGAGTATGAATTACTTTGCTTTTTAGCAAAATCCCCTGATAAGGTTTTTAAACGGGAGCATCTATTAAAAGAAGTTTGGCAATATGAATTCTTTGGTGACCTACGAACCGTCGATACACATGTGAAACGATTAAGGGAAAAATTAAGCAGTGCATCGAAAACCGCAGCTAAAATGATTGTAACCGTCTGGGGGGTAGGCTATAAATTTGAGGTAGATGATGAGTGATGATATGGCGTAGTGTAGTCGGTAAGCTTGCAATAACGATATTTCTTCTTGTCAGTTTTGTACTGTTTATTTTATCTATTTTCTTGTTAGAGTTTTTTAAGAGCTATCATATAAGCGAAGCAGAGAAGGACATGATGCAAACTGCTTCAAAAATTTCACTAATTGCGAATCAACAGGCAGATAGAAAATATATCCAGGAAACGACAGAGTTAATAAAAACACCCACAAGTCGTGTTGCCATTATGTATCCGGATGGAGAACTATGGGTATCCAATACTAGCGCAAGAGATCTACAGGAATTTAATAGAGCATGGTTTGAAAATGAACAAGAACTATCTGACGTCATATCGACGAAGAAAGAGGTTCAAAAAGAAATTATTCTACCAGAAAATAAAATGGAAATTATCATTGTTGGCACACCGCTATTAGATAATGGGGCAATTTTCGTTTATCAGTCATTAGAAGTAATTAATCAAACCGAAGCGGAGACTAGTAAAATAATTGTACTCGCAGGTGGTATCGCACTTGTCTTGACTACTTTTTTTGCCATTTTCCTATCAACCAGAATATCATCTCCATTGATTAAAATGCGGGAGGCTGCTTCCAATTTAACGCGAGGCGAATTCGATACGAAGGTTCCTATTTTAACAAATGATGAAATCGGTGATCTGGCAAAAGAATTTAATCGTATGGGACAGCAACTTAAGTTCCATATCAATGCATTGCGACAAGAAAAAGAACAATTATCTAGTATTGTAAGCTCGATGGCCGATGGTGTCGTCACCCTTAATCGTAATGGGGACATGATCGTAACGAATACACCTGCAGATAAATTTATCGAGAATTGGTATTTTGAAAATAATATTAAAGTTACTCGTAAAAACCAAACATTGCCAAAAGAATTGAATGAGGCATTACAAGAAGTGATAAATGATGAAAAAAAAGCCTTACGTGAGATCAATCTCCAAGGAAGAAATTATGTAATGTTAATGACTCCTTTATATGATCAATCTTACATAAGGGGGGCCGTTGCAGTTATCCGTGATATGACCGAGGAAAGACGATTAGATATCTTACGCAAAGACTTTATTGCCAATGTCTCTCATGAGCTGCGTACACCTATTTCTTTACTTCAAGGCTATAGTGAAGCAATTGTTGATGATATTGCTGAAAGTAATGAGGAGAAAAATGAACTTGCTAAAATCATTCACGAGGAATCATTACGGATGAATCGATTAGTAAATGAGCTATTAGACATCGCTCAAATGGAGGCAGGTCATATCAAGCTCAATATTGAAAGCGTAGATCTTGATAGTTTTGTGCAACGAATAATGAAGAAATTTCAGGGACTTGCTAATGATAATCAATTGAAGCTGTCTTTGTCAGAGAATTTTTCGATTCCGAGTGCTTATTTTGATCCAGATCGAATCGAACAGGTATTCACAAACTTAATCGATAATGCCATTCGCCATACAAATGAAAATGGATTCGTTCATGTTAATGTCAAGAATACAGAAGAAGAGCTGTATGTAGCAATCGAGGATAATGGTAGTGGGATTCCTGAAGAAGATTTACCATTCGTTTTTGAGCGCTTTTACAAAGCAGATAAATCAAGAACTAGAAATAACCAGAAAAAGGGAACCGGTTTGGGTCTTGCAATCGCTAAAAACATTATCGATACCCACCATGGATTATTGAATGTGCAGAGTAAACTAAATCAAGGAACAACCTTTAGTTTTATCATTCCGCAAAAGGATTATAGAAAGCATCCGAAAGTGATTGAAAGATAAGAATAGATCTTCGAAATCTTTTCAAACCTACCAACATATGGTATGATACGGGTGTAATTTTAATTGAATCGTAAATATTGAATTTTGGTGCAGATACTTAATAGGGAATCTAGTGAAAATCTGGAACTGTCCTCGCAACTGTAATTGATTAACGAAATAAGCATAACCACTGTATGGCATTCATATGGGAAGGGCTTAAAGTAGGTTGAAATCATAAGTCAGTAGACCTGCCATGTTCAATTGTTTCGAGTGCTTCGAGGAATAAGCAAATAGAAACATTCGAATGCAAGCATTGCTAGTGCATTGTCTTTATTTCGTATGTTAAAAGCTGTTTTCTTGTTGAGAAAATAGCCTTTTTTTCGTAAGTAAGCACACCAAACTACATAATATGATTTATATGCTTCAACATCCTTGTATAGTTAAAATTACAAATATTAAAAAAGGGGTGACTGAGATGAAAAAGTGTATGTTCCCAATCTTAATTTTATTCATGGTAGCAGGCTTATTAATTGGTTGTTCAGCGGAAGAAAACGAAAATACTAATACGACTGTAAGTACGAATAACACATCACAATCTGAAGAAGTTGCGGAGAATTCTGTTCGAATTACGATCTCAATCAATGAAGGCGAAGAATTTGTCGACGAGAAAGAAATTGAAATTAAAGAAGGTGACATTCTTATGGATGTCATGGAGGAAAACTTCTTTATTGAAACAGAATTTGACGGAACATTTATTACGTCAATCGAACGAGTTGCAGCTAGCGATGATGAGAAAACAGCTTGGATGTTCTTTGTAAATGATGAAATGGCATCTGTTGGAGCGGCGGAATACGAACTGGTTCCAGGGGATAAAGTCGTCTTTGATTTACAGTCCTGGGAATAATGTAATTTGAATACGTATAAATTAACATTGCTGGCACTTCTTGCGGCACTAGCAATTGTTGGCCGGGTCTTCTTTCAATTTATTCCGAATGTCCAACCAGTTACATCTTTGATTATTATTTGCGGAATATTACTTGGGCCACTGGCGGCCTTTATTCTAGCAATTTTAACGGCAATTTTATCTAATATGTTGTTAGGAATGGGAATTTGGACAATCTGGCAAATTATTTCTTGGGGATTAATCGGATTATTAAGTGGTTTCTTAAGTAAATCGCTTAAAAAGGTTCCTTTCATTGTTATTGTGTTGCTTGCCTTCTTAAGTGGGTATCTATACGGATTTATTATCTCACTTATAACGTATCAAGTGTCCGGTCATTTCTGGCCATATTATCTGGCAGGGCTGCCTTTTGATACTAGTCATGCAATTGGCAATGTAATATTTATGATTATTTTTTATCCAATCATTTTCCATTTAATGAAGAAATATGCAGCAAACCGATTTTCAATTCGAAATACCAATTAGATTCTAATTGGTATTTTTTTAGTGTAAAGTCTTTTTAAAACCCTATAGATACCGTATAATTAATACTATATTAGTTTTTGACTTTAATTGGGCTTGCGTTAAAAGGGGTATTTGAAATTTTGATGGAGTCTGTTGGACATCCCTCAAATGCATCGTATAGATCGTCGACTAGACGCCCAGGGATTTTTCTTGTTCCCGAATTCTCATCAATTACTACATAGGCGAGTCCCTCATCATCATAGTTAAATATTTTGGGAGCAGCTGCCCCACATGCACCGCAAGCAATACATGAATCGATATCGACGATTGCAAATTTCGCCATCACACTTCCTCCTTACACAAAAACAATCCTCGTAAATTTAACCTGCTATCTATTCATTTTAAGGCTGATTTTCAATCATTTCAATACTACAATTAAAAGAGGCTTTCTTCAGTGGGGTGATTCCATAGCAACAGAAAAAGATAATATAGAATAGGGAGGTAGGCACTTGATATTTCATAGTATTCTACTCGAATGCTGCAATCGAATCCAAATGGAAAGAACCGCTTCAAGCATCTATCATTTGCTGCGAGGCAGGCGGTCCATTCAGACGGTTCAAGATGCACATCTCTTTCAGCTTGAGCGGTATTTCGGCATCTATAAGTCCTTGACAAGACAGCATTTTAATCAAACGATGAATGAGCTTCAGTTGAAAGGACTCCTTCATAGAATCGATACAGAGCAAACATTCTATCAAACAACTCGAGAAACGTCTAAATGGATTGCGACGAATAAACAGGTATCATTTCCTTTTACATCTTATGAAGGTCTAGCCTATCACGAAATAACGGATGTTTTCTTAGATCGTCTAGTCCTGCTTATTCAAACATTAACGAATAGTAAGATGGATTATTTTTCCTTTATCCCAGTCATTGACAAGCCCTTAATCGTAGGTTGGGTAAAGTCAGTGTATCGTCGATTAAAGGGGGAGGAAGCCAAATTCCTAGCAATCATCTTTCAAGAACTACGAAAAATATTACACCATTTTTCTAAAGTTGAAGCTGGAATATTTGTCGATCGGTTAACAGGGTATCAAAGCTATGGGATGAGTATCGACCAGTTGTCAGCGAAATATGGTCAATCTGTTGATGATATTCAATTAATCATTATTAATCTTGTTCATCGATTGCTTTCGACATTGTATCATGAAAAAGATAACTATCCATTTCTCACGTTCATCATAAATGATCTAACAAGCACAACACGATTATCCAATTCGGCATTCCAAACCTATCAACATTTGCAGCAAGGGGTTACAATTGAAAATATTGCGAGGAACCGTAACTTAAAAATAAATACGATTCATGATCATCTAATAGAAATTGCTTTATATGAAACGAATTTCCCCTTGCATCACTATGTTAATCCAGCGGAGCAACAGGAAATCTTAAATGCAGTAAAGCAAACAAGTTCTTCTAAGCTTCGAGACATTAAACAGCAAGTAAACGATAGCATCAGTTATTTTCAAATCCGCCTCGTGCTAGCATTACAGCATAAACAATTAAAATAGGGAGAAACGAATGAACCAACAAGTGACATTAGAGCAAGAATTGAACAAACACTTCCACTATAGTTCCTTTCGATTAGGACAAAAGGAAATCATCGAGGATGTATTACAAGGGAAAGATGTACTCGGTATTCTGCCAACGGGATCAGGAAAATCAATCTGTTATCAGTTACCAGCAATGCTTTTAGATGGGGTTACAATTGTAGTTTCGCCATTGATTTCTTTAATGATTGATCAGGTAAAGCAGCTAAAAGCAATCCAAATCAAACAGGTAGTTGCTTTAAATAGTTTCATGGATCCAAGTGAACGGAAGAAGGTATATAAGAATTTACATGCCTATAAGCTTATTTATATTTCTCCGGAATTATTACAGCAAGAAGAGATTATTCGCTTATTACAACGTACAAAGATAAGTTTATTTGTCATTGATGAAGCCCATTGTATCTCCCAATGGGGGCATGAGTTTAGACCGGATTATTTAAAATTGAATATGATTATCGAGAAATTAAATAATCCGAGAACACTAGCTTTAAGTGCAACTGCCACACCGACTGTCCAGCAGGATATTATTGATTTATTAAATAAGCCAAAGATGATCAAACATGTATATCCGATGGATCGCAGTAATTTATCGTTTTGTATCGAGGAAGTAAGCAATGATCAGGAAAAGCTGGAATATTTAACACAGCATTTAAAAACTTATCATGTCTCAACCTTAATATATTTTTCAAGCAGAATAGCGACGGAAAATATCGCAAAGCTGCTTTCGGAAAAACTCCCAGAACGGAAGATTGCATTTTATCATGGTGGAATGGAGCAAATGGATCGAATTACAATTCAACAGCAATTTATGAATGATCAATTAGATATTATCTGTTGTACGAGCGCATTTGGCATGGGAATTAATAAAGGAAATATTCGCTTCGTTATTCATTACCATTTACCATTACAATTAGAGTCCTATATCCAAGAAGTGGGCAGGGCAGGCAGAGATGGGAAATCCAGTGTTTGTTTATTGCTATTTTCCAATAAAGATCTCTTTATTCCTTTAAATATGATTAAAAACGAGCTGCCATCCGAACAAATTTTAACTTTTATTTACAAGTATTTATCTCGATTAGTCTCTGAACGAAAAGAACTGCCAAATAATGAAGTAGAAATTGCGAATTTATTTCAATTAAATGAAATTCAGTGGCGATTTTTACGTTTTCAATTCGAAAAACATGGTATGATTGCAAATAATCGGATAAACTTTCAAGAAGAAAAATGGAAGCAAAGCTATCAAGAAATTAAACAGCTAATCAAAGATAGAACTTCCATTAAAGAGCAGAAATTAAATGAAATATTGCAATGGATACATGAGTTGGGCTGTTTACGTAAAAACCTATATAAAAATTTTCAACCTGCGTACAGCATGGTAGATGATCAATGTTGTAGTAATTGTGGTTTTTCGTGGTCTGAATGGAATCCCGTTCAAACGAAAAAGGCAGTAAACGAAGAGGCCGATTGGGAAAGTAAATTGAGAAAGTTACTACTAATGAATGCTCTCTAATAATGAAAGTAGTTCGTCATTAAATATCAAAATCGCTTCCTTAAAGATGAGGTGTAGATAAAATGGAAAAACAGGCAGACATTAAGCAAGATCAAGCAGAAGAACTGCGTCATTTAGTTGGGGAAATTGAGGGCAATAAAGAGGTGAAGGAAGAGCTTTCCGCTAGTTTAGAAGAAATACCAAAGAAGCGGGAAATCGATATTTTAAATCTTCCCCCTAGAAAAGAAGTACATACAATTAGTAATCGAACACGCTTTAGGATAAGTAGGCCATTTATCCGTATTATTTTTGTAGTCATTGTTCTTATTGTGATTTTAATCGTTGGTTATTATTTTATCCCGAATTAACTGGCTGTAAAATAACAATTTCTTCTATCCTGTGAAACCGATAAGTTCAGTCTTATCAAATAGAATGGAAAGGGTTATAATATACGGACATAATATACTTGTAATTGATACTTGAATCCATATTTTACGAAATTCATGGTTTGCTACAAATGATGTACTAGTAAATTTTGGAATTAATTTATGGAAAACGGTGAATGTAATGTTCAACAATTTCTTGAAGTGCATATAGTATATAAAACCTTTGTTTTACTATTTATAAGGATGGATTCACAATAGGTATAAATTACAAAAAATAGTATATATGCTGTAAATGAGACACATTTAAAGGGGGATACTTATGCGTATTGAGCGATTGTCCGATGATCAATTTACCATTTTTTTAACGTTTGATGATTTAATTGAACGAGGTTTTACTACAAACGATTTATGGGATGATGCATCAAGTGTCCGTAATTTATTTAGTGATATGATGTATGAAGCGAGTTCTGAGTTAGGCTTTGAGCTTGAAGGTATGCTCCTTGTACAAGTGCATATAATGCAAGCACAAGGAATGCATGTTATTGTCACACAGAAATACGATGATATGAGCTGGGATGAGGACTTTATTGAAATGAAGGTTACTTTGGATGAAAGTAAAGAATTAATTTTCTCGTTTCCAGAGTTTGAGAATATAATTCAAGTTTCTTCGTACTTATCAAATCTAGAAATAGATGGTGGTCAAGTATATCATATGGATAATCGATATTATATGTTATTTAAAGATGAAGATCTTAAAGATAATGAGAAAGAAGATATAATCGCGATTATGTCTGAGTACGCATATCCAAGTATTATTACGTCCTTTCGCTTAATTGAATATGGAAAAGAAATTTTCCAACGAGACGCAGTGAAACAAATTATGGAGAAATTTTATTAGCAGGATGCAATGAATGGTGAATTAGTATGGAGGGTGAGAACGGAATGAAAATAGCGGTACTTTATGGTGGAATTTCGGGTGAACGAGAGGTTTCACTTGCTTCAGGAAAAGGAATTCTGCAAGCATTAAAACAAAAAGGACATGATGTCGTAGGGATTGATTTCAACCCTGAGAAATTAGACGAAATTATTAATTTACAGGTGGATTTAGTCTTTATTGGTTTACATGGTAAGTACGGGGAAGATGGTAGAATCCAAGGTTTATTAGATATGTTAAAGATCCCTTACGTCGGATCTGGTGTACTTGCATCGGCACTCGCAATGGACAAAGCGAAGGCAAAGAAGATTTTTGAAATGAATCACATTCCTGTGGCGAATAGCAATGTGTACCGTTTAACAAAGAAGCAAGAAATAAAAGCAGTGGTTGAAGAAATTAAGAATACATTTAACCTACCGTTCGTTATTAAGCCAAATCGAGAGGGATCCACATTAGGACTCTCCATCATTCAAAATAAAGACGAAATAGAAAAAGCTGTCAATAACGCTATAGAGAGCGATGACACTGTATTAGTAGAAGAATTTATTAAAGGCAAGGAATTAACGGTACCAGTATTAGGAGAAATCGGCCATGAAGAGGCATTACCGATTATCGAAATAATCCCTAAAAATGCTTTCTATGACTATGAATCAAAGTATGCGCCTGGTGGTAGCGAACACATTGTACCAGCGCAAATGGATGATCATTTAAAGAGACAAATTCAAGAATATGCCGTGCTTGCACACCAGTCCCTTGGATGTGAAACCTATTCACGGGTGGACTTTATCCTTTCAGAGAACAATCTGCCAATTATTTTAGAAGTGAATACACTACCAGGTATGACACCAACAAGCTTATTTCCTGACGCAGCAAAAGCGGTTGATATAAGCTATGAAGATATGATTGAAACATTTGTTACGCTATCACTAAAAAATCACGGATAAACGTTAAGCACTAGGATTCAAGTGGTCGAAACATTTTTTATTGCAAATTTACTTAGAGGGTGTATACTAACTCTGAATGGAAATTATTTAAAATATATTTGGATAATTGTAGGAGGTAAGTTCATGGTTGCCGACAAAGCAGTTGATTCTGCAAATAAAAAACAAGAAAACATGGATGTATTAACTTCAACACGCGCAGTGGTTAAACTAGCGTTAGAAAAATTAGGTTATCCTGATGAATTATATGAACTATTAAAAGAACCTTTAAGAATGATGGCCGTAAGAATCCCAGTTAGAATGGATGATGGGGCAATAAAAGTATTTACAGGTTATCGTGCACAACATAACGATGCGGTTGGTCCTACAAAAGGTGGAATCCGTTTCCACCCGGATGTAACGGCAGATGAAATTAAAGCACTATCCATTTGGATGAGTTTAAAATCTGGAATTGTCGATCTCCCATATGGTGGGGCTAAAGGTGGTATCGTTTGTGATCCACGTCAAATGTCTTTTCGTGAATTAGAAGGATTAAGTCGTGGCTATGTACGAGCCGTCAGTCAAATTGTAGGACCAACGAAGGATATTCCTGCACCAGATGTATTTACGAACTCGCAAATAATGGCATGGATGATGGATGAATATAGCAGAATGGACGAGTATAACAGTCCAGGTTTTATTACAGGAAAACCAATTGTGCTCGGTGGTTCACACGGAAGAGAAACCGCAACTGCAAAAGGAGTTACAATTGTCCTGAAGGAAGCAGCGAAGAAAAAAGGACTCGACGTAAAAGGCGCACGTGTCATTGTTCAAGGGTTTGGTAATGCTGGAAGCTATTTATCTAAATTTTTACATGATGAAGGCGCAAAGGTTGTTGGGATTTCAGATGCATATGGGGCATTATATGATCCAGATGGTCTTGATATTGATTATTTGCTCGATAGAAGAGACAGCTTTGGAACGGTAACAAAGCTATTTAATAATACGATTTCCAATAAAGAATTACTTGAGTGTGACTGTGATATTATTGTTCCTGCGGCAGTCGAAAATCAAATTACCGAAGAAAATGCGCCAAAAATCAAAGCTAGTATCATTGTTGAAGCAGCAAATGGTCCGACAACAAGGGGAGCAACGAAGATTCTAACCGAACGTGGCATACTACTAGTACCAGACGTTTTGGCATCTGCAGGTGGAGTAACGGTTTCCTATTTTGAATGGGTACAGAATAATCAAGGATACTATTGGTCTGAAAAGGAAATAGATGAAAAACTACATGAAATTATGATTCGCTCATTTAATTCTATTTATAATCTAGCAGAATCGAGACGCGTTGATATGCGATTAGCTGCATATATGATTGGTGTTCGTAAAATGGCAGAAGCATCACGTTTTCGTGGTTGGGTATAACTAGATAACTCGAATAAGGGGTCGCTGATCTAATTATAGATCAGCGACCCCTTATTTTTTATAGCTTAGGAAAATATAAAATTGGACGCTACGGATAACTTAATTACCGAGAACAGCCACGGCCAGCTCCAGCGCTAAAGCTGTAGCGAGACTTCCTCACCACCCTACACAGCTCAACTAGTTTTAAGCTTTTGTTACTCATTTTCGAATATTGCTCTTATTTGATGATAATCTTTTGATTTCTCCAGCGCGATTAATAGCTTAATTCTCGCTTTTTGACCCGTGAGTCCATTTGAAAAGATCACACCCATTTCCTTTAATTGCTTTCCGCCGCCATCATAGCCATATGTAGGCTGAACATTTCCCTGATAACATCGAGACACAAGAATAATTGGTATATGGTCCTCGAGCATTTTCCTAATTCCAGGGATCGTTTCATTTGGTAGATTTCCTTGTCCAAGCGCTTCAATTACGACACCATTAGGATGTATAGAGTGGATTGCTTTAATAATTGTTTGATCCATCCCTGCAAAGGCTTTTAGTAATAGTACCTGATGATTCGATAATGATTCAATTGCAATGGTCGGATGGTTTATAATCGTATGTTGAAAAATGATAGAATCCTTTGTTACAATACCAATAGGTCCGTATTGTGGACTTTGAAATGTTGCAACATTGCTTGTCGATGTCTTCGTAACATACTCTGCAGTATGTATCTCATCATTCATTACGACTAATACCCCTTTATTCCTTGTATCATCTTCTGCCGCAACCCGAACAGAGCTAATAAGGTTATAAAGTGCATCAGAACCAATCTCGTTACTCGATCTCATCGCTCCAGTTACAATAATTGGCTTCTCTGTCGCTAATATTAAATCTAGAAAATATGCCGTTTCTTCTAATGTATCTGTCCCATGAGTGATCACGATTCCATCATAGGCCTCAATTTTCGTATTAATATATTTCCCCAATTGCAGCATATGTTTTGGTGTAATTTGTGGGGATGGCAGGTCAAATATAATTTGTTCATCGATATTAGCATAGGCTTGTAAATACTCGGTAAAATTTGATAATGGATGCTTTTCAGTCGTATTGACTTCCCCTGTATCTTTATCTTCTAGCATCGAGATTGTTCCACCGGTATGAATAATTAAAATGTTTTTCATTAAACTCTCCTTTACCCTATTTTCATTATATACACATAATGATACGATAAATGCATCGGCATTGGAAAGAGGTATGTTTAGAATGTTTGCCATATTATCTGCGGGACTAGCTCCGATTATTGGGCTAATGTCCTATTTCTACTTAAAAGACCGTGTTACTGAGCCATTATCATTAATTTTTAGAGCGTTTATCTTTGGTGCATTATTAGTATTTCCAATTATGTTCATTCAATATGCAATGGAAGTAGAAGAAATCAGCAATAATATCTTTATTCAATCTTTTATCTTTATTGCTTTTTTTGAGGAATTTTTCAAATGGTTTATCTTTTTATTTGTGATGTACAATCATTCACAGTTTGATGATCATTACGACGGGATTGTCTATGCGGTATCGATTAGCCTTGGATTTGCTTCCTTGGAGAATGTATTATACTTATTCACAAATGGAATTGAATATGCTTTGTTAAGAGCATTTTTCCCTGTTTCTTCACATGCACTTTTCGGTGTGATTATGGGTTATTACTTTGGAAAAGCAAAGCTAACAAATGATCATACAAAATGGAATATATTTGTAGCATTCTTCATTCCATTTATCTTGCACGGTATCTATAACTATATCCTAAAATCGCTTGTAAGTACCTGGAGCTATTATTTAATTCCATTTATGATTCTACTCTGGTTTATTGCCCTGCACCGTGCAAAGCTAGCCAACCAACCAATTAATAATAAGTAATATGCCCCCTGTATCCAATACAAGGGGTTTTTTATGCTGAATATACTTTAGTCAATAGCGATAAGTTAAGCAAGGTACTTGCTAATCACAATAAATTAAATAATAGTTTTACAATTAATGAATAAAATAGCCGATTACTCAAAAAATAGATAGCACAAGACAATGTAAAAGCAGGAGGAATCAAGATGAAGAATAAAACGGTGTCCCTACTTTTCATCATGGGCTGTTTATTGGTTATCGGTTTTGGATCAATATATCAACCAAACACATCTAAAGCCTTTAGTCCGCAAGTGATTCAACAAGGTGCAGTAGGCGATGATGTGATTGAATTACAAGCTAGATTACAATATTTAGGGTTTTATAATGGCAAAATTGACGGGGTTTTCGGCTGGGGAACCTACTGGGGCTTAAGAAATTTCCAATATGAATTTGGATTGGAAATTGATGGGCTAGCAGGACAAACAACAAAGGATAAACTCGTTAAGGCAAGTAAATATGATGAAGCCTTTGTAAAAGAACAAATCGCTCAAGGTCGCAAGTTTACTCATTATGGTGGGGTAGAAAAGGAAAAACAAGCTGCTCCTACGACTACCCCGAAAAAAGAGACCGGAGCAAACAAGACAGCACCCACTACAAATGTGACATCTGTAAATGTACCACAAGGTTTCTCGCAAAATGATATTCAATTAATGGCAAACGCGGTTTATGGTGAGGCAAGGGGAGAACCGTATGAAGGCCAAGTTGCTGTAGCGGCAGTTATTCTTAACCGGGTAGAAAGTGCGTCATTCCCCAATACGGTTGCAGGTGTTATTTTCGAACCTAGGGCCTTCACAGCAGTTGCTGATGGGCAGATTTGGCTAACACCTAATGAACGGGCAAGAGAAGCAGTAATCGATGCAATCAACGGTTGGGATCCATCTGCAAATGCATTGTACTATTTTAATCCCGATACTGCTACATCTGGTTGGATTTGGTCAAGACCACAGATTAAACAAATTGGCAAACACATATTTTGCAAATAGAAAGGTGGAAGGAATATGATTCGGTGGATACTAGTAGTAATACTTGCGCTCGGAATTGCTGGAACTGCCTTTTGGGGTTATCAGGAACATCAAGATAAGAATGAAATCCTTATCCAGGCAGAGAACACGTATCAACGTGCCTTTCATGAGCTAAATTATCATATGGACATGCTACATGATGAGATAGGTACCGTATTAGCCATGAATTCGGATAAACGATTATCGCCACAGATGGTTGAAATATGGCGACTAACGTCTGAAGCTTCATCAAATGTAGGTCAATTACCATTAGGATTGTTACCTTTTAATAAAACAGAGGAACTACTATCGAATATCGGTGATTTTACCTATCGAACTGCAGTTAGGAACTTAGATGACAAACCTTTAACAGACGAAGAAATGCAAACATTAGAGAAGCTATATACACAATCTGGTGATATCAAAGATGAATTAAGACAAGTCCAACACATTGCAATGGATAATAACTTAAGATGGATGGACGTGCAGCTCGCTATTGCAAACGAAGACGAACAAACCGATAATTCAATTATCGATGGACTGAAAACCGTTGAGAAAAGTGTGGAGGGATTCTCCGAAACGAATGTCAATAATTCGTTAATCGGTGGTGGCGCTTCACTAGAAGATCATCGCTATGAATTAATCTTAACGAGTGATGATGTATCCGAACAACAAGCATTAAAAATAAGCCAGAAATTGTTTAATACAACAGATGAAAAAGGGATAACGATTACAGAAAGTGGTGATGGGGCAAATATCCCACTATATTCTACTTCGTACCATAACGATAAAAAAAATGCCTATATGGATTTGACAAAGCAAGGCGGGCATCCAATTACATTATTAGTAGATCGACCTGTCAATGACAAAAAAATAAGCTTGAATGAAGGATCAAAGAAAGCAAAAAAATACGTAGATGATCTCGAATTCCAATCAATGGAATTATTCCAAAGCAGTGAATATGGCAACATTGGTGCATATTCCTTCCTCTTCAATCAAGACGGTGTTAGGGTATATTCCGATGCGATTGAATTAAAGGTTGCGCTAGATAATGGTGAAATACTTGGGTTAACTGCAAAGAATTATTTAATGAATCATAAAGAAAGAAAGATTGAAACTCCCGCCATATCTGAAACAGAAGCAAGGGAATATGTGAATCCAAATGTTGATATACAAGAGCATTTCCTAGCAATTATTGACAATGACTTTGGTGAAGAAGTGCTGACCCATGAATTCTTAGGTGTATTGGGTAATGAAACGTACCGGATTTTCATTAATGCCATGGATGGCGTAGAAGAAAAAGTTGAAAAATTAGGCGGCACAGAAGTGAATTATCAAAGCAGACTCTAGGGGATGGCAAAAAGCCTTTCCCTTTTTTAATTTTTCTGTAATAATAGGTATATCGTATCATTTTGACAAGCATCAAAAATTTAATGCGGAGGTTAGCGCATGAAGATAGGTACTGTGCTCCATATAGAATTGAAAAATACAAAAACAAATACAAAAGATAAATATCGTTGTAAAGTTATTGAGATGAATGAACAGCAAATTATTATCGATTATCCGATAAATGAATTAACCAATAAAACCGCCTTCATACCTAAGAGAAAATACTTTAGCGTTGCTTATATCGGCGAGGATGAAGCAGTTTATCAATTTACTAGCAGTATTACTTCAAAAATCAAATTAAATGTGCCTGCACTTGCAATTGAGAATCCGAAAAAAGAAGATATTCAACGTATCCAACGTAGAGAATTTGTAAGAATCGAAACAACCGTCGATATTGCAGTCCATAGTAACGACAAAACTTTTTCACCATTTGTAACGGTAACATCCGATATCAGTGGAGGCGGCCTCTCGATTATCGCACCATACGACCATAAACTAGCAATCGGCGATATTGTTGATATATGGTTAACGTTGCAAATGAAGGACAACAAGTATCAATATATTAATACACAAGCAGAAGTCGTCATAATAAAAACATTAAAAAGTAGTGTCGAACTTGTTTCTTTTAAATTTATTGCCATCGATAAATTATCACAGCAAGGGATTATTCGATTTTGCTTTCAGAAGCAGCGTGAATCAAGACAAAAAGAAATGCATTAAATGAAGTTAAATGAAAATCGGATAGACCAAATTTTTTTATCTGTGTTATTATTTATAGTAGTGATATAAAGTTTATTAAACGAAGGTAGCCTGACTTTGGTTAAGCTCAAGTTCTCTAACCATATGTGAGAGGGATGGATGGAATTAATGGAATCAAAGAAAATCGCAATTGCAATCGATGGACCAGCCGCTGCTGGAAAAAGCACGGTTGCAAAAATCGTAGCTGAAGAGCTTTCCTATATTTATATTGATACTGGTGCAATGTACCGTGCCTTAACATTAAAGGCATTAAATCATCATATTGATTTGGAGGACGAAACAGCGTTAGTTGAATTATTATTACATACGAAGATTGAATTGCAAAAAAACGGTAAGAATCAAATTGTATTATTAGATGAGCAAGATGTAACGATTGATGTGCGTTCACAGCATGTGACAAATAATGTTTCCTACGTTGCAAAGCTACCGGCAATTCGCGAGGAATTAGTTAATCGTCAACAGCAATTAGCATCACATCGTGGCGTTGTCATGGATGGAAGGGATATTGGGACACGTGTACTTCCAGACGCAGAAGTAAAGATCTATTTAATCGCAACTGTTGAAGAAAGAGCAAAGCGAAGATATGAAGAAAATAAACGAAGAGGCATCCCATCCAGTATGGAGCAGCTGATAAAGGAAATTGAAGAAAGGGATCGAATAGATTCCGAAAGAGATGCATCACCATTAGTGAAAGCCGAGAATGCAATCGAAGTAGATACGACAGCAATGTCAATAAATGAAGTTGCTCAATTTATTCTAGATGCTGCATCAAAACTAATTGTACACGAATAAATAAATGAGATTAAGGAAAAACAAATTACTTTACTTGACAAATAATTGTAATTATTAGAAGTTATAGAAAGAATGAATTATATTTTGCTTATTTATATATTGGACAATCCTTAGGAGGCTATCGTCATGAGTGAAGAAAACAAAGAATTACTTGAAGTAAATGTTGGTGATGAGGTTAAGGGAACAGTTGTTAAACTGGAAGATAAACAAGTTCTTGTTGATATTGGCTATAAAACAGAAGGTATTTTACCAATTAGTGAATTATCCAGCCTACATGTTGAAGCAACAAGTGACGTTGTAAAAGAAGGAGATATCCTTACATTAAAAGTTAAAAAAGTAGAAGATAATGAGGTTGTCTTATCCAAAAAAGCAATTGACGCTGATATTGCTTGGGGCGAATTAGAACAAAAATTTGCTAATAGTGAAGTTTTTGAAACGGAAATCAAAGAGGTCGTAAAAGGTGGCCTTGTAGTTGATGTTGGTGTTAGAGGCTTTATCCCGGCTTCATTAGTTGAAACATACTTTGTGGAAGACTTTAGTGAGTATAAAGGGAAGACATTAACAGTCAAAATTGTTGATTTAAACAAAGAGCAAAATCGCATTATCTTATCACATCGTGCCGTAATCGAAGCTGAAACAGATGTCAAGAAGAATACACTTCTGCAATCATTAGAAGCAGGTCAAATTCTAGAGGGAACGGTTCAACGATTAACGAATTTCGGTGCTTTTGTTGATCTTGGTGGAATTGATGGACTTGTTCATATTTCTCAGTTATCCCACAAGCATGTTGAGAAGGCATCGGAAGTTGTTTCTGAAGGGGACAAGATTAAAGTAGAAATATTATCTGTCGATCGAGATAATGAACGAATTTCCCTATCCCACAAGAATACTCTTCCAGGACCATGGTCAAATATTGAAGAACGTATTTCTGCTGGCGAAATTCTTGAAGGCACGGTAAAGCGTCTTGTGAATTTCGGTGCTTTCGTAGAATTATTACCTGGTGTTGAAGGATTGGTGCATATTTCACAAATCGCGAATCGTCATATTGGGACACCCCAAGAAGTACTAGAGGTTGGGCAACAAGTAAGTGTGAAAGTATTAGATGTTAATGAGAAGGACGAACGTATTTCATTAAGTATTAAAGAAATTGAACAAGCGCAAGCAGAGAAAGAATATAAACAATATGAAAAAGATGAAGAACAATCTGGTTTCCAATTAAGTGATATTATTGGTGATAAACTGGATAAGTTTAAGAAATAAAGATTCATACGTGAATGGTCTTGTCTATCAGAGGACAAGACCATTTTTGTATAGATTAGGAAAAATATAGCAATACTGCCTAATGACAGGTGGTGATTATGATGGCAAGTGGCATACTATTTTATTGGTTTAGCTGGACCCTATGGATTATAGCTACTTTTTTTATGAAGAAAAACCGGCTAAGAACTTTCTTGGCTGCCTGGATCTTATTATCGATTATTGGCTCATACGTTTATTTGGAAATTGTAACACTAACATTCTCCCTATCCATGATTATTCTACTCTTAGGTTCAATCGTATTACTTACTCGTAACAAGCATTTATTTTACCATACCTTCTCAGCCTTCACTGTAATGATCGGCTATGCGGGTTTTCGCTTCTGGGAAATACTATCCCCTATTTTAATGTTCTTACCAAAAGGGATACTGATAACGATTATATTTAGCTTGTTATCTTCTATATTAGCAAACAATTTTTACAGTAGATTAAGTATTTGCATTCTAGGCATGTTGGCTGGGGAATGGATCTACCAAATGACTGTTATACCTTTTGGATTTATGGAGATAATTGGTGAACCCTTATTTTTGGATCATTTATTAAGTACCATTTTATTTATTAGTTTTATTTCTATTGCTCACAGAGGAAGCAATGTGCTTGTAGTCACAATCCGAAACCTTCGAGAACGATTTCGACTACAAAATCAGTGATTTTTCGATTCCTTTGTCATAATTGGGAGTAAATTAGGTGCTGGACGAGCAATTTTTTACCAATGTGAACCATTAATCAATTGTTAATATTACCTTCTTTTGCTAGAATGAATAAAGTTAATATAACTAGATCGCAGATGAGAAAGGAAGTTCCTTTTTATGAGGAAATCAGTAGTAGCAATTGTAGGAAGACCAAATGTAGGAAAATCAACGATATTTAATCGCTTAGTAGGTGAAAGGATATCGATTGTAGAAGATATACCAGGTGTTACAAGAGATCGAATTTATGCACAGGCTGAATGGCTGAATCATACATTTAATTTAATCGATACGGGTGGAATTGAAATTGGTGATGAACCATTGCTTCTGAAAATGCGTCATCAAGCGGAAATTGCCATTGACGAAGCAGATGTCATTATCTTTTTGTTAAATGGAAAGGAAGGTATTACAGCTGCAGATGAGGAAGTTACGAAGCTATTATTTAAATCTAATAAACCGGTTGTCCTTGGTATCAATAAAATCGACAACCCAGAGATGCGTGATACCATTTATGAATATTATTCTCTAGGATTTGGCGAACCATTCCCAATATCTGGTTCGCATGGATTAGGTCTTGGTGATATGTTAGACCAGGTTGTTAGTTATTTCCCTCAAAAAGAAATGGCTGAAGAAAATGAAGATACCATTTATTTTAGTTTAATTGGAAGACCAAATGTAGGGAAATCCTCACTTGTAAATGCTTTACTTAATGAAGAACGTGTCATTGTTAGTGATATCGAAGGTACAACAAGAGATGCAATTGATACCAATTTAACAGTAGATTCTCAAGACTTTGTCATTATAGATACAGCAGGGATGCGTAAACGTGGTAAAGTGTATGAAACCACAGAGAAATATAGTGTGCTTCGTGCGCTAAAAGCGATTGAACGCTCCGATGTTGTTTTAGTGTTAATTGACGCAGAAACAGGAATTATTGAACAGGATAAGAAAATTGCAGGATATGCACATCAAGCAGGACGTGCAATTGTCATTGTCGTTAACAAATGGGATACGATAGAATCCGACGAGAAAGCAATGAAAAAATTCGAGGATAAAGTACGCGCACATTTCCAATATTTAGATTATGCGCCAATCGTCTTCCTATCTGCAATGACAAAGAAACGATTGCATACGTTAATCCCTGTCATAAAAATTGCGAGTGAGAGCCATGCAAAACGTATTCAAACGAATGTATTGAATGATGTTATTATGGATGCAATTGCAATGAATCCGACACCGACAGTTAAAGGAAAACGATTAAAAGTGTTGTATGCGACACAAGTAGCCGTAAAACCGCCTAGTTTCGCTGTCTTTGTAAACGATCCAGAACTAATGCATTTTTCTTATAACCGTTTCTTGGAAAATAAAATACGAGATGCATTTGGTTTTATTGGGACTCCAATTAAGATATTTGCAAGAAGGAGACAATAGGAGGAGGAAGTATTGGAAAAAGTAGCAGTATTAGGTGCAGGTAGCTGGGGAACTGCTTTAAGCATTGTATTAGCAGATAATGGTCATGAAGTACGTTTATGGTCACATCGTGAAAATCAAGTGGATATAATTAACGAAACACACCGAAATGATCAATATTTAGATGTCACACTACCCGAGCAAATCGAAGCATATGCCAGTTTAGAAGCGGCCTTAAGCGGGGTTTCAGTAATTGTCATCGTTGTACCGACAAAAGCGATTAGAGAGGTATGTAAGGCGCTTAATGGTATACTCAAAGACAATGTTACGATAATTCATGCCGCAAAAGGGATTGAACCAGTTACGCTTAAACGCGTCTCAGAAATGATTAGTGAAGAATTAGAGGCATACCCTGAAGAGGATATTGTTGTATTATCTGGTCCAAGTCATGCCGAAGAGGTTGCACTTAGGCATCCGACAACTGTAACAGTATCATCTATAAATAGCCATAATGCTAATATTGCACAGAGTTTATTCATTAGTGATACATTCCGTGTATATACAAGTCCAGATATTATTGGGGTCGAACTTGGCGGTGCTTTAAAAAATATTATTGCCTTAGGTGCTGGTATTTCCGATGGGCTCGGGTATGGGGACAATGCGAAAGCAGCACTAATCACAAGAGGATTAGCGGAAATTGCACGTTTAGGAACGAAACTCGGTGCAAATCCGTTAAGCTTTTTAGGTCTATCTGGAGTGGGTGATTTAATTGTAACGTGCACAAGTGTGCATAGTCGAAACTGGCGAGCAGGCAACTTATTAGGTAAAGGCCTGAATCTAGATGATGTACTGAATCAAATGGGAATGGTTGTCGAAGGTGTTCGAACCGTGAAGGCCGCATATCAATTTGCGGAGGAGCAAGATGTGGAAATGCCAATTACAACTGGTATTCATCAAATTCTTTTTGAAGGGAAAGCACCTAAAGATGTCGTCGATCAACTAATGAACCGCACGAAGCGAGAAGAAATGGACGACCTTGCCTTGCTTCTAATGGAACGTTATTCTCAATAACACGAAAATGTACTTCTTGCATATAATATGTTGACTTAACATAGCAAGGAGGAGAATCTGTGAATAATTTCCAAAAAGGTTTATTTGATAAAATTCAACAGAATGCAAATATCAATCCGCAAGATATTTATAAGGTTGCTGATTCTGTTAAAAATGCCAATTTCTCGGATGAAAACACCGTTCGTAATTTAGTTCGTAATTTAGCAAAATTAGCGAATAAGCCTATATCAAAGGAAAAAGAAGATAAAATTGTACAATCTATTGTGAAAAACAAAATACCAGCAGATGCGCAATCATTGAATCAATTATTTAAAAAATGATCATCCTTAGGCAAGTGAGGATGCATTTAGCCGTACCACTGCATAAAATAAATTGCACAAGCATTCATGGATAGAGCCTGCATGGAATATTATTTAGTCAAACCGAGATGAGGTTAGCCCCCTTCATCTCGGATTTTCTTTTGAATTATCTGTTAATTAAGTAAGTTCCCTTTTATTACTTGGAAATTCTCCCATATGATATAATACAATTTGCAAGCGCTACAGATTTGTAAACAGGGGTGAAGTGATGTCGGTTTCAATGCTCAAAATGTATATTTCATTTGCAGGTATGATTTTCTTAATTTTGGCAATCGGTCTAATATTACTTAGTAGATTAAAATTAAAGGGATGGATAGCGGGAGTTGTATCACTTTTAGCGTACATATGCTTAATTTTAGGGGCTTTAATTATATTATATATCGTATTAACTGGTCCAACGAGGTAAACAGATGAGGAGGCTCTTATATTGAGATTTACATCTATACAGGTTTTTGCTTGTTTGGTATTAACTGTCTTTTTAAGTGGTTGTTTATATCCAGATAGTGAAAAAAAAGAAAATCAAACCCCATATGAAGACCAGTTAGAAATGGTTCAGTTGGCTGTGGAACAATATAAACAAGATACAAATGGTTTAGTCCCAATGAAGACGAAAGAAAATGAAACACCAATCTTTGAAAAATATATCATTGATTTCAGCTTATTGAAGGAGCGAAATTTACTATCTGAGATTCCTAGTAACGCATACGAAAATGGTGGTGTATACCAATACGTTCTAATTACACCAGAAGATGACCCAAGGGTGAAACTAATCGATTTGCGAATAACGGAAGCACTAAGAAGTATAAATGTTCAGCTTGATATTTATCGAAACGAACATCAATATCCGCCATATGGAGAGAAGGTTGCGGATAATGTATTTTCAATTGATTTTGAAGCATTAGGGTTAGAGTCTTCGCCTACGATTAGTAGCCCATATTCGCAGGAAAATCTTCCAGTATTAATGGACGCTAGCGGAAAGCTATTAGTGGACTATCGGATTGATTTAAGTCAGGCACTACGGGAGTATCAACACGAATACCTAGAAGGTGATGATATTCGTTATTTATTAGCAGATCATACTCCTTTTGTTCCTGCATACTCCATACCATATACGGTCGTGAATGATGAACCCGTCTTTTTAGTAGAATAAGAGTTTATAAAAATTTTCTATTTCAATTCATGGGACAAGAGCGGTCACATCCGTTCGATACACAGCCCAAACAGGAGAAAATTAAAAACATATCATATTTAAACCCTTGCAACATATAATGTTGCAAGGGTTTTATTTAATCTCAAGCATGCCACATATTGGAATTGGATAAGAATAATTCGCCTTTGGAAAATGAAGTTTCATAAATTTACACATATTAAGTCATATTATGATAGGACAACATCATAGACTTGTAGTGTCAATTATTCGTAGATTTTTTGATAAGTACGGAGATCGGGAGGGGATCTTTTGGAGAAAATCGATATTTTTAAAGATATCTCAAAGCGGACCAATGGGGATATTTATCTAGGTATTGTGGGGGCGGTCCGAACAGGTAAATCAACCTTTATAAAAAAATTTATGGAGCTTGTTGTTTTACCGAATATTGAAGATGAGAGTGAGCGTGAACGCGCACAGGATGAGCTACCACAAAGTGCAGCAGGAAAAACCATCATGACTACTGAGCCAAAGTTTATCCCAAATCAGGCTGTGTCGGTTAACGTTGATGAAGGCCTCGATGTTAATATTCGACTCGTTGATTGTGTTGGTTATGCAGTTGAAGGTGCAAAAGGATTCGAGGATGAGAATGGTCCAAGAATGATTAATACTCCGTGGTATGAGGATCCCATTCCATTTCACGATGCAGCAGAAATTGGTACGAGAAAAGTAATTCAAGAGCATTCTACAATTGGTGTCGTTCTTACTACTGACGGGTCATTTGGGGAAATACCTCGCGCGGATTATGTAGATGCGGAATCAAAAGTTATTGAAGAATTGAAAGAGGTTGGTAAACCATTTATCATGGTTATCAATTCTGTTAGACCATCTAGCCAAGAAACTGAATTGTTACGACAACAACTAGCTGAAGAGCATGATATTCCAGTGATTTCTATGAGTGTTGAATCAATGACAGAGCATGATGTTTATAATGTATTACGTGAGGCACTTTACGAATTTCCAGTGCTTGAAGTCAATGTTAATCTTCCAAGCTGGGTAATGGTATTAAAAGAAAATCACTGGTTAAGAGCGAACTATCAAGAAGCAATCCAAACAACGGTAAAGGATATAAAGAGACTGAGAGATGTGGACCATATCGTTGGGAATTTCGCCGATTATGATTATATTGAAAAGGCAAATCTAGCTGGTATGGAGATGGGGGAAGGGGTTGCAGAAATTGATTTACATGCACCTGACCACCTTTATGACCAAGTATTGAAGGAAATTGTCGGTGAAGAGATTCGCGGTAAAGATCATCTCTTGGAATTAATGCAAGAATTTGCTTATGCAAAACGAGAATATGATCAAGTTTCCAGCGCACTTCATATGGTGAAGCAAACGGGATACGGTATTGCAGCACCAACACTTGAGGACATGATTTTAGATGAACCGGAAATCATCCGCCAAGGATCCAGATTTGGTGTTAGATTAAAGGCTGTTGCACCATCCATTCATATGATCAAAGTCGAAGTAGAATCAGATTTCTCGCCAATCATCGGTACAGAAAAACAAAGCGAAGAGCTTGTAAGATACCTAATGCAGGATTATGAAGAAGACCCATTATCCATTTGGGAATCTGAGATTTTCGGTAGATCACTAAGCTCAATAGTTAGAGAAGGAATACAGGCTAAAATTGCACTTATGCCAGAGAATGCGCGATATAAGCTAAAAGACACGCTCGAAAGAATTATTAACGAAGGCTCGGGTAGTTTAATAGCAATTATTTTATAGCAGCTAATTATTAGCTGCTTTTCTTATTGCTTAGGAAACTATAAAATTTGGATGTTGTGGATAACCTAATTACCGAGAATAGCCACGTCCAGCTCCAGCGCTAAAGCTGTAGCGCGACTTCCCTCACCACCGTAATCTAAGTCAACCGCTTACGCTCCCAAAGAGTTTCCTTATCTCAAAAGGTAAGGAAAAGTTCGTACACAGCTTAAACGGCCGCTTGCGCTTTTGTTATGGAATAGAAAAGTATAAAATCTACTATTTCAATTTCCTTGACAAGAAGGGCAATGTTGAACAGCAATCCATACACAAATCAAACGGGTGCTTACGCCTTTCTTCTATTTTTTTTATTTAACAGCAGGAAATCAGCAGTAGATGTCGTATATATGTAATATAAGGCTATTTACTGTAGGATTCTTCCAAAAATGGTAGTGAATGGTAGCGGACAATAGAATTAAATTTGTTCTTTTTTGCTACTTTTTTACTAAAATTTACACCAAAAGGATATTTATTGTTGAATTTTGTTGGAAACTCAGTTAATATAAGCCTTGTCATCATTACATTATGATGATGTTGACGTATAAAAATAGGCAATTATGTGAACAAATGATTGTAATTCATTTTTTGTTCCAATGTCGTTTTTAAATTTTGGGAGGAGGTGAATGTCATGAATAAAACAGACTTAGTAAATGCTGTAGCTGAGAAGAGCGAACTTTCTAAGAAAGATGCTTCAAAAGCAGTTGATGCAGTTTTTGAATCTGTCATGGATTCACTTAAAAATGGTGAAAAAGTACAATTAATCGGATTCGGTAACTTTGAAGTACGTGATCGTTCAGCACGTAAAGGACGTAATCCACAAACTGGTGAAGAAATCGAAATCCCAGCAAGTAAAGTTCCTGCTTTTAAACCAGGTAAAGCCCTTAAAGATATCGTTAAATAATATTACATAGGGCCATAAAAGGGTACGTATAAATGCGTACCCTTTTTCTATTGGTATTATATAAGCATTATTTCGAAACAGAATGATTGAAATTAATTGCATAGACATTATGATAATAGTTAGAGTTAGTATAAAAGTAGATAGGAGCGTCGTTAAAAAGTGGACAATTCAAATGTAAATCCAGATTTTTTCGTGGTAAAAGCATTAGAAGATGGTGTGAACGTAATCGGTTTAACGAGAGGGACGGACACTAAATTTCACCATACGGAAAAATTGGATAAAGGTGAAATCATGATTGCACAGTTTACAGAACATACGTCAGCTGTCAAAATAAGAGGGAAAGCAATCGTTCAAACTAGTAACGGAGAAATGTCATCAGATTAAGATTTATAGTCCGTGTTAGATGAGCATTATCCAATACTACTGCATGTTTTCTTGTTCCAGCATAGAATAATTTGGAACGAGCCAGAAATATGCTATAATAAATTAGCGTTATTGAATAGGTGAAAGGTATCAGGTGATTCATTTGAACACATCTAACATAGATACAACATATTTTAAGAAACTATTACAAGATAGTATTCATCATAAATACTTAGAGAAATATATAAAACAACCAACAATAGATGAAGATAAGCTATTCATTTTATCGACGTTGATTAATAATACTGCTGGTTTATCGATTAATGAAAAAGAGCATTATATTCTTACTACTATGATGGTGCAAATTGCGCTTGATACACATGAGACAGTACCTGTCGAAACAAGTAGTAAGGAGTCACATGATGAGGCCATAGCAAACCAATTAACAGTTCTGGCTGGGGATTATTATAGTGGGCTCTACTATTTACTGCTTGCTGAAATTGAAGATTTCGAGTTCATTCATCGATTGGCAACTGCGATTAAGGAAATTAACGAAAATAAAATGAAACTATATTATCGTGAAGTAACCACATTGGATGAATATCTATTTTTAATCGAGCAAATTGATACGTTATTAATATTACATGTCGCTAATTACGTGAAAGATCATTCCTTAGACAATATCTCGGGAGAATGGTTACTAATGAATCGATTAATTCAAGCAAAAAGTAGTCTTGTAAACGGGAATCCGACACCGATTATGAAGCAAATAGCTAATTCTGATCGTAATAATGCAACCTCCCAAATAAGAATCGATACAATGATTGAGAATAAAAAGAAGACAATAGAGAGCTTATTAGTTGGCCTACCTGTAGAACATACAGCATTTCAACTTCATGTACAGTTGAAATTAGCCGAAGTTACATATGCGAAAATCTCTATTGCGGAAGAAGGGTAAGTAATGCAAGAACAGAAGCAATCAAAAGAAGAACGTGTACATCATGTTTTTGAAACAATCTATTCTAATTACGATTCAATGAATTCGATTATTTCTTTTCAACAACATAAGGCATGGCGAAAAGATGTTATGAAAGAGATGCAAATCAAAAAAGGTGCAAAAGCATTAGATGTTTGCTGTGGCACTGGCGATTGGTCTGTCTCGTTAAGTGATGCAGTTGGTCGTGATGGTGAAGTAATCGGGCTTGATTTCAGTGAAAACATGCTGTCAATTGCAGAACAGAAGAAAAAGGATTTTAATTTAAGGAATTTAACACTTATACACGGAAATGCGATGGAGCTACCATTTGAAGATAATTCATTTGATTATGTGACGATTGGCTTCGGTTTACGCAATGTTCCAGATTACATGACTGTATTAAAAGAACTTCATCGTGTTGTTAAACCAAATGGAATTGTTGTGTGTTTAGAAACGTCACAACCAACGATGCTCGGCTTTAAACAATTGTATTTCTTCTATTTCCGATATATCATGCCACTATTTGGTAGATTATTTGCGAAAAGCTATAATGAATATGCATGGTTAAACGAATCTACTAGAGAATTTCCAGATAAGCAGAAATTGAAGCAGATGTTTTTGGATGCTGGATTTTCTCGTGTGCAAATTAAAAGCTACACTGGTGGAGTCGCTGCAATGCATTTGGGATATAAACAGTAAAGTAATTGAAAAAATAGACATAAATTCCTTTAGAAATGTGAATTAGCATTTTATTTTCTTAAGGTATATAAAGGTGACCTATATGAAACTTCCTAAAACATATGGATTTTTAAAAAAAGACTTAAACACAATTGAAAAAACATTACATCAAATAATACAAGCCGAACATCCTATTTTGCGCAGTGCATCAACGGAATTACTAAACGCTGGGGGGAAGAGAATCCGCCCTATTTTTGTTTTGCTATCTGGGCAGCTTGGTAACTTTGACTTAGATAACATTAAAACCGTTGCAGTTACACTCGAGCTAATTCATATGGCAACCCTGGTACATGATGACGTTGTTGATAATGCAGAACTACGTCGTGGGAAGCCAACAATTAAGAAAATTTATGGCAACCGTGTCGCAATGTACACAGGTGATTATATACTTGCCCGTTCACTCGAGGAAATTGCTACGCTAAGAAACCCCGAGGTGCACCGTTTATTATCGAAAACGATTGTTGAGGTTTGTATAGGTGAAATTGAGCAAATTGAAGATAAATTTAATTTTGATCAATCACTACGAGATTATTTACGAAGAATCAAACGAAAAACAGCATTACTGATCGCAACTAGCTGTAAATTAGGGGCAATTGTCTCAGATATATCAAAGAAGGATGCTACTAAATTATATCAATATGGTTACTATGTTGGTATGTCCTATCAAATTATTGATGATATTCTAGATTTCACTTCCAGTTCGAAAGTGCTAGGGAAGCCTGCTGGTAATGATTTATTACAAGGCAATATTACACTTCCAGTACTTTATGGGATGCAAGAACCTTCTTTTAATTTACGGTTAAGGGAAACATTTAAGGATAAGGATCAAGTGAATCCTGAGGAAATGAACTCCCTAATTGAAGAATTGAAAAAAACGGATGCAATTCAGAGGGCATACCGATTAAGTGACTGTTATTTAGAGAAAGCATTATCGACTATTATGGAATTTCCTGACACTCGAGCAAAACAAACACTAGTAGATATTGCAACATATATTGGAAAAAGAAGATCCTAATATTGTTATTTTCTAATAAATTTGATAAAATCTACTGGGTTGAACAATTTTCATACATAATAAAAGGGGTGCTCAAGTGGAAAAGACATTTGTCATGGTTAAACCAGATGGCGTACAGCGTAATCTAGTAGGAGAAATCATTAACCGCTTTGAAAGAAAAGGTTTTCAACTAGTTGGGGCAAAACTAATGGTAATTTCAAATGAACTTGCTGAAACGCATTACGGCGAACATAAAGAAAAGGCTTTCTTTGGGGAATTAGTAGACTTCATTACTTCTGGACCTGTTTTTGCAATGGTTTGGGAGGGGGAAGATGCCGTTACTACCGCTCGTAATCTGATTGGGAAGACGAACCCATCTGAAGCAAATCCTGGAACAATTCGTGGTGATTTCGGTGTCATCGTCGGCAAGAACATTATTCATGGATCAGATTCATTAGAAAGTGCAGAAAGAGAAATTAATTTATTTTTTAAGCAAAACGAGCTTATTTCTTATGAGAAGCAAGTTAGTGCTTGGATATATTAATATTGCCCCCGTTATTGCTGACGGGGGCTTTTTAAGCTAGGGAAGAGGAGCAGGGGAATGGAAGATGAATACGTCGAATTTATTAAAAAGATAAAGCATAAAGTAGGAGTTGATTTAAGTTTATATAAAGAAGCGCAGATGAAGCGGCGAATCACGACGTTAAGAGATAAGCGGGGATATGCCGATTTTAATTCCTACTATCAAGCATTAACAAAGGATCCTGAACTATTAGATGAATTTGTCGATCGTTTAACAATCAATGTATCTGAGTTTTTCCGTAATCCAAAGCGATGGGACGTACTAAAAGAAACGATACTACCAAAACTATTGGAAAATAAACAATCCCTCACCATTTGGAGTGCGGCATGTTCAACAGGTGAGGAACCATATAGTCTAGCAATGATGCTGAAAGAAGACTTTCCAATGGTAAACTATCAAATCATCGCTACTGATTTAGATGAGGTTGCCCTTTCGAAGGCGAAACAAGGAATGTACGCGGAACAAGCGTTAAAAGAAGTACCAAAGCATTATAAACTCAAATATTTCAATGAAATCAATCAACACTATCAAGTTGATTCAATACTAAAAAGAGCAATCACATTTAAAAAACACAATTTATTAGCGGATAAGTATCCAAGAAATGTTGATCTTATTGTTTGCCGGAATGTATTAATTTATTTTACAGATGATGCGAAAGAATTAATTTATCATAACTTTAGCGAAGCGTTAACAGATACTGGGGTTCTCTTTGTTGGCAGTACAGAGCAAATCTTTGTACCATCAATGTATAATCTAAGCATTGTTGATACATTTTTCTACCAAAAGGTGTAGGTTTTTACATAGATGTACGAATAATTCTTATAATAACTATAATTAGATTGACCTTTTTCAGAAAGTTGCACCAAAATGTTTTGAGTTATGCTATAGTAATTAGAAAAACCTTTAAAAGGAGAATGTAAATTGCGTTACTTAACAGCAGGGGAGTCACACGGGAAACAACTAACAACGATTATTGAAGGTGTTCCAGCAAGAATGCCGATCGTCAAAGAAGATATCAATGATTCTTTATTAAGAAGACAGCAAGGCCATGGTCGTGGCAAACGAATGCAGATTGAGAAGGATCTTGTTGCAATTACGAGTGGCATTCGCCATGGCTACACATTAGGATCTCCAATTTCGCTCGTAATCAATAATGATGACTTTAAGCACTGGACAGATATAATGGGTGAAGATCCGATTGATGAGGATGCAAAGGTTCGAAGAGTAATTACGAAGCCGAGACCTGGGCATGCAGATTTGAATGGCGCATTAAAATATGGTCATCGTGACATGCGAAATGTGTTAGAACGTTCTTCCGCTCGTGAGACTGCTGCTCGTGTTGCAGCTGGTGCGGTTGCAAAAACGATGTTAAAACAACTAGGAATAGAAGTTTGTGGCTATGTGAAAGAAATTGGTGGTATTCGTGCAGAGGAAATAACTTCACTAACGATGGAAGAACGTATCCATATTTCACAGAATTCTCCGGTAATGGTATTAGATAAAAACGTAGAACAAGCAATGATGGATAAAATCGACCAAACCAAAAAGGTGGGCGACTCCATCGGTGGTGTATGTGAAGTATATGTCGAAGGGATGCCTGCTGGAATTGGCTCCTATGTCCATTATGACCGTAAACTAGATGCACGAATCGCAGGAAGTGTTACTAGTATTAATGCCTTCAAAGGGGTTGAATTTGGGATTGGCTTTGAAGCTGCAAGATTAAATGGTAGTGAAGTACATGATGAAATTGCTTGGGAAGAAGCGAAGGGATATTACCGAACTTCCAATCGTCTTGGTGGTTTTGAAGGTGGTATGACGACAGGAATGCCAATTGTTGTAAAAGGTGTTATGAAGCCAATTCCGACATTAATGCTTAAGCCACTTCAAAGCGTTGATATTGATACAAAGGAACCATTCAAAGCAACGGTAGAACGCTCTGATGCATGTGCGGTACCAGCAGCATCTGTCGTGATGGAGCATGTTGTTGCTTTCGAATTAGCAAAAGCAATCACGGAACAATTTCCTAGCGATCAATTCCCAACACTTAAGAAAGCGATTGATGATTACCGAGAAGAAATTAGGTGTTTCTAATGGATAAAATCGACGTCACAGCCAGTTCCCATTCTTATAAGATCTTTATTGGTGAAAATATCCGCTTTCAGCTTCAATCATTTTTGACGAAATCGTATTCGTCTATTTTAATCATTTCAGATGAGGTTGTAGCTCCGTTATACATCGATGATCTAAGGAGTAATTTTACTAAGGGGAAGCTTTTCCATACGATTCTCCCATCTGGGGAACAAACCAAAAGTATTGAAACTTTTTATAGCGTACATACAGATGCAATTAATGCTGGGTTGGATCGGAATTCTCTGATTATTGCATTAGGTGGAGGGGTTGTCGGTGACCTAGCTGGGTTTGTTGCTGCAACCTATATGCGAGGAATCGATTATATTCAAGTTCCGACAACGATCCTCGCGCATGATAGCAGTGTTGGTGGTAAAGTAGCAATTAACCATGAACTTGGAAAAAATCTAATTGGCAGCTTTTATCCACCGAGGGCAGTGGTTTACGATGTCGAAACATTACAGTCTCTCAGTGCTCGTGAAATTCGCTCAGGCTACGCTGAACTTGTGAAAGAAGCACTTATTTCTGATCAGGAATTTTTCAATACGCTCTTAAGAACTGATATTCAGCAAGTGACAGCGGAAGAACTACAAGCCCATCTCTCTCTTGGAATTAAAATTAAAGCCACAATTGTCCAAGAGGATGAGAAGGAATCAGGTGTCCGTATGTATCTAAATCTTGGACATACACTTGGCCATGCACTGGAAGCAGAATATGGTTATGGTACCCTTACACACGGGGAGGCTGTTGCAATTGGTCTATTATTTGCGCTACAAGTTAGTGAAAATTTATTCTCTAAACAAATTGCTTATGATTCCCTTTTTGAATGGATAAAGGAAAACAATTACCCGCTTAAGCTTCAACAATTCGACGAACATGCACTATTGAATAAAATGAAATCCGATAAAAAGACAGTAAATAGTAAAATCAAAATGGTTCTACTAGATGATATTGGTAGTCCACTAGTAAAAGAGTTAAGTGATCAGGAAATACTTGATGCCTTACAATCATTTAATAGAAAGTTGGTGACCGAATGAGTCGTGGTGTTAGAGGAGCAACAACCTGTACTGCTAATGATGAAAAACAGATGATTTCGAATACGAAGCGATTAGTGGAAGAAATGATAGAAAAGAATACGATTGATCCATCCGATGTTTCCCACGTGTTTATTTCGGTTACAAAAGACTTAACAGCAACCTTTCCCGCAAAGGCGTTACGAGAAATCCCAGGTTGGACGCATGTGCCTGTTATGTGTATGGCAGAAATCGATGTTGAAAACAGTTTATCCGCCTGCATTCGTATCATGATGGTTGTCAATACAGTCAAATCGCAGCAAGAAATCAAACATATTTTTCATAATGAAGCGACAAAGTTAAGACCAGATTTAATTAAGGGTGAGATGCGTTGAAGCAAACAATTGTAATTGCAGGACTCGGTTTAATTGGTGGTTCCTTGGCAAAAGGGATGATGAGATCAGAAGATAATTATATTATTGGCTATGATGTTAATCAGGATTCATTAGAGTTTGCCAGATTGAACGGCATCGTGCACAGGACTACGACATTTTTTCCGGAAGCTATAGAGGATGCAGATATCGTTATTTTAGCGGCACCAATATCCGAATCCATTCAATTAATCGGAGTATTAAATGAACTACCATTGAAAAAAGAGATGATTGTATCGGATGTTGCTTCAGTAAAAAGCTCTATAATTAAAGCGGCATCGACATTAACCAATGAAAAAATTTGTTTTATCGGTGGACACCCGATGGCAGGCTCTCATAAAAGAGGGATCAGTGCTGCCAAAGCACATCTTTTCGAAAATGCAATTTATGTGTTAACACCATCGATTCGCAGCACGGATAAGAAGGTAGAGACATTAAAAAACGTATTACAATATACAAAAAGTAAATTCGTTATCCTAAGTCCCGATGAACATGATGAAATGACGGGTGTGGTGTCCCACTTTCCGCATCTGATTGCCTCTTCTCTAGTTCATCAAGCGAGAAAATGGGAAGACACGCATACTTTTCTCCCAAATCTTGCAGCAGGTGGATTTCGCGATATAACAAGAATTGCTTCAAGTAATCCAGAAATGTGGCAAGACATTTTCTATCACAATCGTGAAAAGATGTCTGTCCTTTTGGAAGAGTGGATTCATGAGATGATTGACTTAAAAGGATTAGTCGATAACAATAAAAAGAATGATATGATTCTATATTTAAAAAACGCAAAGCATTATCGAGATGGTCTACCGAGTAAAGAAAAAGGGAGCATCGCATCGTTCTATGATGTATATGTCGACATTAAGGATCAAACCGGTGCCATTGCATCTGTTGCACAGTTGCTTGCAGATCATCATATTAGCATAAAGAACATTGAAATTCTGGAAATGCGTGAAGGGATCACTGGCGTTTTGAGATTAAGCTTTTACTCCAAAGAGGCCCAATCGAAAAGCTCGACTTTCCTACAAGATAATGGCTATGACACAACCATTTTATAATTTTTGATTGTCATGTCATGAATGATTACAAGAAGCTTATATTCCTAACAACAAACAACGTCAAATTAATTCGACAAAGGAAGTGATCATAATGGCAAGGCGTGCCTTAACACCGTATGATAAACCGATGCATGGAGAATTGGAAGTTCCGGGAGATAAATCGATTTCCCATCGTGCAGTAATACTCGGTTCGATAGCAAATGGAACGACAAAAATATCTAATTTCTTAGATGGCGAAGACTGTATGCGCACCGTTAAAGCATTTCAATTAATGGGAGTATCCATTGTGAAACAGGAATCAACGATCATCATTGAAGGCAAGGGAACAAGCGCATTAAAGGAACCAGTAGAGCCGTTATATTTCGGTAATTCGGGAACAACGACAAGATTAATGCTAGGGATTCTTGCGGGCTTGCCATATTTTACAACTGTTTATGGTGATGCCTCGTTGACGAAACGACCGATGGATCGGGTCATTAATCCATTAACCGAAATGAATGCCATAATCGATGGAAGAAATGATGGAAGTTATTTACCACTTTCCATTAGAGGAGAAGCCTTACAAGGCATAACCTACACCCTTCCAGTTAAAAGCGCTCAAGTTAAGTCGGCTGTATTATTAGCTGGTTTATTTGCGAATGGTGAAACGAAAGTAATTGAAAATACCCCAACCCGAAATCATACGGAAAACATGTTGCAAGCATTTAGTGCGGCAATTTCTACTGATGGTAGGGAGACAACAATCACGAATACCCAGACATTAACAGCAACAAATGTATATGTGCCTGGGGATATTTCATCTGCTGCATTCTTTCTCGTGGCGGGAGCAATTGTTCCTGGAAGCAAACTAACCTTAAAGAACGTGGGCTTAAATAAAACACGCACAGGTATTATTGATGTGCTTCAAGCAATGGGGGCTGATTTGCAAATCACCAATCAGCAAGTTAGTGGTGGCGAAGAATTTGGTGACATAACGATTACATATACAGAGCTAAGCAGTACCGTTATAGAAGGGGATATTATTCCACGGTTAATTGATGAGATTCCTATCCTTGCATTATTGGCGACCCAAGTTGAAGGAACGACCGTAATTCACGATGCAGAAGAACTTCGCGTGAAGGAGACGGATCGTATTGCCGCTGTTGTTGACGTTTTAACGACGCTTGGTGCCAACATTGAAGCAACGGATGATGGAATGGTCATTCATGGGAAAACCGCGCTAACGGGTGGGGAAATAAAGTCTTATAATGATCATCGAATTGCAATGATGGGTGCAATCGCGTCATTAATAACAAAAGATGACGTTATTCTTGATGATGATTCTTCCATATATATTTCCTATCCTAACTTTTTTGAACATTTAAAGGATATTACCATCTGATTATAGAAGAACTTACTTTAATAGTAGGTTCTTCTATTTCTATTCGTCCGTTTCGTATCGTTTGCTGATTAATATTTAGATAAAGTGCTGATAACTTTAATTCAGAATTTCTTTGCCGAGGTCCGCAGCCCCCAGGAAACTCTATAGTTAAACTACCTATTTATAGATAGAGTTATGGTTTAATGATTTTTATATTGCATTCATTAATATTAACATCAGAAAGCTATATCAGTCCGGGTGAGCGAAGGGCGGTGACTCCTGCGGGAACAGCACGAGTCCGAAGAACCCCGTAGGAAGTGCTTTTCTTCCGAGGAGGCTGAGGCCGTGCCCGCGAAAAGCATCCGCCCGTAGCGAACTCGGACGGCGGATTAGCACATACTATTTGTAATTCAGTTAGTCCGCAATTTACATCAACTGCTAGTAATACATTATCACTTTAAAGTGCAACACGTTTAAAAAACAGCGTATCTATTAAAACTTAGTTAATCATTAGAAACCAATAGCTTTTCATTATTAACATTGTATATTACAATTAAGTAGTGTTATTAGATTAACATAAGTACCCGTCAATTTAGAAAGGATGTTCATGATGGATACCATTATGGAAGCTGTACAATTATTTGAAAATAATGAAGCCGAAAAGGGAATGAAGCTTCTAAAAAAACATATAGAGATTGCATCTGATGATGAAAAATTTACGATTGCACAACTTTATTTGCAATTGGGATTTTTACAGGAGGCAAAGGAATTACTAACAGAGCTACTGGAAATGTATCCAGATGAAAGTGAATTAAAGCTTACCATTTCTGAAGTCTTTATAGAATTAGATGACGATGAATCCGCAATAAATTTTTTAGTCGGAATCAAAGAAGAAGACGAGTTGTATGTGCAAGCATTACTGCAATTAGCTGACTTATATCAAGCACAAGGTTTGTTTGAAGTCGCTGAGCAGAAATTACTTAAAGCAAAGCAATTGGAACCAAACGAAGAAATCATAAATTTTGCACTTGCCGAGTTATACTTTTCTATTGGCGAATACAAGAAGGCAATTCTTTATTATGAAAAGGTTGAAGCCCAAGAAATTGTCGCTGTTTCAATTAATGATCGTTTAGGCGAAGCATATGCAGCAGCTGGGGAATATGAGAAGGCACTAACCTTTTTTAAGGAGAATGATAGGGAAGATCCTGAACGGTTATTTCGATACGGTATTACCGCATACCAGGCAGATCGAACAGATATTGCGATTAAAGCATGGGAGCATGTTATCGAGCTTGATCCATATTATCATACGGTATATTACCAGCTTGCAAAAGCTTACGAGGAAGATGGGCGACCAGAGGAAGCATATGCAATCTCAAAAAAAGGAATTGCGATTGATGCTTTCAATAAAGAGTTATTTTTGCAAGCGGCGATCTTTGCACATCAATTTGGTGAGAATGAGCAAAGTGAAACATATGCTGGAAACGCAGTTGCACTCGATTCTGATTATAAAGAAGCTGTGCTGTTTTTAATTGAATTATATAAAAACAATACGAATTACAATGCGATAATCGATCTACTTTTAGAAATTAAAAAGGAAGATGCGGACGACGCTTTATATGAATGGGAATTAGCCCGAGCTTATAATGAAATTGAATCCTATGACCATGCATTAAAACATTATCAAGAAGCATATAATAATTTAAGCCAAGATAGTGATTTCGTGAAGGAATATGGATACTTTCTTACCGAGGAAGGGAGGACAGAGGAGGCAATTCCAATTTTTGATTCCTACTTACTATTACAACCTTTAGATGTGGAAGTCGAAGAATTTGTAAACCGATTAAAATTATCTAGAAATGACAATTGACCATGTATTTAAAGCAAGTAATATATAAAGGAGGAAGAAGTGATGAATACTCCTATTTCAATTCATGATAAAAAAAGCTTTATCCAATGGTTCCTCAATCATTATCAATTAAAGAAACGTGAAAGTGTTTGGATTTTGAATTATTTAGTAAATCACAAGGAATTACTAGCAAATGTTCATTTTGTACTGGATGTTAAATTTAGTCCGCGAGGCATTGTGATGACAACACATTGTTCCGATGAAGTACCATTTCGCTTCTATAAAAACCAACTAGTAACAACAGACGCAGAAAAATCCTTTCATGATATTCGCCTAAACCAGCAAGATGATTTGTATATCCAATTAAATTTCAGGAATTCTAATCAGAATGCTTATTACGCTTCTGTTATGGAGGAAAATCCATTTATACCAGATGATTATTTTATAACAAAAAAAGAAAAAGACTTTGCCAAACAAATTTTAGATAAAACGGTTTTTGATTATAAACGAAATACTTTAAGAAAAGAAATCGATCAGGCACTCGATGACATGAATCAGGAGAAATTCATCGCATTGTCTAATCAGCTCCACATGCTTGAGAAGGGTTTCTTTATTCAACCTAAATTGCAGAAGCAATAGGTTGATTTTTTTTGCTTAATTGAGATACTATTTATTAGAAAGGCTCTTTTCTCAAGGATTGTTGCTCTTTGCTTTCAGGCAGTTAGGCAAGCTGTTGCTTGCCTTGTCACGCATTAGCGTGACATTTCAGAAAGGAAAACGCGGATAGGTAAATGAATTTACCAAATTAGCGTTTTCCTTTCTGAAAAAACTGCCCAAAAGCAACAAAATTTACGAAAACAGCTATTAGAAAAGAAGGAGGAAGCGATGTCATGAAGTGGAGAAGTTCTGATTTAAAGCAATATCAAAATGCAAAGGAATACATAGATACGGTTATCATACCGATCATACCGTTTCAAATTGACTTAGAAATGCTTGCATTTCAGAGCGAAGTATTAACCATATTTGCGAACGAAATCGAGAAGGAATTAGCTGGCAGGGTAATGTTAATGCCTACATATTCATATTTAAAAACAGTGGACCCGCAATCAGAGATAAATCGCATAAATGCATGGATTGCGAATATAAAGGAACAACCCTTTACCAATGTTTTTCTACTTACCTTTGATGCAAATTGGAAGAAAAACGAAAAAGAAGTACATGGTCATTTGCTTTGGTTGCCGTCTGTAAAATCAGGAAATCTGCAATCAAATGAAATGAAAGCGATGATCCGTGATCAAACAAACCAAATAATTGAATTAATACAGGTTTACTGGTAGATAGGCAGTCAAACATTATCAAAAATTAAGTCGAAGAAATGCTAAATAGAGTAGTCGAAATGAAAGAACCTATTCGTAACGGGGTTTTTCAGGTCAGTAGGGGCAAAACATTAGGTATAAAAAATGGATATTTATTGACCGAATTAATAGATTGCGCTATCATGATATTGTCCTAGTAATCTGAAATATTTGAGTATCCGTGATTAACGTAAAGAGGGGGGAAAGTCATGAGCAAAGAGAAACAACAGGTTTCCCGGAGACAGTTTCTTAATTATTCACTGATGGGCGTAGGTGGATTTATGGCAGCAGGATTACTTGTTTCTCCAATTCGCATGGCGATTGATCCAGTTCTAAAGAAAACAGCTGCTGGTGATTATGCAAATGCAGGAATTTCTGTTGATGATATTACAACAGAACCGCAGCGTGTTGATTGGACAATTGAACAAGTAGACGGATGGTATCAATCAAAACCAAGTAAAACAGCATGGGTGTACAAAGATGATAACGATGAAATCGTAGCTTTATCACCGATTTGTACTCATCTGGGCTGCGTTGTATCTTGGGAAGGAAATGATCAATATCCTGATCAATTCTTCTGTCCATGTCATGGTGGCCGCTATGAAAAGGATGGAACGAATATACCCGGCACACCTCCATTAGCACCATTAGCTGTTTATGAGCAAAAAGTGGAAAATGGGATCTTGTTTTTAGGAAATGCGATTAGTAGAAAGGGGGCGTAATTATTCATGCTACAGAAAATTTATGATTGGATTGATGATCGTATCGATATTACGCCGATTTGGCGCGATATTGCAGACCATGAAGTACCCGAACATGTTAATCCAGCCCACAATTTTTCCGCATTTGTCTATTGTTTTGGTGGTTTAACATTTTTCGTGGTAGTAATTCAAATTCTTTCTGGAATGTTCCTAACAATGTATTATGTACCAGATATTGAGAACGCATGGAAGTCTGTTTATTACTTACAATCGGAAGTTGCACACGGGCAAATCGTTAGGGGCATGCATCACTGGGGAGCAAGTGTTGTTATCGTTATGTTATTATTACATACTTTACGCGTATTTTTCCAAGGGGCGTATAAGAAACCTCGTGAACTGAACTGGATTGTTGGGGTATTAATCTTCTTCGTAATGCTAGGTTTAGGTTTCACAGGTTATTTATTACCATGGGATAATAAAGCCTATTTTGCAACACAGGTTGGTCTAGAAATTGCAGAGCAGGTTCCATTCATAGGTACGGAACTTAAGACTCTCTTAGCAGGGGATGCATCGATTGTTGGTGCACAAACGTTGACTAGATTCTTTGCGATTCATGTATTTTTCTTGCCAGCAGCATTATTTGCACTACTAGCAGTACACTTTATCTTAATTCGTAGACAAGGTATATCTGGTCCACTATAAAAAGGAGGGAAAAGCGATGCATAGAGGAAAAGACATGAAATTTGTTGGGGATTCTCGGATCAACGCTGAGAAAACATCACAAATACCGAAAGACTATTCCGAATATCCTGGTAGAACAGAAGCTTTTTGGCCCAACTTTTTATTAAAAGAATGGTTAGTAGGTGCAGTATTTTTAGTTGGATTCTTGATATTAACATTGGCACATCCGTCTCCATTAGAGGGGATGGCAGATCCTACAGATGCAGCCTATATTCCATTGCCAGATTGGTACTTCCTGTTCTTATATGAACTTTTAAAATATAAATATGCCAGTGGCGATTTTATTTTATTCGGTATTCTTGTACTTCCTGGACTAGCATTCGGGGCACTTCTTTTAGCGCCATTCTTAGACAATGGTCCTGGAAGAAGACCACATCAACGTCCTGTTGCTGTGGGTATGATGTTGCTTGCATTGGTTTCTATCGTATGGTTAACATACACGTCTGCATCACATGTTAATTGGCAAGAACGTGCAGAAGCGAATAAACCAATTCCTGAAAGCTCGGTTGTCGTCGACAAGGAACATGAAGGGTTTGCTGCATTTGAAGCAAACTGTATGACCTGTCACGGTGCTGAATTAGAAGGATCTGCAGCAGCACCAACATTAGTTGGAATAGAGTATAGCGCAGAAGAAATTGCGACAATTGCCAAAGAAGGAACAGGCGCAATGCCAGCAGGAATATTTACTGGGACAGATGAAGAACTAGATCAATTAGTTGACTTTATTATTACAGTAAATGAATCTGCTAAATAGAGTGAGACCTCATTAAGTGGGGGGCTTACAGCCAGTTAATTCGGGATAAATTAGATATTTTAAAGACACCTTCGCCACTCGATTGGTGAAGGTGTTTTTTTTCAAGGCCCGCATGAGCAAACTTAATTAAGGTAGGTTACGAAGATGATCCGATACATACTACTCGATAAACGTTTTTTACTTTGTTTATTCATCATTAATTTATTTGGGACAATATATGGATATATATGGTATGGGGGACAATTGGCAATTACCCCTGATATGTTTCTCCCATTTGTTCCAGATAGTCCAACCGCAAGCCTTTTTTTCACCATGTTTCTATTATTCTTTTTATTTGATAAACACGTTCCGTACATAGAGGCCCTGGCAATCACCACATTATTTAAATATGGTGTATGGGCAGTAGTTATGAACCTATTAACATTAATTATCGAAGGTTCGCTTAGCTGGCAGGGATATATGCTTATGGCGTCGCATGCCGGAATGGCAATTCAAGGATTACTGTATGCTCCGCATTATAAAATAAAACGGAGACATATAGTTGTTGCCGCAATTTGGATATTGCATGATGTGGTGATTGATTATGTCTTTGGAATGATGCCAATCTATTCCGTGCTTTTAAATTATATGAATGAGATTGGTTATTTTACATTTTGGTTGAGCATCTTATCTATTGTTATTGCATATTTTCTAACCGTTCGGAATAAACCACAAGTTTAGTTCATGTGATAAATGAGAAATCTCCCTCATACATTAATAAAATAAGAACTATGTGAGGTGATTTCTATGGTAGATAGAAGATGGCTTAATCTTTTCTTACCACTCGTCATACTCATAGTGATAATGGTTATTTTCTTCAATCATGCCATTCCAGTTGATGCAAATCCAGAACAGACCGTCGCTGTATCAGAAAAAAGCACTGAGTGGGCAGCATTTATTTATACGACGATAATTATCGGCGGAACGATTATCAGTACATTATCGTACGTAAGTTGGAGAAAATATAAAGCAGAACAAAAAAGAAAGCAAAGCGGCGACAAATTGGTTGACTAAAAGCAGAAATTTGACTAAAATTGACCTTAATAAATCTTTTCAAAATTATATGGAGGAATGTACATGTTTGGTGGTTTAGGCGGATATCTGATTTATATTGCGATTTTAATGATCATTCCAATTTGGGCACAGTCTAAAGTGAAAAGCACATATAAAACGTACTCTAAAAAAGCAACATCTTCACAAATGACTGGTGCAGAAGTAGCCCGGAGGATTCTTGATGATAATGGCCTATATGATGTATATATTGAAGAAACAAAAGGATTATTATCAGACCATTATGATCCAAGAAAGAAAGTTGTGCGTCTCTCAAGCGATATTTACCATGGTCGTTCCATGGCTTCCTCTGCTGTTGCAGCGCATGAAATAGGGCATGCAATCCAGGATCAGCAAGGGTATGCTTTCCTAAGATTTAGAAGTGCACTAGTACCAGTTGCAAATATTGGTTCGAATCTTTCATTTGTCTTTATCTTGGCTGGTCTCCTTTTCGGAATGACGCAAATGTTTTTACTAGGAATTATCTTTATGGCGGCTGCCGTATTATTCCAGCTAGTAACATTACCTGTCGAATTCGATGCTTCTAATCGGGCAATGGGGCAATTAGTTTCCAGCGGTGTGATTCGAAATAACGAAGAGCGCGAAACAAAAAAAGTTTTAAATGCTGCAGCAATGACATATGTAGCAGCTGCATTAACAGCAGTAGCTGAACTTGTTCGATTTATCTTAATGTTTGTTGGATCAAATGATGATTAAAAGGGATGACATT
>NZ_PIOC01000014.1:0-67568 GCF_003369575.1 Oceanobacillus arenosus | reverse complement strand
TCTATTGCTTCAGAAGCAACTTTACTACTATATCATAAATCACTTTTTGTTGTCAACAACTTTTTTCTTTTATTATTTCTTGTTGTTTTTGCGACAACTTTTATATCTTATCATCTATGCAAGTTAAAGTCAATAACTTTTTTCATTGTTTCGTAACTTACTAGATTTATACAAGCTGCCTTACAGCTGATGTAATCAACACTTTTTAACAGCAAAATTCATATTACGCTCATTGCCTGGATATGTCAACAACTTTTTCTACTTTCCTAGGTTTTTCCGAAAAGCCCTCCCATGATACTAATGATTACGCTCATTATTCTAATAATCAATCCTCTAATTAATAATATAGCGGGTGGGGAAATACTCCTACTATATATATATAATTTTTCTCCATGGCACGTCTTGGAAATCTTAGTACCTAGTTTGCTCCTTCTAAATACGTTGCAAAGACCCTTTGAAAATCTATACCGGACTCATTGAAATTCAATGAGTCCTCCACTACATCTATTCCAATAATTCAATTCTTGCTTAGAATCATCAATTTTCTTTCCTATATATAAGTAATATATTTCTGGAATTTTTCTGCATCTGCTTTTTTACATTTAACGACTAATTTTGTTCCTTCTTGCTCAAAATCTTCTGCAATAACATCTGCATGTTCATTAAAATAGGATACGACTCGACCATCTGTATACGGAATAAGTAGTTCACATTGCACATAATCACTAAAAATATATTGCTTGATTTGCTCTGTTAATGCGTCCACTCCCTGCCTATCCTTCGCGGAAACATAAACATTATTACTGCCCTCAACTGAGTATTCTCCTTCCACTAAATCCACTTTATTATACGCATGAATTATCGGGATATCTTCTATTCCAATCCCTTCTAATATTTCTTCCGTAAGCTGCCGCTGCTCCTCGTGATGTGGATTGGAAAGATCAATCACATGAATTAGTAGATCTGCTTCAGCAACTTCTTCTAAAGTAGAACGGAACGCTTTGACAAGATGATGTGGCAACTTATTAATAAACCCCACTGTATCCGTTAGTAAAAATGCCTGATTAGTTGCCAGGGTTACACTTCTAACAGAAGTTTCTAGCGTAGCAAATAACATATTCTTTTCAAATACAAATTTTTCTTCTCCCCCATTATAAGATTCTAGTACTGCATTCATCATCGTTGACTTACCTGCGTTCGTATAGCCGACTAGAGATACAACAGGAATTTCATTCTTTTCCCGCTTTCTTCTTTGCATTTTCCGCTGGCTTACCAGATGCTCTAATTCTCTACTTAACTTTGCAATTTGTTCTTCAATTTTTCGGCGATCCAATTCCAATTTTGTTTCACCAGCACCACGGTTATTCAGCCCTGATCCGCCACCTTGGCGCCCTAATGACTTACGGCTACCAATCAATCTGGGGAGACGATATCTTAATTGTGCAATCTCAACTTGTAACTTTGATTCCCTCGTCTTCGCACGTTTGGCAAAAATCTCAAGTATTAGCGTTGTACGGTCAACAACTTCACATTCTGATAGGAACGATTCTAGGTTGCGAATTTGCGATGGAGATAACTCATCATCAAAAATAATAGTATCTGCCCCTGTTTCTTCTACTAATTCTTGCAACTCCTCAATTTTACCAGAGCCAATATAATGTGCTTGGTTCACTCGATTCAGATTCTGTGTGACACTGCCAACCGCCATAATGTTACATGCCGCTGCTAGATTTTCCAATTCCTCCATTGAGTATTGAAAATCATGTTCCTTCTTATTTAAATTGACACCGACTAATATCGCTTTGTTTTCCATAAATATTCCCTCCATTTTTACATAAAAAACACAAACCTCAGCCTGTGCACACGTAAACGGGAAAACCTCATACAATCCAGTAATGATTGTTAGAAAACTAAGGTTTGACCAAGCCTTCCGGTGGTAGCCTTAGTTGCACTTCTTCGTTAAGAAAGTTTTTATACTTTCTTAACTACTAAATAAAACATGCCTATACATAATTGTGATAGGCTCTCCTTCATTCTCTTATTATTTTAGACAACAAAAAGAAGGTAGACTGCTCCCCTTCTTTTAAACATCGCGTATTTAAAAGGTTTCCTAATAAAAGGCAGACTAATCCCGTTTACTCTGCAACAAAAACAGAGCCTCCTAAACGTATTCAGTTAACGTTTTTCAAAGTTTTTAAACGAAGTCTGATAAACACCACTAGGAAAACCTCCATTTCATTAAAGTAAAACTAAGCTTAACATAACTTTAATCCGCTTTCAATGATCTCTTCACCCTAAAGCATGCATTTTACAAACAGATAAATGCAGCTTACCGCTTCTTACCTACGTGCTCCCTACAAATTAAAGACAGTATAGTTAAAAACAAATACAATAACAGTACTGAGACAATAAACAAAGACGAGGAGGATTGCTTATATGAAAATATTACTTGATATTGATGATGACTATGAAGAAACAACTGTAACGATTAAGTGTAAAGTAATGGATGACTCGATTCAGGAAATCCTCGATTTTTTTAAAGGGAGGGAACAGGAATTTTTTGTAGGTAAAGATGGGGATATGCAGCATATTCTTAAACCAGCAGAAATTCATTATCTTTATTCCAGAGAGGATAACGTAATTGCGGTCACATCGAATGGAGAATTTACAATGAAAGAAAAGCTTTATGAGCTGGAAAGAGCACTCTCATCTAGAAGGTTTATCCGGCTTTCCAAATCAGTTATTGCAAATCTTTATGAACTAAGTCGATTCGAAGCCTCATTTAATGGCACCCTTTGTGTATATTTTAAATCGGGAGTAAAGGAATATGTCTCAAGACATTATGTACCAACTATAAAAGAAGCATTAAAAATGAAAAGGAGGAATAATGAATGAAATCCTTTCTATTTAGAAGTTTAATCGGTATTTTTTTTGGAGCATTCGTAGCCGTTGTTACTACGATTTCTATTATTTACTTTGGTAGGGTGGAGCAGTTGGATGGTGAAATGTTTCTAAGGAATTCACTCGGTTCTATCTTTTGCGGCTGGTTTTTCACGGTATCACCACTGTATTTTGAAATTGATTCACTAAAGCTTCCAACTCAAACAGCATTACACTTTATTACGGTGACAGTTAGCTACTTTGTTTTATCTTTAGGAATTGGCTGGATCCCATTTAGCTTCCCAACCATTCTATTAATACTAGGATTGTTCCTGATTGTGTATTCAATTATTTGGTTATGTTTCTATCTATATTTTAAAAATGAAGCGAAGAAACTGAATGCTGAACTTTAAGATTTAATTAGGAGGGATATTAATGGAATTTACTAGAGATTATGCGATGTATACAGCCATATTTGGAATGTTTAGTATGTGCTGGTTTGGCTGGGCTCAGGAAAATCCAAGGAAAAGCTGGCGGAAGTATCTTGGGCTTGCTTCCGGAATTGCCCTCGTCGTTAGTATCATTGGCATTTATTTAAGTGTGACCCATTGGCATAGTCCTTCTGCCTTAGCAGATTCAACCGCATACAAAAATTATTTAATTTTCTTTTTTCTCGAATTCACTTTAGCAGGAATTGGCGCCTTCTTCTTAATTAAATTTAAACGCAGTAATTTTGTTTCCCCATGGATTGCTTTTATTGTAGGCATTCATTTCATCTGGATGAAGGACGTTTTTCAAGACGCTAGTTTATATATTTTAGCGGTACTTCTTATTGGAATCTCATTCATTTCTTTACCGTTATCGAAAATGTTAGAGGTTCCGAACAGTGCGATTACAGGGGCCCTTGCTGGTACAGCGCTATTCTGCTTTGCAATTATTGGATTGATCCGATTCTTACTAATAAGATAGGCCCTGGGCTAAACTCCCAGGGCCTATCTCGTTCCAGTTTAAATCAAGATATAACGGTTTGCTGTCCTAACTCTCGAAGCACACAGCGCCCCTTACCATGTGGTATGCACATTGGCGTACCGAACATTGGATCACATGCTACACTGCATTTCATTTGAAAGACATTATGTACGAGTTCGCTCGTAATAACTTCCTCTGGTTTCCCTTGTGCGAATATCTTCTTATCCTTAATCGCAATCATATGATGCGCATATCGACTTGCAAGATTCAAATCATGCAGTACCATGACAATTGTTCGTCCATCCTTTTCATTCAAATCGAATAATAGATCTAATACGTCAATTTGATGGGTTAAATCCAAATAGGTTGTTGGCTCATCCAATAAAATGATATCGGTTTGTTGTGCCAGCGTTAATGCAATCCATGCGCGTTGTCGTTGACCACCAGATAATGAATCAACGGTTTGATCCTTCAAATCAGCCATGTTCGTTGATTCAAGTGCTTGATGAACAGCATCTTCATCTTCTTTTGACCACTGCTTCATGAAACTGCGATATGGATGTCTTCCTTGTTTCACAAGCTCATAAACGGTTAAACCATCTGGAGCAATTGGACTTTGTGGCAGAACCGCTAGATTCTTCGCCACATCCTTCGTCTTCAGCTTCGCAATTTCTTTTCCATTTAATATAACCGTCCCGCTTTTCGGCTGAAGCAGACGGGCCAACGCACGAAGTAATGTCGATTTCCCACAGCCATTTGGACCAATTAAAACCGTAATTTCGCCTTTAGGTATTTCTATATTTAAATCATCAATAATAATTTTATCTCCAAAACCCAACGTTAAATCTTTTGCTGTTAATGCTTGCATTGGAAGCACTCCCCCATCATAGCATACAGAGACACATATCCATGTATATGTTTTTGTTCTTAACATTACGTTACTTTAAGTCTATTTCCTTTATAAAGATATGTCAATGATAATAACTCTCATTTATAAGCATCAAAAGCGCAGTCTCCCGTTTAGCGATTTACGGAGCACGGATGCTGGAGCTGGACGACACTTCTATTGTCAATGGCATTAAAATAGGGAAATCTTCATACCCTTCTAACTGTAAAAAAATGCTGTCCACCTAAAAAGAAAGACAGCATTTTTATTATTTCACTAATGTATCTAATACAGCATCAATTGTTTTCTTAGATGCTGTTAGCCCTTTATTTGTCCAGCTGCTTGCATCTTCAAGTATATATACTTGGTTGTTTTGAGCTGCCGAGATACTTTGCCACACTTCGCTATTCTCTAATGTTTCAATTCCTTCTTCACCTTCTGCTGCCAGTAAGAAGACATGGTCCGCATCAAGTTCAGATAGTTTTTCCAGAGAGATCGGGTTCCATTCTGGAGTTGCCTTACCTAATGATTCAATAAATGAAGGATAATGCAACCCAACTTCTGAATAGAGAGCGTCTGCACTATGACGATCTTTCTCAAATACGAAGAATTTACCGCCAATTACCCAAATCGCTGCAACCGTTTCATCCCCAATCACTTCTTCTAATTGCTTCCCTGCACTGGCTACCAGGTCATCATATCCAGTTAAAGCTTGTTTTGCCTCTTCTTCCATTCCTAGCAATTGGCCAAATACTTCAATCTGTTTGCGCCAATCTCCAGTGGTTTTCTCGGTCATAACGTAGGTTGGGGCAATTTTATTATAATCCTCGTATGTCCCTTCATAGTTCTCCATATTATTCTCTAAAATAATCAAATCTGGTTCATGACTCAGTACTTGTTCTAACGGCAATGTCCATTCAAGCTTTGGTACATCTTGCAGCTTATCCTCTAAATGAAATTGTAGACTTTCCCCAATTGCCCATTTAGCAACAGGTGTAATACCGAGTGCTAGTAGTGCATCTTCATGAAACGGTGCAATAATTCGCTTAGCACCTAATGGAATCGTAACTTCCCCTTTTTCGGAATCAAGCGTTACTTCTGTTTTTCCTGTTTTTTCTGTATTTACTGCATCATCCGTTGATTCCGGATCTGATGCGTTGTTATTATTTCCACAAGCAGCTAGAAACAGTGTAATAAAAATCATTATACTAAAAAAAAGAAACTCTTTTTTACCATTTATATTCATCATGATATCTCCTTTATGATATAATTCAATTTAATGATAATGATAATCAATTTCAATAGAATAGTCAATTTAATTTCTAGTTTATATATAGAAAATAGGAGATCCATATGCAGGCATTTATTAACCGTTCCAGTCTACTAAAAACAATCATCAACTTGATAGCAATTATAGCCCTTATCGGTTCCATTGGCCTATCTGTATCTTATGGATCAACGAAGGTACCGATTGAAACAGTATGGCAGGCTGTTTTTCACTTCCAGCCTGATATAACAGCCCATCAAGTAATACAGGAGTTGCGGCTGCCGCGAGCAATTGCAGCAGTTCTAATCGGCGCGTTTCTTGCAGTGTCAGGGGCAATTATGCAGGGAATGACTCGGAATCCGCTCGCATCCCCGTCTATAATGGGGGTTACTGATGGAGCTGCATTTGCGCTTGTCATTATTTTAGCATTCTACCCTACTGTATCGAATTTAGGTGGAACATTCGCATCCTTCCTTGGGGCAGGTATAGCCGTTTCAATCATATTCATTATTGGAACGTTGTCCTCTGGAGGATTAACTCCAGTTAAATTAGCTTTAGCTGGAGTGGCAATTGGAGCATTACTGCGTTCAGTCTCCTCCGTTATTTCCTTGCATTTTCAATTAGAAAAAGAAATAGGATTTTGGATGGCTGGTGGGCTTGATAGTGCAGATTGGAATGCTGTAAAACTTCTCGTCCTTTCCGGAATCATCGGCATGTTGATTGCTTTATTCATCTCAAAATCTATTACTGTCCTTAGCTTAGGCGAGGATATGGCAACAGGATTAGGGCAAAATAACACCTTAATAAAAATTCTTGGCATTGTCTCTGTCCTAGTATTAACCGGGGTCTCTATCTCAATTGCGGGCGCAGTCGGCTTCATTGGCTTGATCATACCGCATATCACTCGATTTATTATGGGAAAAGACTATCGATGGATTATACCTTCATCCGCAATCTTTGGTGCTTTACTACTTGTACTTGCTGACCTAGTATCGAGATTAATTAACGCACCATTTGAAACACCAGTTGGAGCAATTACTTCACTCATTGGTGTTCCATTCTTCCTCTACTTAGCGCGGAATAGTGGAGGTGGAAGTAAATGACCACAGTAAAAATTAGAAAGCAGAAAAGATTTATTTGGGCAATGATAACACTAAGCATTCTTATCATTGTCATGTTTTTCATTAGTTTAAGTACAGGGGTAATCCGGATTGCGCCAATGGAAGTAATCGATACGCTATTACATAAAGGAACAAAACAGCAGGCTCTGATATTGTTTGACTTCCGTTTACCTGGCATTGTTTTGGCATTATTAATCGGGGCAATGCTAGCTGTTTCCGGGACCATTTTGCAAGGTGTAACACAGAATGACCTTGCTGATCCTGGAATTTTAGGGATCAATACTGGTGCAGGACTCGCTGTTGTCTTATACATTTACTTTTTCCAAGATATACTGACCTTAACAGGACTGCAATCGATTTACCTCATGCCGTTTGCTGCATTATTCGGGGCAATCTGTGCAGCAGTACTCATTTATTTATTAGCTTGGAAAAGTGGCGTCAATCCAATTCGCCTCGTTTTGGTCGGGATAGGCGTAAATGCAGGATTCAGTGCTATTCTTACTATATTACAATTAAAAATGGATCCGCAGAACTATCGCCAAGTGACCGTATGGCTTGCCGGGGATATATGGAATGCTAATTGGAATTTCGTACTCGCACTATTGCCGTGGGCATTTCTGCTAATCCCAATTGGCATTTATAAAGCAAAGGCATTGGATGTTTTCAATCTTGGCGATGAAGTAGCTGCGGGACTAGGAATTAAAGTAGAAAAAGAAAGAGGCATATTACTGCTGATTGCTGTTGCATTAGCAGGCGCGGCAGTTGCAGCGGGTGGGGCAATTGCTTTCTTAGGTCTAGTTGTTCCACATATAGCAAGAAAGCTGATTGGCCCGTTACATCAGCTGATTATCCCAATATCAACCTTAATCGGTGCATTGCTTCTAATGGTTGCTGATACAATTGGCAAGAATATTTTGGCACCATCGGAAATCCCAGTTGGTATTGTTGTTTCAATTTTAAGCGCACCATATTTTATCTATTTATTAATGAAAGTAAAATAGAACGGGAGGATTTCTTATGGTACAACAAAAAGATATCTACGACATAACGATTATAGGTGGTGGTCCTGTTGGGCTATTCACTGCATTTTACAGTGGTATGAGGGAAATGAAAACGAAGGTTATTGAATTCTTGCCATATCTCGGGGGAAAGGTTCCTTATTTCTATCCCGAAAAGATTATTAGAGATATCGGCGGAATACCAATGATTTCTGGTGAAAAATTAACCGAAGACCTAATTAAGCAGGCAATGACCTTTGATCCAGCAATCATATTGAATGAACAAGTCCTACATATGGAAAAGTTAGAGGATGGCACTTTTCTGTTAACGAGTAACAATGGAGCACAGCATTATACAAAGACGATTGTACTAGCAACAGGGTTTGGTTCATTGAAATCCGTTAAGCTTAATCTTGCAAATGCGATTGATTTTGAAGAGAAAAGCCTCCATTATTCGATTAAAAAGCTGGAAAGTTATCGGGATAAAAATGTCCTTATCTCTGGTGGAGGTAATTCAGCCGTTGATTGGGCAAATGAACTTGAGCCAATAGCGAATAAAGTTACATTAATCTATCGCAAACCGATGTTCACAGGAATTGAAAGCAATGTAAGCAAAATGATCCATTCAACGGTAGATGTGCTAAATCCTTATGAACTGCTTGAACTTAAGGGAATGGGGGGACAAATGACCAGCGCAATTGTGAAGCAAGTTGATGGAAATGACTTAAGAGAAATCGAAGTTGATAATGTTATCGTCAATCACGGCTTTGAAATTAACCTTGGACCAATCACTGAATGGGGGATAAACATAGAGAACGGCACTATTGTTGTGGATCATACAATGTCCACATCAATCCCTGGAATATTCGCTATTGGTGATGTCGCGAACTATCCGAGCAAGCTTGCCTTAATTGCTGGCGGATTTAATGAAGGACCAATTGCCGTAAATGGTGCCAAGCTACACGTTTCACCAAAGGAATCATTGAAGCATTTATTCTCGACGCACTATGAACCACTAACTTCGGGAAATTAATATAAAAGTTGCACTTATGTGGGTAAGAAGGTCGTTATACTTACTTACCTACCAAATTAATCTCTTCGATAGCACCTTCACGATTACTACAGAATACGTCTTGAGACCTACAAGTAACTATTTCTTAAGCTGGTTATCTCCTATTAATAAATTCATTAATATAAATGTAGAAGTAACAGAATGAATTTAAAGGAAGATTAATAATGACTGAGAAGAAAATTTATTTACTACTAACGGATACAGGAACATTATTTACGAGGACGATAAAGTTTTATACGAAAAAACCATATAATCATGCATCGATTGCATTTGATTCTGAGTTATTAGAAACGTATAGCTTTGGCAGAAAAAATCCCAGTAATCCGTTTATCGGCGGATTTGTTAAAGAAAATGTTCGTACGGGTCTATTTCAACACGCGAAATGCATCATCCTCAGTTGCACCGTTACAGAAGAGCAAATAAAGGATTTAAAGCAATTCATGCAACAGATAGCCTTACAAAAGCATTGCTATAAATACAACTTCCTAGGGCTATTTGCAGTATTAGTGAATAAACCAATCCAAAGGGAAAAAGCTTTCTTTTGTTCAGAATTTGTCGCGACCGTACTTCATGAAGTTGGTATTGTTCAATTTCGAAAGCCTTTGTCTTTAATCACTCCAGATGATTTACGGCAGGAGGGATGTTTTGAATTAGTATATAAAGGTTCATTAAACAATCTGTATAATGAACGCAACAGCAGTGTAAGTCCCTGTCTAGCACAGTCGGTGTAGCAGGATATTGCAATCCTCATTGTTTCATTATATCCGCAATATCCTTCTTTATAAAGTTGTATCCAGCAATCGATTCATCACTCCGCAATTGCATGCCTTGCCACATTAGAACCGATTGCTTCCAAAAGACTTTCCTTATTGAAATCAGGGAAATATTCATCTGTAAAATATAATTCTGCATTACTTGATTGCCATAGAAGAAAATTACTAATCCGCTTCTCTCCACCAGTACGGATGAGGATGTCAGGATCCGGCAGGGCCTTCGTATATAAATAACGTTCAAATAATTCTTCGTCAATATTGTCCAATTCAAGTCGATTGTTTTGCACATCCCCAGCCATCCGCCGAACCGCCTGGAGTATATCGTTTCTGCCACCATAATTGAAGGCAATGTTTACAATCAAACCAGTATTGTTCTTTGTCTTATCTATAGCCTTCGTTATTGCTTTCTTGGTGGATGCGGGAATCGTTGTTATATCGCCGGAAACAAGAATTTTAATATTCCTTTTCATAAATCCGGGTAGCTTCTGATTGAAAAACTTAACTGGAAGATACATTAAATAATTCACTTCCGCTTTAGGCCGGGACCAGTTTTCAGAGGAAAATGCATATAGGGTTAGGACTTTTATATCGATATCGATACATGCATCAATTACTCTTTCCATTGCCTCCACACCTGCATAGTGCCCTTCACTTCGAGTGAGCCCTCTTGCCTTCCCCCATCTTCCATTACCATCCATAATAATCGCAACATGCTCTGGAATTGACGAAAACATCGTATCCCACCTCACCTTTCTTATTCATTCGTAAATTTTAATGCCATCATTTTTTCCGTTACTTCTTGTCTAGTGAAATTAAACGATTGCCAGGTGCTTTTTGGCGCATTGTTCACTTCTTCTTTGCGGACTTGGAGTACCGTTCTTAACTCGGGATAATCCGGTTCAATTTCGTATAACGCCAGTAATCCGCCAAGCCCTGTGTAAGAGAGAGAATCCAAATAATAAATGTCAATTTTCCCTGTCTGTTCGAATCGTTCCAAATTATTATTTACAATAATTTGTTCCACGTTCATCACATTCAGCGCTGCATAGAATACAAGTGCCGTGATCGTATAGAAATGTAGTAATGTTAAGCCCTCTAGCCAAACTCGTATAAAGGTATAAGCAAAGATAACCATAAGATAGATCATAAAGGCATGCGCTAGAATACGATCCAATGTAAATTCATATGCAGCTTCATACATACTCAATCGCTGATATGCGGAAGCCAACATAATACCACTAACAGCAATAAGCAGCGTATATAATATCTTTAATGTAAGTTTCATTCGCCCTCCCTGCATATTCACTAGCTTCAAGCAGCTGATTAAAATCGTCCAGTTAATTAATGTAACAAATAAGAGCTCAAAGAATCCTCTTCTCGCATAAGATGCATAGGTAAATCCACCAAGTAATCCATCACTAAAGAAGTAGGGCAACTGAATAGCGGCAAATAATATATATACAGCGTTCAACATGACTAAGACCGTAATCGCCGTTACAGCATCCCAGCGAACTCTCTTTCTCTCTTCTTGAGGTTGGAAATCATTCGTTTGTTTAGATTTTGACCGAACATGTAATACTTGAAAGATTCCAAAGAATAATAGCGTAATGATAATAACGAGAATGATTCGGAAAATCCACTCTTGAAAACTCAGTTGAAAAATGAAATTCGGCAAATGTAACACCAGTTCCTCAAACACAGCGTCTGCTGACATAAGCAATGCTATAACAATAAGAAGTAAAGGAATACCTATTGCCAAACCAATGAAAATCCGTTTTACAAGCTGGATTGCTGCTTCGTCCATATTTTTAAATGTCCGACGAAATAGCATTTTGCAAAACGCCATACTATATTGAATGCCCTCTTGTAGTTTCATGGTTAACATGCGCATAAAGCCCAGTCTTTCCCATTTCAATTTCTTTGGACTTGTAATTAATACAAGATGATAATAAACGAGCGCAGGGATAATAAAAATATTTAGACCATAGAAGAATTCAGTATCAATAAACAAAAAACTTCCTGCAAGTATCCAAACAACCATCATTATAAGTAAACCGATTCGTCGATGATTAAAGGATAATCGATATCTGAGAAATATAACGAAATAAAACCCAGTAATAAATAATGGATACGCTAAGCCAATTCGTCCATGGAAGAAACTAAGCTCTGCCAATATCCCTAAACCGAAACAAACAAGTAAAAATAGCCAGTCTTTCAGCTTTAGTTGAATTTCCACCATATTCCCTCCCATACATAGTATATCTACATACATAGATATACTATGTATGTGATCAAAACATATTTTGCATGGAACTGAATTACCTGCTCCAATCCAGTTCCTTTACATTTATCAGTTAAGAAGCTCTATACTTCCAAATCCGATAAGTTATATTGATGCTCTCCTGCCCCATCGATATCCGACCCAGCTTATTGGATACAAGATTATCGTACAGAAAATACATATCATAATAAAGCGAACACTCAAAAGCGATCCAAACCACTCATATGGAATAAATTTAAACACAACTAAGTACATGAAGCCGATATTTGGTAAAATTGAAAATGCAAAGGTTTTTCTCAAAAGCTTGTATCCACCCTGACCAAATTCTTTTCCAATTTCATAGCCTAAAAGGGCCCAAAACAGCATATAGACTAGGATAACTAAAAATCTTGCATCCGAAAGTACCTCCCACAGATATTCAACCAAATCCCAGTCAAAGGCATTATAGCTAATTGTCAGCAGGATTCCACCAATAAAAATAGCGATATTAAGCAAGACAAATAGCCATTGGGTTTTCTTCGGTGTAATCGAGGTTTCTTGCTTCCACATCGCCGCAAGTTCCTTCGGCGTCCCTAATCTGTCTACGAGTACATCATATAGCGCTTCTTCATTCATTGACTCTTCTTCCTGCAGCAAATCATAGACATGCATTTCATACTCAAGCAGGATATTTTCCTTCTCTGAATAATCGCCGATTTCTTTCTCTAATTCCTTAAAGAAATGAGAGGAAGCGATGGATCTAAATAAATCTTCTTCTGAGGAACTCATGTTTCACTGTCCCCGATTAAATTGTTCATCACCTGCACATAACGATGCCATTCCGTTGTTCTTTCAGCAAGAATGTCTTTCCCCTCTAAGGTGATCCGATAATATTTACGTGCGGGGCCTTTTTCTTGCTCCTGCCAATAGTGTTCGATGTACTCCTGTTTTTCCATTTTATGAAGTGCAGGGTATAATGTCCCTTCCTTCATTTGCAGGCTATGGTCACTACGGCGATCCATTTCTTTTACTAATTGATAACCATACATGTCACGTTCATTTAATAGTTGTAAAACGAGAAGTGATGTACTCCCCTTCACAAGCTCACGATTAAACATTTTCTCACCTACCTAGAATTATTAGGTACCTTCACTATATAAAAATAATGGCTGTGTGTAAAGCATTTTTTTCTTCTTGGGTCAATTTTGTATCGTTAGCTGTTGTTTTGATAAAGTACGGACTAGTAGGAGCTATGTTGATTTCCACTCCGGACAGTCGCGCATCTGGAGGGCTCGAGCTGCGCCCCTAGCAAAGAACGCTGTGGTCTCAACATCTTCGCTTTTCCTGCAGGAGTCTCCTGTCCTCCGCTACAATCAACGGCCTTTAGAGAAAGAATGCTGACTCCTATTTTTAAGAAAATGCTAAAAATAACAACTTCACAAACCTAGCGGAAGAAATACACGGAGACTTCTGCGGGAAGAAGAGCCTAGGTGAGACTACGAAGTGCGACAGCGCGAGCTGGCTCACCAGCTCCCCTAAGATGCGCGTAGTGTATTTCTGGAGCGGCTGGCTGAGGAGCCCTTAGCTCATTAAACTAATCCGCACTTTATATAGATTACGAAATATTATTAATCACTTAAAAGCTACAATATTTTTTAGAAAGAGGTTTATAATAAATGAATGGGGGTAAACAATAAGTACAAGGCGAACTACCATTGAAATGAATGTTGTAAGTAACTTGTAGTTTGTGATGTACAACTTGTTTACAGATGAACTTCAATGAGGAGAAATGCACAGCCTTGGCGGAAAATTTACTTTTTAGCTTTTAGTAATTTGCTCGTCTAGGATCTGGTAATTTTGATTTCGTTCACGTGGCAAGATGAAAGAACGGTAAGTAATTTTTTGTGAAAGTGCTAATGGAAGCTGACTGACAAATTAGGAGGATTTGAAGCTGAGTAGTTTCAAACGTCTAGAACTGTATCGTATACAGTCAGACTACCCAAGCTGCATCGCATTGGCGAGCTTAGCAAGTGATTGTCGGTTAAACCAGTTTGGAAATGGAAAGATTGAAATTGGAAATAAACAATAAATTTTCCGTGTGCACCCTGTAATAACAGGGGTAGGAGGCATGTTCCCTGTGGGGACCATGCCTCTTTACTATTTTCTCACCCCAAGTTCAGTAGACAATCCACTCGATCATCATATATAATACTAGTAATTGAAAACGGAAGGGTGAACCAAGAGAACATGAAATACTAATCCTATTTTTTGAAAACATTCAACTGAAGGCATCTTTAAGAACAGAAGCTAATTCTGTCTTTTTAACGATGTCATAAACTGAATTTTTCAGAATAGGATTGGTGATTTCCTTGGTTTACAGGTGGGATGGATCTCTATATCCCTAATTATCTGTATCCCTTTATGCCTCCTATTCTGAATATGGCTAGGAGGCCTTTTTGTGTCTCCAACACAGAAGGAAATGGGGATGAGTGTATGACATTATTAGAAATAAACAACTTGAAATATTATGTAAAGGATCGGCTATTATTCAATATCGAGCATATCCAGATTGAAAATCGTGATCGGATCGGTTTAGTGGGAAGAAACGGGAGCGGCAAGACGACGTTATTGGAAATGCTCGCAGGAAAAAGGGCAATTAGCGAAGGGACAATCCATACCCAGGCAACTAAAGAGCTTCTTCCACAATTAAAGAACACAAATACAACACAAAGTGGCGGAGAAGTAACCCAAGAATATATCAACCGCTCCATCGCCAGGAAAACAAACATTTTACTTGCAGATGAACCAACAACTAATTTGGACACGGAGCATATCGAGAAATTAGAAAAACAGCTCACGAGGTGGCAAGGGGCATTAATTATCGTCTCCCATGACCGTGCCTTCTTAGACTCCATTTGTAATACGATTTGGGAGTTAGACAATGAAACAGTAACAGCATTCAAAGGCAACTACTCGGATTATATTGCACAGAAAGAAGTGGCACGGAAAAGCCAGGCAAATGCCTATGAGCAGTATGTAAATAAGAAAAGACAATTGGAGAATGCATTACAATTGAAGGAACAAAAGGCGCAACGAGCTACAAAGACGCCGAAAAGCGTGAGCAGATCTGAAGCGAGCATTACCGGTGCCAAACCTTATTTTGCAAAAAAACAAAAGAAATTGAATCAAGCTGCGAAGGCTATTGAAACTCGAATCGAGAAATTAGAAGAAGTAGAGAAGGTAAAAGAAGCTCCGCCAATAAAAATGGCTTTGCCTAATGAAGAAAGCTTCAAGGGACGGATCGTATTACGCGTAGAAAACCTGGAAGGAAAAATAAATGAACGCATCCTTTGGAATCCAGTTTACTTTCAGATAAAAGGTGGAGACAGGATTGGGATAATCGGCAAAAATGGGGTAGGAAAATCAACACTCATTAAAATGATTATCAATCATGAAGCTGGTATTTCCATCTCCCCTGCAATGGAAGCAGGATATTTTAGCCAAAATTTAGATGTTCTGGACCTTAATCAATCGATTTTGGAAAATGTCAGTTCGACATCGAAGCAGGACGAAACTTTAATTCGCACGGTTCTTGCTAGACTCCACTTTTACCGTGAAGATGTGTATAAAAAGGTGGAGGTCCTAAGTGGTGGGGAACGTGTAAAAGTAGCCTTTGCTAAATTATTTGTGCGTGATATTAACACGTTAATTTTAGATGAACCAACGAACTTTCTAGATATTGAAGCGGTCGAGGCATTGGAGGATCTTCTTGCCAATTATCAAGGAACCATTCTCCTTGTCTCCCACGATCGACGTTTTATTGCGACGATTGCCAATCGGATATTGTCGATTGAAGATCAAGAAATAAAGCTGTTTGAAGGAACATATGAAGCATATAAGAACGATGTTCCACAAATGGAACCCAATGCTGCCGAGGAAGAATTACTGCGAATTGAAACAAGAATTACGGAAGTGCTAAGCAAGCTTAGCTTCGAACCAACAGCGGAATTAGACCAGGAATTTCAACGTCTGCTTACAAAGAAAAGGGAATTCAAAAAAGAGTAATGGAAGCAAGCGCCAAATAAATTGGCGCTTGCTTTTTGAGTGCCTGTCACTCCCCGAGTTTTGTCGAATATCTGCGTGTGAATGGGAGATATCGGCGTATTTTCGAATATATCAGTATTTTACCTTTTATTCGTTCTCCTTTCTTTGATACAATATAATTAATTTTGATTATAAATCGTGAAATGAGGAAGAAGATATATGGCAGAGTATTATGAAGCTGCAATCCAGTTTGATCATGTCAATTATTCGGATCGCGGCACGCTAATATTAAAGGATATAAATGGTTTATTCCCAAAAGGCAAAATTACGACATTAGTCGGTCCTTCTGGCGCAGGAAAAACGACATTATTTAAGCTATGCAATCGACTTATTTCTCCTAACTCAGGGGAAATTCAGATTGATGGGAGGAAGATTGATCAATATAACCCGATTGAATTGCGCCAGAATGTTGGACTAGCACTCCAAAGCGCAACAATGATTCGCGGAACGGTCATGAAAAATCTTACATTGCCATTAACTTTGAAAGGGAGCGAACTTACAGAAAAAGATGCAAAGGAATTATTGCAGGATGTCGGGCTCGATGAGGAATTTTTAAATCGTAATGTGAAGGATTTATCTGGTGGTCAGCGCCAGAAGGTCTCGATTGCTCGTACCCTCGTTAATAAGCCAAAAATCTTATTACTTGACGAAATTACCTCTTCACTTGATCGCGTATCCCAGCAGGATATTGAAGCGCTGATTGTTAGAATCAATCAGAAATATGGCACGACAATTGTTTGGATCACTCATAATTTAACACAAGCTATAACGATTGGTGAATATTCATGGGTAATGATAGATGGCGAACTTATCGAATCAGGAGAAAGCTCCTTTCTTGATAACCCTCAGAATGATCAAGTTAAACAATTCATTAAGGGGGATTTAGCATGACATTTCTTACATTATCTCTAGCACTAATTTTTGTCCTAATCCCAATCATATTATCAAAAACACTGCAGTTAGAATTAGAAAAGGACACAATAATTGCAGCGGTTCGCTCAATTATCCAGTTGCTTGCAGTGGGATATATCCTACAATTCGTTTTTGATTCTCAGAGTATAATCTATATCACCTTAATGATCGTATTAATGATTGGTGCTGCAACACAAAACGCCCGTAGAAAAGGCGCTTCAATTAAAGGTATCACTTGGAAGTTAATTGTGACATTTATTTTTGTAGAGATATTAACACAAGGTATCTTACTAGGATTCCATATTACTCCAGCCGAAGCACAATACATTATCCCGATCAGCGGTATGATGATTGGAAATTCAATGGTGCTTTCAATTCTATTCCTTAATCGATTCATAGCAGAGATAGATGCTCATCAGGATGAAATAGAGCTTATCCTATCACTTGGTGGAACGTCAAAGCAAGCAATTCATTCACAATTAATTACTTCGATCAAGGCAAGTACAATTCCCACAATTGAAAGCCAGAAAACAATTGGGCTTGTCCAACTCCCTGGCATGATGAGTGGTCAAATTATTGCTGGCGCGGATCCCGTTCAAGCTGTGCAATTCCAATTACTCATTCTTTTCTTAGTCTTAACATCAGTGGTTGTAACGAGTGTGTTACTTGGGTTCCTCTCATATCCAACATTATTTAATAAACAAATGCAGTTATTGAAGGCGGAAGAGTGAGTTAGTATATTATAAGGTGCCTGTCACTCCCCGAATTTTGTCGAATAAATAGAAAACCCGAGCCAATACTGGCTCGGGTATTTATTATGCATTTTCTTGTTCAAAATAACTACAAACAACATTACCCACTGCTTTCGCGGAGACAAGAAGGGCATCTTCATCAATATCAAATTTAGGGTGATGATTGAAGTAAGGTTTTTCAACGCCCTTTGGTGTACAGCCGATGAAGAAATAGCAGCCTTTAATTTTCTCTAAATAATACGCAAAGTCTTCAGATGGGGATAGTTTCGGAAATTCTACCACTTCTTTCATATCCTGATCCTTGGAATTTTTTAATGCTTCGGCAACAAATGCAGTTACTTCTGGATCATTATACAATGGTGGGTAATCCGATGTGTATGTTAACTCACACGTTACACCAAATAATTCTTCAATTCCTTTTACAATACGGTGGAATTCTTTGTCAATGACTGCTTTCGCATCGTCATCAGAATAGCGAATATCTCCTTCGAGTTCAATGCTATCTTTTATTACATTAAAGCTTCCCTTACCATCAAAGGAACCGACTGTAATAACGCCCGCTTTCATTGGGTCCATTCTTCTGCTAATAACCGTCTGTACTGCAGTAACAAAATAAGCTCCAGCTACAATGGAATCATTGGCCATATGTGGTGAAGAACCATGTCCACCCGTTCCTTTAATTTTTAGTTTAAAGTATGAACGACCATTAAAGGAATATCCACTATGATAGCCAACCGTACCTGCTGGTGCAAGTGGAAGGATATGAATACCAAAGATATTGTCAAGATCATCTAAAACACCTGATTCAACAATACTTTTTGCGCCACCTGGTGGTTGTTCTTCTGCATGTTGGTGAATGATTTTAATCGTACCATTAATTTGATCCTTTAATTGAATAAGGCAATCTGCTAATACAAGCATGTATGCTGTATGTGCATCATGACCACAAGCATGCATAACCCCATCATTTTTCGATTTAAATGGGACGTCCGCTTCTTCTGTGATTGGCAATGCATCAAAGTCTGCTCTTAAACCAATCGTTTTACCAGGTTTTCCACCCTTAATGGTAACAATAATGCCATAGCCATTCCCTACATTCCGTTCAACTTCTACATCTTTTCCTTGGTAAAAATCAGCAATATAGTTCGCTGTTTTTTCTTCTTTAAAAGAAAGCTCAGGATTTTCGTGTAGATGTCTGCGAATTTTAATCATTTCATCCTTACGAGATTCTAACATTTCCATTAATTTACTTCTCATGATCTAACCACCCTTTAATTATTTTTCCAAAGCACCACTAAAAGTCGCGCGTTTTACATTTCCAATTGCTAATTATTAGCTTGGTTTCCAGCTGGTTATTTTTGAGGAGCATTAGATGTTTTACCCGCATTATTTGGAACCATAAAGATAACAGATAGTATTGCAATTATGCCAAAAATAACATTTACGGCCATACCAATTGCACCGGCTGATTCAAGATTTCCACTTGCTGCGATTGCACCATAAGTAGCTGCGGAAATTGCAACGCCGAATGCACCACCAAGTGAGCTTGCCATTTTATAAACTCCAGCTGCTTGCCCTACTTTGCCAGCAGGAGCATTCGATACAGATGTATCCGTTGATGGAGTCGCATAAAATCCAAGTCCGAGACCAAATAGTGTAAATCCAATGAATTCAGAAATTATATAACTAACACCTGGTAAGAAAGTTAAACCCATCAATGCCACACCAATTGTCGTAATGATGGTACCCCAGATCATTGGTAATTTTGCGCCTACTTTTTGTAATATTTTCTCTCCGACACGAATCATCACAAGCACAGCTACTAGATAACCTAGTGATAACAAACCTGCTTGAAATGAACTCATTCCACGACCTACTTGTACATACGTATTGGCTACAACTATCGCACCAGCAGTTGCATTTAACAAGAAATTAGAAATCGTCGCACCAGTATATGCCTTATTTTTAAATACAGCAAAGTCAATCAGTGCGATCTTTTTACCACTTTCAACTTTTATGAAAACAATCAAGCCTATGATTGTGACAACGATAAGAACAATGGAAGTCAGGCTTGTCCATCCAAGAGTTGCTCCGAAATTAATAAATACATTCAGAGCACACATGGTGATGATAAAAATGACTAAACCAGTGTAATCGAATTTAAAACCACCTTCAGATTCTTGTTTACTCTCTGGTGTAGCTTTCAATAGAAGCATACCAAGAATGGCAACTATGATAGAAATGATGAAAATCCATCTCCATCCCAAAGATGAGGCAATGGCACCGCCTAAGAATGAGGCAATCCCTGTTCCTCCCCAAGAACCGATGGACCAGTAACTTAGAGCACGCTGGCGATCTGCTCCTTCGAAATATTCTTTTATTAATGCAATGGTGGATGGCATAATAGCTGCACCCGAAAATCCTGTTAAGATACGTCCAATAATGAGCAATACTGCTCCATTAGCGAAAACTAGACAAAGTGAACCAATGATACTTAAAACAAAACCAATATTAGCCATCTTTTTACGACCAACTATATCTGCCAGTCCACCAGCAGCAACGATAAACAATCCTGAGAACAAGGACGTTAAACTAATGGCAATGTTCACTGTTCCAAGTGAAACGCCCAAATCTTTTTGAACAGCAGGAACCACATTTAGTAATGCTTGTGCAAATAGCCAGAATGTAAGAACACCAAACACAATTCCTGTGATCATTTTATTTGTACCTTTGTAACCTGACTCCATAATATAAATACCCTCCTACATAATTTAAAGCTTATGACAAATAAGAACTTGCTAGGTAAGATTTACGCTTTTCTCTACCAAGCAATCGAATAATTTAGATGGTTTTATTATTACCATCCTCTCCTTACATATTTACTAAAATATAAATTGGATAATAGTGCTGATTTGTATTGAAAAGTTTTGAGCTCTTTTCTTTTCACATTCTTATTGTAAAAGATTTCCTGTATTTGGATAAGTTATTATTTATCCCTTTTAAGAAAATATCCCCCTCTTTTTTCTACTATAAAATATACTAGTCAATAAATAACCGTTCTTTTTATACATGCGAAAGAGGATTGACAAATTTTGTCAATCCTCTTTCCCCCTCACAGGTCCTTAATTAAACATTCATGAATCGAAAGTGATTAAAGCATGTGTTAAATCAAAGCTTTACGAATATCAAAGAAGTGTATCGCATTTATCGATAAATAGGAGTAAAACGACCATTCCCCAGTGATCGTTTCATCAAATATTTCCAAGGATGGCCGACTTGTTTGGATAATATAATCGATGACTTCCATATCCATGCCGTATGCACTATTTAGCTCCCACCATTTCGTATACAATGCGCCATTATTTTTATCAAATACATGTTTACGAATCTGATACTCTCCTTGCTCCATATTCGTGATTATTACATGAATATCCTTGTTTAATTTTTTAAGAAATGTGTCCTCAATAGAATAATACGGATTAATAATGTTACTATTCATTAACAATAATTGATATCCCCGATCATTTTTTGTCATAATATAATCTGCACCACTAACAACGATTTCTCCCTCCAGTCGCTCTAGAAATTGCATAGCAAAATATGCTGGTCTCTTTCCGTTAAAGTAATGAAAAAGCTCTAATCCTTCAATTGGAATATTCCGCTCTTTTCTTCCTTTCTCATGTTGCTCCGTATTAATCCAGAACCCGATCGATTCAATTTTATCTGCTACCTCAAAGGCATTTTTAAGTACTAAAGCCCCTCTGAAGAAAGTCCCGTTCGTATGTCTTGTATTTCCCGAAAGTGTATTCCAGCTAATTAAATGGAGCGGCCGTTCCTTCTTATGATGCAATAAATAAGTGAGCAATTTATCTGTCTTCTCTTTTATATAGCCCTCCGCTAAAGAGAAACGGTCATCACCAAGCTCTTCAAAATTTATTACTTCGTTTTGGTTTGCCTCATAGCCAAAGAAATCTATTGGAACATCATCTGTGATTAACCATTCATGCTGCGCGCTTGTCTTTCCTCTTTTAAATGCAAAGGGGAAGTAAGAACCCACAGAAATATGGGGAGCATACACCTTTAACGCTTGATAGAGTTTCATATACACCCGTTCCAAATTATTCCCACTTACAGCTGTTGGATAAGATTCATAAAACATAAAATGCCATGTTTCTAAATAAGCTTTCCCATAAACATTAATACAATGACTCATAAATTTATGTAGTTCTGTAAAATAACTTTCCTCGTCTGCCGATATTTCCTTATAATTTACCCGAACAAATAATGATAAATTATTTTTCTTAAGAAAATTCAATGCGAAATCAGCATTATAATATGGAGAGGTCGTTGCAATTATCTCGTCTGTTTCAACAGGAGGAATGAGTGTCGAACCTTTAATTAAATTACGAACACCAATGTTTTCAAGCCTTATGTCCTTAGCAACCATCAATATTTGTGATCGAACGCTTTCCTTCAGTAGTTCTCTCAATTGGCCAATCATCAAATTATGCTTCGGACGATGTATTTGACTAGTGGTAACATGAGATAAATCGAGCATTAATTCTTCTGATTTTGTTTCTGTATTATTATAAGTGTCATTAGATTTTGCTAATATTGCACCTAATCTTTCGAGAATACTTGGTGAATTTATTATTTCCGATGCATCTTCTAAATCATAGTGCTTAACCGAATCCATTCTCTCCACTTGATGCTTTTCTCGGTAATTTTTTGGTGTTTCTTCGTAAATTTCCTTAAATAATGTCGCAAATGACTTTGTGTTCGGAAAGCCATTTTTCATCGCGATTTGCGAAATGGAATTTGACGTATACAGTAGATCCTTCAATGAATGCTCAAGGCGAATATTCATTAAATAGCGATTAAATCCAGTACCTATTTTTTTCTTAAAGTAGCGAGATAAATACCCTGAAGATAAATAAAAGTTATGTGCTATTTCTTCCAGAGTGATCAATTGATCATAGTTTTTTTCCATATAAGCTATTATTTGGGTCAGTCGTTCGTCCTTTGTATCAATTTTTTCATGCAAGCTTCCTTTTTGTTTGAAACGACGAATCAAAATTAATAATAGTTCACTTATAAATGCTTGGATTTCGATTTGATAGCTTTCATCACGACGATAGTAGGTAAGCATTAGTTCAACTAATAATTTGCGAAGCTTTCCAACCATTAGTTCTCTACCCATATCGATTTCCCTTGAATAGCATTCAAATAGACTTGTTCGATAAGAAGAATAGGCTTTATCCATATAGACATCAGAAATATTCAGCATTAATACGCTATTTTGTTCGCTTCCTTTTACTTGAAAAAACTGATTTCTGTTAATCACAAGTAAATCATTTTCCTTCAATGGATAATACCTGCTATTGGTTTCAACCGTTATTTCGCCACTTATCACAAGCACTACTTGTATGCCCTTACTGATTCTAGGTGCCAATAATTCAATTTGCTGTAAACTGATACTATAATCATCCGTTATCGGTTTATTCATCTTTCCACCCTAGCTTTCATTTGTATACTGAATCTTACAGTTAAGTTTATCTTGATTGCCATTATGATTGCAATTAATAGGCAAAGAAGAAAAGGGAATGATTGGCCTAAGGCCATCATTCCCTTTTTATCACTATTTTAGCTTATTCTGCATCCGAAACAACGGTAAAACGTTCATTTACATGTGCAGCATTTTCGATTTCATCTACAATTGCAATTGCATAATCTGCATAACTTACATGGCTCGCGCCTTGTGCATTGACAATGAGATTATCTTGTCCCGCTTTGTATGTGCCAGTCCGTTTGCCTTCAGGATTGAAGAAAGCTGCAGGGCTTAAGAAAGTCCATTTGATTCCTGATGCGTTTTGTAGATCCTCAAGATTTTTTCCTTGATTAGACGCAATAGATTTAAATGCATCTGGGAATTCAGGCGTATCAATTAAACGCGTTGTTTTCGCTTCATCAACATAAAGGCTGCCTGCTCCGCCGACAACGATTAATCTTGTTTCTTTAGCACCTTGAAGTGCTGTAATTAATACTCTTCCAAATTCAACATGTTGTTCAGCTGTATCTGGAGCTGTACCAAATGCATTGACAACCACGTCAAACGGCTGTAAATCTTCTGCAGTTAATTGGAATAAATCTTTTTCAACAACTGCTACATCTTTATCCGCTAATTTCGCAGCATTTCGAACAATCGCCGTTACTTCATGCCCTCTTTCTTTTGCTTCCTTCAAAATCAGATTACCTGCTTTACCTGTTGCACCAATAATTCCTACCTTCATTAATAAAACCTCCTAAGTATATTTTGATGTAACCTTTATAGTTACATCATTAAGAAAAAATGGGCAATATTAGCCAATTTTTTTATTTAACACTTTAACTAACTCTTCCATTGTCACCTCGTCCAGAATATTCTCCATTGCGTCTTGCGCCTTAAACAAGATCAATTCAAGCACACCTTGAATATTCGCACCAACAACACAATTCGGATTCGGGTCATTATGAAATTGAAACAGTTCCCCTTCTTCCACAACTTCCACAGCACGATAAATATCAAGCAGTGTAATTTGATCCAAAGGTATCAACAGTTCTGCTCCACCAGGGCCACGATGAATGGCAATCATTCCAGCACTTTTTAGTTTGCCCATAACTTTTCGAATAATAACCGGATTCGTATTAACACTTTCGGCAATATACTCCGATGTACATCTTGTTGTTCTTTCAATTGTAACGAGTGATAATATATGAACCGCTATGGTAAATCTGCTGCTGATTTTCATTTTCGCAACCTCCTGTTGTAACCATTATAGTTACATCTGATAAAGATGTCAATATTCTACTGCAAATATGTACATCCTAATGATTGACATTTGGTCATAGATTCGCTATATTATACTTAATTAAATATATTTTAATTCAAAATAAATTATTTTCTACATCCTATGAAAGGGAGGTTCCATTATGGGTGAGCAATTATCATTAAAAGCCTTTGTCGTTTTAATGAAGGCATCAAAGTCGATAGAAGAACTTATCAAAAAGGATATTAGCGGTCACGGCATGAAATCATCGGACTTTGCAGTAATCGAAGCAGTATACAGCAAAGGGAAACAAACCATTCGACAGATTTCTGAAGCGGTACTTATCAATACAGGTTCCATTACCTATGTGATTGACAAATTGGAAAAGAATGGACTAGTAGAAAGGATTAATTGTAAAGATGATCGCAGGGTTGTCTATATACAAATAACAGACAAAGGAAAAGAGCTAATGGATGAAGTGTTCCCTAAGCACCAGCAAGTCATTGAAACACTATTTGAGGATATCACACCTGAAGAGAAACAAATCGTAATCGACGTCCTTAAAAAGGTTGGAAAGAAAGGAGAGACATTACGATGAAACAAACAGCAGGAATTCATCATATAACAGCAATTGTTGGTCACCCACAGGAAAATGTTGATTTTTACGCTGGAGTACTAGGTTTACGACTTGTCAAGAAAACGATCAACTTTGATGATCCAGGAACATACCACCTTTACTTCGGAAATGACGGTGGGAAACCAGGAACGATTATCACATTCTTCCCTTGGGCAAATGCATATCAAGGAAAGATCGGTGGTGGGCAAGTTGGGGAAACGACGTACATTATCCCACCTGGTTCCTTGCACTTCTGGGAAACAAGACTAGCAAAATTCAGCATTAAATTCGAAAAGACAGAGCGATTTGGCGAAACCTACCTGGAATTTGCAGATGTACACGGTCTGCAGTTAGCGCTCGTTGAAAGAGAATCTGGCGACAATAATAATTGGACCATTGGTGACGTGACACCAGATGTTGCAATCAAAGGATTCGGTGGTGCTATCCTACTATCTACTAATCCAGAGCAAACAGCTAAGACATTACAAGATGTGATGGGTTTGGAGAAAATTGGTGTAGAGGGTGACCTAATCCGTTTCAAATCTTACGGGGATATTGGTAATATTATTGATCTCAAGGCTACTCCAATCGATCGTGGGCAAATGGGCGTTGGAACGGTTCACCATATTGCATGGCGTGCTAAAGATGACGCAGATCAACTCGAATGGCAAAACTTTGTGAGCAATCAAGGATACGGGGTAACCCCAGTTCGGGATCGAAACTATTTCAATGCCGTCTATTTCCGTGAACATGGAGAAATTTTATTTGAAATTGCAACAGATCCACCAGGTTTTGCACATGATGAGTCATATGAAACGATGGGAAATGATTTAAAATTACCATCACAATATGAACAATATCGTGAACAGCTTAATCAAACATTAATTCCGATTGAGATTAGAAATTTGGATAAATAATTAGAATGGGGGGAAACGCGATGCTATCCTTTGATCCAAAAGAAAATACTGAGCGCGAAAACTACAAATTACTTATCGGCAGCATCATCCCAAGACCAATCGCATTTGTGACAAGTGTTGCGAAGGATGGAACCGTCAATGCTGCCCCATTCAGCTATTTTAATATCGTCTCTTCTAATCCGCCAATGCTTTCTATTTCTACACAACGCAAAAATGGCAAAAGGAAAGACACTGCTCAAAATATAATCGATAATCAAGCATTCGTTGTTCACATTGTTGATGTGGATAATGTAGCAGAGATTAATAAAACGGCTGCATCGCTCCCACCACATATTAGTGAATTAACCGTAGCAAATTTAACACTCATTGATAGCGAAGCAATTTCTGTGCCTGGCATTAAAGAAGCTAAAGTTCGCTTTGAATGTACATTGGAACAAGCGATTGAATTAGGCCAAGAGGATTCGATTGGAACCGACCTTATTATCGGTAAGATTATCCGTTTCCATATCGATGAAGCAATCTATGAAGAAGGAAGAATAAACACCAAGAAACTTGGCGCGATTAGCCGACTTGCTGGGCAGAACTATGCCAAAATCGGTGATATATTTTCTATTGAAAGACCGAAATAAATTGGGGGAGTAAATCCAGTACAACTTTTTTAAATATGATCGATATCAAGCTCTCACCCTCTGGCCACGGGCTTGCTGACGCTGGAACGGTTAATCATATTGCTTATCGGACTACAGATGACTTTGAACACGAGCAATTCAGGAAATTTGTCAGCGAAAGTGAATTCCATCCAACGGAAATCCTTGATCGTAATAATTTTTATGCACTGTATTTCTTAGAAAACTCGTTTACCACCAATCAATGTTAAATCAGGAAGGGAGAATCATTAAATGAAACACATATTTCAAAAAGGAATAGATAGTGAAAAACCAACATTGCTACTGCTACACGGTACAGGAGGAACAGAACAGGACCTCCTTCAATTGGCAGAAATCGTTGATAAAGAGGCAAATGTATTAAGTGTCCGAGGGAATGTCCTGGAAAACGGCATGCCCCGCTTCTTTAAAAGACTAGCTGAAGGTGTATTTGATGAAGAAGATCTTGTATTCCGTACGAAGGAATTAAATGAATTTCTTGATGAAGCAGCAGCAAAATACGAGTTTGACCGCGATAATATTGTGGCAATTGGTTACTCCAATGGTGCAAATATCGCAGCAAGTTTACTCTTTCACTACCAAGATGCATTAAAGGCAGCTATTTTGCATCATCCAATGGTCCCAAGAAGGGGAATTGAATTGCCAAACCTTTCAAGCAAAGGAGTCTTCATAGCTGCAGGTACTAACGATCCAATCTGCCCTTCCACGGAATCAGAGGAATTGAAAGCATTATTAGAAAATGCTGGTGCAAGTGTCGAATTACACTGGGAAAATCGCGGCCACCAATTAACAATTGATGAAGTAAAAGCAGCAACGAAATGGTTTAAAGGCCTAATTTCAAATGAAGCATAAGAGGTTTGATTGAACGATCCCCTGGCAATAATAGTTGCCAGGGGATCTTTTCTGGAGAGATGTTTAGACGCTTGGACTGTCGAGTGATATCTCGGCTCTCCTGCTGATATCATTTTTCTCCTACCGATCTCTTCGCTCTCCTGCTGATATTCCTATCCCCCAAACCGACAAACAAAAAATCCCTGCCAAAGTTCAATCTGAACCTCAACAGGGATTGGTTATACATTTCTTACTTGCTTAGCCACTTCACGGCGTACCACTGGTGCTACCTTTGTAGCTAGGAGTTCAATTGTGTTCGCAATATGGCTGAACGGCATTCCGCCAATATCCATTTGCAGCATAAACCGTTTATGACCAAACATTTCATGCTGGTAAAGAATCTTTTCCGTTACTTCCTGTGGGCTTCCGATAAACATAACATTTTCGGCTCGTGTCATGTAATCAAATGCTACACGAGAAACCTCACCACGCTGACCGCGTTGTTTACTCATATACTGCATGTACTGTGCGTAATAAGGATAGAATGCATCCTTCGCTTCCTCCATCGAATCAGCAATAAAGCCATGCCCGGTAACCCCAACCTTTAGATCACCTTCAGCATTTCCAGCTAGTCTTCCTGCTCTTTGATATGCATCAATCAGTGGTAAAAATCGTTCATGCTCCCCGCCAATCATCGCAATCGTTAGACCAGTCCCATATTTCCCAGCTCTTGCTGCGCTTGAAATCGTTCCGCCTACCCCAGTCCAAATCGGTAGTTTGTCTTGTGCAGGACGTGGTGCAATTTCGGAGTTATTCAGGGATGAGCGGTATTTTCCACTCCATGTTACCCTTTCACTTTCATTCAATTTCATTAATAATTGTAAATGCTCTTCAAACAGTGCATCGTAGTCATCAAAGTGATAGCCAAACAGTGGGAAGGACTCTACGAATGCGCCACGGCCTGCTGTTATTTCCGCTCTTCCGTTTGAAATCAAATCGAGTGTAGCAAATTCCTCAAAAAGCCTTACAGGATCCACAGTATTTAATACAGTCGTTGCACTTGTAAGTTTAATGTTTTTCGTAACTTGAGCAATTGCCGAAAGCACCATTTGTGGAGAGGATATGGCATAATCCAGACGATGATGCTCCCCAATCCCAAATACGTCCAATCCCGCCTGATCTGCTAGCTTTGCAGCCTCAATTATTTCATGTGTTCTTTCGCCAGCACTAATTGTTTCTCCTGTTAAAGGGTCTGTCACAATATCTCCTAATGTATAGATACCAATTTCAAATGGTGTCTGATCATCTTGATGTGTAGTCATCGAATTCCTCCAAAAATAAACTTAACTTTTAGTAATATAAAGAGCTCCTCCTATATGAAATGAGGAGCTCCTTTCTATTTGCTTATACTCTTAATTGAATTACATTTCCAGATGGATCTTCGGTCACATAATAGTCCTGCTCACGCACAACAGTTGCTCCAACTTGCTGCAATTGCTCAATGATCCCGGCTCTAGTAGCTTCGTCAGGAAACATTAACGTAAACCAGTTAAGTCCAACACTATTTTTAGCCGGCGCCTTTGCACCAACACCATTCCAAGTATTTAAACCAATATGATGGTGATAGCCATTTGTTGAAGTGAATAGCGCACCTGGGAATTTTGTCGTAATATTAAATCCAAGACCTTTCATATAAAACGTATCTGCCTTGTCTAAATCGGAAACATGCAAATGAATATGTCCCATTAGTGTATTCTCTGGCATTCCCTTCCACTCTTGGTTCGTTTCTGCAAGTAAACTGTCCCCGTCGAGTGCAACAGTTGCCATATCGACGATACTATCTGCCCAACTCCATTCAGAAGCAAGACGATCATGCGCAATTTCAATGCCATTTCCATCAGGATCATCAAAATATAATGCTTCACTCACATAGTGATCAGACGCTCCTAATCGCATTTGGCCCCCTGTTGCTTGAATAATATGCTTTAAGAATGCAGATAGATCTGCACGAGATGGTAATAGAATCGCAAAATGGTATAACCCAGTTGTTCTTTCCTCTTTAGGCAACACGCCTGCTGGCTGCTCTATTGTTAATAAAGGTGTTTTTCCGTCTGCAGATAACACTGCTCTGTCATTCGATTGGTCGATTACTTTAAATCCCATAAAATCGCGATAATACGTAATTGAACGCTCCAAATTCGTTACATTAATATTAACTTGCCCTACATAGATCGATGGTTTTTCAAAAAATTTCTTTTCCATAATATCTCGTCCTCTTTCATAGCTTATTTTATTTCACTTTTCCACATTACTTTATTGTAAGATGAAAACCGAGTAATTGTATTGATACTTAATTATAAATTAAAACCAAGTTACTTTATGTAAGTATTATATAAATACATTGATATTATGTCAAGCATATTTTCACCATAGGGTATAAAAGTCAAATTTAGTCTATTTCTAATGCTCGTATATTATAATAGAGGGAAGACATCTTATTGATTTTAATATGGGGTGAATATGAATGATAAAATGTGTCGTAACAATACCAGCTCTCAATCCAACAGAAATATTAATAGATTATGTTGAAACCTTAGCAAAAAATGGAATCGCGCATATTGTTGTCGTGAACGACGGTAGCAGCGAGGATTCTTTATCGACTTTTAATGAATTAAGTCAACAGGCATATTGCACCGTTCTTACACATGAACGCAATCTAGGAAAAGGAAGGGCATTAAAAACCGCCTTTGCTTACATTAGCGAGCATTTCAACGATATGTCTGGAGTTATAACCGCTGATGCGGATGGGCAGCATGCTATAGAAGATGTAATCAAGATCGCTACTTTATTAGTTCCCAATGAAAATAAAATGATTCTGGGGGTTCGTGACTTTAATCGACCAGACGTGCCGAAGAAGAGTATTTTCGGTAATAAAATAACGCGTTTTATCTTCTACAAGTTATTCAAGGAAAAATTAGTAGACACACAAACAGGACTTCGAGGAATCGCAATCCACGACCTTCCATGGCTCCTTCAGCTAAGAGGCGAACGATATGAATATGAAATTAATATGTTAATTAATACCATTGAAAGAAAAATTCCCATACAAGAAGTAGAGATTAAAACTCTTTACTTTGACAACAATGCCGGATCCTATTATAAATCCGTTCGAGATTCGCTCAGCATTATCACTAGAATCACCTCTGGTTTTTTCCGAAGAAGGTCGCTTTTTGACTCGGAAAAATCAGAACAGATTGGTGAAAAATAATGCAAAAGAAGTATGGCCTGTTTTTCCGATTCAACCGTTCACTTGTTCGAATGGTCTTTCCTAAATATCATGTTCAGCTTCCAAAGACGGAACATGAACCTGTTGTCTATATTTCCCATCATCAAAATCTGTTCGGTCCTTTCGTCATGTTGAACTCTTTCCCAAAGACGGTTCGCACTTGGATGCTTCATGACTTCCTTGATCAGCAAGCATGCTATAAACAATATGCGGATTATACATTTACAGAAAGATTCGGCTGGAATAAGTATCTCGCAAGGTTGATTGCCTTGCCTATCTCCTTCTTCATTCCTAAACTATTAAAATCAGGAAGAGGGATTCCTGTTTACCGAGGGTCTAGGGAGATATTACAAACCTTCAAGATTAGTGTTGAGGCATTAATGGATGGCAATCCAATTGCCATTTTTCCTGATGTTGATTATAGTGATTCGTCATCGACTGTTACCGAACTGTATGATGGATTTCTCTACTTAGAAAAATATTATTTCAATAAAACTGGAAAACATATTTGCTTTATTCCAACGTATGTCAGTAAACACCTAAAAACAATTGTAGCAGGAGAAAAGATTTATTTTCGTGGTGAAATTCCTTTTAAAGAGGAACGCAAAATAGTGCTAGGAAGAATGAAAGAGAATCTGAATCAATTGGCGGAGAAGAGTGGGGATCGGTAGCTTGATAATGCCCTCCCCGATTCACCGCCTTTTTTGATGATAAATATTGAAACAGCGCTATACGACTACCAAAAATAGTCTCTTTTCATTTTCATTAATTTGTACTATACTATGCAATGGCTTTAAAAAGAAACGTGGTTCGAGACCCTCCCACGCTAAAAAACTAAGGAGAGATTTAGAAATGAAAGTAAAAACATTAGTAGTAAACGGTTTGTTAGCAGCGCTCTATGTTGCGGTATCGTTGCTTATCCAACCATTTGGATTTACGAATGTCCAATTTCGTATTTCCGAGATGTTTAACCATCTCGTTATATTTAACAAGAAGTTCTTCTTCGGAATTGTCTTAGGTGTATTTATTACCAACTTATTCTCACCATTAGGCTGGTTTGATCTTGTATTTGGGGTAGCACATTCTGCCATCTCATTAGGAATTATTATCCTACTAGCAAACTATATTAAAAATAAGTTAGTATTACTCGTTATAAACGCACTTATTTTCTCATTTAATATGTTCATCATTGCATTTGAATTGAAATTGGCATTGGGTCTGCCATTCCTATTCTCATGGTTAACGACCGCTGCGGGAGAACTCGTAGTATTAGCGGTAGGCGTTCCACTAATTTATTTATTAAATAAACGTGTTCATTTTGACAATGTGTTATAAACTACTTGTTGTTAGAAAACTAAGGTAAAACCCAAGTTTTCAGGTAACTGCCTTGGTTGCACATATTCGTCAAGAACGTTTTTATGCTTTTTTAACTACCAATGAAGAAACTCCCCTGACAAATGTCACGGGGAGTTTCTTCAATCAATAGAATGATTAATTACTCTTTAACTGCTTTTGTAAATGATGAAATGCATCATTAAGTTCAACCATCATTGTTTCAATTGCTTCTTTCATCGGTTGGTCTTTAGATAAATAGATCGGCTCCCCGAAAATAATTCTCGGCTTTTGTCGTTTTAATAAATCACTAAAATTATTGGGACCGACATATGCTGCAGGAACAATCGGCACCTTGCCGTAAGCTGCAATCGTCACAGCTCCTCTTTTTAACGGAACCTCTTCACTCGTTCTCGTTCCACTTGGAAAAATCCCAACTACTTTACCTTCCTTCAGTAGTTTTCTCGGCGTTTTTATCGAGCTTGGACCAGGATTTTCCCGATCAACTGGAAAAGCATTCAAGGCATTCATTAACCATTTAGTGAAACCCGATTGAAATAATTCCTTTTTCGCCATATAATGTATTTTGACTGGAAGTAAGGAAACACCTAACCACAATATATCTACCCAACCAGTATGTGTACATGCGATAACATAGCCACCTGATGCTGGTATCTTCTCTTTTTGAAAAACCTTGATCCTTCCAAATAAGTTCAAGATTATTTTAACTACATACGCTGCGAAATGATACATTTTGTTCTCCTCCACTAGTGTACTTTTTCTTTCAAAGGCCATTTAACTTTATTTTATCACAAAGTTTTATTACCTAGTACTAATTTTTTTTGAAAAGGGAAGGCTTATTATTTATTACTTTTATCATATAGCCAAAAAGAAAAGAAAGGCTAGTATCTCCTCTCTTTCTACTGATCTGATCCTCTTTTCATAGATTCCTGCATCATTTCCTGAATATCCTTTGGAGCTTGTACGTGTAATGCCCTAGTAGGCACTGCTAATTCAATACTCTCATCTCTGAGAAGTTTCATAATTTTAAAATTTACTTTCTCATTTATACTTAAATTTTCTCCCCATGCAGTGGTTTTCGTGAAGTAATAAACCATAATGTTATAGCCATTTTCATTATACTTATTAAATTTGACCATAATTGATTCTTGATCAATTTTCGGATCATTTTTCAACAAATAATCAATTTGACTTACTGCCGTTTCTACTTTTTCTTGTGGCGTTTCAAACGTTAAAGTTAAATCGAATGAATTTTGACGTTTTTCCATTCTACTCCAGTTCGTAATAGGCTCCTTAACTAATGTTGCATTTGGTACAACGACAAGTGCATCTGCTGATGTTCTTACCTTCGTACTTCGGAAGGCAATCTCCTCTACCGTGCCATCAATACTTGGAGTGACAATCCAATCACCAATGGTAAATGGTTTTTCCGTGATAATTACAAATCCACCAATCATATTGGCAAGTATATCTTGAGCAGCTAAAGAAATTGCTAAACCACCTAAACCTAGACCTGCAACAAATCCAGTTACATCATAATCGAATGCCTGCAAAATAACGGTAAGTGCAATCGCGATAATAATAAATCTCAGTGCTTTTGAAAGTAAAGGGATAATGATGTTATCCTTATCAAATTCCAGCTTTTTATTGATTCCTGTGAAAAGTATCGAGTTTGATGCTACAAAATTATAGAAACCCCATGTAATAAGAAAAATATACACCGATTTTAGTACTTGTAAAAAGAATGCATTTCCTTGATTAAGATGTGGAAAATAGGAGATTGCCACATAAAGACCAAAAACAACAAATAACCATTCTACTGGTTTCTTAAATGCCATAAAGATTTCAGTAAAGAAATGCGTTGGTGATTTATTACCCAATTTAAGTAATAAGGAAAAGATATATTTTGTAAATATCTTCCTAAATAATAAGAATAATAAAAAGATCCCAATTGCAATTCCGAGATCAATTAAATTTTCAGATGTAAAAAATTCCAGCCACTTCATAAATAATCATACCTCCGCTGTATTCTAGCTGATTGTACGTTCTTATTTTAACGTAACTTGGGGTAGTTTAGCAAAAGGTATGCTGATACCTGCAATTTACAAATCTTGAATGAATGCTATCAATCGGTTGACTTCTTTAAAACCGATGTTCTTATGAAATTGATAGCTTACCTCATTATTTAGTTCAATATCAGATCCAACTTGCTGACATCCTTTATTTATCAGCCACTCCCTACCTTGTGAAAATAGCTTTTTAGATATTCCCTTTTGTCTAAATTCAGGTAGTACATAGGCCCCCTCAATGTATCCTGTAGGGCTAGAATTGGATCCTTCCACATAATCTGTTCGAATTGAAAGATGGATAAAGGCAACTGCTCGCTTTTCTATACAATAAAGAAAGACTTTATTTTGATCCGATTCGATAATTTCAGCGAACTCCTCCTTTAGTTTTTCAACGTCATTGTCAGTCCAGAGATCAATTGCAAGCTTCGTTAATTCATGAAGCTGATCTGTATTAGCTTGAATTATTTCCCCCATATTTTCGTCACCTTTCTTATTTGCAATTTATTTTCATTTGTAATTTGCGTCAATTAAAAAAGACCTTCAAATTAATATTACTTGGAGGCCATTACATTTGCAGATGCAACGTTATTAGTTCTTTTCACTTTTGGCTGCTTAGAACTTATACGCTTTGGATTATCAAAAGTTTCATTTCCATATGTTAGCCATTTTAATCGTTCGATACGCTCATCCGTTATGCTTTTAAAGAGTGCTATGTCAATATTCATCAATAGACCTCCCCTGACATTTTCGTTTATATGTTCATCATACAAGCAGATCAACTTCTCGTCGTCGGCTTAACGACTGAAATAAAGGCATGAAAAAACCCTACTTTATAAGGAATACGAATACATCTTCAGACTGAGAAGAAAAGTGTCTTATCCAAGCAAAAGGAGGATAATACAAATCTCTTCCTAAAATTTGTCAAATAATCTATGATGAAAGAAATACCCAATTGATATTCACTATACAAATAAATATCCTAATAAAGGAGGCAATAACATGGAAATTGGTATCACTACCTTTGTCGAAACCACTCCAGATGTACATACAGGTAAAGTAATCAGTCATGCAAAGCGAATTCGAGAGGTTGTTGAAGAAATTGTATTGGCGGATCAAGTTGGGTTAGATGTCTTTGGTGTTGGCGAACATCATCGGCAAGATTATGCTGCTTCTGCGCCAGCAGTGCTGCTTGCCGCAGCGGCTTCACAAACAAAACGAATAAGACTGACGAGTGCGGTATCAGTATTGTCCTCAGATGATCCGGTTCGCGTGTTCCAGGATTTTGCCACAGTAGATGCTATTTCCAATGGACGTGCAGAAATTATGGCCGGCCGGGGTTCTTTTATCGAGTCATTCCCATTATTTGGTTACGATCTAAATGATTATAATGAGTTATTTGATGAGAAGCTGGATTTATTGCTAAAAATACGAGAATCCGAAAAGGTAACGTGGAGTGGAAAGCATCGACCTGCCATCCAAAATCGAGGGGTCTATCCACGACCAGTCCAAGACCCAATACCTGTGTGGATTGCTAGTGGCGGGACTCCAGAATCGGTTGCACGTGCTGGTGTACTTGGACTACCACTTGTTCTTGCCATTATTGGTGGTAGCCCGATCCAGTTTGCACCGCTTGTAAAACTATATAAGCGAGCTGCCGAAAGAAATGGTCATGATCCATCTAAATTAACGGTTGCCTCGCATTCACATGGATTTGTTGCCGAAAGCATCGAAATCGCAGTGGAAAAGTTCTTCCCACCTACACAACAAGCAATGAATGTTTTAGGTAGAGAGCGTGGTTGGGGAGCATATACAAGAGCAAGCTTTGACCAAGCACGAAGTTTAGAAGGGGCCTTATACGTAGGCGATGTAGATACGGTTGCTGAAAAAATTATTTTTCTACGTAAAAACGTTGGAATTACACGGTTTATGCTTCATGTTCCAGTTGGCTCAATGCCCCATGCGGATGTTATGAAGGCCATTGAATTATTAGGTAAAGAAGTTGCGCCTATCGTTCGGACGGAGGTTGCAAAATGGGAAGCAGAGGAACAAACGGATTTGTAAGTGGATTTTAGTTAACATAGTGTTGTCTATCGAATTACTTTTCTGAACAAAAGCGCAAGCGCCCGTTTAACAACGTACAAACTGCGCCCCACAGGACGTGGGGTGGTTCGACGATGCCACAGGAAGTGGCGACCTTAGTCGAACTTCTCCTTGCCTTTTGAGATAAAGGTGACACGGTGAGGTACGAGCCAATGTTGACTTATCGTAGTGGAGGAGTGTGAAGTTTGCTAGTTGTTGGGCGCTGAAGCTGGACGTGGCTGTTCCAGCATAAGAAATATTTTAGTCAAATTTTATACTTTCTTACCTACCAAAGAACCGACGCTATCGAGCAGTTACTCCTCATAGACTTCATTATGTCTCTAATTTTTTGTGGAAAAGAACTTACTGCCTTTTACATGCGGAATACATCTACTTTAATGTCCCAATACTTTGCGACTTGACTTATGGGCCGAATTATATTGGAGCGGGGGGTAACTGATGAAAATATATGGACATACTATCGATGATCAGACTCGATGTAAGCATTATGCGACTGAAGAGGACATTATCGCGATTAAGTTTAACTGCTGTAACAAATATTACCCATGCTATAAATGTCATAGCGAATGCGAAAGTCATACTATTACTGTATGGAAAAAGGGCGAATTCAATGAATTAGCGATATTATGTGGCGTTTGTAAAACTGAGCACCCTATTCGTTTATACTTAGATACTGGTAAATGTATGAACTGCAATTCTAAATTTAATGATGGGTGTAAAAGACATTACCATCTCTACTTTGAATCTTGAGGGAATTTATTAATTAAAAACAGAAAGCATATTTTCAATTTATTAAAAATTAAGATATAATCTAGGGTAACTAGCGATAATTCGAGGTAAAGTGGATTGGCAACACCACCCATTCTTTTTTTGGAAAGGGGGTGTGTTGCTATGTCAGTGTACGAGGCTCTAATGTTTGCAATTGCTTTTGCAGCATTAATTGTGAGTATCTTGGCTGATAATGACAGAAAAAAATAATCCACTTGCCTTGACCAGGTAAACGAATGGATTATTTTTCTTTGAATTCAATTGTTGCCGATCCCTTTATTTTGGGTATCGCAAGTTACATTTCACTTGTCGTCAGGGTGTTAGCGCACCTTGGCGACTTATTTAGTAGTTAAGAAAGTATAAAATATTTCTTACTACATAAGTGCAACTAGGTCAGTCACCGAAGAGCTTGGTGACTATCCAGTTTTCTAATATTCTATGTTAATTATATTGAAATATTCTGGCTTTGTCTAGTTGGCAAGAAACTATGATAAGTGAAACTTCATTTGGTGGGGGTCTTACACCCCGTTACATGCGGGATAATTAATTTACATACTAATATTTGCTTTCCGCTTGCTAAAATCAATGTCCCGATAATATGCATTTCTTACTAATATGTTTGGTCCAAGACATTTAACAGCTGGGCAATGACAGTTCAGACTTTGCGCTGTATTCGTCCCCATCCATTGAGAATATGCTTCTGGCAGTGATGTCGTCTCGATATTCCCTAATGATGGCTCATCGCCAAAATCGGTAACAATAATTTCCCCATTGAAAATATTTACATTCAAACGCGAACGGCCATCCGGATCATTTCTTACAGTCACATTTTTTTCCTTATATACCCGCCCTAGAAGCTCCAAATCCTCATTATTTCCGCTGCAAGCATAAAATGGCAGTGTACCAAATAGCATCCACATGTCTTGATTGCGGTGATCTAATAATCTATTAACCGCAGTTCGCATTTCATCAAGACTAAGAATCTCTAGATTACTCGCAAAGTCTACTGGATACATTGGATGCACCTCGTGCCTTGCACATCCCATTTCATTGATATGGTCATGTATTTGCTCTAAATAAGGAAATGTTCGCTTATTCAGCATCGTCTCTGCTGACACCATAACACCATCCTTAGAAAGGCGCTGAGAATTCTCTACTAATCGCTCGAAATACTTTTTGCGATTTTCAACTGTTGGCTTTCGTTCCATCATGGCAAATCCTGTTTCAGCAAATTCCTCGGCAGTTCCCCAGTTATGGGAAATATGCAGGACATCCAGATAAGGGATAATCTGCTCATATCGATCATATGGCAATGTTAAATTGGAGTTCATCTGTGTTCTTACTCCACGGTTATGCGCATATTTCAATAGTGGTACAACATAATTACGTACCATTTTCTTATTCATCATCGGTTCACCGCCGGTAATGCTTAATGTCCGTAGCTTTGGTATCTCATCCAATCGCTTGATTAATAAATCGATTGGCAGTGCATCTGGATCACTATTTTGCAGCATGTAACCAACCGCACAATGGGCACAGCGCATATTGCACATATATGTTGTTGTAAATTCAATATTTGTTAAGTTCATTTCCCCGTATTCTTCAACGTCCATATATGTTTCCCATGGATCATATGTTGGTGTTATTGTTTTAAATTTCGATGTAGCTATTTCCATATACAAATCTCCCTTTCTTTGCTAACGCTTACTTATTTCGCCACTTCTATTGACATATGCACGTCAACTATTTTCTATGTCTATTCCGATTATTTTTTCTCTTTTGGGACAGGCTATGGATGAACTGTTTTTAACAAAGTTTATTACATATTGCTAGAAAGAGGAGATAATAAAAATGGCAAAGGAAACAAACGAGACACATATCGAAAACGAAGACACACTAACAACGAGGCAAGGACATCCTGTTACGAACAATCAAAACATCCGTACTGTTGGCAATCGCGGTCCTGCTACGCTCGAGAACTATGATTTTATTGAAAAGATTAGTCATTTTGACAGGGAAAAGGTGCCCGAACGGATTGTTCATGCGCGCGGTGCTGGTGCACATGGTTATTTTGAGACATATGGAAAAGCTGGGGATGAACCGGTTTCCAAATTTACACGTGCAAAGGTTTTTCAAGAAGAAGGAAAGCAAACTCCTGTTTTCGTGCGATTTTCCACTGTTGTTCATGGCTTGCACTCGCCTGAAACGGTACGTGACCCTCGAGGATTTGCGGTGAAATTTTACACAGAAGATGGAAACTGGGATTTAGTTGGGAATAACTTAAAGATATTCTTCATTCGTGATGCAATGAAATTCCCCGACATGATCCATGCATTCAGACCAGATCCAGTAACAAATATCCAAGATAGTGAACGTTTCTTTGACTTTTGTGCAAATTCACCGGAATCTTTCCATATGGTGACATTTGTCTATTCACCTTGGGGCATTCCTGCAAACTATCGAATGATGCAGGGATCTGGTGTTAACACGTATAAGTGGGTGAACGAAGAAGGAAAAGCTGTACTTGTTAAATACCACTGGGAGCCGAAGCAAGGAATTAAAAACCTAACAATAAAAGAAGCAACAGAAATCCAAGGGAAAAACTTTAACCATGCAACACAGGATTTATATGAAGCAATTGAAAAGGGCAATTATCCCGAATGGGAATTGTTAGTACAAATTATGGAAGACGGTCCACATCCAGAGCTTGATTTTGACCCGCTTGATGATACGAAACTCTGGCCAGAGGATCAATTCCCTTGGCGAGCAGTTGGCAAAATGGTATTAAATAAAAATCCTGAGAATTATTTTAATGAAGTCGAGCAGGCTTCATTTGGGACAGGCGTCCTTGTAGATGGACTTGATTTCTCCGATGATAAAATGCTGCAAGGGAGAACATTCTCCTACTCCGATACCCAACGTTATCGTGTTGGTGCCAACTATTTGCAACTGCCAATCAATGCTGCGAAAAAACGAGTAGCAACCAATCAGGAGGGCGGAACACTACGTTATTATAATGATAAAGCACCAGGGCAGAACCCTCACGTAAACTATGAACCATCTAGCTTGGGCGGGTTAAAGGAAGCGGAACAGATTGGCAAAGAATATACGCCGATGGTTGAAGGCAATTTAGTTCGTGAATCGATTGATCGAAATGACAATACGAAGCAAGCTGGTGAAACGTACCGAAGTTTTGAGCAATGGGAAAAGGATGAATTAATCTCCAATCTCGTTGGTGATCTATCCTCTTGTGCGAAAGTGATTCAAGATAAGATGATTGCTTTAGCGGATGAAGCGGATGAAGAATATGGTCGTCGCTTGCGAGAAGGCTTAGCTGAAAAAGGAAATATGAAGATGGAAATGGCAGAAGAAATGCATCCACTTGGCGCAACGGAAGCTGAAGAAGCGGTACAAGATGCGATTGAAAAAGGGCATGACGCGGAGCCTTATTAATATTTTTGTTTTCCTGTCTGTTGCTCGGATTTGGGGTGTGTACGCTCGATTTGGCGGTGCGGTCGCTCGATTTGATGATTTGTCGCTCGATTCGACGGTGCGGTCGCTCGACCCAGCAGGCGTTGCCACTCTTTTCAGCGGTGCGGATGTTCGTCATCATTAATAAATAGGCTCTCCCATTTTTAGAGGGAGAGCCTATTTTTATCTTTATTAAACGTACTTCACAATCAATCCATGTTTTGGAGAAAAGATAAAACTAATGAAGAAGACAATTCCTGTCATAAAAGCCATGCTGCCTGAAATGGACGTATCGATCCAAGCTGCAACATAATATCCTGTAATAGCTGAAATGACTCCGAATGCCCCGCTCAATAGTAGCATATTATGCAGTTTATCTGTCCAAAGATAAGCGGAGGCGGCTGGGGTGATTAACATAGCGACAACCATAATTGCACCAACGGCATCAAAAGACGCAACAGTTGTAATCGACACTAAACTCATAAACACATAATGCATCAATAATACTGGAATGCCTATGCTTGCTGCTAGCGCCGGATCGAAGGAAGTAATCTTCCATTCTTTATAAAATAACGTAATCGTAATGACCACGATAATTAGCACTGCTGCGAGTAATACAGTTGCTTGCGGGACATCACCAATAATTGGCAGTGTTACAGTATTAAACGGGATAAAGGTTATCTCCCCCATTAATGCATGTTGAATATCTAAGTGTGCATTCCCAGCTGAAGTAGCGATTAAGATTACCCCGATAGCAAATAATGTCGTAAACACGATTCCTAAACCTGCGTCTTGCTGTACCTTTAATGAATTTAGCCATTGCACTAAAAAGGCTGTTAAGAGACCAGCAAATATACCTCCAATCAGCATATATGGTCCACTTACTTCACTTGTTATTAAAAATGCAATAACAATTCCGAGGAGGACTGTATGACTGATTGCATCTGCCATCATTGCTTGTTTTCTCAGGATCAAGAAGACACCTGTTATTCCACAGGAGAGCCCTACTAACGCAGCAGTTAAAATAATCCATCCTGTATAGGTCATTTATTCTCCAACCCTTCTGTCAATGTTTGCAGGTTTAGCTTTGCAGTCTTTTGATGCATTTTAAATTGCAAATGCTTGATTAATATTCCATTTTCCTTACCAAAAAGCAGTGAGACCACGAATACAACTGAAGCAACAACAACAATAAAAGGTCCCGTTGGCCAGCCATTGCCTAGTGCGCTAATAAAAGTACCAACCGCCCCAGCAATTCCACCAAATGTTGCTGATAAGAGAATCATTATCTTAAAGGAACGGGTCCAATACCGTGCACTTACCGCTGGAGTAACAAGCATCGCAGCCATCAAAATAACACCAACTGCCTGAATCCCAATCACAATGGTTGTGACGAGAATGGATGTATACAGTATATTCATTCCTTTTATCGATAAACCAATCCCTTTTGCAAACTGTGGATCAAAGAGATTTATTTTCCATTCTTTAAACGCAATAAATACGATAAAGATAACAAGAAGAGCAAGGATCAACATGGTGATTACATCTGATTTAACCATTGCAGCTGCCTGACCATAAATAAACTTATCCAGCCCACTTTGGTTGCCACCTGCTGAACGGTTTGCAATTGACAGCAACATAATACCCATACCGTAGAATATCGATAAAATCATCCCCATTGCAGAGTCTTCTGAGATTCTGCTTGATGTAGTTATCCATTGAATCAGAAATGCGCCGATTAATGCACTGATTGCAGCACCTATAATTAAGATAAAAAGGTTTTTCTCCTGTATTAGAAGGAAAGCAATCACCACACCAGGCAGTGCAGAATGAGAAAGCGCATCACTCATGAGATTTTGCCGCTTCCAATATGCCATACATCCAATTGTTCCAGCAGCAACACCAAGAATCATGGTACTTAATAATACCCACTGTGTATTACTATTCAAAAGAATGGACAACACCTTGATTCACCTCACCCTTCCAGTGCATATTCCCCCCATAAGTCTTGGCAATATTTTCCTTTGTAAAAATATGCCCTGTCTTCCCATGCTTTATTACTGTCTGATTTAAGAATAGAACATGGTCGAAATAATCTTCTACTGTTTGCAAATCATGATGAACAACCATTACCGTTTTGCCTATGGATTTTAACTCTTTTAAAATGGTCATAATCGCCCGCTCTGTTGTAGCATCAACACCAGCAAGCGGTTCATCCATGAAATAAATATCCGCATGCTGTACTAATGCACGCGCAAGAAACACACGCTGCTGTTGACCACCAGACAGTTGACTAATTTGCCGATCAGCATAATCTGCCATTCCCATTTTTTCTAATGCTTCATATGCCTTTTCTTTATGCAATCGTCCGGGTCTTCTTAGCCAGCCTATTTGTCCATATAAGCCCATTGTTACAACATCAAGTGCATCTGTTGGAAAGTCCCAATCAACGGAACCCCGTTGTGGAACATAACCAATTCTCTTTTTAGCCTTTGCAAAAGGTAATCCAAAAAAACTTACGGATCCTGCTAAAGCTGGATGGAGATTCAGCATTGTTTTTAAAAGTGTTGATTTTCCAGCCCCATTCGGCCCAACGATTCCTGTTAATGAACCCGACATAACATCAAAATTCACATCATGTAATACAGTATTCTTTCGATAGGACGCTGAAAGATTTTCTATTTTAATAATTGGCTTTGCCATTTACTCCACATCTCCAATCAGTGCATCATAGATTGTATCAATGTTATGACGATACATTCCTATATAAGTTCCTTCCTCTGTCCCAGCTTCTCCCATTGCATCTGAATAAAGTTCTCCACCTAGCGCTACCTCAACACCATCACTCACTGCCCCTTCAATTACCGCATTAATTGAAGCCTGGTTAATACTGCTTTCTACAAAAATTGCTGGCACATGATATTCTATTATCATCTCAATCGTATGATTAATATCAGAAATACCAATCTCGTCTTCCGTACTCAGTCCTTGCAGACCAATTACCTCGAGATCATTCATTCTTCCAAAATAACCGAATGCATCATGGGCTGTAACAAGGATCCGTTGATCTTCTGGAATTTGCGCTAATTTTTCAGCATCCTCTTTTAATTCATCTAACTTTGCAAAGTAATCTTGCTTATTCTTCTCGAAATAATCTGCGTGTTCAGGCAAATATTCTTTTAATTCTTCCACAGCAGCACCGAGGCCCTGTTTCCATAGGTCGATATCAAACCAGATATGGGGGTCAACTGCTCCTCCCTTATCTTTTAATAAATCATCTTCTGAAAGCGCATCGCCTAATGCAAGTACTGGCTTAGATTTACTGATTGATTCGAAAATATCAACCATGTTTGCCTCTAAATGTAATCCACTATAGAAAATAACATCCCCGCTATCAAGCTTGTTAATATCACTTTGTGTTGGATTATAGAGATGCGGGTCAATCGATGGACCCATTAAGCTTTCGACTTGCACATAATCACCACCAATAACAGACAAAGGTTCACCAATTTGCGCAATGGTTGTTACAACAGTAATCTTCTCACTTTCTGACTTTCCATCTGACTCCTCAGTTTGGCTACACGCACCGAGAACTAAAATCAAACTAAGCAACGCAATTCCCCATAACCCTTTCATCAAACCACTCATTTTGATCCCCCCCTTTAATTTTTCCCTAGGTAAACTTTATTCGTTATAACTAAATTTAATGCCTGTTGTTGCATAAGTCAAGTTAATTTTCACAAGGGATAATATTTTATATTAGGGAAACATTAGCTATAGATATTATTATGAATTGTTTTTTTAAATGCTACTGAATGTTTATTAATAATTGAACATCAATAGGTGGGCTGTATTTGTTTTCATAAAAAAAAACCTCCTCTCAATTGAATGAAAGGAGGAAAAAAATTTATTTTCTGTTTACATTTTCATGAATTACCTGCAAAACATTTCGTAATTCTGCAACACCAATTTGCCCGGGTGCAGAAGGTTTATTAGCGGCAGCAAATGTAATGCATGAACCAAAGACCTCGCCAGTCAATCTGCTTATGACACCTTGGCCGGCCATCGCCATCGTAACGATTGGGCGACTGCTAATTTCAAGTGTCGCTTCCAATAATCGTAGAACATCATGTGCATCCTTTGGCATGACGGCAATTTTAGGAATATCTCCACCAAGCTCGATTGCTTTCCTTAATCTTTTTACCAATTCCTCCTTTGGCGGAGTCTTTTCAAAATCATGATTGGATAGAATGACATATACTTGATTTCTATGTGCTAAGTCAATCAGCATTTTTACATCATTTTCATCGTTGAACAATTCTACATCGACAATATCAATATTCCCCGTTTCTATGATCGCCTTATTTAAAGCTACATAGAAATCTTGAGCAACCTTTCTTTCTCCGCCTTCCTCAGCACTACGAAAAGTAAATATAAGTGGTATACCTTTAAGTTTCTCTTTAATTTGGATTAATGCTTCTTTTACCTTTTCTATATCCTCAACCGATTCAAAAAAATCGACACGCCATTCGACAATATCCAAATCTAATGTTAGTAACTGCTCTGCTTCTTCCGTTAATTCTGTTAATGTTGTACCAACCATCGGGACGCAAATCTTCGGCATTCCTTCGCCAATTACTACATTTTTTATTTTCAAGGTATGATCCATCATATTCAGCTCCTTATACATCTAATTGTACGATAACGCATTTTGATAAACAGGACAAGCGTGGTTTTTTAATGGTCCTTTCACCATAGCAATTGAAAGCTGTAGCAGAAATAATACTACTGATAATCATACATGCAAGTAAGTACCAGAATTACGATTGAATCCTAACCAACGCTTCATTTGTTGTAAAATGAACTGATTAGCATCACTATTTTTCTTAATTGCAACCCTTGTTTGTCGACTATACTCATTCGATGGGTTTACAGGATATTCCCCGCAAATATCCATGCCGTAAATCTCCTTATTACTAATAATTCGTTTAACAATCCCCATTAGCTGGCGTAGTCTCATCCTCCCTTGATCCCATGCAGTAATGGCATCTTTCACATCTAATACATCTTTATCTATACTTATGTAAACCAATTCTGTTGGTATTTCGTTTATAAGGGAATCAATTATTTTTGGGGAATGTTGTTGTAATAAGGATGTTGTATAGATGCTTACTTTATCATCTATTGAGGAAGGGATATACCTTTTTCCACTTTCGTCTATGCCAATAAGGATTACTTTTTGCAGCATAGGAATATTTTGCAGTGATTCCAATACCCATGAACCACAGGAAATTAATTCTTGGCTTGGGCTAGGCAACGTATCTGTATGATGATCAAATAATACTAACGTAATAGGCCGTTTGATTTCAGATAACAGCAAATAGGATACATAGTGGTAATTGCCACTGCCCAGCATTGTAATATTACTTGGTTTTCGCTTCTTTAATTTATTTTCAATTTGCACCAAAGAATGCTTTTCACAAAATAAATTGGCATTCGGAATTGACTCAAGGTCCAGCCATTCATAAGTATCCTTTTGAGAAAAATCTTGTTTATAATAGGTTTGATCAAAATTTAGCACCGTAATATTGCTTTCCATTTCTTGTTCTCCTTCCTTTTGTTCAATGATTCACGTATAGTTAAAAGCTATACTTAATTATAACACCTTACCAATAATTACTACATGTTGTCGAATTCCCCTTGCAACAATAACAGCCCTATTACCAGTAATAAGTAATAGGGCCAACACTAGTTAATAGAACGTATGTTTAAAGTCAATTCATTTATATTAGGTTGACTATCTTTTAACAACGAACGGTCACTTCAACTGCTGTTCCGCAAACTTACGATACAATTCATGCGTTTCGATTAATTGCTCATGGGATCCAGAACCTGTCACTTCCCCTTTTTCAATAAAAATAATGTTGTCTGCATCAACAATGGTTGATAATCTATGAGCAATAATGAAGGTTGTTCGACCTTTCATCAGTCTTGCTAATGCTTCTTGAACGGCATGTTCTGATTGACTATCCAAGCTTGCTGTCGCTTCATCGAGCATTAATATTTTCGGATCACGCAAGAAAGCACGAGCGATATTAATCCGCTGTCGCTGACCACCAGAGAGTTTGACGCCACGTTCTCCAACTTCCGTGTCTAGTCCTTTCGAGAATGTTTTAATAAATTTATCTGCATACGCCATTTCTGCAACTTTCCATAATTCGTTATCACTTATATTCTCTGCATTTCGCAAACCATATGTTAAATTATCGCGAATCGTTCCAGCCATCATTGCACTTTCCTGAGAAACATAGCCGATTTGACTGCGCCATGATGCAAGCGATAACCTATTGATTGGCATCTTCCCGATACGTATCTCTCCATCTGTTGGTTCGTAATATCGTTCGAGCAAGCCGAATAATGTTGTTTTCCCGCCACCGCTCGGTCCAGCAAAAGCAATCATTTCCCCAGGTTCAGCAACAAACGAGACATTCTCAATGATAGATTCTTCTTCATTATAGGCAAAAGAAATGTTGTCAACATGAACCGCTTCATTTGCAATATCCTTGTCAATCCCACCCTGTCCAGGTTCTTCCTCTATTTCTAATATCTCAATAATTCGTTCTGTCGCACCTTTGGCTTTTTGCAACTCTGTAAAGAACATTGCAAAGGATGTTATCGGATAAATAATTTGAAATAGATATAATAAGAATGCAACAAGTGAACCCGTTGACATCGATCCATTAGCTACACGGATTCCTCCATAACCAATAATTGCGACAATAACTAACATCATAATCGTATAAATGGATGGACCAATAAACGCAAATATTCTCGCTTCTTTTAGCCCATAGCTGAATAAGTTATTAATTCCCTTTACACCTTTTTTCTCCTCCACTTTCTCAGCTGTTGAGGATTTCATCAAGCGAGTTTCACTTAATGTTTGTTGTATTTCTCCTGTAAATGTTGCTGTTTCATCTTGCATTCCTTTCGATACTTTTGCCATTCTGCTGCCAAGCGGCATCATAATCGCAAAAGTTACCGGCACTGCAATTAACATTAATATTGTCATTTTCCAATCCATGATAATTAGGATGACGATTGCACCAATAATCGTAATAATACCTGTAATAAATTGTGGAAAATGTTGTGAAATAAGATCTTTTACAATGCCTGTATCATTTACTACACGACTCACCGATTCACCACTAGCATGTTTATCAAAATAACTAACAGGCAAACGGATAAGTTTAAACCACATCATTTCCCGTAGTTTCGCAACAATTCTTTGTCCTACAGCAGCAAGTAAGTATGTCGATACCCCATCTACAACCGCTTGTAAAATAAAGACGGCGAAGATAACGACAATCAGCGTAACACTTAATGATTCTACCGAAAAACCATTTACTAATTCTCTCGTAAGTAATGGAATCGAGAGTCCAACAAGCATTGTAATAATACTGCCGATTAACCCAATGATTAATGGCCATTTAGGGAATTTCGTTGATAGGATTAGGGAAATAAATGGTTTTAAGCCAGATTGTTTTTCTTTCATATGATAACTCCTTGTTTTTCTTTTCTACTTGTTTATTTTACTGATTTTCTAGAAAAGCACCAGTGTGAGAGGCTTTTTCCTTTACTATTCCTTTAGGCGTCCTGCAGCAATAATTCTTCCAATCGAACTTCCGCGAATTCGAGCGGGAAAGCAGCTAAACCGAGCGGCAGTCCTCCAAAGTCGAGTGGCAGTGATAGAAAAAAGGAATTCTAAAGACGAAAATCCGCCTAATAGCTGATTTCTTATCCGTCTATAACCTTCCTTTCTAAAATTCGCATGCGATATACGTTCATAGCCGTTTCAGCTAACTGGTCCATCAAATTGTAGTTCGCATAGGCACCGACAACTGCGCCAATTCCCGGAACCAATTGCAGCATCTTCACTAAATCAATATAGTCGCGATATTCTTGTTGAAATACTTGCCAATCCATATCGAGGAGCTTTTCTTTTTGTTCCTCCCAATTTTCGAGGATAAATAATGTTTCTTTCCGTTTCGCGTCACTTGAGAACGCAAGCAGAAAAATATGCAAAAGAAATAGACGCTCTTCGTATTTCTTCGGATCGAAACCGTAAATTACTGCAGCTTCAAATAGAAACTTCATTTTAATCGATAATAGTAATGGAAAATCTGCAAGCCCAAGGAAAATTCCCCCTGCACCAGTTCCAGCACCTTCGATAACCGCTGTTTTCCGATATATCGTATGCTTTTCCTTAAAAGCCTCATCCATTTCATAAAGACTCATTCCGGATTTTGTTAGTTTCTTAGTTGTAATATTAGAGCCAACTAATGTTGCTTTGACCATGTTTTTTATTGCTTCCGTAATAACTTTATGGGCCTTTTCCGGTATCCAGCTGTTCACCTTATTCTGTGCCTTCTTTGAAAATCCTTTGATTAGACTTTGCTTCTTCATTACTTTTACACGCCAAGCCTGTACTTCATCATATGCTTTGATCTCATAGTCTCTCATAATCAATCCATCCCTTTACTCATGTCCTACCTGTAAATACGTATTATATGAGTAAAAGGTTCTCTTTATTAAAGCTAAACAAACGTTTGATTAACTTTATCAGACCATAATATAGATATAGTGCGAACTAACTTAGGGTGCAATTGCTCCCTGGCCGGTCGCTCCGAAAATACACTTCGCTGGTCTTGAGCGAAATTTCTCATATAGGAGTAGCGAATGCACTAACTATCGCTGTTAATTGTAGCGGAGGACTGGAGACTCCTGAGAGCCTGCGGAAAGCGACTGTCCGGAGCAGAAATCAACAATACGCCTAGTTCGCACTTTATATCAACTATGAATTATCATCCATCACTTGACAGGTAAGGGCAACTAATGCTGTTATTTTAAAATAAGGCGACGACTCTGTTTTCTATAATAACAACAGATTTTTTTGGTAGGACGAGTAACCGCAGCCCCAAAATTTTGGAAAATAACCTTTCAAAATTACGAATAATAAATATATCCCGTCCATGCTATAATCAGAATGAACGGGGTATATATTATTCCTTATTCTTCACCCTCCAAGGTGTACCTAAAACCGGCAGTGCCCAGCGGTCAATTCCGTACCAGCCAGCAACCTTCCATGCTAAAACCAACAGCATCGCAATGAGTAACATAACCGGGTTTGAACTAACTGTACCTGCAAGTAAAAATGACATATTCATTAGTGCACCAAAAAAAGCAGCAATACCAGTTAATAAACCAACGACAAGTCCGAGACCAATCAATAATTCTCCCCATGCAACCATATATGAAAATACAACCGCATTCGGGATGACAACATTCTCAAGGAATGAGGCATACCATCCTGCAACTCCACCTTCAGCAGCAGTTGCTAATGCACCAGACATAAATCCTTCAAGTGCAGTACCAGCATTTGCTCCAACCCATGCGTCATTTGTGACTTTTCCAAATCCAGCAGTTACCCACGTAAAGCCGATGTACAGTCGTAATAACAGCCATATCCATGCTGAATTCGTGTTGGAGAATAACCATCTTGACAATGGATTTTCTTCAACGATGATTTCTTTTCCTCTAGTTCCCCTTCTTACCTCGACCATTTCATCGCCTCTCCTAATTTTTTCCTTCATAGATATAATATCCGAAAATAGCATATATTCAAATATTCCGTTACAAAAATTACATTAGAAAGGGTTTCTCAACTACCAATGTTAATGTTACAAGGATTACCTACACTAAAACAGTAAAATCGGCATATTAATAGGTACCCGATTAATCAAAAAAAAATACAGTCTATTTTCGAGATTAATAAATTGATGAAAGGTGTATTTTTAACTATACTAATGAAAGAAATGAGAGGAGTTAATAACATGGAAAAAATGAGGCTTGAATCTAAAGTTTATTCCGTTTTAAAGGATAAAATACAATTAATAAAATCGAATGATCGTGCAATATACTTGGTGGGGCCAATTAAGCTCCCCGTTAATTTATATGGTGAGACAGTCGAATTCAAATGGTATTGCTGGTTGAATTATGATGAGGTAACAGAGGATTATGAGAAGATCATCGAAAAGCTATCGTCATCTAACCTTGCTGAATATCAGCAGTCCAGTGTTCTTGTTTATGGTGACTTTGAAAACAATTCAGATGCATTGATCCGAATGCATTCAATCTGCCATACAGGAGATATATTCGGCAGCAAACGATGTGATTGTGGTTTCCAATTGAAACAATCGATGAAGAAAATCACGGAACATGGTACAGGAGCTTTGTTTTACTTAGCAAATCATGAAGGAAGAGGAATTGGCTTATTCTCAAAAGCAATGGCATATGTTTTACAAGAAAATGGCTATGATACAGTTGAAGCAAATGAGAGTCTTGGCTTTGTTAATGACTCTAGAAATTATGATGATGCGATTCAAGTATTAAAAAGCCTGCGCACAAAACCTGTAACGCTAATAACTAACAATCCGAATAAGCTAGAAGCATTAGAGAATTCGGGTATGTATGTTGCTGGTAGAGTACCATTATGGGGTGACGTTTCCGAATACAATGAAAAATATTTGCAAACGAAGATTAACAAGTCTGGTCATCTAGAGGCTGAAGGGAATTGCGCAAATGAGTAACCATGAATTCTATATGGATTTAGCACTTAATAACGCGCAAGCAATGAAAGGACAAACAGATCCGAACCCATTAGTAGGATCTGTTATTGTGAATGATAATCGGATTGTCGGTGTGGGTGCCCATATGAAAGCTGGAGAAGCCCATGCTGAAATTAATGCATTGCGGATGGCTGGTGACAAGGCGAAGGGTGGCACCATCTATGTCACACTAGAACCATGCTCCCACCACGGTAGGACAGGTCCTTGTGCAAATGCGATTGTCGAAGCAGGAATTAAAAAGGTTATCATCGCTACATTAGATCCAAACCCAATTGTTGCAGGGAATGGTGTAAAAATACTACAAGATGCAGGTCTTGAAGTTATCACTGGCATAAAAGAAGAAGAATCCATCAAAATGAATGAAGTGTTTAATAAATATATCATCCAGCAGAAACCATTCATTACGTTAAAATCAGGTATTACACTGGATGGAAAAGTTGCTTCCCATTCTTTTAATAGCAAATGGATTACATCGGAACAAGCAAGGCTTGATGTTCATCAGCTTCGAAGTGAAAACAAAGCAATATTGGTAGGAATAAACACGGTATTAAAGGATGACCCCGCATTAACCGCTCGAATTCCAAATGGCAGGAATCCGATTCGTGTTGTAATGGATTCTAAATTGAGAATCCCACTAGATGCCGGGTTAATTACCGATAATCAAGCAGAAACATGGATATTTACTAGCCAGAATCATGACAAAGAAAAACGAAGCAAACTGGAAGCATTAGGTATCTCCATCTTTGTAACGTCCGGTGTTGATTCGGTTAACCCAACAGATGTAGCAACTGGGTTAGGTGAAAAAGGTGTCTCGTCGGTTCTTATTGAGGGTGGAGGGAATATAAATGCAGCCTTTTTCGAAAATAAATTAATTAATAAAGTTGTTCTCTATATGGCACCAAAGCTTATTGGTGGAAGTGAATCCCCCTCTTTTCTTGAAGGAACTGGAATTGATAAGATGCAAGATGCAGTAGAATTAGCGGATATTACGATTTCGCCAATTGGACCAGACTTTAAGTTTACAGGCTATCCAATATACAAGGATGATAGTAAATGAGATTCGGCTTTGATATCGATGATACATTAATCAATCTAAGAGAACATGCCTTTCATATATACAATAAAAAGTTAAATAAAAATATCAAAATCGGTGTTTTTCATGCGATTGAAAGGGTCGAAATCCACGAACCTTTTGGTTTGACCGATGAACAGGGTAAGTCGATGTGGAACCTTTCTCTCGAAGAAATCTATTATACAGACTGCCCCATTTTCCCAGGAGCGCTTGAAACATTACTAACCCTTGCTGAACGTGGTAATGAAATATACTATATTACAGCTCGACCAAATGAACATGGTGAGCGAACCAAACAGTGGTTAACAGAACAAGGTTTCCCTGTTCATCATGATCGTTTTTTCTATGGGATGCAGGATCATGAAAAGGTCGATATCATCCGTGATTTGCAGCTTGACTATTACGTGGATGATAAGCCCACTATACTCCACACACTCAAGGGTAATAAGACAAAATTATACTTAAAGGATCAATCCTACAATCGTCATCACGATGATTTCCCACGAATAATTAACTGGACCGATCGTCTATTTTAGCAGAGAAGATAGTATCACACTATTTTCTCTGCCTCTTTTTTCTAATGGCTACTTTCTAACAAATTTCTTCATTTTCGGGTCATGAAGCTTTGATGAGTAGTTGATATAAAGTGCGGACTAGTGATAATTATGATTTCAGAACTTGCCAGCAGTTACTATTCGTACACGAGTCTCCAGTATTTTGCTACAATCGGCGTGGATAGTTAGTGGTTTTGTCATTCTTTTTCGCTAGATTCTGCACTATCCCCAGCGGAAGAAATACACGGAGACTCCTGCGGGAAGAAGAGCCTAGGCGAGACTTCGCAGTGCGTCAGCACAAGAATGCTCGCCAGCTCCCCGCGGAAAGCGTAGTGTATTTCTGGAGCGGTGGAACAGGAGGCAAAATATCATCCTAAACTAGTCCGAAGTTTATACAAATAGCGACATATAATCCATTCTACTTCATCTATTCCTCGCATTTCCACTCTCTATTTTACGTTCATTTAAGAAATCCACATTCAGCAATATATTGCATATTTAACTTTGCACACTTTTGCTGTATACTGTTTGTATAGATAGAAATTTCGTAAGGGGGAATTCGATGCCTATACCAACTGACCATGCAAAACCTGTCCGGCAATCCGCTAAAGAAAATGCATTTAAACAGCTACAACAATGGATTATTGATGGAACACTGCTACCGGGTGAAAAATTGAATGATACGGATCTTGCGCAAGCACTAAGCGTTAGTCGAACACCGATTCGCGAATCATTACAGCTCCTAGAAGTTCAAGGCTTTGTAAAAATGTACCCCGGAAAAGCGACACAGGTAACGGAAATAGATAGGGAAGCAATCAAAGATCTTCTCCCCCCTCTAGCATCCTTACAAGCCCTTTCAGCCGAATTAGCTATTTCCCATATATCCGATGAAACAATCAAGTTGCTCGAGAGCACAAATGAGCGATTTGCGAGTGCAATCCACTCTAAAAACTTCTATGCAGCTTTAAAATTTGATGAAGATTTCCATCATATTATTGTTTTCACTGCAAATAACCCATATATCACAAAAGTTATCGAATCACTCCAGGCGCATGTTAGACGATTGTTTTATCATAATTCCATTACACTTACCGAACAATCGATTGATGACCATACAAAGATAATTTCACTGTTAAAGCAAGGTGATAAGGAAAATATTGCATTAATAATGAAGGAAAACTGGTTACGAACGATTGGGGCATTTGAAGAAGAAGGAAAAAGTTAAGACTGCCAAGAACAAAAGCTTAAAGCTAGTTTGAGCTGTGTACGGACTGCGCCTCACGGACGTGAGGTGATTCGACGTTGCCACAGGACGTGGCGAGCTTAGCCGTACTTCTCCTTGCCTTTTGAGATAAAGGAAACATGCCCCTTCACTTTAGGGGTATGCCGACGTTGGCGAATGCCCGATTTTAGTCGGCCTTCCTTAATCCTAGCGAATCGATGTTGACTTGTCGTACGGAGGTGAGGGTAGTCTCGCTACAGCTTTAGCGCTGGAGCTGGACGTGGCCGTTCTCGGTAATTAAGTTATCCACAGCGTCCAATTTTATAGTTTCCTAAGCTAGAACATATATAAAAAGTCCGGTTCCTAATGAAGGAGCCGGATTTTTTATATGCTTATGCTTCTTGTGTTGCGGTTGATTTTTGGGTACGAGCGATAATTCCTGTTACAGCGATGACGGCAAGAGCCGGCAGTAGCCATCCAAGTCCCTGCTTATACAATGGCAGGTATGTTTCATAAAGATCAATAATAGGACTCAGCCAGTTAAAATAGCCGATTTCAAGTGAATTACATAATGCTTTCAATCCATCAATAATACTAACGAAAAATGTGACAATCGTTGTTGCAACATAAACAAAACGCTTATGCTGGAACAACGGTGACAAGAACGTTAGAATCATCAGCACAATTGCTAATGGATACAAGAACATTAGCACTGGAAGTGAATAGGTAATGATATTCGTCAATCCAAAGTTAGCAACAACAAATGAGAAAGCAGAAAAGAAAATAACAAATGCTTTATAGCTTACTTTAGGGATTAATGTTTGGAAGTACTCTGCATTCGCAGTGATTAATCCAATTGCAGTTGTTAAACATGCAAGGATAATAACAATTGATAGTAAAATCAATCCTATCGTTCCGAAATAGTAGCCAGCAGCCCCACTAAGAACGGGTCCACCATTATCAAAGAACCCTAAAATACTCGTGCTTGTCGCTCCTAAATACCCGATTCCTACATAAATAAGTGCTAATAATGAAATTGCAATAATACCCGATTTCGAAGTTGCACGTAGTATACCTGATCTAGATGTAATCCCCATTGATTTTACAATATTGATAACAATAATACCGAATACTAGCGATGCAATTGCATCCATCGTGTTGTATCCTTCAAGGAATCCTTGTCCAAATGCCCCACTTGTATATGTTTCTAATGGTGGCTGGATCGCCCCCATTGGATTAACCAAAGCTGTAATCAAAAGAAAAACAAGTAATACTACAAGTGAAGGTGCTAATAATTTCCCTACATTATCTACAATCTTTGCTGGGTACATAGAGAATAGTGCTGTAATCAAAAAGAAAAGGAAACTGAATATTATTAATGCGCCACCTTGAAATCCTTCGCTAACAAAGGTTGAAATACCTATATCATATGCAACTGTTGCAGTTCTTGGTGTTGCAAAAAATGATCCAATCGTTAAATAAAGCAATGACGTGAAGAGAACACCAAAAATCGGATGAACTCTACTTGCAAGTTCTTGTAAGTTGTTACTGCCTGAAAAGCCCATCGCCAAGATTCCAAGTAATGGAAGTCCTACTCCAGTAATTAGAAATCCGATGATTGCTGGCAAAAGATTTGTTCCAGCATTCTGTCCCAACTGTGCAGGGAAGATTAAATTTCCTGCTCCAAAAAATAAGGCAAATAGCATAAATCCAATTGCTAAATATGCACCAAATGTTATCTCCTTGTCTTTCATATTATGTTCCCCCTAGTTGGTATCGTTCTACGACATATTTTTTACTCTATTCAGATAATTTAGACCAAACATGTGTGATATTTGTTATCATACTACCTTTTTCAGCATAATGCAATATATCGCAACAAATTTCCAAACAATTTACTTGCTTAATGTAAAGTAATCGCTTTCTATAATAAACCATTAGTAATGCAATCAATTTACAACTTTCGACCTTTTGACGCCAATTGCTTGTAATTGTATGATATATTTTTCATTACTGCATTCAGCCTCGTTAATCGATGAGCATGAATACGCTTATCGCCTCTTAGTTAACAAACAAAACAAACAAAAGCGGAAGCGCCGTTTGAGCTGTGTACGGACTGCCCCTCAAGGACGTGAGGTGGTTCGACGTTGCCACAGGACGTGGCGAACTTAGTCGAACTTCTCCTTGCCTTTGGAGATAAAGGAAACTCTTTGGGAGCGTAAGCGGTTGACTTAGATTACGGAGGTGAGGGAAGTCGCGCTAGGAGCACGGGCGCTGGAGCTGGACGTGGCTGTTCTCGGTAATTAAGTTTTCCACAGCGTCCAATTTTATAGTTTCCTAAGCTACCGAAAAAGACCACTCCCACTATTTCAATTCGGGAATGGTCTTGCCTAGAATCCTATACATATTTTACCGATTTTAAGAAGCTTAAAGACCCTGGCTACGCTTAATCTTCCAAATATCTGTTGCATATTCCTGTATCGTCTGATCACTCGAGAATTTACCGGAATAAGCAATATTCGTTACACTCATATTCAACCATGTTGTCCGATCGCGATATGCACGTTCTGCAAGCTCATGTGCTTCCAAATAAGGCTCAAAATCTTTCAGTACAAAGTAAGGATCATTATGATAGAGAATATTATAGTAAATGTCTTTAAACTCCATATCATGGATACCAAATTCGCCTTGATTTAGTTGGTCCAATATTCTTCTAATCCGGTCATCTGTGTTATAAATATCTTGGGCATTATATCCACCATTTTGATAATAATCCAATACTTGATCCGATGTTAATCCAAAGATAAACATATTTTGATTTCCGACTAAGTCATTGATTTCGATGTTTGCACCATCAAGTGTACCAAGGGTCAATGCACCGTTCATCATCATCTTCATATTTCCCGTACCAGAAGCCTCTTTACTAGCAGTTGAGATTTGTTCACTAATATCTGCTGCTGGAATAATCTTTTCTGCAAGACTAACATTATAATTTTCCAGAAAAATAACTTTTAATTTCCCTTGAATATCTTTGTCATAATTCACGATGGAAGCAACCGTATTAATGAGTTTAATTACTTCCTTTGCCATATGATAACTTGGCGCAGCTTTCGCACCGAATATAAACGTTCTTGGAGTTAAATCCTGATTCGGGTTCTCCTTTAACTCGTTATACAAATAAATTACATGAAATATATTGAGTAGCTGGCGTTTGTATTCATGGAGTCGTTTAATTTGGACATCGAAAATCGACTGATTATCAATTAAAATTCCTGTCTGCTGATAAATATAATTCGCAAGTGCATTCTTATTCTCATGCTTCACTTGATCAAATTTCTCTAGTAATCCTTTATCATTAGAATACTTTAACAAGCTGATTAACTGTTTTGGTCGTTTAATCCATTGTGGACCAATGACATCGGTAATTAAATTTGCTAGCTCGGGATTTGCTTGGAGCAACCAACGACGGTGGGTAATACCATTTGTCTTATTATTGAAGCGCTCAGGAAAAAGTGTATAGAAAGTCTTCATTTCCTGCTTCTTGAGAATTTCTGTATGAATGCGTGCAACCCCGTTTATGCTAAAACTGCCAACAATAGCAAGTCTAGCCATATGTACACGATCATCAGCGATAATGGCAATCTCATGAATTCTATCCTGTAATTCTTCATGATTCAGCCAAACATCTTTACAGAACCGCTCATTAATTTCATTGATTATCATGTAAATACGAGGCAATAAATTTTGAATCATGTCTTTTGGCCATGTCTCCAATGCCTCGCTCAAGGTTGTGTGATTTGTATAGGCGAATACACTTGTTGTAACCTCCCATGCTGCATCCCAGCTAAACCGCTCCTCATCCATTAAAATCCGCATCAATTCTGGAATTGCCAGACTTGGATGGGTATCATTAATTTGAACTACCACCTTTTCAGGCAAGTGACTCAATGATTTTCGATTATTTTTCTTATAGTATTTAATGATATTCTGGATACTTGAAGAAACGAGAAAGTATTGCTGTTTTAAGCGTAATTCCCTTCCCTCTAGACTAGAGTCATCAGGATATAGGTATCCGGAAATTTGCTCTATTGAATGCTGATGATCAAGGTCACGATAAAATTCCTTATGCTCGCCAATCAACTTCCCATTATCTTGGAAAACAGCTTCTGCGCTCCATAACCGTAATGTATTTACGACCTCATTTTCATATCCAAGGATAGGAATATCATATGGGACAGCCATTACATTATCTGTATTCTCATATTTAAATTCTAATGTACCATCATTCCGTTTGAACATATGTACATCACCATGAAACTGAATAACAACCGCTTCTTCCTCATTTCTCGTTTCCCATGGATATGGATCCTTCAACCAATAATCTGGCAGCTCTACTTGATTTCCATGGATAATACGCTGTTCAAATAGTCCGTAACGATAGCGAATTCCGTATCCATGACCAGGATAGTTTAACGATGCAAGCGAATCTAAGAAACAAGCTGCTAAACGGCCCAAACCACCGTTTCCTAAACCAGCATCATGCTCCACTGCATAAATTTCCGCAGGGTTGAATCCTAAATCTACCAACACCTCATTGGCAACAGCAAACATTCCGTTATTTAGAAGATTGCTTTCAAGTAATCTTCCAATTAGGAATTCCATCGACAAATAATATACTTGTTTATTATTCTCCCTTTTATATTTCTCTTCTGTCTGAAACCATTGTGGCTTTATTTTCTCATTGACAACAGACGTTAGGGCATAATAAACATCCTTACCGGTAGCGTCAGATACTTCAATCCCTCTATCGATCATTAGCTTGTGTATTATTTGTTCCTTTAGATCGCTTGCCGTTAACTGTACCAAAGAAATCATCTCTCCTATCGATAGATTGGTGTAGGGACTAATTGTTCATACAGATTACTATATTCATGAGCTGAATCCTTCCAACTGAACTGGCTCTTATTCACATTGCGCAGTAACTGCTGCCACTCTGTTTGATAATGATAAATTGCTAAAGAGTAACGTAATACACGTAATAATTCATGTGCATTATAGTTTGCAAAACTAAATCCATTTCCTTCACCAGTCAGCTCGTTATATGGGATGACCGTATCCTTTAGACCACCTGTTTCCCGAACAATCGGTACGGTTTTATACTGTAAGGCAATAAGTTGCGCTAAACCACATGGTTCAAATTTGGACGGCATCACGAAGAAATCTGCGCTCGCATATAATTGTCTTGCTAGCCCCTCATCAAATGTGATCAGGGCCGCCACTTTATCCGGATAGCGATAGGCTAGATTCGAGAAATAATGTTCAAACTCAGGCTCACCTGTACCTAGTAAAATGAACTGAACATCCTCTTGAATAAACTCTTCTAATATCGTTTGCACAAGATGTAGACCTTTTTGTTCTACAAGTCTTGTTACAATGATGTATAGTGGCATATTGCCTTCGATTGGTAGCCCAAGCTTCTCTTGAAGGACAATACGATTTTCAATTTTCTTCGACCTGGCAGAGCGATAATTCACACTAAGATTCGGGTCTGTTAATGGATTATATTCCCTCGTATCAATTCCGTTAAGAATCCCTATTAAATCCTGCTCACGTTCGAGCAGCATCGGTTCTAATCCTTCCCCATAGTACGGATATTTTATTTCCTCCGCATATGTCGGGCTTACCGTTGTTATTTTATCTGCATGGAACAAAGCGCTTTTTAAGCAATTCAACATTCCGTCCCATTCCATACCACCGATATGCTCTCGTTCCAGATTGAAAAAGTTCGCAAAGGTATCAATTGGCATGATACCTTGATATTTAATATTATGGATTGTGAAAACAGTTTTCATACCTTCAATAGGCTTAAGAATATTCGCAAGCGCAACCGCCATGCCTGCTTGCCAATCATGTGCATGGAGAATATCTGGTTCGAAATCAAGATATGCTAACGCATCAATCACCGCTTGGCTAAAGAAAACAAACCGCTCCCCATCATCATAATAACCATAGATACCCTTCCGCGTGAAATAATAGTCATTGGCAATAAAATAATAGATTATCTGATCATGTGTTATCGTATAGATGCTTACTTCCTGGATACGCCAACCTAGCTTAACATCGAAGGAGGTGAGATATTCCATTTTGTCTTTCCAATCGTCTGCTATTTCATCGTAAAGTGGCAAAATGACACGTGGTTCTATTTGTTCATTCTGTTTCAGCGCCTGTGGCAGAGAGCCGATAACATCTGCAAGTCCCCCTGTTTTGATAAAAGGTACACATTCTGATGCTACAAATAATACGTTTTCCATTTAATATCTCCCCTTTCTTCGGATTAACGATTAAACCGTTTGTCTTTTCGCAACAACATATGGCTTATCCTTCGAGCCAATAATCCGTTGCCCTTCTGTCACATGAACATCCTTATCCAAAATCACATTTTCCAAATATACCCCTTCATCAATCGTACAACGCTGCATGATGATGGAATTTTTAATCGTCGTCCCCTTTTTCACAGAAACTCCTCTAAATAAAACACTGTCTTCTACCTCCCCAGCAACGATACATCCATTTGCTAGAATTGAATTTTTGACAACCGAATCTTTGCGATATTTTACTGGAGGACTTGTTGAAATCTTCGTGCGTACGAATGTTGGCTGATAAAATAACTCTCGATAGTTTTCCTCTGCCAATAGTTTCATATTCTGGCGATAATAGCTTTCAATCGTGTTCACAAACGCACTATATCCACGATGGCGATAGGTTTGTATTTTTAAATCTGCCAGTCGGTCTTTAATTCCATGAACAAAGAAGTGATTATTATTATATGCAATACAATCATCCACAATATCCATCAGCAGATCCTTGTTAATAATATAAACTCCTGTAAATAGAGTAGGATTCTTGCGATCATTTGTGATATTTTGCACCCAACCAATATCATCCGCTTCAATCCGGAAATACGAATTATGTTCCGGCTGTAAGTCTTCAACTTTTGTTGAGATTAGTGTCACATCTGCCTTACGATCAAGATGGAATTTGAAGGCATCATGATAATCGGTATTAGAGATGAACTGACTACCGCTAATTAATACATAGGAGGATTTACCACGACGAAAATAGTCGCGATTATTATGAAAGAATTGCAGGTCCCCTCTCGACAAATCCGTTGGGTCATTCCAATCAGGTGGGAGGATGTATAATCCACCATTTCTTCGATCTAAATTCCAGTTTTCACCTGTTCCAAGATGATCAAGCAAGGAGCGGAATTTTGAACGTGCAAAGATTGCAACCTCCTGTATACCGGAATTGACCATGTTCGAAAGTGCAAAATCAATCATGCGGTATCTTCCTGCAAACGGGATGGAGGAACCGTTGCGAAAATATGTTAACTCATTAAAAATATGATGCTCGTGTTCCAAGTTAATTAAACCCATCATTGTATCCATTAAATTTCCTCCCCTGATAACGTCAGCATGCCTGATAAAATTTCTTGATTGATTACGAGAGGTTCTTCATTTTCACTGATTCGGATACTTGTGCCCTCAGGTATTTCCGTATTTTCCATGACAATTACACGTTCTAATGTTACGTTCTTCCCAATTTTTACTCCAGGATGCAGGATAGATTGATTAATCATACTCCCACGCTCCACGACTACATTTTTGAATATCACTGAGCTTTCAATCGTCCCGTAAATAAAACATCCAGAATTAACAAGCGAATGATGAACTACTCCGCCTTTTCCTATATATTGTGGTGGGAAATTAGAATCATTTGTATACATCTTCCAGTTCTTATTATTTAATGCCTGTCCCCAATCTTCATCCAACAGATCCATATTGGCTTCCCAATAGCTTTGGATCGTCCCTACATCCTTCCAATACCCATCGAATTGATATGCATAGAGACGAAGGTCATTGTCTAACATCGCAGGAATAATATCCTTTCCAAAATCATGACTAGAGGATTTCTTCTGTGCGTCTTTTATTAAATACGCCTTTAAAGTTTCCCATGTAAAGATATAGATCCCCATCGATGCTAGATTACTTTTCGGATTTGCAGGCTTTTCATCAAATTCATAGATACGCAAGCTTTCCGTTGTATTCAGAATGCCAAATCGCGATGCTTCCTCCCAAGGAACTTCGATTACAGATATCGTTGCATCCGCCTTAGTAGCTTTATGCTGTGCAAGCAGCTTTTGATAATCCATTTGGTAGATGTGATCCCCAGAAATAACGAGGACATATTCTGGATTATATTGATTGATGAAATGGATATTCTGATAAATTGCATCCGCAGTTCCAGAATACCAGTCCCCACCATTCTTGGCAGTATACGGTGAAAGTACAGACACACCGCCAGCGCCGCTATCCATATCCCATGGCTTCCCATCACCAATATGACGATTCAGTTCGAGTGGAGAATATTGCGTTAATACCCCTAACGTTTGAATGTCAGAATTCGTGCAATTACTCAATGTAAAATCGATAATCCGATATTTTCCACCAAATGGCACAGCAGGTTTTGCAATATTACGAGTTAATGCACCTAATCTTTTTCCTTCTCCTCCAGCTAATAACATCCCTATAATTTCTTCCAATCTATATCCTCCTCCAAAATTGAATTGTCTTGATGAAAAACAGCAATAGCAAGTGGTGGTACTTTAATCTTGATGTGTTGTGGCAATCCATGCCATTTCTCTGGAAAGCTGAAATGGTCTGCGTCACTAGTCACCCCTGATCCACCGAATGCAGCACGGTCAGAGTTAAAGATCTCCTTATATTTCCCTGGAACTGGAACACCAACTTTATAGTCATAATAAGTTACAGGTGTAAAATTACATATGATGATAAGATCATCGTCTGTTTGTTCGCCTTTTCTCCTAAATGCAACGATACTTTGATCAATATTATGCGGATCAACCCATTCGAAACCTCTATGGTCATGATCAAACTCGAATAATTGCGGATGATCCTGATAGAACTGATTTAAGGCTCCTACATACGTATAGATTCCGTGATGTAATGGATAGTTTAATAGATGCCAGTCTAATTGTTCTTTATCCTTCCATTCTGCATATTGGCCGAGTTCACCCCCCATAAATAATAGCTTTTTACCCGGGTGCGCCATCATATATCCATACAGTAATCGTAAATTGGCAAACTGTTGCCACTGGTCACCAGGCATCTTATCCAATAAGGATTTCTTCCCATGAACTACCTCATCATGTGATAATGGTAATAGGAAGTTTTCTGAATGAGTATACATAAAAGAGAATGTAAGTAAGTTGTGATGCCACTTACGGTGGACCGGTTCTTTCTTCATGTATTTCAACATGTCATTCATCCAACCCATATTCCACTTAAAGTTAAAACCAAGGCCGCCTGAATAAGTCGGGGCAGTCACAAGAGGGAGATCAGAACTATCTTCAGCCATCATCAACGTGCTTGGTTTAAAAGAAAAGACAACTTCATTTAATTTACGAATAAAAGCATATGCTTCAAGATTCTCTTCTCCACCAAATGTGTTATAGATTTTCTCCTCACCATCTGGACGATCAAAGTTCAAATGCAACATACTTGCAACAGCATCGACCCTGATGCCATCAATTCGGTATTCTTCAAGCCAAAAAAGTGCGTTGGATATTAAGAAGCTCTGTACTTCAGGGCGCCCAAAGTCAAAGGTTAATGTTCCCCATGCCTTTTTCTCAGCCTTCTTAGGATCGGCATATTCATACAGCGGCCGCCCATCAAACCTTCTCAGTGCAAAATCATCTTTACAAAAGTGCCCCGGAACCCAGTCCATAATGACACCGATATGTTGTTGATGACATTGATCAACGAAATACTTAAACTCATCTGGCGTCCCATATCGGGATGTAACGGAAAAGTAACCCGTCGTTTGATAGCCCCATGATAGATCAAAAGGATGTTCTGAAAGTGGCAGCAGTTCGATATGGGTAAATCCAAGTGACTTCACATATGGAATCAATTCATCTGCAAGTTCCCGGTACGTAAAATATTCTCCCAATTCTTTCGTCTTCCACGAGCCTAAGTGTACTTCGTAAATAGAGATCGGTGATTGATGTGGGTTGTACACTTTCCTGTCAACTTGCCATTGCTCATCTTGCCATTCATACGTAGAATTGGCGGTTGCTAATGATGCCGTTGCTGGACGCAACTCCGATTCGGTAGCGTAAGGATCTGCCTTTAGTGGTAGCTGTTCATTAGAAGAAATTATTTTATATTTATACGCAGAACCTGCTGGGATATCTTTGAAAAATCCTACCCATAGACCCTCATTCGTAATTCTCTCTAGGCTGTGCTGATCCCCATCCCAGTGATTAAAATCTCCAACAACAAGCACACGGTCTGCATTGGGTGCCCAAACAGCAAATCGAAAGCCCTGGGCACCATCCCATTCAATTTGGTGGCAACCTAATATTTTGTGACTACGATAATTTGTACCTTGATGAAATAGATAAATATCTTGCTCTGAAATGTTGTAGTACAATATGCTCCCCCTCATATGAACGCGGCTGCATTTAATGAATATAATGCAAAATGTCAATTTTATAATTATTATTAATTATAGTTTGATTTATTTACTACATCAACCCACTTGTCAGAAGATTCGTTCGACAGAAACTTTGTTATCAATAGGGATATTGTCGGTTTTTAGCGAATCCTATCATTATCTATTAAATTATGTTTACAAACGCCCGCAAATGGTTATTCTTTGTTAATGGATACTTAAATTTAATTCCTTTTCTGGAATAGGAAACATATAATAAACTGGTAAGTTTGATAAAGGAGTTGCTTCCGTGAATACCACTATTGCTTGGATTGATGATGTCCGGAAACTGACCGTCATCTTTAACGATCGTTCTTCAAAGCCAGATTTCAATGTGGAGCCGATAATTTATTGGGAAAATAAGGAGAAGTATTTTCAAACCTATATTGAAAACCAAATAAATGAAACAACGATCATAATCCACTTCTACGAGGACCTTCCGATCGGAGAGCCGCTCATCCTCCAGTGGGGAGAGCAGAATATCCCTGTATTTGCTGGTGCAATCGTACGTACAAGATGGTTTGATAATCAATATTCCGCTGTTGACGCAGTGCTTGGTGCACAGTGTAAGGAATCAGCAACAAGTTTCTCGGTCTGGGCTCCTACCGCCATCCAGGTAAATGTTATATTAGGGGAGCAATCTTTTTCATTAAAACGTCATGATCGTGGCGTATGGAATGCAACGATTTCCGGTAACTGGCATGGTGCTACCTATGAATATGCGGTGAATGTAAATGGAAAGACGATTCTCGTTAATGATCCCTATGCAAAAGCAATCCTACCGAATAGTGAAAAAGGGGTCATCGTCGATTTTTCCAAACTTAAGCAAGTCGACGAGAGCAATCCATTTAGACCAAAACATGCTAACCTACAAGATGCGATTATTTATGAATTACATGTTCGGGATGCAACGATACATCCAACAAGTAACGTAACAAATAATGGGAAGTTTCTAGGTTTGGCTGAAATCGGGACAGCAACACAGGATGGCTACTCAACAGCCCTATCCTATATTAAGGAATTAGGATGTACCCATGTCCAATTGCTGCCGGTTAATGATTATGCGCGTGTCGATGAGCTTAATCCAACGCTAGATTATAATTGGGGATATGACCCACTCTATTTTCAAGTACCAGAGGGTAGTTATTCCGTTGTTCCGGAAAATCCCTTTGCAAGAATTAATGAATGCAAGGCAATGATTGGTGCCTTCCACCGTGAGGGGATTTCTGTCATTCTTGATGTTGTCTTTAACCATGTCTTTGTTATGGAAGAGTCTCCGTTTGAAAAAATCGTTCCTGGATATTACTTCCGCTATCACGAAAACGGAATTCTTAGCAATGGAACAGGTGTCGGCAATGATATCGCAACAGAGCGTGGAATGGCACGTGCGTTCATCCTGGATTCCATTGACTTCTGGCTGAGGGAATACCGCGTAGATGGGTTTCGCTTTGACTTAATGGGTGCAATCGATATCGAAACGATGCGGCAAATCGAGGAACGTTGTAAGGAAGAACCCTTACCAATCATGCTTTTAGGTGAAGGATGGGAGCTTTCAACCGCACTTGAATCGGATAGGAAAGCAACGAGCAGAAATTCTGCCCAACTTAAGGGCACACGCTTTTTCAATGACTTCTTTCGCGATTCTTTAAAAGGTAACCTATTCCAAACAGGTGATACAGGATATGTTAATGGGAAAGGGCGATTTATCGAAAGACTGCCTGCCCTTGTTTCTGGATCAACCTTCGTATCTGAGGTAACACAAACGGTCAATTATGTGGAATGTCATGATAATCATACATTATGGGATCGACTAGCGATAACCAATAAAGATACAAGTGAAATGGATCGAAAGAAGATGCATCAACTCGCTACAGGTATTACATTATTAAGCCAAGGTGTACCATTTATTCACGCAGGGCAAGAATGGTTTAGAAGTAAATTTGGGATAGAAAATAGTTATATTTCTGGCGATTCAATTAATCAACTCGATTGGCAGAAGCGCTCATTAGAAAATGATTCGGTTGAATTCGTCAAATCCCTGATTGCCTTAAGGAAAAAATACAATGTCTTTCGGATGACTTCTAAAGAGGAAATAAACAGGAGACTCTATATTTTAGAAACACCAAGTCCTGTTTTCGGTTTCACCTTGCTTGGTGATGATGAGGATTTCTCTATCTATGTTAATCCGTCAAGAGTACAACAGCCACTCCAATTACCGTCACCTGGAAACTGGAAGGTCTCAATTACAAATGACTTTCAAAAGAGTAACAAAGAGCGTACAGTAATCGGTGAATATACGTTCATCGAACCACTTGAATTAATCGTTTTGCAAAAGTCAAGGAAAGGAACGTGGAGTGAACATTCGAATTCTTTTGTGAATATTGGTGGATCACAGGTAGAGTAGAGTTGATAGTTTGTTTCTCCTTGATTAAGTGGGGGTCTTACAGCCAAGGTACCGACCCCCGAAAGTTAGAGTAGAAAATCTAACTTTTGGGGGTGTTTTTATGGCCAAATATAGTGAAGAATTTAAAATGAAGATTGTCACTGAGTATTTACAGGGGAATTTTGGATATGTATCATTGGC
>NZ_PIOC01000013.1 GCF_003369575.1 Oceanobacillus arenosus | reverse complement strand
CCCAGCCGTAGAATCAGTATCGGCAATCATAAACATTTTCATTCTCTGTGGTGAAGCGCTGATTTTTGCGCTTCATGGATGGCTAACGGGGCAGGTTAGTGAAATAAATTTATCGGATAGGACATCGGGATTTATTTATAGAAAGGATACCACTCTAAAAATTGGACATCATAACTTTATGATAAGTAGAACAAATTTAAGGGTGAATGTTAAAAATGAAAAAAACAAAAATAACTACATTATTAGAATTATTGAATTCTATTTCTGAAAATGTGCCACAAGTTTTGGAAGTACAAGGTTCCCTTCTTTCCCCTCATTCAATCACTTTACCTGAAGGCTATCAATTAAATGGAAAAAATAATGAATCATGTATAGTAAGCTTCAATAATAGTGATGGTTTTGGAGTGACTCGCAACAATACCATCTCAAACCTAACTGTAATGACAAAACAAACAAACCGAGCCATTTATACAGTGTGTGGCATTCCGGATATGGGGAATCTTGTCTTTGAAAATCTGCAAATTACAGGTCAGGTTTCCGTTATTTCTAGGCAAGGAACAGACAGAATTAACCTTTATGGAAACAATATCCATATTACTTCTTGCGATTCAAGGCATTATAGTGAGCAACCTCAAAAGTATGGCGTTAATGTGTACCAAGGAGCAATGACTGTATACAATTTTAATTCAGATCCCAACAGTCAAATAGATTGTAAATTAACAAACATCTCCATAGGCGTTAAAAATGCTCCTGTAATTGGCTCAGGTATTTTTGTTTGTGGATTTGGCGATGAAGGTGGCAAGGTAAATTTAGAATCACTAACTACAGGTGCTGTCTATTCAAATGGAATGCTGCCGTATGGGACAGCTGATATTATTACCGCGGCAGTATTCATTGTGTATGGCGTGGAAGCAAAAATAGTTGAACATCATGACGAGATTGTGACTTACGGTGTGAATGACATGGTGCTAGATACATGGGGAAAAGTTGAAAAATGGATTAGTCATCGTCCGGTCATATCTTATGGACCAAGCGGCATTGGATTTGTGAATTTTGGAACAGTAAAAGATTTCTTGGCGCAGGATATTATTACATATGGATTAGGAGCGAGAGGATTTAACCAATATGACGGTACAGTAGAAAATATTAAATTTAAATCCATCACAACCTATGGGGATGGTTCCATTGGAATACAAGTCAGTAAGCCCATTGGAAATATGATTATTGAAGAAAATGTCGCAACCTATGGGTCTGTTGGCAATTCCCTAGTTAAAGGCGTAATCATGGAACTTGCGGCAAATGCGGTAAGTATTAAATCAGGGGGGGGAATTGAAAGTTTGACCGTTAAAGGAGACATTATTACGCACGGTGATGGTGTTACAAGTTACGCACTGGAAGGCGGAGAAGTGAAGGAACTTAACGTTGGGGGTAAAATCATTGCTAATGGTAAAAATGCGAAAGAATTATTAAAGGACGACGACCTTGAATAAAGTCAATTATTAATGTCCAAATCATATAAATCATAAAAATATCTATTGATTTTCAGCCCTATAAATAAAGTTTGTGAAGAAATATACTTAAGCTAACTGGTGCGTTACTACAATAAGTGGTTATTTTTTAAGTGGTTGTTGATGGCGGTATAAACATCGGTTAAGCTTGTGCAATATAAAAGAGACTTGATTGAACAAGTCTCTTATTAGATTCTTTAATTCTTGATTATCTCACTCTTTGTCTTCTCATCCATTGTGTGGCTATCCATTTTTCTCCAGTGATGACCGGTGCCCCGCCGTGCAGGGTTCGCTCATTCAGGGTTTGATCGTCGTAGAAGTATTCAAAGTAAACAGCCATTCCCTTCTTCGGCGTAACGGAAAAGTCGAGCTCTGGGAAAAAAGTTTCACCGCCTTCTTCCACATCATTTAAGTACATGACAAGCGTGCTGATCCGGTTATTTTTGGAAGCTTTGCTTGCAGCCGAAAAATAGTCGTAATGGGCTTTGTACTCCTGTCCAGGTGTATATCTCAGGACTTGAAGCCCTTCTGCGTGTTCGACGGGGATATTCATAATGCTCGCTACCCGTTTTTCAATGGTTGTCAGTATGTCGTGTTCTTCTTCAAAAAACATGCCGCTGCTTGTTCGGATGTCATTCACTTGACGGGAATCCCCGATTTTTGAACGATGCATGTTATCTTTGGATAATTGAATGAGTTCGTCGCACTCTTGGTCGCTCAAGACATTCCCTAAAACGGCAACAAGCGGCTCTTCCAGACGGGCAACAATATGAATCTCCCGGTCTTCTGTTTGAAACCGATTTCCGGTATGGTGAAAAATGGTTTGTTCCTTCGTTCGGTCACTTACCTTTGTCACGTGCATCGACTCCTTCAATAATTTTAGTTTCGGAACAATGCTTACTGGATGTGTCGTTCCGGTATTATTATACTACAATTTTCTATTTTTTTAGCAGATTAAGATTCATATCGAATCAAAATAGATTGCGTGTTTTATAAGATTTTTTATTGTTATTAAATTCATCTTCGGCTAAGATCTTTACGAAATATATCTTCTTTATTAATTTCTTGAATAATGCATTCCACTTCAAATTTTTGTTTTCATTCTTTACCTATACCTAGAGTAATAAATAATCTAATTCGGACTATAAGGGACACTTTCTCTAAATTTTAAGGTTGGAGATTCGCTCTAAGACGAAATTTGAAATGATAATTCGGTTTTATCCAAATTACAGCACTCTAGAAATCTTGGCATCGAAACTTATGATTTAATTGATTTAGAAAAAGCAAAATAATAACCTGTCTCTATTTCCGGCTTGCTAATGGAATATTTATTGTTTTTCATAAAAAAGCCCTTTGGATAGTAAGAAAACCAAAGGGATAAAACGTTGCGACTTTATTACAATGTCTACATATGTTATTCCGCAATTGTGCCTGATCAGAAAACATTATCTCGGTTCTGACTCTACAACATCTCCATTTTCATACACATCATAAAATCCGACTGTACCACTTCCTCCGTTATCAATGAAATCTTGACTTTGTGCTTTCGATGAATAGAAAACTTGTCCATCTGAATCCTTATGAATCTCACCTACGATACTGAATACAAGATCGTCATTATCTAGGACTTCTTCTGCAAATTTAATTGCTTTTTCTTTCGTAAATATCTCTTCTTTATATTTTCCAAGCAATATAGTCCACGTATCAACACCGACAATCTCGTCCTGAGCTAACCCATTCTCAGCTTGCAACTGACGAACTTGTTGGTCGGTATGGGAACCAAAAATGCCATCAACTTCTGTTTCAATCCCAAAGTGATTTAACATCACTTGAATAAATTCAGTTTCAAAACTATGACTCCCCTGTTTAACTATTGGCTGTTCTTCAGGTGGCCAATTAAGTAACGCTTCAAATTCTGGTGATATTGCTGACTCTGAATCTGACCCTAACTGTTGAATTTCTTCATTTTCAGATTCCGAGGCTGCGTTTGTGGTTTGATATGGAAGTGGCGAAACCACAAGCGCAATCGCTGGTACTACGGCTATCCATTTCTTTTTCATCGAAATTTCCTCCTAAAATAATTAGTTTCTAATTATTCCTAAGGGTTCATGAAAATTAAGGTCTATGAAAATTGACTGTGTGTCCTTGTTCCTCGGTGCGTTCAAACCAGCCTCTAAAGGCCCAATTATCATATCCTCCATCACCTTCGTTAACAAATGTTCCTTCATCAAACACCCAGACTCCGTAGGTAATACCATTGTAATCTACCGTATCAAAGTATTGTACACCTTGTACTTGGTTTGAATTATAACCTTGACTCAAGTTCATCACCATTACATTATGTTGCTGACCAGCTTCAAAGAAAGCTTTTTCCATCGCTCCTTTGACAAAACCACTTCGATTGTCAGCCGTTCTCTTCGCATCATCAATAGCTTGTCCAATTGCCACAGGATCAACAGTTACTTCTGCGCCAACCTCTGCAGCTTCTGCGGAACCAGTAGAACCCCCTAGATTCGGTAGAGCTAATGGCGTTGCTAACACAGCTAACCCTAATGCAGAGGTTACAACAGCTTGTTTCGCTTTTATCATTCTATCTCCTCCTCTATTCATTTTGGTACAACCCGATAGTCTCACCATTTATTGGTAATTTCAAGGGTTTATAATCAAATTAATCGAAAAGTCATATTTGTTAAACTGTTGAAATGTTACCTCTATACACTCTTAAATGAAGAGTATATATTTTCTTGACAGAAAGTAATTTATAATATAGATAATATTTCTAATGAGAACTCATCGCAAGCAACAACATTACTAGAAAACAAAAAGCCTGTATCCATTGAGATAAAGGATTTAACTTAATATGTCAATTGGGCTCAAACCAACGACCTCTCCCCTGGCAGTGTAGGGGTCAGCGGTTCAATCCCGATCTGTTCAAAGACCGCCTCTATTTATGGTAAGGTTCACCGTGACGTATCTAAGTGCGGTTTTTAATAATTGATTCTTACTTTTTATAACCTTATTGGATTTGTCTATTTTGGCATTTAATTCATGTATGGTAGGACAGTAAATTTCCTACATATCCAAAAGACCCTCAACATACCACCAATGTATAAAATGGTGTATATTTAAGGTCTACTGATTATGGAGCTTAATTAAGTAAAGCACCTGTTACTTTAATAAGGAATTATTATCTGGTTTTGTAGTACCCTTGCTAAATTTCCCAATAATTAAAATGATAATACCTATAATACCCCCTATAAATTCAGCAATGTAAAAATCCGAATCTCTTACAAAACGGATAAGATCTCCTCCACCAAAAATTATTGCCATTGAAGTTCCAAGAGATGTTAACCAATACTTCATATCATCTCCCCCTTTAAGTTGTAACGGTTAACTACCTATAAAAGAATAGTGGACACCACCGTTGTTTCAGTAACGCACCATTTAGTTTAATAAATCATTATTCTATTTCTCATAAAGTAATTTTCCATCCGAAGAGTAAGCAGAAATTTTGTTTAAAGTTTCATTACCATCATCCTGCTTAGATATAAGATTCCAAAATCTTCTATCCTCATTTTTTACAATACTAGCTTCCTCCTTAAAATTGTCATATTCAACAATAATACGTTCAATTTTAGGGTCAAATACTTCGCCCAAAAATACTGTTGTATAATAATTTTCTTTTTCTAAAGAAATTTCCTCGTTATGCCAAGTATACTGGCCAAAGGTAAACGATGTTGTTTCAAAATCAATAGTATACTCAAAACTCGAACTACCCTGATAAAGCCACCCATTTTCTGTATTGGAAAAATTAAGAATGCCATATCCATTTGGAGATTGGAAAAGGGAGAATGCACTATCATCCATTTCATTAGTATAGAAAATATCTTCTGATAAGATATCACTATCTAATGCTGCTTGCCGTATAGTTTTAATTTCTAATTTTTCTTCATCACTTTCGTTACTACAACCAGAAACAATTACAATAACTACGAAAAATATCGAAAATAGTAATTTCACCAAAAATCCCCTCCTAATTAAGCATCTAATACATCCGTATACGCTACTTCTAATAAATTACCCTTTTTTAAAAAACATCAGAGTAATATATTAAAAATCAATTCCTTCTTCGATAAACTGTTATCATTATATCTCTACACATCAATAATATCATTATATTCTAAATATTTTATTTAATTTTTTGCAAAACAGGGCAATCAAATTTATGATCACCTTGTTTAAGTACAATGTTTCACAATTTCTATGTATATACTGTATTTTACCTTTCCAAACTAATACAAGAAATACACTTACTTATCCTCTGTACGGAATCCTAATACCTTTTCACCTTTCTCATCTAAATACACATTGATAGACTCATACGTGGATTCATCTTTGGTGGCAAAGGTGACTAATATTGTTTGTATTTCTTTAATATCTGTCGTCGTTTCACTGTTTTTTTTATTAAACACTACAAATTCACTTCCAGACTTAAAGCCTGAAATTGTCGCTTGTTCCCCACTAATTATTTCATTCTGTGTCAGGTCTTCCAAAAATTGATAAGCAATTTTTTGCAAATCATTTTCTTCTTCCTGAGTAAATGAGAATATGCTACTTGTTGCCTGTTTATCATTAGAACATCCAACAAAAGATAACAAAAGGATAAAAAGCAATATATACAATAGATTTTTCAACAAATCTTCTCCCTTTAGATATGTTTATATATTTAAAAATATCATACAAAATCTAACTTGTATGTATTATTTTTGTTAATCTATTCTGCCCCTTTAGCACAATAGCTACTGTTCGATCTCATCTTCAACTAATGCACAAGTTAGTTGAATAAGGATATAATCGGAAGAATAAAAACAGAAAAACTCAAACTTTGCCTGTTCTCCTTTACACTTTATTTTTCTTTAAAATCAATATCATGAATAAGGCAATTCCTACTTGACTCTGCATTATCTATTACCGTGGATAATATTCATGGTGAAAGTCTAAGTTTGCTCGCTTCTCTCCCATTTATTTGACCATTTTTCTATCTCAATCAGAATAGATTCAAAGGATAAACCTTTTTCAGTCAAAGAATATTCAATTCGTACAGGAGTTGTTGGGATTATTTCTCGATTAATAATTCCCTGTCTCTCCAATTCCTTTATTCTTACGGATAGCATTCTTCCGCTTATACCTAAGTTAGATTTAATAGTGTGGAAACGTTGTTTTCCATTGATCAAAAAGCAAATAATCAATCCATTCCATCGCTTACTTAGAATATTAATAGCCTCATCTTGACTATGGTCTATCTTAAATTCTGTCATTTTTAACCACTCCTATCATTTACTTAGTTAAAATGTATATGTTCATATGTACAATCACCTCTTCACTTCTTTTCGAATAAAAATTAAAATCATTGTAAGTTGTGGAGATTAAAAAAGGCAGGACCCCTACCAGATTGATAAGTGCCCTGCCTTACGTATTAAAATGAATTGGCAGCTTATTTTGCATGTTATACGTTTACTTTGCCTTCCATGATGTTTCCTGATTTAACGTAATGATTAATCGTTAAAAACCATATGCAGCCTCTTTTTCTTCACGAATCTTTGTATAGGTCTCAGTTAGTACGACAGTGTCTTCTATCAACCGGTCAATTCGGAATAGCACATCATCATTTGTGATTTCCTTTCTATGGAAATCTTGCTCTTCAACAAAAACATACGTCTGAACGATTTGTGCCTTCATATAGCCCAAAATAGGTTTTAATTGGTTTTCGGCAATTAAATAATGCTTTGAAGAACCAGCCGTAACTAGGATGCTGGCTACTTTGTGCTGAAGTGCATTAACAGGTAGTAAATCAAATATATTCTTCAATGTAGCCGGAATGGACGCTTGAAAGATAGGCGTTCCAATAATAATGGCATCAGCTTCCATGATTGTTTTCGTTACATACCCTGTGTCGCCCTCATATTCTAAATAATTCCGTCCATCACTAAACTCCACATCATATTCTGCTAAATCAATTAATGACGTTTGTGCGTTTGGATATTTTTCAGTAATGGCTTTCTTCGTATAATCCATTGCTGTTCTTGTCTTTGATCCAACTTTTGATCCTGATAATAGTACAATCTTCATATTCTCAACTCCCTATTTCTTTGCAGTATATTTTTTGATTGCCGGTAAAATTTCATTGCCGATCAACTCAATATTTTTCATCAATTTATCAAATGGGACACCACCGAAATCCATTTGACCAATATAACGCTGATGTCCAAATAGTTCATGCTGGTATAAAATCTTTTCGATGATCTGCTGTGGACTTCCAACATTCATGACGTCTCTTGTATCTGAGCTCTGTGCAAATTGCTGCTTCGGATAACCTCGTCCATTAATTAGTTTCATCCCTTGGTTAACGTGAGGGTATACTTCTTTCTGTGCCTGCTGCGTCGTTTCAGCCACATAGAAGAATCCGGCAGTTGAAATCGGCAGCTCGGACGGGTCAAAACCATTTTGTCTCGCAGCTTCACGATATGCATCAACAGAAAACTTAAAACTGGTAGCCGGCCCACCTAAGTTAGCCAGGAACATAGGAACACCTGCATATCCAGCCTTAATTGCACTTGCAGGTGGTCCACCAACGGCACGCCAAATGGGTAGAGAACCATTTTGAGGACGAGGAATAACCTCTGCATTTCTTAATGGAGCTCGGAATTGTCCACTCCAATTGACAATTCTCTCTTCATTAATTTTCAATAATAGCTCAAACTTTTCTTCAAACAACTCTTCATAGTCACGAAGATTATAGCCTAATAAGTCATAGAGCCCTACTCTTGATGCCCGACCAGCAATTATCTCTGTACGGCCTTTTGAGATCAAGTCTATGGTCGCAAAATCCTCATATACTCGGACCGGATCTGATGTACTGATAATTGTAGCAGAGCTTGAGATTTTAATTTTCTCCGTTGCTTGTGCAATTGCTGACAAAACAACAGAATGTGCCTGTGTCGCAAAATACTCCTGATGACTCTCCCCTACACTAAAGAAATCAATACCTGCCTGCTCGGCTAACTTAGCTAATTCTATTATTTCATGAATCCGTTGTTCAGCAGAGATTCGCTCTCCTGTAAGAGGATCTGGGATATGATCCCCCAATGTATATATTCCAAATTCCAACCCTTTGCTTGGGTCGATACGATATTTTTCCATTTATTTCTCAACCTTTCTTTTTGTAAGTAATTAATTACTACCTTTTGTCGCTTTACGTATAGCTGGAACGACCTCTGTTGCAAACATCTCAATCATTTCCTGTATCTTTTTAAAGGGCAGGTTTCCATGGTCGATTTGTACAATAAAACGTTGATGTCCATACAACTCATATTGGTACAGTATCTTTTCAATAATTTGTTGAGGGCTTCCCACCATGATGGCGTTTTTCACACTTGTCGCTTCCGCATATCTATCTTTAGGAAAAGGAGTCCCACGCAATTGTGTAAATGTATTATTAAGGTACGGATAGTATTCTTTAAGAGCGGTTTGAGAGTCTTTATCCAAATACATCATGGTTGCCATTGCCACGGGGAGCTTGGCAGAATCAAAACCTGCTTCTGTAGCAGTTCGGTGATAGGCATCAACGGTATGTTTAAACACACTGGAAGCTCCATAAAGGGCAGCTAAGTGCATCGGCATTCCTATTTTACCTGCTTTGATTGCACTGGCTGGTTTTCCTCCTACAGCTCTCCAAATTGGCAGTTTCCCGGAAAGTGGTTTCGGGAAAATCTCTGCATCGTTTAAGGCTGGGCGAAATTTACCACTCCAAGTAATTTTCTGCTCGCTATTTAATTTCAATAGAAGATCGATTTTCTCTTCGAACAGTTCCTCGAAATCTTTCATATCATAACCAAATAATTCATAAACTCCATATCTGGAGCCACGTCCCGTAACGATTTCGGCACGACCGTCGGAGAGCAAATCCAAGGTTGAAAATTGCTCATATACGCGAACTGGATCATCTGCACTTAAAACGGTCGAGGAACTAATCAGTTTTATCTTTTCTGTTGCAGAAGCTATTGCCGCAAGAATGGTAGGAGTTGATGAGGCAATAAAATGTTTTTGGTGACTTTCCCCAACACCATATACATCAAGCCCTGCATCTTCTGCAAGTTTTGCCATGGCAACCATCTCTTTCATTCGACGGTGTTCGCTCATTATTTCTCCGGTTCTAGGATCTGATACATGATCTCCTAACGTATATAATCCAATTTCCATACCATTGTTTTTGTTTATACGAAATTCTTCCATATTATTTCCCCCTTTCAATTATTACTTTACAATGCTATTATAGATTATATAAAACTTATATGTAAGTACGCACTAAAAAGTGGTATAGTATACAAAAAGATACTAAGGAGGGATTAGATGGAGAAGATACCTGAATATTGTCGTGTAGAGGATGCTTTAGGCATATTAGTTGGTAAGTGGAAACCAATTATTTTATTACATCTACTACAGGAAGGTACAAAACGTTTCAATGAATTGAAACGAAGCATGCCTGGCATTACACAAAAGATGTTAACGAAGCAGTTACGAGAACTGGAAGACGAGGATATTATTAATCGAGTGGTATACCCGCAAGTTCCTCCCAAAGTAGAGTATTCTATTACAGAATATGGCAAAAGTTTGGAACCGATTTTAGAAGCTATGCATGACTGGGGAACAAAACACACCATGCATAAAAGGAAGAAATTAAACCAAAATAATAACTAAATAAGCAGGCTGTTCTTGAAGTAAAGGGTTCCGTTTTGAGTTGCATATTAATTAAATGACAGCAAAATGGGGTATGAATTGGCTACGTCATTTTTGCTGTCATATCAATGCTTAATAGTTAAATCAGGCTATTTTGGAATCCGAATATCTCATTTCTTTTTTATAAGACAATAGATATTGTACATAGAAAAACCGGTGTCAATTCGGCTGTCAATTGCACTGTCAATATAGAGCAAGTATCGTTATATATTTAACACTGAAAGGACCTCTATTAATAGATCCAGGTTAATTTTCTTATTAAACTCCCTCAGTTAGATTCAATTTACTCGTAAATGCTCGCTTATTCGCAGGATTCCAAACCACTTGTAAGTACAATAACGGATAAATGGAATGAGTATTGCTATTAAGGCTACATGAAGGCATGCAGGAATAGAGGAGTTAAGGACTCCAAACATTCTAAAAATATACTGCACGCATTCTCCTCGCCGCCCCTGGAGGCTTTCCCTCCCACGTCTCAACGGGTCTAATGCCCTCTCATTCCTTCGTCATGCCTATCCAAGGGGTGGAGGCCGGTTTTGCTAAAGTAATGGGTCTGTGCCCTTTTGTTTAATAATTCCAGTACTCCGTGCTTTTCTTTGAGATCCTACGAATAAGCCAACATTCACTATAATGCTAATAGTAAAGGTCTAGTTAATTTCTGTTTTATTAAGGAAGTTATGCCGCTAAGGATTGTACTTTATCAGGACAATAAGGCTCATTATTTCGAGCAATTCCTACTAATATTCTTGCTAATTTTCCAATCAGTTTCATGATAGATTTCATTTTTTTCATCTTTTTCACTTTGACATTGTAGGCATGAAGTTCTTTAAACTCAGGGTTGTTTGCCACCAGACTCATTGTCGTTAAGAACAAGTAACGCCTTAGGCGAGATCTTCCACGCTTAGAGATGACAATTTGTCCTTTCCATTTACCTGAGCTAGCCTCTGCTAAGTTTAAACCTGCATGTCGTAATAAGGAATTGCCGTGGGCGAATTTACTTAAATCACCAGCTTCACCTAAAATGCCTCCCAGTGTAATTTCAGTAATTCCTTTAATACTGAGTATTTTGTTGGCGAAAGTAATTTTTTTAAGTGCGTCAGTTGCTTCTTTTTCAACTTTTTCAAGTTTTAGTTGTGGCGAGATCAAATTCTTCAAGTAATTGTTCTAGGTGTAGTTTATATGCGTCAAGTGCTTTGAACTAATTTCTCTTTTAAATGGATATCCATGCTTTGCACGTCTATTTCCCTCATCTACTATTAACGGCTAGTAAGACCCTCACCTCAAGCTTAGCGGAAGTGAGGAATGGAAAAGACCCCACTGATTGAAGTTTCACTTTATCCTAAAACCACTTAACCATCCACATCTTCTTATTGTTATTTGACCGAACAAATTTCAGAATCTTCCTAACTGTTCCGTATAGGGGAACAAATGGGTATTTTTAATACTTACTTACTAGTATGATGAAAGCACGTGCACTACCTGTAAAAAAGTTATCCTTCGAACAATCAGCATGATGGAGGGCCATCGTCTTGGAAAAATTGAAGCGTTAATCGAAATGTAATCGCTACCATTTCAGAGACCCTAAATTCCCCGAAGGAAAATATTCGTATCTTTGTCACAGAGGTTCCAAAAATTCATTGGGGAATCGGCGGAAAGACTGCAAAACGATTAGGAGGATAGCCCTAGCCTTTTCATTTCTCCATAAAATGGAAGCGCTTGATTTAAGAAAATAAAATAAATACAAGGGAGAGTTATCAATTATGACAAAAGAACCGATATTTGATACAGCACAATTAGCACATGCAGAGTTATACACACCAAAGTTAGAAAAATCAGTAGAATTCTTTACAAAACTACTTGGAATGACCGTTGTTCATCTAGAAGGAAAATCTGTATACCTGCGTGCATATGAAGATTCTTATATCTATTCATTGATTCTTACCGAAAATGACGAACCCGGTTTAGCCCATGTTTCCTGGAGAGCAACTTCCGAAAATGCCCTATACCGCCGTGTAGAAGCAATTGAAAAAACTGGTCTAGGTAAAGGTTGGAAGGAAGAAAGCTATGGTCATGGCCGTGCCTACCAATTCAGAACTCCAAACGGTCATAATATGGAAATCTTCTGGGAGGTCGAGCGTTACCAAGCACCAGCCGGACAAGAATCCGTCTTATTAAACCGTCCACAAAGGCGCCCATTATCCGGTGTTCCTGTTCGCCGTATTGATCATATTAACTTATTAACTGCCGACGTAGAAGAGAATAAAGATTTCATGGTTGATAATCTTGGGTTCAACGTTCGTGAAGGATTAATTGACGACGAAGGCATTTACCATGCTTCTTGGCTATCTGTCAGCCCAATCGTACATGAAATCGCCCTTATGGAAGATGAATTAGGAAACGGAAACAGATTACACCATCTAGCCTTCTGGTACGGACTTCCTGAAAACCTAAATGACCTTTCCGATCTATGTGTGGAATATGGGGTTCCGATTGAAGCTGGACCATTAAAACAAGGTGTATCTCAAGCATTATGTATGTATATCATTGAACCAGGCGGAAACCGCATTGAATTATTTGGTGATTCAGGATATTTAATTTTTGAACCAGACTGGGAACCTAGAAGATGGACCGGTGACTTAAAAGAACAAGCCATTATCTGGTACGGTGGTAAATTACCAGTAACCTACTTCCGCTATGGAACTCCGGTAATCAACGACCCAATCGAAGAAGCCAATGTCTATTTTAATACACCAGACAACTTGCTTTGCGACTTCAAATTCAGTGAATTTGGCAAACCATATGGAGTCGATAAAGTAACAAAATAATTAGGGTGGATTTAGGAATAAGTAAGGTGTGTTAATCAATGACATAGTTTAAGAATATAGAGAGTCGTTCCTTTGACATCAGGAATGACTAGCATTTTCAGGTATTTCGAGCAGACCTTTTTGTCTAACCGATAAGGCGAGCAGCAGGGTACTAGCGTTTATGGAACAAAAAAGGAAATGGTGATACATATTAGTTATGTATCACCATTTTATTTTTTATGACTTTTTATTGTTTAGGACTTGATAAGTTAACCATTCATCACTTTTTTGATAAAAATCTTCATTTTTTTAATGCTTGATTCTCAGTTAGATTGCCCTGCCTTGGCCTCCTCCCTACTGCACATAGTGAAGTAATACCGTACCGCCCACCTCTTCGTTGTAAATCATACATGAGAGTAACTACGATTCTAACCCCTGATGCACCAACAGGATGGCCAAGTGCAATCGCTCCACCATTCACATTCAATTTTAACGGTTCGATCGAGAGCTCTTTCTGAACTGCTAAAGCCTGAGAAGCAAAGGCCCCATTAATTTCAAATATATCTATATCCCGGATGGATGGCCTTGTTATATCTAATAATCTTCGAATTGCTGATATTGGAGTTAATAAGATACCTTCATCTGTTTATTTGTGTGCCAGCCCATGTTATAATGAGGAACTTAAGTTAATTACTACTTTTACTTTTAATTGAACGGATGCCAGGAAAGGCCTCCGCTTATCGATAAAGTGAAACTTCAATCAGTGGGGGGATTTTCCATCCCCCACTGATTGTTAGTTGAACAGAATCGGACATTTACGGGGAGTTTGACCCCCACCTAAACTTCTTTGCATTCTCGAACTTTTGAGGTGGGGGTCTTACTCCCCGTTACATGCGGGATAAAATATGGAGGTGCAAGAGAATGAATAAACGATGGACCATTGGTAAAATTAAAGAGTTTGTTGAGAGCAATTCGGAAAGTAAGTTGCTAACGACGGAATATCACGGTTTTTCTCAAAAGTTACTTTTTAAATGTGCATGTGGCAACAACTTTGAAAAAGCATTCAAGAAATTTAAAGATAATAATCAACGTAAGTGTGACGTGTGTCAACCTCCAAAAGCGTCACGCTAAACATAGAGCGAATAAACGAAGTGCCCATTCTCTTAAAGAGAGTTTGCGCTTTTTCCTCTAAGAATATCGTTAAAATTCTAATTGGAAATTAATTGATAACTTGGCTTGATGACATTGGGATTGACACTTTGATCCTTTGATCTACAACAGCAATAATATCAAAATAAGATACATGATATTGCATAAATGAAAAAGGTGAGATATTGGGCTAACCGATACTCACCTTTGTTTGGAATGATAGACATGTAAAGTTTTTTCTAGACCGTGCTATTTTACAAAAATACCAAATGGATTTCCTAATGGCAGCAAAACTTTTTTGAAGCATGTGTTGATCAAAACTGCTCCAAAACCATAGAAAGATACCAACGCAACCAGCAATTCAGCTATGGCAGCCATTGTATAGGTTGCACTATACATCATATTGAAGGAATTTAAAAATAATCCAAAAAATTCAATATCAAGTAAGAGCAAAACGAAAAACAAAACTTTATTTATTTCCATGGCAGCAATCGTCGCGAAAATGCTAAAGATTAAATAACCGAAGTATACAATTCTTTGTTTTCTTCGGCCTCTGCTATTTTTTCTGATAGAGAATCCACCTTCTCTTCTAAATCTGAAATTCGTTCCCAAACTATTTTTTTGGAACCTTATTCTCCCGACAACCCCATAGCATAGATCTTAACAAGAAATTCATCTCGGATCATAGCTTCGGAAGGAGAACGAGCAATCCACTTCATCAAGGTTTCCTTTCCCGCTTTTGTAACGGAGAATACTTTCTTATTTGGTTTACCGATTTGCTGTACATGCTCATATGCATGCCACGAGGCTACGCACTGTCATTTTGGTTAATAAAGGCTTGATTTGACTATGTTTTGCCGGCCATATTTAAATTATAATAACCAACGTAAATGTGACGTCAAGATAAAAAATTTTCTATTGGAAACTTTATGCTTGATTTCTTATGGATCTTAATGTTAATACCGCTGGTCCTATTAATGGTTAAATATCAAGGAAATATATCAGTTGAACTTTTCAACAAAGAGTCTTGTATTCCCTTCAATTTGTAAAGAATTTATTTAATAAACGTATAAGAGCTTCATGATAGGAAAGAAAAATGCTTTCAATTATACTGAGAATTAGGATACAAATAATTCTGCAAGAAAGAAGGACTATATATGCTATTTTATGTAATTGCAATTCTCGTTATTGTGATGGATCAGATTTCTAAATATCTAATTCGTATCTACATTGACATTAATGAAACATTTACATTGTGGGGAATACAACTCACACATATCGAGAATAGTGGGATGGCAGGAGGTTTATTTCTAGGCTATGCAAGACTCTTCGGATTTGTAGCTGTGTTGTTTGTTATAGGTGTTTTATATATTCGTAGAACCGAAGAAATGAAGGGTGCACTCATCGATAGTAGTTTTGGTTTCCTAGTTGGAGGAGCAATCGGAAATGGCATTGATAGACTTTTGTTTGGGCAGGTGACAGACTTTATCATACGGTCTGGTGGAGTTCTTAACTTGGCCGACCATGCTATTGAGATAGGAGTGCTACTGCTTATTATTTATGCAGTCGTTAGCTGGTTGAAAAAGAAGCAAGAGATTCTCTAGAAAAGGATAACTCTAATAAATATTAACTAGCAGCTAAAGTTTTTAAAATGATTAGTAACTTTATGTTATGTAACGTTATGGGCATGAGCCAAGTTTCAAACTTGACCCATGTCTGTTATTTGTATTGGACAAGTTTGGGCCTATATTATAGATAGTAATGGATTTAAAATATAACTATCTACTTGAAATCAGGTTAGTAAATCTTTTGTTACACTTCCAAATTCTTTTCGTACTGTTTTACATTGCTATCCTCCTAAAAAATTCATAAACAATTAGTTATGTTTGATTTGAAAGATCCACCAGCACCAATTTATTAGACAAGGTACTATCCCTATGTCCTCTTGTTTTAGCTTTTACTACTGTGATTGAGACCAGCTAAAAAAATAATCTATCTTTCCAATCCAGCAATTCCAAATCCACCTGGACCAGCGTGGGTAGAGATCATTGCACCGGCTTGCATCCATTTGATATTTTCAAATCCATGTTCTTTTGCGATATTGGTCATTCTCGCCTTGATGCTTTCATCAAGGCCAACAGAGTATAATAAATAAATATATTCTTTATTTAAATCGTATTGATTTAAATACTCATGCATAAGTTTTTCTGAAACAGTGCTCATGTTTCCGCGATATTTTTTGGTAGAAACAAGTTTTCCATCTATTAATTCAATACGAGGCTTGATTTTTAACAGAGCACCCCCTAGATAAGCAAGATTACTAACCCTTCCGCCCGCTTTTAAGAATTCTAAACTACCAGGAACAAAAGCTAGCCTGGATTTCGGAACGATGAATTCGATTTTTTCTACTAAGTATTCAGGTTCAATCGTAGGTTTTTTCTCCAATAAGTCTACTGCAAACATCACAATTGCAGCTAATCCTCCTGTTACGTTTAACGCATCAATTAGGTAAATATCATTCAACTCTTCCGTTGCAATGATTGCATTTTGAAAAGAAGAAGATGCCTTAGAAGTATATCCAATATGTATAATGACACACCCCGGATAGTTCGCTTTTATCTTCTTGAAGAACTGCTCATATTCATGGACATTAGTTGCGGTTGTAGATGGAACTTTTTTCGTTCGCTCATGGTATTCATATATATCTTCTACCGGCAATGAACCATCTAAATAATCTTTTCGATCCATAATAACGTGCATCGGTACCACTTGAACCGCATGTTCCATAGCCACATCAAGTGGTAAATCTGCTCCGCTCTCTGTTGTTAAAATAATTCTACTCATTTATCTAAACCCCTTCCGCTCCCTCATTATGCATCATAACTCATTCTCGAATACCTAATTTAACTATATATTAAAATTAGATTTTTATCAGAATTTTTTATAAATATTTACTAGGAAAGAATACTAGAGCAGGTCCAAGGGCAGGTCCAAGGGGACAGGTTCATCGTCCCATAGTTAACCTAAAAACTAATTGGTACAAGGAACCTGTCCCCACGGTCCATTCCTACCTAAAAAGACAGTTGATATCTCGTTGTATTCTCATATACTGAAGCATTAGTCTAGCATGTCGTCCCTCTTCGGTATATGGATTTTGAAGCTTTGCAAGCCGGTTAACGAATTGAACATCACAACGACAATAATCTCCTGTCTTCCGGTAGCAAATATCATGTTCTTTGCATACAGCATCTACCGCATTAATGGGTTTATCAGGCCCGCTACACCCTGGACCACACCAATTATATCCTGGAAAAATACAAAAACGTGGGGACCCTCTTCCTCTACGATTCATCTCCTCTCACCCCCTAACAGAAGCAGGTCTACATTAATTAAATTATGTTTTTAATTAGAGATTGCTTAGACATTATTGCTAGGTCCATGGGGATAGGTTTATCGTTCCATAGTTAAACAAAAACTAATTGACAAAAGGAATCTCTCCCCACGATCCTTTAGTGCTTAAAAGGAAAAACAAAAAGACCTCACATAATGTAATGTGAAGTCTTGATATTATAACGTTTCTTGAGTTTCTGATACCGGTGGTCGGGGTCGAACCGACACGTCCGTGAAGACACGGGATTTTGAGTCCCGCGCGTCTGCCAATTCCGCCACACCGGCATGTGTTAATACTATTATGGAGGCGGTAACCGGATTTGAACCGGTGATAGAGGTTTTGCAGACCTTTGCCTTACCACTTGGCTATACCGCCATATTTACGAGAAGAATAAATATTGGAGCGGAAGACGGGATTCGAACCCGCGACCCCCACCTTGGCAAGGTGGTGTTCTACCACTGAACTACTTCCGCCAATGGCTGGGCTACTAGGATTCGAACCTAGGATACACGGGATCAAAACCCGATGCCTTACCGCTTGGCTATAGCCCAATTATCTATTTTTATATTAATTATTATTTAAGGGGCGATCGATGGGGATCGAACCCACGTGTGCCGGAGCCACAATCCGGTGCGTTAACCACTTCGCCACGACCGCCATAAAAATAAAATGGCAGGGGTAGTAGGAATCGAACCCACATTGACGGTTTTGGAGACCGTAGTTCTACCGTTAAACTATACCCCTATTTGCTTTTGGAAAAAATATGGTGGAGGGGGGCAGATTCGAACTGCCGAACCCTGAGGGAGCGGATTTACAGTCCGCCGCGTTTAGCCACTTCGCTACCCCTCCATATTAAATTAAAATGGCGCGGGACGGAATCGAACCGCCGACACAAGGATTTTCAGTCCTTTGCTCTACCGACTGAGCTACCGAGCCATATATATAGATGGCGGTCCGGACGGGACTCGAACCCGCGACCTCCTGCGTGACAGGCAGGCATTCTAACCAACTGAACTACCGGACCATATATACTATGTAAGTGAAATGCTTTTATACAAAACATTTGGTTGCGGGGGCAGGATTTGAACCTACGACCTTTGGGTTATGAGCCCAACGAGCTACCAGACTGCTCCACCCCGCGATAATATCAAGTTATTAAGAATTAATGGTGGAGGATGCAGGGCTCGAACCTGCGACCCCCTGCTTGTAAGGCAGGTGCTCTCCCAGCTGAGCTAATCCTCCATATTGGTGACCCGTACGGGATTCGAACCCGTGATACCGCCGTGAAAGGGCGGTGTCTTAACCGCTTGACCAACGGGCCATATTATTTATTAAAAATGGCGGAGAGCGAGGGATTCGAACCCTCGAGGCCGTGTAACGGCCTACACGATTTCCAATCGTGCTCCTTCGGCCACTCGGACAGCTCTCCATGGCTCCACAGGTAGGATTCGAACCTACGACCGATCGGTTAACAGCCGATTGCTCTACCACTGAGCTACTGTGGAATGATTCTAATTCGAATACCTGTCCTATTGCAAGATTATTTGGAGCGGCTTCATTCAGTCATTATAATGTCACTGAATGGAGATTGCCTGGCGGCGTCCTACTCTTGCAGGGACAAAGTCCCAACTACCATCGGCGCTGAAGAGCTTAACTACTGTGTTCGAGATGGGAACAGGTGTGACCTCTTCGCTATTACTACCAGACAATTCCAATCCAAATCATCTTTTTAAAAATTAGTGACAATCTATATTATACTTGTTTTTATTAAGAATTTCAAGCACTTTTTTAAATAATTATGCTTTATACCTTAAAAACTAAATAAGAGTAATGGTAACGACAATCAAATAAGAATTTAGTTAAGTCCTCGATCGATTAGTATCCGTAAGCTC
>NZ_PIOC01000012.1 GCF_003369575.1 Oceanobacillus arenosus | reverse complement strand
AAATTGGCTGGATTGAGTCCAGTCGAATACCGAACTCAATCCAGCCAATCAGCTGCATAATAAAAACTCTAACTTTTAGGGGTAACCACCATTTCATCCCTTTTTTCGTTTAGGAAACTATAAAATTGGATGCTGTGGATAACTTAATTACCGAGAACAGCCACGTCGAGCACTAGCGCTTTGGTTTATTGTTCTCTTATTGGATTTTTATTCTCATCCAATGTAAATCCTTCCCCAAGTACATCATGTACGGTTGTAACGGCAACAAATGCATGTGGGTCAATCTGATTAATGATACTTTTCAGATGAACAATTTCATTTCGTGCAACAATACAATAGAGTACTTCTCGTTTCTCTCCAGAGTAACTCCCACGTCCATCTAGAACAGTAACTCCACGGTCCATTTTTTTCAAAATTGTTTGTGCTACTTCATCACTTCGATTGGAGATTATCATCGTACCTTTTGCTGAATATGCGCCTTCTTGAAGGAAATCAATCACCCGTGCACCGATGTAAACAGCAACAAGTGTGTACATCCCTTGATTCAGCTCCAGAATAATGAAGATGGACGTCGTGATAACGATGAAGTCAAAGATGAACATTGTTCTTCCCATACTCCAGCCAACATATTTATTCACGATTCGAGCGATGATATCGACTCCACCAGTAGTTCCACCGAAGCGGAAGATAATTCCAAGTCCGACACCGATAAACACACCTGCAAATAGAGCGACAAGCGTCATATCGTTTTGTAAATTAATTGGGAATTGATACTTTTGAAAAATACTTAAGAATACGGATACCGCAACGGTTCCAATGATAGTATAATAAAATGTAGATCTACCAAGGTATTTCCATCCGACGAAAAACACTGGGACATTTAATACAATATTCATTATTGCTGGATCCCAGCCCCATAAGAAATAAAATAATAATGTAATACCAGTAAATCCACCTTCACTTAGGTTATGTTGCATGTTGAAGTGAACAATACCGAAAGAAAAAATAGCGGCACCTAATAAAATGAATAAAATATTTTTAAGCTTTAGTCTAACCTTCATACGGGAACCTCCCAATTTCGATTACTTTTTACAAATTCCTTTCTTATTATAATCACTTTGGATAATAATAACAATTTATTCCACCCTTCACCTATTATCTTCCATAGGCATGATGATCAATAGAAGAAAAAATTTGTCAAAACACAATCCATTCGCTAACATAAAGATAGAATCTTATGCATAAAGGGGTAATTATCATCGAAAAAACATTATACAATACAGCAGAAATCCAAAAACGGGTTGATGATTATATATCACAATTTAAAGAAGGTTATTTTTCACCCTTAAGTTTAATGGCAAGAATGACAGAGGAAGTCGGCGAGCTTGCCAGGGAAGTAAATCATTATTATGGCGAGAAACCAAAGAAATCAGCCGAAGTAGAGAAAACGGTAGAGGAAGAGCTTGGGGATATTATCTTTGTCCTTACATGCATTGCAAATTCACTTGATATTGACCTTTCAAAGGCATTTGACCTCGCAATGACAAAGTTTGAAATGAGAGATAAGGATCGCTGGACACGTAAAGATTCATAATTGATACGATTTCGTATAGGAGGAATTATTCATGACAATAAATATAATAGTAGCAGGTCCACGAGGCAAAATGGGGTCGGAAGCAATTAATATGATTAATAAAGAAGAAAATTTCCGATTAATAGCTTGTATCGATCGAAAAAACGGCGGAAAATCCTTAGAAGATATCGAAAACCAACCTGCATTAAATATTCCTGTTTTTGAAGATGTTGAAGCATGTTTCGAGAGCGTTAATGCGGATGTATTCATTGATTTAACAATACCAGAAGTAGGTTTCTTACATACATTAGCAGCAATTAAACATAATATCCGGCCTGTCGTCGGTACTTCTGGTTTTACCTCTGAGCAAATTAGTGAATTAACGGCTTTAGCAAAGGAAAAAAATATCGGAGCGATAATCGCCCCCAATTTCGCCATCGGTGCTGTTCTCATGATGAAATTTTCACAAATGGCAGCTAAATATTTTCCTGACATAGAAATTATCGAGAAGCATCATGATAATAAGCTCGATGCACCTTCAGGAACCGCAATTAAAACTGCAGAACTAATAAGAGAATCAAGAAGCATTAAAAAACAAGGACATCCTAACGAGAGAGAAACCATTAATGGGGCAAGAGGTGCAGAATTCGATGGGATGAGAATCCATAGTGTTCGTCTACCAGGTCTTGTAGCCCACCAAGAAGTTATCTTTGGAAGTAAAGGGCAGCTCTTAACAATTAAACATGATTCTTTTAACCGCGGTTCCTTTATGGAGGGAATCAAATTTTCAATAGAAAAGGTAATGGATTTAGACGAGCTTGTCTACGGATTAGAAAATATTTTATAGAATTGAGATGACACATAATGAAAATAGGAATAACCTGTTATCCAACGGTTGGAGGCTCTGGTGTCATCGCTACAGAACTAGGGAAGTTGCTGGCTGAAGCTGGCCATGAAATTCATTTTATCTCATCGAGCATTCCATTTCGTTTAGATAACTTTCATCCTAGAATCTTTTATCACGAGGTAGAAATAAATCATTATCCCGTTTTTCAATATCCGCCATATGATCTTGCACTCACATCAAAAATGGCGGAGATTATTGATCAAGAACAACTTGATATTCTTCATGTACATTATGCAATGCCACATGCGATTTGTGCAATTCTGGCACGGGAGATTGCGAGCCATAATGTAAAAATAGTAACGACGCTACATGGTACCGATATTACGGTCCTTGGTATTGATACAACATTTAAAAAAATGATAAAATATGCGATTGAACAGTCGGATGCAACTACAGCTGTTTCCAAAAGCTTGGTCAACCAAACGAAAGAGATGCTGCAAGTAAATAAAGAGATCGAAGTTATTTATAATTTCGTAAATGAAAGCGAGTATGTGAAAGCAAATCAACCATTATTAAAACAGCAATACGGCATCGCCCAGGATGAAAAAGTAATGATTCACATATCGAATTTTCGAAAAGTGAAGCGGGTACAGGATGTTATTTACACCTTCCAACGTGTTCGGGACAGCGTAAAGAGCAAGCTGTTGCTAGTTGGGGATGGACCGGAATATTCCAGTATGCAGAAGTTAGTACATGAATTGCATTTAGTTGATGATGTGATATTTTTAGGGAAACAGAATAATATAAGCAAATTATTATCCATTTCCGATGTTTTGCTCTTATTATCGGAAAAAGAAAGCTTTGGACTCGTTTTACTAGAAGCAAATTCCTGTGAAGTACCATGTATTGCTACCAATGTAGGTGGAATTCCAGAAGTTATAAAACACGGGGAAACTGGCTACCTTGTAGATTTAGGCGACATTAACCAATCTGCTTTGTATTGCATTGATATATTAACCGACGAAACAGAACGCATCCGTCTTTCAAAAAATGCGCGAACACATGCTAGAAAGACCTTCCATTCGAATGCTATCGTGAAACAATATTTAACGGTTTATGATAAAGTATTGAGTGAAGGAATAACAGAATAAATGGTGATTTTATGTTAACAGAACCTTTTTTAGTAGCACAACCAATTCTCGAGCAGATTGAAGCACACCAGCAGCAAGCATATTATGTTGGTGGCTGTGTTCGTGACTTGTTATTAAATCGTCCAATTGGCGATATCGATATTACAACATCAGCAACACCGGAACAAATTCAGAAGATTTTTCTTAAAGTTATTCCGGTTGGGATTGAACATGGTACGGTTATTGTTCGTCATGAACATCAATCATATGAGGTAACGACATTTCGCATCGACGGGGACTATGCTGATAAACGCCATCCAGATGCAGTGACCTTTATTGATAATATTGACAAAGATTTAGAGCGCCGTGACTTTACGATCAATGCACTGGCAATGAATGTTAAAGGGGAGATCCTTGATTTATTTGATGGAAAACGTGATTTGAAAGCAAAGGTTATTCGAACGGTAGGGAATGGAGAAGAACGTTTCGCAGAAGATTCACTGCGAATCATTCGAGCATTACGATTTTCTAGTCAATTGGGCTTTACCATTCATCCGGATACATTCACGGCGATGCTGCATGTGAAAGCGGAGATTGAGGGCTTAGCTATCGAGCGATTAACGAATGAATTTGCGAAATTATTTTCTGGTGACTTTGTAAACATTGGGATTGATTATTTACAAAAACTGGAAATCCAACAATATTTACCGGTATTTAGTGAACATCCGGAAATATTGGATAATCTTCCTGAATCACTCCAACCCTTGAAGTCTTTCGGCGAAGTAATCGCATTATTTCACATCATGAATCCGGAAGTATCTGTATTAACATGGGTAAATGCGTGGAAATGCTCCAATAAAATAAAACTTGAAGGAATTCAATTAGTAAAGGCATATCAATACTTTCTAGTAAATGGACTTGATTCCCTTCTGGTGTATCAACTAAAGGAAGCGTATTATGAAGGATTTATTCGTTTGATGAATAGCTTACAACCTAATTCTATTGCACCACAGCAATTAATGAGCGTGAAAGAACTGCTCCCAATAAATGCTGGAAAGGATATAGCCATTAACGGAAATGACATCATGAAATTGTTTCCTACCATGAAAGGTGGACCATGGATAAAACAACTGTTAACAAAGATTGAGAAGGAAATTATTTTCGGTCGATTACAAAATACAGAACATGATATAAAGGAGTGGATAAAATGGAATCCACCCGAAATAAATTAATCCAGCTGCTTGCAGATAACTCGGAACAATATATTTCTGGACAACTACTATCAGAGGAACTTGAGATTTCTAGGAGCGCAATTTGGAAGCATATGAAAGAGCTTGAGAAGGATGGCTATCAAATCGAAGGAAAATCAAATAAAGGCTATCGAATTATTAGCTATCCAGATAAACTAAGTGAGAATACCATTCGTTGGGGACTAGATACCGACTGGATTGGCAAATCGATTGTCCATAAAGAATCAACAACTTCGACGCAGCATATTGCACATGACGAAGCCCGCAATGGCGCATCCCATGGCACAATCATAATTGCCGATGAACAAACGAATGGGAAGGGACGAATGAATCGCTCTTGGTTTTCATCAAAGGGAAAAGGAATGTGGCTTAGTATGATTCTAAGACCTAGAATCTCGCCACAGCAAGCTCCACAGCTAACGCTATTAACCGCAACAGTGTTAGCAGATGTCCTACATGCTTATTGTCATGTAACACCATTAATCAAATGGCCAAATGATATCTTGCTTAATAATAAGAAAACCGCTGGGATTTTGACGGAGATGCAAGCGGAGCAGGATATTATTAATTACATTGTTATTGGAATCGGGCTTAATGTTAACCAAAGCGAATCTGAACTACCAGAAGAAATACGGCATAAGGCGACTTCCTTATTTATTGAAACGGAAAAGGAACATTCCATTAAGGGATTGATTCAAGAAATATTAGTAGCATTTGAGAAGGCTTATGACCAATTTATCAAAAACGGTTTTCCTGATGTAAAACGGAAATGGGAGAGCTATGGCTTTAAAATAGGTGAAGAAATTACAATCAAGACATTAAGGGATCACTTCCAAGCAACATTCTTAGGGATTGAAGAAGATGGTGCATTACGAATTAAACGAATGGATGGATCGACCGAGAAACTGTATTCCGCTGAAATTGACTGGTTTGACGATAATGAAAACCATGCTATCATTTGATTGATAATTACGATAGTAAATGGGTAAGAAAGCAAGGTGATACATGTGAAAAAATATGTAGTCATTGATTTAGAAACGACCGGACATTCTCCAACAAAGGATGACAAGATCATTGATGTTGGAATTGTCGTAATCAAAAATAATCAAATTATAGAAACGAAAACAACCCTATTTAATCCAAACCAGTCGATTCCGCCATTTATTACAAATCTAACAGGGATAAGTGATGATGATGTGAAGGATGCACCATTCTTTCATGAAAAAGCAGATGAAATTATCTCAATCTTTCAGGACAGCTATTTAATTGCGCATAATGTCCCTTTCGATTTAGGTTTCTTAAATGCGGAACTAATGAACAACGACAAGCAAATTCTTCATAATTCCGTTATCGATACGGTGGAGCTGTCCCGTATTTTATTTCCGAAAGCACCTGGATATAAATTGGTACAATTAGCAGAATATCTTAATATTGTACATGATGATCCACATCGGGCATTGTCAGATGCATATGTCACAGCTAAGCTATTTCTGAAATTAGCAGAGAAAATAAACACATTACCATATGAAACGATTACACATCTACTAACTTTAGAGAAGATGTTAAAGTCTGATTTACATGAGCTTTTATTGGAAAGACAACAAGCATTAGCGTTTTCAACAAATGAAAATGAGCAAATCATGTCGTTCAATGGTATCGCTTTTAAACAAATCGAGGATACAACAGTAGACACCAATGAGGCATTGCCATCTTTTGGTGAGTATTTAGATGATATATTTGAAGAAACAGGCTCAATTAAGCAATATATGAAAAATTACGAGCCACGTCCAGGTCAAAGACAGATGTCAGAGACTATTTTTGATTCGTTCCAGACAAAGAATCATGCACTAATAGAAGCGGAAACGGGAACAGGTAAGTCACTTGCATATTTGATTCCGACGATTTATGAAGCGGTGAAAACAAGGGAAAGAATTGTCATTAGTACGTATACTACCCAACTTCAAACCCAATTATTAGACGAGGAATTACCATTGATTCAGAAATTAATTGGTTTCCCTTTTAAAGCTGCATTATTGAAAGGAAAGAATCACTATATAAGCTTAGAGAAGTTTGCACACGAATTAAATTCGAATCCACATGAGAACTATGATATCACATTAACAAAAGCAATGATTCTTATTTGGTTGACAGAGACAGAAACAGGCGATATTGACGAACTACATCTATCATCGAGTGGCTATTTATTTTATAAGCGGATTTCTACTGATGCTGAGGGTATGATTGATGCATATTCACCATGGTTCTCTAAATCCTATTATCAAAAGGCTAGAAAAAAGGCACAACAAGCGGATATCATCATTACGAATCATGCATTACTATGTACTGATATGTTTAATGATTATCAATTTTTGCCAACCTATCATCGCGTTATAATTGACGAAGCGCATCACATCGAAGATACAGCTTCCCATCACTATGGATTAAAGCTGGATAATATCAACATGCTTTATATTTTGAACCAAATTGGAATAAGTGATGAAGCAAAACTATTTGGTAAATTTTTAGCAAAATATTCCTTTGATCAAAAAGAGGTTCCTCTCGAAAAATGGGATTCCATTCTGGCGGATACGAAGTACGAAATAGATACATTATTCCAAACATTATACAAATACGTTATTGCACAACAAAAGAATAATAAATCATTAAGTGATATCGGCCGAATTCAGTATCGATTTGATTTCGCGAAAGAGGAATCAAAAAAATGGAACGTGATCAAGGAAATGGTAACTCGACTTACATTCTTTCTTCGAGACCTAATCCATATACTCGCAATCGTTGAACAGCATTTTGATAAGGATGCACCATTAGATAAGCATGATAAAGATGATTTACATGGCATTACCAAATTACTGCAAACATTTATTGATCATTTAGAGCAATTATTCTTACTAGAAGATATCATTCCACAAGTAAGATGGGTTGAAATTGATACAAAGAGTCCGAAGAATGCCGTTTATTTATATTGTGAACCAACAGATGTTTCCCAATTATTGGCAACGGATTTCTTTGATAAAAAAGATAGTGTTATTTTAACAAGTGCAACATTGACGATGAATAATTCCTTTACCTTTATTCAAGATCGTTTAGGAATACCTTCTGATCGCTTAGTAACAAAGAAATTTAGCTCGCCATTTACATATCAAAATCAGGTCCAGTTAATGATTCCTAACGATTTTCCGGATATAAACTACGGAGACACGGATGATTTTATTTATGCGACATGTGAAGCAATTTTATCATTAGCGGAGATTACAGATGGCAGAATGCTTGTACTCTTTACCTCTTATGACATGCTTAGGAAATCGTATCATTTATTAAAAGAGATTATCGATACTAATAAATACGTACTAATTGGACAAGGCATTTCTAGTGGAAGTCGCGCGAGATTAAAGAAAAACTTCCAAACTTTCGACCAAGCGATCCTGTTAGGTACAAGTTCATTCTGGGAAGGTGTAGATATTCCTGGGGATGATCTATCTTGTCTCGTGATTGTTCGTCTGCCATTCCAGCCGCCAGCACACCCGGTTTATGAAGCAAAGTCAAATTATTTGAAGGAGAATGGCAAGAATGCCTTTATGGAATTGTCCTTACCAAATGCTGTCATTCGATTTAAACAAGGATTTGGAAGATTAATTCGTTCGACAAGTGATAGGGGAATTGTCTTTGTATGTGACGCTAGAATAATGAAGGCAAGATATGGAAGGCATTTCATCAATTCAATCCCAGAAGTTCCAATAACCTTTGATTCCACTCAAACGCTAATGAGTAAAGCAGAGGAATGGTTTTAATTTCTTTTTAAAAAGAAAAAACTACTGATGGGGTTGGAACTCGTCAGTAGTATAGGTAAAATGGTATGGGTTAAAAATTATTGTTGAAAGTTATAAAAATAAAGCAAAATTGACAGAAAAATTGTATACTATAATGGTGCTTCATCTAAATAATATCAACTTAATTCTAGTGTTAGCAACATGCCATCATCCTATGATTAGTAAATTTTGATAAAACAAGAAGTTTTTTAAACCGAACAATATTGATGTATAAGAAATGAAATCACTACTGAATATTAAACCATAAGATCTAATCTTGAAATAGGATGGAGAGAATAATGAACAACGGATATTCGCAATCATCAAAGCATGAATGGCTAAAGTGGAGTTTATGGACGCTGCTTGTCCTTGCAATCGCTTGTATTATTTACGCGATATTTTTATATAATGATTTATATGATAGTAAAACAGCGGGGTTTGCTGATACAGAGAAGCAAATTTTGGCACAAACCGCGATAACGGACGTTGAAAAGATTGAACACTATAATGGGGACAGTCCTTACCATATCGTGTATGGAAAAAATGGAGATAATGAAGAGAAAATTATCTTCTACCCATTAAACGGCAACGAAAAGAATCTTACAACAATCGATACTTCCAGGATAATATCAGAGCAACAAATCTTGAATGCTTGGGAAAATCAATGCAGCAAATGTCAATTTGTACATATCAATCCAGCATTGGTCGATGGCGAGCCATTATGGGAAATCGCTTATTATAAAGACAATAAGTCAACGTATGTACTCGATTATTTATCGATGGATGATGCAAGCCGGATAGAGCAGCTTCATTTTTCAAAGCTTGTTAAGTAGCTGGGAACAGTTTTTTTAGGTAAATTGTTTGAATTTAACGGAACAGATAGTAATCCTACTCAATTGATGTATAATATACAAGAACCAGGATTAATTTGGAGCAGTTACATTTGGAAGCTGCAACAACGATTAAACGATTCATTTTAACTTATTAATTTACGTTTTACGGAGGTAATATTTTATGAAAACAACTATTTCACAGGTAGCGGACCACTTAGATCAGACCGTTACAATTGGAGCATGGCTTACAAATAAACGTTCAAGCGGTAAAATCGCTTTCCTTCAGTTACGCGATGGTACAGGCTTTATGCAAGGTGTCGTTGTTAAAAGCGATGTATCAGAAGAAACTTTCCAAACTGCGAAAGGATTAACACAAGAAACATCAATCTATATTACAGGAAAAATTGTAGAGGATACAAGATCGAAGTTCGGTTATGAAATGCAAGTATCTGAAATTGAAGTTATTCATGAATCCATTGATTATCCAATCACACCAAAGGAGCATGGAATAGAGTTTCTAATGGATCATCGCCATTTATGGTTACGATCAAAGAAGCAGCATGCAGTGATGAAAATCCGAAATGAGATCATTCGTTCCACTTATAATTTCTTCAACGAAAATGGTTATGTGAAAATTGATCCGCCAATACTAACTGGCTCATCTGCAGAAGGAACAACGGAGCTATTCCACACAAAGTATTTCGATGAAGAAGCATATTTATCACAAAGCGGTCAATTGTACATGGAAGCAGCTGCAATGGCATTTGGAAAAGTATTTTCTTTTGGACCGACATTCCGTGCAGAAAAATCGAAAACACGTCGCCATTTAATTGAATTTTGGATGATTGAACCGGAAATGGCATTTATGACACATGACGAAAGTTTAGAAGTCCAAGAAAACTATGTAAGCTATATCGTGAAATCGGTTCTTGACAACTGTCAGTTAGAGTTGGATATTTTAGAACGCGATGTAACAAAACTAGAAAAGATTACAGCACCATTCCCAAGAATCTCTTATGATGATGCAATTACATTATTAAAAGAAAAGGGCTTTACAGATATCGAGTGGGGCGAGGACTTTGGGGCACCACATGAAACAGCGATTGCCGAAAGTTTTGAAAAGCCTGTATTTATTACAAATTATCCTGCTGAAATTAAAGCATTTTATATGAAGCCAGATCCTGAAAGACCGGAAGTTGTACTATGTGCTGATTTAATTGCACCCGAGGGCTACGGTGAAATCATTGGTGGTTCTCAGCGCATCGATGATTTAGAATTAATGAAAGAGCGTTATGAACAACATGGATTAACAGGTCCTGAATATAAGTGGTATCAAGAGCTTAGACAATATGGCAGTGTTCCACATTCAGGATTTGGACTAGGATTAGAACGAACGGTTGCATGGTTATCCGGTGTTGATCATGTCCGTGAAACCATTCCATTCCCAAGATTATTAAATCGTCTATACCCATGATTTATCCCAAATTAACTGGCTGTAAGACCCCCCTTCAAGAATTCGAGAAAAAGCAAGAATTGTAAGTGGTGGCCGATATTACTCCCAATTAATGAAGTTTCCTTTATTAGAAATCAAAGTCGGTGAGTAGTATTGTTCTTTCTTACCAGCTGAGCATATAAAATCCCTTGGCAGTATTCGCAAGGGATTTTATTTTTTCTTTCATGATATACTTATAATGAGGTGTTTAAAAAGATGTCAAAATCAATTCCATTTCAAAAAATATTATTAAACCAATTACCAATTCCCATTAAATTGCTGACTAGCTACCATCACCTTGGATTAGATGAGAGGGAGGTAATGGTAATAATACATCTATTACGCTTTCTGCAAGCTAATAATGACTTTCCAACGCCATTTGAGCTTGCAGAACAGATGACAATTTCTGAAAAAGATTGTGCAAATATTCTCCGTAAGCTAATTCAGAAGGATTTTCTAGCAATTGAACAACAAGTAAATGATGTGCAGCAATTAAGTGAATCCTACGTACTCGACCCGCTTTGGGAGAAATTATATTCTCCCATCCCAGTCCCAGAAGAGCAAGCAGTGGGAACGATTTTTATTTTATTCGAGCAGGAGTTTGGTAGACCACTTTCTCCATTTGAAATCGAAACCATTAATGCATGGTTAGATGAAGATGAAATTGCACCCGCTTTAATCAAGGCAGGCCTACGTGAATCGGTCTTAATGGGCAAGCTGAATTTCAAGTATATTGACCGTATCCTAAGGGAATGGAAGAAGAAGGGTATTCATTCTGTTGAACAGGCCCGTGACGCTAGCAAGAATTTCCACAATAAACAAGTGATTAAACAAGATAATCAACAAAAGAGGGACACCTCCTTTTATTATAACTGGTTAGAAGGGGAAGAATAGAAGCATGTTAAATAAAAAGCAAATCAGATATTGTTTGGATGTAATGGCAGAAATGTTTCCCGATGCGAAGGGGGAATTAATCCATTCCAATCCATTCGAACTGGTAATTGCCGTCTTATTATCTGCACAATGTACAGACAAGCTTGTTAATAAGGTAACTGCCCATTTATTTCTAAAATACAAAGAACCAGAAGATTATCTGGCAGTATCATTAGAAGAATTGCAGCAGGATATTCGTTCAATAGGACTATATCGTACAAAGGCAAAGAACATCCAAAAGCTTTGCAAAGTATTAATTGATGAGTACAATGGAGAGGTTCCAAGGACAAAAGAAGAACTAATGACGCTTGCAGGTGTTGGAAGAAAAACAGCGAATGTTGTTGCCTCCATTGCTTTTGGTGAACCAGCAATTGCGGTAGATACACATGTTGAACGAGTTTCAAAAAGGCTGGGGATCTGCAGATGGAAAGATTCTGTAATAGAGGTAGAAGAAACCTTAATGCGAAAAGTGCCTCGGGAAGAGTGGAGCGTAACACACCACCGGATAATCTTTTTTGGCAGGTACCATTGCAAAGCTAGAAATCCTAATTGTCTTGAATGCCCATTACTCGAGCTATGTAGAGAAGGAAAAAAGCGAGTAAAGAATGTTTAATAACTACTAAATATTAATGAAGAGGTAACCTATATTGCAAGGTTACCTCTTCTCTTTGTTTGTACTTATCCTTCTATTATCAGCCTGTAGTTGTTTCTGTATCTTGCTCTGTTTCAGGATTAGTTTCTGGTTGCGGGTCTGGATTTGCCTCTGAATCGGGCTCTTGATCAGGGTTAGGCTCTGGGTCTGGTACTGGATCTAGCTCAGGTTCGGTTCCTGGATCTGGATTAGGATTAGGATTTTCATCCACGGGATTAGGGATAGTCAATGATGTACTCTCCGTGATACCTCTAACTCCTTCGTTCGCACCATTTTTGCCAATTGGTGTTACCGTAATCGTATAGTTCTGACCTGGTGAACCACCACTGATTTCAATACCCTTCGAATCTACCGTTTGTATTTGTCCATTAACAGACACTTCATAGGAAGCAGGTGGACCATTGTAATCCCATGTTACATCGATAATTGAGTTTTCCTCAATATACTGTGCAGATAAGCCGGAAACTCCTGGAAGTTCTTTTACCTTGCCCGATGTCTTCACTGTTGTCTTGGCAGCTTTACTTGTACTTGTACCATCATTAACAATGACCTCAATTACATATTCTGCATCCGACTCAACCTCTGATATATCCATTGACTTTTCTTTGGTTGAAGAAAGGTTTTGTTTTTCTCCGCCATTGACACTGGCACTCACATCGAATGTTATATCATCCCCTGAATCATATTGCCATTCAACATGGATTGCATTTGCATCCTCATCGTAGCTTGCTGTTAATCCACTAACAGGATCAAGTTGATTGAATTTCTTCGATGCTTTAGTAGGCTCAGTACCTTTAACGAATAACTCCGTAATAATTTCTGATGATGGCGTATATTTGCTAGGTAATGTTGCAGGGTTTGATCCTTTTTCTACTGCAACCTCAACAACAGAGTCTGGTTTTGCAAAATCTGCCGTATCGAGTCCTTGTGAAATAGTTTCCATTGTATTTTTGAAGAGGGCATGTGATATTTCCGTTGTTGGCATGACATCCCGTTTGCCTTCTTCATCTTTATAGTCGCCAGTCCACACCGCCATCGTATAGTTTGTCGTATATCCAGCCAACCAAGAATCAGGGCTTCCTGGTTTATCTGTTAAGTTCGTTGTACCTGTTTTAGCGGCTAGTGGTAATCCTGGAACATTAGCTTTATAACCAACACCTTCTGTTACTGCTGTTTTCAGCATATCCGTTATCATGTACGCGGTATAATCAGACATAACAGCCTCTGGCTCTGGTACTAGATCAACCACGCGTCCATCTGGAAATTCTACTTTTGTAACAGCGTATGGCTCATTATATATACCTTCATTACCAAATGCACGGTATGCACCAGCCAACTGCAATGGCGTTACTTCCGTTTCCGCTCCACCAATCGCATCTGTTAATTGCACTTGATCATTAGCAAAATTGATTCCTAAACTTTCAGCAAAGGTTTTCGCATTTTCGCTACCAACTTCTTCAAATGTTTTTACTGCTGGAACGTTTAATGATTGACTTAATGCATATCTTGCAGTTATCCACCCAGAATATTTACGATTCCAGTTATTGATGGTATGACCATTTGCTCCTGCAACTTCATATGGCTTATCGTCATTAATAAGATGATACGTCGACATTTTGTCATATTCAATCGCTGGACCATAATCAAGTATTGGTTTGATGGTCGAACCGGGTTGATAAGTCCCTTTGATAGCATAGTTGTATCCCAAATTACCATCATCATTTCTACTTCCACCGATTGCTTTTATTGCGCCGTTTTTTGTATCAAGGACGACCATACCTGCCTGCATTTCATCATCTGGATATGGAATCGGATTTTCTTCACTATCTGTTAATAAAAACTCCACATGATCCTGAATGCTTGGATCTAATGTCGTGTATATTTTTAGTCCATCAGAGTATATATCTGCACCATCTAGTTTATCTTTTACATCTTCATTTACTTGTTGAATAAAAGCTTCATATTTTGTTGAATCTGGCTGTTTTTCAACAAGTAGAGAAGGTATATCAACAGCTCTTGCTTCGTCCGCTTGTGCTTGTGTAATTTTTTCATGTCGTACCATCAGCGTTAATACAGTATCCATCCGTTCTTTTGTTAAATCCGGATTAATAAATGGGTCATATGCTGACGGTCTTTGTGGTAAACCAGCTAGAATTGCAGCTTGTGGCAACGTTAGGTTCTGTAAATCTGTAACCCCAAAGTAAGTTTCCGCAGCCTGACTAACACCATATGCTCCAGCGCCATAGTATATTTTATTTAAATACATTTCTAAAATTTCTTCTTTAGAATATTGACGTTCTAGTTTCAATGCTAACCATTGTTCCTGTACTTTTAGCTTTAATTCTTTGTCAGCTGTTAAAAATGACTTTTCCACTACTTGTTGTGTAATCGTACTCGCACCTTGAGAGCCAAAGCCATTCGTAATATTGGCAATGATTGCACCACCGATTCGCCGAAGATCAATACCATGGTGTTCAAAGAATCTAGCATCCTCTGTAGCCGTAACGGCATTAATTAACACCTCTGGCAAATCCTCAAAATTCACTTTTTTACGTTTTAGTGCACCGAGTTCTGCAAATTCATTACCATTCTGATCTACAAGAGATGATGAAAATGGATCAGACAATTGGGCAGCATCTATATCTGGTGCAGTAGCAACCCAATAGGCGAATAATCCACCAACACCAATGGCGATTACTAAAATGATAATCAAGCCTATTTGTAGAATTCTCTTCCAAATTGGTTTCCTTCTATTTTTTTTCTTCTTTTGTTGTCTTCTTGCTGTGCGAGTTTGGCCATTTTCTGCCATAGCTCTACACCTCCATCTCTAAAAATAAAGCTTATCAATAATTGATAAATAATCAACCCTTGCCTGATACTGCAAGGGAATATGAAAACCATCCTGTGTTATTGATTCATAGGGGATTGATTTTCTCCCTCCATTTAATTTATCATGCCAATAAGGAAAAAGCTTCTCTGCTTGCATATAATATGTTTCATCAAGTGCAGCAAAGCGTAGAAGTATGAAGCAAATACCGCCATGCTCTACAATTGATCGCATATGATTGATTTGATGTTCATGAATATTCGCCAATGGGAAAAGCGTCTTATTCTTTGTTTCCTTCGCTTCAAAATCAACATATTTCCCTCGGTATATGCCATTATAGTCTGTTGTTGATGCTTGTTTAAAATAAGCTTCCTTAATAACAGCAGCACTTCGTCTCGGGTAATCCACGTTGACAATTTGGACTGGTGTTGGTTTCTTATGAATGATAGCACGATTTACATCCAAGTAGAATTGATTTGTCGTATTTATATCATCCTCTAAGGACATCCCTCGATTGCTGAATGACTTATTTGCTCGTCCGGATGATGCCTTCTTTGATATGACTTTCTTTTGTCCATTCGGATAATTCATCTCGATTCCTCCTAGCATTCGTATCATATCAAAAAATACGATTCCTTTCATTATACATTATATAGCAAAGTGAAGAAAATCACATATTTGAACAATAAATGACGATAAAATTCAAAAATGGATTTGCTAATTTATAGCAAATCCATTTTGGCTAGATTATTTGATATACACCCTTTTAAGTTGAAGGACGGTTTGGCCCATTTAACTTTTTATCACCAATAACCGCTGAATCAGATATATTTCTTTCTTGTTTCTTTGATTGATTCTTCTTTTGTTTCAATTTTATTACCTCCTTTTACTATTATTATGTCTTAATTTAAAAAAATCATAAGTACCTACACTAGTTTTGTATATATTGTTCTAGTTTTGTCGAACGTGAAGGAGTATTAATATTTTTATCGAAATAGTAATTAACTAAATTGAATGAGGTGGGACTTATGTTTGCTGTTAAAGAATTAGATTCCTTCGTCAATGGGGTTAATAAAGAAGATGTTGAGTTATCATTAGAACGACTTTTAGATCAGATAAGAAGAATCGATCAAAAACTAAGAATGAAAACAGAAAATGAAATTAAGCATAACTTTCAACAACAACATAATAAAGTTCTAGCAATTGAAGCGATGCTAATCCAATTAAATAATGATAGATAAGATGCCCATCCACAAAATAATATGATAAAGTAAAGAATATGAATGATTTTTAGATAGAAGAAGGCGAATACATCATGGAATTATTAAAACAAACCGAAATCTTGAGAGAACATCTTGAATATTTACGGGATCTATTTGAACATAGTGATCCACCAGACAATGTGAAGGATCGCAGCTTTTTTGAAAAGGTAAAAGCGGGGACAACACCAATTTTCGAATTAACAGCAACCTGGGAAGAGGATGCACTTAAATTAGTGAAAGAAAAAAGGCTCACGGTCCATCCACAACAAATCACTTCTACGAAAGAGAATATGGAGTTACTGCTCATGCATAGCTATTATAAAGATGCCAGAAGAAAACGCTATATGGAGCTATATAACTCCGTAGTCTATATTTATGATCAATTGATTAGAGATTTATAAAGTGAAACTTCATTAAGTGGGGATAATATCCGCCCCACTTAATGTTAGTTGAACAGAATCGGGATTTTGATTTTCTGTTGATTCCCATTTACAATTCTTGATTTTTCTTGAATTCTTGAAGGTGGGTCTTACAGCCAATTAATCCGGGATAAACCTTTCATTGCTTTACAATTTTCCATTAATTTCTTATAATTTATAGTAATACAGTAGACTGAAGGGAACAATGATGACCATGAATAAGCTAATCGACGAAGCAATTAATATAAGAAAGAACGCTTATGTACCGTATTCGAAATTCCAGGTTGGTGCTGCACTATTAACGAAGTCAGGCAAGATTTATACAGGCTGTAACATTGAAAATGCAGCATACTCTGTAGCATGCTGTGCAGAACGTGTGACCATTTTTAAAGCATTATCTGAAGGGGAAACAGAGTTTGTCGAAATGGCAGTTGCTGCAGATACGAATCGCCCCGTACCACCATGTGGGTCATGTAGACAAGTGATGAGTGAATTCTTCGATAGTAAAATGAATATACACTTAACAAATACGAATAAAGAAACCAAAACATTTACAATGGAAGAACTATTACCATTTTCATTTAGCACCAATGATTTGCTCGGTGAGTAAATGTCAGATAGGATTGCTATATTAAGCTTACATTGGAGACTGATTTTCAGTTTCCTTTTTTAATGGTATAATAAAATGAGAAGCAAAGGTTATATTTAATTGTTGCAATAATAGTATAAATATTGATGGTTGATATGAAAAAGTGAATATTATGAGGTGAGAAGATGAGTAAACGCGCACAGTTAAATGGCAAAGCAATTCTTGAAAAAGATTTTAAAACAACCATGCGAGGGTATAATCAAGAGGAAGTAGATGAATTTCTAGATATCATCATTCAGGATTATGATGCATTTAATCAAGAAATAGTTCGGTTACAGCAGGAAATCGATAAACTTAAAAAGAGCACACCAGATCAGCCAACACGGACGAGAGTAGCTCAGCAAAATACCCAGGTTAATTACGACGTATTAAAGCGTTTATCCAATCTAGAAAAAGAAGTTTTTGGAAAAAAGTTTATTGATGCAGAAGAAGAAACCAACTAACATTTAGACGAAGGATTGTAAAGAAGGCAATAATATGATAATATAATCTAGGGTTAATATTAAATACTCATGTGATCGCTGCAGTTTATGCAGAGGAAAGTCCATGCTCACACAAACTGAGATGTTTGTAGTGTTCGTGCTTGATGAATTCATAAGTCAAGGTAACCAACAATGGTTAACGGCAGGAAATATTCCTAAGTCCTATTGGATATGGAATATTATACTTGAAAGTGCCACAGTGACGGAGCTGGAATGGAAACATTTCAGGTGGAACGAGGTAAACCCCGCGAGTGAGCAACCCAAATAATGGTAGGGGCATCCTTTAGTAGGGAATTCAACCGAAAGAGGGACAAGGAAATCCTTGTAGATAGATGATTGCAACCTAATGTACGAGGCATGACCACCGTTTGCAGTACGAAGGTACAGAACATGGCTTATCGAGTATTTAATTGGTCTCCTAAATTAATTCATTAGACCTTTTTATAGCAGCAGCTATAAAAAGGTTTTTTTATTTTTACTTGAATGTGATAAACTAGGACTACACTAAACCTAGTAACGAGAGGAATTCATATATGAAAAATATAACATTAATAGCAACAGCCGCTATGGGACTAGAATCTGTAGTTGCACAGGAAGTAAAACAGCTAGGCTATGAAGCAACGGTAGAGAATGGCAAGGTAATCTTTGATGCGCCGGTTTCAGCTATTCCACGCTGTAATCTATGGTTACGTACAGCGGACAGGGTAAAGATTCTTGTTGGGAAATTTAACGCAACCACCTTTGATGAATTATTCGAATCCACGAAGGCACTTCCATGGGAAGAATTTATCGCAGAGGATGGGCAATTCCCTGTATCTGGAAAATCCATTAAATCACAATTACACAGTGTTCCTGATTGCCAAAAGATTGTCAAAAAATCAATTGCTGAACGACTGAAGCTTAAATATGGTATGGTATCGAAAATGCCAGAGACAGGTGCATTATACAAAATTGAAGTCGCATTATTAAAGGACGAAGTAACGTTAACATTAGACACATCTGGCACTGGACTACATAAAAGAGGTTATCGTGTAGGACAGGGCGATGCACCTTTAAAAGAGACAATGGCTGCCGCACTCGTGTTGTTAACGAATTGGAAGGCAGAATACACATTTATTGACCCCTTCTGTGGATCTGGTACCATTCCAATTGAGGCTGCTCTAATTGGGCAAAACATTGCACCAGGTTTTAATCGTGATTTTGCCTCAGAGAACTGGAGTTTTATTCGTAATCAACATTGGCAAAAGGCGTTTGAGGAAGCAGAAGACCTTGCCAATTATGATCAAAAACTAGAAATCATTGGTTCCGACATCGATCATAATCTAATTAAAATTGCGAGTGATAATGCCATCGAAGCTGGATTGGGCGATTTAATTACATGGAAGCAAATGCAGGTGAAGGATCTATTCATTCGCAATGAAAACGGCTATATTGTCACAAATCCTCCTTATGGTGAGCGTCTAAGTGATAAGGAATCTGTTGCAGAGCTCTATAAAGATTTCGGGGTGATTATGAAAAACCATCCAACATGGAATATTTATGTCATCACTGCATTTGCAGCTTTTGAAAAGCAATTCGGCATGCAAGCAACAAAGAAACGAAAATTATTTAACGGCTTTATTGAGACAAATTACTATCAGTACTTTGGAGAAAAAGCATAACACTTTATATATCAAGTGGTGGGTTAAGACAAGAGAAATTTAAAAAAATGAAGTCTGGATTAAGAAAAAAGGTTGGAATCACAAGGTTATTAATAGGAAGAAAAAAGCCCTCACGTTTGTGGAGACCACTGAAGAACTTACGATTTTTCAAAGAAACGAAATATTTGTTATAAAAAAGACGACTCAAATTCATTTTTTTGAATTTAGAGTCGTCTTTTTTTGATTCATGTATACTATTTTGCTTATTTTTAATCCATTAGTTTTAATATTCTTCATTCCTTTATCTAGTTCTTACCTGTATCTTTTCAATCCTTCGGGCATTTATTTTTATTATTTAGATATTCAATTAAATCATTTATTCCAATAGGCTTTTGCTTCTTCCTCAAGTAGTTTTAATCTTTTGTAGTAATCAGGAAACTCGTTAAGATGGGCAAGTGCTATTTTCCCAGTAATAATAGGATTATCGTTTGTAACATTAGTTTCGCTGGATATTCTTCCATGTTCAAGCTCTGTATTTACTCCCATCCAAAACTCATTTAAATCAAACTTACTTTTAGCAAAATCAATACCTAAAAGTAAAGCAATCGCTTCTGCCTCCTCTTTAGAAAAAGACTTAACGCTAGTTTCAGATCGATTATTTCCATACAAAGTTGAACTTCGAATTATTGGATTCAGATATAGCGTGCAATAGCTATAACCGTTAGAAAAGTGGTAAACATACGGATTATTGTAGTACAAAACACATCTCCCCTAAACATTTAGTTACCAACAATATATGTTAATTACCTATTCATGAGCATGTCTTAACTAGCACCGCAATTTCAACATTTAGTCACCTTCTGGTTAAGCATTTCTACATATATTAAGAAGCATTGATATATCAATGCTTCTTAATATATAATAATGTTACTTGTGTTTATTAAAAACTATTATCAATATTTTGGAGAAATAGTTAAGGGGGAATAACTTTGAAACAAATCGAATCAATCGAACAGGATTTCCTGGAATTATTAAAAGAAATGGATAGCTACCGTGAAGTGATCGCGCTAGCACAATGGGATATGCGGACAAAGATTCCGAAAAATGGTGTGGAACAGCGTTCAGAGGTTGTTGGCTTCCTAGCACATAAACTGCATACTTTAGAGACTTCCGAGCAAATGAAGAGCTTTATCGATCGGCTAAAGGGTAAGACAACGAATGAAATTATTAAAAAAGCAGTGGAAGAATGCGAAGAAACTTATAATAAAAGCAGTAAGATTCCAAGCAATGAATTTAAAGAATATGTCATGCTTCAATCGAAATCAGAAGCTGTTTGGCAGGAGGCACGCGAGAAAGCAGATTTTGCTCTATTCCAGCCTTATTTAGAACAGCTGGTTGAATACAATAAGAAATTCGCAAACTACTGGGGTTATGAAGATAATGTTTATGATGCATTGTTGCATAACTTCGAACCTGGTGTGACAACAAAAATGCTTGACGGTGTTTTTTCCAAGTTAAGGACTTCATTAACAGACTTAGTCGAAAAGGTAAAAAGCAGTAAAGCGAAACCTGATCCGTCAGTTCTTAAGGGACATTTCCCTAAAGAGAAGCAGGAAGCTTTTTCGGTTGAAGTACTGAAACAAATTGGCTATGATTTTGATTCTGGAAGACTTGATGATACAATCCATCCATTCGAAATCACATTAAATGGCAGTGATGTTCGTATTACAACAAGATATGATGAAGAAGATTTCCGCATGGCAGTGTTTGGGATTATCCATGAAGGCGGGCATGCATTGTATGAACAGAATGTTAGTAAGGACTTAGCACGTACTCCGCTTGCAAGTGGAACTTCAATGGGAATACATGAATCACAGTCACTATTTTGGGAGAATTTAATCGGCAGAAGCAAGTCATTTTGGGAGCATTATTATGAATTATTCAGATCTTATGCACCTGATTCATTTAAGAATGTTTCATTGGATGAGTTTTACCGTTCCATTAATGAAGTAAAGCCATCGTTTATTCGAATTGAAGCAGATGAACTGACATACGCCCTGCATATAATGATTCGCTATGAATTAGAAAAAGGCTTAATTAATGGGGATATTGCAGTTAAGGATTTAACAGATTTATGGAATAAATTGATGGTAGAATATTTAGGAATTGAGCCTCCTTCAGACAGGGAAGGCGTGCTGCAGGATATTCACTGGGCAGGTGGAGATTTTGGTTATTTCCCTTCTTATGCTCTTGGATATATGTATGCTGCACAAATTCATCATACATTAGCAGATGAAATGAACATAGATAAATTGGTTGCATCTGGAAACTTTGCACCAATTCTTGAATGGCTGTCAAAGAATATTCATCAGTATGGAAAAATGAAGAAGCCATTAGAGATTATTGAAGATGTAACAAAAGAACAACTAAACCCTGATTATCTTGTAGAATATCTAACGAAGAAGTATACTGCAATCTATCAATAAAGTGAAACTTCATTAAGTGGGGGTCTTACAGCCAGTTAATTCGGGATAAAAAGAGTATTTTAAAAAGGCAGTGCTCCATTTTATAATGGGCACTGCCTTGTGCTATTTATTATTTTTCAACTACATTTGCAGCTTACGGGCCACATTCACCTTCCTCCAGTTGAATAAATCCATAGCCCATTAAAAAAGGCAACATCGATAGAAGAGTAGGACCTTAAGTTCATCCACAGAAGTTGCCTGTGTCATTAACGGATCCGTACTTCTTCTTTTCCTACTATCTAATTTATTTTAATTCTTTATACTAGTCAATGATTTTAACTTATTGTGATGATATCTACTTAATTAGTTGAACGATGGTAGCCTTATCATTATTATAGTTATTAAGAAGTAGACGAGGGGTGGGTATCAAATGAATGATAGAGAGAAACTAACGAGAATTAGAGAGTATGTTTTTCAGATATTCCATGATGATATAACTGGTCATGATTATTATCATATGAACCGGGTTGCACAGACAGCTGTGCAGATTGCAATGGACGAAGAAGCGGATTTATTTATATGTGAAGCGGCTGCACTGTTCCATGATGTTGGCGATGCGAAACTATTTGGGCATCCAGAAGAAAATGTGAAAGCAATGAATTCTTTTCTAAAATCTATTGGATTAACAGCGGAACAAATGGAAACCATTAATCAGATTATTACCGATGTTTCTTTTAGCAAAGGGGTGCAAGTTCCAGCTTCATTAGAGGGAAGAATTGTACAGGACTCAGACCGTATGGATGCCATCGGTGCTATTGGAATTGCTAGAACTTTTGCATATGGCGGTGCAAAACAGCAAATGATCCATCATCATACAGAGAAAAACACGTCAATCCAACATTTTTATGATAAGTTATTAAAGCTATATGATTTACTACATACAACAAAGGCAAAGGAAATGGCTATAAGTCGTCACCGGTTTATGGAGCGATATTTGGAGCAATTTTTTAAAGAATGGTAAAGCAAGTTAATTAATAATTAACGTTATGTTACAATAGGTGCATTATGCTTATTAATAGATAAATAAAATGAAGTAATGGAGGGAATAATCCCATGATTAAAGGTGAACAAGCTTACTTAAACCTGTGTAATTATATATTAGAAAATGCCGCAGTGAAAGACGATCGGACAAATACAGGAACATACTCTATATTCGGGCATCAAATGCGTTTTGATTTAAGCGAAGGGTTTCCACTATTAACTACTAAAAGAGTTCCCTTCCGCTTAGTCGCGTCGGAGCTTCTCTGGTTTATTAAAGGGGATACAAATATCCGTTATTTACTAGAGAATAACAATAATATCTGGAATGAATGGGCATTTGAACGATGGGTATCTAGTGATGATTATTCCGGTCCAGATATGACCAATTTTGGTATACGCAGTCAACAGGATCCTGAGTTTAACAAAGTTTATATGGAAGAAATGGATTGTTTTAAGGAGAAGGTCCTTGAAGATGCAGCATTCGCAGAAAAATATGGTGACCTTGGTTTTGTGTATGGGAAACAATGGCGAGACTGGAAAACCTCTCAAAATGAAAGTATTGACCAATTAAAGGATGTAATTGAATCGATTCGTACTAATCCTAATTCCCGCAGACATATCGTTTCGGCATGGAATCCGGAAGATATTCCAAGCATGGCGTTGCCACCATGTCACACCCTGTTCCAGTTCTATGTTGCTGACGGAAAATTATCCTGCCAATTGTATCAACGAAGTGCAGATGTATTCCTTGGAGTACCATTTAATATCGCGAGCTATGCATTACTCACACACCTAATTGCACATGAATGTGAATTAGAGGTAGGAGAATTTATTCATACATTGGGGGATGCGCATATTTACTCCAATCATCTGGAACAAATAAAAACCCAGTTAGCTAGAGAACCAAAAGCATTCCCACAAATTAAAATTAACAAAGAGAAAGCTTCCATTTTTGATTTTGAACTGTCGGATTTCGAACTGATTGGATATGATCCACATCCAGGAATTAAAGCACCAATCGCAGTATAAAAAAGTAAGAGGAGGAATATAGATGATCTCTTTATTAGTAGCTATGGATCGTAATCATGTTATCGGGATTAATAATCAGCTGCCATGGCGCCTGCCGAAAGACTTACGATTTTTTAAAGAAAAAACAACTGGAAATACAATTATCATGGGAAGAAAAACCTATGAATCCATGGGTGGGGCTTTACCTAATCGAAAGAATGTTGTATTAACGCGTCAAGACTATAAGTGCCCTGAAAATGTTGACGTAATAAATGAATTGTCGAAGATTCAGGAATGGGAGAAGCAGAACCCTAAGAATGAGTATTTTGTCATTGGTGGCGGAAATATATTTACACAAGTCATGCCGATTGCTGATCGAATGTATATTACATTCATTGACCATGATTTTGATGGTGATACATATTTTCCGACTTTTGCAGAAGGAGATTGGACGTTGACCTCTAAAGTAAAGGGTGATAAAGATGACAAAAATCCTTACGACTATTACTTCCTACAATATGATCGTAAAGGATAAGCGACTATATCGATCATTTTTATTTCAATAGTGCCAATAGAACTTGTTTTAAAGAAGATAAACATGTTACTATGTACTTGTATGATAATATTAATAATTATGTAATTTAGAACATTATCAGGTAAAGAAGGTGTACTTATGTTGAATAGTATAGGAATACCAGGATTAATCTTAATCTTAATCATTGCACTCGTTATTTTTGGTCCTAAAAAATTACCAGAAATCGGTAAGGCTGCTGGACAAACATTGCGTGAATTTAAGAACTCTGCTCGCGAGATAACAAGCGATGCAAAAGAAGAAATAGATGAGGCAAAAGGAATCGTTAATCAGAAAGAAATTAAATAATCTTGGAGTGATGATATGCTTAATAGTATTGGAGTACCAGGATTAATCTTAATTTTGATCGTTGCTTTAGTTGTTTTTGGACCTTCTAAGCTGCCGGAAATAGGCAAATCGTTTGGTACTTCTTTAAGAGAATTCAAAAATGCTGCAAAAGACATTGTTGATGACGATAAAAAATAAGAATAAATAAAAATAGAACGACAATGAAGGTGTGAGGGGTCATTAAACCTTACATCTTCTTTTCTGCTTTAATCCTAAGGGGTGTTAATGAATGGAAGAGGATAGAAAAGTAACGGTTGACGAAAAGGAAATGGATTTCGTCGGTCATTTATCTGAGCTTAGAAATCGATTGATTGTAACCGCAATATTATTTATAATCCTATTTATTGTTGGTTTTATCTATGTAGAAGAAATTTACGCGTTCTTTGTTAAAGATTTGGAATTCAAACTAACAGCAATCGGGCCAAGTGAAATTATTTGGATTTATTTCTCAATGGCTGGGCTAATTGCAATAGTCGGAAGTATCCCTATTTTAACATATCAAATCTGGGCATTTGTTAAACCTGGACTAACAGCGTGGGAACAACGCGCAACTCTAGCATATATTCCTGCCACATTTATCTTATTTATAGTTGGATTAATATTCGGATACTTAATGTTTACCAAGTCACTCATCCCATTCTTACTTTCTTTAAATAATGGAATGTTTGAAATCATGTTTACGATTGACAAATATTTCAAGTTTCTAATGCAAGTAACAATACCTATTGCAGTCCTTTTTGAGCTACCAATTGTAGTTATGTTCTTAACTAGTATCGGAATTCTTACACCAAAGTTTTTAGAGAAAAATAGGAGATATGCATATTTTGCATTGGTTGTTGTTAGTACCATTATCACGCCAGCTCCTGATTTTATCTTGCCATTAATTATTTCGATACCACTTATTTTAATTTATGAAGTTAGTATCCAATTAGCGAAAAGAATCTACCGAAAAAAACTACAAAAGCATGAAGAAATAATGAGCGAGGAGAGTATTTAAGCGGGGTGAAAAAATGCGTACATTTTATCAATTTCTAATGACATATCGAGGGAAAATAAAAGCGGATGACTATAGCAGATTAGCTGACTGGGCATTTTTTGATTCTAGTTTTCCTAAATATTCAAAGGATTATCATGAAATAAGTAATTATTTAGAGTGGAATAGCCCATTCTCGAATGCTCTAGTGACATTTGATGCATTATGGGACATCTATCAAAAATAAAAGAATATAATAAGAATAAATGGCTCTGGATTCATATTTCAGGGCCATTTATTCTACTATAAGCGATGTTATTTGCTGAAAGGGAATGATGTGTCTTTCATTGTCATCCGTTTGCAAAATAATACTCTTTCTAAACTGATCCAACTTAGTAATTACGCCTGATAAATGGGATATCGTCGCATTTTGATAGCTGGTGAGTGTAACAGCACTCCCTGAATGATATGCATTCATCATATCATTATGAATGATTTCGATTTGCTGTTGGTCAAGCACAGGCTTTTGGACTTTTTCATCTTCCTTCCATAATTCTTTTAACATTTCTACATGTTCTGGCAACATTAAAGATGACCATTTTATTGTACCTCTATCCTTTGCCATGTTTATCACCTCAATTACATTATATACGAACGTAGGTTCTTTATCCAACTTAAACAGTTTATCTTATTGTTCTAATCTTTTATTAGCCTGCATACACCCTTTGTATTTAGCAAAATTAATTTAAACCGACCTATGTATAGACACCATGTGTTAGTTGTAATGCAAGTGGCATCAGTGATGAAGGGCTTAAGGAAGTTGTTGATGGTATAGAGATAAAAACATGGCTAACCGGTAAAGTAAGTGATGTTGTTCATGAAGGCTTAAATCTTGATCCTGTAGTAAATATTCCAATTTTCAATCGTATTTGTAAGTTGAATAAACGAGATTTAATGGCGATTTACTATCTCCTTGAGAAAAATAATTAAATAGGAATGATTAAGACAAGCAATATTATAATCCAGAACTAGATATTAGTCTGTGATGAATACTCAATTGCTATTACTTGGAGAAGCTTGTTGGCATAATAGAATATAGAGAGTCCACTAAAGCCTTATGGATCAAGGGACAAACCAATTCAAACAAACGTTTGATTTAATAACTGATAATTCACTTTTCCGAATACAATGGGATTATAAAAAAACAAAAAATGTCTAATTTCATCATTATCTGCAAATAAAAGTTTTATTTGTTGATTTTTGCGCTTACCCGGGAAATATAAATGGTGGGGAATTTTACTTTATAATTGCAAAGAGAACCTTTGCCCAAACACTTTCTATATATTTACGTACAATATCCTATACTGCATTTAACGATATAAGGGGAGAGTACTATGTTTCCAGGAAACAGACGAGATCAATTTCCAATGCCAATGAATCGTGGAACAAATAATTTCAGATTTCCGAATCAAGGTTTTACTCAGCAACCCGGGCGGGGTATAGGAGCAGGCTTATTACAGCGATTTTTACCACAACAAGCTCAGGCTGCAACGATAGCAAGTAAAGGAGCGGGTGGGTTAACGAATACATTAAATAATGTCCAGCAGGTGTTAAGGGTCGTTCAATCGACTGCGCCACTCGTACAAGAATATGGGCCGATGGTCAAAAACCTTCCTGCAATGTATCGAATGATGAAGGCATTTAAAAATTTTGATATGACTGATGAGGGTACTGAAGAAAAAACGAAAGTAAGTGATGAAAAACAGGCTGTTTCATCTAAAAACACTCAAAATACAGACATAATTGAAAGGTTAGAAACCAAACAGGGGAGTGGAAAATCTACACCAAAACTGTATATCTAAGCGAATAATAAACATACTACTTGATTTTTAAATCAAAAAAGGGAAAAATAGATATAATCAATACAGTATTGGAGGAATTAATAAATGGCAACGGATTATGAACTTGCAACATTTGCTGGTGGATGCTTTTGGTGTATGGTCGAGCCTTTTGATACAAGACCTGGAATTGAAAGTGTTGTGTCTGGGTATACCGGTGGAACAGTTGAAAACCCGACATATGAACAAGTTTGTTCCAATACAACAGGACATGTAGAAGCAGTACAAATCAAATTTGATCCTTTGATTATGTCATATGAACAGCTTGTTCAAACATTTTGGCAACAGATTGATCCAACAGATCCAGGTGGTCAATTCCACGATAGAGGGGAGTCCTATCAAACCGCAATTTTCTATCATAATGAACAACAAAAGAAAATTGCAGAGGATTCCAAAGAAAAGTTAGGAGCAAGTGGGAAGTTTAACAAACCAATTGCTACAAAAATATTGCCTGCAGCAGCGTTCTATCCTGCTGAAGATGAGCATCAGGACTATTATAAAAAACAAGCCTTTCATTATCGTTCATATAAAAAAGGATCTGGAAGGGAAGACTTTATTAAATCAAATCAAAAGATGCCAATAGACAAATCAAAATTGAAAGAAGAATTAACACCAATCCAATACATTGTAACACAAGAAAACGGTACAGAAAGACCGTTCCAAAACGAATATTGGGATAATGCAAAAGAAGGCATCTACGTAGATCTAATTTCAAGAGAAGCACTATTCGCCTCAACCGATCAATACGATGCGGGCTGTGGTTGGCCAAGCTTTACAAAACCAATAGACAGCTACCAACTAGAAGAAAAGACAGATACAACGCATGGCATGGTCCGTACAGAAGTAAGAAGTAAAGTAGCGGACTCACATCTTGGTCATGTCTTTGAGGATGGACCAGTTGAAGCGGGTGGTCTTCGCTATTGTATGAATTCTGCTGCAATGGAGTTCATTCCAAAAGAGGAAATGGAAGAAAAAGGGTATGGAAATTATTTACGTTTATTTAAATAAGGGAATTAACAATAGTAATATTATGTAAACTTATAAAATGGAGTGGATTTATAGATGATTCATCTAGATTGGGAAAACAGAGAAACGATTAAACAAATTGAATGTGTTCATGCAGATGCAAAGAAATTTATAGTTAATCATAAATTAACACCAGGAAAGAAATATGACGTTAAAAATGAATCGGATGAATTCTATTTTATCGTTGATAACAGCAATCGAATTGGTGGATTCTTAAAAGATTATTTCAAGGAAATATAAGATCTAGCAGATAACAGGGAAATTCTCCTGTTATCTTTATGTAAACCTTTGTTAATAGAGATTATTCTTTGTGTAAATACTTATTAGATGTATAATAAATATACAATTTCTAATATAGTGAAACTACTTAAATCTCAAAAAAGGAATGATCGATTTGAAAAAAATATATTTTGTTCGTCATTGTTCTGCTGATGGGCAGCATAAAGATTCTCCTTTAACAAAAGATGGAATTATGCAAGCACAACTTCTTGCGGATTTTTTTCAAGAACAAAATATCACATTTGATCAAATTATTTCTAGCCCCTATTTAAGGGCTATTGAAAGCATTAAACCTTTTGCAGAAAAAGTGGGAATTACCATTGATATTGACAATCGTTTAGAGGAACGTATACTTAGCGACGAGCCTATCGAAGACTGGTTGGAAGAATTAGAGTACTCCTTTAATGATTATACTTACGCTTTACATGGTGGAGAATCTGCTAATGCTGCAATCAGCCGTGCGAACGAGGTATTAACGCCAATAATAAGGGGAAATAGGGCAACAAGCGCAATCATTATTAGTCATGGAAATCTATTAGCATTATTGTTTAGTCAATTCGACAAGCACTTTGGATTTAATCAATGGAAAGAGCTAGGAAGTCCTGATATATACGCACTAGCATACAATGATGATGTTATTTCATTTGAACATGTATGGAATAGTAAGTGAACGATTCTCCTTTTATTTTTTCATAAAAATGAGTTATACTAATGAATAGAAATGAAGCAAGTTATGGTAGAAGGAGGCAATGAAAATGGCTTTTGTCATTACGTCACCGTGTAAAGCGGAAAAAGCAGGCGAATGTGTCGAAGTTTGTCCTGTTGATTGCATAGAAGAAGGGAAAGATATGTTCTTTATCGATCCCGATATTTGTATTGATTGTGGAGCATGTGAAGCAGTGTGCCCTGTAACAGCAATTTATATGGAAGATGAAGTTCCAGCTGAGGAAAATGAATTTATTGAATTGAATCGATTGTTTTTCCAAGGAAATTAAGCAAAAGAAGCCAGTACCAATTGTACTGGCTTCTTTTTATATGTAAAATTATTGTAAATAATACTGTTAAAATTTTAAATCGGCTGACAATACAATATAATATGATAGAAGCATGAATTATATACATAGCAATGGAGGGACAGGAATATGAGAATTATTATAGCAGGTGGGGACGGATTTTGTGGTTGGCCAACAGCTCTATATTTATCAAAACAAGGTCATGACGTTACGATTGTAGATAATTTAGTTAGAAGAAAAATGGACAAGGAATTACATTCAAATTCCGTTACACCATTGGCAACATTAGAGGAACGTGTTGCCAAATGGAAAGAAATAACAGGAAATGAAATCAGAACATTTATTGGTGACTTAAATCATTATGATTTCCTTCGTGAGGTATTTAGACAAACAGAACCAGAAGCATTCGTACATTTTGCAGAGCAACGATCAGCACCATATTCGATGATTGATCGAGAGCATGCAATATACACACAATCGAATAATGTACTTGGCAATCTAAATGTACTTTATGCAATTAAAGAATTTGCGCCTGAGTGCCATTTAATAAAACTCGGAACAATGGGAGAATATGGTGCACCAAATATTGATATTGAAGAAGGATATATTGAAATAGAACATAATGGCAGAAAAGATCGCATGCCATATCCAAAACAACCCGGTTCTTTCTATCATTTAACGAAGGTTCACGATAGCCATAACATCATGCTTGCATGTAAAATCTGGGGTATTCGTGCAACAGATTTGAACCAAGGAATCGTATACGGCCTACACACTGAAGAAACTGAACTTGATTCTGTATTATATAATCGCCTTGATTATGATGGTGTATTTGGTACAGCTCTAAATCGCTTCTTGATTCAATCTGCTATTGGCCATGATTTAACTGTTTATGGTGCAGGCGGACAAACAAGAGCATTCTTAAACATTAAAGATACGGTAAGATGTGTGGAAATAGCAGCCAATAATCCTGCAGATAAAGGGGAGTTTAGGGTATTCAATCAATTTACTGAATACTTCTCTGTAAATGATCTTGCCGAAAGAACGAAGCGTGTAGCAGAAGAGATGGGACTAACAGTAGGCATTTCCCATATCGAAAATCCACGCGTCGAGGCTGAAGAACACTATTACCATGCGGTCAATACGAATCTACGAGCGCTTGGATTAGAACCAAATCTATTAACGGATGATGTGCTTAAAGAAATTTTACAAGTAGCATTAGAAAATAAAGATCGAGTAATTAAAAAAAATGTACTTCCACAAGTATCTTGGAGAGGATAAGAAGGGGCTTTAGCGTTTGAAAATCGCGATTGTAACAGAAACCTTTTTACCTTCTACCGATGGTGTCGTAACAAGACTCACTCAAGCTGTTAAATATTTTCGCTCACTTGATCATGAGGTATTAGTAATTGCTCCTGATCTTGGCATTTCTGAGTACGAGGGTGCAAAGGTAGAAGGAATCAAAACAATTACATTTCCATTTTATCGATACCGGAAATTTTCCTTACCATCAAAAAGGATTAAGGATTTACTGGATGCATTCCAGCCAGACATCGTGCATGCAGCAAATCCTGCCTTAATCGCAGCTTCTGCTGTTCGTTATGCTAAGAAATTAGATTTACCGTTACTTGCGTCATATCACACGCATATTCCAAAATATCTAGATTATTATACGTTTTATAAGCCAGCGAAGCCAATCCTGTGGAGTTACATAAGGAGACTTCATAATCGTGTTGAACTCAATCTTTGCACATCAGAAACGATTAAAGACGAGCTGGTAAAGCAAGATATCCATCATTTACATGTATTGCAGCGTGGTGTTGATACCAAAAATCGTCATCCAAGTTTTTATGATGAGGAAATGCGTTATCGATTAACAAATGGGAATAAATCGAAGAAATTACTTATTTTTGTTGGCAGATTAGCAATTGAAAAGGAAATTCATAAAATCAAGCCATTATTAGATGTTCGAAACGATATTATGCTTGCAATCATCGGTGATGGCCCAGCAAGAAATGACTTAATGCATACATTTAAAGATACAAACACGATTTTCACAGGATTTCTACATGGTGAAGAACTATCAAAGGCATTTGCATCAGCTGATGCGTTTATTTTCCCATCTGTAACAGAGACATTGGGCTTAGTAATATTAGAGGCAATGGCATCTGGATTACCAGTAGTAGCTGCCAAAAGTGGTCCTACAATGGAACAAATCAGTGACGGCGAAACAGGACTATTATTTGAAAATGAAAATGTTGATAGCATGATTGCTGCAGCAGAGAAATTGGATGACAAAAACAGCTTACAACAAATGAAAATAAACGCCCGTAAAGAAGCTGAAAAATTTGCTTGGGAAAAAGCGTCCCAACAATTATTGGATTACTATACGGAGACAATTAAATTACACGAAAAGAAAACCCCGGATGCCAAATAGAATGCATCCAGGGTTTTCTTTAAAAGTATTAATGTATTTAGATCTAGAATATCAAAAAAAATCATTTTGTCTCACTATCAAGAGTATACTTCAATATGAGATGTGTTTTAATCGTTTTTGACTTTACTTCCTATAATAAATATTATGTAAACTAGGAGAAATATAAATAAAAAAGCAAATTCTACCCTTCTTTATCCTCTCTTTTTTTAAGCGAATTTTTATGCGTTTTTATACCATCTTATAATAGGTCTACATATACATTAATTATATCCATAAGAATCTAACATCTCTGCTACATATTTTTTATTACAAGTATGTAGCTCCCTACAATAGTTACCTATATGATTTATAAGTCGGAAGAAATACATTTTCCTACGAATTTCTGACTAAAGAAAAGTGATTAACATTATAAATGATAATTACCCAGCGCCAACTAATATTACATAAAACAGCTAATAGTTGCTGTTCTAGCTAACTCATAGCATTTATATAGAAAAATGCTATGAATCGGTCACCTAATTCTTTATAAACATACATCTCTTCAAATGGAGCAAATCTTTAACATGAAATGAGTGAACTACAAAAAACATTGAATAGGTAATATTTTTTGTTAAATCCCTACCGGTTCGCGTGATTTGTTGTCCACCATGATCAATCCTCTATTATTGTTCGTTATAAAATGTATAACCCCCGATAATTTTCTCACTCGCCACTTTAATTGTTCTTTATAGAACGCAAACTATTGTATAAAGACATCTATAAAGATAGTGCCTTATAAAAATATATTAACTAATTTAATTTAAACTGTTATTTGTCTACCTTAAATCTTTTTTATAGCCTTTGATTACTCCTATTCCATTCCCTACCTAATTAATGTTCACATCTTATTTACATAATATTATTATCGTTAATTATAATTCAAAAGCCTAAATGAGCACCATAAAATTGAAATCAGTATTATAAGAATTTCCACTTCTCCTTGTAATTACTTTATTTGAAGCTATATTACGTGGAAAAACACAGCATTCAATTGTTGAACATCAGTGTTTTCAAATAAATATTTTACTAATCCCTCAACCGCTTGTGTTGTGTACCCCTTATTTCTATATTTCTTAGAAATAGCATAAGCAACTTTTCGGGGTCACCTCAAAATGTTTAAATCCTTTTAATTCGAAATAAGAATTCTTTTTTATTTCGACTGATGAAATCACACATAAAGTTAAATTAATTTCTTAATCTCTTTTCTTTAGTTCTAATTATTTTGTTCCAAATCTTTTAACTGATCTAATGCGCGCACGCTCAGCTTCTGCCTCTCGATTACGAGGCTCCGCACTGGTCTCCAACGTATTCAATAAATTACTTGTGACTATAGCTATTTCATTGATTGCCCGATTAAATGCCTCTTCGTTAATCTTTGATGGTTTGTTATAGCCTGTTATCTTTTTGACGAACTGCAAAGAAGCCGCATGAATTTCTTCATTGGTAGCTGGTGGATCAAAATTAAATAATGTTCTAATGTTTCTGCACATAAAGATTCTCCTTTTTGTTTTCGTTCTAACCATAAGTCCATATCCATTGATTTCACTATTTTATTATGTAGGACACTTTGATATTATCATAACATTCCTTGTTCAACTAACACCTGCCCTATAGTACAAGAAGAAAGAAATAGCTGAAGCTTATTTCATCTTCAACTAATACACTAGATCGTAATATAAGGTTAACCAGATTTTTCTGGTTGACCTTTAGTTGAAGATGAAATTTATAGGCATACAAAAGTCCATTTTTAAAAACCCATGTTTCAAATAATTCTTATCGCTCTTAACGTAACGCTTGTTAAGAGATAATAGATTTATAAATCTCCCCAATAATCCCTTCCAATTGATGAATACCTAATTCTGCATTCGTCATAATGACGGCACCTTTTGCCATGTGTGGGTACGCCACCATCATACACTGAAAACCTATTCCCCAACCCATAGATGTAATTTCTAATTCTTTTTCACAACCCTCTAGAAATACACCTAATCCAGTCCAGCTTTTTCCTCTTTGAGAGGTTATTATTTCTTTAGCTAAACTTTTTGAGAATCCAATTTTACTTTCTCCTTTTAAGGCGTTCATTAGTTCAAGGACTAATACAGATAAATCTAATGAAGTTGTCCATAACCCTGAAGCTGCTGGATAAGGGTAAATAGGATATTTTCCTTCTACCAATTCTCCATTTTTATTATGACCACAAGCAAATTCTTTTTTATCTATCTCTAACATAGTTGTATTTAAATAGCTACTTTCCATTCTTAATGGTTTAAATATGAGTTCATTTACCGCTTGATAATACTGCTTTTTCGTCACATCTTCTATTAGTTGCTGAATAATACAATAGCCTGCATCTGAATAATGGAATTCACTCTCTGGCTCGAATTGAACTTCAATTGGAACCTTACAATAATGTGATTTTCCCTCTAACAATTCAACCATCGAAGGATGACCTATTTCAGAATTCAGCTCTGAAAAACTACCTTCATGGTCCTTGATTCCAGATTGATGACTAAGCAAGTTTCTCAGAGTAACTTTTTTATTTTGGGTATATTTATTTTCTGGTACTTTCCAAGTTACAAGTCTTTCATTTACATTTTGATCTAAATCAAGATACCCTTCTTCTAGTAACCTTATTGCTATCATACCAGTTAAGAATTTACTAATGGAACACGCACTAAAAATGGACTTATCACTTACTTTTCTATCACTTTTAACTTCAAGTAACCCGTAGTTTCCTGTTCCGCTGATTTGACCTTCTTCGAACATTGCAATACTTAAACCGTTTACATTATAATGTTCCATTCTTTCTTCAATATTGATGTTTTTTAATTTCATTATTCTCCCCCTGGTTAACTTTATTATGAAATTATAACACGAATATACGTTCTAGTATATATTTGGAAAATAGATTTTTTGTTGGACAAAACTGCCCCATTAGCCATCCATGAAGCGCAAAAATCAGCGCTTCACCACAGAGAATGAAAATGCTGATAGAGTGAGCGTTTATTAAGAAGATGTTGAAAGATTAGATTCAATTCCTGGTATTGCGACTAGAATGGCAGAACAAAATCCTATCCGAGATTGGGACAGATATAAAAAAACAGTTTCCTAGTGCGGCTCATATGTGTTCCTGGGCAGGATTAGTTCCTGGACATAACGAAAGTGCTGGAAAAAGGAAATCAACTAAAACAAAAAAGGGAACAAATATTTAAGATCAGCATTAACAGAAGCAGCCCATTCTGTAAGAGGTTCTAAAAATTACCTTGGCGCATTGTATCACGAAAAGGTAAGAAACGAGCAGGAATTGTGGTAGCTCATGCCATATTGCGTATCTCGTATTATCTCTTAACACGGAAAGAAATGTATATAGACTTAGGCGAAGACTACTTTGATAAACAAAGACAGCAATCCCTTGTTCGACATTCATTACGAAGACTCGAAAGCTTAGGATACACAGTAACTTTACAAGAGCCTGAAGCATCTTAACCTAGTCAACTTATCTACAATAAGATCAATTAATTAGGCGCTCTCCTCTTCTTTAAAAAATGAATAAGCTGCGTCTTCTTTAGTATTGCCATTTTTGATAGGTTACAGAAGTTTATTTTCATGGTAGTGCAACAACTATAACTGGATTTTTAAATAATTTTATTTACTGAATGTTTCCCATAAGTCTGTACGAATCAACATATCCTCTAATCGCTTTATCTTCATCTTTGAAGCTTAAGTTTGCATCTAATTTATTGATATATCAATCCGAAAAAAGGTCTACATTAGTTACTGGTATATAAGTAGTTCCTACCCTTAATAATTCTCTTTTCATAATTTCTTCGCCCCTTAATATTTTGATAATTCACACTATTTAATTATACAAAAACCTAAAATATATGTAAATAGCACTGTACATTTTCCTTCATACTCAACAATTGTATTAACATGGAAACGAATAAAAAGAGGTAAACGACTTAAAGGAATGCTAGATGATGAAGAAAGAATAATTAATATTACAGAAATATTAGGAGAAGATATTGACCGTCACTCTCCCCTTTTGTTCGTTATAAAATGTATAACCCCGGTAATTTTCTCACTCATAATTTTTGTTGTTTATTATAAAGAACGATCCACAATAAAGAAAGGCTCCCACAAAGTGAGTGCCTTACAACTGGATTCCTAATTCAATTCCAATTAAAATGCGTATTCCATACATACCAATGCTGCTTCTGTTGCAAATCCTTTATTGCAATGTTCTTTTATAATGTGGAAACAAATTTAGGTAATGTTTTCCCATCGATAGTTTGCATCGTTATTCCACAATCGCCATTGAAGATATTACCTTCTTTTAAAAGTACCGCCCAAAAACCTATCTCTAATTTCTCGTGATGGAATCATACACTGATCCATTTGACCAAACCATTTATACCTATTCCTCGCCAAGATATTATAGGCTATATCCCTTAAAGGCTTAGGAACGATAATAAATACATAAAAAAGCCTCCATAATCCATCTAATTCCTTGCTAATCCGGAGTGCCGCTGTGGATTTATCATAGGCTTTACCATTTTCAATCAGAATAATGCTATCCGTATCTTCAGGCAGACCTGCTTTATTTTTCAGCATTTCACCTAACTCGCTTTGCAATGAACCAAATTTAAATATCGCACGCTTGTCACGTTCTATAATAAAATTTACACTACTACTGCAAAAATTACATACACCATCGAATAGGATAATTTTGCTCATGAAATCCCCCCTAGTTACTTATCTCTATTATACGATAATATGTTATCAATTCCCCTCATGTTGCTTAAATAACATCGAAATGAACATTAAAAAGAGAGCCAGCATTACGCCCGCTCTACTATCATCATTCAATCACTTCAGGTTTCGGATAATTATATCCCTTTGTGTCCACTTCGACTGTTTTCATCTTTTGATCTTCCAGTGGTTTATCAGCAGCACCACGTTCTACTGAAACGATATTATCTGCTACTTCCATCCCTTCAGTAACTTTTCCAAATGAGGCGTATTCCCCGTCAAGATATGGCGAATCTGCGACCATAATGAAGAACTGGGAACCGGCAGAATCAGGAGCACTTGATCTTGCCATTGAGATAACCCCGCGCTCATGGATTAACTCATTCTCAAATCCATTGGAGCTAAATTCACCTTTAATTCCATATCCAGGTCCACCTGTTCCATTGCCATCAGGGTCTCCTCCCTGAATCATAAACTGCGGAATTACGCGGTGAAAAATTAATCCATCATAGTAGCCCTCTTCCGCTAAAGAAATAAAGTTTGCTACCGTATTCGGTGCAATTTCTGGATATAATTCTAGTACGATTTGTTCATCATTTTCCATTGTGATTTTGACCACTGGGTTCTCTGCAACATCTGTTGGATAGTTCGACGTTTCTTGTTGATCTGAACTATTCTCATTACTATTATCGTCAGACGATGTAGTTCCACACGCTGCTAGTAAACCGACAATCAATACACCAATTAATAAAAGTACTCTTTTCATTTTCATCATCTCCACTATGTCATTTTTCAATATTAATCTAAGTATTTACTTCCTTCACGAATACTTAATTTAGCAAGCTTATTACCCTCAATAAACCGCTTAACAGATGCTGAATTTGTTTTCGAATATTCCCTTAAGGCCCAGCCAATCGCTTTTTGGATGAAAAACTCATTACTATCCTTATGTAGCTGAATATAGCGATATAGTAATTTTTCATCAGTATCTTGCTTATATTTCAGCTGGAATAGTATAGCTGTGCGCTGCAGCCAAATATTATCACTTGTTGCCCATCCCTCAATCGTCTCATCAATGACTTCAGGATTGTCCCTCGTAATTTTGCCAACTGCCTTAGATGCCAGCAAATCAACAGTATCCCACCATGATTTTGTCGTAATTAATTTTTCAATTAACGACAAATGCTCTTTCTCCAGCTTCTTCAGTGAGCGTTCAATATAATCTAATGCAGCGTTTTGGTATTCCCGCTCAGCCTGCTTCCATAATGAAAAAACGAAATCTACTTGAAATGGCTCTTTTAAAATCATTGTCTCCTGATAGAATCTTCTCATCAATGCTTTTCTCTCTGGTGCGCGAATCCCCAAGAATGGAAATTTATTTCTCATATATTTTTCCATCTTTACTGCATCTACTTTATTCTGATTCTCTGCAAGTATCGGAATTAGCTGGTTAATGTACATTTGTTTCCCCCTTTATTACTGTTCAAATAGATCCATACTTAAATATCGCTCCCCAGTATCAGGTGCAATGCATACAACTCTCTTTCCTTTTCCAAGCCGCTTCGCAACACCGATTGCTGCATGTACAGCCGCTGCACCAGATGGGCCAATAAAAATACCTTCCATTTGGGCAAGCTTGCGTAACATTTGAATAGCATCATGATCATCCATTTGGATAATCTCATCAAAAATGTCCGTATTTAGAATCGATGGAATAAAACCAGGGCTTGTCCCTACTAATATATGTTTCCCCGGCTTTCCACCCGAAAGGACCGGAGACCCTTTAGGTTCTACAACTGCAATATGTAAATTTGGAAGCTTTTCCTTTAATTTTTCACCTGTTCCTGTTACGGTTCCGCCAGTCCCTGCCGTACAAACAAATGCATCCAAACCACCATCCGTTTGTTCGAGAATCTCAATTGCTGTTGTTGTTCGGTGGATGTCAGGATTAGCCTGATTTTCAAATTGCTGCGGAATAAAACTTCCAGGTATTTCTTCCTTCAATTCCATTGCCTTCTTTATCGCGCCGGGCATTTTTTCTTCACTTGGTGTTAAGACAATTTTTGCTCCATATGCTTTTAATATCTGTCTTCTTTCCATCGTACTGTTATCTGGCATAACTAAAATAGATTTATACCCTTTTGCAGCAACCGTCATTGCTAGTCCGATACCAGTATTGCCGCTTGTTGGTTCAATAATTGTGTCACCAGGCTTAATAATCCCTTGCTCTTCTGCAACTTTAATCATATTGTATGCTGCGCGATCTTTTACACTTTTACTAGGATTAAACATTTCCAGCTTAATATACACATCGGCAGCATCAGCGGGCACAAGTTTCTTAAGCCTGACCATCGGCGTTTGACCGATTAGCTCTGTAATATTTTCTACTACACGCATGATTTATTAACCCGCTTTCTATTTAGTTTAAAAGTTAACAACTCCCATTTCCAATTATAGTTAATTATAGCGTTAACAACAACCCAACACTATCAATCATCATTTGACTATTCTTCAGAAGCAACCATCGAAATACCCGAAAATAATATACCCTTACATCAAAAAAATAATTAACACATTGAACACATATACACCAATAGATACAAAACTACCTATATACTAATACCCTTATCAGCATAAACCCCCCACATATTATTAAAACAGAAAATACATCCTTTTAATATACCTATACCCCTATTTACATATACAGTGCGGGTATCGAACAAAAATAAAAAGCGCAATGAATTTTTGCGCTTTTCTCCTAATTATTATTCACTTTTTTTAAAATAAATTGGCAATGTTTTTAAATTCTAACTCAGCAAATTTTGCCTCTACTTTTATTTTATCATATTTCCAAATTGCTGTTTCAATTGAACAGGTGATTGGCACATCACATTTAATTTCTGCTAGATTTCGAGATAAATGAAGCAGATCAATATTTTCTTTAATTTTCGTCTGGATACCCTTAGAGAGTTGGTCGATATTTTCCAATAAATTATCAATTGATCCATACTCTTGAATCAATTTCGTCGCTGTCTTCTCACCAATCCCTTTAACGCCAGGATAATTATCTGCTGTATCACCCATTAACCCCTTAATATCAATTACCTGATTAGGTGTAATTCCCTTTTTCTCATAAAAGTTATCGATTGTATAGATATCGTAATTGCCAATTCCCTTCTTCATGATTGCTACTTCAACACCATTTTCTACAAGCTGGAGCATGTCCTGATCACCAGTTAAGATAATGACATCATGTTCTAGGCGGAAATCATTTGCCAATGTACCGATACAATCATCCGCTTCATAATTCACTACGCCAATATTCGGCATATCAAAGGAGTCTACTACTTCCTTAATTAGATCAAATTGTGGAACAAGTTCTTCTGGTGGTGCTCCTCTATTTGCTTTATACCCATCATAGAGATCTGTACGGAAGGTTTTACTTCCCATGTCCCAGCAGCAAATGATATGTGTTGGTTCAAACTTATTAACAGCATCCGTGAAATAGCGGATAAACTGGTAGATTCCATTCGTCGGCACCCCCTGACTCGTTCGCATAAAGTTACCTCTAAAGGAAGTTGCGAAGAACCCACGGAATAATAACGCCATTCCATCTACTAAAAGTATTTTATTTCTATCCATTATGACACTTCCTTTTCACCTTATTGCTCAATAATTGCTTTTAGCTTTTCTTCTTTTTCCGATAAAATGGATAGTTCCATCGCTGTTACCATCATTTTCAAATGACTATCTAACAGTACCGTTACAGAATCGATTGCATTATCTTTTATGTCCATTACAAATCGATTGAGCGCCTCTACGTAATATTCTAACATAGTTGCTTTATTCAAGTTGATATAATCTTTTACAATAGGTAAGAGAATCGTATACAGCTGCTCTTTCAATTGTTCTTTTTCATTCTTTTCAAAGAAAGCTTTTGTACCTTTAAAAGTAGCGATTGCTCCATCAAATATGCCGAAATCAAGGGAATAGAACCCGTGTTCGTATTTCGGGGTTTCCATATCAAATCCGCTAAAATTTGGTAAGACAAAGATAGAATCCGCTTGTTTTCCCTTATTCATAATATACTTATATACATTCGAGACTTCCCCTTGTGTAAACTGTTCAATCCGTAATGAAATTGCTTGGAGCTCCTGGTATAGTTCATTTGCAACATAATCAATTAAGCCCTCTAGATTATTTCTTAATTGCACCCTAGCCATTCTTCCAGAATCAGTAACGGTAGTTGGATTAAAGAATTCCTTGTACATATCGTGGAACCGAATCGATAATCGTTCGATTACAAAATACAACTGCTTATCAATTTTTTGTATTAACCGTTCTTCATTAACCGTTGCCTTGATTGAAGTAATTTCTGTAACAAGCTGCTCCTTTTTCATTATAAGACGCTGTTTATAAGCATCCTTTTGATTCTCATCCAATTGTAAGGTTTCAATAGAATGTTTCATCGTTTGAAATGTTCTTGTTATATCCCATCTGGCCGATTCAACCGTTAGTGCAGTTAAATCATGATGAATAAATTGATAGAAATGATTCTCAAAATATTGCATTTGCTGATTTAACCTTTGATTGGATTGCTTATCAATTAATGCGTTTTTACTCGAAACTGGATATAGATTTGGTAAACGAATTCCTAATTGTAATAACTGTTCCTGCACATAGTCTGTAACCATTTCAAGCTCCTTTTGGTCAGAAGCAAGGTCTGCGGCATTTACGATAAAAAACATTTTATCCAGTTCAAATGATTCCTTCACACGTCCTAATTGAAGAAGAAAGTCTCGATCGGCTCGTGACAATGCATGATTATAATACGTAACATATAAAATCGCATCGGCGTGTTTAATATAATCAAAGGCAACGTTCGTGTGCCTTGCATTAACAGAATCCGCTCCTGGCGTATCAACGAGGACAATCCCTTGTCTTGTTAATGAACAATCATAATACAAATCTATCGCCTCAAAATAACATGCCATTGTCTCATCCGTCACATAAGCTGCAAATTCCTCTAGTGAAATTGTTAATTGCTTGCCAATATTTGCTTGATTTGCTTCGAATCCAGCAAGCATCGCTTGTAAATGGGATTGATACATTTTATTTAGCTTTTCGTCTTGGTGGATTCGATTCGCTTTAACCCAAGCTAATAAGCCTTCTAATGTCATTTCTTTTGGAGAAAATTTCTTTGTAATTAACCGCAGATCATTTACTAGGGAATCTTCATCTTTTAAAGATATGATGACATCCCCATGCTTTGATGTTTCCGTTACTGGACGAATCCGGTTTACTACTGCCGTTGTTGGATTCGGTGAAACAGGTAATACATTTTCACCCATAAGCGCATTTGCAAACGATGATTTTCCTGCACTAAATGCTCCGAATAGAGCAATCGTAAACGTACGATTTGTTAATTGATCTTGCCTATTCATTAAATCTTGTTTGAGCGATGCAAAACTAGGCAAATCCTCAATGACATGAATGGTTTCCTCAAGATTCTTTAAGATGGAATCCAGCTCAAAATTTTTTGCTTGTTTCGTTTCTTCTCTATGCCTTTCTTCTGGCTCCGACTCTTTTACGGTAATTGCATTTGGAAGCGGACTACTGACCTGTTTTATCATGTTCTGCTGTTTCTCCCGAGCAGTTTCAAGGAGTTCATATGCAAATTGTGATGGATTCGGCGATTCCAATTGCTGCTCCAATTGTCTGTACTGTGCATCGAGCTCAACCTGGAGACTGTCGTACTTACCTTGTGTCGCCAATATTTGTTTATGTTCTACAAGCAGTGAATTCACTTTTTCTATTTTTACACGAAGTTCTTCTTCTAAATTTGTTTTAAGACGTCCAAGTAACTGCTTTGCTGCTTGGTTGAATTTCTGCTTAATATCTGCAGTCACATCTTTCGTGTAAATGAGCACATAATCACCATTAACCTTAGCTCCTGATTTTATAATTTCGATAATATCCGTAGCGTTAAAAATGATAGATAATGCCTGGATTTGCTTTTGTAAATCACTATTTTGTATGCCATATTGATTTGCCAGTTTTAAAATTTTTTCACGAAGCTTCCACTGTATTAATGCATCTATATTTCCCTGTAATGTCGACAAAAAGTCAGATAAACGATTGTTTTTTTCATCGGCTATTTTTTTTGCGGAAGAAAAGAATCCAACTTTAAAATTCTTTTGCTGCGACTCTAGAAATGACTCTACCTTATCACGTAGACTAGCTGGCATGATATAGGCATTATCTAATGTTGCATGTATCTCATGATTAAAATCCTTTTCAAATGCTAACGGTATTTGTTGCAACTCATCCATTCGGGTCGTTAATGACTCGATTTCTAATTTACTCGTCTCAATTTGCGTTGTTGTGTAAGGATTTAAATCAATCGTCGATTCCTCATATTTCTGTTTTAGAAAACCTTTATGTTCACTGACCACTTGCTGAATAGATTGGTCCATTTGAAATAAACGATTTTTTCCCTCAAATATTTGCTCATAAAGGAAATGCTTTAATCGAGAAAACTGACTATATTGTATCGTCTCATCCAATAATGAAGTGAAATAGATGTCCTTTGGAAACAAATTCCATTGATCAAACGTTTGTTTGATTTTTGAAACGTACTGCTTGAAGGATATTTCACTTTCATCATGCTTGTCGATTTGATTAATTATCGTATAGAAAGGAATCCCTTTCTCCTGAATAGATTTCAAAAACCGCAAATTCACTTCTGATTGCACATGATTATAATCCATCACATAGAACAACACGTCCACAAGATGTAGAGAAGCCTCCGTAATTAATCGATCGGCGTCATCTGCCGCATCAATCCCAGGTGTATCCATAATGCTTACACCAGCAGGTATTACATCCTCACTCGTTCGTATTTCGATTTTTTTAATGGTATCTTTATCCATCGAATATGCTTTGATCATATCCAAATCATATGGCTCTTTGAATTCGATTACGTCATCATTATGAAAATAAACAAGGGCAGAACCATCGCCAGCACTTATTTTCACGATGTTTGCACTAGTCGGTACCGGACTTTTTGCTAGAAGGTCAGCGCCAATTAGCGCATTAATCATCGATGATTTTCCAGCAGAAAAATGTCCAGAAAAACTAATGGTAAATTCCTCTTTTTCTAGTTTCTCGTATAAATCGATTATTTTCTCAGCTGTTGCTTGATCCCCATTATCAATCATTAGCTGATATAGCGCTACCAAATGTGGAAATGTCGTTTGTGATTTAATTTCTTCTTTTAATTTCATTGTCTTCAAGCCCTTCCCGTATCCCAACTTAACCCCTATTATACGAAACTTTTCTTTTATATTCTATGCAAATCATTTATAATATTCTAATTTCCAACTTCTTGTTCACATAATATTATTATTGTTAACTATATACAGTAAAAAAACTTTGGTAGGCTTTACCAAAGTTTTTTTCGTCTACACTGGATAAACGCCATGCTTTCTTTCAGTAAATACGATTTTCTTATCCTCATAAATCGAGAATCGAGCGTTTAATTCCTTCCTCAAGTCATCAGGATTGATGATTGTATCAACAACCATTTCCGAAGCCAATCGATAGATATCAATTTCTCTTCGATATTCATCTTGTTTTTCTTTAATATATGCTGCACGTTCTTCCTCTGGTAATGCCGCTATTTTATTTGCATTTACCGCATTAATCGCTGCTTCTGCCCCCATGACTGCTATTTGTGCATTTGGAAAGGCGATGACACAATCTGGGTCAAATGCCGGTCCTGCCATCGCGTATAAACCTGCACCATATGCCTTTCGAACGATGACAGAGATCTTCGGTACAGTAGCTTCACTCATAGAAGACAGCATCTTTGCACCATGACGAATAATCCCTTCTCTTTCAACCTTTGTACCTATCATAAATCCTGGAACATCGGTAAGGAATAATAACGGGATATTGAATGCATCACAAAGCTGGATAAACTTTGCCGCCTTATCAGCCGAATCTGTAAAAAGTACTCCACCTTTTACCCGTGGCTGATTCGCAATAATCCCGATCGATCTGCCATTAATCCTTGCAACTCCAGTGATAAGCTCTGCAGCAAATTTCTTCTTGATTTCACAGAAAGAATCTTCATCAATTATCCGATCAATTAGGTCATACATATTAAATGCTGCATTTTGATTTTCAGGAATAATTTCCGATATCGACTTTTCAAAAGGCTTTACTTCTTTCCCAGCCACCAAACCTGGTCTCGACCTAAAATTAGCTGGAAAATAGCTTAAATAGCGCTTTGCATACTGAATTGCTTCCGCTTCTGACTTTACTAAAACGTCACCTACACCCGAAATGGTAGTATGCATTCTCGCACCACCCATTTCCTCGAGCGTCACTTTCTCACCAATCACTTTTTCTGCCATTCTTGGTGAACCTAAATACATCGAGGCATTTCCATCAACCATAACGACGACATCACAAAAAGCTGGGATATACGCACCGCCTGCAGCGGATGGTCCAAATAATAAGCATATTTGTGGAACACGTCCAGACAATTTAATTTGGTTATGGAATATTCTCCCCGCACCACGCCTTCCAGGAAACATCTCAATTTGATTGGTAATTCTTGCTCCAGCAGAGTCAACTAAATAAATCATCGGTAGCTCCAGCTTCTCTGCCGTTTCCTGAATCCGGAGAATTTTTTCAACGGTGCGCTTTCCCCATGATCCTGCCTTAACGGTAGAATCATTTGCCATCACACAAACCTTTTGCCCATTAATTTTGCCAATCCCTGTGACAACACCATCTGATGGGAGTGAATCATCCATGCAATTAGCGAAAAATGCATCCTCAATTTCGATACCTTCATCAAATAATAATGCTAAACGCTCACGAACAAAGAGCTTTCCTCTTTCTTTGTTTTTTGAATGGTATTTCTCATGGCCACCTTGTTCTATTTTATCGATCCTTGCTTTTAATTCCTCGGTAGACGACATGGACCTTCCCTCCATTATTTCCCTCTATACATGGGCTTTCTTTTTTCGTAAAAGGCATACAATCCTTCTAATCGATCTGCTGTCGGTATTGTTTTCTTATATGCTTCATGTTCAATTACAATTCCCGATGATAAATCTGTTTGCATTCCAGTATTGATTGCTAGCTTTGCTTGCTCGATTGCAATTGGGCCATTGGCTGCGATAGTTTCAGCAAGCTGGATTGCTTCACCAAGCAAATTTTCCTTGGTCACGACTTGGTCCACCAAGCCAATCTTTAAAGCCTCATCTGCTAAAATCGGCTTTGCTGAGAAGATAAGCCGCTTCGCTTGACCTAAACCGATTAAACGGGGCAAACGCTGTGTTCCCCCAGCGCCTGGGATAATCGCGAGCGATGTTTCTGTTAATCCCATTCTTACATCCTCAGCAGCAATTCGGATATCACATGCCAATGCTAGCTCCAATCCACCGCCAAATGCAGCACCATTAATTGCCGCTATTACCGGCATTCGTATATGTTCAATAGCACTCACCGTGTTACCAATATATGATACAGTATCGATTACCGTATCATTTGTCATTTTTCTTCTTTCTTTCAAGTCAGCACCTGCACAAAATGCCTTTTCGCCCGAACCTGTAATTATCGTTGTATAAATCGAGGCATCCTCATTAACCTCCTGTAGCGCTCGATTTAATTGATGAAGGAGTTCCCTCGACATTGCATTTGCTGCTTCCGGTCGATTTAACATGATAATTGCAATATGCTGTCTATCCCGATTAAGCTTGATAAACTGATCCATGCTACCTCCCCGTCCCTCTATTCAATTATCGCGATGATATCGCCTTCATTTACAAAATCACCTTCAGCAACCATTAACTCTTTTACAGTGCCACCATCTTCTGCCGCAATTGGAATTTCCATTTTCATCGATTCTAAAATTACAACATCCTGACCTTCTTCAACAACATCGCCAGGTTTAACGGTAATCTTCCAAATATTCCCTGCCATACTTGCACGTATTTCTTCCATTTCGTTTCCTCCTCATTTATCTTTAGTCTTCATTTTTACATGTTTTTCAATAAAATCTGTTGTAGTCGCACCTTTAATAAATGCATCATGATTCACGATGTTTAACAGTAGCGGAATATTTGTCTTAATACCTTCAATCTTGTACTCCTCTAGTGCACCCTTTAATAATGTAATTGCATCCCCTCGACTTACTGCTGTAACGATTAATTTTGCAATCATCGGATCATAGAAGGGAGTGACATCATAGTTATTTTTTATCGCTAGTTCATGTCGAATATGTTCACCCTTTGGTAAAACTAAAGTTGTAATATGACCTGGTGAGGGATAGAAGGTGTTTGGGTCCTCTGCATAGATTCGTGCCTCAATTGCATGACCATTAATCGTAAAATCTTCCTGCTTGTAATCGAGTTTTTCACCATTTGCAATCCGAATTTGTTGTTCGACAATGTCAATCCCCGTAATTTCTTCCGTGACAGGATGTTCTACTTGAATTCTTGTATTCATTTCTAGAAAATAAAAACTTTCCGATTCATCTACTAAAAATTCGATCGTTCCGGCATTTGTATAACCGATAGCTTTTGCTGCCATAATCGCTGCTTCACCCATTGCGTTACGAGTTGACTCCGTAATAAACGTCGATGGAGCTTCTTCAATCACTTTTTGATTTCTTCTTTGGACTGAGCAATCTCGCTCAAATAGGTGAATCACATTCCCGTGTTTATCTGCTAGTAATTGAATTTCAATATGACGTGCATTGTCGATCTTCTTTTCTATAAACATCGAGCCATCACCGAAAAATGTTAAGGCCCGTTTGGAGTTACTTTCAAACGCCGGCTGCAATTCTTCTGCACTGCGAACGACTTGCATGCCGATACCACCGCCACCTGCAGCAGCCTTTAACATTACCGGAAATCCAAGCTCTTCTGCTATCTCCATTGCTTCGGCTAAAGAAGATATTGCAGTATTTTCCCCTGGAATCACAGGAACACCCGCTTCTGTCATTAATTTCCGCGCCTTTATCTTATCCCCCATTTGCTCGATTACCTTACTTGTCGGTCCAATAAATATCATCCCTTCATGACTACAACGATCAGCAAATGCAGCATTCTCACTCAGAAAGCCATATCCTGGATGAATCGCATCGACACCGGACAATTTAGCAATTTCAAGAATTTTCTCGACCTTTACATAACTTTCACTAACACGGGACGGACCGATAAGATAGGCTTCATCAGCCGATTTGACATGTGGTGCTTTTTCATCCGCTTCCGAGTAAATTGCAACAGTTTTTATACCAAGTTTTTTGCAAGTACGGATAATCCGCACAGCAATTTCAGCTCGATTTGCGACCAGTACTTTTTTAATCATGTATGCTCACCCATTTCACTTGTTATTTTGTTTCTAACAACCTAGTTCTCTAGCAATAACAAGTCGCTGAATCTCTGAAGTTCCTTCGCCAATTTCTAGTAACTTTGCGTCTCTTAAGTACCGCTCAACCTCGTATTCACGCATGTACCCATATCCACCGTGAATTTGTACCGCTTGATTTGCGGAGCGGAAAGCCGTTTCGGTAGCAAATAACTTTGCAAATGCCGCTTCCTTACTAAAGGGTTTCCCTTGATCCTTTAGCCATGCTGCTTTATGTACCATATTTCTAGCAAGCTCTACCTCCATTGCCATGTCCGCAAGTTTAAATTGAACTGCTTGAAAGCTTGAAATGGATTTTCCAAATTGTTTGCGACCCTTTGCATATTGTAATGACTTTTCTAATGCTGCCTGGGCAATGCCAACTCCTAGTGCACCTATTGAAATCCTGCCACCGTCAAGGGTATATAAAAATTGTTTAAATCCTTTATCCTTCTCTCCTAAGAGATTCTCTTTTGGAACGCTTACATTATTTAAAACAATCTCGGCGGTATCAGACCCGCGCATGCCCATTTTGTTGTAATTACTCGTAATCTTGACGCCCTCAGTATTTGCAGGCACAATAAACGCTGAAATCGTATTCTTGCCATTCTCATTTTTGACTGTGACAGCTGTGATAATTAACGTTTCAGCGTAGCTTGCATTCGTAATGAAACATTTCTCACCATTAATAACATAGAAATCATCCTGAAGCACTGCCGTTGTTACTGTTCCACCAGCATCTGAACCAGCATTTGATTCGGTCAATCCAAATGAGCCTAAAGACGCTCCTTCTGCAAGCGGTTTCAAAAATTGCTTCTTTTGATCTTCCGTTCCAAAGTAATGTATCGGACTCGCTCCAAGTGATACTGCTGCAGCATAGCTTAACCCAGTACTGCCACAAACACGACCAATTTCCTCAACCGCTATTGCATAGGATAATGTATCGCCACCCGAACCACCATATTCTTCTGGAAAAGGAATACCGAGTAATCCTAATTCACCCATTTGCTTAAAAATATCATCTGGAAATTTTGCTAGTCTGTCAATATCAATAGCTCTAGGTCGAATCACTTCTTCCGCAAACTCATGTACCATATGTTTAATCATTTGCTGTTCCTTTGATAACTCGAAGTTCATTATTTCTCCCCCCTAAGCGCATATACCGAAATATTCAGATATTTATAAACGTAACCATTAAGAATCGAAAAAATATCATCAATTCTTAATGATTACAAATATATCTTAATTGTATACTCTAATCGGAAAATAGAAAAGCATTTATTTCCTGATCACTTTAATCAAGCATCCGCTTCCCCAAAAGGACGTTCATACTGTGCTTCTTTCCACACCTCTATGACCTCCCCTTGAATTTCGGTATCGATGAGAAACGATCCATTGCTATATCGATCACTATTTGATAATCCGAGTGGGAATACTTGATGGATTTCTCCGTTAGATGTCCGGAAATTAACTTTATCCTGCTCATTCACAACAAAGAAGCCTCTCACACGATGTGGCTTACTCTTCAAGTCTCTTAACATGACAAGTCCTCTTTTCGCACGACTTGTCCGTTCAAATTCCAGAAGTCTCATCCGCTTAGCAGCACCACGCTGCGTAATGATAAAGAGCGATGGATTACTTAGCTCATAGAATATTTGACCATTCACCACATATTCATCTTCTTTTAATTGAATCGCTTTTACACCTGCTGCACGTTGGCCAACAACGTTTATTTCTTCTTCAGCATACCATAATCCGAAGCCTTTATTTGACGTAATAAATACATCAGACTTTCCACCTGTTACATGCACACTCACAACTTCATCATCCTGCTTTAAATTTAACGCAATGAGTGACTTCGATTGACGCTGCGCATTATATAGCATTAATTCACTTCGTTTTACCATTCCATTTTTCGTGAAGAACAATAGATATTTGTTTTCCTCAAATTTACGGATGGGAATACATTGAATAATGTGTTCATCTTTATCAAAAGCAACTACATTTGACAGATGCTGCCCAATATCTTTCCAGCGGATATCCGGCAATTCGTGGACAGGAATGATGATATACTTGCCCTTATTCGTGAACAATAACAATTTGTCTGTTGTATTTACTTCCATTAACGATACGAGATGATCCTGATCCTTAATCGCTAAATCCTCACCATTTGAAGCAGTATAAGACCGTAAGCTCGTACGCTTCAAGTAACCATCCTTCGAAATCGATACGAGGACATCTTCGCTTGCAATCATAACCTCGATATTAATTTTTAATTCTTCAATTTTGTCTTCAATCGCTGTTCTTCTTGGATTTTGGAATGTCCGCTTAATCAATCGTAAATCCTTTTTAATTGATTGTAGAAGTACTTTCTCACTTCCAAGAATCGCTTCTAAATCTTCAATTTGTTTGAATAATTCTTCCGCTTCCTTTTGCAGCTGTGTAATATCGGTGTTTGTTAAGCGATAAAGCTGGAGCATCACAATTGCTTCTGCTTGCGCTTCCGAGAAATCATATGCAGCAACAATTCGCTTCTTCGCATCTTGCTTATCCTTTGAAGAACGGATCGTAACAATTAATTCATCAAGAATCGAAATTGCCTTTATTAATCCTTCCACAATATGTGCACGATCTTTTGCCTTTTTCAGGTCAAAGGTTGTTTGTCGTGTTACAACTTCCTTTTGATGCTCAATATAGGCATCGAGTATTTGTGATAGCGATAATAGTTTTGGTGTCCGATCCTGGATTGCTACCATATTGAAATGATAGTTCACTTGTAGGTCGGTATTCTTATATAAGTAATTTAAGATACCTTCACTATTCACTTCTTTCTTCAGCTCAACTACTACCCTTAACCCAGTACGATCCGATTCATCACGAACTTCTGCTATTCCCTCTACCTTGCGATCAAGCCGAAGTTCATCCATTTTCTTAACCATATTTGCTTTGTTCACTTCAAATGGGATTTCCTCAATCACAATCTGTTCACGATTGCCACGAATTTCTTCGATTCTCGCTTTCCCACGAACAATGATTTTCCCACGACCGGTCTCATAGGCCTTCTTTATTCCCTCCACACCCTGTATAATTCCACCTGTAGGGAAGTCTGGTCCTTTAATAACTTTCATTAAATCTTCAATGGTTGCCTCAGGATTGTCGACCTTCATGATAACGGCATCGATTACTTCTGCTAGATTATGCGGGGGAATATCAGTTGCATATCCGGCAGATATTCCTGTTGAACCATTTACGAGTAAATTAGGAAATTTAGCTGGTAGCACTACAGGCTCCAGCGTTGTTTCATCAAAGTTAGGAATAAAATCAACGGTCTCTTTATCAATATCGCGAAGTAATTCCGAAGAAATTGCTGAAAGTCTCGCCTCCGTATAACGCATTGCTGCTGCCGGGTCCCCATCCATACTCCCGTTGTTCCCATGCATCTCAATTAATTCGTTTCTTAATTTCCAATCCTGACTCAAGCGAACCATTGCTTCATATACGGAGGAATCACCATGTGGATGATAATTCCCAATTACGTTACCGACCGTTTTTGCAGATTTACGAAATATTCTATCATGGGTATTCTTTTCTACGTGCATTGCATATAAAATTCTACGTTGCACAGGCTTTAATCCGTCTCTGACATCTGGTAAAGCCCTGTCTTGTATAATATATTTACTATACCTACCGAATCGATCACCAATTGCTTCTTCGAGTGGAAGGTCTAAAAACTTCTCAGGTTGTGACAAACCAACCCCCCCTTATTCCTTTATGATTTTCTCATTTTCTATAATTGTGGCATCTTCTTCCAAACCAAATTTAACATTACCTTCAATCCACTTTCTTCGTGGCTCTACTTTATCGCCCATTAATGTCGTAATTCTCCGATCCGCACGTGCAAAGTCATCGATTGTTACTCTGATTAATGTACGTGTTTCTGGATTCATCGTAGTATCCCATAATTGATCCGCGTTCATTTCCCCTAGACCTTTATATCGTTGTACAGTATAGCCATTTTTAAATTCATGTACCGCCTTTTTCATCTCTTCTTCTTCCCAAGCATAGACAACCTTCTCACTCTTGCCTTTCCCTTTGGAAATTTTGAAGAGTGGTGGTAAACCAATAAAGACTTTTCCAGCTTCGATTAGCTTACGCATGTAGCGATAGAAGAAGGTTAGTAACAATACTTGAATATGCGCCCCATCTGTATCGGCATCCGTCATAATAATCACTTTATCGTATTGTACATCCTCTATATCAAAATCACTACCAACACCAGCACCAATCGTATGAATGATTGTCGAGATTTCCTCATTCTTCATCACATCTTCAAGTTTAGCTTTCTCGGTATTAATGACTTTACCTCTTAATGGAAGTACTGCTTGGAACTTACGGTCTCTTCCTTGTTTAGCAGATCCACCAGCAGAGTCTCCTTCAACCAAATAAAGTTCATTACGTTTTGGATTTCGTGATTGTGCGGGTGTAAGTTTACCACTCAATAACGTGTCTCGTTTCTTCCGCTGTTTACCAGATCTTGCTTCTTCTCTTGCCTTCCTTGCCGCATCACGTGCTTCCTTTGCCTTCAAGGATTTTCTTGTTAGCATTCCAGCGATATCTGGATTCTCTTCAAGGAAATATGCCAGATGTTCGGAAACAATACTATCAACGACAGATCTTGCTTCAATTGTACCAAGCCTGCCCTTCGTCTGACCTTCAAATTGCAACTTATCTTCAGGAACACGAACGGAAATAACTGCGGTCATTCCCTCACGAATATCAGAGCCTTCAAGGTTTTTATCTTTTTCTTTTAAGATCCCTGTTCTTCTCGCATATTCATTAATCGTTCTTGTAATTGCTGTCCTTGCACCAGATTCATGGGTTCCACCATCTCTTGTACGAACATGGTTGACAAACGAAAGCATTGTCTCAGAGTAGCCATCATTATACTGAAAAGCAAATTCAACTTCAATTTCCTGTTGTTCTCCCTCAAAAGAAACAATCGGGCTAAGTGAATCCTTTTCTTCATTTAAGTAACTGACAAATGATTCAATGCCATTTGGATAATGGAACACTTCTTTATTTTCTGTACGTTGATCATTAAGCTCAATCGTAATTCCTTTTAATAAATACGCTGATTCACGTAATCGCTCCGAAATGATTTCATAATCATAAATTAAAGAGGAGAAAATTAATGCGTCTGGTTTAAAATGAATAATGGTTCCATTTTTTTTGGTAGGGCCCTTTTTCACTAATGTAGTAGCAGGCTTCCCGCCATTTTCAAATCGTTGCTTGAAGGTTTGCCCATCACGGAAAATGGTGACCTCTAACCATTCCGACAGTGCATTCACGACAGAGGCACCTACGCCATGTAGTCCACCACTAGTCTTATAGCCACCTTGTCCGAACTTCCCCCCCGCATGAAGTACGGTAAAAATCACTTCTGTAGTAGGCTTTCCAGAGCTATGTATCCCTGTTGGTATCCCTCTTCCACTATCTTCTACAGAAATACTATTATCTTTATGAATTGTCACCTTTATTTCATTTCCGTAACCGGATAACGCCTCATCAACGGCATTGTCTACAATTTCAAATACAAGATGATGTAATCCTCGGCTATCTGTACTGCCAATGTACATTCCTGGTCTTTTTCTAACTGCATCAAGACCTTCTAGAACTTGAATTGAATCATCTGTATATTGGGTTGGTTGATTGGTCAATTGACCATCAACTCCTTTCTTTAGAAAACTTGGGTTTAACCTAAGCCTTTTGGTGACAGACTTAGTTGCACTTATGTAGTAAGAAAGTCGTTATACTTTCTTACTACCAAAAAATCTCATAGCATAATTATCATATCAGAACAAACATTCGTTTGCGATATTAAAAAAAATTATAGTACACTTATATTAGCCCAGAACATGGTAATAAGTATACTATAATTAAGATTTGATTGCATTTGCTGACGAATAGGTCTAATTCAAGTGTATGAATATTTATATTCATTCGAAGAAAAAGGATGACAAAGCATGTCATCCCAAGTCACTCATTATTTCACTAACACTGAATGGACTACCTTTATGCATAAATCCATAATTACTGTAAAATCATGTTCTTTGAGGTAATGATATGCTTCCTCATTCACAATTCCCTGTTGTGCCCAGAAAACTTTTGCATTTGTCATTGTAGCCTCTTTTGCAATTTCTGGCAAATGTTCTGGACGTCTAAACACATTAATAATATCAAAATCTTCGGGAATATCGGTTAATGACGGATACGCTTTTTCACCTAGAACTTCTGTAATGGTCGGATTCACAGGAATAATTCGATACCCATTTTCCTGCATCCTCTTCGCGATTTGATAAGATGTGCGCTCCTGATTATCAGAAAGCCCTACCACAGCAATCGTCTTCGCAGATTCTAATACTTCCTTCAATACTTCTTTTGATGGATTTTCCCAAGTCATGATGTTACCCTCCTTATACCTATCAAGTAAATACAATTTAATTAGAGAAGGAAACCTTTTTCTACCATATCTACCGTTATTATAGCATACGTTTTTTATTATGAACAAAAAAACGGCTACAGAATCGGGAGAATAGGAGATTTCGTATCATTCTTTTGGAAAATTAATTTTTATATACTCTCCTGGTTTACTTCATGCTAAAATGAGAGATGAAGTTGGACGATTCATTAAATGAGAGAGTAGGATGTACGATGGAATATATTTTATTTATCATTGTCGCTTATCTATTAGGATCAATTCCATCCGCCTTAGTCGTTGGTAAAGTCGGATATAAGATTGATGTTCGCGAACATGGTAGTGGGAATTTAGGTGCAACGAATGCCTTTCGTGTTTTGGGAGTAAAGGCTGGGATTATCGTAACATTAGCAGATATTTTAAAAGGAACGATTGCTGTATTAATCCCATTATTATTTGATGTGGAAGTGAATCGTTTAATTATAGGGATTTTCGCAGTTCTAGGTCATACTTATCCTCTTTTTGCTAAATTTAAAGGTGGAAAGGCAGTTGCAACCTCTGGTGGAATAATATTAGGGATAAATCCGTTGCTATTTCTTTTCATTATTATTACATTCATTTTAACCTTGTATATCTCGAAATATGTTTCATTATCTTCAATGATTACAGGGGTAGTTGGTACGATTATTGCTATATTTTTCCGAGATATCAGTCTAACCATTGTAATTGCCTTACTTACAATTTTTGTTATTTATCGACATCGGGAAAATATTAAGCGAATACGAAAGGGAACAGAGCCTAAAATTAAATGGATGGGATGATTCATTCAATTGATTCATCCTATTTTTTCACGTATAATTAAGGGAGATTTAAAGAAAACATAAGCTGGAGATGAAGATTCGTCCATGAAATATATATTTATCGGTCTAATTCAGTTTTACCGTAAAGTCATAAGTCCCTTTACACCAGCTACTTGCCGGTTCTATCCAACATGCTCCGAGTATGGTTTAGAAGCTTTCAAACGCTTTGGGGCAATGAAAGGTTCTTATTTAACGGTTAAAAGAATCAGTAAGTGTCATCCCTTACATCCAGGAGGAGTAGATCTAGTCCCTGAAAAAAAGGAAAAAAATTAGAAAACTAAGGTTTAACCAAGCCTTTCGGTGACAGCCTTAGTTGCACTTATGTTAACTAATAAATAAGAACAGGATTTTTTAGCCGCTCTTATTTATTTTCTGTATTCATTAAATTAAACCGGGATAATTGATCCCATTTTCCTTCATTACGTAATACCTCCTCTTGGTGCACTCCAAATAAATCAAAGTGTGGGTACTGCTCCCTCATGTCAATCCAATTTTCCTCTAGACCGTATTTCCTACCCCATGTTTTTAATTTTTCGATATCACTACAGCCGACTTTTGTAACTGTGTTACAATTAGGAAATCGCTCATCTTGCCAATAATGGGTAAGAAAATCAATTTCCCCATTTTCGACATTTTTCTTCCATGCCATTAATTCTTCTCGTTTTATTCCAAACGCCATTACAATTCTCCCTCCATACTCGTAAGGTATGCTTGATGCCATTCTGGAAAGGATCTCCGTAATGATAAAGGGCGAAATGTATCTTTCCTGACAATAACATGCTTGGTTGTTCCACTCACAGCAATTTCTCCGCGCTCATTTATTACATGATAGCCATATGTTGTTCGAAGACCATCATATTCCTCTACCCATGTTTCAACAAACGTACTCTCTCCATATTTCACAGGTTTCTTGTATGAAATTTGCACATCAATGACCGGTGATACTACGTTTTCAGCTTCCATTTTTGCATAACTTAATCCTAAGCTTTCGATATATTTTGTCCGACCTATTTCAAACCACACCAAATAATTGGCATGATAAACAACACCCATCTGGTCTGTTTCTTGATATCTTACCTCAATGGGTGTACGCACTTTATTCAAAATTAGTTCCCCCTATTATTCAAATACTTCTACTATCTTATCATAAAATAAAATGATTAGAAAATTGAGAGTTGTACTTAGTACTAAATAAAAGAACCTAATTCCATATAACTGGATATAGGTTCCCTTCATAATTATTAGATGATATTTTGTTAAATTTCATCTTTTATTTCTTCACGCATTCCTTCAATTGCTTGTTCTCGACGTTTATTTTTAGCTTTAATTTGTTCTTTTTCCACTCCATTTGAAAATTGCATCGTTTCATTTGCTTCTTCAATATTTTCGATCGTATTGTATATCGCACTTTCTAATTTGCTTGCATTGTCACTTCGATCATCAGGTTTCGGTTGGTTGAAGTTATCAGTCATTTTCATTCTCCTTTCTATTGATATTATCTTACCTAGAGATATCTAAATTATACGAGAAAAAATGTCCCTTTCTTAACATGCAAGAAAGGGACATAGGAATTAGTTTTCATTCACTTTCAATGATTGATGCATTCTCATTTCTAAATTTTGCTCAATTTTATCCAGTAATAGACGATCTTGTAATATTTGTCTTCGATTTTCTTGAACAAGCTCAGCAAATGTAGTTTTCTTTTTCAATGAGATAGCGATTCACTCCTTGTTTAAGAGCATTATCCATCAAATCTGACCCAATAGTAAATGCCCTGTTTGCTCTGCATTCTACCTAATAGATGCTTCACATTATTTAGAAGTATCGCCATATTTATTAAAAATTATAATAATGAAACAAAAGAAATTAATTTAAGGTATGGAGCATTTCTTCCATAAATTCATATGTCATCGGTCCAACCCTTCTAGGCTGCTGAATAATGCCATCGGTTCCGATGAAATACGTCGTCGGGATTGTATAAACCCCATATTCCTTGCTTATGACTCCTTCTACATCCATTGGAATCGTATATGTATAAACAGAATCATTAATAAAATCGCGTACCTTTTTGTCTTTTTCCTTGAAATTAATTGCGATTACTTCGATTTCATCATGATAATTATCGTAAAATTGCTGCATTGCTGGCATCTCTTCTTTACATGGTGGACACCATGTCGCCCAGAAGTTCAATATTACTTTTTTGCCACGAAGATCCGATAGTTTGAACAGTGAGCCGTCCGCTGCTTCAAGTTCAATTTCCGGTGCTAGTTCACCTGGTTCAATGCCGACGCTCTCTATCGGGGCAATCGAGCCACCCTGTATGCTTGTATCACCACTAACATCATACTCATTGTTATTTGTTTCCGTTATTTGATTTATATTTTGATCGATAATGTTTGCGATTAATATTCCAACTAAAACTAATAAGATTGTTAATCCTGCCATTTTTTTATACATTGTTCAACACCCCTAGAGTTTGTCCATGTACCAAAGAAAAAGTAACACAATAACTAAATGGTATGGAACTTCACCAATTTTGTAAAGGGATTCATTTAATTGTTCGTAAAAATTTCGTAAATACTTCTTTTGTTTCAAAATTTGTGGATTGGAATATACTTCGCTAATATAGCAGGATTGTATCCATTGTCCAGAAAAATCGTCATCATACTAGAAAAAGCGTCCTATTATTAAGATAGAACGCTTCTCCAAATAATTTATGCTCCTATTTTTTCTCGTAACACCATTTGTAGAATCCCACCATGACGATAGTAATCAATTTCTACATCACTATCGAAACGTGCGATAACTTCAAAGTCTGTCGTTTTTCCTGCTTCATCTGTCGCAGTTACTTTTAGTAAATCATGGGGTTTAACACTTTCATCAATTTCCACATTAAAGGTTTCTTTACCTGTTAAACCAAGTTTCTCAGGATTTTGCCCTTTTTGAAATTGTAGCGGTAATACCCCCATCATTACAAGGTTTGAACGGTGAATACGTTCAAAGCTTTCAGCAATAACGGTTTTAATTCCTAATAAATTCGTTCCTTTTGCTGCCCAGTCTCGTGAAGAACCCATACCATAATCTTTTCCACCGAATACGATTAATCCAGTACCAGCCTCTTGATACTTCATTGCCGCATCATAGATTGGCATTACTTCTCCTGTTGGCCAATACGTTGTATAGCCACCTTCAGTATTAGGTGCAAGCTTATTACGAATACGTATGTTAGCGAACGTACCACGCATCATAATTTCATGGTTTCCACGACGCGAACCATAAGAATTAAAGTTTCTAGGTGATACACCCTTCTCTTGTAAATACTTTCCTGCTGGCATGTCTTTCGCAATCGCTCCAGCTGGTGAGATATGGTCCGTAGTAACAGAATCGCCAAATTCACCAATTGCACGCAAATCATTTAAGGCTTCAACTGTACCCGCATTTTTCGCCAATCCTTCAAAGAATGGTGGGTTTTGAATGTAGGTTGAATCATCATCCCACTCAAATAATGCTTCATCAGTTGTTTCAATTTCATTCCATTGATCATTGGAATTGAATACATTTTCATATTCTTTACGAAAAATCTCCGGTGTGACTACCTTATTAACTTCTGCTTTTATTTCTTGCATTGATGGCCAAATATCACGAATATAGACAGGATTTCCATCTTTACCGGTACCAATCGCATCTTTCGTTAAATCTATATCAACGGTACCTGCTAGTGCATACGCAACAACAAGCGGTGGGGATGCTAAATAGTTTGCTTTGACTAACGGATGGATCCGTCCTTCAAAGTTACGGTTACCAGATAGTACAGAAGATGCAATCAAATCACTTTCCATAATCGCTTCTTCTATTTCCTCACGTAATGGACCAGAGTTTCCGATACATGTTGTACAACCATATCCAACTAAATTAAATCCTAATTGATCTAAATAAGATTGTAATCCAGCATCTTCTAGGTAACGTGTAACAACTTTAGAACCTGGTGCTAATGATGTTTTAACATATTCAGGTACTTTTAGACCTTTTTCAACAGCTTTTTTCGCTACTAATCCAGCACCTAACATAACATATGGATTCGAAGTATTCGTACAAGATGTAATGGCAGCAATTGCTAATGAACCAGTTTTCATTACAGATGTATTGCCACTTGGATGTGCAATCGTTACAACTTTATCAAATTCAGATTTATCTAAGCCATAGCCTTGGTTTCCTTCTTTTGCAGTGATTGCTCTATTAAATTCCTTTTGCATATTTGATAAGGAAATCAAATCTTGTGGACGTTTAGGTCCGGACAGATTTGGTTCAAGTTCAGAAAGATTAATTTCAATAACTTCAGTATAATCTGGATCCGCTTGATCTGAAGAATACCATAGATTATTTTCTTTACAATATGTTTCAACCAAATCAATTTGTTCTTCACTTCGACCTGTTAAACGTAAATAACTTAATGATTCCTCATCTACTGGGAAGAAGCCACATGTTGCACCATATTCTGGCGCCATATTTGAAATTGTTGCTCGGTCTGCTAACGGCATGTCTTTTAATCCAGGACCAAAATACTCAACAAATTTTCCAACAACATTTTCGGCACGCAATACTTGTGTTACTTTCAATGCAAGATCTGTCGCGGTTGTTCCATCTGGGAAACTTCCTGTAAATTTAACACCGATTACTTCTGGTTGTGGGAAATAAGATGGTTGTCCAAGCATTCCTGCTTCTGCTTCAATACCACCTACACCCCAGCCAAGTACACCTAAACCATTGATCATAGTTGTATGTGAATCCGTTCCAACTAATGTATCAGGATATGCATCATACTCTCCATTATCTTTCTTGATACCATGGACAACATTGGCAAGGTACTCCAGATTCACTTGGTGAACAATCCCAGTTGCTGGAGGTACTGCCCGATAGTTATCAAATGATTTTTGTGCCCAATTTAAGAACTCATAGCGCTCAGCATTACGTTTGAATTCTAGGTCCATATTCGCATGTAGTGCGTTTGCTGTTCCGTATTGGTCAACTTGTACGGAGTGATCAATAACTAGATCAACGGGAACTTCAGGGTTTATTTTATTCGGATCTCCACCGATATCAACCATTGCTTTTCTTAGTGATGCAAGGTCAACGACCGCAGGTACTCCAGTGAAATCTTGGAGGATAACACGCGATGGCTTAAATGGCACGTCGACACCTTTAACTTCCTTATTTCCCCATTTTGCGAGTGCTTCAACATGCTCATCCTTAATTTGACGGTCATCATGCTGACGAATTACTGATTCTAAGAGCACACGAATGGAGAATGGTAAACGATCAACTTTACCAATCCCAGCTCCTTCTAATGCCTTAATTTGGTAATAGTTATACTTTTTCCCATGTAATTCAAATTGCTTTTTTGCTTGAAATGCATTTTCATTACTCATGCAAGTTACCCCTTTCAAACTTCATTGTTTTTTCAAATTTTCAGTAAAATAATTGATTATTATTTCTTTTAAGAGACTCTCTTTCAAACTAATAATCTTGGAAAGCCCCTTTACTATACATCTTATCGTATTCGTTTACATAAGACAATTAATTCAAGTGCTTCGATATATATTAAAAAGTTATGTAGGATGATAACTTTTTCTTATATAAAAACATTATTATTGTTCATCTTTGTTATTGTGTTTGTAAAAACGAATAAAAATACAGTATTTGTTCCCCTGTAGTAAACTATGAGGAGAATATATTGAGATAATGTGAACGATTACATCAATTTTACCATATGGGGAACAAGGGGCATGCACACCAATCACTTACATGATAATATTCCTATACCAATATGAATAGATAACTATTTTTATTTAGGAAACGTTAATTGAAATGTACTTCCCTTTTCTGCATTTTTTAGAATCGTTAATTTTGCATGATGTCTATCTAATATTTGCTTTGTTATTAGTAAGCCTAAACCTGTTCCGTTTTTTTTCGTCGTAAAAAATGGCTCACCTAATTTCTCTAATACATCATCCGAAACGCCTGGGCCCTCATCCATGATCGAAACGATAACTTTAGATTCACTGGATACAACACGAATGGTAATTTCTCCTGGGCTCTCCATCGCTTCAATCGCATTTTTAACGATATTGATCAATACCTGCTTAATTTGGGTCCGATCACATAGAATAGAATCTAATTTCCGGCAATTTATTACAATATCGATGTTTTTCATTCTTGCTTGTGGCTGAAGTAAACGGACTACATCTTCAATCATATTTTTTATCGATTCTATGTTTCTATCATCCGTGACTGGCTTCGATAGAAATAATAGTTCGGATGTAATCTTCTCCATCTTCTCAATCTCATCTAACATGATACTGTAATACTTGTCCTTATGTCTTACTCCCGCTTGTAGCAGTTGTAAAAATCCTTTAATTGAAGTAAGTGGGTTTCTAATTTCATGTGCGATTCCCGCAGCAATCTGACCTGAAATGGACATTTTTTCCGAGCGAATCATCAATTCCTCCACTTGCCGCTTATCTGTAATATCCTTTTGTAAGGCGATATAATAAGTAATGCCACTCGAATCATCGATTAACTTTTGGACCGTGCATTCTGTTGTTACATACTTTCCATTTTTATGAAGTAGGTTAATAATAAATTGCTGCCTCTGGTTTATATTTCGGTTTAAATGATGTGCCAGATAATCAACGTCTTCTGGATACATCCGATCATACCAAGAAGAACCGATTAGCTCAGATTTATCAATCCCTAATAACCGTTCAATCGCATCCGAAATAAAGAGCATCTTTCCTTCATGATTCCAGACCGTTATGATTTCATCTCGATTATTTTCAATCCATCGAAACATAAATTCGGGGATCTTTCCAAAATCCAAGTCACCAGCTTTAGATACATCACTGGGTTGCAGTGCAATATGCTTTTCGACATTATCTGGTTTTATTCCTTCAGAATCCATCAAACTCCTCCTTTTTTCTACATTTACTGCCCTCTAGATTTAGTATATGGAGAATCCGATAAGATATGATACTTGTCTGTCTTTAAAAAGACCACTATAATAATAATTACAGTATAATTTAATTTATCTGATTACATGTATCTTACTATAAACGATAATAAAAATGAATTAATATCTGCTGAAAAGTAACATTTCTAAAAAAAAAAGGGAAAAGGTGACATAATGGGGGCTTTGCTTGTGTTATGGGGAATATTGCTAATTAGCTTAATGGCCATTGGTGGATTCTTCATGTTTCGTAAATTCCTTAAGAAACTACCAAAAGAAGACGGAAAATCTATGATGGACTGGGAAGAATATTATATGGAAAAGACAAAGCATATGTGGGGGGACAACGAAAAAGGATTACTAGAAGAATTAGTTTCACCTGTACCGGAATTATTTCGCGACGTAGCCAAACATACGATTGCTAGTAAAATTGGCGAAGTATCCCTGGAAAAGAAGCAAAGGAAAATAACACAAGAAACCGTTATCGAAGGTTATATTATCGCAACTCCAAAACGCGATCATAAATTTCTAAGAAAGAAATTAAAAGAAAAGAAAATAGATGTGACACCATATGAACATCTATTCGAGCTTTCTCAAAGTAGTTATCGAGATAACTGGCAGGCACGATATAAAAAAGATATGCAGTAGAAGAAATCTGCTGCATATCTTTTTTAATGTTCTTTTTTAATTTGATAGTATTGATAAAGCATTGAAAGTCTCCAGGTCACAATCATACCTAGTGCCAGAAGAAAGAACATACCGCTTGTTTCCCCTACGGAAATATAACTGCCGATAATTAATTTAATGATAATACGAACGATTAAGAGACTGAAAAGAATTATCGGGAATGCCCGCGATGGTACTAAATAAATTTCCCCATTATGCACTTCGAACTTCGATGTCCTGATTAAAAAAACGGAAAAAATGATTCCGATTCCAATTGCTTCAAGCACTTGAATCCAACCTACACGAAATACTGGGAATAAAAACATAAAAGCACCCGTACTCATCATTAATGGCGGAAGAATAATTTTTCTTATAGAAGCAGGCTTCTTTGCTGCTCTTAAACGAATAAATATCATGGTAATAGCCATCATTGCTGCTACCACTGTACTCGCAATCACCCAGAACATGATTATCACACTTTCTGACTTTAGAATTTACAGAGATATTAATCAGTCGTATTTAATATACGATTAATTGTAGCTAACACACTATGCTCATCAAATGGTTTCACAATAAAATCTTTTGCACCTGCTTCTATTGCTTCAACAACTACTTTTTGCTGTCCTATTGCCGAGCAAACAATAATTTTCGCTTCTTCATCTAATTTAATAATTTCTTTAATTGCATCAATTCCATTCACAATCGGCATTGTAATGTCCATTGTAATGATGTCGGGATGTAATTCCTTAAAAAGTTTAATAGCCTCTTCACCATTTACCGCTTCACCTATGATTTCATGATTATCTTTACTTAACATCGTGGAAAGGGTTATTCTCATGAATTTAGCATCATCGGCTATTAGTATTTTTGCCATTAAATTTTCCTCCTAAATGGTACACTTCATTTGTTGATTGTTAGCATTGGTCTTCAAGGAAAATTGGATAGATTGAAATCATTAAAAACCTGAGAAACCAAACCAGCCTGCTAGGAATGCTGTTAATTTAGTCATCCAATCAAAAAAGAGCGCAATACCCATAAATATCATAACATATCCGCCAATTTTTACTATAGGACCACTATACTTTTTAATCCAAGTAAAATTTCCAATGAAAATGGACAATAAAATAAACGGAATAGAAAAACCTAGCACATAAGAAATCATCATGACCATCCCCGAGCTCGGATCTGTTGCTGCAAGTGAAAATACAATCATGAGAATCGGTCCAGTACATGGTGTCCATCCTAAAGAAAACGCCATCCCAATAATAAACGAACCAATAAATCCTGTTGGGCGATTTTTAAAATGAATCTTCCTATCCTTCATCAAAAACTGAAAATTAAAGATTCCAACAATGACTAGCCCAAAGAAAACAATTAAGATTGCTCCAATTTGTCTTATCAGATTCCGATTTGTCATTAAAAATTCAGAAATATAATTTGTAGAGAATCCAATCATCATAAAAATACTTGAGAATCCAAGCAAGAAACTTATTGTATGTAATAATGCCTTTTTATTTACCTTCTTATTCTCTTCTTTCACTTCACTTATACTCATTCCAGTAATATAAGATAAAAATACCGGATAGAGAGGCAGTACACATGGTGATACAAAAGATAAAAAGCCTGCCCCAAACGCAAGAAACACATTAATTTCTGACAAAAAAATCCCCCCCTATAGTCATCCCACTCCCATTATTTTAACAGAAGTAACCGGTTTAATAACTTCTGAATTCGACAAAAGGTTGAATTAACAAAAATCATCCGCAATAAGTATTCAAATACCCCTCCAATTATGTGAAGGGGTATTCCATACAATTTTTTATAAACTTATCTGATATTTATAATTGCTATTTTTTATCAGTTTGATTATTCATTGCACGCATCATTTGATTGATTTTCTTCTGCGATGGTTTTTGTCCCATCTGCATCATTAGCGTACGTAGCATTTGCTCATTAATTGGTGGATTCTTTTTCAAGTAATTCATCATGTATTTTCTTGCAATGAAAAATCCAAGAGCAACACCAGCAATTAATGCTACTATAGCAATTAGCACGACCCAAATTACGTCCATTTCTAGATTTTCCTCCTTCGTGTTGTCTCTTATACAGTATATTAAATCAGCGCGAAGAATACAATACTAGATTTTCTGGATCACTATTTAGTTTTGTATTTGGCGAAATCCATCCATAGTTTTCATGCTTCCTGCCAATCACAAATAATAAAGCGTCAAATTTTCTTAGTACTGGAAACAATAATTCTTCCGCATCATGTAGAGACTCACAACGAAAGTTTAAACAGTTTTTATTTATATGTAAAGTAATTGACTTCCTTTTATTAAATATTTCTATTCTAGTTTGCTCCGTTTTGTGCGAAACATTCTTTGGAAGAAAATTATCTACGTAATATTCTATATTCTTTTGGATAAATTTATTTGTTATATATAGAAACTGACCATGCAAATAGAGCTGTCCACTGTTTTGTTCATACTCCTTGAGAAAACGATATAATATATCACTTTTATGATAATAATGGTTAGCAATTTCTTCTCTAATACGATAGATAGAATACTCAAACATTACAATCGCTCCCTTTTAATCTATATTATACATATTCTATTTACGAATCATGTCAAATCGTATTGCGAACGAACACTAGTTTTGTCGATTAAAGATCCAAGGGACATGGGTTGGTTCGACGTTGGGTAAGTCTTCCTTAGATTGTTCTGTAGTGAGGGAAGTCTCGCTTTATATACTTTTTTTACCTACCATAGATAGAAAAAAGATGACTTCGCTATCGAAGTCATCTTCATTATTCACATACTTAATGATTCCTATTCCTTGCTTGCATATCTCTTACTTTTTGCGGTGTAACATCATTGCCAGCTGGATCAATTACCGTCATCGTTTTTAAATGATTTTTAAACGAGCTGCGTACATTTTTTAAATATGCTTCTCTTAAATCTTTTTGCTCTTGTTTCTCTATGTCATTTAGTCCTTCATTTTTGGCTTTTCTTGCAAGCTCATTAATACGACCTAATTTATCTTGTGAAAGCATCAAAACTATCCTTTCTTATTTAAAATATAAAAATTAGAAAACTTGGTTGCACTTAACTACTAAAAAACAAGAACCCATCTAACTATGTTCTTGCTTTTTTAATAGTACTATTTACTTTACGGTTATTCAAGCATTTGATACTCCTGGTATCTTCGATGGACGGTAGCTTTTGATACATCATAACCTAATCCATTTAATACTTTCGTTATTTCCGCAAAGGTTAAATTTTTTTCCTTCAATCTGACTACCTCTTCAATTGGAAATACTATCCGTTCCCTGCCCGGTGCTTTATCTTGATTTGTAAGATTTTTACTAGGATCATAGCCAGCTGCAACTGCCTTTTTCATACCTCGTTTAATTTTCATGTTATGAATTTTACGCTGATATTCCTCTACTACCCCAACGATTTGTAGTACCATAGAATCAGATTCCGAAAGTTCTAATTCACCATCTTGTGTAGCCGTAAATATACGAACGTGTAATTTGTATAATTGATGGAATAAAGCGATTTTCGTGTTTCCGCGCCCTAATCTAGTTTCATCCTGAATTAACAGACAATCTGCCTCGTTAGCAGAGAAATAGTCGAGCATTCGGAATATACCTTCTCTTTCTATATCATATCCGCTCTGTTTCTCTTCAATGCAATCTACTACAGTAATTTGATGTCTAGCAGCAAGCGCAAGTAATTCCTCTTTCTGCCTTACCAAAGACGTTTCTTGTGTAACCTTATCCGTGCTTACGCGACAATATAATATAGCCTTCACCTTGGTAATACCCCTTAATATAATTAAATTTTAGCCACTAATTATCATTGAAAAATATAGAAACCCTAAAGTTAATGCAAAAGCAACTAAATAAAATATATCTGTTTTTGTGATTTTTTCAAACATATAAATTCCTCCCTAATTGGTTTTACAGAACCTTTGTTCGCTGTTCGTTAATTTTATTATCACACGAACACATGATCTTGTCAACGTTTTTTTCGAACGAATGTTTGCTTAGTTTTATATATAATGATAAACTATTAATAATAAATCCTATGTGTGAGGTGTATAATTGATGACAAAACTTTCAAATCGACAACAAATGATACTCGATTTTATTAAGAGTGAAGTTAGTAGCAAAGGCTATCCGCCGTCTGTTCGGGAAATAGCAGTAGCCGTTGGACTTGCATCAAGCTCTACTGTCCATGGTCATCTTGAGAGATTAGAGAGTAAGGGCTTTATTAGACGAGATCCAACAAAACCGAGAGCAATTGAAATTCTTAATCAAGCAGAAGATAGCAATATACCAAAAGATATTGCACGATATGCACCAGTAATCGGGAAAGTTACTGCTGGTGTTCCAATTACTGCAGTAGAGAATATCGAGGAATTCATTCCGCTTCCAAGCTCTACTTCGAGCCCGGATGATAATCTATTTGTCTTAGTTATTGATGGGGAAAGTATGATAGAGGCAGGGATACTAGACCGGGATATGGTAATCGTCAAGCAACAGAATACCGCGAATAATGGAGATATCGTTGTTGCAATGACAGAAGATAATGAAGCAACAGTAAAAAGATTTTTTAAAGAGAAGAACCACATCAGACTACAGCCGGAAAATGCGACGATGGAACCACTCATATATGATAATGTCAGCATCCTTGGCAAAGTCATTGGCCTATATCGAACCATTCATTAAGTTAGAAAACTTGGTTGACAGCCCTAGTTGCTCTTATGTAGGAACAAAAGCGCAAGCGCCCGTTTGAGCTGTGTACGAACTTCTCCTTGCCTTTTGAGATAAAGGAAACATGCCCCTTCACTTTAGAGGTATGCCGACGTTGGCGAAGCCTGATTTTAGTCGGCCTTCCTTAATCTAGGGAGTCAATGTTGGCTTATCGTACGGAGGTGAGGGAAGTCTCGCTACAGCTTTAGCGCTGGAGCTGGACGTGGCTGTTTCGGTAATTTAGTTATCCACAGCGTCCAATTTTATAGTTTCCTAAGCTATAAGAAAAAAGCTTCGAACAAGAGGATGTCCCTCGTTCGAAGCTTTTTCGTTAATAATGCGATTTAATATTGTGTAATATACTGTTCTCGTTCCCAAGGATGGACTTGGGTCTTAAACATTTCCCATTCAATCTCTTTCGCTTCCACGAAATTCTCAAATAGATGTTTGCCAAGTGATCTTACAATGGTTTCATCTTTCTTTAATAGCTCAAGCGCATCTGCTAGTGTACTTGGTAAATCTTCTATACCATTTTCTTCACGTTCTTCTTTCGTCATTACGTAGATATTGCGATCTACAGCTTGTGGTGCCACTAATTTATTTTCTACACCTTCTAACCCAGATGCAAGTAGTACAGAAAGAGCCATGTATGGATTTGCAGATGGGTCTACACTCCGTACTTCAACACGTGTACTTAATCCGCGTGAATTAGGAATTCGCAGTAATGGGCTTCTATTTGAACCTGACCAAGCAACATAGCAAGGTGCTTCATATCCTGGTACCAATCGTTTATATGAATTTACAATCGGGTTTGTTACTGCTGTGAATCCAGTTGCATGCTTCATAATTCCCGCAATGAATTGATATGCAACATCACTTAATTGTCTTTCCCCTTTTTCATCTAAAAAGACATTTTTTCCATCTTTAAATAATGACATGTTAACATGCATCCCAGACCCAGCTACACCGAATAATGGCTTCGGCATAAAGGTTGCATGGAGATTATATTTTCTTGCAATCGTTTTTACTACCAATTTAAAGGTTTGAATATCGTCAGCATGTTTTACTGCATTGGAATATTTAAAATCTATTTCATGTTGTCCAGGAGCTACTTCATGATGGGATGCTTCAATTTCAAATCCCATTTCTTCAAGTTCTAATACAATATCTCGACGACAGTTTTCTCCAAGATCAGTAGGAGCTAAATCAAAATAACCACCATGATCATTAAGCTCTAATGATGGATCACCGTTTTGGTCTAGTTTAAATAAGAAGAACTCTGGTTCTGCACCAATATTAAAGGTATCGAATCCTAATTCAGCCATCTTCTTTAAATTACGTTTTAAATTATATCTTGGGCAGCCTGCGAAAGGTGTTCCATCTGGATTATAAATATCACAAATAAATCTAGCTACTTTTCCTTTGTCAGATGTCCATGGGAATACAACGAATGTATCTAAATCTGGATATAAATACATATCTGACTCTTCAATTCGTACAAAACCTTCAATTGAAGAACCATCGAACATCATTTTATTCGATAATGCTTTATCTAATTGACTTAATGGAATTTCCACATTTTTAATGCTACCGAACATATCTGTAAATTGAAGTCGAATGAATCTTACGTTTTCTTCTTTAATTTTTTTCGTAATTGCTTCTTTCGTAAACTGTCCCACTAATTTTCCTCCTTGAATCATTTCAAAAATACTTACTCTAATGTTTCACAATTGTTTAACGGTTGACAAAAAACCTTGATAGCTCTCCTTGTCTAATGCTTACTCTGCCATTCATGCCAAGATGGTTCAATTCTGTTCTCAGGATATTTCGAAGCTGTTTGTCCGTTAAATCTGTCTTTGCTACCTGCTCTTTCTCTTCTTGCTTAAGTTCATCTTGCAGCATGATTTTTATACCCGCAAGATTAAGACCATTATCCAATAGATTTTTTATCTCTAGCAGTTTATCAACATCATTAAATGAAAATAATCGTTGATTACCAGCTGTTCGTTCTGGAGATATTAATTCATGTTCTTCATAATATCTAATTTGACGAGCAGTGAGTTCGGTCAATTTCATGACAATGCCAATTGAAAACAAAGGCATTGAACGACGATCCTGATCATTCAAACCATTACCCCCAACTAATTGATAGGTTAATTATATTGTATGTAAGGTTAGCTGTCAATTATTTGTTAGATAACCTTACATCAAGAACACTTTTTTATAGTAATGAAACATGTTAGCATATCTTAACGCTCCAGAGAAACACTTGGCATGCTGCGGGCGGGAATCAACAAGCTACAAAACTGTCTATGACTCTCCATTACAATAACCGATGAAAATTGAGTAAGTAAAAAAGAGCCTTTTTGGACTCTTTTCTTGTATTCCCTAAATAAGTTTTATAAAACCCTGATTTACCAAACTTTTTACTGCTTCTATTAATGCTATTTTCACATGCTCATATGTTAGTCCACCTTGAACAAACGCCGTATACGGTGGACGAATCGGACCATCAGCAGATAATTCGATGCTTGATCCCTGAATAAATGTCCCTGCAGCCATAATTACTTTATCTTCATAGCCAGGCATTTCACTTGGATACGGAGTCACATAAGAGTTCACTGGTGAATTTCGTTGTATCGCTTGACAGAAGGCGATCATTTGCTCTGCATCTGGAAAAGTGACGGATTGAATTAGATCCGTACGATTTGCTTGATAATGTGGTGACGTTTTAAAACCTATCAATTCAAGAAATCTAGCCGTAAATATTGCGCCCTTCAATGCTTGTCCAACGACATGTGGCGCTAAAAATAACCCTTGGTACATTTCTTGCAACATATTAAAGGTTGCGCCAGTTTCCTTGCCAAGACCCGGTGCAGTTAAGCGGTTTGCACATTGATTAATTAGATCTTCTCGCCCAACAATATAGCCACCTGCACGAACGATACCTCCACCAGGATTCTTAATTAAAGAACCTGCCATAATATCCGCGCCAACATGAAGTGGCTCCTGTTCTTCTACAAATTCACCATAACAATTATCAATAAAGATAATAATATTAGGGTTTATCTCTTTTACAAATCGGATTGCTTCTGCAATTTCCTGAATTGTAAATGATGGGCGATCATCATATCCTTTCGACCGTTGAATACCAATCACCTTCGTATCAGCTGTAATCGTATTTTTAACAGCTGGTAAGTCAATTTCACCTGCATCTGTTAGGCTTACTTCCTGATACTTAATATGATAGTCTTTTAATGATCCAGTATTGTTTCCCCTAATGCCGATTACCTCTTCCAGCGTGTCATAAGGTTTTCCAGTAATATAAATCAGTTCATCATTTGGCCTTAATAAACCAAATAATGTCGTCGCAATTGCATGTGTGCCAGAAACGATTTGTGGTCGGACAAGTGCATCCTCCCCACCAAAGACTTCTGCATAAACAGCTTCCAATGCATCACGGCCTAGATCATCATAACCATAGCCTGTTGTTGAGCTAAAATGGCTATCACTAATACGATTACTAATAAATGCGTCAAGCACACGTTTCTGATTTTTTTCAACGATTTCATTCATTTTCTGATGTACGAAACTACAATCTAATTCTGCTTGTTTTACCAATTCTTCAATCATGTTCATTATTTCTCCTCTTTTTACTTATTGCTGTTTTACTCTGCATCTGTTTTTGTCATATAATTTATCGGGTGTTCTTTCCGAATATAGCCATAAATAATGTATTTATTTTTCGTTTCGTCAAATATCTTCTTTGTAATAATTGTTTCGCGCTCAAGTTTAGAAATTAATTTCCCCTTATCTGGGTCTAGTTCGACCGCATAGCTTTCCCATAATTCCTTAAGAAGCCCTTCAATCTCAAGCAGCACACGTTGTACATCATTTTCATCGTATGCACTAATGATCAGATATGGATGATTCAATGGAATAACAGCGTCTTTGATTAAATCCTTTTTATTATAGATCGTAAGTACAGGGATTTGCTGTGCGTGTAAATCATCAAGTAATTTTAAAACTGTCTTCTGTTGCTGTACTTGATCTTCATGCGATCCATCAACAACATGTAAAAGCAGATTTGCAGCGGAAACCTCCTCTAATGTCGAACGGAAGGAAGCGATCAATGATGTTGGTAATTCCTGAAGAAAGCCAACTGTATCGGTGATCAATGCTTGGAAACCGGAGTTAAGCTGTAATTTCCGTGTTAATGGATCAAGTGTTGCAAATAATTTATTTTCCTCTAACGTATTACTTGCTGTTAATCGATTAAACAAGGTAGATTTGCCTGCATTCGTATATCCAACAACAGCAATTTGGAATACCTCGTTAATCTTCCTTCGCTTCCTATACTGTTCCCGGGTACGAACCACTAATTTTAGTTTTTGTTTAATATCATGGATTTTGTTTTTAATATGACGTCGATCGGTTTCTAATTTGGTTTCCCCGGGTCCTCTCGTGCCAATACCTGCTCCTAGACGCGACATGGCAATCCCTTGTCCTTGAAGCCTTGGCAACAAATATTCCAATTGTGCCAGTTCGACCTGCAGCTTCCCTTCTCTTGTCCGAGCTCGCTGAGCAAAGATATCTAGGATCAGCTGACTCCGATCGATGATTCGAACCTCGAAACGATTTCCTAAATTCCTTAACTGACTCGGTGACAGCTCATCATTCGATATGACAAGATCTATTTCCAATGTATCAATTTCCTGTTTAATTTCTTCAATTTTTCCTTCCCCGATATATGTAGCCGGATGGATTCGATTGCGATTTTGCGTGATTACACGTACTACTGTTCCACCAGCTGTTTTTCCTAGTGAAACAAGTTCATCTAACGAAGAATGAAACCTTTCCTCCTGCTGGCCATCTTTTTTAACTGCGATAACTAGGATTTTCTCTTTGGACATGTAACGACCTCTTTCTTTTGAAGAATCTCTTTCTAACAGAACTGTTCTACATCTATTAATATGAAAGCATCCTTATGTATCCTATCTATTCCTCCATCATAACAAAAAGGGAGGTATTTACAAAATTAGAGTATGCAATTAGAGATAGATGGATCCTCAGCAACGAATCATCACTGAGGATTTTCTAATATGTTCACTCATTTCCGTAAATCACATGTAGTTACGCTATTCACTAGTATTCAATCATCCATCTGCAAGTCTTTTGCCGTAATTTGGGTCAGGTCTTCCGATGTATAGCGCTCTTCCTGTAATAACCTTACAGCATGCATCCGAATCGCATGTTCAATTACGTTCCGTACATAACGGGCATTGGAAAAGTTGCGTACACTTCCACCTGTTTTCTTATATAATTGATTTCTGAGCTCCCATTCCGCTTCCTTTGTTAATTCATATTCCCTTTCACCTACCATTTGTTTTGCAATTTCTAATAATTGATCGACCCCATAATCTTCAAAATTTAAGATAAAAGGAAATCTCGACTGTAAACCAGGATTTAATAATAGAAATTTATCCATTTCATAAGGATATCCTGCAAGAATTAAGACAAAATCGTTATGATGGTCCTCCATATGCTTCACTAAGGTATCGATTGCTTCCTTGCCAAAATCCTTTTCTCCACCACGTGCTAATGAATATGCTTCATCAATAAAAAGTACACCACCCATTGCTTTCTGGATGATTGCGCGCGTCTTTTGTGCGGTCTGACCAATGTATTCACCAACCAAATCCGCTCGTTCCGCCTCAACAAAATGTCCTTTTGATAATATATTCATATTAAAATATACTTTGGCAAGCTTTCTCGCAACTGTAGTCTTACCAGTACCGGGATTACCTTTAAATAGCATGTGGAGTACTTGCTTGGAGCTTTTTAAGCCTAGCTCTTTCCGTTTTTCATTGATAATGATTGTCGCATAGATCTCTTTAACCGTCATTTTTAACTTATCCATGCCAATAAATGAAGAAAATTCATGATCAATCGCTTTATATTGTTCATTCTTACTAAATTCTAACGGATTCTTTCGCTCTACATTTGGTTTATTATTATTGTTATGCAATATAATATTTATTTGACCATTTCGATTACGGTTCAATTGTGATTCCACGTTATCACCCCTTTAGTCAACCTTAGTATACGCATAAGGGAAAAAAGTTGTGACAAACGCCTAAGTTTCAAAACCAATGGAAAACGGACGCCATTGCTAGCGTCCGTTTTCCACTTACTCATTTTCTAATGATACATTTTTAACAGGAGCAAAGGTAGAAATAGCATGTTTAAATATAAGCTGTTGTTTCCCGTCGGTTTCAAGTAATACCGTGAAATTATCAAATGCCTTCACAATCCCTCTTAATTGGAAACCATTTGTAAGGAATACAGTAACTGAAATATGATGTTTTCTTAATTGATTTAAATATTGATCTTGAACATTTACAGTTTGCGCCATCGTACTTCCTCCTCTATTTATCTATACTATAACCATTCTACTTTTTTTCTAAAATCCCTGCTAAATCGTCAAAAATCATTTTAAACTTTTCATTTATGCTGCTCGGCGAGAGCGAATACCAGCTAATATCCATTTTGTTTTTAAACCATGTATATTGTCGTTTCGCATACCTTCTTGAATTACGCTTTAAAAGCTCAATTGCTAGCTCTTCGCTTTCTTCACCCTTGAATAATGGGATAAACTCTTTATAGCCAATTGCTGTCATTGCCTGGCTATTTTCTAGACCTCGATCATAGTGATCTTTTACTTCCTTGACAAGTCCCGTCTTGATCATTAAATCAACCCTTTGATTGATTCTTTCGTACAACCGTTCCCTCTCCATCTCTAACCCGAGTAATATTAGGTTGTACGGGGATTCCACTACTTGCTCCTGTTGATACGCCGTCATCGTCATTCCAGTTGTTTCATAGATTTCAAGCGCTCGAATCACCCTTCGATGGTTATTCGGATGGATTTTCTTCGCTTGTTCGGGATCAATTTCTTCCAGACGATGATATAATGGCATAATTCCTTCCTGCTCAATCATCCGCTCTAGCTTACTTGTTAGTGTGTCATCTCTTTTTTGCTCAGCAAAATTATAGTTATATAATGCCGCCTGTATATAAAGACCACTACCACCGACGATAATCGGCAATTTCCCTTTAGCGGAAATCTCATCAATATACTTCTGAACGTAATATTGATAATCTGCGACAGAAAAGACTTCATCCTCATTTAAGATATCGATCATATGATGAGGAATTCCCTCCATTTCTTCCTCGCTTATCTTCGCCGTTCCAATATCAAAACCTTTGTATACTTGCATCGAATCTCCGCTGATAATCTCTCCATTAAATCTTTTGGCGATTTCGATACTCAGCTTCGTTTTCCCTACCGCAGTTGGACCAACGATAGCTACTACTGTTTTTTTCATTCGTTTTCCCCTAAATTCTATTCTTTTTATTCAAATGCGAGATAGCTTTTTAACATCCATACATATTTTTCTAATTTCCCTTGTAATGTTGCTAATAAATCGAATGTTGGATCATCGTTCTGCTCTTCGCTGAGAGGTATTCCTGCTTGATGAATTTCTGCAATCATCTGCTCGAAATCCTCGATCAATTGTGCAATGATCTCATTTTCTTTATCGTCTGCATTCGCCTCAACTAATGTCGTTTCCTTTAAATACTTGACCATTGTTGCAAGTGGCTTGCCATCAATCATTAGAATTCGTTCTGCAATTTCATCGATATCACTAGCTATTACCTTATACATTTCCTCAAATTTCTCGTGTAAAAGGAAGAAATGTCTCCCTTGAATAAACCAATGATATCGATGGAGCTTAATATACAGGACAACATAATTTGATAGCAGTTGATTTAAAAAATTGATCAGCTTTTGATTTTCCATGCTGCACCTCGATGTTTTATTACTAGGATTACCCGAGATGGCAATGATTTATACTAGTTTTACATCACACGTTTAAACATTTTCTCTAATTCATATGTTGAAAAATGAATGATGATTGGCCGACCATGTGGGCATGTAAATGGATCTGTTGTCTTACGAAGATCTTCCAATAACCGAAACATTTCGTCCTGATTTAAATAATGATTTGCTTTAATGGATCGCTTGCAAGACATAAGAATTGCAGCATCTTCCCGGATAGATTCGATATTAACCTTCTCTTCATTCATGATTTGATCAATCATTTCCCGGATGACTTCTTCTTCAAAGCCATTTGGAAACCAACTTGGATGGGAACGGATAATATAGGTTTGATTGCCGAACTGCTCAAAATTTAATCCAACATTTTCAAATGCTTCTCGATATTGTTCGATGAAAATTGATTCTTGCTTAGAAAATTCAAAGGTCATTGGGATTAATAATTCCTGTGATTGATTTACCGGCTTACCAAGCTTTTCTTTAAAGAATTCATATTTGATTCTTTCCTGTGCTGCATGCTGGTCAATCATATAAAGCCCATTTTCATTTTGTGCAATAATATAGGTTCCCTGTACCTGTCCCACCGGATACATTTGTGGTACACGCATTTTCGAATTTTCAATTGACTGGGATTCATGTTCGATATTCTCAGTTTCTCGTTCTTGAAAGTCTACGATAGGATTGTGTTCTTCCACTGTATTGTTCATTTGCTTATCATTTATAATGTATGACGTTGTTTCCTTTATCTCATTTTGATTAAGATTAAGGGCAGGATTTTGTTGTAGGTTTTCAATTGCCTGTGTTTTGTCATTTTCTTGTGCTGAAGCTTCCCTCACTGGCTCGTCAAAATTCATCATTGATTGGAAGGACTGGATTTTTGGTTTTGGCTTTTGTTGTATTTCCGGTATTAATGTAATTTCGCGAAATTTACTTTTAATCATATCCTCGATTTCAGTGAATAATTCTTTATCTTTACTAAAGCGAACTTCCAATTTCGTTGGATGTACGTTGACATCTACTAATATCGGATCCATTTCAATTCTTAATACGACAATAGGCGAGCGCCCGATTGGCAGAAGCGTGTGATAAGCACGGATAATAGCCTGAGTTAATGGTATGCTCTTAATATAGCGGCCATTGATAATGATTGATATATAGGATCTTGATGCTCTAGTAACCTCTGGCTTTGCAATATACCCAGTTATCGCATAATCAAGCGTCTCTTGCTGGACTAGAAGCATTTTCTTCGCAACATTCATTCCATATACTTGAGAGATAACTTGTAATAAATCACCAGTTCCTGATGTCTTAAATAATCCTTTATCATTATGAATAGCTTCAAACCTTATTTCAGGATGGGCAAGTGCTAATCGATTCAATAAATCCGTTATATGGCCAAGCTCTGTATGAAGACTCTTCATATACTTTAGGCGTGCAGGTGTATTAAAAAATAAATCTTCAACGATGATTTCCGATCCCTTACGCGCATCGCTCTTCTTCTTTTCAATTATTTTACCGCCCTCAAGCTTTAAATAAGTTCCTGCTTCATCACCTTCAGAGGACTGAATGGACAGTTTACTTACTGAAGCGATACTCGCAAGAGCCTCCCCACGAAATCCTAAGGTTTTCACATGAAATAAATCACTTTCACTCTTCACCTTACTTGTCGCATGAGGTAAGAAAGCCATTTCACAGTCTGTTTCAGACATCCCGTCCCCATTATCGGTAATTTTGATTTGTTGTAATCCCGCCTCGGTTATTTCGACTTTAATCCATGTACTATTAGCATCAATACTATTTTCGACAAGTTCTTTGACAACAGAGGCTGGACGTTCAACAACTTCACCGGCTGCTATTTTATTTGCTAGTGCATCAGACATTTGTACGATTTTCATGTTAACAATCCTTTCGTCTGAATTTCTACAGTTTCACTTGCTTTTGCAAGCGATATAATGCATTCATCGCTTCCATTGGCGTCATCTCGAATAAATTCAGCCGTTTTAATTCGTCTAACGCTTTTTCTTCTGATGCAGGAATTGGTTTCTTATTCTCCTTTTCCCGTTCCGCTTCTTCAACAAAAAAGGATAACTGCCCAGATTCAATTTTTTCAGTTGTAGGTGTTGGTTTATTACCTGATTCTAATGCTTGCAGTATTGTACGCGCCCGCTCAATAAGTGCTTGTGGCAAATTTGCCAATTTCGCCACATGGATACCATAGCTCTTATCTGCTGCACCCTCTTGTATTTGATGTAGAAATACAACATTTCCTTCAAATTCTTCTGCCCGAACATGGATATTCTTTAAGTTATCTAACGTATTCTCTAATACCGTTAATTCATGATAATGCGTAGAAAATAACGTTTTAGCGTGAATATTATTATGAATATACTCAACGATTGCCTGTGCTAACGCCATACCATCATACGTGCTTGTCCCACGGCCAATTTCATCGAGCAAGATTAAACTTCTGTCAGTTGCATTGGCGATAGCGTGATTGGCTTCAAGCATCTCCACCATGAATGTGCTTTGCCCAGAAACTAAATCATCTGCCGCACCAATTCGTGTAAAAATTTGATCGAATATGATTAAATCTGCCTCATCACATGGAACAAAGCAACCGATTTGCCCCATAATGACCGTAAGCGCGAGCTGACGCATGTACGTACTTTTCCCTGACATATTCGGTCCCGTTATTAATAATATATTTTTATTTTCGTCTAACGTAACATCGTTCGGCACAAAAGAGCCGTCCTTCATTACTTGCTCAATGACAGGATGACGACCGTTCTTGATATTCAATTCACTTTCCACAAAATGTGGCCGGTGATAATTGTTTGCTTCACTTACCGTAGCAAATGCTTGCAACACATCGATTTTACTTACAATTTCCGCTAAATGTTGTAATTCTGGAATATGCTCCTTAATTTTCTCACGTATTTCAATAAATAGATTATATTCAAGATCAATACTTTTTTCTTCTGCTTCCAGAATTAACTGTTCCTTTTCCTTTAATTCCGGAGTAATATAACGTTCCGCATTCGCCAATGTTTGCTTCCGTTCGTATCTTCCCTCAGGAATCAAATGGACGTTTGCTTTTGTAATTTCGATGTAGTAACCGAATACGCGATTATATCCAATCTTTAATGACTTAATATTGGTTTCTTCTTTTTCTTTCTTTTCTAACGTCGCAATCCACTTCTTGCCATTTCTTGATGCATCGCGATAAGTATCAAGCACATCATTGTAACCATCTCTTATAATCGATCCTTCTTTAATCGAAATTGGTGGATTTTCTATAATACTCGTATTTAATAAATTTATTAAATCCTTCGGGTAAATCAGCCCTTTTGATAGCGTCTGAATTTGATGCTGTTCAAATTGATTCAAGGTCGCTTTTAATTCTGGGATTTTCTCCAGTGACTGCTTAAGCTGTAATAAATCGCGAGCATTCACATTTCCAAAAGCAACTCTTCCTGCAAGCCGCTCTAAATCATAGACTGATTTTAATGTATCCCTTAATGTGTCTCTTTCCATAAAACCCTGATAGAAAGCATCGACAATGTTTAACCGATCCTCAATTAGATGTTTATCCAGCAATGGACGCTCAATCCATTTCTTAAGCAATCTTGATCCCATTGATGTTACTGTTTGATCAAGAACCCACAGTAAGCTACCATGCTTTCCTTTTTTAATAATCGTTTCCGTTAATTCTAAATTTCGTTTGGAATACATATCGAGTGATAGATAATGCTTTAACTCGATTACCTTCGCCTTTTGCAAATGGTCAAGTGAGCGTTTTTGTGTATGCTGGATATAATTTAATAAACGGCTGAACGCCTTCATTAAACGTTCATCATTTAAGTCTTCCGTAAGATTACGATACTCTGCATTGAATGTCACTTCATCCTGGTATGATAATGTAACATTTAATCGAACCTGAAGCTGGGATCGCAAGTCTTCTGGTAGATTAGAAGAAATAACCATTTCCTTTATTGGTTGATTGTATAACTCATGAATAACAGCGTCCCATCCATGAGAAATCACCGTGATATTATTCTCACCAGTCGAAAGGTCGTTATATACAATTACATAGGAGCCATCCTCAAAATGAGAAAGACTTGCAATATAATTATTTTCTCCTTCCTTTAACATGTTGCTTTCCATTACCGTCCCTGGCGTAATCAGTTGTACTACTTCCCGTTTTACTACACCTTTCGCAGTTTTCGGATCTTCTACCTGCTCACAAATTGCTACTTTATAGCCTTTTTCAACTAATATTTTTATATAATTTTCAGCAGCATGGTACGGAACTCCACACATCGGAATTCCCTCACTACCACCACGTTTTGTAAGGGTAATCTCTAGCTCTCTTGCAGCATTTATTGCATCATCATTAAACATTTCATAAAAATCACCTAGCCGAAAGAATAGAAATGCATCCTGATAATCTGCTTTTATTTTTAAGTATTGTTCCATCATCGGTGTCTGCTTGCCCATCATTAATCCTCCAAAAAACCGTAATATACTTCTATAATTATAGCATAAATAGCCAGAAAAGCGCAGACAACAGTTTGAATGGCGAACATATCGCCGTATTTTTATAAAAGCACATCATCGTACGTCACTATTGATACAAAGTGCGAACTACTCTAATGTGCTAATGACTCTCAGGCCAGTCGCTCCAGAAATACACTACGCTTGGATTGTGCAGTTGTTAATTTTTATCATTTTCTTAAAAATAGGAGTCAGCATTCCCTCTCTAAAGGCCATTGATTGTAGCGGAGGACAGGAGACTCCTGCGGGAAAAGCGAAGATGTTAAGACCATAGCGTTCTTGCTAGAGGCTCAGATCGATCCCTCCGGATACGCGACTGTCCGTAGCGAAAATCAACTTTGCGCCTAACTAATCAGCACTTTATCTAAAACATACATATGTAAAAAATTACGAGAGATGTTATCCCTCGTAATTTTCTTAATCCTGTTTGTTTAGAAAATCTGGTTCTACGCCTTCCAATTCATCATCTGTTAGCTTGAAGTCCCATGCCTCATCGTCATCATCGAAATGATCCTGTACTGGATTTACTCGAACAGATAGTTTTGTCTCACCAATTACTTGCACTATAAATTCTCGTTCGATTTCCACTACAATCTTATGTCCATTACTTGCAATTTTACATTCCAAGCAATTTGGCTGTTGGATAACCTTTGCAATTACATCATGTTCGTCATTAATGCAATTATCATCCTTTACAGAAAGTGGAATAATATCCGTATACGTTACTCTTTCTGTTACAACTTCTGTTTTAGTATTATCGTTGTAGGAATACCAAATGTTCACATCATAGCTACCTTGAATTTCAACGGATTCTTCTGATTTTTTCTTGGCATTATATAAATGGTTGATTACCCAACATCCAAGAATGCTTGATGGTCTGTGTGATGGTGTAACGGAATGGGACTCTTGCGTAAACTTCTTACCCTTACCAATGACAGCTTTCGAAATGATCTCTCTATATTCTTTATCGAGAAAAGTCATGATTACTTTTACCTCCTCTTTTTTCATAGTCATTTTATGCAAGACAAACACCTAAAGTGCATGACGATTTTATTAAAGGTGGAAAAGGAATGATCTTCCTCCATTATATTGAGATATATTTGTGGAGTTACCGTAATAAAAGAAAAAATCAAGTAAGCAATTCGTCCTGCTTACTTGATTTTCTTATTTAATGACTGTGTCCTATTTTGTTTTTCGTTTTAGATCCTGTTTCACCTGATAAAATATCGCCACCAGTCGATTCAATGACACTATTGGTTACTTCCCTAGCGATGGTTCCAGAAACGAGCTGAAGCACATCATTTACAATGATTTGCGTTTCTTTAAATTCTTGAACAACCGGTATTTCGTCAATTTCATTTTGCAGACGATCAAGTTCTGCTTCAATATTTTTTAACGCTTCTTTTTTCTCATATGCTTGAAAATTAACCGCTTGTTTTTGAAGGGTCTTTATTTTTTGAATTAGCTGCTGCACTTTCTTATTTTCATTAAGCTTTGCTTCTACTAGTTTGAAACGATCAACCTCTTCTGTATTTGCAAGCATATCTGCTAATTTTTTTGCTTCATCTAATACTTCTTTACGTGTATAATCAGCCATTTTTTTATTTCACCTCAACCATATTTTCAACCATGATACCATCTAGGGACCATGTTTTTGTTTCTGTAATTTTAACTTCTACAATTTTACCAATCGAGGATTTCGGTCCCCTAAAGTTAACTAATTTATTTTTTTCTGTATATCCAGCTAGTACATCTGGATTCTTTTTACTTTCACCTTCAACAAGTACTTTTACAACTTTATCCTTATAGCTCTTCATCGATACAGCAGATTGTTTGTTAACAAGGGCATTTAGGCGATATAACCGCTGTTTTTTCACTTCTTCAGGAACATCATCCAATTTGCGGGCTGCTGGCGTTCCTTCACGTGGAGAATAGATATACGTATATGCCGCTTCAAAACCAACTTCCTCCATCAATGTCATGGTTTCCTCAAATTGGTCCTCTGTTTCGTTAGGGAAACCAACAATAATATCTGTCGTTAATGTTACATTCGGAATCTCTTTTCGGATTTTCCGGACTAATTCCAAGTATTCTTCTCTCGTATATTTACGATTCATTTTCTTAAGAATTTCATCGCTACCCGATTGTACCGGAAGATGGATATGATCGAGAAGATTTCCACCTTTTGCTAACACTTCGATTAAATAATCATCGAAATCCCTTGGGTGTGACGTTGTAAATCGAACCCGTGGTATATCTATTTGATGAATATCATCCATTAAATCTCCAAGACCATAGGTGATATCTTCAAAGTCCTTACCATATGCATTTACATTCTGACCAAGTAATGTTACTTCTTGATAACCCTGTGCAGCCAGGTGACGAACTTCCTGAATAATATCCGCTGGTTTACGACTTCTTTCTTTCCCACGTGTCATTGGTACAATACAATAGGTACAGAATTTATCACAGCCATACATAATGTTAACCCATGCCTTAATTTTCCCCTTACGAGCTTTTGGAAGATTTTCAATAATATCTCCCTCTTTCGACCAAACCTCAACAATCATTTCTTTACCAAATAAAGCTTCTTTAAGTAATTGAGGTAGCCGATGAATATTATGTGTACCAAAGATCAAATCGATATGCTGGTGTTTTTTTAGAATACGGTCAACAACAGATTCTTCCTGAGACATACAACCACAGACGCCGATAATTAAATCCGGTTTTTCTAGTTTCAAAGGTTTCAAGTGGCCAATTTCGCCAAATACTTTATTCTCTGCATTTTCCCGGATTGCACACGTATTCAATAAAATAATATCCGCTTCATTCGTATCTGAAGTAGATTCATATCCCATTTCGATCAAAATCCCCGCCATTACCTCTGTATCATGTTCATTCATTTGACAACCATATGTACGAATTAAGAATTTCTTCCCTTTTCCAATCTGTTCCATGTTTTCTGGAATTGCAAAATCATAGTGAAACTGAATATCTTCTTTCCGGCGTTTTCTTGCTTTTTTAATATCTGGTGCTTGTGGCTCGTAGCTCGTTTGAAAATATTTCGCAATCATTTCCTCACTGGGCGTATTTTTAATCCTTGTAATATTGTTTTCTTGCTCTACAAATTCTTTTCTTATCTGCTTTATTTGTGCTTGGTCTATTCGTTGCTGCTCGTTCATGGGAAAAACTCCTTTCCACAAAGTGAAAAATCAATTTGGTCTTAAACCTTTGAAATGAGTGACATACAACTTGTATTGGCAGAATTATAAAATTATCTGTAAAATCATTATGTATAGGATTACATTATTATAGTATAATGGATAATGTCAAATATAACAAATAATGTAAAGAGAAAGAATAAAAGTAAAACCTCCCTATTATTAGGAAGGTTGATTTATTGTGTACTATCTAGGTTCAACGATTAATTTAATCGCAGTTCGCTCCTCATTGTCGATCATAATATCGGTAAAGGCCGGGATACAAATTAAGTCAACCCCGCTTGGTGCTACAAATCCTCTTGCAATTGCTACAGCTTTAACGGCTTGGTTTAATGCCCCTGCACCGATTGCCTGCATCTCCGCAGTACCTTGTTCACGTAGTACGTTGGCTAGTGCACCTGCTACAGAATTTGGACTTGATTTTGCTGAAACCTTTAATACATCCATTACTAGTACCTCCTTCATTTCCTATTGTAGTTCTATTGCTACTATATTCTTGGAGATGTTAGCTTATTCCCTATTATCCATCAATGGTTCGCAAAATTCAATAAATCAGCTGAAAAAGGGATGGTCTTCGTTGATCATAATTCGCTCTACTTTTGTTGCCTTTCCACTACTATCATCAATCGTTACAAAAAAACCATTTAATTGTGTTCTACCCTCTTTTGTCGTTTCGAAACGTACTGGCAACGAAGTTAGGAATCTTTTTATTACTGCTTCCCGTTCAACACCCAATATTCCATCATATGGTCCAGTCATTCCCACATCTGTTATATATGCCGTACCTGCTGGCAAGATTCGTTCATCAGCTGTTTGTGTATGTGTATGTGTACCAACTACCGCACTAACTCTGCCGTCGATATACCAGCCAAATGCTTGCTTTTCACTTGTTGCCTCCCCGTGAAAATCTACAAATATAATATTCGTACGCTTCTTTGCTTCATCAATTAATTCATCAATTTTCCGGAATGGATCATCGATAGCAGGTAAAAATGTACGACCTTGCATATTAATGACGGCTACTTCTATCCCATTAATATTGATGAAAACTATTCCTTTACCCGGATTCCCTTCAGGAAAATTTGCAGGCCTGATCATATTCTTAGCATCATCAATAAACTCGAAGATCTCCTTTTTATCCCAAGTATGATTGCCCATCGTAACTACTTGCGCACCCCACTCTAGAAATTGCTTGTAGATTTTCTCCGTGATTCCTTTTCCTGCCGCTGCATTTTCCCCATTAATAATCGTTAAATTAGGATGATACTTATCCTTCAATTTTGGCAAATATTCCTGTACCATCTCTCTCCCCGGAGAACCTACCACATCACCAATAAATAATATTTTCATATTAAATTCACCCTATCTTTTCTGTATGTTACTAGCTTTCCTTACGTGTAAATAAAAATAAAAGCGGTTCACATGACCGCTTTTATTTTTATTTAGCTCATGTGCCCTGCGACTAGTGGACTTCCTTCACCTCCGTACGATAAGTCAACATCAGCTCGCTGTGTTTCTTTTATCTCTTAAGAGGGAATGTTCCATACGTCGCCAAACGGCCATCTTTGCTTTTATTTTTATTTAGCATATTCTACTGCTCTTGTTTCTCTAATCACTGTTACTTTGATGTGACCAGGGTAATCAAGTTCATTCTCAATTTGTTTTCTAATTTCTCGAGCGATGCGAACAGATTCAAGATCATCTATTTCATCTGGTTTAACCATAATTCTGATTTCACGGCCAGCTTGAATTGCAAATGATTTCTCTACACCTTCGAATGACTCAGAAATTTCTTCAAGTTTCTCTAATCGTTTGATATAGTTTTCTAATGTTTCACTTCTTGCACCAGGTCTTGCAGCAGACAATGCGTCAGCAGCAGCTACAAGAACTGCAATAACGGATGTCGCTTCTTCGTCGCCATGGTGGGAAGCAATTGAATTGATGACTACATTGTGTTCTTTGTATTTAATCGCTAGTTCTTTACCAATTTCTACGTGACTACCTTCAACCTCATGATCGATTGCTTTCCCTATATCATGAAGTAAGCCAGCTCTTCTTGCTAACGTAACATCTTCACCTAATTCAGCAGCCAGCAATCCGGAAAGGTATGCAACCTCTGTTGAGTGCTTCAATACATTTTGCCCATAGCTTGTACGATATTTTAGTCTTCCTAGTATCTTAACTAGATCTGGATGTAGGCCATGTACACCAACCTCAAATGTAGTTTCTTCACCAATTTCCCGTATATATTCGTCAACCTCACGTCTAGCCTTATCCACCATTTCTTCTATTCTAGCTGGGTGGATTCGACCATCTTGTACAAGTTTTTCTAATGCCATACGGGCAATTTCTCTTCTTATTGGATCGAAACCGGATAAAATCACTGCTTCTGGTGTATCATCAATAATTAAATCAATTCCAGTTAATGTTTCAAGTGTACGTATGTTTCGACCTTCACGACCAATAATACGACCCTTCATCTCATCATTTGGAAGATTTACAACAGATACAGTTGTTTCGGCAACGTGGTCAGCAGCACAACGCTGTATTGCGAGTGAAAGAATATCTTTCGCTTTCTTATCTGCTTCTTCCTTCGCACGATTTTCGGTTTCTTTAATCATGATTGCTGATTCATGTTGTACTTCTTTTTCAATCCGTTCTAAAATTATCTGTTTGGCTTGGTCTGATGTGTATCCTGAAATGCGCTCAAGCTCCGTTTGCTGCTCATCTTTCATAGCTTCCACTTTGCTTTCCATTTCTTCAATTTGTTGTTGTTTTTCTGCTAATGATTGTTCTTTTTTCTCTAACAACAATTCACGTTTGTCTAGTGTTTCACTTTTTCGATCCAGATTTTCTTCTTTTTGCGTAAGACGATTTTCAAGCTTCGAAGATTCTGCACGGCGTTCGCGTAATTCATCTTCTGTTTGTTGACGAAGCTTATGGCTTTCATCTCGCGCCTCAAGGAGTGCCTCTTTCTTAGCGGCATCAGCATTTCGATGTGCTTCTTCGACGATTTGTTTTGCCAATGTTTCCGCACTTGAAATTTTAGCTTCTGCAATAGATTTACGTATCAGATAACCAACAACAATACCGACGATTAGGATAATAATAAACAAAATGGAGATGATGATAGGATTGTCCATGTTTTCACCTCCTATTGCTATAAAGTTTTACAATTCTTATTTGTCGGCATGTAACATTTTAGATGTATAATTAACAATACGTTTTATAGAAAAATATAAAATTATACATTTTTAATTTTAATTGTCTATTATAAAATTGTCAAGGAAACGCCATAATATCTCATAAAAAAATCCTTTGCTGGGATCAGCAAAGGATTTTAATCTTAAATTTTATACATCTAAACTCTCTTGTGCTGCTTCAGTTGACTCTGGAGTTGACTCTGGAGCAGCTTCTGCTTTTTTATCTAATTCATAATGTTCACGGATTGCTTTATGAATATCTTCGGCTATTTCTGGATTCTCTAATAAATATAGTTTGGAGTTTTCTCGTCCTTGTCCTAATCGCTCTCCATTGTATGAATACCATGCACCACTCTTATCAACGATATCAAGCTCGGAACCAACATCAAGAATTTCACCTTCTCTAGAAATTCCTTTTCCGTACATAATATCAACTTCTGCTTGTTTAAATGGTGGTGCAACCTTGTTTTTCACAACTTTGACTCTCGTTCTATTCCCAACAATCTCATTACCTTGTTTTAATTGCTCTGCACGGCGCACCTCTAGTCTAACAGAAGAATAGAATTTAAGTGCACGTCCACCTGGTGTTGTTTCTGGATTACCAAACATTACGCCAATTTTCTCACGAATTTGGTTGATAAAGATAGCAATGGTCTTTGATTTATTGATTGCTCCAGATAGTTTTCTTAGTGCTTGTGACATTAAACGTGCTTGTAACCCCATATGGGAATCTCCCATCTCACCTTCAATTTCTGCCTTTGGAACAAGTGCAGCTACAGAGTCAATTACTAGAATGTCTACTGCGCCACTTCGTACGAGTGCTTCTGCAATTTCTAATCCTTGCTCCCCTGTATCGGGTTGGGACAATAGTAATTCGTCAATATTAACTCCTAATGCCCTTGCATATGATGGATCTAGCGCATGCTCTGCATCAATAAATGCAGCTTGTCCGCCTTTTTTCTGTGCTTCAGCAATTGCATGTAGTGCTACCGTTGTTTTACCAGATGATTCTGGACCATAGATTTCAATGATACGCCCTTTCGGATAACCACCTATACCTAATGCAACATCCAGCGCTAACGATCCACTTGGGATGGTTTCAATCGGTTGAAACTCATTTTCACCGAGCTTCATTACCGAGCCTTTACCAAATTGTTTTTCTATTTGTCTCAAAGCCATATCTAAAGCTTGTTTTCTATCACTCAACGAAACTACCTCCTTAAATTAACTATTTCCATCATACATTGTTTTTTTCATTTTGCCAACAAAAAGACGAATAAATGTTCTTGTCTTTTGATGGTAATATTTCCTTAACAAATTAAATATGGAACTATATTTAATTAAGAAAATGCCGTTTCGATTCGTAAAACGAATACATATTAAGATTTTAGTAAATTAAAAAGAATTTCTAATCCTTTTAATACTGCACGATTTCTAATCGTATCGCGATCACCTTGAAACCTAAATTCTTCCACTTGTTGATGTCCGTCTCTTGTACAAACAGCAATGTACACCATTCCTACAGGCTTACCTTCCGACTCATTTGGTCCCGCAACACCAGTAAAGCTAATCCCAATATCTGCATCTAACACAAGGCATACATTGGTCGCCATTTCAATTGCACATTCTTCACTGACCGTACCGAATGCAGCAATGGTTTTACTTGAAACACCTAATACGCCCTCTTTAACCTTTGGATCATAACAAACGATTCCACCTCTCAAAACGTCGGAAGCACCACTGACAGAAACGAGCTTACTAGTAGCCATACCCCCAGTCAAGCTTTCTGCAAGTGCAAGTCGTTTATTACTTACCCGTAGTTTATCGACGATCTGTTGCTCCAATGTTTGCTGTTCCGTACCATAAAAGAAATTGCCGATTTTCGATAATATCTCCTGCTTACTTTCTTCAATTAATCTTATGGCATCCTCCGACGAATCTGCTCTAGCTGTCAGTCGAATAATGACTCCACTATCTGTTGCTAATGGCGCAATTGTTGGATTGCTTTGTCCATGAATAATATCTTTAATCTCATGTTCTAAGATTGATTCACCAATCCCAATAAAGCGCAATACTTCGGATTTAATGATTGCTTTATTGCCAACTAATTGGAGAAGATATGGAAGCACGTCATTCGTAACTAGGCTCATCATTTCACGTGGTACACCAGGTAGGAAAACCCATTTTCGATTATCGTAGCTTACAATCATTCCTGGAGCCATACCGACTTTATTATCTAGCACGATACTGTCAGTAAACACCCGTGCCTGTCTGCGATTATTCGGCGTCATTACCACTTTATGCTCTCTAAAAAAAAGTTCGATTTTATCCATCGAAGGCTTATGTTCGACCATATCCAACTTACTCAATTGTTGAAATGCTTCTCTTGTAAGGTCATCCTCAGTAGGACCCAGCCCACCAGTAACAATAATAATATCAGAACGTGAATGTGCGTCTGAAAACGCTCCGACTACACGATTAAGATTATCACCTACAACAGTATGATGATAGATATTGATTCCATAAAGTGCGAGTTGCTGTGAGATCCATTGTGCATTTGTATTCGCGATTTGACCTAGTAACAACTCAGTACCAACAGCGATTATTTCAGCTTTTGGTTGGTGCATTATTTAGACTCTCCCATCACATGCCAGTTTTTAATAAAGTAATCAACTCCAGATAAAATGGTGAAAAATAGTGCGATATACAACATGATCGTACCGAATGGGAATCCTAGATAAGAGAAAGGGAAATTATGTAATAATAAAACAGCAATTGCAACCATCTGTGTTGCTGTTTTAATTTTCCCAAGGTTCCCTGCTGCTAACACAATCCCTTCTCCCGCTGCTACAAGCCTCAATCCTGTTACAGCAAATTCCCTGCTAATAATGATAATAACAACCCATGCAGGTGCTAGCCCCATCTCAATTAATAAGATTAAAGCAGCTGAAACAAGCAGCTTATCTGCAAGAGGATCCATAAACTTTCCTAAATTCGTGACTAAATTATGTTTTCTTGCATAATACCCATCAACCCAATCTGTTGCAGATGCAAAAATGAATAAAATTGCTGCCACAAAATGGGAGACAGGAAGGGCCGTATTACCAATATCCCACGTCCCCCAATCAAATGGAATACTTAATAAAAGGATAAAAACCGGAATTAATATTATTCTTGATAGGGTTAATTTATTTGGTAAATTCATAATTATACTTTCCTCCAAATTATCTATTTAATTGTGGATGTAAACAGAGTCCGATTTCTCAAACATGTTGTGCATCCGCTTTAAGGTATAAAACCCCTCCAGAGCAGCGGAAGGGTTCAATACGCATATTCACTTTATCGTTGAATATTTATCCATATCCGCTGATGATCCCGCTCGTTAGGATCAACTGGATATTCAAATGCTACGCCATTAACGTCAAATGTTAAATTCGGCGCACTACCAATGTTTAAATAAATGCTTTCTTCTCCAGATAGGTCTAATTCTAACGGTGAATCTGTATTTGTCAGAATTGCACTATAGAAGGATTCTCCATCCCCATTCTCAACATCCAACCAAACTTCACTTGCCGATTCAAATGTAAAGATTAATTCATCGTCTGGAGCATTCAAAGATAACGTAGATTCTGGAACAGTACCAGTTCCCTCTTCAGTTACAGTAAATTCCAATGGTTTTTCTTCATCCGTGGCTGTACCTGCTTCTTCTTTCTCGTCCGTCGGTTCTCTATCAACTTGATCTTGTGCGCCGTTATCAGATGCGCCTGTATTCGGTTCATTTAAAATGATTTCATTTTCTGTGAGCCCTTCTTCCGGTGGATTTCCTTCACCTGACGATCCTTCTTTGATGAAATACCACGCAACAAAGAAGATACCAATTACTAATAGAACTACAATAATAGTTGGAAGAAATGAAAAGCTCGAACTTTTATCAACATTTGCTTCTTTTCGCGATCGTTCCATTCTCGTATATTGAATTTCACTTTCTTCTTCCGTTTTAGGGATTTCTTCTTTATGCTCCTCTAATAACTCACTGGAATCTATACCAACCGCTGTTGCATATTCCTTAATAAAAGCTCTAGCATAAAATTTACCAGGCAGGACGCCCAAATTTCCTTCTTCGATTGCAACTAAATAGCGCTTCTGTATTTTTGTGATCTCCTGTAATTCATCTAATGTGAGTCCCTTTTCAAGTCGTGCCTCTTTCAATCTTGCCCCTACATCCATAAATAACACCTTCCGTTCTAGAAATCAAACATAGACAAGCCATTGGTAATACTTGATGTGTGATTTTCAACCGTATCATATGTAATCTCTTCATCTTCATGACTACGTAACTCAATAATATAGTCGAAATCATCAAGCTTATATTCTGTTGTTTGAACAAATATATCGGGATGCTCTACAACTTTTATTGAGGGCAATTGCATGATTTCCCGAATTAATTGCCAATGCTTATCATTAGCCTGTCTAGTTGATAGTATGCCGTCAATAATATAAATATTATCAACATTATATTCCCCTTCGATTAGTTGACTTCTAATCGTCTGTTTCAGCATCGTACTAGACACAAATAGCCAACGTTTATTCGCACATACACTAGCAGCAACAACCGATTCCGTCTTTCCAACTCTCGGCATTCCCCTAATTCCAATCAGCTTATGCCCTTCTTGTTTATATAATTCTGCCATGAAATCGACTAATAGTCCAAGCTCATCACGAACAAAGCGAACCGTTTTACGATCATCTGCATCTGTATGAATATATTTCCCATGTCGTACAGCCATTTTATCTTTTAATTTTGGTTTTCGTATTTTTCTTAACTCAATTGTATCCATCGTTTGTAATATTGAATTAAGGCGCATAATATTTTCATCATGCTTTGATAGAAGAAGCATCCCTCTTCTAGAATTCTCAACGCCATTAATGGTTATGATGTTTATGGAAAGCATTCCTAATAATGAAGAAATATCTCCTAAAAGTCCAGGTCGATTAATAAGTATTTCGTACTCTAGGTACCATTCTTTCGCCATAAATGTCTCCTTCATATTACATACTCATATAATGGTAACGAATCTAATTCATAATTGCAATATATAGTTCTATCATAATGCATAATTCACTCGATGAAAAGGAAATAGACATAATTTTAAATAAAAAAACATCATTAAAACGAAGGCAAACTCAAGTCAGTTGTGACATGGCTGCCTCCGTAAAATATAAAATATATCCATTAATTATCTATATGATTACCATGCACCTGTTACACGAATAATTTCCCCTTGAATATAGCTTGATTTATCATCTAATAAAAAGGAAACAACATGGGCGATTTCATCCGGTCTTCCCGCCCGATTCATCGGAATTTCCGAGATTAATAATTCCTTCTCTTCTGCAGATAGATGATGATTCATCTTCGTCTCAATAAATCCTGGACTAATTGCATTGACTGTTATCCCACTTGGTGCGACTTCTTTCGCTAAAGCCTTGACAAAGCTATTTTGTGCACCCTTTACTGTAGAATAAACCACCTCATAACTTGCCCCTACGTCACCCCAGATGGAGCTAATCATAATAATTTTTCCATATTTTTTATGAAGCATACCTGGTAATAACGCCTTCGTAATCAGCCATGGCGCCTTTACATGTAAGGTTAGCATTTTATCCATTATCATATCCGATGTTTCTTGAAATACGCCATACTGTGCACGCCCACTGGCAAATACAATCATATCCACTTGAAAAACAAGCGCAGATATGAAATTCTGTATCTCTGCTTCATTGCTTAAATCTGCCTGAATTGTGCCTAAAATTGAATGGTGATCTAATTTCTCACTTAGTTTATTTATTGCCGCTTCATGTTGATTATAGTGCAAGATTAATTGGTATCCTTCCTCGGCTAGTCGTTCTGCAATACTGATACCAATTTCTCCGCTTGCACCGATAACTAGTACATTCTTCCCCATAATATCTCCTTACTTTTCAGCTATTGTACATACTGCAAGTCGATCCTCATCTATCCAGTTTCGGATAAAATCATTCACATCATCAAGACTTAATGCTTGGATTGCTGGAATGACATCAAAGAAATCAATACCAATTGTATGATAATGGATATATTTATTAGCAATGAACTCAAGTGAATTCATTGCTCGTAATAATTGACCAATCTTTTTCTTCTTCATGCGTGTAAATTCTTCTATCGTTAATGATTCCGTATTGGTTGAATTTAATAATTCCTTTACTTTTTCAGCAAATTTTTCAGGCTGATCGGTATTCGTGCCAATCAATGTGTATCCGAAGTTCTTTTCTAACGTCGTCTCAAAGTAAAAACTCGTATCGATTAATCCTGATTGATACAATTCCTGATAGAAAACGGAGCCTTTTGAAAAATAATGATCAACAACCATGCTTTGCAGCAAGTCTTTTTTTAGAAATACTTCACCACTTAATGCTGTAGTTGATTCCTTAATACCAATTGTACATTTTGGAATCGATACTGGCATGATAATTTTATTTTCCTTCATTGCAACTGCTTCAGGTTCGTCCGGAAATTCTCTTACAAGCTTTTCCATTTTTTTAAATGTTTTTGCTGCTTGGTTGGTTTGGATAAGGTCGATCATTTTTTCTACATTGAAATTACCAGCAATAAATAATGTCATATTCTCTGGATGATAAAATGTGTTGTAGCATGTATACAAATCGTCTTTTGTAATATCTGTAATTGATTCGACGGTTCCAGCAATATCAATATTTACTGGATGATTTTTAAACATGCTTTTAATTGTGCCCATAAACGATTGCCAATCTGCCTGATCATCGTACATCTTAATTTCTTGCCCAATAATCCCCTTCTCTTTCTCAACAGACGCTTCGGAAAAGTAAGGGTCCTGAACAAAGTTGATTAAGGTTTGCACATTTTCTTCGATATTGCTTGTTGCCGAAAACAAATACGCTGTTTTCGTGAACGACGTAAATGCATTTGCAGAAGCACCCTGTTTACCAAAATCAGCAAATACGTCATGGTCTTCTTTTTCAAATAATTTATGCTCTAAGAAATGGGCAACACCCTCTGGAACAGTTATCATTTCTTGTTTACCAATTGGAATGAATCTTTGATCAATGGAACCATAATCCGTTGAAAAAATTGCATACGTTTTTGCCATTTCTGTTTTTGGTAATAAGTAGACGGTTAATCCATTATCAAGCTTCTCGGAAAATATCGTTTCAGCTATATCTTGATGTAAGACCTTATTCATTGGTTTTTCCCCCTTCACTTGTAAGAAGATAAACAGTGTCCTCTTCAATTTTAGTTGCAAGCATTGTCACTTGTCCCTTCGTTACCTGTCTGATATTGTTAATCAATTGTTCAGGAGTGATTATTCGATCGCCAATCACCTGCTGATATAATAATTCGATTAATCCTTGAGAGTGATCCATAGTTTCGAGTAATTGATTAATAATTAAATCCTTTGTTTCCTGTAATTCAGCTTCCGTAAAATCGCCCTTCTTCATCGCTTCCATCTGCAATTGGATAATATCCTTTGCCTGCTGATAATCCTTTGGAGCAATTCCACTGAAAACAAATAATAATCCTTTATGACTCTCGATACGTGACGATGCATAATATGCAAGACTATTCTTTTCTCTTACATTGATAAATAATTTCGAATTCGGAAAGCCGCCAAATATCCCATTAAATACTTGCAATGTGGCATAATCCTCATCTTTGAATGTCGTATTGGTACGATAGCCAATATGCAATTTTGCTTGTTGGATATTCTCCGTTTCAATGACTTCTTTCGTTTGAATTTCCTTTTTGATTGTATTGCTTTGAGTTACTGTTCGGACTTTATTACCGATTCGCTCGAACATGGCTGCTATTTTCCTGCTCATTTCATCCTCATCAAAATCACCTAGGACGTAAATATCTAAGCTATCCTCTTCTATTAATGAATGATAATATTCATAGAGGTTTGCTGCGGTTATTTCTTGTAAATCTTCTTCATACCCATGCACATGCAGCCCGTATGCTTCACCCTCACACATCGCGTCAATTAATCTCATATTTGCATAGTTCATTTTATCGTCTTTAACCGCTTGGATCCGACTCTTCAATGTGTTCTTTTCACGTTCTACAATCTTTTCATCGAAAGAATTATTTGCAGCATTTGGATCTAGAAGTAACTCACTAAATAAGCGAATGCCATCGTCAATAATCGCTGTTTTTTCTGGGATGAATTTAGGGTTTGCAAGCTCTAAACGAATGCTAATAATATGATTGTCACCTTTTTTTGACCCATCAACAGATAAAACTGCACCATATAAATCATCTAATTTTAATTGTAATTCCGGCTTACTAGGATAACGCTTTGACCCCTGATTTAAAATATATGGTAGCAGCGCCCGCTTTGTAATCGTCTCTCGATTCAATGGGGCTCTTAATTTTGCAACGATGTTTAATGTTTTATACTTTTTACTTTGGATGAAGTGTAACTGTAATCCATTTTCATTCCTACGCTTTTCTTCTATATGGAGCATGCAATTTCCTCCCAGCATTCTTTTATATTTCCTATTCTGCACAATTTTACCAACTGTCATCCATTATACGGTTAGAAAACTTAGTTGTCACCAAAATTGTCAGTGACAGCCGTAGGGGAACGGTTAAAAACTAGTGCGTCGTGGGACTGCGATTACTCGCCCACCGAAAACTCTTGTTGCAGCACCGAACTGACTTATATCCTGTAGGCTCAACTTATTCGTTAAAAAAACAGACCTGCTATTGTGTACATAACAGGTCTGTTGTGTCCTATCTACCGATTTCCTTTAATATAAGGAATTCCACTTGCTTTTGGTGCTTCTGCACGCCCAATAAATCCTGCTAAAGCAAGAATGGTTAATACATATGGAGCAATTAATAAGTATACTTGCGGAACATCTGCAAGTAATGGAACCCCCGCACCTACAACACTTAAGCTTTGTGCTAATCCAAAGAACAGTGCTGCTCCCATTGCACCTAGTGGATGCCATTTACCAAAGATAACTGCAGCTAACGCCATAAATCCTTGTCCAACAATCGTTGAATGGGAGAAGTTAGATACAATCGTTAACGCGAATACCGAGCCGCCTAATCCTCCAAGTGCACCTGAAAGAATAACACCGATATAACGCATTTTATAAACGTTTATGCCATTCGTATCTGCTGCCATCGGATGTTCACCAACAGCACGTAAACGTAGACCAAAAGCAGTTTTATAAAGTACATACCAAGCAATAAAAGCCACGATGATTGCCAGGTAGGATGTCACATATACACCTTGGAAAAAGATTGGACCAATGATTGGAATTTCAGAAAGTAACGGAATATCCGTTGTATAGAATGGTTGTTGAACCATATCTGTTTGTCCTTTTCCATACCATATTTTTGTCAAATATACCCCTATTCCCAATGCAAGCATATTAATGGCCACACCACTAATCGTCTGATCTGACCGGAATGAAATTGATGCTACTGCATGGATTATCGAGAAGATTGCACCAACAATTGTTGCTACAACAATTGAAACCCAAGGAGTCCAAGCACCTAAAACATCCGCGAACGTTAAATTGAACACAATTCCCACAAATGCGCCCATTACCATTAAACCCTCTAGTCCAATGTTAATGACGCCAGATCTTTCACTAAATACCCCACCTAGTGCTGTAAATATTAGAGGAGCGGAATAAAATAATGCAGTTGGTACAATCGATTGCAAAATATCAAACATTTATTTCTCCCCCTTTTTAAAACGCAGTAATGCCCAGCGTATAATATAACTCGATGCAACAAAGAATATAATTAAGGCGATTATAATATCAACAAGCTCTGTTGGTACACCTGCACCTGTTGGCATTTCACCCGCACCTTCTTTTAATGCACCGAATAGAAAGGCAGCAAACACAACACCTAATGGATTATTTGCGCCAAGTAATGCTACCGCAATCCCATCAAAACCAATGTTGATATTCCCAGACATAACGGAGATGGTACCATATGTACCTAAGCCCTCCATTGCTCCAGCTAAGCCTGCAAATGCTCCAGCAATCACCATCGTTAGTACAATATTCTTACTAACATTCATACCAGCATACTTAGAGGCATGCTGATTATAGCCAACTGCCTTTAATTCATAACCTAATGTTGTTCTTTCAATAATAAACCACATGATAACAGCTGCAAATAATGCAATTAGGATACCGTAATGCATCCTTGAATAGAAGGTTATACTTTGTAACCATGGCGATGCAAGTGATGCAGTAGCAGGAATAGACTCAGTAGTTGTCCCTCCATCTGTTAACACTTTACGAATAATCTCATTTGCACTAAATAATGCAATATAATTCATCATAATCGTCACAATAACTTCATGTACGCCTAATTTTGCTTTTAAGATTCCTGGAACAAATGCCCATAATGCCCCCGCAGCAATAGAAGCAAGAATTGCTAATGGTAAATGAATAATCATTGGTGCATCAACAGCAAGTCCAACCCATATCGCTGCAAGCCAGCCAACAATTACTTGCCCTTCAGCACCGATATTAAATAGACCGGTTCTAAAAGCAAACGCGATCGAGAGACCCGTCAATATATATGGTGTCGTACGTCTTATTGTTTCCCCTATTGTGTATGAATCTCCAAAGGCACCATTCCATAATGCAGTGTACCCTGCGATTGGATTATAACCAGAGGCAAGCATGATAATTGCCCCGGCGATTAAACCTAATAATACAGAAATAATTGGAATTAAAATTGTAATTAATCGTTTATTATTCGCCATTTGCTTCACCTATCCCACTAACATTACTGCCCGCCATTAACATACCTAGCTCTTGCTCATTTGTTTCCTTAGGTTTCACAACCGCAACAATCTTACCGTCAAACATAACAGCAATTCGATCGCTCACATTGAGAATTTCATCCAATTCGAATGAAACAAGTAGCACGGCTTTTCCTTTATCACGCTCTTCAATCAGTTTTTTATGAATAAACTCAATTGCTCCGACATCAAGCCCTCTTGTTGGTTGCGCTGCAATTAATAAATCCGGTGAGCGGTCTACTTCCCGACCGATAATAGCTTTCTGCTGATTACCACCAGATAATGCACGAGCCTTCGTATAAACACTTGGTGTCCGTACATCATACTCTGCAATAATTTGCTCTGCCTTCTTGTATATTTCTTTATTGTTTAAAACTTTTGCCTTCGAATATGGCTTTTTGTAATACGTTTGTAAAACAATATTTTCCCCAATCGAATAATCTAATACCAGGCCGAATCTGTGTCTGTCCTCTGGAATATGCCCTACACCACTTTCGGTTATCTTTCTTGGAGAGAGGTTTGTAATGTCTTTATTATTTATTTTGATTACACCAAATCTTGATTTCCTTAAACCTGCGATTGCTTCAATTAATTCAGATTGCCCATTACCGTCAACACCAGCAATTCCAACAATTTCACCTGCACGGATATCAAGATTTAGCCCTTTAACGAGATCTACTTTTCGAGAATCCTTCACATATAAATTTTCGATATGAAGTACATTTTCTTTTGGATCTGCAATTGTTTTCTCCGTTTTAAAGTTGACCTCTCTACCAACCATCAATGAAGCAAGTTCTATTGGGTTTGTTTCTGCTACATTAACCGTTCCAATTCCCCTTCCTTTGCGAATAATCGTACATGTATCACATACTTCCATTATTTCTTTTAACTTATGTGTGATTAATATGATTGATTTTCCTTCACGTGTTAATGATCTTAGTATCTCCATTAACTCTTTAATTTCCTGTGGTGTTAAAACTGCTGTCGGTTCATCAAAAATAAGAACCTCCGCGCCGCGATAAAGTGTTTTAAGGATTTCCACTCGCTGCTGCATCCCAACAGATATATCCGCTATTTTCGCGTTGGGATCAACCTTTAACCCATAGCGATCAGAAAGATCTTGAATTTCCTTTCTTGCTTTTTCAATATCGATTGCACCCGTTTTCTTCTTTGGTTCCTTACCTAAAACGATATTTTGTGTCACTGTAAATGGTTCAACTAACATAAAGTGTTGATGCACCATACCAATCCCAAGTTCATTCGCTTTATTCGGACTCGTAATATTTTCCTTTTTACCATTAACACGAATTTCACCCTTTTCAGGTTGGTACAGACCAAATAAAACATTCATTAATGTCGATTTCCCTGCACCATTTTCACCCAATAAAGCGTGAATTTCGCCTTTTTTTAATTGGATTGTAATGTCATCATTTGCAACAATACCAGGGAATTCTTTTCGGATGTTTAACATTTCAATCACGTATTCCACTGAGTTCACCTCTATTAAAATATGTCTATATTTTTTATGATTTTGTTAGTAAAATCATCAAAGAAAAAAGGCTAATCGTTGTAGCTCCTTTTTATTTGAGGATTTTAAATAAAAATAGCAGTCATGATAGAAGAAGGCTTATGATAAGCCTTCTCCCATTTATTGATTAAAGTGATTCTTCAAATGTTTTTAGTTCTTCGCGTGTTTTTGGTACTTCTACTTCGCCGTTTAGAATTTTCTCTTGCCATTCATCAACAGCTTGAATAATATCTTCCGTCATTGCTTCTTCATTTGAAGTGGTAATCGCTATTCCGTTTTCTTCAATACCAAATTCTAATGTCTCTCCACCAGGGAATTCACCATTTTTTGCAAGATTAGCAACTTCTTTTGCAGCAACATCTACACGTTTTACCATAGAAGTGAGGGTTACATTATTTTCACCGATTTGACCTTCTTCATGCTGGTCACGGTCAACACCAATTACCCATACTTGACGATCTGGATCATTTTGCTTAATATCTTTTGCTTGGTTGAATACACCGTTACCAGTACCACCTGCAGCATGATAGATTACATCAACACCATTATCATACATATTCGATGCAATTAATTTACCTTTTGCTGGATCACTAAAATGCTCTGCGTATTGAACATCTACCGTAATATCTGGATTTACGGATTTAGCACCTGCAACAAACCCAGCTTCGAATTTAGCGATTAGTGGGGAATCAATTCCACCAACAAAACCTAATTTACCTGTTTCAGATTTCATTGCTGCAGCAACACCGACTAAAAATGAGCCTTGATGTTCTGCAAATGCTACACTTGCAGCATTTGGTGCATCAACCGTTTCATCAACGATTACGAAATTCGATTCTGGAAACTGTTCCGCTGCTTTTTGAATATCTTCTTTTAGCAGGAATCCTGTAGCAAGTATTACATCATATTTATCACGAACTAAACGCGTAATGTTCGGCATAAAGTCTGCTTGTCCAGTTGATTGTGCATAATTAATCCCATTACCCTTTGATAATCCATTTTCTTCACCGAATTCTTGTAAACCTTCCCATGCGGATTGGTTAAATGACTTATCATCAACTCCACCTTGGTCTGTTACCATTGCAATACTGAAATCTGTTACTTCACCTTCAGTGCCACTAGCGTTTTCTTTTTCATTTGCACTTGTATCCGTATCTTTATTATTGGCACTACTTCCACATGCAGATAAGAATATTCCTAAACCAAGAATCAACGCGAATATTAAGACTATTTTGCTGTTTTTCATCCTAAATTAACCCCCATAATTCAATATTTTTTAGAAAACTTGTTAAATTACCCATTTCACCAGCTACACAATCACCTCCTAAAAGTAAGAAAACAATTAATTATTAGTAATTTAATAATACACTAAAACTAGCTTTAGGAATTATCTAATTTATGAGAAATAGGAAAAAATAAAAAGCCTATTCTACTTCCTCAAAAAACGAGAGAAGATGAATAAACTTTAAACTAAACATAGATCACTGTATCCACAATGATTCATCTTTCTCATAGTCTAGCATTTACGGTGCTAGGTAGAAACTTCTAAGCCATATCCTTAGTAAATATATGAGGTATAATTAGTATTCTTTTGTCTAGATAAGCATAACAAATTCAATAGGATACTGTCAATAAAATATCGAACGTTTTTATCATTTAATTGGCTAATGTACGGATTTTGATTAATTCAAAATTAATATTCATTTAAACAAAATCAGTTTTTCAAAAAAATCAAACAATACTAAACTATTTATTAAAGATCAAATTGCTCTATTTCTTACTAAAAAATGTTACTTACAGATAATTCTTAAGACGTTACTTCTTCACTTACTTGGGAAACTAATACTGTTCTTGGCTTACTACCTTCATATGGCCCAACGACACCTCTTGCTTCCATCGCATCGATTAGACGCGCCGCACGATTATAGCCAATCCTGAATCTGCGTTGTAGCATGGATACACTTGCACTTTGCATTTCTGAAACAAGTTTAACGGCATCATCATATAATTCATCATCTACTTCTTCTACCATATCGTCTGTGTCTTCTGGAATCATATCTTCTTGATAAGATGCCTTTTGTTGTTCAATACAATGATCGACAACGCGCTCTACCTCTTCATCGGTTAAGAAGGCACCTTGTATTCTTGTAGGTTTCGATTGACCAACAGGTAGAAATAGCATGTCACCACGCCCTAAGAGCTTCTCTGCCCCACCTGAGTCTAAAATTGTTCGAGAATCCGTTTGTGAGGATACACTGAAAGCAATCCGAGATGGAATATTCGCCTTTATTATACCAGTAATAACATCCACAGATGGTCTTTGTGTAGCAATGATTAAATGAATTCCAGCTGCCCTTGCCATTTGTGCAAGTCTCGTAATTGAATCTTCAACATCACTTGAAGCAACCATCATTAGATCCGCTAATTCATCGACAATTACCACAATATATGGTAGATTCGGTTGGATATCTTCTGTTGTTAAATTATATTTACGAATATACTCATTATAACTTTCAATATTACGTGTTCCCGAGTCTGAGAATAAATCATATCTTCTTTCCATCTCCGAAACTACCTTCTTTAATGCACGAGAAGCCTTTTTCGGATCGGTTACAACAGGTGCAAGTAAATGGGGAATGCCATTATAAACATTTAATTCTACTTTCTTTGGGTCAATCATCATCATTTTGACTTCATGTGGCTTTGCACGCATGAGAATTGTTGTGATGATTCCATTGACACATACACTTTTTCCGCTACCAGTGGAGCCAGCAATTAATAGATGGGGCATTTTATTTAGCTCCGCAGAAACAGCATCACCGGAAATGTCCCGACCAAGTGCAACTAAAAGTTTAGAGGTTTTATTATTCCACGTGCTATCCAACACTTCCCGCAGTGATACCATTGAAATCTCTTTATTTGGCACCTCAATACCAACTGCCGACTTCCCGGGGATTGGTGCTTCAATCCTTAAATCTTTTGCAGCGAGCGCAAGTGCTAAGTCATCATGTAGACCAACAATTTTACTTACCTTCACTCCCGCTTCAGGTGAGACTTCATATTTTGTAACGGCTGGACCGACATGCACTTTTGTAATTCTTGCCTTGACAGAAAAGCTCTTAAATGTTCGCTCTAGCTTTCTAACTGTTGCCTGTACTTCAGATTTTTCCTGATGCTGTCCGCTCGGCTGTGGCTCTGCTAATAAGTCGACAGATGGTAAAACATAGTCGAAATTCTCCGTCTCCGCCATTTGCATTGGTGGATCTGAATCTAATTCTTCTACTCTATGTTGCGTAGTCTCGTGTTCCTTCTGATTCTCAACAATTGGAGTGGAATAAGCAACCTCTGGAAAGTCATCCATGTTCGGTTCCTCAGATATATCCGTATCTTCCATTGTCTCCGCTTGAAGAAGTTTTTCTTCCTTCTGATTCTTCTTATCTATTCTTCTCGTTTTCCATTTTTCATAGAAACTAAATGTAAATTCCTTTGCCTTTTTAAAGAAATTAGCGAATAACTCACTAATGGATAGATTCGTAATAAAAATGAGACCGATCACTATAGAAAAAACCGCGACAATCTTTGCCCCAACTAATGAAAACAAATAATTGCAAAATGCTAAAAGGACTGCACCAATGATTCCACCGCCCGTTTGGATGGAAGTACCTTGTCCATTTAAGTACAAGAAGAAATTATCCCAAGTCGTCCCGATAATCGATACATCCTCTGGAGATATTAGTAATCTTTCAAATGCTTGAATATGCGTTAATAAAAGAATCCCTGCAAATAGAAAATAGAATCCAACCATCTTTTTCGTTAAGAAATTAGGATATTTTCTTCTGACAAGTAGGCTAATTCCTGTAATTAACAGAAAGACGGATGCAATAAAATACCAAATCCCTAAAAAGAAACGAAATAAATGCTCCAGTCCACCAGGGATTGCGCCATCACTTATCGCACTTGCACCACTTCCAAAAATAGCTAAAAAGGTAAATAATAATCCTAGTAATTCATATTTTAATAGTTTCGATTGTTTACTGTTTCGGCGCTTTCTCCGTTTCTTCGCCATCTTTACCACCTCAATTTCCACTTCTTTCCAACTACCCAATGTCACTTAAACAGTAAACCCTTACCACTGCATGGCAAGGGTCATCCTATTTATACAGTCGAATTTATTATAACATAATCTGGTAATTATATAATTGTTCCTGGAGAGTATTTATCATCTAAGAAATCCTGTGGATCTGTCGATAAAAGCTGGATCATTTGATATGCACCTTCACTATTTCTTTCAACAGCAATAAGTCTTCCCTCATGTTCGATATACTTTCGATTCACAAACATATCCGATGTTTCTGGATAAATATCTGTTATCGAGATTGGCGTATAAAGTATCATTGTACCACCTGATTTTCTATATGCGTATTATTTATTAACTCATTTAATTTTTGCATCGCTTCTTTTACACCGCCAACTTCATCGATCAGCCCACAATCAACCGCTTCAATTCCAATAATATTAGTCCCGATATCTCGTGTCAGATTACCTTTGGCAAACATCAGATCCTTAAATTTCTCTTCCTTCACCTTTGAATGATTGACAACAAATTGAATAACTCTTTCTTGCATTTTATCTAAGTATTCAAATGTTTGTGGCACACCAATTACGAGACCTGTTAAACGAACCGGGTGAATGATCATCGTTGCAGTCGGTACAATAAAGGAATAATTCGTTGCAACTGCGATGGGCACTCCAATCGAATGTCCCCCGCCCAACACAATCGAAACGGTCGGTTTAGAAATGGAGGCAATCATCTCAGACAATGCAAGCCCTGCTTCGACATCGCCACCAACCGTATTCAACAAGATTATCAACCCTTCAATTTTTGGATTTTGTTCGATGGCGATTAATTGCGGAAGCAAATGTTCATATTTTGTCGTTTTATTTTGTGGCGGCAATTGCATATGCCCCTCAACCTGACCAATAATTGTTAATACATGAATATTAGAGTCAGGAGCTTGTGGGATCGTTGTTTGCCCTAGTGCTTGTATTTTTTGTACCAAAGACGACCCGTTTGCCTGATCATCCTTTTTCTCATTATCCTTATCCATTTACGTACACCCCTTTTGATTGATAAGGTTAGTATTGGCGTAATCTATCGGATACATGCACATGGTTGATATAGTATAAGAAATATTTCAGTCAAATTTTACACTATCTTACCTACAAACAAAAGCGCAAGCGCCCGTTTGAGCTGTGTACGAACTGCGCCTCACAGACGTGAGGTGGTTCGACGTTGGCGAAGCCTGGTTTTAGTCGGCCTTCCTTAATCACTGGAGTCGATGTTGACTTTCACCACAAGGGTATAAGTGCGAATAAGCCTCGTGTGTAACCAATCGGCAAGTCTTCTTTATCGTACGGAGGTGAGGGAAGTCTCGCTACAGCTTTAGCGCTGGAGCTGGACGTGGCTGTTTCGGTAATTTAGTTATCCACAGCGTCCAATTATGTAGTTTCCTAAGCTAGAACAAAAAAATATCGGCCTAAAAAGCCGATATTTTTAATACTTTAATAATGATTTTAATTTCGCCTTCTCATCTTCGGTTAGATCTACTAATGGTAACCGCACACTGCCAACTGCAATACCTTTTAGTTCTAATGCAGCCTTAACTGGTGTTGGTGATGGCGAATGAAATAATCCATTCATCACTGGAATTAACTTACGATGCAGTGTCCCCGCTTCCTTAATTTTACCAGCAAAAAATAAATCGATCATTTCTTTCATTTCGTTACCGATAATATGGGAGGAAACGGAAACTACGCCATTTGCACCGATTGCGAGCATTGGCAATGTCATACTATCGTTTCCACTTAATACGCTAAAATGATGATCCGTATTTTCAATAATGGTTGCTACTTGATCAAGGTCCAATCCAGCTTCCTTCAATGCGACAATATTATCGATTTTACTTAACTTAATTACCGTTTCTGCGTTTAAATTGATAACCGATCGACCTGGAATATTGTAAAGCATAATAGGCAACGTTGTTTCAATAGCAATCGTCTTAAAATGCTCATATAAGCCTTGTTGATTTGGCTTGTTATAATATGGAGTGACAAGTAAAATACCGTCAACTCCACATGATTCCGCTTCTTTTGTTAATGCGATGGACGCTGCCGTATTATTATTTCCTGTTCCAGCAATTACAGGTACACGGTTCCCTACTACGTTTACAACGTGCTTAAACAATTGAATTTTCTCTTCATTCGTTAGTGTAGGCGATTCCCCTGTCGTACCTGCCACAATTAATCCTTCTGTACCATTGTTAAGGAGATATTCAATTAGCTTCGCAGTTTGTTCGAAATCGATTTTCCCATCAGTAGCAAATGGAGTAACCATTGCTGTTAATAGCTTACCAAAATTCATGAGATGTCCACCCTTTCGTATTATTGGTTCGACGTACCTCATAATTCAATATTAACTAAGTTTAAATACTTCATGTAATGCATTTACCGCTATATTAAGGTCCTTCTCCATTACAAGCACCCATATCGTTGTATGGCTATCGGCAGATTGGAGAATTTCAATACCAGCATCTGTTAGTGCTTGAACGATTTTCGAAATAACACCAGGCTCGCCAGTCATTCCCGCACCAACAGCAGATACCTTTGCACAGTTCTCTGTGACCTCTGGATGAAAGCCTAAAGATTCCAATATGGATACCGCTTCACTCGTTAAATAGTCCGGAATCGTATAAATTACTCCAGTTGGCGACATATTGATAAAATCAACAGAAATACCTGCAGCAGCCATTGCTTTAAATACTTCCGATTGGACCCGGTATGCCGCTTCCTTCGTTTGCACTTTTATTTGTGAAATTGATGCAATATGTGCAATCCCAGTTATCAAACGATCCGGAATTTCAATCTCAAGATTAGTTGCTGATGTGACGTATGTTCCGGGTAGATTGGTATAGGTCGATCGGATGCGCATCGGAATATTGGATTGCATTGCAATTTCTACCGCTCTTGGATGAACAACCTTTGCACCTTGATATGCCAAATTACAAATTTCTGTATATGTGACCATTTCCAAATGTCTTGCATTTTCGACAAGCCTAGGATCGGCAGTCATGACCCCATCTACATCGGTAAATATTTCAATTTGCTCAGCAAGCAGTGACGCTCCAAGGGCTGCTGCCGTAGTATCGCTTCCACCACGGCCAATGGTAGTTATTTCCCCTTGCACTGTTTGCCCTTGAAATCCTGCAACAACAACAACATCATGATGGTTTAACTCTTGTAATATTCTTGTTGTGTCTACCGTTTTTATTCTTGCGTTATTATAATCCATTGATGTAATAATCCCCGCTTGTGCACCAGTAAGTGCCAACGATTTAATCTGTTGATTCTTTAATTCACTTGTTAAGACAACTGCTGAGATGATTTCACCGCATGCCATTAACAAATCGAGTTCACGATTTGCGTTATGATTTGCTGAATGATCAACCAATCCAAGCAATGTATCTGTTGCATATGGATCTGGTTTTCTTCCTAATGCTGATACAACAACGACTAGTTTATATCCTTGTACTAATGCATCTTTGATGTGTTTTATAACATGTTTTCTGTTTTCCTTAGATTGCACGGAAGTACCACCATATTTTTGAACTAGTAGCTGCATCATAACACCTCTATCATAATCTCCTTTTTTAAGGGGATGCTCAAACATTAGATCCATTTCTTATCATTTGTTGCTATTGATAAATAAAGTGCGAACTAGTTTAGTGTGCTAAAGGTTCTCGGGACAGTCGCTCCAGAAATACACGTTGCTTTCCGCGGGGAGCTGGTGAACCTACTCGCAGGAGTCTCCGTGTATTTCTTACGCTAGGGTTGTATAAAATCACATATAAAAGAGTAACTTACCACTAACAATGGAATCTTTTGTGTGAATAGTAACGCTGGTAAGGTCTGAAATCATAATTGTCACTTGTTCGCACTTTATTTCCACTCCTCATTACCATCTATTACTTTCCTACTACACAAGTTCAACTCAATTTCTTAAGGAATTTTTAAAGCCAATTATTCTTAATGATGGATTGTGCAATTTGCACTGTATTTAATGCCGCACCCTTAAGAAGATTATCAGACACAACCCATAAATGGAATCCATTTTCATTATCTAAATCCTTACGAACGCGCCCAACGAATACTGCTTCTTTATCAGCAGCACTTAATGGAGTTGGATACGTTTGTGTTGCAGGATCATCTTCCAATATTACGCCATCTGCTGACTCTAATTCTTTCCAAAGATCTTGAACCGTTACACCTGCTTTTTCTACTTCGATATAGACACTTTCAGCATGGGACGTGAAGAATGGAAGTCGTACACATGTAGCTGCAACAGATAGATCCTGATCACCTAAAATCTTCTTCGTTTCGTTAATCATCTTCATTTCTTCAAAGGTATAGCCATTTTCATTAAATACATCAATTTGTGGCAATGCATTAAATGCGATGGGATAATGCTTTTCTTCACCTTTAACAGGTAAAATATTTGCTTCTAATTCTTCATTGTTGATAAATTGCCTTGCTTGTTGTTGCAATTCAATTGCTGCTTGTGTTCCAGCGCCGGACACTGCTTGATATGTTGAAACAATAACACGTTTTAAGCCAAACCGGTCTTTAATTGGCTTCAATGCGGTTACCATTTGGATTGTCGAGCAATTTGGATTCGCAATAATTCCATTATGGTCTTTGATTGCATCATTGTTTACTTCGGGAACAACTAATGGAACATCTTCAGCCATTCGATATGCACTTGTATTATCAACTACAACTGCACCACGTTTTACTGCTTCTGGTGCAAGTTGTTTTGAAACAGAACCACCTGCAGAAAATAATGCGATATCAATTCCTTCAAAGCTTTCTGGTGTTGCTTCCTCAATTGTCACATCTTTATGATTAAAAGCTACAATCTTTCCTGCAGATCGCTTTGATGATAATAGTTTTATTTCGTTGACTGGAAATTCTTTCTCTGCTAATAATTTTAAGATTTTTTGCCCTACTGCTCCTGTTGCTCCAACCACTGCTACATTATATGTTGTTTTTGCTGTCATTTGTAAGATTCCTCCTGAAATGTATTTCTAATATTTGTACTATCTTATCACATTTTAGCGAATAAAAGGAATAATTACTGGTTGAAGTTGCTTACCTTGCAGTGCAGCTGTTACAGCGGCAGCTAAATAATCCAAATCTGCTACTAATGAGTTTGGTTTTTTGAAAGGATTATCTTGACCAAACGGGATGAAGTAAATATGCTTGCTATTCATTAGCTTCATTAGATTCACACCATTTAAACCGAGTGCATCATTCGTTGTAATTCCTAAAATGACTGGTCTTTCATTACGGATTGTTGATTTTGCAGCCATCAGAACAGCGTTATCCGTATGGGCGTTTGCGAGCTTACTTAGGGAATTTCCTGTAAGTGGAGCAATGATCATACAGTCAAGTGGATAATCTGGGCCAAGCGGTTCTGCATCTGGAATGGTTGCAATTACTTGTTTCCCTGTGATGGCTTCAATTTTCTCAATATGCTCACTACCCTTACCGAATTTCGTATCCATATTCATTACGGTATCTGAAACGATTGGGATCAATTCTACCTCACCGGCGATGAGCTTTTCCATCTCGATAAATGCTTTACTATACGTATGATGGGATCCTGTCAAGCCAAACCCGATTCGTTTACCTGCTAAGCTCATGATGTACTCCCTTCATCCATCATTATTTGCTTCACCACATCACCCAAAATCTTACCAGCTGTCTTCGGTGCGACAATACTTGGTAAACTTCTTGCTAAAATCGCCTTAATCCCACGCTTTTTTGCATATTCAAAGTCGGTTCCACCTGGCTTTGAGGCAAGATCAATAATTACCGCACTCACCGGAAGCTGCTGAATGGCCTTTTGGTCTACCACATGCGCTGGAATTGTATTAATTAATAAATCACATTTACTCGTATATTCATGTAATTTTTCTAACGGGAAGGCTGTTAATCCCATCTCATTTATTCTCGCTAAATCCTTAATATTTCTCGCACTAACCGCTACCTTTGCTCCAAGTGCTGAGAACTTATTTGCAACGGTATTCCCTACTCTACCGAAGCCTGTGACAATCACGCGCGAGGAATGAATCGTATAATCCGTATTTTCAATCGCCATCATAATCGCACCCTCTGCCGTTGGGATGGAATTATAAATCGCCACATCATCACGATCTAGCAGTGGGACGAGTGAGATTGCATCATTTGCCGAAATTTCATCTAAATAAGCATTTGAGATTCCAGTAAAAACAATGGTCGATCGTGTAATTTGGTCAAACCATTCTTTCGTTAATTGGATCGTTTGATCGGAAAATATTGTCTCAACATAGCCTTCTGAATCCGTGCCAGTAATAGGTAAAACAATTGCATCAAGTTTTTCTAGTTCTAGCTCATGAAAGTCAACCTGTTTTAAACCGATGTATCCTTGCTCTAATTTATCATAGCCAACAAGCATAATGATTGCATCTGGTAACGTTTGTAATTGCCTAATTAATTCAAGATATCTGGCATCGCCGCCAATAACAGCAATTGTCTGACTCAATATCATATACCCTCCCAAACATCAATTCCTTAAAAATACTTCTTAATAGCTTATGTGGAGAGCGCCCGAGAGTGATAAGGAGTTTTGAATAAAATGAAAAAGGCTAATACCACGGTTTTGTGATATTAGCCTAACATGCCACAGAATCTGGATGCAGCCTCATTTTTATGAGCAAATATTAAAATGTTAAACCGTCTTATTACATTTTTCTTAATATGACAGGCATGTCCAGAATAAACGTTTTTGATCTTACATTTCATGCTTATTCAAATGTATCAGTTTCCACCATGATCATATCTTCGCCAATTTTTTTAATTGATTGCCAGCGGATTTTCGTTTCTTCGCCCTCTTTTTTTAATCCAAACCATTTATAATTCGGAATAATAAAAGCTTCGATTTGTCCGGTTTGCTCATTAATCTCTAAATCGGTCTGCCCTAACATTCCTAGACGTGTCCCTTCAATTACATTGACAATTTCCTTGCCACTGATATCTTTAAAACGCATCGCATTCCCTCCATTTATTCGGCATAATACATATATATGCTAAAAATATGAGGCTATGTTAGGTCGACATATTAATCCAACTTATCTGGACCAATTAAGGCCATTGAAGCAGGCTGGTTAAAAGTTGATTCAATTACTTTTTGAATTGATTCATGATCTACTGCATCAATCTCCCGAATCATTTCATCCAATGAACGATGACGTTGTAATAATAATTCGTTTCTGCCGTTTCTGTTCATCCGACTACTCGTACTTTCTAAACCTAGCATTAAATTCCCTTTTAATTGTTCCTTGCTATTATGTAATTCCTTATCCGTTAACCCTTTAGCAATCAATGTATCAACTGTCTTTTTAATCGTATCGCGAAGCAGTGGAAGCTGTTCTTTCCCTGTCCCTGCATATATCGTTAATAAACCATTATCTAAAAACGCAGAGTGATACGAAAACACTGAATAGGCTAACCCTTGCTTTTCCCTTACATCTTGGAATAATCTTGAGCTCATACTGCCACCTAATACATTATTCATAATAACTAAGCTATACGCATTCGCATCGCCAACAGATAAACCATTAAATCCGAAGCATAAATGTGCTTGCTCTGTTTCCTTAAATTGTTCAATATTATGCGCTAAAAATGTCGGTTTTATAATAGTGGATTGGTTGCTCTTGGATTGAAATGCGCCGAAGTATGTGTCAATATCATTGATAAAAGATTCCTCAACATTTCCTGCAACAGATATAACGACGTTTTCAGGTGTATAGCGCTCCTTGATGTATATTCTTAAATCATCTGGCGTAAAGGATTTCAATTTCTCCTCCGTACCTAATATGGAATATCCAAGTGGATGCTCTCCAAAAGATGCCCTAGCTAATAAATCATGAACGATGTCATCTGGTGTATCTTCATACATTTTAATTTCTTCATATACAACCTTCTTCTCTCGTTCCATTTCCTCCCCGTCGAAAGCAGAGTTAAAGAACATATCTGCCAAAATCTCTAATGCATGCTCCTTATGTGTATCCAATACTTTCGCATAGAAACACGTATATTCTTTTGAAGTAAACGCATTAATTTGCCCACCAATTGCATCAAATGCTTCCGCAATATCTTGAGCTGTTCTTGTCTTCGTTCCTTTAAAAAGCATGTGCTCGATAAAATGAGATATCCCGTTGTTTTGCCCGTTTTCATTTCTTGAACCTGTTAATACCCAAATACCTATCGTTACAGAACGTACTGCTGGTATTTTCTCTAGCACAATCCTTACACCATTTTTACAGTTATGTTTTTCTATCAATATGGTTCCTCCTATAATTTGAATCAATGGTCCACTACATCATGAATTATTATTTCCATTACCTATCATTGTTTAATAGTTTATCAATAGTGCCGATTCGATATTCATTTTCTTTAATGGTTTTGATCAATAAATCAAGTCCCTCAGCCATAACCGGGGTAGGATGCATTAATATTGTTGCTCCAGGGTGCAGCTTGCTGTTTACTCGATTTATCATAACAGATACAGATGGATTCTTCCAATCAATGGTATCCACTGTCCAAAGAATCGTTTCCATATTTAGGTTATATGCCGATTGTACTACCTGGTCATTAAAACTTCCACTTGGAGGTGCAAACCACTTCGGTGTTTTACCTGTAATTGCTTCGAGAATTTCATTCGTTTGGGCAATTTGATCTACAATGTTTTGATTTGATATCCTTGCCATGTCAGGATGATTATATGCATGGTTGCCAATGATATGACCTTGTTCATCGATCATTTTAACTAGCTCAGAATTTTCCTTTGCCCACTTTCCTTCAATAAAAAACGTTGCTTTAACTTTATTTTCCTGTAAGGTTTTCAGCATTGTTGGTATATGCTCTGTTCCCCATGATACATTTATCATTAAAGCAACCATCTCTTTTTTAGGATGGCCACGATATATCGGTGATGCTGGAAGGTCACTTAATGAAACTTCCGGCTCTATTTTTTCATAAACCAGAAGTGAACCATCGAATGTGCCTGCTTCTTTCATCTTATCATAGGATTTATCCACATTGACTACTCGACCATTTCTTCCAGGTGTCTTTTTCCAAACATCATCAATATAAGCATTTTCCGCATCTTCTTGATATTCTAACTGCTTATCGAGAATTTCCTGATACAAGGGGTCTTCTTTTTTGCTTTGTGAAAAAATGGCTACGTCACCCATTTTAAAAGGATTATATTGTGAATTAAATGTTAATATGACCAGGATCATAAAGATAAATAAATTTATATACTTACGAAATTTCTTCATCGTTCATCCCTCCCATACATCTTTATGCAAAGGATGGACAGGTTTATACCAATTCTAAATCAATTTTGCAAGGCAGTTTAATTAGAGTTTCGGTTAAAGCATATCAGTATTGAATGATAATGAACTATTGAAATAAAATGCGGACTAGTGATAATTATGATTTCAGAACTTGCCAGCAGTTACTATTCGTACACGGAGACTCCTGCGGGAAGAAGAGCCTAGGCGAGACTTCGCAGTGCGTCAGCACAAGAATGCTCGCCAGCTCCCCGCGGAAAGCGTAGTGTATTTCTGGAGCGGTGGAACAGGAGGCAAAATATCATCCTAAACTAGTCCGAAGTTTATCTAAACTACTAATCAAACATCAAAAAATGGGTATAAAAAAAGAAACTGATTCTCCAGCTTCCTTTTTCAAACTTTATTTAATTATTGATTGGCCTTTTCTTTTCTTTCTTTATCTTCAACTAAAACAGCTTTTCGAGAGAGATTGATTCTACCTTGTCGATCAATTTCTTTTACTTTTACCATAATTTGATCGCCGATAGATACAACATCTTCCACTTTATTGGTTCTTTCTTCTGCTAATTCAGAGATATGAACGAGACCATCCTTACCTTTGAACAATTCAACAAATGCTCCGAATTTCTCAATCCGTTTGACCGTACCTAAGTACATTTGTCCAACTTCAACTTCTCTCACAAGATCCTCGATGATTTTTTGTGCCTCTTTATTCATCGATGAATTCGTTGAAGAAATAAAGACTTTACCATCCTGCTCAATATCAATCTTAACGCCAGTTTCATCAATGATTTTATTGATTTGCTTTCCACCCGGTCCAATAACATCGCGGATTTTATCTGGATTAATTTCCATTGTTAGGATTTTAGGCGCATATTCAGAAAGCTCCGATTTTGGCTCATTAATTGTGGCTAACATGGATTCTAGAATTTGCATACGACCCTTTTTAGCTTGCGCTAATGCTTCGGATAAAATTTCAGACGATAATCCGTCAATTTTTATATCCATTTGCAATGCCGTAACACCTTTCGCAGTTCCAGCTACTTTAAAGTCCATATCACCAAGCGCATCTTCCATACCTTGGATATCCGTTAAAATAGTATAGTCATCGCCAGTTTTCACTAGACCCATGGCAATCCCCGCAACTGGTGCTTTAATCGGTACACCTGCATCCATCATTGCTAATGTACTAGCACAGATACTTGCTTGCGACGTAGAACCATTTGATTCTAATACTTCCGAAACTAAACGAATGGTATATGGGAATTCCTTCTCAGATGGTACAACTTTCTCAAGTGCCCGTTCACCTAATGCGCCATGTCCAATTTCACGACGACCTGGACCGCGAATTGGACCTGTTTCCCCAACACTGAATTGCGGGAAATTGTAGTGGTGCATGAAACGTTTTGTTTCTTCCAAATCTAGTCCATCTAATATTTGCACATCACCTAGTGCACCTAGAGTACAAATACTTAGTGCCTGGGTTTGTCCACGGGTAAATAATCCAGAACCATGTGTCCGTGGAAGTAGATGTACTCGCGATGATAATGGACGAATTTCGTCAATTTTTCTTCCATCAGGGCGGATTTTTTCAACGGTAATTAATCGACGTACTTCCGCCTTTACCATTTTATCTAAAATAGATTTAACATCTTTGATGACATCTTGTTCGTCTTCATCAAATGTAGCAAGTACTTCTTTTTTAACAAGATTTATTGCTTCGTCTCTTGCATGCTTCTCTTGCACTTGAATTGCCTCATGCAATTTCACCTTTGCTTCTGCTTCCACTCGAGCAACTAATTCTTCGTTAACTTCAGATATAACAACATCAAACTTCTCTACACCAATTTGCTTCACAATTTCCTCTTGAAACTCAACAAGACGAATAATTTCTTTGTGACCGAAAAGAATTGCTTCCAGCATGATTTCTTCAGGTACTTCAAATGCACCTGCTTCAACCATATTAATCGCATCTTTCGTACCAGCAACGGTTAATTCGATATCACTTTTCTCAGCTTGTTCAACTGTTGGATTAATGACAAATTCACCGTCAACTCGTCCAACATGAACACCTGCTATCGGTCCAGCAAACGGAATATCAGAAACACCTAATGCAATGGATGACCCAATCATTGCTGCAATTTCAGATGGACAATCCTGATCTGCACTCATAACCATACTAATTACTTGCACTTCATTTCTAAACCCGTCTGGAAATAGCGGGCGGATTGGGCGATCAATTAATCGTGAATTAAGTATTGCCTTTTCACTCGGTCTACCTTCACGTTTGATAAATCCTCCGGGAATTTTCCCTACAGCATATAGACGTTCTTCATAATTAACCGTTAACGGGAAAAATGGTAAGTCTTTTGGTTCTTTTGATGCCGTTGCAACAGAAAGTACAGATGTATCTCCATAATGGACCATACAAGCACCATTTGCTTGCTTTGCTAATTCTCCAATTTCTACAGTAAATTTTTTACCTGCAATTTCTGTAGAAAATACGTGTTTTTCTTCTGCCATTAGTTAAAGTGCTCCTTTCAATATCACGTTATATTTTCCATTTTATATATTAAATGAAAAAAAGTAAATTTGATTTTAATTATCTTATGTATTATACCTTAAAATAATAGAAAAAGCAGGATTTCTCCTGCTTTTTAAGATTATCGACGTAATCCAAGTCGTTTAATTAATTCACGGTAACGTGTAACATCTTTATTACGAAGATAAGTTAGTAAATTACGACGTTTACCAACCATTTTCAATAAACCACGACGTGAATGGTGATCTTTTTTATGAACACGTAAATGTTCATTTAAAGTTGTGATTTCTGCAGTTAGTACAGCAATTTGTACTTCTGGAGAACCAGTATCAGTATCATGTACTTTGTATTCATTGATAATTTCATTCTTACGTTCTTGTGTAATAGCCATCTGGCTCACCTCCTAATTTAATTCTATATCCCCAGTTTCCTAGCAAACGTCGGAGTTACGATTTGCCAAGCAACGGTTTTACGATTACAAGCATAACTCTTTTCCAATTAAAATGCAAGCAGAAATACATTGAACGGTTAGAGAAATTAATTGCCGCCTCCATACATATTGACAGTCTTCGTTGTAATTATCTGCCAAAGTAGCTACGAATATTTTTCTCATCCAGTGCTAATTGCACGATAAGTTCCTCGGCATTCGCAAATTTCTCTTCATCCCGCATATATTTATACCACTCGATATATAATTCTTCGCCATACAAATCATTATTGTAATCAAATATATTTACTTCGACAGATAAATCCTCACGATCAGCAGTAAAGGTTGGGTTTGTCCCAATACTAGCCATGCCTTCGTAGGTTTCATTCTTGTAAATTACTTTCACTGCATAAATTCCCTGTTTTGGGAGCAGTGTGTCTGGATTGACGCTTAAATTTGCAGTTGGATAGCCTAGTTCTCTGCCGCGTTGGTCGCCTTTTATTACTATTCCATCCAGCTTAAAAGGCCTTCCAAGTAGCTGATTTGCTTCCTCAACTTGTCCTGTTCGTAAAAGCTCTCTAATTTTTGTTGAACTGACCTTCTCGTTATCCAATGTGAATTTATTAATTGTCGTAAACGTAAATTTATCTCTCGTATACCCTGCTAAATTATTCATGTTTCCACTACCCTTATGACCAAACGTATAATCAAATCCAGCAACTAAATGTTTAATATTTAAGCCAATTATGAAGTGATCTATGAATTCCTGCGGAGATAATTTAGATAGTTTCTCATTAAACTTGATAATATATAACCGATCCACATTTAACTGTTTAAGCATTTCCTTTTTTTCTCGCATCGGTGTAATGTATTTCACATGTTGTGTATCCTTCTTCAACACTACGGATGGATGTGGGTGAAAGGAGATGACAGCACTCTCCATATGCTTTTCTTTCGCTTCATCGATTGCCGCCTGTATCACTTTCTGATGTCCTATATGTATGCCATCAAAAAATCCAATCGCACTAATCGTATCTGGTAATTCATCCAAAACTAAGGCATGTGGGTATGTTAATTCAAATGTTCTCAAATTTTTTCACTTCTTTCTCACCCATTAAATACTCGAACCGGTTTAATTTGGTCCGGATGATCAGGGTGGTTCTGATAAATTGCTAATAATTGCTGCTCATGCATAACTAAAAATGGATCTGTTTCAATTGTCTGTTGTGGCTTTGGCAGCTTTTGACCATTCATCACTTTAGATGTTGTTACTTCATCAACATCAAGTATGGCTAGATGATCTACTCCATGAATAATAGGAACAAGTAATCTTTCCTGTTCATTAATTTCAGCAGCCTCTTCTATATTAGCAAATGTCACTGTATTTTTCTCGGAAAACGAACCGGTATTTGTCCGAACTAGAGCAGACATATGTGCAGGATATCCTAATTTTTTACCAATATCAACACATAATGTACGGATATACGTACCTTTTGAACATAGCACCTTGATTTTGAAACTATCTGTATCCAATGATAATAACTGGATATCATAAATGGTGATCTCCCGTTTTGGCCGTTCCACTGTTTCATTTGCTCTAGCATATTCATATAGTTTTCTTCCATTTACTTTAACGGCGGAATACATCGGCGGGATTTGTGTAATCGTTCCCATGAAAGATTCTAGCACTTCATTAATTGTGTTCTCTGCTATGGGGGTCACTACTTTCTTTGCTTCGACTACTTTTCCTTGTGCATCTTCTGTATCTGTCGCCGTTCCTAGCTTCACTTCTGCTATATACGTTTTTTTTGTATCGGTTAAAAACGGGACAATTTTGGTTGCCTCGCCAATACAGATTGGTAGAACACCTTCCACTTCAGGATCAAGGGTTCCAGTGTGACCAACCTTCCTGGTTTTAAACAGCCTTCTACACTTCATCACACAATCATGTGATGTCATTCCCTTTGGCTTCCACAATGGTAAAATACCATTCATATAATCAGCTCCAAAAACATAAAATATCGATATTTATTTTCCCATGGAAAAATCTGACTGGTTAAATGAATAACCAAGTCAGATTCATATTATTATTTATTTAGATCACGTAAAATCGTATCAATACGATTACCATATTCAAATGCTTCATCAAATTCAAAAATAAGCTCTGGAGTTTTACGTAAACGAATTCTTCTGCCGATTTCTGTACGGATAAACCCTTTCGCTTTCGCTAGTCCTGTAAGGGTTTCATGTTTTTGCTTTTCATCACCTAAAACGGAAATGAATATTGTTGCTTGTTGTAAATCCCCTGTCACTTCAACATCCGTTACCGTAACGAAGCCAACTCTTGGATCCTTTAACTTACGCGTAAGAATTTCTCCTAGTTCTTTTTTCATTTGTTCTGCAATTCGATTTGCACGTAATTCAGACATTATACTTTCACCTCGTCAAAAACCTATTATCCTCTTCCTGCAATTTTGTAATAAATTACAGGAAGAAAGGCGCTTATATGCGTTCCACAGTTGTAATTGTACGTTCTAATTCTGGAAAAGAGTCAATAACCTGTAACGTCTTTTGGATTCTTTGTTCAGCATGTGATAAATCCGTTGAAATGGTGACAATCCCAATTTTAGTCCGTTGCCAAAGATCATGATAATCCAGTTCCGTCACCGCAACATTATAATCCTTACGTAACTTTGCTAATAATCTTTTGATAACAGAGCGTTTTTCTTTGAGCGAATTTCCTTCATACAACTTGCATTCAACCTCCGCAAATAAGATCATTTGCGTTCGATTTCTACCATTTTATATGCTTCAATAACGTCGCCTTCTTTAACATCATTAAAGTTAGCAATCGTAATACCACATTCATAGTTTTGTGCTACTTCTTTTACATCATCTTTAAAGCGTCGTAGCGTATCAATTTCGCCTTCGAATAATACAATACCATCACGGATTAAACGAATACTTGCATCTCTTGTTATTTTACCATCCGTTACATAGCTTCCTGCAATTGTACCAACTTTAGAAACTTTAAATGTTTCACGTATTTCTGCTTGCCCGATAACCTGCTCTTCAAATTCTGGGTCAAGCAAGCCTTTCATTGCAGATTCAATTTCTTCAATTGCACTATAAATAACACGATGCAGGCGAACATCTACTTTTTCAGATTCTGCAGCTTTCTTCGCATTCACATCTGGACGGACATTAAAGCCGATAACAATCGCATTTGAAGCAGAAGCTAAGATAATATCTGACTCTGTAATCGCACCTACACCGGAATGGATGATTTTAATATTAACGCCTTCTACATCAATCTTTTGAAGCGATGACGAAAGTGCTTCAGCAGACCCTTGTACATCCGCCTTGATAATAATATTTAATTCTTTCATTTCACCAAGTTTAATTTGCTCAAATAGATCATCTAAGCTAATTTTCGTTTGTTCATGACGATTTTCCATGATATGTTTTTGCTGACGCGCTTCTCCAATTTGACGCGCTTTTTTCTCATCCTTAAATACTAAGAATTGGTCACCGGCCTGTGGCACATCATGTAATCCAGTAATTGCTACAGGAGTAGATGGACCTGCACTTGTAACACGTTCGCCTAGATCATTTACCATTGCACGAACACGACCAAATGTATTACCAACTACAACGGGATCTCCTACATTTAAGGTACCATTTTGTACGAGTAATGTTGCAACAGAACCTCGACCTTTATCAAGCTCTGCTTCAACAACAGTACCAAATCCATTTGTATTTGGATTTGCCTTTAATTCCTCAACCTCAGCTACGAGCAAAATCATTTCTAATAAATCATCGATACCTGTATGTTGTTTCGCTGAAATTTTTACAAAAATAGTCTCGCCGCCCCAGTCTTCAGGTACAAGACCATGCTCGGTCAATTCCTGCATCACGCGATCAGGGTTCGCTGCTTCTTTATCCACTTTATTCACTGCAACAATAATCGGTACTTCTGCTGCTTTTGCATGGTTAATTGCTTCGATTGTTTGTGGCATAACCCCATCATCCGCTGCTACAACTAGAATCGCAATATCTGTAATTTGTGCACCACGTGAACGCATGCTTGTAAACGCAGCATGTCCTGGCGTATCTAAGAATGTTATTTTCTTTCCATTCACATCTACTTGATATGCACCGATATGCTGTGTAATACCTCCAGCCTCACCAGCAGTTACTTTCGTATTACGAATCGAATCGAGTGTTGTTGTCTTTCCGTGGTCAACATGCCCCATAATCGTAACTACAGCAGGTCGCTCAACAAGATCCTCTGGTTTATCTTCAACGATGTATTTATCAAAATTCGTATCTTCAATAATGATTTCTTTCTCTACCTCTACATTATATTCACTACAAATCAGTTCAATTGTATTATCGTCTAAATCTTGGTTTTTCGTTGCCATTACACCCATGAACATTAACTTTTTAATAATTTCCGCTTCTTTTTTATAAAGTTTGCTAGCTAATCCACTTACCGTCAATGTATCACTATACGTAATCTTTTCAGGTGTTTCAACTACAGTTGATTGGTGTGTGGATGTTTGTTTTCCTCTTCCTTTATTAGCATGATTCGGACGTCTATTTTGATTTCGATTATTTTTCTGATGACCGCCGGATTTATTATTTTGTGTTGTATTTCCCTTTTTCTCTGGGCGATTGTCTTTCTTCTTCATTTGATTTGATCCGTTTTTATTTGCATCATTTTTCACGGTTGTTTGTTGTACTGTTTTCTCCTCTTGCTTCGGCTTACTACTGAATTTCTTATCTAATTTTACGATTGTATCGTCTGAGATTGTTGACATATGATTCGAAACTTCCACATCCAATTCCTTCAAATAGTCTATTACATTTTTACTTGACGTATTAATTTGTTTTGCATATTCATATACACGCATTTTACTCATACGTTCACCCCCGAGATTAATTACCCAACAACGATCTTATCTTAGTTGCAAAACCGGCATCTAGAATGCCTACCGCAACCCTTTGGGATTTCCCAATTGCGTTCGATAGTGTTTCCCGATCATCTACGATCACAACTGGCACATTATAATAACTACATTTATCCATTATTTTCTTCTTCGTTTGTGGACCAGTATCACTTGCTAAAAGCACTAATTTTGCACGCTGGTTTTGAATATCCTTAATAATCAATTCTTCACCTAAGGAACACTTTCTAGCTCGATATGCAAGCCCAATTAGGTTTAGATAACTATTTTTCATTGGCATTACCTGTGACAAGAATTCTTAATTCTTCATATATGGAAGCATCGACTTCCGTATTTAACTGGCGATTAAGTGCATTTGATTTCTCCGCCTTTACAATGACATCCAAGTCCCGAGATAAGTAAGCACCGCGTCCATTTTTCTTGCCAGTTGGATCAACAAAGACTTCTCCTTCTTTGTTGCGTACAACACGGATGAGGTCTTTTTTTGGTTTCATTTCATTCGTTATAATGCATTTCCGTTCTGGTGTCTTCCGTTGTTTTACCATACGTATCCCTCCTTATTCGAACAAGTCTTCCGCTTCTTCTGAATCTGAATACGTATCCTCTGTTTCGGTTAATAGACCTTCTTCTCTTGCTTCTGTTTCACTCTTAATATCAATTTTCCAGCCTGTAAGCTTCGCGGCTAGTCTTGCATTTTGCCCACGTTTTCCAATGGCTAACGATAATTGATAATCCGGCACGATTACTGTTGTTGCTTTTTCTTCTTCATTTACGATGACATCAACAACTTTTGATGGGCTTAGTGCATTCGCAACATATACTTTCGGATCCTCTGACCATTCAACAATATCGATTTTTTCACCTTTTAGTTCATCCACGATTGCTTGTACACGTTGTCCTCTTTGACCAACACATGAACCAACTGGATCGATTTCCGGATTGGTAGCATATACGGATAGTTTTGAGCGGTCTCCTGCTTCTCTAGCCACAGACTTGATTTCTACAACACCATCAAATATTTCTGGAACTTCCATTTCAAACAGACGTTTTAACAGCCCCGGATGGGATCTTGAAACATATATTTGGGGTCCCTTACTCGTGTTCTCAACTTTAGTAACAAACACTTTCAAACGATCATGGATCTTATATTCTTCCGTCGGCATTTGTTCAGCTTCAGCAAGTTTTGCTTCCACTTTTCCTAAATTCACATAAACAAATCGCGGGTCCTCACGTTGAATAATCCCAGTCATTACATCTTCTTCGCGATCAATATATTCAGAGAAGATGACGCCACGCTCTGCTTCTCTTACTCGTTGCGTTACTACTTGTTTCGCTGCTTGTGCAGCAATTCGTCCGAAGTCCTTTGGTGTTACTTCTAGTTCAATCGTATCCTCTAATTCATAATTAGGATCAATCTTTCTCGCCTCATCTAAAGAAATTTCAAGCTGTGGATCCTCCACTTCTTCTACTACTGTTTTTCTTGAGTAAACACTCATTTTACCTGTTGCTTCATTTAATTCAACTCTAACATTAGAGGCAGATTTGAAATTCTTCTTATATGCTGATATTAATGCGGCTTCTAATGCCTCTAATAATACTTTTTTGTCAATACCTTTTTCATTTGATAAATTATCAATTGCATCAAACAACTGACTGCTCACTTTCTTTTCCCCCTTAAAACGTGACAGCAATTCTTGCTTTTGCTATTTTGTCATATGGAATTTCTACTTGTTTCACTCGATTTTTAATTTTATATTCGATCGTTAATATATTATCTTCAAATTTCTTTAAAATACCTTCATACTCTTTTTCATCATCAATTGGTTCATATAGTTTAATATACATATTTTTAGATATATTGTTATGAAAGTCTTCCTTAGTTTTTAGTGGTCTTTCAACACCTGGTGATGAGACCTCTAGGAAATATGGATCCTTTATTGGGTCTGTTGCATCAAGCTTTTCACTCAGCGCTTCAGATACATCTCCACATTCCGTAATATCAATCCCACCTGGTTTATCGATATAAATACGAAGGAACCAATTTTTTCCTTCTTTAACATACTCGATATCCACTAGTTCTAATTGTTTTTCTTCCAGAATAGGCTGAACTAATTCCTCGGTCATTTTTATTACTTGAGAACCCAACTTTCATCCTCCTTTATTCAGTTGTAGTCTTACGTATATTATGGACTAATTCATGCTTCTTCATTTATTCCTCTTGTAAATATAAACCCCCTGCCTAAACTCGTGGCAAGGGGATCTTTTGTCAGTGTGGAATAGAACTATGAAGAAAGAGTGGGTTTTCACCCACTCTTTGACTGTCCGTATCATTACTTACCAGAGATTATTATATCACAAACATAGTATCGATGCAAGATTTACCAATTTTGCGCGTTGTATAGGCTGATTTCTAATAGCAAGGAGGACTTGAACGTGTCTTACGGCTTCGGAAATCAGCAGTACATTCCCAATCAACAATGGCTACAGACGAAATTATAATTAGAACAAAGAAAGTTGGTTTTTCTCTTCCATTCCTTCTAGGCAGCCCATGTTATCGAGATATTCTAATACAGTTTTGGATATCTTACTACGCTCACGTAAATCTTCTTTCGATAGGAACTCGCCTTCTTCTCTTGCTTTAACGATGTTTAATGCCGCATTGGTACCTAATCCATCGATTGCATTAAACGGTGGGATTAAACTGTCCCCATCAACAACAAATTCAGTTGCACTTGATTTATATAGATCCACTTTTTTGAATGATAGTCCACGCTCACACATTTCGAGTGCAAGTTCTAAAACGGTTAATAAGTTCTTCTCTTTCGGTGAGGCATCATTACCTTTTACAGCAATACCTTGAATCTGTTTTCGAATTGCCTCTGAACCTTTCGCCATTGTCTCTAAATCAAAATCATCTGCTCGAACCGTGAAATATGCAGCATAGAAATAAATTGGATAATGCACTTTAAAATATGCAATCCGGATTGCATTTAATGCATATGCAGCAGCATGTGCTTTCGGAAACATATATTTAATCTTTTTACAGGACTCAATATACCAGTTAGGAACATTGTTTTTCCGCATTTCGACTATCCATTCATCTTGTAATCCTTTCCCTTTACGGACGGATTCCATGATTTTAAATGCCAATGACGCTTCCAAACCTTTGTGGATAAGGTATACCATAATATCATCACGACAACCGATAACCTCTGTTAGAACACAGGTGCCATCATTGATTAGATCCTGGGCATTCCCAAGCCATACATCTGTACCATGGGATAACCCAGAAATGATTAATAGTTCTGCAAATGTTGATGGCTTCGTATCTTCCAGCATTTGCCGAACAAATTTTGTTCCAAATTCAGGCAGTCCCAACGTGCCTGTTTTACTATTAATTTGTTCAGATGTAACACCAAGTGCTTCCGTACCAGAAAATAGTTTAAATACATCTGGATCATCCGTTGGAATCGTTTTAGGATCAATCCCACTTAAATCCTGCAGCATCCGAATTACGGTCGGATCATCATGACCGAGTATATCGAGCTTCAATAAATTATCATGGATGGAATGGAAGTCGAAATGTGTCGTTTTCCATTCACTATTACGATCATCAGCTGGGAATTGAATTGGTGTAAAATCAAAAATTTCCTTATCCTCTGGTACAACGATGATCCCCCCTGGATGCTGTCCAGTTGTTCGTTTTACCCCTGTACTGCCTTTTACTAAACGATCAATTTCCGCATTTTTATAGACTACTTGTTTATCAGACGCATAGCCTTTTACATAGCCATATGCAGTTTTTTCTGCAACCGTTCCAATCGTTCCCGCTCGGAAAACTTTATCCTCACCAAATAATACCTTCGTATAATTATGTGCTCGTGATTGGTAATCTCCAGAGAAATTTAAATCAATATCTGGTACTTTATCCCCCTTGAAGCCAAGGAATGTTTCAAACGGGATATCATGTCCATCTTTTTTCAAAGGTGTATTACAATTTGGACAGCTTTTATCCGGTAAATCAAAACCACTTCCGACAGAACCATCTGTAATAAATTCATTATATTGACATTCTGGACAAACATAATGTGGTACGAGCGGATTTACCTCTGTTATCTCTGACATCGTGGCTACAAGTGACGATCCAACAGACCCACGCGAACCAACGAGATAACCATCATCAAGTGATTTTTTCACTAGTTTATGGGAAATTAAGTAAATTACAGCAAATCCATGACCGATAATACTCTCCAATTCCTTTTCTAGGCGATCTACGACAATTTTCGGAACCGGTTCACCATATATTCGCTTCGCATTCGTATAACAAAGATCACGCATTTCCTGTTCAGCACCATCAATGGTAGGAGTATACAGTCCATCTTTAACCGGAGAAAGCTCTTCGATGTCATCTGCAAGCTGATTAGGATTGGTCACGACGATTTCATATGCCTTTTCTTCTCCTAAGAACTGGAAACACTCCAACATTTCATTCGTCGTACGGAAAGGTGTGTCAGGCAACGTTTGACGACTTAAAGGATTTCCGGCTTGCGATGAGATAAGGATTTGTCGATATTGTTTATCATGCTCGTCAATATAATGGACATTTCCCGTTGCAACTACTGTTTTATTCATCCGGTCGCCCATCGCAACAATATTGGAAATAATATCCATGACCTGTGCTTCATTTTGTACGAGATCTTTTTCGATTAGATGGACATAGTTTGTCGGCGGCTGTACTTCAATATAGTCATAAAATGCAGCAACACGCTCTGCTTCATCGGCTGATTTTTGCATCATCGTTTCAAATACTTCCCCACGATCACACGCAGTCCCAACCAATAACCCGTCCCGGTGCTTTTGCAAAACGGATCTTGGTAGTCTTGGCACACGATAGAAATAATCAATATGTGCATAGGAAACAAGCTTATAAAGATTCTTCAATCCTTCATCCGTCTGTGCCAGCAAAATACAGTGGAACGGACGTGAGCGCTGATATGCATTCCCTTCACCCATATGATTATTCAATTGGTTATGATTGATAATCTCTTGATTTAACAACTTCTGGACGAGTTTCCAAAGTAAATAACCGGTTGCTTCGGCATCATAAATTGCTCTGTGGTGCTGTGTAAGCTCAATATCGAGATGCTTACACAGTGTATTTAGGCGATGGTTTTTCAATTCTGGGAAAAGAAAACGAGCTAATTCTAATGTGTCAACAACAGGATTTACCGCGTTGTCATAATTAATTCTGCTTAACGCCTGATTCAAGAATCCCATATCAAAACTTGCATTATGTGCGACGAGGATATCATCCCCCATCCATTCATGGAAATCCCGTATGACCTCATCAACCTCTGGTGCATCTTTCACCATATCATCAGTAATTCCAGTTAATTCTATTGTCGTATCAGATAAGGGATGATGCGGATTGGCAAATGCCTCGAATCGGTCCATAATTTCACCTTTATGAATTTTCACAGCAGCAAGCTCAATTATCGTATCATATACAGCTGACAGGCCCGTTGTTTCGACGTCAAATACAATATAGGTAGCTTCTTCTAGCCCGATGTCCTTCTCGTTATATGCAATTGGAACACCATCATCAACTAAATTTGCTTCTACTCCATACAATACTTTAATCTCGTTCTTTTTTCCTGCTGCATATGCATCTGGGAAACCTTGAACACCCGCATGGTCTGTGATGGCAATTGCTTTATGTCCCCACTTTGCAGCCTGAGTAACTAGAGCACTTGGTGAAACAACAGCATCCATTTGACTCATTGTTGTATGTGCGTGTAATTCGACACGTTTCTCATTTTCCTTTGCTTCATCTTTACGTTGTTCCACTTTAATTTCATGGATATCATTAGCCATCATCGCTAGCTCATTTGAATACATGTCTGTCTGGATGCTTCCCCTTGCTTTAATCCACATGCCTTCTTTGACAGATTTAAATTGGGCAACATCATCATCACCGTTAGAAAATTTCTTGATTTGCAATGAATCTGTATAATCTGTTGCTTTAACAATTAATAAGCTTCTGCCAGATCGCAATTCCCGTACTTCAACAGAAAAGATATAACCTTGTACTGTTACACGACGTTCTTCATCCTGAATTTGTTCCATTTGGATTGGTTCATCTTGAATTTTATAGCCAAGCTGTAATGGTTGATTTTCATGACTTACTTTTTCTTGGTCACGTTTTTCTTTTTCCTGAACAGTTTTAAGTACAATCTGCTGATCTTCTTTTGCCTTTTGTTCTTTGAATTTCTCAATATCTGCTAAATTCTTCTTCACTTCTATTTCCAACGAATATGCCAGTGTCCCTATTTTTTTACAATATAGATTAAAGTCTGCCTCAAGTCGTTTTTTCAGTGCATTTGCTTCAGCACCATTCCTTGCAGTTAACATAATCTTATTACCGTTAACTGCAGGCGCTTGATTTTGCACTAAATCTCGATATGCTGGAGATAGGTTTGTAATGGATGTAATATAGTTTTTCCAATAACCTGTAATCATTTCTCCTGTACATGCTTTATCATCGGCAGTTATCGTGATGTCGATGCCAGCAATTTGTTGAAAGGTTTCCTTTAGTTTGGCCTTTAGCGACAAGTACATATTAGCTGGCAGAACCTTTTCCACATGAATATGAAAATGCCACGTTTTTGTTTTCTTAAATACTTCTAATTTCTCTAAATAGCTCTCATTAAAATATAGCTTGCGGTATTCCTCGGGGATTTGGAGCTGCTGTAATAAATAATGCATTTTGTCCTTTTTTGAAATATCCATTGTTAGCCCTCCTGCTCATATATAACGGTATAATACCTGAAACCCTTGCCAGTAATAAGACAAGGGTTTCAAAGTTTAATTTCTTCTAAAGGAATAGACGTTGGATATCATTCCATGTTACAACAATCATTAAGAGCATTAGTAATGCAAATCCTACAAAATGAAAGACCCCTTCTTTTTCTGGAGGTACTGGTTTGCCGCGAATCGCTTCAATTGCAACAAACAGTAAACGCCCACCATCAAGTGCTGGTAAAGGAACTAGGTTAACAATTCCTAGATTAACACTTAACATTGCTGTCCATAACAGTAAATTCATAAATCCTGTTTGAACAACTTGATCTGTTGCATCATAAATTCCAACAGGACCTGAAAGCATGTCAATGGAAACCTGTCCAGTGATTAACATCATTAAGTTTGTTAATACTAATTTCGTTATATCATAGGTCTGGATAAATCCATTTTTTAACGTACCTAATACAGACTTTTCGGTTGCTTGATATACACCAATTTGCCCAATGGTAATTGATTCGCCCTTCTGATCAACTGATTCCTTCTCATTCGGAATAAGCGTTATCGCTTCCTCTTGTCCATCTCTTACTATCATGAGATCAATTTCTTGACCAGGGTTATCTCTTACAACACTTGTAAACTCTTCCCAGGTTGAAATGGATTGTTCTTCAATTTGGATAACCTCATCATTTGGTTGAAGCCCTGCTTCTTCTGCAGGTGTATTTGGTAGAATTTTACCCATACGCGCTTCATCAACTGGTACACCTTGAATTAAACCTAATATAATGAAGATAACAATCGCAAGTATGAAATTCATCATTGGACCAGCAAACAATTGCATTGCCCTCTGTCCAGGTGTTTTTGATGCGAATTGTCGATTATATGGTGCTATTTGTGTTTCTTTTTCATCCATGATAAAAAATGCTTTTTCGTCAACATCGAAACGGAGCAACTCACTCTCTTCATCAATTTCATAGCCTTCAATGATTAACTGATGATCTAAGTCTACACGCTCTACCTCGATAACTCTTGCATTCGGATGTTTTGATTTATTATTTACAATTATTTTATCAACTTTACCTGCTTGATTAAATTCTAGCCCAATATGGTGTCCAGGCTTTAGTTCAATAATCTCAGGGTCTTCACCAGCTACACGAACATATCCGCCAGCCGGAATTAAGCGTATTGTGTACAATGTTTCATTTCTCGTGAATGACAAAACTTTTGGTCCAAAACCAATTGCAAATTCACGCACAAGCATTCCAGCACGTTTTGCAAAAATCATGTGTCCCCACTCGTGAATAAACACTAATAAACCAAACATTAATATAAACGCGATAATAGTGGTCAAAAGTAGCACCATCCTTTAATTGGAATTGGATAAGCAATTAGATATAAGTAAATTTAAACGTATAATATTAAATTGTACAAGCCTAAAGTCATGTCACTTACAAAAACTGGATAATATGTAGTAATGGTAAGACAAATAATAAACTGTCAAATCTGTCTAAAATCCCACCATGACCAGGAAGGATTTTCCCTGAATCCTTTACACCATAATTTCGTTTCATTGCAGATTCTACAAGATCACCAATTTGTCCAAAAATAGAGGCAACTATTGTAACGCCAATGACAGTAAGTAAAGAATGTGGAAATGGTTGTATGAGATGAAATACAATCGCTACAATACATGCAAGCAAGATTCCACCGATTGCACCTTCGACTGTTTTATTTGGGCTAATTGTTGGCCATAATTTTCGTTTACCAAAAGCGCGCCCGAAGAGGTATGCGCCAGTGTCTGTTGACCAAATAATGAAGAAAGCAAAAAATATATTACTTAGACCATTCACGCCATCCCTTGTTTCCATTAGATAATAGAATCCTAATCCAACATAAAAGGTTGCTAGTAGAGTAAAGCCGGCATCGTCAAAAGTAAATTTATTTTTTACTAAGACAATGTAGGATAATAATAGTAAAATAATGATTGTTATCATTTCCAGTTCAGATAGTACGAGGAATGATAAGATTTCTGATTGGTTATATAGTAATATGACCCAAAGCAGTAGTACTGCTAAAATAAAACTAATCCAATATCCACTGTTTTTTCTCATCCGAACAAGCTCAAATAAACTGATTGTTGCCAAAGTGGCAACGAATATTTTAAATGGCCACCCGCCGATGATAACAAAGGGTACGAATACAATTAGGGCCAATATTGCTGTGATTGTTCTTTGCTTCATAAGTCTTTCCCCACCTTATATACCTCCATAGCGTCTTTTGCGTTGTTGATATTCGTCCAACGCTTGTCCAAATACTTCTTTAGTAAAATCAGGCCATAATACATCTGTAAACCAAAACTCTGTGTAAGCTAATTGCCATAATAAAAAATTACTTAGACGTTGTTCGCCACTTGTACGAATTAATAAGTCTGGATCTGTCAAATTATGCGTATAAAGGTATTCTGAAAAGACCTTCTCATCTATCGAATCAATCGATAGTTTCGAACAATCAATATCGGTCATCATTTGCTTAACCGCGCGCATAATTTCCGATCTACTTCCATAGTTAAGCGCAAAATTTAAAAGTAGGCCATCATTATCTTTCGTTTTATTAATCGCATATTGAACTGCTTCTTGCGTATGCTTCGGCAGCGCCGAAATTTCACCAATCATGTTAATTTTTACATTATTATCAATTAGTCCTGGAAGATATATATGTAAAAACTCCTTTGGTAATTTCATAATAAAGTCAATCTCTGATTTTGGTCTATTCCAATTTTCGGTTGAAAAAGCGTATAGAGTAAGAATTTGTATATTTGCATCAACAGCTGCTTTTACAATGTTATTCACTGTCTTTACACCTGCCTGATGTCCAGCAATACGAGGTAATCCTCGTTTCTCTGCCCAACGTCCATTTCCATCCATAATAATTGCGACATGATTTGGAATATTTTCTAAGGCATCTCCTTGTTCTTGTTGTTCGATTTGTTTACTTTTAAAAAATGGAATTTTCATCGCCATTGTTTGTCCTCCGCATTTGTTGATTGAATACGTCTTCCTCTTACATAATTATTATGAATGAATAAGGAATTATAGTACGCGTAAAGTTTATATTACAGTGCCATCAATGCGACTTCAAAAGGGAAAAAACTAGGGTTTCAGCCTTAGTTGCACTTATAAGTAAACGTTCCACCGTTCATCCTGTCCATTATAACATTCAATTCATTTTATTATAACGAGTAGAGGATAAAAATACAAAAGCCCCCTTATACAAGAGGGCTATTCTTATATTATTTTACACTTAAACAAGGAATAAATAAAGGTGGAATTCACTTTTTATATTAGAATGACCTTTTATATTTCGCAACAAGTTAGGACATGTCCAGCTCAAGTACTCAAGCTGTAGCAAGACTTCCTACATAGGATCTTGATATTATACTTCCATAATTTCTTGTTCTTTTTCTTTTGCTAACTGTTCAATTTTCGCAATGAAATTATCAGTTTCTTTTTGAACTGTTTCTTGTGAGCTTCTTAATTCATCCTCTGTGATTTCACTATTCTTCTCTTCTTTTTTTAATTGTTCATTAGCATCACGACGAACATTTCTGACCTGCACACGATACTCTTCAGCATATTTACCGACAACTTTAACTAAATCTTTACGTCTTTCTTCCGTAAGTGCTGGAATACTAATACGAATAACATTTCCATCATTTGACGGTGTAAGTCCAAGGTCTGCGATTTGAATTGCTTTTTCAATATCTTTAATCGCAGTTTTGTCATATGGTGTGATTACTAATAATCTTGCTTCCGCAGCTGAAATAGAAGCAATTTGATTTAAAGGTGTTGCAGCACCGTAATAATCCACGTTTACACCATCCAAAATACTTGGATTAGCGCGTCCTGCTCTTACTGTTGCTAAACTCTTTGAAAAAGCTTGAACAGCTTGTTCCATTTTATCCTTCAATTCGTTCATAACTACATCTGACATATTTATTTCCCCCTTATTGTTGTCCCGATTGTTTCACCTTCGACAACTTTTTTAATATTTCCTTCTTCTGTGATAGAAAATACAATTAATGGGATATCATTATCCATACTTAGTGATGAAGCTGTTGCATCCATAACGCCTAGACCTTCATTCAACATTTCCATATAGGATAAACTTTCGTATTTTGTTGCATCTTTATCTATTTTAGGATCCGCTGTATAAACGCCATCAACATTATTCTTCGCCATTAAGATTACTTCTGCTTCGATTTCAGCAGCTCTTAATGCTGCAGTCGTGTCAGTAGAGAAATATGGATTCCCTGTACCAGCAGCGAAAATAACAACACGTTTCTTCTCTAAATGTCTGATTGCTCTTCTTCTTATGTATGGTTCAGCAACCTGACGCATTTCAATTGATGTTTGTACTCGAGTTTCAACACCGACGTTTTCCAGCCCATCTTGCAGTGCAAGGGAGTTCATTACTGTTGCCAGCATTCCCATATAATCTGCTGAGGCACGGTCCATTCCCATTTCACTTCCGACTTTCCCACGCCAAATGTTTCCTCCACCAACAACGATGGCTACTTCTACACCTAATTCTACTACTTCTTTCACTTGTTCTGCAATTGATTTAATCGTCTTAGGGTTTATGCCATAATCTTGATCACCACTTAAGGCTTCCCCACTTAATTTCAAGACAATTCTACGGTACTTTGCTGTTGTCATAATTACCTCCATAGAACTTGATATTTTCCCTTGTAATTTAAACTCTCCCACAAAAATTGATGGGGTTATGTTGAAATAGGGAACAAAATTTGTTCCCTATTTCAGAATACAACCATATTTAAATTACTTATTGCTTGTTGATTTGGCTCATTACTTCTTCAGCAAAGTTTTCTTCGCGTTTTTCTAATCCTTCACCAACTTCATAACGAACAAAGGACTTAACTGTAGCACCTTTATCTGCTACATATTTTTTAACCTTTTGATCTGGATCTTTAATGAAGCTTTGATCTAGAAGGCAAATTTCTTCAAAGAATTTATTTAAACGACCTTCAACCATTTTTTCAACAATATTTTCGGGTTTTCCTTCATTTAATGCTTGTGCTTTTAAGATTTCACGCTCATGATTTGTTTCTTCTTCAGAAACTGCATCACGAGAAACATATTTAGGCTTAACAGCTGCAACATGCATTGCGATATCTTTCGCTAATTGCTCGTCTGTTGTTCCTTCAAGTACAGATAGAACTCCGATGTTTCCGCCCATATGTAAGTAAGCACCAAAAGCATCATTATCTGTTTTGTTAAAGATTGCGAAACGACGTAGAGAAATCTTTTCACCGATCTTAGCTACTGCTTCATTGATGAATGTTTCTACAGTTTCACCCTCACCATGAAGTTTTTGTTGTAATGCTTCTTCCACGTTTGCCGGTTGTTCTTTCACTAAGTGTTTCCCTAACTCTGCTAGTAAATCTTTAAACATATCGTTTTTCGTTACAAAATCAGTTTCACAGTTCACTTCAAGAAGTACAGCAGTATTATTATCTACTTCAACATATGCAGCACCTTCAGCAGCAATTCGGTCTGCTTTTTTAGAGGCTTTTGCAATTCCGTTTTCACGAAGGTAGTCAATTGCTTTGTCGATGTCACCTTCTGTTTGTTGAAGTGCTTTTTTACAATCCATCATACCCGCACCAGTCTTTTCACGTAACTCTTTTACCATTTTAGCAGTAATATTCATGATCTTGTCCTCCTTTTAATGTCTTCATGTCTTCTAAATAAACTCTTTGAAAAAGGTGATAAAAGGTTCCTCTCCTCTTATCACCTTAACCTTTTTTTTGGTAGATACGTGTAACGAAACCTACCTATCACCTAAAAGCTTGATTATGCTTGTTCTGCTTCTGCAATAACTTCTTCAGTTACAACTTCTTCAGGAAGCTCTTCAACTTCTTCTTCTTGTTTCACTTCTAAAATAGCATCCGCCATTTTAGATGTCAAAAGTTTAACAGCACGAATAGCATCATCATTTGCTGGAATAACATAATCGATTTCATCTGGATCACAGTTTGTATCAACAATTCCGATAATCGGAATGTTTAATTTATGAGCTTCAGCGATCGCAATACGTTCTTTACGTGGGTCAACGATGAACAAAGCATCTGGAAGCTTTGTCATTTCTTTAATTCCACCTAAGAATTTAACTAAACGATCTTTTTCTTTTAATAAATTTACAACTTCTTTTTTAGGTAATACTTCAAATGTTCCATCTTCTTCCATACGTTCAATATCTTTTAGACGATTGATACGTTTACGGATTGTTTGGAAGTTTGTAAGTGTACCACCTAACCAACGTTGATTAACAAAGTACATACCAGAACGAATTGCTTCGTCTCTTACTGAGTCTTGTGCTTGTTTTTTAGTACCAACGAAAAGGATTGTACCACCATTTGATGCGATTTCCTTAACAAAGTTATAAGCTTCATCAACCTTCTTAACTGTTTTTTGTAGGTCAATGATATAAATTCCGTTACGCTCCGTGAAGATGTATTTTTTCATCTTAGGATTCCAACGACGAGTCTGATGTCCGAAATGAACGCCAGCTTCTAATAGTTGTTTCATCGAGATTGCTGCCATAATAAATTCCTCCTATTTGGTTTTTTTGTTTCCCTCCGTTTAGATCATCTTCATGTAAAGACCAAAATATCCAATGGCACCCTTCACATAAATCACCAAACGTGTGTTTTATTTACCTATTCAATAATTTGAACATAGTATTTACACCAGAAGTTACTATACCATATCAACATGATGTAATCAAGCATTTCCCTTATTTTTTTTATACATTTTAATAAATAGTTCTACTTCTGTTTTCCCGCGGTTTAATTGTTGTGCTATTTCCATGATTGACATTCCTTGATGGTGTAGCTGTAGTATTTTTGCCTCTAAGGAGGTTTCCATTACATCATGAACTTTTTCATCAATAATGGGAGTGTCAATAGTATCCTGTGGTTCTTGCGATACTTCCTTTTGGGGAACAGGATCATGATTCATTTTATCCTCTGAAACAGCATGTGACTTCCAAGAAGTGTTATTGGATGATGAACTTGAATTGAGTTCTTCCTGTAATCGATTATTTTCTTCCTTTATTTCTAGTAAATAGGTTTCAAATAATTCCATAACTTCCGTAGTATCTTCTTTCTTAAATGATTGAACCTGTTGATAGAGACGATAAATTGCATATAATGCAGCAATATGTAGCAAGAAACTAATAATAAGTAATAATGATTGCATGATTTCCTCCAAATGGCTAATTCTCTTAGCACCTACACAGGCACATTAAATCGATTCACTAATTAAATAAAGGATGAATGACAATCTCATTCTTAATTAAATGAATTGCTACATAATGATAACTCTCTCGAATCATCTGTTTATACTTCCCAAAGGAAACAATAACATTGGAATGGATAAAATTTCTGACAAGTAATGATGCTTCTTTTTCACTGCCGATTTGTGCATCCAACTGTTCTAACACTTCTTCCAATTTGATTAATCGCGTTTCCGCTTTATGCACGGTATTTCTGTATCTTAGATAAGAAATACGCGATCTAGGGCTTTGTAAATTGCTTTGTCCCTCTAACCTCTTCCCTAATATCTCTAGTTTAGTTAGTGCATCCTGTAATTTCTCCTTTTCAGAGAATAACTGGTCCTTCCTATCCTGAATCGACTTGTCTATACCAAAGACAACTTCTGTTTTCGTTCCTAAATGATTACCAATGTCCTTTACATCAACAGATTTTCCCGCTGACAGCGTGCCACCAATAATATTGCCCTGTTGACAAACAACTTGATTTCTGGCTAGACAATTGCTATGTAAGATGGAATTTTCGACAAATAGATCTTTTCCTGCACAAACCTCACCTTGATTAATATAGCCAACTTTAATATTTTCCTTTGCTTGAATAAGCCCGATATTATTACCTACAAATCCTTCAGAAATATAAATCGATCCTTCAGAAATAACCGTTGCCGCTTCAACCATGCCGAATATTTTAATATCGCCCCCCGCTTTTACTGTAAACCCATTTGGAACATCCCCATGAATAATTATCGAACCAATAAAGTCTAAATTCCCCGTCTTCATGGAAATCGACTCATGCACTTCAAACACTGGATGTACATGAATATAATTACCTACTCGCGTTAATTGACCATTTGTTACAGCAAAAAAAGATTGATCTTCCTCTCGATAAACAACATTTTTTCCTGTTTTGATAATCAGCCGTTTTCCAGGAAATGCCTTTATTCGATTACCTTCCACTGTAACCCCCTCTTGTCCAACAGTTGGATTCATTAAAGTAGCCAATTTCTGCCCAGTTGCAACAGATGGAATATGCATCACCTCACGAAAATCCCATTCTGAATCATGGACAATTTCCGTACTAAAATTTGTTTCATATGTAATTTCTCCGTCTTTCCCGTTTATCGCTGGTAAGCCTTTTGCAATTACTAATGGAAAGGCTTCTTTCCCAATAGTCGCTGAAACCTGCCGAATCACCTGGTGATCAATCCCATAATTCACTTTATTTTTTTGCAAGAATCCCATTATTTGTTCTTCATTAAAATCTAGATCTAAATCATGATGGTAAGAATCGGTACAATATATTTGTGCAGATAAATGATCTTTGGCTATAACAATATAAAAGTATTTGTCGATTTCATCCATATTCCCTTTACCCCTTTAGAACTTTATAAGCTATAAAACATTTTGTATCTTGGTCAACGTGTTTTTTAGTTTGAAAATCGCCTTTTTGTGGATTTGGGATATTCTTGAGGTAGTTAAATCTAAAACCTGACCAATTTCTGTAAAAGTTAATTCATCAAAATAAAACAAGCTAACAATCATTTGTTCGTTCTTATTTAATGCTTTAATCCCTGCAACTAGTTCTTCTTTCCATTCACCTTGAAGAAGCATTGTATCCGGTAATATCGCTTCATCATCTGGGATTGAATATCCGATTCCTTCTTTCAAACCTTCTGATCCATTTTTGGACTTTTCTTCAATCGATAGAACATTCGCATAGAGGGAATCACTTACGATTGATTCTACTTCTTGGGAAGATATCCCCAGTGTATCAGCGATTTCCTGAGAACTGGGCTGTCTCTGTAAGGCTTGTTCAAGTTCTAGTGTAGCCTGGTCCACCTTTTTCGTCTTTTCTCTCAAGGACCTTGGAAGCCAATCAATCTTTCTCAAGCCATCAAGAATCGAGCCTTTTATACGAAAGGAGGCATATGTATCGAATTTCAAATCACGACTTGGATCAAACTTTTTTAACGCATCATACAATCCGAGCAAACCAAGACTCTTAATATCATCCCTACTCACGCTTTTCGGTACATTACTAGCAATTCTCTCTACATGAAAGTTTACCAAGTACATATAATGTATGATTAGTTCATTAGCAGCATCATTACTGCGATACATTATCCAATTATTCCAATGCTCTTGTTCGATAGGAGTATCATTAGTTGTCATTATATATTGCTCCTCCTTCGCCCTTTTTGAACAACCTCTTTTAGAATAAGCATCCAACTAATTATTAAGCAAATAGAGCATATTTTCCTACTGCTTCTTATACATGATTATATCGTGTATTCATCACTACGTACTTTTCGAATTTTCAATTCACTAGTGCTTGGATTGAATTCTATTGTCCTACCCGAATTTCCTCCTACATCCGATGATACAATTGGAATTTCATATTCCTTTAACTTCTCTTTAACAGCATCAATATTCCGTTCACCAATCCGCATCGTATCAGAACTAGAAGTAAACTGAAACATTTGCGCTCCACCTGCAATTTTTGCTTTTAATCGATTCTTATTTGCGCCACTTTTTACTAATTCATCGACTAAAATTGGAATAGCGGTATCTGCATATTTCAATTCATTCAAATTTGATTGCCTTGTATGAGTCGAATCGGGTAGTAGAACATGGGATAATCCAGCAAGCTTCTTCACTTCATCATAAACAACGACACCTACACAGGAACCGAGTCCTAAAGTACGAATCGCATCTGGCGCTGTAACAAACTTCAAATCTGCAATACCAACCTTAATAACTGTTTGATTTGAATGTATCATAACTGCTCACTTATCCCTAATGCGGTAAATAATGTTGGTAATGCCTCTGGATCTGGTACGAAAAAGAAATTACTGTGAATGCCGCCCTCAAGATCACTACTTTGAATCTGCGTATCAATAATAATGACATAATCAGATACTTGGGATATTTCAATTATTCCCATTGTTAAAATCGCGCCAGCCATATCAATGCTTAAGTGTGGTACGGAAGGTTGCATATTGATATTCGTAAAATCAGATAATGCTGATAGATATGAGCCTGTTACAATATTGCCAATTTCTTGCAAGGCAGATATGGTAAACTCATCGACTTTATTATCATCCGTTAATGAAAGCTCGTGATTATTCGTAAAGTTTTTTACAAGCATTTCTGCTTCTTCAACTTTTAAGATAAAATATACATTTCCAGGTACTTCTCCGCTAATTTGAAACAGTAGCGCGACAATTAATTCTTCTGGACCGCCAATCATTTCCATCATGTGATCGAAATCCAGAATATTTACAGATGGTACTTGCATATTTATTTTCTTATTCGTCAGCTTTGCCATTGATGTTGCTGCATTTCCTGCACCGATATTTCCAATTTCACGTAAGACGTCTTTTTGCGTCCCTGTTAATTCTATATATTCCATATCATCAATGCTCAACTATCTGTAAAACTTTTTGTAAATCAAGCAAGACAACAAGGCGATCATTGAATTTGGTTACTCCATTTATATAATCAACATCAATTGCACCAATTGCCGCTGGCGGCTGTTCAATCATTTCTTCTGGAATATCAATAATATCATTTGCCGCATCAACAATTAATCCAACTTCCATGTCACGAGATGTGACGATAATAATACGAGTGGATTCCGTTACTTCCATCTCTTCCATTCCGAAACGTAAACGTAAATCGATTATTGGCGTCACAACACCACGAAGGTTAATTACACCTTTAACAAATTGTGGTGTTTGTGGGACCCTTGTAATAGTTTGCATCTTCTCGATTGCGCCAACTTTATCGACAGCTATTGCAAATTCTTCATTTTTTAATTGAAATACAATTACTTTTCCATCTTTTGTAACATTATTCTCCATTATGAATTCCCCCCTGTAGCTTACTTTAAATCCCTCACTAATTTTACTAGCATTTCTCCAACATGATGTAATGGGACAACATGATCAACTAAAGCTGTTTCGGCAGCCGCTTTTGGCATTCCAAAAACAATTGCGGTTTCCTTTGCCTCTGAAAGGACAACAGTCTGTGGATCCATTTCATTTAAACGTTTGACTCCTGCTGTTCCATCATTCCCCATTCCTGTTAGGACGACGGCAATTTTATTCGTTCTTGTCAACAATGCAACTGATTCAAATAGTACATCTACTGCCGGACGATGCCCATTTCTTAAGGCTTCATCAGTTAATTTTATCTTATATTCCTGTCCTACTTGCATTACCTTCATATGAAAATCCCCTGGTGCGATATATGCCGTCTTATTTTTGATAATTTCCCCATCAACGGCTTCCTTTACTTCTATTTTTGTCAATGTATTTAAGCGATTAGCCAGTGACCTCGTAAATCCGGCAGGCATATGCTGGACAATTAATATCGGTGGCGAGAAGTCGCTAGGAAGGTCTGTCAGTACTTGTTGTAACGCCCTCGGTCCGCCTGTAGATGTTCCAATTGCTACGATCGTCTGATCAAAAATTTGCTTCACTGATTTTCTCGTAGTTTTTGTATCAAACTTCTTTATTTGTTTCGATTTATTTAGGTCCACCTGTGAAGCTGTGATAACAGTGTGGATAATTTCTTCTTTAATCGTTGTCAGATTCAACGAAATCGGTCCAGACGGTTTCATAATGAAATCTACTGCACCATTAGAGATTGCTTGGATCGTACTTGATACTCCATCTTCGGAGACGCTGGAAAGCATAACAACTGGCAATGGGTTCGTACTCATAATCAGTTGCAATGCCGTTATACCGTCCATAACAGGCATATGAATATCCATTGTCACAACATCAGGTTTAAATATCTCGATTTTTTTTAACCCATCCTCACCATTTCGAGCGGTCGAAACTACCTCGATACGTGGATCACTAGATAAAATATCCGTAATAACTTTTCTCATAAATGCGGAATCATCAATCACGATAACTCGAATCGATTGTGTCATTTTTTACCTCTCCAATAGTAATTGTTTTAATCGTTTGATAAAAGAACCCTCTATCGTCTTTCGTGCTTTCGCATTTGATAAATAATAATATGTCAATTCTTGCATTGCTTTTGATATTTTTGACTTCTCATCAAATAGTATAAATGGTGTTTGTTTGATTACAGCCTTCGAAACACTTTTGTCATCTGGGAGAATACCGAGCTTTCTAACTTCAACCTGTAAAAATTGTGACACGACCTGCTTAAATCGCTCCAATGACCGCTCCCCATCTTTCAGAGAGGCGACTCGATTCATAATTACCGATATCGGCATTGCCCGTTCCCTGTTAATAACAAATTTAATCGCACTATATGCATCCGTAATCGATGTTGGCTCAGGAGTAGTCACAACGATACATTCATCTGCCGCCAAAATAAAAAATAAACTTTCATTCGATACACCGGCACCCATATCGAAAATAATATAATCATACATTCGAATGACCTCATTGTACTGATGATAAAAATGCTCCTTTTTCTCCTCATCAAGGGAAAAAAACTCACTTACACCAGAACCACCCGCAATGAATCCGAGGTTCTTAGGTCCTAGTTCAATAATATCATGAATAGACTCGAAATCATGAAACATATCAAAAATTGTCTTTTCTGCATGTAAACCCAATAGAATATCAATATTCCCCATGCCAACATCTAAATCAATTAGCAATACTTTCTTACCTTTATTAATTAGTTCCAATGAGAAATTGAGGGCAATATTTGATTTGCCAACCCCACCCTTACCACTTATAATGCAAAGGGTTTTCGCTTGCTTCGAATTATCCGTAAATGCTAATTTTCTCCGTAAGCTCGCCGCTTGATCATGCATCACCAAAATCACCTACTATAAATGCTGCAATTTGATCGGGTGTTACTTGCAACAAATCATCTGGAACATCTTGTCCGTTTGTAATATAGGCAATTCCGATTTGTTTATCTAACATAATATTGAGCATACTGCCATACTGTCGTGTCTCATCAATTTTCGTAAAGATCACTTCTTTTATGAAAAGATGACCGAATTGATCAAATATTTCCGTTATATCTTGCGGTTTAGCTGTTAAGGATAGTACCAGATACGTATCCATTTCAATATGGATGTCCACACTTTTTTCTAGTTCGCGAACATACTTCTGATCACGAAAGTTTCTACCAGCCGTATCAACTAGGATTACATCGTATTCCTGAAAGTTTTGCACTGCAAGCTTATAATCCGAAATCGAATAAGCGACCTCTAACGGTATATTTAAAATTTTTGCATACGTTTTTAGTTGCTCGATTGCAGCGATTCGATAGGTGTCTGTTGTAATAAACGCGACCTTTTTATGATCCTTTAATATCATATTCGCAGCAATTTTAGCAATTGTCGTCGTTTTTCCTACTCCTGTTGGACCGACAAATTGAATAATTTTCTTCTCGTATTCAATCCCTTTAAAGGAAATATTTTCGAGCAAATCCTTTATAACTTTGTTCGTGTCTTGTTTCATTTCTTTTAATTCTGCGCTAATCCCTGCTTTTTCGTGCCGCTCAATAAGCAAATCCATTATTTTTTGAGCAATCGTCGGATCTACCTCTTGATAGAGTAAATATTGATACATTTCTTCATATTGGATTGGATAATGTGTCTTCATTTTCTCCGCTTGGTATTCCATCATTTTCTTTAGCTGCTTAATCTCATTTATAACGATTGCATTGGCGTTCTTTTCTTGTAATGACGAGAAGGAATCGGTCAATTTAGGTAAGACTGCTTTTTTTTCCTCCGCGTTTGCTGGTAATGGGACTGAATCAAGTACAGCAACTACTTCTATCTTTTTCTTCTTAAATAATCCCATGAACCCACCTTGTTGTATTTCTTGTGAGTTCAAAATGACGGCATTAGGACCAAGCTCTTTGCGGATCTGCTTCATTGCTTCCGGCATTGTTGGTGCTATATATTTTTTCATCTTCATGCTACATTCACCACCCCAACACTTTGAACTTGTACATTAGGTTCTAGCTCATTATAGGATAATACAACAACCTGTGGTAAGAATCTGTCTAGTAGTTGTTTTAAATACATGCGAATTGCAGGCGAGCATAAAACAATCGCAGCCTCTTCCTGAATGGTTAATTTTTCAACTTGCTCATGAATCGTCTTTATTATCAATTGCTGTGATTCTGGATCAAGTGATAAATAGTTGCCATGTTCTGTTTGCTTAATGTTCTCAGCAATTGTCTTTTCAACTTTACCAGATACAGTGATTACCTTTAATGACAAGTCATCATTCGTATATTGCTTTGTTATTTGGGCTGATAATGCTTGTCTAACGTATTCCCCTAATAGCTCCGTATCATTCGTTAATTTTGCAAAATCCGCAAGCGTTTCGAAGATGATTGGTAAATTACGAATCGATACATTCTCTCTAAGTAACTTTGCAAGTACTTTTTGAATATCACCAATTGCAAGTGGTTCGGGCGTTACTTCATCTGCTAAAATTGGATACGACTCTTTTAAGTGATCAATTAATTGTTTGGTTTCTTGTCTACCTAATAAAATATGTGCATGGTTCTTAATGACTTCCGTAATATGTGTGGAAACAACAGATGGTGGGTCGACTACTGTATAGCCGGATAATTCAGCTTCATCCTTCATTTCTTCACTTATCCATTTAGCTGGCAGGCCAAATGCAGGCTCCGTTGTGTCGATTCCTTCAATTTCATCATCATCAATTCCTGGGGCCATCGCCAGATAATGATCAAGCAGTAACTCACCAGAAGCGACGACATTTCCTTTTATCTTAAGGCGATATTCATTCGGATTAAGTTGAATATTATCACGGATACGTACGACCGGAATAACAATCCCAAGTTCGATTGCCAGCTGCCTTCGAATCATCACAATTCGGTCTAATAAATCTCCACCTTGATTTGCATCTGCTAGTGGAATAAGTGCATAGCCAAATTCAAATTCGATTGGGTCCATATTTAATAAATTGACAACATTTTCCGGAGAGCGCATCGCCGAGCTCTCTGCCTGTACATCTTCTTCAACATCTGGGATTTCTGGTTCTTTCGATTGTTTTAATAATATGTAGCCACAAATCGCCAATAATCCTCCTAGCGTCGTTGTTAATAGAAAGTTAATTGGAGTGATAACACCAATTAGAAAGATTGTCGCTGCAGCAATAAATAATAATTTCGGATATTGCGTTAGCTGTCCAGTTACTTGTGTACCTAAATTTCCTAAACCACTTGATCTAGTCACTACAATCCCTGTTGCCGTTGACACTAATAATGCTGGGATTTGACTTACTAACCCGTCACCAACCGTTAGACGAGTAAAGGTTGTTACAGCGTCTCCAATTGGCATTCCCATTTGCATCATTCCGATGATTATTCCAAATACGATATTAATAATAACAATAATGATACCTGCAATTGCATCCCCTTTAACGAACTTACTTGCCCCATCCATGGAACCATGAAAATCTGCTTCACGTTCCACTTTCTCACGCCTTTCTCTAGCTTCTTTCTCAGAAACTAGACCAGCATTCAAGTCTGCATCGATTGCCATTTGCTTTCCAGGCATCGCATCAAGAGAGAACCTTGCTGCTACTTCCGATACACGTTCCGAACCTTTTGTAATAACTAGGAAGTTGATAATGACTAAAATGATAAATACAACAAAACCTACTAGTGGATTATCGCCAATTACGAATGATCCGAATGTATCAACAACACCACCAGCATTTCCTTCTGATAATATCGCTCTTGTCGTTGATACATTTAATGCTAAACGAAATAACGTTAATAATAGAATCAATGTAGGGAAAACGGAAAATTGCAGCACTTCCGTTGTGTTCATTGATACTAAAATAACGATTAAGGAAAGGGTTATATTAACTAAAATAAGTATGTCTAATAGCCATCCAGGTAATGGAATTACTAGCATCATTATTACTACAATTACCGCTACAAGAACGGACATATCACGTACTTTCATGGATGACTCTCCTCATTGCTTAAGCTTTTTTCTCTAATCGGTAAACATAAGCCAAAATTTCAGCAACTGCTTGGTAAAATTCCTCTGGTATGACGTCACCAATCTCAATGGCTTTGTATAGTGCCCGCGCTAATGGACGATTTTCTACCATTACGACATCATGTTCCTTCGCAATTTCCTTAATCTTCAATGCCGTTTGATCGACACCCTTTGCCAACACATATGGTGCGCTTGCTTTTTTTTCATCATATTTTATCGCAATCGCGAAATGAGTTGGATTCGTAATCACGACATCGGCATTTGGTACTTCACTCATCATCCGCCTTGTTGCTGCTTGTCTTTGTCTCTCTTTAATCTTGGATTTAATTAATGGGTCACCTTCCATATTTTTATACTCATCTTTTATATCCTGTTTTGACATTCGTAAGTTCTTTTCAAAATCAAAACGTTGATAAGCATAATCAAGGATTGCTAAAAATAATAATGCAATCGTAGCGGAAATCCCCATTGTTGCAGTAACCCTTCCGAAGAAGGAAAGGGCACCCTCTGCATTGGTAAATGCCGTCATTAACATTTCATCTTTATACATCCAAATAATAAAGAAGGTTATCGAGCCAATACAAACAATCTTCAATAAAGATTTTAATAACTCTACTAAAGCACGTATCGAAAATATCCGTTTTGCTCCTTGGATTGGATCAATTCGCTTTAAATCAAACTTTAGTGATTCGGTCGTAAATAAAAAACCAATTTGTAAGAAGTTCGAAGCAATCGCAGCAATAATAGAGATGACAAAGATTGGTGCTACCAATTTAGCAAGTTCAAAAACTGCGGTTATGAATACTTGCATGACACTTGAAATGGTGACCTCTCTATCAAAATTAATAAAGAACTGCTCAAATAGTAACATCATATTACCTAATATATTCTTACTAAAAACGATTAACGTAACCAGGCTGCTCAATAGTAGAATTGCAGCATTGATGTCCTGACTTTTCGCAACCTTTCCCTTCCTACGCTCATCCTGCCTTTTTTTCGGTGTTGCCTTCTCGGTTTTCTCACCTGCAAAAAACTGTAGATCCATTTTTAGCCGCAAGTTAAGCACCCCCGAATAATTGCATAAGTCCACGCATCGCCTTGAACATCGTATCGAATAAATACTGTGCAAGCGACATGTAAAGTGATAGAAATATTACTATTGCGACAAAACTTACAATTATTTTCAGTGGGAGTCCGACAACAAAAACGTTTAATTGTGGAACAGTTCTTGCAATAATTCCAAGCGCAATATCAACTAAAAATAGGCAGCCGACAATCGGGATCGCAATTTGGAAAGCAATCAAAAACATATTATTAAACGATTGAATGACGAAATCAGCAATCGATTTATTTTCAAAAGGAATAAATGCTTCTAACGGAATAAATTGATAACTGTTATAAATTCCATCGATGATTAAATGATGACCATCAACTGATAAGAGGAATAATAAAGAAATAATGTATAAAAACTGTCCACTGATTGGACTTTGAGCACCTGTTTGTGGATCCATAACATTAGCAATCGCAAAGCCCATTTGAAAATCAATTAATCCGCCTGCAACTTGAATAGCAGAAAGTATAATAAAGGCGATTAGCCCAATGAATAATCCAACAATTGCCTCTTTCATTAATAGAAAGAGGAACATCCCATCAATTGTAATCATGGACGAATCAACTGTATAAAACATCGTTAATGCTAGGAAAAAACTAAAGCCTATTTTAAATTGCATTGGAATCGTACGATACGAAAATAATGGCATTGTAACAAAGAACGCCATCACTCTTACAAAGATTAAAAGAAATACTGGTAAACTGTTCAAATTAATCATTTCAAGCATAATTTACCCTACAAACTGATTTAAACTTTGAAATATAGAGGCAGTAAATTCTACCATCGTTGTTAACATCCATGGGCCAAGAAAAATTAAACCAACCAATACCGCAATAATCTTTGGGACAAAGGCCAATGTTTGTTCTTGTATCTGTGTTGTTGCTTGAAAAATACTGACAAGCAGACCAACTACAAGCGCTACTATTAATAATGGTCCTGTTACTAGCAATAATGTAGTTATCGCTTTCTCTGCCAATGCCAATACATATTCACTACTCATTTACCAAAAGCCCCTTTCATCAACCTAAAAACCGTTTAACAAGGAATGTGTAATCAAATACCAACCGTCTACTAAAACAAATAATAATATTTTAAATGGTAAAGAAATCATAACAGGCGGTAGCATCATCATTCCCATCGACATAAGAATACTTGCAACAGCCATGTCGATTACCAAGAATGGGATAAAAATCATAAAGCCCATTTGGAATGCTGTTTTTAACTCACTAATTGCGAAAGCAGGTACCAAGGTTGTAAGTGGAATATCTTGAATTGACTTAGGGCTTTCAATCTGTGAGTAATTCATAAATAATGCTAGATCCTTTTGTCTTGTATGACCTGCCATGAAATCCTTTAATGGTGTGCTTGCATTTTCATATGCCTCGTCCAACGTGATTTCCTCAGCGAATAAAGGCGCTAATGCTTCATCATACACTTGATTAAATGTCGGTGCCATGATAAAGAAGGTTAAAAACAGTGCAAGGCCAAGAAGTACTTGGTTTGGCGGCATTTGTTGCGTACCAAGTGATGTTCGAACAAATGACAATACAATAATGATTCTAGTAAAACTCGTCATCAAAATTAGGATTCCCGGTGCTATAGATAAAACCGTTAATAATAAAAGCAATTTAACAGATGTTGCTACATTTGAAGGATCTGAACTCGAAAACATATCAATAAATTCATTCATGCTTATCTTCCTTCTGTTCATGCTTGTTGATCAATTTTTTTCTGTTTTTCTTTAAGTTATCAAGTTCATTGGAAAACAATTTATTGAACTCCTTACTTTTTGTAGCTTTTTTGCCATCTGTTTTCGATGAAAGAAACGATTGGAATAGAGATCCTGCAGTAAAATTATCTGTCGCGTTTTCATCCTTCTCAAGAAGGGCTTCTATTACTTTTTCTTCTGTGACTTCCATTATTAACTCAATATTATCACCAACACCGAGTAGAAATATTTGGTTGCCAACACGTACGAGCTGAATCGTTTTATTTTGTCCTAGTGAAATTCCGCCTAATTTTTCTAACGCCTTTACTTGATTATTTAGTGATTTATTGCGTTTATTTAAAAACTTTAATAGAAAATAAATTAGGGCTAAAACTAATAATAATGCAAAAAACATCCGTACTAAAGATAATGCTAATGACTCCGTATTATCCCCACTTACAAGAGGTTCTTCATTATCTTTCTCAGTTTCATTATTAATCGTGCCATTTAATTCTTCACACTCAATCGCTTTCTCAATGCAATCCTTAGCATTTGGTGTTGTTGCTGCTACTACAATAGTACTAGGGAGTACATATAGTAGCAAAACAACAGAAAGACAAAAGTAAATCATAGTTTTATTATTCAAGATCCTCACTCGTTTCTTAACTTAACGCCTTTTGAATTGCCTCAATTACACGATCAGCTTGAAACGGCTTAACAATAAAATCCTTTGCTCCAGCTTGAATCGCATCGATAACCATTGCTTGTTGTCCCATTGCGGAGCACATGATTATTTTTGCCTCCGGGCTAAATCCTTTGATATTTTTTAATGCAGTAATCCCATCCATCTCTGGCATTGTAATATCCATTGTCACTAGATCAGGTATAAGTTCCTTATATTTTTCAACTGCTTGTGCGCCATCCTGTGCTTCGCCAACAACTTCATAGCCATTCTTAGTCAAAATATCTTTAATCATCATCCGCATAAATGCCGCATCGTCTACTACCAAAATTCTTTTTGCCATTATAATTCCCCCATAATCATTCATTATTTTAATTTCATTAATCGGTCGGGCTTACTAATAATATCTGTAACACGAACACCAAAATTCTCATCAATGACCACTACTTCTCCCTCAGCAATTAGTTTATCATTAACTAAGATATCTACGGGCTCACCTGCCAGTTTATCGAGTTCAATAATTGAACCGGACGTGAGATCAAGGATATCTTTAATTGTTCGTTTCGTACGACCAAGTTCAACGGTTATTTTTAAAGGAATATCAAGCAGCATATCCAAATTTCTCTGTTCGAAATGATTTAATTCCACTTTTTCAAAATTAGAAAATGATGCTTCCTGAATTGTTGCTGGTTGTGCACCGACATGATTTCCTAAAAATTGTGATTCCTGTGCTTCTTGATATCCTGTAGATTGCTGATAAGTAGATGGGATTTGTGGAAAGTGTTCTACTTCAGGCTCTAACGTTCTTTCCAACGTGTCAATTGTTGCAGTAACTTCAGTAGTCAAGTCCTCCTGATCTGTAGCTGCTTCCTGATTCAATAATTGATCAACTAGCTGCTTCGCAAATTGCATTGGCATAAGTTGCATCATATCTGAGTCTATAAGATTTCCTACCATTAATCGAAAGGAAACTCTGACATATGCATCCTCATCAAAGAAGGTTTCGTTTTTTATCACCGAATCATTTAATATGGATGGTGGTGAGATATCTACTTTCCTATCAAATATGGTAGACATACTAGTTGCTGCTGCACCCATCATTTGATTCATTGCTTCTTGAACTGCACTTAAATGAATCTCATTTAATTCCATATCCGGATTAGTACCATCGCCACCTATCATGATATCAGCAATAATTGCAGCGTCTGTTGCCTTAATAATGAATACATTTTTACCTGTAAATCCTTGAGTATAACTCACTTGGATACTCACTGGTTGAAAAGAAAATGCTTCATTTAGATCTTTTTTTTCAATCACTGATACACCTGGTGTTGTAATTTCCACTTTTTGATTAAGCAAAGTGGAAAGTGTTGTTGCAGAACTACCAAATGAAATATTTCCTATTTCACCTAGTGTATCTATCTCAATATTAGATAGATAACCTTGTTGTTCAGACGCTTTATCTTCTAGATCATCATCGTCAGAGCCAACATTTAACAATGCATCAATTTCCTCCTGAGACAGCATACCGTCATTCATTATCTTCATTCCCCCCTTTAATTTCTTCTAATACTTGTACAGACATTTTGTTTTTATACTTCCCTGGCTGTACACTAAATTTAGGTTCATCATTAATTACTAATGCAAGAGGATGATCGATTGGTTGGTCCAACGCAATAATATCTTGTTTGTCCAATTTCAAAAATTCCTGAATCGAAATAGTCGTTTCTCCCAATATTGATTTTACATCTATTTCTGCTTGTTGAACATGCTTTATTAATTTATGGTAGCTTTCATAATCACGCTCTTTATTAGAGGATTGCATCCAATAGTGCGCAGATAATTTCGGTATTATTGGTTCCAGTAAAATATATGGAATACAAATATTAATCATCCCACTTGCCTCACCAATTACTGTGGTTAATGAAACAACGACAACCGTTTCATTAGGAGAAATCATTTGTAGAAATTGAGGGTTCTCCTCAAAACTTTCTAAACTTGGATTGATTTCTGCAACCGATGACCACGCTTCGGTTAAGCTATCAGTCGTTTTTTCAAAAATTTGCCGTAGCAATATTTTTTCAATTTCCGTTAACCCTTCATTTTTATAAGTGCTATTTCCTTTCCCACCGAGAATTCGATCTAAAATTGCATAAGCAATATTTGGGTTAATTTCCATAATTAGTCTACCATCGAGTGGCTCGACACTATATATATTTAATACCGTCAATTTCGGTACAGAACGAATAAATTCTTCAAACGGGATTTGATCTACTGATGTTACAGATATATTTACAAATGACCTAAATTGCGTTGAAAAGAACGTCGTTAATAATCGAGCATAATTTTCATGTATTCTTGATATACTTCTAATCTGATCTTTTGAAAAACGCAATGCTCGTTTAAAGTCATAGGTGCGAATCCTTTTTTCTTGTTCTTCTTTCTTTAGCTCTTCTGCATTCATTTCTCCTGAACTAATAGCAGATAATAATGCATCAATTTCATTTTGCGAAAGAATTTCTTCCATTACAATCACTCACCTCCAGATTGGAGTATTTACCCACTATTGCAGAATTTTATTTATCGTATAAACAGCAGTGATACTGCCATCTTTCATTACTTCATTTAATTTTATTCTTAATACATCCTCTAGATTTTCTAGTCCAGATTTAAAATCTTCTTCCTTCATTTCTGCCAATGCTTTAATAATAATATTTTTTAGCTGGAATTCTCGCTTACCTACTTCGTCTTTTGCTTCTTTGCTATCTGTTAGGATTTGAAATTGAATTCGTACAAAGCTGCCATCTTCAAGGTCGGTGGTTATTTCCGGAGATTCATAAGAATATTCAACTACTTCATCTATTGTTAGCTCCTTGCCTTGAACATTTTCTTTAGGAGAATTCAAGATGACTACTAATGCGGCAATTGCTGCGATTAATAATACCACGAGAGTGATTATCATTGCTTTTATCGACTTACTCACTTTTTTCACCTGCTTCCATTTGAATTTTTTGTAATCCAATGGTTTGATAATATGCAGTAATTAATTGAACAATTTCTTTTTCAGGGTTTTTCACTACCAATTTTTTCCCATTTAGCAAAGTAATCGTTGTATCTGGTAATGACTGAATTTGTTCAATTAGAAGTGCATTTAATATAAAGGCTTCTCCATTTAAACGTGATAGTTGAATCATAATATTGGCAGGAGTGCACCACTGATTAGTAGGCACTCCCTACCCCCTTATTATCGTTTTAAGTTTACTAATTCTTGCAAGATTTCATCAGAAGTTGTAATTATTCTAGTATTTGCCTGGAAACCACGTTGTGCTGTAATCATTTCAGTGAATTCTTCAGCAAGGTCGACGTTGGACATTTCTAGAGAGCCACTGACTAATGAACCTACACCTGTAGATTCAGGTGGAATAAGGGTTGCACCTAATCCAGCATTATTTGTACTAGAATACAAGTTATTGCCTTCTTTTAACAGCCCAGCAGGGTTAGAGAAGCTAGCTAGTCCAATAGTGCCAGCGGGTGTTGTAGTGGTACCAATAATATAATTAACAGCACCATTTGTTTCAATATTAAAACTTTCCGCAGTTGAAGGGATATTTATTTTTCCTCCAGCTGTGTTAAGAAGATAATATCCATTTGAATTAACAATATTACCAGCATTATCTAAGTAGAGATTACCAGCACGTGTATAATATCTGTTTCCATTTCCACCATCTAAAACAAACATCCCGTCTCCCTCAATTGCTAGGTCTAATGGATTATTTGTCGTTTGTAAAAATCCTTGAGTATGAATATTATCAATCGATCCTAGTTGTGACCCTAAACCAACCTGAACAGCATTTATACCACCGCGTGTTCCTGTTGCTCCTTGTGCATTGGTTGTAGTTTGACTCATCATATCCTGGAAAGTAACGCGGCCCTTTTTATAACCAGATGTATTAACATTCGCAATATTATTCCCAATAACATCTAATTTCGTTTGAAAGTTCTTCATTCCTGAGATTCCTGCGTACATTGAACGTAACATTTTTTCATTTCCCCTTTATTGGTTTAATTTCGTTAGCTGTATCAATCAGTCAACAGCTTTAATGGCCTCCCAATCGGGTCCAGCCTAATCGTTAATTAAAATCGTTCCATTAATATTTGTAAAAATTCTACTTGTTGCTTCTTCTCGGTCCATTGCCGTTACAACTGTATTATTCTTTGCACTCACTAATAGTGCTGCATGTTTCAAAACAACTAATGAATCCGTAATTCCTTTTTCTTTCGCCTCTAGCATTTTTGCTTCTAACGTCTGCCATTGTTTCTCATTTAATTGGATATTTCTTTCACTCATGCGTTCACTAGCATGCTTACTAATTTTTAATGTCTGATGTTCCGCTAATACATCTTTAAATGCTGCCTTTGGTTCAATAGTAGTTGCCTTTTTGGCTGCAGGTAATTGTAATGCATATTGCTTTGCTACTTGATGTATTCGGTGATCCATATTCTATCCCCCTCTATTCTTCTGTAACATCCTCCTCAGAACCGGTTGTACTAACTTTTAGTGCTGCATCAGCATAAATCTTTTCGCCGTTTTTCAATTCTAAGATTGCCCAGCCCTCATTTTGACTAACAGCAATAACAGCACTTGTTTTTTCACCAAGCGATTCACCTGTTACCTGATCGTATGCCTGGTATGTAACTTCTTTTCCAATCATATGGCTATATTGAATCACAGGAGAAATTAATTGGCTTTGAACAAGTTTTTCAATGGAACTCGACATATTCATCATTTGCTCCAATGAAGTTAAAGAAGTCATTTGTTCTATCATTGCTTGACTATCCATCGGCTCTGTTGGGTCTTGATTTTGAATTTGTGTCATTAATATTTTTAGAAAACCATCTTTATCTAATGTGGGATTTGGCTCTCTTGTTGTTTTTTGATTTGTTAAATATAATGATGGATCAATTGTATTCATTCCATTCACCTACACTTTCTCATTCATTAGCAATTCACGGAATTGGGTTTCAAACGCATCATCTGGAAAGCGTTGTTCATTCTTTTCTTGATGGTTCGATTCATGCTCGTCCTTATTATTCATCTGTTGATCCTTAGGTTCTCTCATTTCTCCACTCGTTTGCTGCATGATGGATTCTTGTTTTTCAATGACTACTTGGTTTGGCGAAAACATATGCTTCAACTGATTAAGATTGGACTCCAGCATTTCCTTTGTAGCCTGTGTTGTAACGATAATCTTTACCGTCATTTCCCCATCAATTTGCATTAAGTGAAGTCTTATTTCACCCAAATTATTTGGATTTAATGTAATTGATAATTGATTGGTACCATTAGGCATTGTTAGAAATTTACTAGACTTTATTACCGATTGAAATTGATCCATTAATTGTTGTGCCGAAGATTGCGTATCGCTCCCTTGTGGCAAATTAACGTGAATCGTATATTGCTCTAATTTCTGCATCGGTGTTGCTGGCATAAATTCTACCGTTTGACTCAGTACTCGTTCCGGTTGTACTTGATTTTCCAAAGCTTTTCCTAGCCATTTTACAACATCTTGAGTGGTAACTTTAGAATCCGTATTGTATATTTGCTTCGATGCTACATTCTGCCTTTTTTGAAATACTTCTACCAGGTCCTTCCAGATTGTTTGTTCCGTTGCTCCTTCCTTTCTCATTAAAGTTTGGATGGTTGAACTTTCACTGGAATCCGCATGTTTTTTTTCTATTACTGACCATTGCTGGAGCAGTTCTAAAATCTTAGGTGCTACTTTTGGAAGATCTTTCTCACTTTTCACTTGTAATAAAAGGGTTTTAACCTCTTTATACACGTTTACTAATTGCTCTTGGATTGAAGATAAATCAACTGTCTTGTCTATAATTGGATTCTGCAATAGCTGTGATGTTTCCATAAAATGGTTTACAAATGATTCATTTTGATTAGAATGTTCGTTTGCTAAATTGCTCATCTCCAGCATGTCTGTTAATTGGATTATTTGTTCAACTAATGCTTCCGGCAATTTTTTTAAATCTATCCTTAATTCAGCTTCATTTTCTATGGCTAGATCTTGTGATTCATTTACTTTCCCGTCTGAATTCAACAATTCTAATAATTCCATCTGTATATTAAGCTGCTTCATTTGCGTTTGATCTAGTGAAATATCCGAATGACTTACTTCCGTTTCAGCAAATTTTACTTCATCCCATTTTTCACTTAAATCTCTTTCCACACAGAAATCTTTAGTAGAACTAGCTAAATCTAATTGTTTATTGTTTTGTTCCTTTTTGGTTACTGCTTGAACAATTTGGTTAGAGTGCAACAGGCTTTCTAATCCAATATTTATTGGTTGATTGTCATCGCCTAATTGAACTGTAGTTGATTCTTTCGCTAACACGTATTGGGATTCCGGATTCATCCCATTCTCTGAAACTTTTTCAGAAAGTGTTTCATTTGAATCGTTTTCTAACCGTGTGTTTTCGCTTGAAACAACATCTGTTACGGATCCAGTCAATTGTTCTTCTACTATTAATGGTTGAGGATTTTCCAATTGTTGTTTCTCTATTTCTTTAACTAATACTTTAATAGCTTCTGAGATTTTCTTTTGCAATGCGTTTATTTCAGTCGTTATTTCAATTGGCACTTCATCTAATGGAAAATCTTTATTAGAAGCTTCGCCAACTGATTGTCCAGTGAATCGCTGTTTCAGTGCGAATACTTGATCCTCTACACTTACGTTCGTTATTTGACCCTTTTCTATATCCATATGTGCTTGAAGAAATTCTAACTGCTTCGTGCTTCGCTCATTCGTGAGAATATTGTTAAACGAAGGAAGTCGATTAACCGTCTTTACAGGATTTGGTTCACCCACCATACTTTTGGAACTTTGCTGCTGAGAAATCATATTGATAGCGTTCACCTATTCACCTCCTTTCAATGAAATACATCAACTTTCAGATCCCATCAGTAATTTTGTAAGTTCTGCCGCAATCTTTGGGTCCATCTCTTCTAAAATACTTCCTCTAACTTTATTTGAAACGGTTTGCAGAATTGTTACAGCCATATCTCTATCAAGACTTTCTAATATTGCGGATGATTTCTCACTATCCATTTCCTCATAGGCTTTCGCAACTGTCTTAACCGAATCTGTTTCTTGCTGAGTTCCCTCAGTTGTTGATGAAGTGGTATCTTGATCTACTTGATCTTTTTCCAGCTTTACAATTTCCTGTTCTAGCTCATTAATCGTATCTTGAAGCTTACCTATATCTTGATTTAATAGATCAATTTCGGTATCTTTTTCATCAATTGTAGACTGCAAATCATTCGTTTCGACTATTGGAGTTTCGTTATCATCCGTATTCTCCACTTTGGAAACCACCGGATTGTTACCCACTTTTTCCTTTGCCCAATCCACCACATCAACACCCGCTACTTCCAAAATAATGATGATAAGTGTAGACGCGACGATAATAGGAATGATGATTGCAAAGAGAAACCATGTCACTGGATTTCGTTTTTTCTTATCTTGATTCGATCCATTCACTTGTCCTGCCATTTTCTCACCCATTTTTGTGGCTTAAATACTGATTCATGGAAATTTCATCCATAAATGCTTTTTCCACTTGTTTTGCTTCATTTGCTTCTGTTTCTCTGCGTAATTCAATAATTTTTTCGAATTTCTTAACTTCAACATGTGCATCTGTAAGCTTTAATTGTTTTGTTTCCATGTCTGTTCTTGCCTTATGTACATTGTGCTCAACCATGACAATCTGTTGATTCAATTGTTCAATATAATTTACTTGATCAATAATTTTATCTAATGCTGTTGTTGTTTGAATATATTGATCATAAATTTCTTCAGCTGTTTCTTTTTTCTTTAGTAAAACGTACAACTCTGATGCAACCTTTTCAAAAACATCCATTGCTTGATAATAGATTTTTTGTGCATCTTTCTTTTCATTCTCGCGTACATGCAAAATTTTCGAAAAAACAACCGTTTCCGCCATTAATTTAAGCCTCCATTTAACAATGCTTTCATCGTTTCAATTGATTCGCTTAATGTTTTATACTCAAAAACATCCTGTTTTAAAAAAGCTTGGATCTTCGGGTAGTAGGAGATCGAGCGATCAATTTCCTGATTGGTTCCACGTTTATATGCACCAATATTAATAAGCTCACGATTCTCTTCATATGTAGCAAGAATCGTACGAAGTTCACCAGCTGTTTCCTTATGTTCTTTATCGACAATTTGGTTCATAACACGACTAATGGATTTAAGTACGTTAATAGCTGGATATTGACCACGTTCTGCAATTTTACGATCCATAACAAAGTGACCGTCTAAAATCCCTCGTACTGCATCGGCAATTGGCTCATTCATATCATCACCATCTACTAACACGGTATAAAAGGCAGTGATGGTCCCAAACTCATTTGTTCCTGTGCGTTCTAAAAGCTTTGGTAAAATGGAAAAAACAGACGGTGTATACCCCTTTGTTGTTGGTGGTTCACCGATTGCAAGCCCAATTTCTCTCTGTGCCATTGCAACACGTGTCACAGAGTCCATCATCAAATTAACTTGATAGCCTAAATCACGAAAATACTCTGCAAAGGCTGTTGCTGTATACGCACCCTTAATCCGCATTAGTGCAGGTTGATCAGATGTAGCAACAACGACAATGGACTTCTTCAATCCTTCTGGACCGAGATCTTTTTCGATAAACTCTCGAACCTCCCGACCCCGTTCACCAATTAATGCAATAATATTTATATCTGCACCACTATTGCGTGCAATCATTCCGAGTAATGTACTTTTCCCCACACCACTTCCTGCGAAAATCCCAACTCGTTGCCCTTTTCCTACCGTTAATAGTGAATCTATTGCTTTCACTCCGACTTGGATAGGCTCTGCAATTGGTGGACGCAGCATTGGATTCGGTGGTGCGTTTTCTGTTAAGTAATTTGCCAATCCCTTTGGTAATGGCGAACCATCCAAAGGCTTTCCAAGTGAGTCAACAACATTTCCAATCATGCTGCGCCCAATTTTTACGGTTAATGATTTCCCTGTAGATTCGACAATGCTACCTGGACCAATTTCGGTAACTTCAGAATAAGGCATTAAAATGATACGTTCATTATTAAATCCGACTACTTCAGAGAGGATTGGCTTTTTTCCATTATTAGAGGTATGGATATAACATACATCGCCAATATTTGCTTGCGGGCCTAATGATTCAATCATTAGGCCAACAACACGCAGCACCTTTCCATAATACTTATAGGTATCTACCTGATCAATAACAGATACATAGTCTGTTAATTTCATCATTTATTCGCCACCCACTAACTCTAACAAAACATTACGAATTTGGTTTAATTGTGTATCCACACTTGCATCTATTCGTCCAAATGGATGCTCTATAATGCATGCATTCTCTGGCAAATCGTCTTTAACATAGAGTGATAATTTCGATTCGTTTTCTAATAAATTCACAAGCTCCTGTTTTTGCTCAAATACCATTTCATAATTCATTGGGTGCAAATAAATAGAAATTGTCGATCGATCCTCTATTTCTTTAACAGCTGCTTTGACAATATCTAAAAAGACTGTAGGATTTTCTGTTATGGACGTTTTGATAATTTTTTCTGCCACTTTAACGGCTAATTGCGCTATCATTTCCTCACTTTTTTCCAGTGTTGTATGATAATCTTTCGTTGTCGTTTCCACTATGTTGTTTGCCTGATTTAGAATTTCTTGATATTCCGTACGAATATCTGCCTTACCTAGTTCAAACCCTGCAGAATACCCCTCTTTTTTTGCGGATTCAATCCACTTTAATTTCTCCTGCTGCCATTCATTTTTTTCTTTTACAATTTCCGCTTTTGTTGTTTCGATGAGTGATACTTTTCTATTATTTAACTTTGCAATCTCTGCTTTTGCCTTTTCTGCCTGTGCACGTAAAGTAGCAACATCTTCTTGGGTCAATTGCTCGCTCTGTTTATCCTCCTTTTTCAGTTCAATTGGCTTAATTTCTATTATTCTACGTTTTGATGCTAATGATTGTTCATTTTTAGACAATGATATCGTCTCCTCCACCACGTGCAATAACAATCTCACCAATATCTTCTAATCTACGAATAGTACCCACAATCCTCGTCTGTGCTTCCTCTACATCACGAAGTCTTACTGGACCCATAAATTCCATTTCTTCTTTAAAGGTTTCCGCCATCCGTTGCGACATGTTCGTAAAGACAATTTGTTTTACTTCATCACTAGCAACTTTTAAAGCCAGGCGTAAATCGTCATTTTCCACTTCACGAATTACGCGCTGAATTGCGCGATTATCCAGAATAACAATATCTTCGAATACAAACATTCGCTTCTTAATTTCTTCAGCAAGATCAGGATCTTGTACCTCTAGTGCGTCCAGAATATTTCTTTCTGTGCTGCGATCAACACCATTTAACACTTCGACTACTGCAGCAATTCCACCGGTTTGCGTAAAGTCTTCTGTAATAGAAGAGGATAAATTCCGCTCTAAAACCTGCTCAACTTGACTAATAATCTCCGGTGAGGTTGAGTCCATTGTTGCTATCCGCTTTGCAATATCTGCCTGCATTTCCTGCGGTAAGGATGACAGAATTTGACCCGCTTGTTCTGAATCCAGATAAGATAGAATAAGTGCAATCGTTTGAGGGTGTTCTCCTTGAATAAAGTTTAAAACCTGTTGTGGATCAGCTTTTCTAGCAAAGTCAAACGGTCTTACCTGCAACGAGGAAGTAAGGCGATTTATGATATTCGAGGCTTCGGTTTTTCCAAAAGCTTTTTCTAATACTGTTTTTGCATAGCCAATACCTCCTTGAGCAATATAGTCCTGTGCAACAGCAACTTGATGAAATTGCTCAATAACCTCTTCTTTTAAGTTTGAATCTACTTTTTTTACAGAGGAAATCTCTAAGCTAAGCTTTTCAATTTCCTCATCTGTTAGATGTTTATATACCTGTGCTGAAACATCTGGACCAAGTGAGATTAAAAGAATTGCAGCTTTTTGTTTCCCTGATAACGTACCTTTATGTCTTGCCATCTCATAATCCTCCTAATCTTGACCCATCCAGCTTCTTAAAAGTTTCGCAAATTCCTCTGGTTTTTCTTTTGCTATTTTCTCCAATTGTTTCCTTCGTACATCTGATTCTGATGGTTCTGTTTGCTCGATATCAGGTACCTCTGGAAAAACAGGTTTAGAAACAATCATTTCTTCTTCAATATCTTCTTCCTTATTTCTATTTCGAATTAGAAGGATGATTAATAAAATAATAATTGCTAGTAATATTCCACCGACCACGTACATCCACGGAGGGATTAACGGAGTAACAGCTTGTGGCGTTGAAGTACCATCAACAAACTCCTGGAATACGATTGAAGAGTTCTCCGCTGTTGGTGCTGTTGCGTAATCTGCATCAATCGATGTCGCAATAATCGAATTCAAAATTGACGAAATACCCTGTTCGACTGTTCTTTGATCTTGTTGTGATAAATATTCTAGCTTTGTCCCACTCGAATTTCTGACATTATCAACAGCAACTTGTATTCCTAAATCTCTGATTTTATATGGACTTTCCACTATCTCTTTACGAATTCTATTAAATTCGTAATTTATGGTCTCTTTATCAAGCTTATAATCGCCATCTCCATTTGCATCCACTGTACCTTGAAAATTGGTTATATCCTCTTGACCAGTTCCTGGAACACCACCTCCAGCAGGAATACCTGAATATGATTCCTGTATTGTTTCTAAACTGACAGGAAGACCTTCCATATTTTCAAGATCCACTGGTTCTACTAACTCTTCTACACGATTTTCTTGCGTGAAATCAACATCAGCAGTAACAGATACTAGCACATTATCCATCCCTACCATTGTGCCAATCATTTGCTGCAACCTTTGTCTAATATCGCGTTCGATATCTTGCTTTATCGCTTGTTGGTTGCTATATACATCTTGCGCTGCAAGACCAGAATCCGATGTCCGATCAAAATACTCAAAATATTGATTCATAATGACAATATTATCTGCTGGTAAATTAGGTACAGCCTTTGAGACTAGTGTGTATAATGACTCAATCTGGTTTCCTTTAAATTGATATCCAGGCTCTGTCGTCAAAACAATGGATGCACTTGCCTCCTCTGATGTCTCATTGGCAAAAACAGGCTTTTCAGGCATATTAATCATTACTTGTGCATTTTCAATGCCTTCAATACCAGTCATTAAATTTGCAAGTTCCGTCTGCATTGCATCAAGCTTCATTATATTAAACTCATTATCTGTAATTCCAAATGAAGAATTCTCACTAAAAAACGAATAGTCTATGTTTCCACTATTCGGTATGCCTTGGCCCGCTAGTTCAACTAAAAGTGTATCAACTTGTTCTTCTGGAACAGCAATTGTTGTTCCTCCATCTTGGAGCTCATATGGGACGCCTCTTGTATCCAACTCTGCCTTAATCTGCCCAGCTTCTTGAATTGACAAACTATTATATAATGTGACAAATTTCGTGTTCGAAGCAAAAAGAGAGATGCCGATAATTAATAGTACAACGATTAGGCTAGACCCTAAAAATACCCCTTTCTGTCTTTTCGTACGTTTCGTCCAGAATGTAGTGAGATTCTCTCTCCATTTGGTTATCATTTCATTCATATGTTCCCCCACCAACGTGCAATATGTTCATCATTTATGTTTTTTCCTTTATATAGTTATTTTACCTAAACTTGCATCCTCATTACTTCGTTATAGGCATCAATAACCTTCTTCTGTATTTGCACGGTAGTTTCAAGTGTAATGCTTGCTTTCTGAGCTGAAATCATTACATTATGTATATCATCAATGTTTCCCGCAGCCAGTGCTTCTGTTGCTTTATCAGATTCAATCTGAGTATCATTTAAATTTTCGATTGCACCTTTTAATGTATCAGCAAAATTTGTTTGCACCGTTTTCGGAGCGGTCATTGCATTAGTACTAATTCGTTGTGTCGGATTTACCTGTGCAACATTGTTAAATAATGTATTCATCATTTATATCCCTTCTTATTTACCAATTTCTAATGCCTTCATCAACATACTTTTACTAGCATTTAATGCAGTAATATTTGCCTCATAGGATCTTGTAGCGCTCATCAAATCGACCATCTCCTGTAAAGGGTCGACATTTGGCATTTGAACATATCCAGCATCATCTGCGTCTGGATGTGTTGGATTATAGACAACCTTAAATGGCGCATCATCTTCCCTGATTTCGGACACTGTTACATTTGAAGTTGATGCATTTCTATTTGTTGCGTATTTTAAAATTGAATCAAAGTTTTTCTCACCAGATTCCATAACCACTAGTTTTCTCCGATAGGGTTCATAGTCTCCATTTTCATTTACAAACGCACGAGTAGTTTGTGCATTTGCAATATTCGAAGAAACAACATCCATTCGTAGACGCTGCGTCGTTAATGCACTGGCACTTGCGTTAATCGCGTTAAAAATAGACACCATTAATTTCCTCCTCTTAATACTGTTTGCAGACTACTAAACTTACCATTTATCCGGTCCACTAAACTATTATAGTATATTTGATTCTTTGCCAATTCTGCCATTTCAACGTCTATATCAACATTATTTCCATTATTATTATAAGTCGTGTTATTTTTTGTAACTACTTGATAAGGTGTGAATGATGTTTGATTAAATGAAATGTGTTTAGAATGGGTAGTTTTCGGTTTAATTGAGGATTCAAGGGCATCATTTAAAACGTTTTTGAATGCGACATCTTTAGATTTATAGTTTGGTGTATCAATATTAGCAATATTTGTAGAAATCGCTCGATTTTTAGCGGATGAGTAGTCCAATGATTGTTCTATTTTTTGAATAGTCCCACTAAATAACCCCAAATTAATTCCTCCTATTATGTTACTTTAAGTAATGACCAATAGTTATTGGTTCCTACAAATATTTTAATTTATAAATGGGACAAAGTCCACTAAATATAGAGAATATCCTCTGCTTGTTCACAATTGAATCTTTTGCACTATTTTATTTATAGGTATTTTGGATTATTTATCAGAGATATCAACTAAAGTTAGAAAATTTTTTACCAAAATTTGTATAATTATGGAAAGTTAATGTGCTGCATAGTTAACTAGACCTAGTTCTATAAACCCAAAAAAATCATTAGTGATGGTAGTAATACTCTCCTGTGATGCCTTTATTTAGTTATGATCAATAAAATAGTCCTCACATAAATCGCTAAATTTCGACAAAATAAAACAGCCAGGACATGTCCTGGCTGTTTTATTTTCTAACTTATCTTGAGCGTAGTTTTTCAAGTTCTACTAAGAACTTATCGTTTAATACTTTAATGTAAGTCCCTTTCATACCTAACGAACGAGATTCAATAACGCCAGCACTTTCAAGCTTACGCAATGCATTAACAATTACTGATCTTGTAATTCCAACTCTATCTGCAATTTTACTTGCAACTAGAAGTCCTTCGTTACCATTTAATTCTTCAAATATATGATCAATTGCTTCTAATTCACTATATGATAATGAACTAATCGCCATTTGAACAACCGCTTTACTTCTAGCTTCCATTTCAATTTCTTCTGTTTTTTCATGTAAAATTTCCATACCAACGACGGTTGCGCCATATTCAGCAAGTAATAGGTCGTCATTGTTAAAGGTTTCGTTTACTCTTCCAAGTACAAGTGTACCTAAACGTTCCCCACCACCAATAATAGGAACAACAGTTGTTAAACCATTTTTGAATAAATCCTTGTTTTCCACTGGAAATACGGATTGTGGGCTATCAATATCAAGGTTTGCAGTTGTTTCATGGATATTTGAAAGTCCTTGTGTATATTCTTCAGGAAATCGTCTTTCTTCTAGCATTTTCTTCATACGGTCGTTTTCAACTTCTTTTGTTACTGCAAAACCTAATAATTTACCTCTTCTACTAAGAATATAAATATTCCCCTCGATTACATCTCTTAAAGATGCAGACATGTCGTTAAAATTTACCGATTTTCCTGTTGCCTTTTGTAACATTGCATTAATTTTTCTTGCGCGATCTAATAATTCCATGATAATCCTCCATTCAATTGTTTCAATTTATAGTATAAATTGGCTTAGGTCTTTGTTTTGTACAATAGTTTTTAGTTTTTGATCAACATAATTTGGAGTGATTTCAATTTTCTCCATCGTTATCTCTGGTGATTCAAAGGAGAGATCTTCTAACAATTTTTCCATTATAGTATGAAGTCTTCTCGCACCAATGTTATCTGTATCCTGATTTACTTGGAAGGCGATTTCTGCCAATCTATCTATAGCTTCGACTGTAAAAACAACATCTATACCTTCTGTTTTTAATAAAGCTTGATATTGTTTAATTAACGCATTGGATGGCTCTGTTAGAATCAGCCTAAAATCCTCTATCGACAACTTCTCAAGTTCCACTCGAATTGGAAATCTACCTTGTAACTCAGGGATTAAATTAGATGGCTTTGCCATATGGAATGCTCCAGCTGCAACAAATAACATATGATCCGTTTTGACTGGTCCATGTTTCGTAGCTACTGTTGAGCCTTCAACAATTGGCAAAATATCCCGCTGTACACCTTCGCGTGAAACATTCGCTGCGTTTTCTCCCTTACTGACAACTTTATCAATTTCATCAATAAAGATGATTCCCGATTGTTCTGCGCGTTCGATTGCTATTTGTGCAACTTCTTCCATATCAACTAGCTTCTGTGCTTCTTGCTGTGTCAATACTTTTCTAGCCTCTTCGACAGGAAGTCTTCGTTTCTTTTTCTTGGATGGCATAAACTGACCAAATGCATCCTGCATATTCATGCCCATATGTTCCATACCCGAACCTTGCAGCATATCAAACATGGAAGGCGGCATTTCTTCGATTTCTACAGTGACCATCTGATCTTCAAGCTCACCGAGTGCAAGTTTATGCTCGATTTGCTTTCGTTTATTCTTCATTTCTTCATCTTTTTCACTTATATCATTTTCAGCTTGATCAGATTCTTGATTAGAAAAAAACATTTCGAATGGATTCTTTATGCCTGCTTGTTTCTTAGCTTGTGGAACTAATAAATTGACAAGCTTCTTATTTGCCCTTCGCTGTGCCTGATCTATCACATCATGCATCTTTTCTTCTTTGATCATTCTAACAGCCATCTCCACTAAGTCACGTACCATTGATTCGACATCGCGGCCAACATAACCAACTTCCGTAAATTTAGTTGCCTCAACTTTTATAAAGGGTGCACCAACAAGCTTAGCTAATCTTCTGGCAATCTCTGTCTTACCAACTCCTGTAGGTCCAATCATCAAAATATTCTTAGGCATTATCTCTTCTTTCATTGCATCATCAAGCTTCATTCTTCGATAACGATTTCTTAGCGCAACGGCAACAGCCCTCTTTGCACTCTTTTGTCCAATAATATATTTATCCAATTGACTTACAATTTCTTTTGGAGTGTAATCGATTCCCATGCTTTAGAATGACCTCCTTATTAGTCAAGCACCTCTAAAGTAATATAATCATTTGTGTAAACACAAATTTCACTAGCAACCTCTAACGCTGTTTGTGCTATATCTTTAGCAGATAACCCACTTGAATGCCTCACTAAAGCCCTTCCAGCACTGAGTGCATAATTTCCGCCTGAACCAATTGCAAGTATTCCATCATCAGGCTCAATCACTTCTCCAGTACCAGAAACTAAATACATTTGTTCTTTATTCATCACAATCAACATCGCTTCTAATTTTCTCAATACTCGATCACTTCGCCATTCTTGGGCTAAATCAACGGCAGCACGTGTTAAGTTTCCATTAAAGGTTTCTAGCTTTCCTTCGAATTTCTCAAATAAAGTAAATGCATCTGCAACAGATCCAGCAAAACCAGCTAGAATTTGACCATTATACAACGTTCGAACTTTCTTCGCCTTATGCTTCATAACAACGGCATTGCCAAGTGTCACTTGACCATCGCCACTCATCGCACATTGTCCATTATGTTGAATCGCAAAAATAGTTGTAGCATGCATTTCATTTGCCAAAAACGATCACCTCTTTAGTAGCATTTAATCATTTGCTCTCGGATGACTCTTCATGTACACTTCTCGTAAATGATCTTTCGTTACATGAGTATAGATTTGAGTGGAAGATAAATTTTCATGACCAAGTAGTTCTTGCACGGTACGGAGATCAGCACCTTCATTAAGTAAATGGGTTGCAAATGTATGCCTTAATTTATGTGGGTGTACATGAACAGTTAATGCCGCTTTATCAACCATTTTATTCAGAATAAGTCGGATACCCCTAACTGTTAGCGGATTACCTCGCGCATTTAAGAATAGTGCGTTAGTTTCTGTATTGGACTTTTTCAGTAGCTTCTGTCTGCCTTCTTGGATGTACGTCTCCATGGCAATTTCTGCATACCTTCCAAAAGGAACATAACGTTCTTTCCGACCCTTTCCCATAATAAAAATAGTACCAATTGAAAAATCAATATCACTTAGCTTGATTCCCTGACATTCACTTACCCTAATTCCTGTACCATATAGAGTTTCCAAGATTGCCTGATCACGTTGGCCTAAAGGATCCGTCATATCACTAACTTCAAACAGCTTCTCGAGTTCTTCCATATATAAAAAACCTGGAATCGGTTTCGTTGTTTTTGGTAAAGTTACTTGAATAAACGGATTTGATTCAACCTGCTTCTCTCGTTCCATGAATTTAAAAAAACTTCGTAGTGACGAAATTTTTCTAGATACCGATCTTCTACTTAGTTTCTGATCGTATAAACCCGTTAAGAACAATCGAACAACCTGATGATTCACATCATTCAACTGATGAATCCCCTCTTGATTTAGAAATTCCAAAAATGATTCCAAATCATTCTGATAACACTTCACCGTATTAGGGGAAGCATTTTTTTCAATCTGTAAATATTCCACAAAAGATCGAAATGAAGTTAAGAATTCTTTCATTTTAGCACCTCAAAAGGACTGCGAATAAATCATATCATACTAATTCAGTTGATGCAATAAATTTAACTAAATTGCAACAAAATTCTGAATCATAGCCAATAATGTGTTTATGGTATTTTTAAATGATTTGTTAATTTGCCCAATAAACTAAAATCATCCTACCAATGCGATATTATAAAGGCTTGGTATTAATTAGTCAATAAATATTGCGTGTTAAAACGCTGCCATAATGATTTCGTGAATTTTTTGTGAAACTGCACTATTTTCCAATATTGCCATTTTTTGAACATTCTATTCTAATTGAATTCTTCTTAAGTAGTTTTCCCAAAATTAAATAAGTTGAATCATTATTATTTAGTCTTTGTAAAATTTTATTAGGAGTCACTTAATATTACATGTCAGTATTTGGATAAACTGCGGACTAGTTTAGTGCATAGGGTTCTCAGGCTAATCGCTCCAGACATACCCTTCGCGCACCTTAGGGGAGCTGGTGAGCCTACTTGTGCTGTCGCACTTCGTAGGCTCTTCTTCCCGCAGGAGTCTTCGGGTATTTCTTCTGCTGGGGTTACAAAAAATCACTAATAAAAGAGCGGCTTACCACTTATAAACGATCTTATATTGAAGTAAAACAATGTAACCTTTTGAGTGATTTCAACTTCTCTAAAGAACTGAATTTAAAATTGTCACTAATCCGCACTTTATATCTACTTCGTAATATTAATTAGCAAAATATCTTAGGTATATAGCATTTATAATAAATAATAGGAGTTTCAGTTGCTTTCAAATGTTCAATCCAAGATCAAAACAATGCTGCCCACCTTGAGGATGGGCAGCACGTAATTAACTTTGTTCATTTTCCTTATAATCACAATTTGTGCATTGTACATGTGTTACTTTTTTATTTTTCTTTTCCACTAAAAGTGAATCACATTTCGGACATGGTCTTGCGATTGGTTTATCCCATGAGACAAAATCACATTCAGGAAATCGGTCACAGCCGTAGAATGTTCTGCGTTTCTTAGATTTCCGCTCTACAACGTTCCCTTCTTTACATGTCGGGCATTTAACGCCAATTTCTTTTAAAATTGGTTTTGTGTTTCGGCATTCCGGAAAATTGGAGCACGCTAGGAATTTACCGTATCTTCCCATTTTGTAAACCATTTCATGACCACATTTTTCACAATCAATTCCTGCTGGTTCATCTTTAATTTCTATTTTTTCCATTTCTTTTTCCGCTATCTCAAGTCGTTTACTAAATCCTTGATAAAAGTCATCAATAATGGTTACCCATTCACGCTTTCCGTCTTCAATGGAATCCAAATCCGCTTCCATCTTGGCAGTGAAATCAACGTTGATAATTTCAGGGAAAAATTCTTCCACTAATTCATTAACGATCGTGCCGAGTTCTGTAGGCATAAAGCGCTTATTATCAATGGATACATACCCTCTGCGCTGAATCGTATCGATTGTCGGCGCATAGGTTGACGGTCTACCAATCCCGAGTTCTTCCATTACTTGTACTAGCCTTGCTTCCGTAAATCTTGGAGGTGGCTGTGTAAAATGTTGACTCGGTATGATTTCTTTCGTATCAACGACCATACCTTCTGCTAAATCAGGAAGTAGTTTATCTTCAACCTTCTTATTATCATCTGTACCTTCAATATAAATTTTCATGAAACCTTTAAACTTAATTTTAGAACCTGTCGCACGGAATTCCACGCCATTATTAATTAAATGTACGGTCATCGTGTCCATCACTGCGGCCGACATTTGACTAGCTAAAAATCGTTCCCAAATTAGTTTATATAAACGAAGTTGATCATTTGATAATATTTCTTTCAGTGAACTCGGTTCCCTTAATACAGATGTTGGACGAATTGCCTCATGCGCATCCTGTGCACCTTCTTTATTCTTCACTGGTGCACTTGTTCCAAGATATTCCTTCCCATGTTTCTCTTCAATGAAGCCTTTTGCTTCCTCTTTCGCTGTATCGGAGATTCTCGTTGAATCGGTACGCATATACGTAATTAAACCTGTAATGCCGCCCGCTTTTCTACCAAGATCGATTCCTTCATATAATTGTTGTGCAATCATCATTGTTTTTCTTGCTCGGAAATTTAATTTCCGCGCTGCCTCTTGTTGAAGCGAAGAGGTAATAAATGGTTTAGGTGCATTCCGTTTTCGTTCACGTTTATTGATTTTGTCGATCTTGAAATGATCATTTTCTAGCTTTTTGGTAATTTCTTCTACATCTGCATCTGTTTTAAGCTCTTGTTTTTCGCCATCGACTCCATAAAATGAACCTTCAAATAACTCTTTCTCATTTAGGAAGCTTGCTTCGATTGTCCAGTATTCTTCTGGTTCAAAGTTTTCGATTTCCTTTTCACGGTCTAAAATCATTTTTAGGGCAACGGATTGTACTCGACCAGCACTGAGTCCCTTTTTAACCTTTTTCCAGAGTAACGGACTGATGTTATAGCCAACTAAGCGATCAAGAATACGTCTCGCCTGCTGTGCATCCACCAAATCAAGATCAATTGATCTTGGATGCTTAAAAGATTCTTTGATTGCATCCTTTGTTATCTCATTAAAAACAACACGGCAATCTGAAGTTTCGTCGACATTTAAAATATGGGCTAAATGCCAAGCAATTGCCTCTCCCTCTCTGTCGGGGTCGGCCGCGAGATATATTTTCTTCGCCTTTTTTGCTGACTTACGTAGTTCCTTTAATACTTCCCCTTTTCCGCGAATTGTTATATATTTTGGATTATAGTTATCCTCTACATCAACACCCATTTGGCTCTTTGGTAGATCACGTATGTGCCCCATTGATGCTTTTACTTCATATTTTTTTCCTAAATAACGTTCGATTGTTTTTGCTTTTGCTGGTGATTCTACGATTACTAGATATTCCGACATAATAAATCCTCCTAAAATGAGGTTGACAATTAATATTTAAAATCTTTCACTAATAGTAAGGATAGAAGCTGTTTTTGTCAATCTTACTATACTCATTAATTAAACACTCACGTTTCATTCGTACATTAAACTTCATCTATAAATGTTGCCTGGTAATTTTTTATTCTATTCCAATCTTCCTTAATATCCGTTGCCTCTATGACTAGTTTCGCACCATCTTGAATTAGCTGATGACAGCCCTTCGTTTGTGCCATTAGAGGAGAACCGGGTACAGCATAAACTTCTCTGCCTTGATCTAAAGCTTGATCAACAGTTATCAATGTGCCACTTCTTTCCGTTGCCTCAATAACTAATGTACCAAAGCTTAATCCACTGATTATTCGATTCCTTTCTGGAAAATGATACTTGGCAGGTGGTTGATCTGGAGCGTATTCCGAGATAATTAATCCTGTTTTAGCAATCTGGTGGAACAAAGGGAGGTTCTGTTTGGGATAGATATGGTGAAATCCACCCCCTAAAACCGCGATTGTCTTGCCATTACTTCTCAAGGATACAAGATGTGCATAACTGTCAATTCCTTTTGCCATGCCACTTACAATTGTCCATTGTTCTTCCACCAATGGTTTCACAATATGCTCCACCTTCTTCATTGCGTCATTAGATGGATTCCTCGTTCCAATTACGCTTAATGCTGGCGTTATGGACAACAAAGATAAATCACCAACTGCATATAAAACGAGTGGCGCATCTTTAATTGTATTTAACACACGCGGGTAGTTTTCGTCAAGTATTGTGATAGTTTTGAAGGTTATCAAATCTACATTTAATTGTTTGATTATTCCTAGATTATGAAGATCCTGATAAAATAATGTTGCATTTTTCATTGGAAGAGAAAACTGTTTGCAAATATCTGTAGGGGACATCGAATAGATTTGTATTAAAGTGGGGTCTTGATGGAGGATTTTCCGGATACTTCTCCTCGTTAAGCCACGGCATCTGCTAATGTGGATGAGCCGCTTTCGTTGCTGATTCAATACATCACTTCCTTATCTTATTGATTAAACTGGAACCTACAACTTAATGATTAGGTTCCAGCTATCCTAGCTTAATATAATTGCGGAAATACGCTGATTTTAATGGGTTTTACATTTTTCTGCTAGACCTTTTTCTTCCAGCACTCTTATCATTGTTTCTCCCATAACTGCAGGTGTTTCTGCAACTGCAATACCACAAGCTTCCATCACACGAATTTTCTCTGCTGCAGTCCCTTTCCCACCTGAAATAATAGCTCCAGCATGTCCCATTCTTTTTCCAGGAGGGGCTGTTGCACCACCAATGAAGCCAACGACAGGTTTATTCATATTTGCCTTCACCCATTCCGCTGCTTCTTCTTCAGCGGTACCACCAATTTCACCAATCATGATTACTGCTTCTGTTTGATCATCTTCATTAAATGCTTTTAATACATCAATAAAGTTTGTCCCATTTACAGGATCCCCACCAATACCAACAGCAGATGATTGACCGAAACCTGCTTGTGTTAGTTGATGAACTGCTTCATATGTCAAGGTACCTGAACGCGATACAACACCAATATGACCTTTTTTATGGATGTAACCTGGCATAATCCCTACTTTTGTTTCATCAGCCGTGATAACGCCAGGACAGTTTGGTCCGATAAGACGCGTTTTCTTGCCTTCCATATAGCGTTTCACTTTTACCATGTCTAAAACTGGGATATGCTCTGTTATACAAATTACTAAATCTAAATCCGCATCAACTGCTTCGATAATTGCATCAGCTGCAAATGGCGCTGGCACATAAATAACCGAAACTGTTGCATTTGTTGCATCTACTGCCTCTTGTAATGTATTAAATACTGGTACACCTTCTACCTCTGTGCCACCCTTTTTAGGCGTTACACCGCCAACTATTTTGGTGCCGTATTCTAGCATTTGTTTCGTATGGAATGTAGCTGTAGACCCAGTAATCCCTTGAACAATTACTTTTGTATCTTTATTAATATATACACCCATTTGTCGTCCGTCCTTTCTATTATTTACTATTTAATTCACTAAAGAAACGATTTTTTCAGCGCCATCAGCCATTGAGTCTGCAGCAGTTATATTAAGTCCCGATTCCTTCAAAATTTCCTTCCCTAAATCAACATTTGTTCCTTCTAAGCGAACGACTAACGGTATTTCCAATCCTACTTGTTTAGTTGCTTCGACAACACCTTCAGCAATAACATCACATTTCATGATTCCACCAAAGATATTTACAAAAATACCTTTAACATTAGCGTCAGATAAAATTATTTTAAATGCTTCAGTTACTTTTTCTGCTGTTGCACCGCCCCCAACATCAAGGAAATTAGCCGGGTCGCCGCCATAATGTTTAATGATGTCCATTGTCGACATCGCAAGTCCTGCACCGTTAACCATACAGCCAATATTTCCATCCAAAGAAATATAACTTAAATCATATTTCGATGCTTCGATTTCTTTCTCATCTTCCTCTTCTAGGTCGCGGAATTCTAGTATATCTTTATGACGATACAATGCATTATCATCAAAATTCAATTTAGCATCAAGCGCAAGAACTTCACCATCACCAGTAGTTACAAGTGGGTTTATTTCCGCAATAGAGCAATCTTTTTCCACAAATGCTTGATATAGACTTGTCATAAATTGCACTGCTTTATTAATTAATTCGTTCGGTATATTAATATTAAATGCTAGTCTACGAGCTTGATAAGGAGAGAGTCCGATTACAGGATCGATTACTTCTTTGAAAATCTTCTCCGGAGTTTTCTCAGCAACTTCTTCAATCTCTGTTCCACCCTCTTCGGAAGCCATCATAACTACTCTAGATGTTGTGCGATCGAGTACGACACCAACATAATATTCTTTTTGTATGTCACAGCCCTCTTCGATAAGTAAGCGTTTAACTTCTTTACCTGCTGGACCCGTTTGATGGGTAACTAACGTCTTTCCTAATATTTCATTCGCATATGTACGAACTTCATCTAAGCTTTTAGCAACCTTGACACCACCAGCTTTTCCACGTCCCCCTGCATGGATTTGCGCTTTTACAACGGTTACATTTGTGCCTAGCTTTTCAGCCGCTTCTACAGCTTCATCCACTGTAAATGCAACATATCCATTAGGAACCTTGACACCAAACGCACGTAAAAGCTCTTTGCCCTGATATTCGTGAATATTCATCTTCCATCCTCCTATCAATTTAACTGCAACTTCATTGTATTAAAAATTAACAAAATAAACAAGAATTATGGAACAGATTAATAATTACAAAAAGAGATGGACTCATTTTCGAGACCACTGAAGAATTTACGATTTTTCAAAGAAACGAAATATTTGTTATAAAAAAGGCGACTCAAATTCATTTTTTTGAATTTAGAGTCGTCTTTTTTTGATTCATGTATCCTATTTTGCTCATTTTTAATCCATTAGTTTTAATATTCGTTTTAGATTTACAGTGAATATTGCCATGGCTCCTTGCATTTCCATACCAACTAGACCCGAGGATTTCGCTACATCATACCCGTGTCTGTGTTTTAATTCACTATTTTTTGCTTCAATTTTATAGCGCTCTTTGGATTTCTCTTTAAAATAATCCGTTTCTTGGAACGTCGCCTGCTCGCTATGTTCATCTGATTTGATACTTACGGAATAGCTCCTGCTTTTTGCACCAGGTTTGTAACAGCCTTCTCTGAACGGACAAATTTTACATTTTTCCACGTCAAAATAATAGGTATCAGTTTGGTTCGTGGAAACACCTTTCTTTCCTTGACGTGCCTTCCGTGTAGCCATATGTCCTGCCTGGCAGACGTACATTCCTGCTTCTATACTTTTCTCAATCAGTGTTTGTAATTGCTTTCCATCATTCTTCTCACCAGTTGTAACTGTAGCTACCGTGATAATTCTTTCTTCACTCATCGCTATATGTGTTTTATAACCGAAAAACGATGTATCCTTTGTTTTGTTACCAATTTTCGCATCCTCGTCTTCAGAGATTCGTAAATGTTCGACGTCATCATTTACGGTTTCTTTTAATAGGTTTAACTTCTCTTTTACTTTCGGGAATTTGGAAATTGTTTCCTAACGCTCAATCACATTCATTAGTTTTTGGCAGTATTAGATCTCATCCTCCAACTTATTTGTTGTCGATTTGGATGGAAATTTCTGCTTCATGGATTCATCAATCTCATAAACTGATCTCCGAAGTTTCTTGGAACAATCCATCAGTATTTCCTGTGGTGATTTTTGATTATAACGGGCTTTTGTATGGGTGGCATCAACGATGATAGAATTGCTTTTTATAACCTCTTTTTCGATGGCTATCTCCACCGTTTTATTAATCAACAGATCTAATAGATTGACGTCTTTTAATCGTAATTTACGAAACTTAGTCAACGAACTTGGTTCAATAACAGATTCCTCTGGAGCCATGCCAAGGAAATATTTAAAAGACATATCATATTAAGAACGCTCAACAATATCAACATCTGACAGATCAAAAATGGTTTTAAGAAGTAAATATTTAAACATACGAATCGGATCAATCGCATTCCGACCATTCGTATGACAATATTTATCGTTCAATTCATCATATCCAAAAGAAAAGTCGTCTAACTCATTGAGTCTTCGCAATAAATTATCCTTTGGCACAACTAAATCATAGATTTCTAAATATGGACTTAAGATCATCGACTCTTGTTTTTGAATCATTATGGCCACCCACTTTTAATTGATACTCTTATTGTAACTAAAAAAAGATATGATTCCCAACATAAATTCGGGAATCATATCTTTTTTGGACTTTTTCAGTGGCCCCTCATTTTCCATCCCTCTTCTCTATGCTTTGATCTGCTCGATAAATAAAGGCAAATACTTCTGCAACCGCTTGGTATAACTCTTCTGGTATCACTTCGTTTATATTTAACTCCGCTAAAAGCTCAACTAGGGTAGCATCTTCTATAATAGGAATATTATTTTCCTTCGCTTTCTTTATGATTTCGTCAGCAATGATTCCTTTACCAGTCGCAGAAACCTTCGGAGCATAATCAGCTTCTGCCTCGTATTTAAGTGCTGCAGCTTTTTTACGTTTCTCGGTCATATTCGGTAATCCACTCCTTGAAAGGATGACATGGTGTTATGCTTAAACTTATTCGGTTTTATTTGTTCCTTTTCTGTTAGCGGCTTCACAGTGACACTTGAAAGATGATAATTTAGGCTCTCTAAACCCTTTTTTAGCAATGACTGTAAGCGCTCTACCTGTACTTTCAATTGGTCAAAATCATTGAATACTGTGATCGAAATGGATCTCTTTTGGATGTTCATATCAATCACTGTTTCTCTTAGTTTGGCAAGATCTAAATAAAAAAGTATTCGGCAAAATTCTGGATTAATTTCTCCATTTTCTGTTTTTCTACTCTCGAATTCCAGTTCAATATCACGATTTAATCCGATTCTTTCTGCAGGTATTTGTATGCTTGCTTGAATAAAGTTACTAGACTCCTGTACGGAATTTATTTGCATTCCGTTAATATAATGCAATAGCTTCGAACTATTTTCTTGCTGTTGACCTTCACTACTTTGTAAGCGTTGGATTAACATTTCTTTCAACGTTGGTTGTTGTTGAACCTGATCATTTGCAAGTTGATTTTCATAGGAAAGTCCCGTGAATAATAGTGCTTGCATAACCTGTTGCTGGAATTGCTGTTTCGGGCTGCTGGAGAGAAATGCTTGATCCATATTTATTGCCGTTATTATTTCTTCAAGTTTCATATAAGTCTGCTGATTGCTCAATAGCTGAAGTAGTGATCGTGTCTGTCCTAATTGTATCGGGTTATTCTCTAATCCAATTATTACTTGCCCTGTTTCCTTCCCTAATAGTGGCTGTAAGGCTTGTACAAGCTCCTGCTTCAGTATTGTAAAATCATTTGCAGATAGTGTTGAATTCGTTGAAATAACGCTATTTAATTTACCTCCCCATGTTTGTAATAATCTTTCTGCTTGTGGTGCCAATGAAGTTGGATTCATATTAACTTGCTTTAAGCTTTGTAATATAGTTGTTAAATTCAATTGAAACGGTAATTCCAGGTCAATTAGCTGCTTACTGGCAGGATTCCCTTGGTTAGCATTAACCTGCCCCATTCCCTCTGATAAGGACTTCCAGGCCGTATCCCATGTTTCCAAGTCAACATTTCGATCAATCATCCCCAATGTCTTGAATAGCGGAAATAATTGCTGCTTATTCAGATTAACCTGTTTGACTAATGACGCCATTAAATCGGTTGGCTTTTCGATCATTTGACTTAATTGCTTTACAAGTTCCGGATGGGTGTTATTTTGCTTTAGTTGATGCAATAGCGTTTTCATTGATTCATTTAGCTTTGTCGTTTCAACAGTGAGTAATGCCTCGAATACGGAAGGTGTTATCGGCAATTTACGGGTAAACATCTCAAGTAAAACACTTTGTGCTTTCACTTTATTCTTTTCCCCATCCAATAGTTGAAAAGCATCCATTAACTGTGCTTTACTGAAAGAAATTTTGCCATCTAAAAGTTGCTGCATAATAGCAACATTAGCTTTTGTCGTTTTTAAGCCTAAGTGCTTTAGCAAACTGATGCCATTTGCTTTTGTTTGGCTTTTTAATGGTTCACCAATCACCCTCAATGGAATAACATCACCGGATGATTGTACTTGAAAATGATATTTTTCACCAATAAGTAAATTAACTTCAAGTTGTGCAATCATCTTTTGCATACCTAATTGGATTTGCGCCTTATTGTTCGGATATAAATGTAAAATTTTTCCTTCTACAATTTGACCAGGTCGCAGATTTTGTGATGATTCCAGTGTCGAACTAATCCGCGTACCAATTATTTTATTTATACTCAAATTGTTTCACTCCCTTCTATCACTGCTAGCTATAACAACTAAACAATCATGAATTTGTTAGCACATCTCGAACTGGTGCAAACGACTTTCTGTGGTATGGTGTCGCACCATATTCTTGTAACATGTCTAAATGGTGCTTTGTTCCATAGCCCATATTCGAAATGAAATCATAATTCGGATATTGCTGATGGAGTTCCTTCATTAAATGATCACGAGTAACTTTAGCTAAAATACTGGCTGCTGCAATCGAAATACTCTTCGCATCCCCTTTGATGATTGACTCTGATGTGCATGGAAGACCTTTGAGCTGCACAGCATCAATTAACACATGATTTGGCTTTGGATTAAGCTGATCAACAGCATCTCGCATTGCTAATTTTGTTGCTTCAAATATATTTATTTCATCAATTGTTTCATTGCTGATAATCGATATGCCGTAGCTAATTGCTTCTTGTTTAATTATCATGAAAAACTTTTTCCTTGTTGCCTCATTTATTTGCTTGGAATCATTTAACCCTAGTAATCTAAAGTCTTGAGGGAGAATAACTGCTGCAGCAACAACTGGTCCAGCAAGTGGTCCTCTTCCTGCTTCATCAATACCTGCAACATATTGCTTTCCTATTGCAAATGCTTCCTTTTCAAAGCGGCACATCTCAAGAAACTGCTTTTCTAGCTCTTTTTCCTTCGCCAAACGTCTTTCGTATGTATGGATTAACTTTTGCACACCTTTTCGTTCATCCTTCTTTAATGCTTCAAGCATCGCTTCATTCAGTTCTCCATTGTCTATTAGTTGTTTCAGAATTGAAATTGATTGTTTCTCCATGATGACACCTTTCTTTCTATTTTATATCGTCAAAAAATAATACTGCTTAATCATTTACACTTATCTTATTTATGAGGCCCATCCTAATTCATTTGTTACTATTTATATAAAGTGCGAACTAGTCGCAATGTTGATTTCCGCTCCGGACAGTCGCTTTCGCGGGAAGAAGGCTCACCAGCTCCCCGCGGAAAGCGTAGTGTATTTCTGGAGCGATTAGCCTGAGAGCAATTGACAAATCAAGTTAGTTCGCACTTTATATCAAATATGCATTATCTCCCGTTACTAGCCAATATGAAAAATAAGACATCCATCTGCGAATTTAAGATGCATGTCTTATTTATTATTCAGGTGATTCAAGTGTAATATTACCGAGTCTTCCTGCACGAAGATCCTGCAGTACGATTTCCGATACTTTTTCTAAATTAGTGTTTCCGCCACTTTCTAATGCGCCTCTTTGCTTGCCAATCAATTCAAATATCTCCCACATGTCTTCCATATCATGTTCAATATTAAATCTTTCTTTAAGCATTGCTGGATAATGTTCTTGTAAATATTTGATGACAAATGCAACAATATCTTGCAATGATAATAATTGGTCCTTTATCGTACCAATCGCAGCTAAGCGGTAGCCAACCATTTGATCCTCGAATTTAGGCCAGAGAATTCCCGGCGTATCCAGTAATTCAAAATCCTTCTTTACCTTAATCCATAATTGATGCTTTGTAATTCCCGGTCTATCGCCAGTTTGCGCAATCTTTTTATTTGCTAACCGGTTAATCAATGTCGATTTACCGACATTTGGGATCCCGACAATCATTGCTCTAGCAGGTCTTGGCTGGATTCCCTTTTTCATCAGCTTTTCCATTTTTTCTTGCCCAAGTGATTTAGCTAGTTGTACGACTTTCTTAATATCAGCTTTATCATTCACGTTTACGGCAATCGCTGGTATTTCCTTTGCTTTAAAATAACTTATCCAGCTCTCTGTTATTCGTTGGTCTGCTAAGTCTCTTTTCATCAGCACAACCATCTTTGTTTTGTTTTGCAGCACTTGCTGGAGCATTGGATTTTGTGATGATAATGGCGCTCTAGCATCTACTAACTCCATTACAAAATCAACGAGTTTTAATTTCTCCTCTACCTGGCGTCTTGCTTTTGCCATATGCCCGGGAAACCATTGTATTGTCATATTTTATCCTACTCTCCTACTAGTTGTAGCCGATTAATTGGCCAGTAAGTAAGTTCTGTCTTACCAACTACTTGATCCATTGGAATCACACCGATGATTCGACTATCCGTAGAATTACGTCGATTGTCCCCAAGTACAAGTACATACCCATCAGGTATAACTTCAAATTCCCCAGGTAAATTCTCAAGTGTAAAATCATTCGTTAATACTTCATTCGATGCCAATTGTTCTTTTTGATCCTGTAAAAATGGTTCTGCCACTTCTTCACCATTAATGTATAATACATCATCTTTCATTTCAACATGCTCACCTGGCAAGCCGATAATACGTTTAATAAAATCTTTTTCAGAATTCGCATGGAAAACAATAATATCGAAACGTTCTGGCTCCCAGAAGCGATACGTAAACATATTCACAATCATTTGATCACGATCATGTAACGTAGGCTCCATGGATGGGCCATCAACAATAATGGGTGTAAACAGAAACATCCGAATGACGAGTGCCAATCCAAGTGCAATTAATAATGCCTTTATCCAATCAAACCATTCATTCCTTTTTTTGGACATCTATACTCCTCCAAACACCCAGTTTCACATTTTTTAGAAAACTAAGGTTTAACCAAGCCTTTCGGTGACAGCCTTAGTTGCACTTATGTAGTAAGAAAGTCGTTATACTTTCTTAACTACCAAGTAAGTCTATGAAAGAAAAAAGAAGCTTGTGCACACTGCCAAGCTCCTTTCTGTTTTTTCGATTCGTGAATTAGTGACGACGTTCTCTAATACGCGCAGCTTTTCCACGTAGATTACGAAGATAGTATAATTTCGCACGACGTACAACACCGTGACGAGTAACTTCGATTTTGTCTACTCGAGGTGAATGGATTGGGAATGTACGTTCAACACCTACACCATAAGAAATCTTTCTTACTGTGAAAGTTTCGCTAATTCCACCATTTTGACGTTTGATAACAACACCTTCGAATATCTGTATACGTTCACGAGTTCCTTCAACAACTTTAACGTGTACCTTTACAGTGTCCCCTGCACGAAACTCGGGATGATCTGTACGAAGTTGATCTTTTGTAATGTCTGCAATAAGTTTTTGCATTGTTTTTTCTCCTTCCAACCAATGTTCATCATTCTCATTGGAACAGCGGAACATCGTTTATAGCGACCTAAGCATACTTAAGCACAATAATTAATATATCATAAGACAACATCGAATTCAACAAAATTTTACTGAATTCCCTTAGCAATTTTCATTTTTCTTAATTTCATTTAATAACTTTTGCTCTTCAGTCGATAATGAAAGATTCTCCAGTAAATCCTTCCTTCTTTCATACGTCCGTTTTAAAGACTGCCTCGAACGCCATGCATCAATCTTTGCATGATCACCTGACAATAACACTTCTGGAACCTTCATCCCTCTAAAATCAGCTGGTCTAGTATAATGCGGATGTTCTAATAAACCGGTGGAAAAGGAATCCATTGGTGCAGACTGGTCATTGCCCAGTACATCAGGAAGCAAACGTACGACACTGTCAACGACGACCATTGCCCCTAGCTCCCCACCTGTTAAAACATAATCACCAATCGATATTTCATCTGTTACAAGATGCTCCCTAATGCGTTCATCATAACCTTCATAATGGCCGCAAATGATAACAAGATGTTCTTCCTTTGCCAGTTCTTCAGCCTTTTTCTGGCTATAAGGCTCACCTTGTGGACACATTAATATAATTCTTGGCTTTGTTGCCTTTTTACTTGTAACTGCTTCGACCGCATCGAAAACCGGTTGTGGCTGCAATACCATCCCTGCACCACCACCATATGGATAATCATCTACTTTTGCATGCTTATTATCCGAGTATTCCCTAAAGTTAACAAGACTATAGCTATATTTTCCTTTTTCATTTGCCTTATTCAAGATAGAAGCATCAAAAACTCCAGAAAACATTTCAGGAAAAAGGGTCAAAATATCAATATGCATTAATCTAGCAATCCTTCCAGAGGTTCAATTACGATTTTCTTTGCTTCTACTTCAATTTCCTTTACAACTTCTTCGATATATGGAATAAGTAAATCCTTACCCTTTTCTTGCTTTACAACCCATACGTCATTCGCACCTGGTGACAATATTTCTTTAATTACACCAAGTTTATCACCACTCGTTGTATGAACTTCACAGCCAATAATCTCATGATAGTAATATTCATGCTCGTCCAACTCTTTTTGCTGGTCTTCTGTTATTTGCAGTTCCGACCCTTTGAAATGTTCTACATCATTAATATTATTATATCCTTCAAAATGAATCAGATCGAACCCTTTATGCAAACGATGCCCATCAATAATTAATTTTAATGGTATTCCATCCTCTTTAGCGAGATATACCATTTCCCCTACCACAAAGCGTTCTTCAAAATCTGTGATGCGATGTACCTTAACCTCACCACGTATCCCATGCGTATTTATAATTTTACCAATATTAAACATTTTTTCTGTCATACGATCACCTACTACTCATCTATTCTAATGACGACATCGTCTTTTATAATAATTGCTGATTCATCTATATCATTCCAATGCGATCCTTCAGTTACTTCAACAAGAGCTTCAACTTCTTTTTCAATAATTTCACTACCTATTTCAAGCATGTCCAACTGTTCAATCTTAAACTCAACCAATTTAATCTTCTCTTTGCGATTATTAATTTCCAGCTGAAAGCGTTGGGTAATTTCCTGCTTCGATACACCTGCTTTATTTTGTAGCTTCCGTTTTTCAAATAACAGTTGTTGACACTCTTGTTCAAGTCGCATTTTCTGTTCATTAAATTTCCGATCTATTTTCTCTTTGCTTTTCTCCGTGACAATTTGTTTGATTAGGACCTTCTTGATTATCTTCATCTTCTCTCCTCACTCTCACAAAACGTCTTAATTTCCAGCAATGATGCGTAAAAGGGAAAGGTATCCCCTTCCCCTTTACATAATATCTAAATAAATACGCTTCTTACTTTTCTGTTTTGTTGCATACACCACTGTTCGAATCGCCTTTGCAATACGGCCGTTTTTGCCGATCACCTTACCAACATCATCACCGTTAACCGTTAGATGGTAAACAATTTTTGTTTCCTCTTCTGATTCCGTTATTACGATGTCTTCAGGGTGATCAACAAGCGGCGTAACAATTGATTCTATTAGGGCTTTCATGATATCACGCTACTTTACTTTTGGTTTTTAGCTTCGTGGAATTTCTTCATGATGCCTTCGTTTGAGAATAGATTGCGAACTGTATCACTTGGTTTTGCACCTTTTGTCATCCAATCAAGCGCTTTTTCTTCATCTATTTTAACTTCAACTGGATTAACTACTGGGTTGTATGTTCCAATTTGTTCAATAGAACGTCCGTCACGAGGAGAACGTGAATCAGCAACAACGATACGATAAAATGGATTTCTTATAGAACCCATACGTTTTAAACGAATTTTAACTGCCATTTATTTGCACCTCCATAAAAATGTTATTCACAATTTAAGATTCTAACAGATAATTGTTCGTCTGTAAAGTATTTTTCCATTACAACATTAAAAAGTATAAAATACAGTCAGTATCTTTTTTACGGGAACAGGCCACATCTAGCTTCGGCGACGAGGGTCGCCGGAGCTTTTATTTTTTTACATGAATGGAAATTTCATTCCTTTGCCTTTTTTACCCTTTTGCATGTTGGTCATTTGCTTCATCATCTTCTTCATTTCATCAAATTGCTTGAGCAATCGATTCACTTGGGAAACATTTGTCCCTGACCCTTTTGCAATCCTTTTCTTCCGACTTGCATTCATAAGACTTGGATCCTGTCTTTCCTTTTTAGTCATCGACTGAATGATAGCCTCAACGTGCACAATTTGTTTTTCATCGATTTGGGCATTTTTGAGCCCTTTCATTTTGTTTGCACCTGGAAGCATCGAAATTAATTCATCGAGGGGACCCATGTTTCTAACTTGCCCCATCTGTTCTAAGAAATCATCAAACGTAAATGACATGGTCCGCATTTTCTCTTCTAGCTCTTTTGCTTGCTTTTCATTGATATTTGTCTGTGCTTTCTCGATTAAAGAAAGAACGTCACCCATACCAAGAATTCGTGATGCCATTCGCTCAGGATGGAAAGCCTCTAACTGATCTAGCTTTTCACCCATCCCAGCAAATTTAATCGGCTTACCAGTTACAGCCTTAATTGACAGTGCTGCACCACCACGTGTATCCCCATCAAGCTTCGTCAAGACAACGCCAGTAATATCTAATTGTTCATTAAAGCTCTCAGCAACATTAACCGCATCTTGACCTGTCATGGAATCAACAACTAGAAAGATTTCATCTGGTTTTACAGTTGATTTAATTTGTTGTAACTCATCCATTAAATCTGTATCAATATGCAGTCGACCTGCAGTATCAATGATGACATAATCGTTATGTTCTTCTTTTGCTTTTTCAATCGCTTGCTTGGCGATATCTACCGGACTTACCTCTGTTCCAAGTGAAAAAACAGGCATATCTAATTGCACACCTAATGTTTCCAGCTGCTTAATCGCTGCAGGACGATAAATGTCACAAGCAACGAGTAATGGTGAACGATTGTGTTTCTTCCGTAATAAATTAGCAAGCTTTCCTGTTGTCGTCGTTTTACCCGCACCTTGAAGACCTACCATCATAATTACCGTTGGTGGACGATCACTAACAGCGATCTTACTCTGCTCGCCACCCATTAAACCTGTCAGTTCTTCTTTTACAACTTTAATAACTTGCTGTCCAGGTGTTAAGCTTTCCATTACTTCCTGTCCAACAGCGCGTTCTTTAATGCGATTGATTAAATCTTTTACCACCTTAAAGTTTACATCCGCTTCAAGTAATGCTAAGCGCACTTCACGGGTCATTTCTTTTACATCTTGCTCAGAAACCTTCCCCTTACCGGTAATCTTCTTAATTGTACTTTGCAGGCGGTCGGCCAATCCTTCAAATGCCATAGAAGGTGTCCTCCTAATCTAATTCTTTTAATTGCTTTATTAAGTCTAACGTATTTTTATCCGTTATGAATGATTCAACTTCTGCAATAATCGATAAACGTTGATCAAATTTCTCATATAAATGAAGTTTCTCTTCATAGGATTCAAGCATTGCTTCTGTACGTTTGATATTATCATATACTGCTTGACGTGATACATGAAATAATTCAGAGATTTCCCCAAGAGAATAATCCTCCAAATAATACAATTCCATGTAATTACGTTGTTTGGGTGTTAACAATGCTTGATAGAAATCGAATAAAAAATTCACTCTGTTTGTTTTTTCCAGCATCCTGTTCACCCCTTGTTAAGTGAAAATCCTTTACATTTTATCATACTGGATTTTGACGTTCTGTCAAGGGATATTACTTTCTACTCTTCGTCAATCATGTCTGCAAATAGCCCATATACAAAGGCTTCAGCATCAAATACTTGCAGGTCATTTATTTGTTCACCAAGTCCAATAAATTTCACTGGGAGGTTTAGCTCATGACGAATCGCCAAAACAATTCCGCCTTTTGCTGTTCCATCTAATTTCGTTAAGACAATTCCTGTAACACCGGCAGCTTCTGAGAAGGTCTTTGCCTGACTTAATGCATTTTGCCCTGTTGTTGCATCAAGTACGAGTAACACCTCATGTGGTGCACCAGGTACTTCCCGTTCAATTACACGTTTTACTTTGGATAACTCATTCATCAGATTCACTTTATTCTGAAGTCTTCCGGCTGTATCACATAATAATACATCTGCATCTCGCGTTTTTGCGGCTTTAATCCCATCGAAAATAACCGCAGCAGGGTCACTGCCTGGACTTTGTTTTACAACATCAACTCCAGCGCGCTCTCCCCATACTTCAAGTTGCTCGATTGCACCTGCACGAAATGTATCACCAGCCGCGAGTACAACTTTTTTCCCTTGTTGTTTCAATTGGTGTGCAAGCTTACCAATCGACGTTGTTTTCCCTACTCCATTTACCCCGACGACTAGAATAACCGTTAACTCTTTTTCTTGAATATTCAAGGATTCTATTTGCTCATCGTCATCACCATAATAGATTTCCACTAGTTTTTCCGAGATGACATCTTTTACTTCTTTTGTGTCCTTAATATTTTGACGCTTTACTTCCATCTTCAGTTCCTCAATTAAATCCATAACTGTCATGACACCAACATCAGCAGTGATCAGTACTTCTTCCAATTCTTCAAAGAAATCCTCATCGACTTTACGATATCTTGCCATTAAATCATTCAATTTAGAGGAAAATGAATTTCTCGTTTTTTTCATACCTTCTTTATATTTTTCGGAAACCTCTTCTGTTTCTTTATTTTTTTTAAACCGATCTTTTAATTTATCCATGAATCCCATCTTAAAAATACCTCCCTATGAATTAATTAATTCCTTTGTATCTTCTAGGCGAACGGAAACCAGCCGTGAAACACCAGACTCCTGCATCGTTACACCATATAAAACATCCGCTTCCTCCATTGTTCCTTGACGATGCGTAATAACAATGAACTGTGTTTGTTTACTATAGGATTTTACGTATTTAGCAAAGCGAACAACATTTGCTTCATCAAGCGCGGCTTCCACTTCATCGAGAATGCAAAATGGCACTGGGCGTACACGTAAGATTGCAAATAACAATGCAATTGCAGTTAATGCACGTTCCCCACCTGATAACAGACTTAAATTCTGTAGTTTTTTCCCTGGTGGCTGTGCGACAATATCGATACCTGTATCTAACAAATTTTTTGGATCTGTTAGCTTTAATTCTGCATGCCCACCATTGAATAATTGTTGGAAAACGATCGTAAATTCTTCTTTTATTTGATTAAAGGTAAGATCGAATCGCCGCTTCATCTCTTCATCCATCTCATTAATAACTGTATATAAGGTTTGTTTGGCCTCAACCAAATCATCTTTTTGCTCCGTTAAAAAAGTATATCGTTCCGAAATGCGCTCATATTCATCGACCGCACCTAAATTAACGGCACCCAATTGTTCGATACTGAATTTAAGTTCCTGCACTATTTGCTTCGAGTGCTCCATATCATCAGCCTTTTCATACGTTTGTTTCGCTTTCTCATATGTGATTGTATATTCATTCTGCAAATGATTCAGACGATTTTCTAATTCCACATCCAAACGATTAACTTTCACTTCCATTTGCTGAATTGCTTGTAGGAATGCTTGATGCTCTTTATTCTCTATCTTTAATTCGTTTTCTAAAACAGAAGTGCGCTCTGTTCGTTCGATGCGCTCATTTCTCTTTTGTTGAATGGATGTTATTATTTCTTCTTTTTCCAGTCGACTGGATTCGATTGTTTGATCAACTTCCTCCGCTGTCTCTGTTGATTGTTCCATTTCTACTAAATTCGTTAATTCTATTGCCATCGTATCATATTGTTCTTGCAGAACCTCTAGTTGACTTTGTGTTATCCTCGCTTTTTCTCTTTGGTTTTTCACACGTTCATCCTGTTCCGCAAGTACAACCTGATGTTGATAATATTCATTTTGCAGCTTTTCCTGGTTATCTTTGAACTTAGCTTCCTGATTGGATAAACTGTCTATCTCTTTTTGAATCGATTCTAAACTGGTCGTAATTGTATCAAGCTCTTTTGTTAATTGTTCATCGCGAGTTTGTAAAGTATCACTATCCTGCATGAATTGGTTTTTATCCTGATCATAGATAGACAGATTATCATTTAATGATTCCAGCTTTAATGTCACTTCTCTTGCATCTGCTTGTAATTCTCGAAGTGTATGCTGTTGATCCGCTAAAGTTGCTTCCGCTTGTTCCAGCTCTTTTTCATCTGTAGCGATTTGCTGCTTTTCACGCTGGACCTTCTGTTCAAATAAAATAATTTTCTTTTGGAATTCAGTTAATTTCTCTGTAATTTCTAGAATATCCTTTTCCCTCGTAAACAGCGATTGATTTGTTTTCTTTTGTGCACCACCTGACATTGATCCTCCTGGATTTACAACATCACCTTCAAGCGTGACGACACGATACCGACGATTAACCATTCTTGCAATGTCATTTGCATCCTTTAAGTTTTCTGCAATAATAACATGTCCCATCAAATGATTTATAGCCCGCATGTAACGTGCATTCGCCTTCACTAAATGCGCAGCAATTCCAATATAGCCTTGATGTGTTTTTATCTGCTGTTCCATATCTAGTGTGATAAAACGTTCCTGGATTGACTGAAGAGGTAGGAAAGTTGCCCGCCCATTATTCGTTCGCTTTAACCACATAATTGCATTTCGGGCTGCTTGGTCGTCTTGAACCACGATATGCTGTGCTTGACCACCTAATACCGTTTCAATTGCTGTAATATACTTTTTAGGTACATCAATTAGTTCAATAACTGCTCCCTCTATCTGATCTAATTGATTCTCCTCTCGGGCCTTTAAAACAGCCTTGACTCCTTGGAAAAAACCCTGGAAGTCCTCTTTCATTTCATCCAGCATTTCCTTTTTCGATTTCAAGTTTTCAATATATTGGTAGCCTTTGTAAAGCTTCGACTGTGAATCTTGGAATGTATTTCTTCCCGTCTCTAAACGCTGTTTCAAACCCTTGATTTGCGTCGTTGTCTTTAAATAACCTTCATTTTTAACTTGATATATGGCCTCTATTTCTACTTTTTTCTCCTGTAATGCTTCTCGGACCTTTAATAGATCTTGAAATTTATCATGCTGTTTATCTTTCTTTCCAGTAATTTGCTTTAATTGACTATGGATGGACTGCTTTTCATTTCGCTTTGCAGCTTGGTTATTTAATAACTCAATGTAGTCGGCTTTTAAATCTTCAATTTGATCAAAGATTGTTTCTTTACTTATTTCTAATTTTGCTTGCAAGCTTTTTATCTGTTCTTTTGTAGTTTGACGCTTTGCTTGAATCTCGCTTAATTTCTTTTGTTCCTTAATAAGCTCCTCATGCATTGCCCCAATTTTTACTGCGGTTTCATTCTTTTGGGTATCAAGCTTTTGTTTATTTTCATCAAGATGCTTTGTCCGCTCATGTAGCAGTTGCTTCCGACCCTCATACTTTTCTAAATGCTCCGTTGTAGCCAATAAGCGTGACTGCTGTACTTCCATTTCTTCATCGAGCTTTTGTATCCCTTGCTTTTCTTTTTCGATTGCAGTTTCTTTTTGCTGAATTGCCGTTCGCAGATTTTGCTCGGCTGCTTTTTGCTTTTCGATATCTGCCAGTAATGATTGCCACCCATTATGTAATTGTTCAATTTCAGCAATTAGCAAAGAAATTTCATGATGCTTTAATTTTTCTTTTAAATCGACATATTTATTCGCGGTCTCTGCTTGTTCCTTTAAGGGATTTATTTGTTTTTCTATCTCATGAATAATGTCTTCCACCCGATTTAGGTTTTCCTGGGTTTCTGCTAATTTATATTCGGCTTTCTTCTTTCGCTGCTTGTATTTTAAAACACCTGCTGCCTCTTCAAAAATCGTCCGTCGATCATCCGGCTTCGAGCTGAGAATCTCTTCCACTTTACCTTGACTGATAATAGAAAAGGCTTCTCGACCAAGTCCAGAATCCATAAACAAATCAATAATATCTTTTAAACGACAAGATTGTTTATTAATATAAAATTCACTATCTCCACTGCGAAATACCCGCCTGCTTACACTTACTTCTTCATAATCTAATGGAAGTTTTTGGTCTTGATTATCGAGCACTAATGTTACTTCTGCAACATTCAAGGCCTTTCTCGTATCACTACCTTGGAAAATAATATCTTCCATTTTCGTTCCACGTAACGCTTTCGCTGATTGCTCTCCGAGAACCCACCGGATTGCATCAATGATATTACTTTTTCCACTTCCATTTGGACCAACGACTGCCGTTACTCCGGGGACAAACTCAATATTTATCCGTTCGGCAAATGATTTAAACCCCACACTCTCAATTCGTTTTAAATACATACTTAATTCTCCTATTATTCAAAAACTCACTTGTCACCAAGCCATTATCCGACGGCTATAACTGCACTAAATTAAATAGTTGGCTTTTTACCGCATTTATTTTATCATAAAATGAGGAACAAAAGAAGCGTGCACACTACATATAACTAGGTGCCTGTTTATTTCTAGTAAAAGAGGAGGGAATTCGATGGATTTAGAACATGCTTCACAAGAAAACTTAAAACAATTATTAGATGATTTAGCAGTACGATTGAATGTCGTGAATGTTTCAATCTTGGATGCGGATGATTATGATTTAGATAAATATGAGGATATTAAATTATTATATGATATCGTTATAAAAAAAGGGAAGCTAACTCCACTTGAAGCTCAAGCATTTCTAGAAGAATTAGCAATTGTCAGGAAAAAATAATGTAATTAGGCAAAGGCTGTCATTCATATCAAATCACAGCCTTTGCCTAAATACTAGAAAATCATTATCTTTTATTTTCGCTGAATTTATCTAATGCATGCTTTGCAGCCCGTTGCTCTGCTTCTTTCTTTGTTCTCCCAAATCCTTCACCCTGTACCGCACTATCAATTAATACCTGTGAGATAAATTCTTTATTATGGGACGGTCCCTTTTCTTCGACAATCTGATACTCAACCATTTGATTTTTCACTGCTTGTACTAATTCTTGTAACTGACTTTTATAATCCATCGCATGCGAAAAAGCACCAGTAGATATTTTTGGAAACACATGGTCCTGTAAAAACTTCAATGCTTGATCAAATCCTTGATCAAGGTAAACTGCGCCGAGGAACGCTTCAAATACATCCGCTAAAATAGCTGGACGTTCTCTACCACCGGTTTGTTCCTCACCTTTACCAAGTAATAAGAATTTACCGAACTCAAGATTCTGCGCAAAATCCATCAACGACGGCTCACATACGATTGCCGCGCGTAATTTTGTCATTTCTCCCTCAGGCATATCGCTATTTTTTCGATATAAATATTGTGACACACCTAATTCTAGTACAGCATCTCCTAAAAACTCCAAGCGTTCATTATCCAAAAAAACTTCGTGCCGATGCTCATTAACATAAGATGAATGTGTAAAAGCCTGTTTAATCAACTCATGATTATGAAAGCTCATCTTTAACTGTTTTTCTAATTGTGTAACATCCATGCATGTCACCTCTAGTCTGTAATATGCGGAAAGTCTCGCATATAGCGAGACTTCTCTTTTTTGATAAATAGGACTAATTACTGTTTGCTATTTATGTAGTTCACAGCGTCACCTACTGTATTAATATTTTCAGCTTCTTCATCAGCAATCTCTAAATCGAATTCGTCTTCAAGCTCCATTACTAACTCAACAACGTCAAGTGAATCTGCTTCAAGATCATCTTTGAAAGATGCTTCCATCGTTATTTTAGATTCTTCAACATCAAGACGATCGATGATAATTGTTTTGACACGATCAAACACGTCTGCCATTTTGCTTCACCTCCCTTCAATAGTATAAAGATTTTCTATTAAAAAATCTAGTTTTGAAATAAGTCTGTTCAAAAAGTTAGTAGTTTACAGCCAAAATGCTTTGTCTAACCTTTGATATTCACGTCAGCTCTTAACCTTACATTACCATTCCGCCATCAATATGGATGGTTTGTCCCGTAATATAATTCGCGTCTTCTGATGCAAGGAAACGGACAACCCTTGCAACGTCTTCCGGTTTACCAAGCGCTGCTAACGGAATCATTGCAAGCGTTCGCTCTCTTTGCTCCTCTGTCATTACATCTGTCATGTCAGTTGCTATAAATCCAGGTGCAACGGCATTCACTAGGATATTTCTAGATGCGAGTTCCTTTGCAGTAGATTTTGTTAAGCCGATTACACCTGCTTTTGCAGCAACATAATTTGCTTGACCAGGGTTGCCACTAACGCCAACAATAGATGCAACATTAATAATTCTGCCGGCTTTTTGCTTCATCATTTGTCTTGTAACCGCTTTGGTACAAATAAATGCACCTTTTAAGTTCGTATTGATTACTTGATCAAATTCTTCCTCTTTCATCCGCATTAATAAATTATCTTTCGTTATACCTGCATTATTAACTAAAATATCAAGGCTACCAAATTCGTTAATCGCTTCTTTAATCATTGCTTTAACTTCTGTTTCATTTGCCACGTCTGCTTGGACTTTAAATGCTTTTACACCAAGTTGCTCGACTTCTTCTACAACCGACTGTGCTTTTGCTTCATTTCCAGCATAATTAATCACAAGATTGACACCGTTTTTAGCAAGCTCTAAAGCAATTGCACGACCAATTCCGCGAGATGCTCCGGTAATTAATGCATTTTTACCTTTTAACATGACGCATCCTCCTTGTACCAAGCGATAAATTCCTCCATTGATTTCATATCCTGGATTGCAAATGTTTGTGCCTTCCGATCAATTTTTCTTAACAGTCCTGAAAGTACTTTTCCATTACCAACCTCAACAAATGCATCCACATCTTGCTCTAGCATATGGTGAATCGATTCCTCAAAGCGAACCGGTGAATACAATTGCTTGATTAATAAATCTTTAATTTCGCTGCTTGCAATTACAGGTTGTGCTGAAACATTCGCATAGACAGGAATAGCCGCATCACGAATTTCAACCTTGTTTAAATAGTTAGCAAATTCCTCATTAGCAGATTTCATCAATCTTGAATGGAATGGACCACTAACATTCAATGGTAGGACACGTTTTGCACCATGCTCCTTCAGCAATGTTGCCGCCTCTTCAATGCCGGCTTTTGACCCTGAAATTACAATTTGTCCTGGGCAGTTTAAATTGGCAATATCAACAATTTCATTGGTTATCCCTTTTAATGCATCTTCAATTTCCGTTTGCGATAAACCAAGTACCGCCGCCATTGTTCCTTGTCCCTTAGGGAATGCTTCTTCCATTAATTTTCCTCTCATCGCAACTAGCGGAAGTGCACTTTCGAGTGTTAGGGCACCTGCCGCAACCAATGCACTATATTCACCAAGACTATGACCAACTGTCATGACCGGGCTTATTTCTGCTTTTGCTAGCAATGTATGTATCGCAATACTCGTTAATAATAATGCTGGCTGCGCGTTTTCAGTCTCGGTCAAACCCTCTGCAGGGCCTTCAAACATTAACGAAGTAATATCCTTGTTTAATAAATCATTTGCTTGCTGAAAGAGATCCTTTACCTCGGAAAAATGCTCATAAAATTCCTTTCCCATTCCTACTGCCTGTGATCCTTGCCCAGGAAACATAAATGTTACACGCTTCATATGCTCACTCCTTCTCCAGTTTCATTGTTTCTATCGTTGTCTTTATCGTATTCGTTACATCGAAATCTACCATGTATTTCGCTTGTTTAATTGCATTAAAAATCGCTCGAGCATTGGACGATCCATGCGCCTTAATAACTGGGGCAGCTAATCCAAATAATCCAGCACCACCGTATTCTGAGTAATCGAGTTTTTCCTTCAGGCTAAGTAAGTCATTTTTAATCAACCCTGCAGCAAGCTTCGTTTTCATTGATGACATTAATGTTTCTTTTAATAATTTTAATATCATTTGGGCTGTACCTTCGATTGTTTTCAATGCTACATTTCCACTGAACCCTTCCGCAACAACAACATCTGCTACGCCATTTAAAATATCACGTGCTTCAACATTGCCAATAAAATTAATTGGTGCATCCTGCAATTGTGTAAACGTCTTTTTCGTCAGTTCATTCCCTTTTCCATCTTCGGTTCCAATGTTTAATAGACCAATTCTTGGTTTATCAACGGCACGAACCTTCTCTGCATAAACAGAACCCATGACCGCATATTGTACTAAATGCGTGGTCTTTGCATCCACATTTGCACCTACATCTAACAACAGTACGCCATTGCCATCAATCGTTGGCAATGTTGGGCTAAGTGCCGGACGATCAATCCCAGGTATTCTACCAACAACGAATAGACCAGCACTCATCAACGCTCCCGTATTACCAGCGGAAACACAAGCATCTGCTCGCCCTTCCTTTACTTCATTCGCCATTAGTACGAGCGAGGAATTTTTCTTACGTCGGACAGCTCTTACCGGTTCATCATCCCCAGTAATGACCTCCTCTGTATGGATAATTTCAATATTTTTCGAGTTTGTCAGAAAAGGGGTAATCTTATTCTCATCGCCAACTAAAATAATCTGTAGATCATCTAATTGAGATACAGCTTCCATTGCACCTTCAACAATTTCCTTTGGTGCATTATCGCCACCCATTGCATCAACTGCTAGTCTCATTTGATATTTCCCCTTTTTGTTCATTGGATTGATACATATAAAAGATTCCGGTAAAAACTTTTTCTTTACCTACATAACTATTCACTTTCACAATGGTTAAGCCTTTTTCCTTGCCTTCGATTGTTGCTTTGGCAATTACTCTTTCACCAGCTTTTACTTGTCTTGTAAATCTGATTTCTGATTTAGCGGTTAATGCCAATTCATCATTGATCACTGCAACTGCAAGTGAATTTGCTTGTGCAAATAAATGATGCCCCCTGGCGATTTTATTCCGTGAAAAGACAAGATCAGCTGTAATATCCAGAATGGAAATGGCGCGTTTATCTAATTCTAAATCAATAATATCGCCAATAACTTCTTCTAGTGGTAATGCCTTTAATGTTTCATTCCATTGATTGGTTGCAACATATTTAATTCTCTCCCTAAGCTCCGGGATCGATAGCTCCATCCGATCTAAGCGGATTGTTTGAATACTAACAGCAAAATACTTTGCAAGCTGCTCATCCGTTATAAATGGAGTCTCTTCTATTTTCTCCTTTAACAATGATTGACGCTCTGCCTTTGTTCGTTTCATTATTGCACCATCCACATTTACATTTCATTTATTTTTAGTTTATGAAGTGAAAATATCCACTGATAAAATATAATGGAAAAGTTGAATCCTTTATATGAAATTAGAATAATTAAATATGATCCCTACTCTAGTTCATTCTATGACTTGGTACTAATAGTAATATATAATAGCATCTATATTTATGCAAGCATCGATTTAATCAAGTTTATCAGTAATCGTATGATTTTTTTCTAAATAATCCAAGAGAGGGGCAAAGGCAGCATCACGTTCCAATAAGTTCTCCTCGATAATTTCCATCGCATCATTACGCGCTGTTTCCAGTGCACGGTAATCATGGATCATATCTGCCACTTTAAACTCTGGTACACCACTTTGTTTTTTGCCAAAAAAATCTCCTGGACCCCTTAATTTCAAATCCTGTTCTGATAATTCGAATCCATTGGTTGTTTCGGTCATGATTCGCATTCGTTCTTTCCCTACCTCACCCTTTGGATCGGCAATTAGAATACAATAGCTTTGCTTGCTTCCCCTACCTACTCTACCTCGTAATTGATGTAGCTGCGATAATCCGAAACGCTCCGCATCATAAATAACCATGATGGTTGCATTTGGGACGTTTACTCCTACCTCAACTACCGTCGTCGAAACGAGTATTTGAATTTCATTCGCAGCAAATTGCTTCATAATCTCATCTTTTTCAGCTGCTTTCAGTCGACCATGCATAAGACCGACATTGATTTCTGGGGGATAAAACACTTGAAGCTGTTGATGGAGGTCTACCGCATTTTGAATATCTAATTTATCTGATTCCTCAATAAGTGGACAAATAACATACGCTTGTTCACCTAAACCTACATGTTTTTCAATCATCGTGAGCACACGTTCTAGCATATTTTCCTTAGCCCAATAAGTCTCAATTGCTTTTCTTCCTACAGGCATTTCATCAATGACCGACACATCCATGTCACCAAATGCAGTAATTGCAAGTGTTCTAGGTATTGGTGTCGCTGTCATAAATAATCCATCTGGGTCAAGACCTTTCTCCCGTAATGTACGGCGCTGTTCTACACCAAATCGGTGCTGCTCGTCAACAATCACAAACCCTAAATCATCAAATACAATATCATCTTGAATAAGTGCATGTGTACCAACAACGATATGTACATCATGATTCACCATTTGCTCTAAAATTTCTTTTCGTTTCTTTCCTTTTACGGATCCTGTAAGCAAGGCAATTTTGGCACGTTCTCCGAATAATTCTGTTAATGACTGATAATGCTGTTCCGCTAAAATTTCAGTTGGAACCATCAATGCACCCTGCTTCCCGGCTGTGAGCGCTGCGTATAAGCAAATCGCTGCTACTGCTGTTTTTCCTGAACCTACATCCCCCTGTAATAGCCGATTCATTCGGTATGGCGATTTCATATCAGCTAAAATTTGCTTCAATGACTTCTCTTGAGCATTGGTTAATGAAAACGGGAAATCTTGAATAAACTCCTCTAGCTTCTGTTGATCATAGTGCTGTGCATTCCCTTGGGCTGCTTCACGTTTTATCTTTCGTAACAACTGCATTTTTAGCTGAAAAAGTAAAAATTCTTCATAAATAAATCGACGTCTTGCATGTTTTAATGCAATCCGGTTTGCTGGAAAGTGCATCGTTTGCACCGCCACTTTTCGAGTCGGGATTTTATAGGATTGTAAATATTGTTCGGGTAGCAACTCCTTAATCTCATTTCCATAACTATCTAAAGCCTGTTTAATCGTTTTCTTTAGCTTCACATTGGTAATATCACCTTTTAGCGAATATAAGCTCTGTATTTCCTCTTGCGTACTTGCAGGTCCTTTTTTATAATGGTCAACTGTTATTTGTAAACGATGTGCATCCCATTTACCTGTAAGGGTTACGATATCATCTGCATTCAGTTGTTTTTTAGCAAATGCGCGATTGAACATTACCACTTTAATCGCGACATTTTCAACAATGACGGTAAACGTTAAGCGCGACTTCTTTCTTCCATAAAAAGTAAGAGAAGGTTCATGAACAACCCTTCCCTCAATCGTTACTCTATCATCGTGAATTAGCTCACTCAAGGCTTTAATTTCAAATTCATTGTATCGACTTGGGAAATAAAACAATAAATCATTGATGGTGTTGATATTTAATGCAGCCAAATCCTCTGCAAATTTTTCACCTACACCTTTTATCTCCATTACTGAATCACTAAGCACAATCGATCACTCTTTCTATATGGACATTCCAAATATTTTTTCTTTTAATAAGCGACCTGTCGGTGTATCAGCTAATCCACCCTCACCAGTCTCTCGTAAGGAAGATGGCATTTGTCTACCAATTCGGTACATCGCACCAATTACTTCATCACAAGGAATTCGACTAACGACTCCTGCTAAAGCCATATCTGCTGAGACAATTGCTTGCGAGGAGCCAAGTGCATTTCGTTTTACACATGGAACTTCAACAAGTCCTGCAACTGGATCACATACAAGTCCAAGCATGTTCTTTAACGTAATCGCAAATGCCTCCGCTGATTGCTGTGGTGTACCACCCGCCATTTCAACGATCGCAGCTGATGCCATTGCACCAGCAGAACCGACCTCTGCTTGACATCCACCCGCAGCACCAGAAATAAATGCATTATTAGCTACTACCATGCCAAATGCACCGGCAGTAAATAAGAAACGGATCATTTGTTCGCGCGTTGCATTTAGTTGATCCTTAACCGCAAATAAAGCGCCAGGTACGCAACCAGCGCTTCCTGCTGTTGGTGTTGCACAAATAATTCCCATCGCCGCATTTACTTCATTCGTTCCCATTGCTTTACTCACGGCATCCATCATGACTGGACCAGATAATGGGGTCTTTTCTCTCATATATTTTTGAATCAGGACAGCATCGCCACCAGTTAGTCCGGTAGTGGATTGTACCCCTCTTAATCCATCCTCTATTGCTTTTTCCATCACTTGTAAATTTTTCTCCATCTCTAAGAATACTTCTTCACGAGTCTTTTCTTTAGCATCCATTTCCTGAAGAATCATTACTTCAGAAATTGACATTTGTTCATTGTCAGCTTGTGCTACTAACTCTGCAACCGTTCTAAACATTTTCATGCTCCTTTCTATCGTTAACTAACAATCTTTGAAATACGAATAATATGTTCTGCATTCCTTAATTCTTCTAAAATAGAATCTTCAACATTTTGATCTACTTCAATTACCATTAAAGCTTCTTTCCCAACATCTTTACGATTTACTTCCATATGACCAATATTAATTTCATGTTTGGCTAATATCCTCGTAACCGATGCAATAGCACCAAATCGATCATTATGCATGATTAAAATTGCCGGATGATTTCCGGACAAACGTAATTCAAAGCCATTTAATTCAGTAATTTCTACTTTACCACCACCAATGGAAATACCAACAAGTTCTAAAATTTCTTTGTCATTGCCAATAATTAACCTTGCTGTGTTCGGATGGTTACTGGCGGCGCTATCTTCAATATACTCTATCTTCATTCCATGTTCCTTTGCAATATCTAATGCTTTACTCATACGTGGATCATCTGTGGCAAAGCCTAATAATCCTCCAGCTAAAGCAAAGTCGGTTCCGTGCCCTTTATATGTTTTAGCAAATGATTCATATAAGTGAATCTTAGCCCATTTTGGTTCTTCTCCAAATAAGTTTCTTGCCGCCAATCCAATTCGTGCGGCACCGGCCGTATGTGAACTTGAGGGTCCTATCATTACTGGACCAATAATATCAAATACTGAATTATATTTCATGAAAGATCACATCCCTCTCCATTTAGAAACAATTAACTACCACTATAAATTATAACAAAAAAGGGACCTTTAATCACTTGGTAGTTAATAATAGATAAAAGTTGATATAAAGTGCAGATTAACTGAATTACAAATAGTATGTGCTAAACCGCCGTCCGAGTTCGCTACGGGCGGATGCTTTCCGCGGGCAC
>NZ_PIOC01000011.1 GCF_003369575.1 Oceanobacillus arenosus | reverse complement strand
ATCCCATATTCCCCCTATAATGTCTGATATGACGTATTTTTATTATATCCTATTGTCCATTATAAGGGGGTTAAGCACTGTCACTTCCCGAGTCTTGTCGAATCTTGCTGATAAATTAGTTTCTTCACATAAATAAAAATCCCTGTTGCAACAGAGCAACAGGGATTTCCATTAGCCACATCTTAGTGATTGTGGCCGCCTTTTGATGAATTCGTGATTACAAAACCTTCATTATCTACGTAAAAATATTGAATCCAAACACCATCTAGATAATCTTCACGCGAATCAAGTAAAACATCTACATCCTTGTCTGTTTTAACAATTTCGTCAAATTCAGTTGGTGTATCAAGCTTGATTCCGTAATGTGCATGATCGCCGTGCATATGTTCAATGTATACACGAATCATTTTTCCCTCTGCTTCTTCTGTAGCTAGCATTTTATTTAATTCTTTAGCTGCATTACGATTAATTTTACAATTCATCTTCTATATCTCCCTTTCCTAACAAATAAGAATTCATATGATGTATTATCGCACAAAAGAGTCCTTCATGTCACTTATGTTGGTTTATCCCGAATTAAGTGGTTGTAAGACCCCACTTAATGGAGCTTTCCCACATTTATAGGTTTTTAAAACAAAAACGTTAGAATGCAATCTATTTTAAAACTTCCTCATTATATTTATCGACATGCACTTCTTCTCCGCCAACAATATAATATTGATCATTCCCCTTTTGTACAACCCACGTCATAATACGATCTTGATCAACCTTCGCTACTACAAAATGCCATGTATCACCGTAAGTGTCAGTCAATTTCTTGATTAGTTCTGGATTCAGTTTCCGTTCATTAAGCTCGATGGTGTTCATGAAAGCTATTCCTTTCATATTAATCACATCAGCTGTTAAGTCCGTCATGAGTTCATCAATTGGTTTATCTGCTAGATAATCTTCGGAAAAATACGATAAAGCAGTGTCAACATCTTCATTTAATGCTGCCATGTACATGTCTTCCACGATTCGTGCAGTTGCCGAATTCATGCATCCACTTAATGGCAGACAGAAAATAATGACAAAAAATAGCCCCAGTTTTTTCATGATATTGTTCAAACTCCTTATGTATTTACAAATGAATAATCTAATTGTAAGCTATTTCTCTATCATTTCAAACTTTTTATCTAGATAAAAAAGAAAGGGTAGGATACAAAGTATCCTACCCTACCTGTTATTCGTCTAATTTCGCAACGATTTCACTGATATATGATGCTACATCGTTAATTTCTTCTTCGGTTAGAGTTCCTTCAAAGGCTGGCATTGTTTCTCCTCCTGCTTTCACCCTTGAGATTACATCTTCCTTACTGGATGCTACATCACTCTTCTGGAGGTTAGGCCCATTATGTCCGTTAGCACCCTCCGTTCCATGACAAGCTAGACAGTTATTTTCATAGACTGCTAACCCATTTGCTGTCTTTCCCTCTTCAGATGAAACGGATTCACCCTCTGTGGATGATTCGGAATCTGAATCTTCAACTGCTGAAGCATCTTCAGCATTAACCTTGACTACGTCTTCAACAGATTCGTATATTCCATCCAAAGAGAACGTCCAAATTGAATCTCCATGTTTACTACCCGCGAGCGAGTTTCCAGCTGCCATAACCGTGACATACTGTTTTCCATCAATTTCATACGTAATTGGTGGGGCATTCACGCCCGCATCGGTCATAAATTCCCATAGTTGCTCGCCAGTTGTGGCATCATATGCGATAAGTCTTCCGTCATTATGACCAACGAATAATAGATTCCCTTTGGTTGTCATTGCGCCACTGTATGCTTGTGCATCCCATTCTTGTTGCCATGCAATGGTGTTTGTTTTCACATCCATCGCTGTAATTGTCCCCCTAACTGGAGCATCCATTACAGGAGCTATAATACTTCCAATCCAGTAATGCCCTTCTTCAACTGAATCTGGATCATATTCAATATCTTCATGTCTTGAAAACGTTTGATACTGGTCACTTCCCAATACGTAGAAGTATTCTGTATTAGGATTATATGCTGAAGGTGGCCAGTTAGCTCCTCCAGATGCAGCAGGTTTCAAGGTCAACGGTTCTTCCCAAAATGGATCGAATATCTTTCCGAATTTCCCTTCAAATTCTGCTGGAATGTCATTTTTTACATCCTCATCAGTAACTTCTTGTGGAACAAATGAGTCACCTTTTGGATAAGGCTGTGTTGCAGCGGTCTTCTGCCTTTCATCTTGTGGTACTGGTTTCTCCTCAATTCCAATCAATGGTTCTCCATTTGTACGATCGAGGAAATATATCCAGCCAGTTTTCCCTGCCTGACCGAGTCCTTTTCGCATTTCTCCATCAATTTCAACATCAAATAAGACAACTGGGTTAGGGGCATCTAAATCCCAAATATCATGATGGACTTCTTGGAAATGCCAAGCATATTCCCCTGTAGTTGCATCTATCGCTACAATTGATGCTGCATATAGGTTATCGCCTTCCCGATTACTACCGTCAACATCAGGTGCAGCATTACCAGTTGAAAAGTAAATTAATCCCAATTCCGGATCAACAGCAGGTGTTTGCCATACCGGTGCTCCGCCAGTCATCCATGTCTTATTATCTGATGGCCATGTATCATGCCCATTTTCTCCAGGACCAGGAATCGTATAAAAACGCCATAACTCGCGTCCCATTTCAGCATCAAATGCGGTTACACGTCCCCTGATTCCATATTCACCGCCTGCAATCCCGGTATACACTTTTCCATCATAGTAAAGTGGAGCACTTGTAATTGTGTAGCCCTTTTCCCATTCAGCAACTTTTTCCTCCCAAATTACTTCCCCGGTTTTTTGATCCAATGCTACAAGTCTAGCATCTAATAAACCAACAAATACCTTCCCTTCACCGACAGCAACCCCGCGACTTGTCCAGCCACAGCATACGGTTGTAAGTTTTTCCGTAATATGTGGTCTATATTCCCAAATCGTATCTCCTGTAATTGCATCTAGTGCCAACACATCATTCGCCCCTGTAATAACATACATCACTCCATCGTAGACAATAGGCGATGCTTCACCAGAATATTTAAAATCATGTCCAGACCCCATACTCGCAACCCATTCTGCTTTTAAGTCTCCGACATTAGAAGTATTAATCTGGTCGAGCGGTGAGTAGCGTTGATTATTAAGTGTACCACCATTTGTTAACCAATTATTCGTTGGCAGCTCTTGCAATTCTGCAGCTGTAAATGCAGGTGCAACCTCTGCCTCATACGGTTTTAACTGTTTCACTATTGCATCGGTTTCAATGGTTTCTACCTCTCCCGTATCCTCGGTCTCCGCAGGCTCCTCTGATTCTTCTGGCACATTCGTTTCCTCTGCTTCTGCTGGTTCCTCAGAATTTGCTATTGCGGTTGCGGGCTCAGCATTATTGTTCGTTGATAATGCCCATCCCACTACACCCGCTGCAAATAAAATAAAGATACCAATAATTGCCCAAACGATCTTTTTGTTCTCCATTGAAAGACCCCCCTGATATTTGTACGCTGCTTTGTTTAAGTATAAGTTCAATTCCTTTAGATCATTGAAACAGCAACCTTTTGCGCGCAGTTTCCACCCACTGGAAACATACTATTCATCTCTTTGTCTGAGGTTTATGTATTACTGTCTGAAAATAGATGATATCATTTGTTCTTCATTAATATTGTGGCAGGAAACATGTAGAACATCTTAATTCAATATTAATTTACTACATTTTCAATAATGACAACGTTTTCAATTTCATCCTCCTTTTTTAAGCCTACAATTTTTCTAATCGTATAGGTCGATTGAAATAGGACTAACTATATAAAATTTTACATCGGGTAATCGGAATTGTCAATATCATCGTAAAAATCAGTTAAATTTTTCCGTATGTATGAAAACACTTGGACAGATTGCTCTCAGTGTTAAGAAACGTTAAAAGAGGTGGGATACATCAATAATCCCACACTCAAATCCTATTATCTATTCTAAGTAGTAAATCTCTTGTTGGAGCACGAGTCGGTTCGATAACGGTATTACTAGCTTACAATTAATTTTCCTGCCATATTATCATGGCCTACACCACAAAGAATGTTACAATAAAATTCAAACGATCCGCCCTCATCCGCAACAAATTCTATCGTTTCGCCTGATTGGAGTGATACGTCATATCCTTCCACTTCGATACCATGTGTACCAGAATCGCTAACTAGCGTTAATTTAACTGTGTCACCTTTATTTACATTTATTTCATCTTGATCAAATTCAAAATTAGTGGCATGAATCGTTACTTCGACTACCTTACTTGCATCTTCTTCACTTGCTCCCTGATCTGTATCACTTGTATTTCCACCACATGCTGCCAATAAAATAATGGATAGTGATACGATAACGGTTCCAAAAATCTTATGTTTCATTTTCTTCCCCCTCTAATGCAATTTTATATCGATTGTTTATTGTTTTATCCTTCACTTGGGATAATCAATGTCGGTTCATCTTCATTTGGCTCCGGCAAAAATCCAGAAGAAACCATGTCACCCGATTCTTTTCCTTCTAATAAAAACGACTCAAATGTTGCTTGATAAAACGTTGGTGATTCATCCCAGACTGATTTTGGAACCTCCATTATAAAGGTACCATCCCTATTTGGAATCGTCACCGAATATTCAACACCCTTATCTACATGTAATCCAATCATTATCCCCGTATAAAGCGCTCCAGGGGCTGTTTTACTTACAAGGTAGGGCGGTTCATCCGTAATAACTTCCCCCTCATTTGGCAGTTGGATATCCACTTGTACACTTATATCTTCTGGAAATTGAAATACTTTATTATCTGGGAGATGGTAAGTCGTCCCTTCATAAACAACATTTAAGTAGTGGTCCTCATCGTCTTCTGGTAAATACATCATTTGATATTCTCCGTATTCATTGCTTGGGGGCGACACCGTAAATCCTTCCACACCATCCCGTCGTAGATTCACAGTAGCTCCTTCAATTGGATCCCCTTCACTATCAACAATGGTTCCATGTACACTATATTTACTCGTTCCAAATGCTGGGTATTCTTGATTTTCATCAAGGATTGCCTTACCTTCCACAACTACAAGATCCTCCTTTTCCTTTGATGGCTTCACACTACTTATTTCTATCGGATAGTTAACGGTGATATTTTCACTTAGTGACAATAACGCATGTTTCGTTTCATCAGAAAGTTCACTTTCACCTATTTTAGCATCCTCAACATTTACAACTTGGACGATCTTATTCGCTAAATTATTCCGGTCAATCATAAAATTAAATGAACCAGTTTCATCTGTTTTTATTACTCGCTTACCATCCACTTGAATTTCAGCATCACTCACAGGTTTTCCATCTGCAGTCAATACCCCTTTCACTTCTTCCAGTTGTGAATGATCATATTGCCAAGGAGTAACGGATAAATTTTGTTTATCTAAAGATAGGGAAACATCTTGAACAACGCTCTTTTCTCCTTGTTCTTCCTTGCTATCTTTTTGTCCTACTTCCTGTTTATCCACATTTTCAATTTGATCATTACTTGTCTCCTTACAAGCTGCTAATAATAGTAACATCGACATGAAAAAGATGAATAAAAGTTTCTTTACCACTCCTTCTCCCCCTCAGATGAAAGGCAGAGAACAATCTTCTCTGCCTTTTCATAAATCGCTTTGATATACGAACCGAACTCATTTGCACTATTCGCCTTGTGCCTTATCTCCACCTAATGCGAAGACATGGATTTGTGGATCTCTGCCTGCAGATGTAATTGCGATATATTGTTTTCCGTTTTTCGTGAAGATAGATGGTGCTGCAGAAATCGTTTCGCCTGATGTTTGGAAATTCCACAGGTTTTCTCCTGTAGCTGTATCGATTGCTTGCACATTTCCGCTTAATTCTCCAAAGAAAGTAATTCCTGTAGCAGTGCTTGTTAATCCTCCGCGCATCGCGTCATCTGTTTTGATTTGATAAGCAATATCACCATTTTCTAGATCGATCGCTGTAACCGTTCCATAACTTTCCACATCATCTGCTGGTGCAGCATATGATGTACCAAATGCCCACACACTTCCGTTCTTTTCTACTGCTTCTTGTTCATTTCCTGCCACTTTGATGATACTCGGTGCTTCTATTCCTGGAATTAATACCAAATTAAGTTCAGGGTCAAAGGTGTCTGGAGCATAGTTCTGACCGCCTAGAATTCCAGGATATACTAAAGTGCCTTCTTCAGTAGGATCTGGATGATCTATTTTACTGAATGCAATATTTTCATAAACGGTTTCTCCTGTTTCAGCATCCCATGCCCACCATTCTCCACCTTTGCTACCTTCCGCAACTACCCGGCGCTCTTCCCCATTAATTGTTGCAGTAAATATGGATGGACTATCCCCACTATCATAGTCCCAGAGATCATGAGAAACTTGTTGGTTAACCCATTTCATTTTGCCCGTGTCAGCTTCTACCGCAATAATTGAATTGGTATGTGGGTTGTCTCCAGGTCTCTTTTCCCCATAGAAGTCAGGTGCAGGATTCCCAGTTGCAAAGTAGATTGTATTTGTTTCTGTATCTACACTTGGTGGCATCCATACGGCACCACCTCCACCAAATAATCCTTCAGCCAACCATTCTTCTCCTTTTGGTGGTACAGTCCAAAATGGTTCATCCCATGCAGGAGTTAAATCACTTCCATTAAACGCCATTTCAAATCCACGAACACCATTGTCTGAACCAGAGGAGCCTACGAATATCTTGCCATCGTAATAAATTGGTGCGGTCGTTTCATAATAACCATTTTCAGGTGTGAGCGTTGGAAAGTAATCACTTAATAAGATATGATCAACCGTTTCTCCAGTCTCTTGATCGATCGAAACAAGTCCAATATCACCAGTTATCATGAATACTTTTCCTTCCCCTACAGCAACTCCGCGGTTAGTCATTGGCATACTTTGACGCTCTAGCGTATCGATTAAATCTTGCGGTGGTTCCCATCGCCACTTCTCTTCACCAGTAACTGCATCAAATGCAAAGACATAGTTTGCCCCGGTTGTAACATATAGGACCCCATCGATGATAATCGGAAAGCTTTGATTTCCAGCTGGAATGTTTTCATTTAATTCTTTAAATTTCTGAGACCAGACCAATCCTAGATCATTCACATTATCCTTCGTAATTTCGGAAAACGGAACATGACGGGTTAATTCTAAATCATAACCAAATGTTGACCAGTTTTCGTAAGCAGCATCCTCTGGTTCCTCGGTTACAGGTTCCTCTGGTTCCTTTGACTCCTCTGGCTTTTCTGGTTCTTCAGCCTCTTCTGGTTCAGCTTGCTCAACTTCATCTGTCTGTTGAACGGATGTATTATTGTAAATAGCCATTTGCCAAGCAATAACTACAATAATTACAAGTAACGCAAATCCGCCAACCCACCAGATAATTTTTCTGTTTTTCAAGAAAGACACCCCCTGTATTATTTTAAATAATTAGCAGGAAATCTTTTTATAAGCTCACGAAAATAGATCACCCCCCTAGCTGTAAATAGAGTATTTTTCCTTCGTGTTATTTTTCATTATTAGCGTGTATTAAATTATATGCGAAATATTTTTGGTTATTAATTATAAGTGAATTGTTGTGATCAGTATTTTAGAGTAGTAGATGAAGATTGGGATGGATTTCGGTGAGGATCTTGCTGAAATAATAAATCCCAAATAACGGACGAATAAATTTTACGTCCACTATTTGGGATAATTCATGACCTACATCAGATTAATAAATACCCATCGAAGCCAATATAATGGCAACAATTACAGAAATAATTGGAATTAATACCGAAACAACAAAGATATCCTTATAGCTTTCTTTATGCGACATACCTGTTATCGTTAGTAACGTTAGTACCGCACCATTATGTGGAAGGGAATCTAATCCACCTGATGCAAGCGAGGCAACCCGATGAAATGCTTCCGGGCTAATTCCTGTATCCAACGCAAGCTCATAATATTTCGATCCAAGTGCTTCTAAGGCAATTCCCATTCCACCGGAGGCAGAACCCGTTGCACCCGCCAAAATATTAACAGCAACCGCTTCGGAAATAAGTGGGTTTCCTTTTATTCCAAGTAATAAGTCAGTGAGCTGTGAAAATCCCGGCACTTCTTTAACAACCGTTCCAAAACCAACTGCTGCACTCGTGTTAATAATCGCAGTTATTGAGCCGGTCGCGCCACCATTTATCGATTTAACAAAGCCTTTAAATTTATGCAAATTTAGAAGGAGAATTAATATATTCCCTGCAAGTAAAGCGATTACAATATCCCATTTAAATATATTTAGCGTAACAAGTACGGTTACAAGTGGAAGTAATGACAGGATGATATTACGTTTATTATCATCCTGAGCAAAAATCTTCTTATCCTTTGGTTCCTCAAACACTTCGCCAGCAGCTGACAGTTTCTTTTGTCGCCAGATTAAATAGAAATATCCACCTACACCCATAATGATTGCTGCAATAATCCCCATAATTGGTGCTGCCATTGCATCCGTTTCAAAATACTCCGTCGGTATCAAATTTTGTATTTGCGGAGTTCCCGGTATTGCCGTCATTGTAAATGTAAACGCACCTAATGCAACGGTTGCTGGTAATATCTTTCTACTAATGTTTGCTTCACGAAACATTGATAATGCAAGTGGATATACTGCAAAAACAACTACAAATAAACTAATTCCACCATAGGTTAGTACTGCACAGGAAAGCAAAACACCTAACACGGCGCGTTCCTTCCCCATTAATTTTGATAACATAAGTGCGATCGATTTTGCCATACCGCTATCTTCCATCAGTTTTCCAAAGATTGCACTCAACATAAATACTGGAAACCATGCTTGAGCAAAGCCGACAAACCCAGTCATATACGTGTTTGTATAGGCATCTAATAGATCTAGTCCTCCAGTTAATGCAACTACCCCTGCGGCAATCGGGGCCACCCAAATAATCGACCAGCCTAAATAGGCAAGCGCCATTAAAACAATGAGTCCAAGAATAATTCCAAACATAAAACCCCTCCTTGTTTAGAAACAATAAATCAGATTTTACGAGTGTCTCTCTCTTTTTACATAGACACTTCCGTCAGAAAAGCATTAAATATACTGCTTCTTCATTACTGTGCCGTATATCCACCATCGATCACGACTGCTTGACCAGTCACACCCTTAGCCTTATCACTTGCTAAGAACAACGCATAATCAGCAACTTCCTGTACATCTAATAGTCGTTTTTGTGGTACTAATGGATATAGTACTTCCTCAAGTACGCTTTCTAACGGTACATTTCGGGTTTTTGCCAAATCAGCAAATTGACCACGGACAAGCGGTGTGTCAACATATCCTGGACAAAGCGCATTAACCGTAATCCCATGTTCTGCCCCTTCTAATGCCGCTACCTTCGTTAAGCCAATGACGCCATGCTTCGCACTATTGTAGGCTGCTTTTCCGGCAAAACCGATTACTCCATTAATCGAAGCCATATTTAAGATTCGTCCTGATCCTTGTTTCTTCATGATTGGAAACACATACTTCGTTGCCATAAATGGAGCCACTAACATAACCTTAATCATAAATTCATATTTATCTGTTGGAAAATCCTCCAGATCTGCAACATGTTGTAATCCCGCATTGTTAAATAAAACATCCAACCTACCATATTTTTCAACAGTCGTATCAATCGCTTGCTGTAATTCTACTTCCTTTGTTACATCACATTTGATTCCAAAACAATCATAACCTTCATTTTGTAATTGTTCCGTTACTTCATACAACTTCTCTTCATTAATATCCGAGAAAGCTACCTTCGCACCATCTTTCAAAAATGAAACGCCAATCTCATACCCAATCCCACTTGCAGCACCAGTTATAAACACTACTTTATCTTTGACCACTTTATATTTCCCCCTTTATTTAATACGTACCTATTTGAATGCTTTCACTCACATGTAATGCTGCTTCTGTCGATTCCATAATTTCTTCTATGCTAAATCCTTCTGCAACTTCAACAAGCACTAGCCCCTTATCCTCCACATCAATAACTGCACGATCGGTAATAATCCGATTGACGACATTTTTTCCTGTTAGTGGAAGTGTGCAGCTTTTTAAGATTTTCGCCTCACCCTGTTTATTTACATGGTCCATAATCACGACGATTTTCTTCGCTCCGTGGACGAGATCCATTGCACCGCCCATTCCCTTAATCATTTTTCCAGGTATCATCCAATTCGCTAAATCGCCTTTTTCAGAAACTTCCATGCCACCTAGAATTGCGAGATCAATATGACCTCCACGGATCATTGCAAATGACTCCGCACTACTGAAATAAGATGCACCTGTTATCGCTGTTACGGTTTCTTTTCCAGCATTTATTAAATCAGGATCGACTTCTTGCTCGTACGGAAATCTACCAATACCGAGTAAACCATTCTCCGACTGTAGCACAACTTCCTTTCCAGTTTGAATATAATTCGCAACCATCGTTGGCATGCCAATTCCTAGATTCACATAGGAACCGCTTACAATTTCTTGCTCTGCTCGTTTGGCAATCCTTTCTCTAATAAGTGTCTTATCAAACTGTTTCTGTTTTATCACTTTGTTTCCTCCCCATCTAAGTACTATGCTAGCTGTGTTAACGTCAGCTTTTCGATTCGTTTTTCTTGCTTGCCATCAATTAGTCGTTGTACATAAATTCCCGGTGTATGAATTTGGGCTGGATGGAGGTCACCAGGTTCAACCAATCGTTCTACTTCAGCAATCGTCACATTTCCTGCCGCGGCAATGATTGGATTAAAGTTTTGCGCTGTTTTGTTATAAATTAAATTTCCCTGTGTATCTCCAACCGCTGCTCGAACAAGGCTATAATCTGCCTTTAATGCGGTTTGCAGCAAATATTCTTTATTATTAAACGTACGCACTTCAATTCCCTCTGCAATTGGGGTTCCTACCCCTGCTGGAGTATAAAATGCAGGAATACCTGCTCCACCTGCACGAATTCGCTCCGCAAGCGTCCCTTGTGGAACAAGCTCAACTTCTAACTCACCTGATAAAACTTGATGCTCAAACTCTTTATTTTCACCAACATAGGAGCCTATCATTTTATCAATCTGCTTATTCTGTAGTAATAATCCCAGACCCCAATCGTCCACACCACAATTATTAGAAATTACCGTTAAATGTTTTACCCCAGAATCTCTGAGTGCTAAAATAAGATTCTCCGGAATTCCAACAAGTCCGAAGCCACCGACCATGAGTGTCGATCCATCTGTAACGTCTTTTACTACTTCATGAAATGATGTATAAATTTGTTTCATCACAATTTCTCTCCCTTCCAAATATATACTTGCAAAAATCATGCCAACTATGAAAAAACAATTAAATATTATCTATAAGTTATTATTAGCTAGCGCTATATCTTGAGATGACAGCCTTTACTTGCACTATTAAAGTTGGTAGGCTTTTTAGAATCTTTCATCTAGATAAAAATAAAACATACCTACTTTCCAGATTCTTGGAGAATAGGTATGATTCTTTTTAAATAAATTATTGTAAGCCTTTTCAAAAACTACTAATTACTTTTATTCTGGAATTTCGGAATGAATTCCATGTTAGTGGAAATCAAAGATCATATTTATTTATTTTATCATATAAGCTTGATTTTCCGATTCCCAATAATTTCGCTGCAGCTTGCTTGTCCCCATTTGCTTTTTTCAGTGTACGTTCTATTGCCAATTTTTCCGTTTGCTCAATAATCTCCTTTAATGTGCCACTATTCTCATTCGCTACTGCATCTAGCTGCAAGTGATCAGGAAGGTCCTCTAAATGTATCTTCTCCGTGTTTGTTAAATGCACTGCAGACTCAATAACATTTTCTAACTCTCGGATATTGCCCGGCCATGTGTAGCGCATAAAATAATCCAATACCTTCGTATCAAAATCAAGCACACGCTTGCCAGTTACATTTGTTATCTTCTGAAGAATGTATTTTGCTAATACTCGAATATCCTCAGGTCTTTCCCTAAGTGACGGTGTCTGCATCTGAATTACATTTATTCGATAAAACAGATCCTCTCTAAACCGCTGTTCCTCGATTAGTTTCTCTAGTGGCTGATTAGTTGCCGTAATAATTCTAACATCGACTTTCTCTGGTTGAACGGCACCAATTGCTTCCACTTCTCCTTCCTGTAAAGCTCTGAGTATTTTCACCTGCGCATTTACTGGCATATCACCGATTTCATCTAAGAACAATGTTCCCCCATCTGCAAGCTGGAATTTTCCTAGCTTTCCACCCTTTTTTGCCCCTGTAAAAGCACCTTCCTTATAACCAAATAGCTCTGACTCAAGTAAATGCTCAGGGATTGAGGCACAATTAATCGATACAAATGGTTTTGTATGTCGTTCACTTAAATGATGAATACTATGAGCGACAAGTTCCTTACCCGTGCCACTCTCCCCTCTGATTAGTACGGAAGCATCACTCGGTGCGATCTTTTTAATTTTCGTTTTCAATTCCGTTATTTGTGGAGAATTCCCAATGATATCATGCAGGGAATAAGTAGTTCCGTAACGGTCATTTAACTGATTCCGATAATCCTCTAATTCGAATAATAACTCTTTTATGTGACTATTCATGTTCATCCATTCTTTCGTATCACGAAAAAGAACAATCCCAACTGCTCCAACCACACTCTCATTTGCACGCACTGCAACTCGATTGGCAATCATATGGTTCCCACGTATGTACTGTAAATCTGCTATTTCATCCTTCCCTGTACTTGCGACGAGGTGCATCCTTGAATTTTCAATCACGTCGGCAACGTGCTTTCCTATTGCATCCTCTCTTTTAACTTCGAGGAAGTTACAATAATGATCGTTTAAATAAATAATCCGGCCTTCAGCATCGACAATAACTAAGCAATAATAGAGATTTTCAAGGACTGTTTCTAGTATTTCGTTTCGGTATGGACTGATTAGACGAAGCATTGATTCACCTCCAGAATTACATCTGCTTCGATAATTATAGCAATATAGTAGAATTGCAGCCAATATTCTGATTTTTCGAGTTTGCAGAAAGAAAAATCCCCTTCAGATGGGAAGGGGCCCTAATTGAATTGATTTTTATTGAGACTGTGCAACAATAATGAACCCCTTGTTCTATTTCCCTTTAAACACAGGTCTCCTCTTATCAAAGAAAGCTCGTATTCCTTCCTTATTGTCACCAGTCTGCAGTAGCAATGTCTGTATGGCAGTCTCCTGCAAACGATTCGTTTCATTTGTTAATTCATCTGCATGATTGACTAGCTGTTTTACGAACCGATTTGCAAGTGGTGGACCATCGACAATAAATTGCGCATAGTTTGCGGCTTCTGTTAATAAATCACCTTCTACAAGCCGGTTGACGAGTCCTCTTTCATATGCTTCCTTTGCAGATACCGACTTTCCAGAAGAAACCCATTCTTTCACGAGGCCTGATGGCAGCCTTTCCGTTAATGCTTTTATCATGCCTAAATCTGGGATAATACCTACATTGGTGAAACTGCTTATAAATCTTGCTTCCGGACTTGCGACAATGAAATCAGCTGCAAGTGCAATACTGAAGCCTGCTCCAGCCGCAAATCCATGTACCGCACTGATGACGTATTTATCAAGCTTCCTTATCGTTTCTATTACGTCCATAGCCTGTTTCATATACTTCATGATTTCGTGTGAATCGTTTAATTGACTTAATGTTTCTAGATCGCCACCCGCAGAGAAAGCATTTCCTTCTCCAGAGAGAATTATTACGTTGACCTTTTCATTCTGGTCTGATGCAAGCAACGCTTCTAATAGTTCATTTGCCATCCCGACCGATAATGCATTTCGTTTTTCCGGTCTGTTCATGGCTAAATAGGCAATTTTGTTTTCTATTCTTACATTTACCAATTGAGACATATCAACACCTCATCTATTCATATTCCACCGAAATATTTACCGCTTGGTTTATGCTTAATAATTATGAACGATCTTTTGCTTTGCATCTTCATAATGTTCTATTAGCTCACTTGTTAAATTAGCAACGGATTGAATCTTCTTATTTCCGCCAACACCCTGACCTGCACCTAAAATATCCTTCCAGGCATGGAGATCTGGATTTTCTAATTCGGCTAAATCAATTTTCCCTTTTTCAGGTAGGGTACTAGGATCTAGTCCAGAATTTACAATACTAGGAATCAAGTAATTTGCGGGAATTCCACTAAATGCTGGGGTATAAATGATATCTTCAATTGTTGAAGTAGTCGTCATTACCTTATATTGCTTTGTAGCATCACTCTCCTCGGCAACAATGAAATGTGTTCCAATATATGCAAAATCTGCACCAAGTATTTCGGCTGCAAGAATGTCCTCTCCCTTCGACATGCCTCCACCCAATATAACAGGCCCAGCAAAAAACTCCCTCACTTCATGGACAAAGGCAATCGGATTTAGAGTTCCACCATGGCCACCCGCTCCATTTGCAACAAGAATAAGTCCATCACTGCCCTTTTCTAACGCCTTTTTGGCAAATCTAATTGTGGTCACATCAGAAAAAACAAGTCCCTTATATTGATGGACGATGTCTACCACTGGACTCGGGTCGCCTAGTGATGTGATAACAATCGGCGGCTGATGCTTTTCAATTAATTGGAGATCATGCGCAAAACGTTTATTGGATTTATGACTGATAAAATTGATTCCCCATGGCGCTATTTTTTTCTCCGATTTTTCTGCCTTTAGCTTTTTTAACTCATCGTTTATTCCTAACATCCACTGATCAAGAATCTCCGTGCTTCGTGCATTAAGTGCAGGAAAAGTCCCGATAATCCCCGCCTCACATGCACGGATTACCATTTCCGGATTGGATATTAAAAACATCGGTGCCATGATAACTGGAATTTTCATTTGCTGCTTCAGCCGTTTAGCTATTGAATTTTCCATTGGAATAAGCTCCTTTTCGTCGAACTATTTATAAGGTAGGTTTTTAGATTGCTGGTTGATTAGAAAACTCTTCTATCACAAAGCCTAAGAGTGACAACTTTAGGTACGCTTATATGATAGGATGTAATTAGATATTGATATAAAGTGCGGATTAGTTAAATGCGCTAAGGGCTCTTCGGCCAGTCGCTCCAGAAATACACTACGCTTTCCGCGGGGAGCTGGTGAGCCAACTCGCGCTATCGCGCTTCGTTGTCTCACCTAGGCTCTTCTTCCCGCGGAAAGCGACTGCCCGCAGCGGAAATCAACTTTGCTCCTAACTTAGTTATATAAATACCAACAAATCATTAGAAATGTTAAAAGAATCAGCAGTCCACCCACTGATTCCTTCATTAGTAAATAATTACAACACCGTCTTCGCAATACTGCTATCCAATTCCTCAAAATCATCATAACTTATCGTCTTATACAACTCTTTCCTCGTTTGCATATCAGGAACGGCTTCTTCTTGTGAGCCTCGTTCTTTAATTCGTTGGAAAACCCGTTCATATGCTTTTGCAGCAACTCTTAAAGAGGTAACAGGATAAATTACCATGCGAAAACCCATCTCTTCAAATGCTTCCGCAGTGATAAACGGTGTCTTGCCAAACTCTGTCATATTCGCAAGTAGCGGAACATCTATTTTTTCAGCAAATAACCGAAATTCTTCCTCCGTTTGCAGTGCTTCCGGAAAAATCGCATCCGCTCCAGCTAGAATATAGGCTTCTGCCCTCGCAACGGCCGCTTCTATCCCTTCCACTGCCCTAGCATCTGTTCGTGCTACGACAACCAACGTTGGTGCTACTTCTTTAATTGCTTTAATCTTTTGTACCATCTCTTCCGTTGTTACAAGGTTTTTCCCATTTAAATGACCACATTTTTTTGGAAGCTGTTGGTCCTCGATTTGTACAGCAGCGACATTCGCTTCGACCATTTCCCTCGCCGTACGTGCAGCATTGAGTACCCCACCGAATCCAGTATCAATATCGACAAGTAAAGGCAGGTTTGTCGCCCTGATAAGGTCCCTCGCTCGTTCTGCTACTTCTGTTGAGGTGACAATTCCAAGATCTGGTAATCCTCGACTTGCTGTATAAGCAGCCCCTGATAAGTAAAGTACCGAGAATCCAGATTCCTTTGCGATTAGTGCTGCCATTGCATCATGGGCACCAGGAATTTGTAAAATTTTTGTATCCTGAATCAGTGCAGTGAATTGCGCTGCCAATTCGACTTGTGTTAACGGTTTATCAACAATCCATGCCATTTCATATCCAGCTCCTTCTATCTTCTAGTCAATGAAAAGCTCCATAAATTCATTTACACTTAATGTGGTAAGCTTATCATAATCACTTGTTGCTTCTTCTATTTTCTTTCGTTTCTTTTCCGTATAATGTGTTGAAAGATTTGCTGAAAACTTCCGCAATATTTTAGGAATTGCTTCCTCGCGGCGGAACCTATGCCCTAATGGGTATTCACATACAATTTCTTCTGTTACTGTTCCGTCTTTAAAATGTACTTGAACCGCATTTGCGATTGATCGCTTTGTTGGATCAAGATAGTCTTTTGTATATTGCTTATTCTCAACAACAACCATCTTATCCCGAAGCTCGTCGATTACCTGATTCGCAGCAACATCATCCTCATAATCTTCTGCACGAATATCCCCTTTTAACAGTCCAATCGCTGTGATGTACTGAATACAATGATCACGGTCAGCAGGATTATGAAGAGGTCCCTTCTTATCAATAATCCGAATCGCGGACTCATGCGTTGTAATCGTAATCTGGTCGATTTCATTCAGTCGATGGGCGACTTCTGGATGAAGCTGGACCGCTGCTTCTGCGGCGGTTTGAGCATGGAATTCTGCTGGATAGGAAACCTTAAATAAGACATTTTCCATAACATAACTTTCATAAGACTGCTTCGTAATGACTTCCTGTTTGTTAAATAAAACATCCTGGAATCCCCATCCCGGCGCAGTTAATGCGGTTGGATAACCCATCTCACCTTTCATAGCCATCATTGCAAGCCGAACTCCCCTGCTTGTCGCATCACCTGCAGCCCATGATTTGCGGGATCCTGTGTTCGGTGCATGGCGATAGGTACGTAAACTAGAATTATCAATCCAAGCATTTGATAATGCGTTGTTAATTTCTTCTCTTCCGCCACCAAGCATTTTTGTCACAACGGCTGTTGTCGCGATTTTTACATATAAGACATGGTCCAAGCCCACGCGATTTAAACTATTTTCTAGTGCCAATACACCTTGAATTTCATGTGCTTTGATCACCATTTCCAGCACTTCTTGTACGAGAAGCGGTTCCCCGCCTTTTGCTAAACGTTCTCGACTAATATAATCCGCCACAGCAAGGATTCCCCCTAAATTATCGGAAGGATGACCCCATTCCGCTGCAAGCCATGTATCATTATAATCAAGCCAGCGAATCATCGTCCCAATATTGAATGCCGCTTGAACTGGATCAAGTACATAGGGAGTTCCTGGAACCCGGGCACCATTGGGCACTACTGTTCCCGGTACAATTGGACCTAAAAGCTTCGTACATTCCGGATAATTAAGTGCAAGAATCCCGCAGCCAATCGTATCTACTAAAACATAACGAGCAGTTAAAAATGCCTCCTCACTCGTGATCTCTTTATTTAATACATAATCGGTAATTCTCTCAATCAGTTCGTCTGTTTTCTTCTGTTCTTCAACATTTATCATCCCATTCATCCTTTCCATTGATGCAATACACTAGTAAGCCTTGCCGATATAATTAACCCTTGGTCTAAAGATTCGATTATTTTCATGCTGCTCAATGACATGGGCACAGAGACCAGCGGCTCGTGCACTAAAGAAGATTGGCGTATACAATGGGATTGGAATACCGAGCATCCAATAAACTGGTGCAGCATAATAATCCAAATTCGGATAAAGCCCTTTCTCGCTTTCCATCAATCTTTCTCCAGCTTCACACATTTCCAGCAATTGATTATCACCTGTTTTTGCTGATAATTCCTTTAATGCATCTTTCACAATTAATGCTCTTGGATCCATCTTCTTCATATACACGCGATGTCCGAATCCCATAATTTTTTCCTTCTTTTGCAGCTTTTTCAACATTAATTCTTCAAATTCAGCAACTGACTTTGCTTCGTTTAACATGTGCATTACCGCTTCATTCGCTCCACCATGTAAATTCCCTTTTAAGGAAGCAACTGCACCTGTCAATGCACCGTAAATATCAGATTGGGTCGAAGCAATCACCCTTGCTGTAAACGTTGAATTCGGCATTTCATGTTCGCTATATAATAGAAGTAATTGGTCAAAAGTCTTCGTTTCCAGTTCTGTCGGGAGTTTTCCTGTTATCATTGATAAAAAATTCGCGCTATAGGATAAATCTGGTTTAGGTGCAACAATCTCTTGTCCCTGCAACACCCGATAACTATTAACGGTTAATGTTGGGAGCTTTCCTAAAATCTGGAATGCTCGATGTTTATTAGCACTAGGCGACCTGTCATCGAGATTATCGTCATAGCCCGCAAGCATCGAAATACCGGTGCGTTGTGCATCCATCGGGTGTGTTTGTTTTGGCAAAAGCTTTAATAGCTCAATTACCGCATCTGGTAAATCATAGTCTTTTTTAAGCTTATCCTCTAAAACTGCTTTTTCAGACGAACTTGGGAGTTCCCCCTCTAATAACAGGTTCACAACATCAAGATAATCATTACTTTTTGATAGCGCTATCAAATCTTGACCTTTAATGATTATTTTTTCCTGTACGGTATCAAGAAATGAAATTGCAGTCTCTGATGCGATAACCCCTTCTAGTCCAGGTATGTACTTTTCCTTTATTGTCATAAAATCCCTCCTCTTTCAATAGATATTTTAGTTTTATAGAAAGTTTACATTTCATTAGAAGAAACACGTTCTTCTTTCTCTTTGACTCTATTATAATATTGATTTGAAAATTATAAAAATATATAATAGTAATAATTAGCGATAGATTTTTCCGATAACTAATATGACGATTCACGGGAAACTTTAATGCGAGGGGGAAATATTAAATGGACTTTCAGGATTGGGAAATGCTCGCAGCTTTACATAAAACGGAAAATATTACACAAGCAGCACAACGATTATACTTGAGCCAGCCAACGTTAACATCGCGGATGAAGAAATTAGAGGATCATTATGGTGTACAAATTACAATGAGAAAACGGCGAGGAATCACCTTTACTCCAGAAGGAATGAAGCTTGCGGAACATGCAATCAGAATGCTGCGGGAGCAACGGGAAGTTGAGGAAAAGCTAAATAATATGAAGCATCAGGTGGCAGGTACACTCCGGGTAGGGGTTTCCAATTTCTTTGCATTAAATAAAATGCCAAAATTGCTTCGGTTATTTAAGCAAGAATATCCAAATGTCGAGTTCCAAGTAGTAACAGGCTGGAGTAGTGAAATGCATCGATTAATCCTCAACCACGATGTCCATCTTAGTTTTATCAAAGGGGACTATCCATGGAAGGAGCAAAAGGAGTTGCTTTATGAAGAGGAAATATGCATTGCCTCCCCTTGGGAATTCGAGTGGGAAGACCTTCCTTCGCTTCCACGGATTGATTACTATACAGACGAAAACATGAAAACGATTGTCGATAGCTGGTGGTATCAACACTATAAGCAAAGACCGAACATCAATATACAAGTTAACCAGGTGGAAACATGTAAAGAAATGGTCATTAATGGACTAGGCTACGCCATATTGGCAAATTTAGTTGTAAGACCATATCCTGAGCTGATTATTAAGCCGATATTGAAGCCTTCCGGTGAGTCGATTACACGAAAGACGTGGATGTATTACCATGAAGATTCATTACAGTTAAATATAGTGAAGGCGTTTATCCGGTTTATAGAGGGATTGGATGTGAAAGCGCTTTGAGATACCTAGTCACTCCCCGGGTTTTGTCGAATTTTACGGGAAGCCATCTATTCAACTGCAACCTCACTTTCTTATTTTGCCTTATTAATAGTGAAAAAGTAAATTATACCGCCAAACATCCAGAATGGCTCCCAAAATAATAATCTCCAAAAGGTTGCGTAGCTGTCTAATTGAAATTCTAGAAGGTCTACGGTACTCAATGTTATCGTAATGAAATTGAGTGAACCATATAAAAATAGTAATACACCAGTTATCTTTATTATGAGATAAAGTATCATTCGTATCCTAGATTCTCTCCACTTAACCAATAACATCAAAATCAGCAAGGCTCCAAGTAATTTAATAAATCCAGTCATCCAAACAATGGTAATGAATGACGGTTCTGGATCTAATGCCTGTTCATAGATAGCACCACCCAAAGATCTAACACCAATCATGCCGCCCATTGCCCAGTAGAAACTCATTCCAGCAAATAATATTGTCCATATAACACCAATGTATACATAATATTTATTGACTTTCGTTTTAGCCGTGCCTGCCACTCCCTGAACTTTGTCGAATATTAGCGAAATATTTCTACCTCCCCACCGACCAATATTCCACGCCACTGTCCCTCATTTTCTCTACAGAAAAACAATTCCTTCCATCGAAAACGATTGGGCTTTTCATCGCTTGAAAGCCAGAAGGATCGGCATTTCGAATTTCATCCCACTCCGTTAACACAAGTGCTGCATCTGCATCTTCTAAAGATTCTTCCACACTTTCAGCATAAATGATATTAGAATGTAATAGCTTCTTGGCATTCTCCATTGCTACCGGATCATAAGCAATTACCGTTGCACCCTGCTCAATTAATATTTCCGTTACAATAATCGAAGCAGCTTCTCTCATATCATCTGTATTCGGTTTGAATGCAAGCCCCAATACAGCAATGCGCTTATCAGCTAATGTAGCAAATCTTTCATTCAATTTATCTACTAAAAGTGCCCGTTGCTTCTGATTAACATTGACGACCCCTTTTAATAGCTCAAAATCATAGGCAACATTCCCTGCTATTTGGATCAATGCTTTCGTATCTTTCGGAAAACAAGAGCCACCATAGCCGATGCCTGCATTTAGAAATTTCTCACCGATTCGCTGATCCATTCCCATACCTTTTGCAACATGTTCCACATTTGCACCTACACGTTCACAGATTGCAGCAATTTCATTAATAAAACTAATTTTCGTTGCTAGAAATGCGTTGGAGGCATATTTTATTAATTCCGCGCTGCGAATATCGGTATGATAGATTGGAACACCAAATGGCTCATTGACTTTTTCAATCATGCCTGCTGCATAATCATTGTTCGCACCAATGACAATCCGATCGCCATTAAAGGAATCCTTTAATGCTGAGCCCTCTCTTAAAAATTCCGGATTGGCGACAATATCAATTTGCATATTATGTATCTGGTTTTCTTTTATTATTTCTAGAATTCGGTCGTTTGTGCCAACGGGGACGGTACTCTTCGTTACCACAATCGTATCCTTCGTAATATGCTTCGCAATATCCCTTGCCGCCTGCTCAACAAATGCTAGATTGGCAGATCCATCCTCATTCTCCGGGGTGCCGACCGCAATATAAATAACATCTGCATGACGAAATCCTTCTTGATGATTGATTGTAAAGGACAGGCGCTCTGCTTCAATATTCCGTGACATTAACTCATCTAAACCCGGCTCATAAATAGGTGAAATTCCTTGCTTCATCTTCTCCACCTTGGCTTCATCGATATCAACACAAATTATATGATGACCAATTTCCGCAAGACTAACACCTGTCACTAAACCAACATATCCCGTACCAACAACAGAAATATTCATGAGTAACCCCCATTGCAAAGTAATTAATTATACCCGAATTGATTGTTTGAAATAAATTCAATGCAATCTAGCAGTTCAAACGAATTCCCTTTCTTATTGAACCTTATCTAACATTCTCCTGCTCCATTAGTAACTCGTGTAACATCTTTCTGACTTCATCGCCGAATTCCTCATTTTGCAAAGCAAATTCCAAATTCGTGCGAATAAACCCTAGCTTTTCACCAACATCATAACGCTTCCCTGCAAAATCGTAGGCATACACATCTTGAATTTGATTCAATTGCTGAATCGCGTCCGTAAGCTGAATTTCACCACCAGCACCCACTTCTTGCTTATCTAAAAACGTGAATATTTCTGGGGTAAATACATATCGGCCCATAATTGCCAAATTCGATGGTGCTGTTCCTTTTGTAGGTTTTTCAACGAAGTTCTTCACCTGATAACGTCTGCCCTCAGATGAAAGGGGATCAACAATTCCGTAGCGATGTGTTTCATTATCCGCAACTTGCTGCACCCCAACAACAGAACATCCTGTTTTTTCAAATTGATCCATTAACTGACGAAGACCTGGAACTTCTGCTTGGACGATATCATCTCCAAGAAGTACAGCAAATGGTTCATCACCGATAAATTTACGTGCACACCAAACAGCATGGCCTAGTCCTTTTGGTTCCTTTTGGCGAATATAGTGAATTTCAACCTCGGATGTATGTCTTACCTTTTCCAGTAGTTCAAATTTCCCTTTTTCCATTAAGTTCTGTTCCAATTCAAAGTTATTATCAAAGTGGTCTTCAATCGCACGTTTTCCTTTTCCAGTAACGATAATGATGTCTTCGATTCCAGATTCGATTGCTTCCTCAACGATATATTGAATGGTCGGCTTATCGACGATTGGCAGCATTTCTTTTGGCATTGCCTTAGTCACTGGTAGAAATCTCGTACCTAATCCTGCTGCTGGAATAATTGCTTTCTTAATAGTTTTCATTCCAAACCCTCCATTTAATTGATAAATATTTTATGGCTAAACGTTATAGCAGAATGCATCTAGTTAAGAAATGATTGGTAAACCCTCTCTCTTCATGTTACTACACTTAGGTATGAAAATATGTTAAGAATAGGTTGATTTTTTAGGACGCTTGAAGCAAGCTTTGATACACTCGCCCTGAGTTTTGTTGAATTCTGCCTACTTTCTGTAGTACCTTATCCACATTGCAATTTGCAAAATCAATGCATCTGAAAATTTTCTTGGGTCATAGCCAGTCTCCTCCATAATTTTATGAAGTCGATAGATGAGTGTATTGCGATGTAAAAATAATGCGTCAGCCGCTTTTTGGATGTTCAAATCATTTGCGAAAAATGATTCCAATGTTTCCGCTTGATTTGCATTGAAGCTCTTCAGCACCCGCCCTGAAAACCGCTTCGCGATATCTGCATCTAGTTGATGGACTAGTGCTTTTACTTCTACGTGTCCAAATGATATGAAATCCATGTTTGAATCACTAATTTTTAATGCTAGTTCGCAATCATAATACGACTGCTGGAATTTCTCTAATTCTTCAAATGGAAGACTATAAACCATTCTAAATTTCCAATTCTGTTTTTTTAGTAAAGCGTATACACTATTTAATTTACCAATTGTATTCACTTCATTAAGACCACTAAATGCTAGAATCAACTGATTGAAATTAATGAAACCTGCGATCACATAACTTTCACCAATTAGAGCTTCTATTTTTTGAATGAGGGATTGTTTTTGAATTTCCCCATCTGAAATTTGAATAATTGCCGTCATAAATGGTGGGTCCAATTGAAAATGCAATCTACTTAATCCCCGCTCAACCTCATGGGAATAAGGGTTATTTTCTAAGAGTTGTTCAATAATGATTTCTTGTGTACGCTGCTGCCATTCTAGTTGTGTAGCGAGAAATACTTGATTGATCATTAATTCTGTTGTCATCTTTACCAATTCGCCAATATCACCCATCATCTCCGGGTTTCCGGTAATACCAATAACACCAATTATTTTTTCTCTAAAAATGATTGGGAGATTAAGCCCTGGCTGACTCCCATCCCATCTTTCACTTTCACTCTGAAAAATTTCCAACGTCTTTCCACTTCTTAGGACCTCTACTGCTCCTTCATGAATCGTATTCATTCTTGATGGCTCCATTGTCGCAATGATAATGCCATTAATATCCATAATATTGACATTTCGATTGATTCGCAGTGAGGTTTCCCTGACAATTGCAGTTGCGATTTCCTTTGTTAGCATGATGGCTTCCCCCTATTTGGTTACCTTTTACAAAAATAGATAGAAACTACCCTTCGTTTTCATATGGTATAGCTATATACAAATCTCGTCAAGATTCGTATAATTTAGTAAATACAATTGTTAACGTTTACAAAGGAGCTGTTTAAATGAAAATTATTATTGCTCCAGATTCCTTCAAAGGGAGTCTGCGTGCAGTTGAAGCGGCAAATGCAATGAATAGCGGAATTAAACGGGCATTTCCTAATGCCGAAACAGTTCTTCTACCTGTCGGTGATGGAGGAGAAGGAACGATGGACACATTAGTTTCTGTAACCGATGGTACAACAAAAAATGTACCAGTTATTGGGCCTCTAGGTAATGAAGTCACAGCGAAATACGGCATCTTAGGCGATAAAAAAACATGTGTCATTGAAATGGCAACCGCATCTGGACTCGATCTTGTTCCAAATGGAAAGCTTGCACCATTGGAAACGACAACATTTGGGACAGGGCAATTGATCAAACAAGCATTAGATGATGGGTATACCTCATTTATTTTAGCAATTGGTGGGTCTGCGACGAATGACGGCGGGGCCGGAATGCTCCAGGCACTCGGATTAAAAATCCTTGATGAGAATGGGAATGAAATTGGCTTTGGGGGTGGTGAGCTACATAAAGTTGCTAAGCTTGATGTGCGTTCTTTTGACCAAAGAATAAAGAATAGTAACTTTCTAATTGCGTCTGATGTAAAAAATCCACTGATTGGTCTGGATGGTGCTTCACATGTCTTCGGTCCACAAAAGGGAGCAACCCCTAAAATCGTTCGCATACTCGATGATAATCTCACCCACTGGGCAAATGAAGTTGCAACTGTGACTGGCGTTTTCCTACATAATCTACCTGGTGCTGGTGCAGCAGGGGGAATTGGTGGAGCTTTTCTGGCATTTTTCTCTGCAGAAATGAAACGCGGCATCGATGTCGTTCTTGAATATAGTAAGTTCGCTAGCTTTTTGCACGATGCAGATCTCGTCATTACAGGCGAAGGAAAAGTGGATAGCCAAACCGCCTCTGGAAAGACGCCTCTGGGTGTTGCTGAAGCGGCCAAGCTACAGGGTGTTCCAACAATCATTATTGCTGGGACCGTTGGAGATGGGATAGATGTGCTCCACGATCATGGCGTGATTAGTGTACACAGCATCATGAATAAACCGATGAACCTAGAAGAATCAATGGAAAACGCAGCAGAACTATTGGAGTTAAGTACTGAGCAAGTAGTACGGGCATGGGGTTCAAATCCATTCCACGCCAGCGCACATGTGGTGCCTGTCACTTCCAGAGTTTTGTCGAATATCAGCAGTAGGAAAGGAAGAGTGAGCGAATAAAACAGTACATTGCTATTTTCACTTTTACAATAGAGTATTCCATTGCTAATAATTGAGAGGAGCTTTCATTTGAGAATTATAGACTCGGTTGAAAAAGTACCTGGAGGCATGATGGTTGTTCCGCTTCTGCTTGGTGCGACGCTAAACACCATTGACCAAATGCATCTTCCAGTCGTCATGGATTTTCTAAAAATGCTTGGTGCACCACAAACAGAAACAGGTTTTTATGAATTTTTACGGATTGGCGGATTTTCACAAGAATTATTCAAGGATAGTGCGCTCGTGCTTATCGCCCTATTTCTCTTCTGTGTAGGCAGTCAAATGAATTTAAAGGTTGGAGGTAAAGCGCTGAAGAAAGGTGTTCTGCTTACAGGTTCGAAATATTTTGCTGGTGTAGCGGTCGGAATGGCATTTGGCTATTTCTTCGATCCGATGAGTGGGCTGTTTGGACTCTCGACACTTGCACTCATTGCAGGGATGACGAATAGTAATAGTGGGATGTACGCAGCCTTAACAGGGAAATTTGGAAACCGTTCAGATGTTGGTGGACTTTCGATTCTTGCAATTAATGATGGTCCATTTTTGACTCTAGTTGCTCTAGGAGTTCTAGGAACCGCTTTTCCGCTCATTGCATTTATCGCTGTTTTATTACCAATCGGAATTGGCATGTTTTTAGGGAATTTAGATCCGAAAATACGTGCGTTTTTAAAACCTGGTGAATCCCTTACCATTCCATTTTTTGCGTTTGCTCTTGGAGCCGGAATGAATTTAGCGAACTTCTTTAATCCTGAGGTATTAGCTGGTGGATTGACACTTGCCATTCTTACCTTTGTATTTTCAGGTGGAACAGGCATCCTTGTATTTAAATTATTTAAAGAAAAAAGCTATATTGCGCCTATTTCTGAAGCATCAACAGCAGGCAATGCCGCGGCAACACCTGCAGCAGTTGCAGCAGCCGCGGCAGTTGCAGCTGGAGCTGGTGCAATGTCAGTAGCAGAGCTCGAAGCAATTCAGAGCATCGTGCCAATTGCCACAGCTCAAATTTCAATTTCAACGATTACGACTTCCTTGCTCTGTCCACTAGGCGTTATTGTGGTTGACAAGCTCCAACGAAAAAGGGGTATTATTGGGACAAGAGAAGATTTGGGACTGAAGCAAGAGGCAGTAGAAACATTAACGAAGCAAACGGTTAACAGCTAAAATGATGGGAGGATGAATCGTGAAGACAGACATATTATATGGAAAACATGGTATTTCCGTAGACCTACCAGATAATGCTTTTATCATTGAACCAACAAACTTACCAAAAGTTTCAGATGAAAAGAAAGCAATAAGACAAGCATTAAGAAATCCCATTAACAATATTCCATTAAAAGAAGCCGTAAAATCAACGGACAAAGTATCGATTGTAATCAGTGATATTACGAGGCCCACGCCAAATCATCTAATGGTACCGCTTTTAATTGAGGAATTAAGTCATGTTCCCTTGGAAAATTTCGTCATTATAAATGGAACAGGAACCCATCGCGATCAAACGAGAGAAGAGTTTGTCCAAATGCTCGGGACATGGGTTGTTGATAATATTCGCATCGTTAATAATCAATGCCATGACAAGGATTCCCTTGTTAATCTTGGGAAAAGTAAATTCGGTTGTGACGTCTATTTAAATAAAGATTATGTGGAATCCGATTTTCGAATTGTCACCGGGTTTATTGAGCCACATTTTTTTGCAGGGTTTTCGGGTGGACCAAAAGGAATCATGCCAGGGATTGCTGGAATCGAAACGATTTTGACGTTTCATAATGCAAGAATGATTGGTGACCCACTTTCTACTTGGGGAAATATGACGAATAACCCAGTGCAAGACATGACCCGAGAAATTAATTCAATGTGTAAGCCTGATTTTATGTTGAATGTCACGCTGAATCGTGAAAAGGAAATTACGAATGTCTTTGCTGGCGAGCTTTATGAAGCACATGACCGCGGCTGTGCATTTGCCAAGGAGCATGCAATGTTCCGTTGTGACGAGAGATTTGATGTCGTGTTAACATCGAACTCCGGTTACCCGCTCGACCAAAACTTATACCAGGCTGTTAAAGGAATGAGTGCTGCACATAAGATTGTCAAAGAAGGTGGATCCATTATTGTTGCATCCGAATGCTCAGACGGACTTCCAGATCATGGGAACTATGCGGGAATTTTCAAAATGGCAGATAGTCCAGAGTCTCTGCTCGATATGATAAATGATCCAGAATTTAAAGTGTTCGACCAATGGCAGGTGCAAAAGCAAGCAGTTATCCAGGTTTGGTCAGATGTATATGTATACTCAAAACTGACAGATGAACAGGTGACAGGAACGATGTTAAAGCCAAGCCATAACATCGAGCAGACATTGAAAGCATTAAAAGAGAAATACGGAGAAGACATGACGATTGCTGTTCTCCCTCTTGGACCTCTGACAATACCATATGTGGAGGAGAAAGCTAGCGTTAATTAGGGATGCTTGCGCGTGAGAAGTGTCTGTGTGTTGCCTAAAGGGTGCCACAGACTCTGTACACATATACTTCTATAGGCGAATGAGGTCTGTCACCAAACAGCCTTAATTGCACTTATGTAGTAAGAAAGTATAACGACTTTCTTACCCACCTGAAAAATCAGCACCTTTAAAATGGACGCTGATTTTTTATCTGTCTATTGAATCCCGTACCCTTTATTACTATATTCAACTAATTTATGTTGGAAATCTTTTTCCATTTGCAGCAATTCAATCTCCGCCTCTTCGCGTTTCTTTCTACCAACTTCTTGAATCTGCAATGTTTCTTCGAGTGTTTCGATTAAGTTTGCTTGGGTTGCTTTTAAAATTTCAATATCTACAATCCCCTTTTCCGTGTCACGTGCAATCTCGATAGATCCTTGCTTCATCATTTCTGAATTCTTAAGCAATATTTCGTTGGTCGTTCTCGATACTTGCTGTTGCATCTGTAATACTTGTTGCTGACGGGCTAAACTAAGGGCAATGACAAGTTGTTGTTTCCAAAGCGGAATCGTTTGTAAAATAGAACTTTGGATCTTTTCTGCTAACAATTGATTATTATTTTGAATGAGCCTGATTTGTGGTGCTGTTTGAAGTGATATCGTTCTGCTCAATGATAGATCATGTAATTTCTTTTCAAATCGGTCGGCAAATTGACTCGTGTCACGTAATTCTTGAATATCTTCTGGATTATTGCTTTTCTCAGCCTTATCATTTATATTTGGAATCGTTTGCTCTCGTAATTCTTTGATTTTTAGCTTTCCCGCTTCGATATACATCGTTAGCTCATTGAAGTATCGTTTGTTTTTTTCGTATAGTCCATCAAGCATCGTAATATCTCTTATTAACTGAATTTGTGATTTCTCTAATTGTTGGGTGATGCGTTCTATTTGTATCCCAACTTTTTCATACCGGACAGCAAATTTCTTTGCTTTATTGAACATGGCCCCAATAATCGGCAGTGAAGCAAGCCACCCCTTTTGATTTAGATTATCTGCATCTACTGCTCTTATTGTTGTCATCAAGTCTGTTATTATTTGCCCCACTTCACCACTATCTTTTGCCCTTACATGTTCCAGTACCTTATCCGAGAATTGTGAAACGTCTTTTTGTGATTTGGCACCATATTCAAGAACCGCTGTCGAATTCGTGAAGGTAATTTCATTTGCTATATTTTCGATTCTTTCGCTTTCCTCAGTACTAAAAGCTTTCTTATTCTCAAAAGCATCTAATTCCGTTGGTATCGCTTGTTCCATTCACCAAACCTCCATTACATGTTAATGCCTTCCAAGGCCGTCAACCTTCCAAGGAAATTATTTTAAACGATTGATGATTTCGTCCATTACATCAGGAGTCGGCATTGGAATAATCGATTTAATTGTTTCAGGCAATCCTTCCAAATTTACATCCTCCGGGTTATTCTCAATCCCACTTAACCCTGTACGGAATCCGTGCTCTTTCCATGCTAATTCTTGTACTTCTGGATCAGACAAGATGTCAATTAATCGTTCGCCTTCTTCATTTAATGCGATAACTGGATGTTCACTCCATACGGTTGGTTTAGGGTAAATGATGCAGATGTTATCTTTCACTCTTTCCCATGTCTCTTGATTTTGTGTAGCGAATTCAACCAATTGATTTTCATAACCGGCGATGATTGGCTTTGCACCCATACCTGTTTTTAAAAATTGCTCAAATAAATCTCCAGATGAATTTTCTAAGTACCCTAGCTTGATGAAGAATCCTTCTATTACTGGTAAAATAGTAGGTAGCTCAGCTTTTGTTACTACCTTTCCATCGTTCATCATATTAGCCAAAAGACCTGCAAACATATTCCCTGAATTAGATTTGACTGGATCCGTTGAAATAATCGATACCTCGCCATATAAGCTGGGAAGGCCAACATCAGCCCAATCCGAACCTTCGATAATTTGCTGTAAAAATTGCTGCGTATCGACAATATAATAGGCATCATTTTCCTTTTGTACGATGCCCTGTTTTTCAAAAGCATCGACAATTTCTCCCCAAGAGATAAAAACAATTGGAGAATTTAGTACCGTTTCACTCTTTGTGATATGTTCGCCCTGTTTCATTACTATTAATTCCTCTGCCACTTGACTTGAGGGAAATAAATAATCCAGTTCTGCTATATCTCGATCAGCCATTTCAATACTACCTGATTTAGCGAAATTTACTGTTGTATTGTATTTTTCCTTGGCGATTTTCTTGAACTTCTCATTTTCTAATAAGGGTATCTTCTCCCCTCCGACTAGACCATCAATTGTTATAGCAGGATTCCTCTCATTGCTTGTATAAATGAGTACTCCTATAACAATAACGACTACCAAAAGGATTGTACCAATAAGTGTTCCAATTGTTTTCTTACTCACTACTTGATACCCCCTCAGATTTCAACATTTTTTGCAAGGTTTGTAGCTCAATATCTAAATCAATAACGTCGTCTTCTAACAATTTGTTCCTGATTGAGATAAATAAATCATGCAAAAGTTCCAAGTTTTGCGCCACTCTTTCCTCCATTTTTTCTATATCATTTCCTCTTAATTCGTTTCTAGAAATCTGATTATATTTTTTTAAGATAGTATGTAGCGCATCTAAATAATATGTAAAAAATTGACGAACGGTTTGGATATCTTGTAGGTTTTCTTCTAACTCTTTGAAAATTTGATCGCAAATACGGAGTAACTCGTTTGCCTGCGTCCGAATTGAATCCTTTTGTATATTCGTTACTTCATTTTTAATCGTTGCTAATTTAGCATGGCCTTCATTTAATATATTCAAGTAAAAACTACTTGTTGCAAGCTGCGTCTCCTCCTCCACCGTTTTAGATGTTAAAGAATGAAAGATCAATAGGGTTGCAAGAAAGGAGATAATTCCGATAATAATACTGATGATGGTACCCGCATCTAATACAAATAAAAATAGAATAAACAAAATTGCGCCGATAGCTCCTGATATTACTCCTTTAATAAGGTTCATATCATCCCCCCTTAGTTGTACCCTTTGGCGCTTTTGAACGCTTGAATTAAATCATCTTTCCCATCAAACGTTCTTCCTCTAGTGAGTTCACTGATCTCTAATAATTGATCATCAGAAGCATCACCAAACGTAATACTGAATACTGGAATATCCTTATTTAAGTCATGGTAATAAGCTTCTAATTCTCCGAGGTCCCCCTCTGATTCACCATCGGTCATTAATATTACTGCAGGGTTGTATCGGTTTGTATCGACGTCTTTTAAAATCTCTAGGCCATAAATAACAGGCTGATAAATATCTGTTCCTCCACCAGCATCAAAAGATTCCACTGTTTGATACAAATTGTCGTATTCCGATAAATTACTTGCTTCCCAATGTGCTAGCACTTGATCATTAAATGGAATAATGACTATTTTGTCCTCATCAGATGATTGTAGTAGGTATTGTTTTGCTTCTTCTTGATTGAGCAGGATTCGAATCGCCTCCTCCATTTCCTCTTCACCCGTGCCAGACATACTACCAGAGTAGTCCAAAGCAAATACTGTGTAGGAGGGCTTTTTGAAATCTGTTTGATATAATGTCAGTGCTTCATAAATCACATCTTCTGCTGGAAAGGAAATTGAAGCAAGTGGTGTATCGGTTTCGATTCCCCAATCAGGATTAAATATCGTATCATTCGGATTTTCAACAAGACCACCTAAACCTGTCCTTCTACCTAAATCTTCAATATTTGCTTGAGAATCTTCTGACAGCAGAAAATCTTGCAAGGAAAGAAAGAACGCTTCCTTATCAGCTTCCCCATTATCAATATAGCCTAATGTATTATCTGCTATCGTTAAGCCATCTTGTGGATAGATAACAAACAATGGTTCCTTCCCTTGTTCCATTAGTTCTTGATTGGCTTCAATGATGACCGCTTCATAATTAACCATTGCATCGTAATCACCTTTTAAATACAAATCCTTGAGCCATCCCGAACTGCCAGATGACCGGTTAATACCCGAAAATAATTTACGAATATCTTCTTTTAATGTAGGGTTCTGCAAATCTTCCTTTGTAATCATATTTGGATTTCCAAGTAATGCGTATAAAAAGCCAATATACGCACTTGCGCCCGAATTGGATTGAGAAGCGCTTGTCATCATGAAGGTTAAATCTTTATTCTCCACAGCATGCAAAATATCCTCAACAAGCACGTCGTTATTTGTAAAGCCTAACGCTTCTGCTTTTGATTGTCTTATCCCAAATACAACAGGGGAGGTGAACATGGATTTATCGTGTTTTACAACATGCTCCGTATCCCCCATCGAAATCCACATGCTATTAGGTAACCAAATTCCATCATAACTATTCGGATTTTTTCTTAGTTCTAACATACTATCAACAGATCCTTTATAGATCATGTTTAATTGATAGCCACTTTTTTTGGCATAATTTGTGAGCATCGGTTCTAGTGGTTCATTTTCAGATCCAGATAAAATAGTAAATGTTTCCTTAGTACCTGAGCAACTTGCTAAAAGTAAGGTGAAAAATAAGCTGAGCAATAGTAGTAGGATGGATTTTTTCATCACAATAAAACTCCTTTGAATTTCATATCTATTTTAATAGACCTATTTAAGTACTAAATCAATAGTCTAGTGAGCTTATTCGCAATTATTTTAGAAGGAAATATTGCACCAATTTATTTGTTATTACTTATCTTGTTCACCAACAAAGGCAGAAATGGGATTATCCTAAAGATGTGCAAACATTTGTAATAATTATAACATATACATGGCTCCAAGAGTGTTGTTACCCCACGAAGTTTGTATTTTTTTGTCATTGGGGCGCCTGGCACTTCCTGAGTTTTGTCAAAAAATGTCGATGAGTACCTATTTAGGATCTTGAATGGAACGCCAAGTCATGAGTTGGAGCTATTTACCTGAGTTATAACGTTCCGGACCTTTTGTGGCATTCTTTTGTAATGAAATATTGAATTGATAATAACAAAGAGGAGCTTTCGTATAAGAATTATGGACGCGGTTGAAAAAGTACCTGGAGGCATGATGGTTGTTCCGCTTTTGCTTGGAGAAACGCTTAACACTATTGACTTCTTGCAATCAATGATGGTCCTTTCTTAATGAATCAACAAATTTACCAAAAGCAGCAGATAAATACGGAGATGACATGACGATTGCTGTGCATCCCCATGGACCTTTGAAAATACCGTATGTAGAGGGATAGAACGTCATTTCTCGAACCATCATTATTGCAACCTTTTACATACCATTTTTTTGAAAGTCAGCGGGATTTTCCCACTGACTTTTTTCATGAAATTTATCCCGAATTAACTGGCTGTAAGACCCCGACTTAATGAAGTTTCACTTTATTAAGTTCGGAAATCATGTTAATAAGCCCTTTTCATTCGATTAATTCTAGAATTTATAGTTAGCTATGCCTTCAAGATTTCCTAGTACACATTTTCTAATTCATACAACCGATCTGATGCAACGTCACGATCCGATGCATCTACTGCAACTCTAATGGCATCTTTATACAATGTAATTGCGCTTCCTTTATCTGCTGTTTTTGAATGCATCTTAGGATTATACAAATCTCCCCAGTGTATATATGTCCATGGATTATTAGGATGTTTCATCACATACTCTCTAAATACATTATCCGCTTCATTTATTTTTCCTAAGTAAAATAAAGATTCACCCATTGCCACGGTCATATTCGCAATGATAGATTCATCTGTGTCTGGGAATTGCTCAAGGAATTCTTCCGCAAAGATAAGCCTTGTTGGGATAAATTGCCCATCTGATAACCTTGCATTTGCAAGACCTAACTCGAAGTCCTGCACCCAATTGTAGAATAAATTACTCATGGAAGAACTCGTTATTTCATCTAATTCGCCAATCGAAGTAATGTTTCTATCCCCTATCCACTTTGGCAAATGCTTCCACACTTTCCACCATAACAAAGATGCATGAATATGATCATTAACTTCCGCAAATTCATACCCTTCATTCATCCAATCATCCAAATACTCAAGGAGCAGATGCTCCGGAGTCAATCGTTTTGCTAATACTTTGATAGCTAGTAAGGTAAAATCACTCAGATGATTTCTAATATCTAGTTGATAGTTTTCAATCCATAATTGAACCAATTCCTCTGCAGATGAAAAATTCTCTATTTCGGATATAAAGTAATCTTTATCTACTGGTATACCAAATTCCTGAAGCAATTCTAGAATAGCTTCTGTTTCCATTTGCTCTACATCTTCAAGCGTCCACATCTTGCTGGAAGGTTGTATCTTTACCTCTTGACCTGCGACTTGATTATTTAAACAACATTTTTTATACTTTTTTCCACTCCCGCAAGGACATAGATCATTTCTTCCTATTTTCACATTTGCTCCCCCTTCTATAGCTGAGGATATACTCATCTATGAATACATGCTGTATAATTTTCTACTAATATATTTCTTCGACATCATGGAAATCTATTCCTTTAATTTACGGAGCATTTAAGTCGTTAAGCCTTGATTCATCTGTTAAAAAATCCCGTCCACAAGAATAGGTGAACGGGATTCCTTATTTTCTTCTTTACTTCAAATCTTATATCACAGCATAATGTTCATCGCGAACATCCGTAATAAACATATGTCCAGGTGCGTGGGTAATAACAAATTCCGGTTTACTTGCCATCACTGCTGCTTGCGGCGTCACGCCACATCCCCAGAAAACAGGAACCTCGCCACCGCGAATGGTGACAGCATCACCGAAATCAGGTTTGTTTATGTCCTTAATACCAATTGCTGCTGGATCACCGATGTGTACTGGTGCACCATGAACGGATGGAAATCTCGATGTAATTTGTGTCGCGCGAATTGCTTCGGCTGGTGTCATTGGGCGCATACTAACAACCATTGGTCCACTAAATACACCGGCAGATGCACATGGAATATTCGTACTGTACATCGATACGTTGCGACCTTCCTCAATGTATCGAATTGGAATTCCATTATCTAAAAGCGGCTTTTCAAATGTAAAACTGCAACCAATTAAAAACGAAACCAAATCATCCTGCCAATATTCCGTTATGTCAGTAACTTCATCAACTAACTCGCCATCACGAAAGATACGATATTTTGGTATATCTGTCCGTAGATCCGCCCCTTGAGCTGTTCCTTTAGGCTCTGGTGAACCAACATCCGTTACTTCAATTAATGGGCATGTTTTCGGATTTCGAATACAAAATAGTAAAAAATCATATGCATATTTCTTCGGTAAAATTACTAGATTTGCCTGTGTATATCCTGGTGCAAGACCTGCTGTTGGCTTTGTCCATTCTCCAGTTCTAATACTATCTCGAACATCTTTAGCTGTATTCATGGTGCACTCTTACTCCCCGAGTTTTGTCGTTTTCTAATCATGCATGCATCAAATCATTGCTAATCATTTCAGTCTTCATTTCTAAAAACATACGAAAGCTAATTCTCGTCCAAGAACAAAAGCGCAAGCGCCCGTTTAGCAACGTACGGACTGGACTGAACCGAAGGAGATAAAGGAAACACGATGAGCGTAAGCGAATCGATGTTGACTTATCGTACGAAGGTGAGGGAAGTCTCGCTAGTTGCTGGGCGCTGGAGCTGGACGTGGCTATACTCGGTAATTAAGTTATCCACAACGTCCAAATTTTATAGTTTCCTAAGCAATCAAAAAGTCCCTGCAGCGACACTCAATGTCTGTAATAACAACTCCTGTTCAACATATAGCCGCTGCGCTTTTTCCACGCTGATTGCTTCAAATGCTAGTTCATTTCCTGGCAGCATTTGTGCGACATATGGCAAATCGACTGTGATTACCGTAGCAATCCTCGTATAGCCACCTGTTGTTTGGCGATCTGCAAGTAAGATAATTGGCTGTCCGTTTGCAGGTACTTGAATCGTTCCAGGGAAAATTGCATCTGAGATTATATCAGCTCCACGCAATAAAGAAAGACTTGGTCCTTCCAAACGCGAGCCCATCCGATCTGATTGCGAGGTCAATTTATAGTGCTCAGACAGAAATCTCTCCACACTTTCACCACTGAATGCGTCATGGTCTGGTCCCAAAATCACTCGAATTTTTCTGCCGGAACGATAATCAGGAATTTGTCGTATTGGCAAGCCAATTCCTGCCTTCACCATAGAACTTGGCTTACCGAATGCAATCTTGTCACCTTTTTGCAAACTGCGACCCTCAATGCCGCCAATTTCCGCCTTCGTATAGGTAGCCTTACTCCCCATAATTAGCGGTGTATCGATTCCACCAGCAACAGTAATATAGGTATATCCTCCATTTACAGGCTTGCCGAACGTTAGGGTTTGCCCTGCTTTTACGACCAATGATTTCCACATTGGGATGGATTCTCCATCGAGCTTAGGTGAAAGATCCGCACCACAAATCGCTATCACATGATCAGCAAGCACACGTAATGTTGGACCCATGATTACAACCTCAATCCCAGCCTCGTCGCGCTTATTGCCAACAAGAATATTTCCAACCTGTAAGGCGAATGCATCCATCGCGCCCGAAACAACAACACCATATTGCTGATAACCCGTTCTGCCGAGGTCCTGGATTGTTGTTGTTAAACCTGGCTTTACTACTTCAAACATACTATTTTCCACCTTGAATCCCTACTCTTTTTATTAGAATTCCTTTTTCCGTTAATCCTGCTCGCAGGCGTTTAACAAATTCTAAGGATTTCGCTTCATCGCCATGCACACAAACCGTATCCGCAGTGATAGCAATATCGGTTCCATCGACCGCTTCCACTTTCCCCGACGATACCATACGAATGACACGATCAACTGCTTCGTTCGCATCCACAATCATTGCATTTTCTTCTGTTCTTGCTGTTAATGATCCATCTGGTTGATATGTCCGGTCAGCAAACACTTCTTCCGCCACCTGTAAGCCTACTTTTTTCCCCATGTGGATTAGTTCCCCACCAGCGAGTCCAAATAAAATAAGCGATGGATCAATATCGTAAACCGCCTGTGCAATCGCATGTGCCATTTCTTTATCTTTACTAGCCATATTGTATAATGCACCATGTGGTTTCACATGATGCAGCTTATTGTGATTGATCGTTGCAAAAGCTTGAACAGCACCAATTTGGTATGCAACTAAGTTATATATTTCTTCACTGTCCACTTGCATCTTTCGTCTCCCAAAACCACTTAAATCCTGAAAACCTGGATGCGCACCAAGGCCAACATTATTTTCTGTTGCTTTTCTAATTGTATGCCTGATTGTATTATGATCACCTGCATGATAGCCACATGCAATATTTGCGGAGGTAATAAACTCCATCACTAAATCGTCCTGGCCCATTTTATATGCGCCAAAGCTTTCACCTAAATCACTATTTAAATCGACAACGTTTTTAGCCACTAAGTATCCTCCTATCATTGTCTACTTTTCTTGATAAACTTCACGTTTCGGCTGATATGTTCCCTGCTTTATTTTCGCTTCGATTGTCTGATATTCCTCTTCTGTGATCCTCACAAAACGAACATAATTTCCCGCTTGTAAAAGAATTGGGTCCTGTCTACTAGAATCAAATAATTTTACCGGTGTTCTTCCAATCAATTGCCAACCACCAGGCGTCTCCATTGGATAGACCCCAGTTTGTGCACCGGCTATCCCCACAGAACCGACTGGGATTTTCAGACGTGGTGTCTCAAGTCTTGGTGTCGCAATTTTCTCCGACATTCCACCAAGATACGGAAAACCGGGCGTGAAGCCCATCATATAAATTAAATAATCAGTGTCAGCGTGGATATTGATCACTTCGTCGGCACTTACTCCATTATGGCTTGCGACTGTCTCAAGATCTGGTCCGCACTCTCCACCATAACAAACAGGGATGTGAACGACCATTGCAGGTGGTAGTTTTACTTCGATCATCGACTCACTAAGATCCTCTATTCTTTTTTTTAGTTTATCATAAGAAATAATATAAGGGTCATAGGAGATGGAAATGGCAGTATAGGTTGGAATCCATTCGATGATTCCAGGTATTTCCTCCTTTTCCAAGCATAAGGCTAGGCTTCGAATCTTATTATTCGTTTCTTTAGAAATTGTCGCGCCTAATTGAATCCTGAGCCCCATATCGCCATAAGCATCTATTCGTAACATATGATTCCCCCTTAATATATTAGAAAACTAGGTTGCCACCCATCCTAAAGGAAGGTGACAACCTAAGTTGTAAGTTTTCAATGAAAAAGCTCGCAAACTTTCTTATCTACCATAATTATTAAAACAGCTGCGGTAACATTTGAATTAGGGTACGCACACCTAATACTGCAGTCAAGATTACTACGATTATTCCAGATACAGTCAACCAAAGCGGGTGTTTGTAGTCTCCCATGATTTTTTTATTATTTGCTGCAAGTAGCATTGATCCAAGTGTTAACGGTAAAATCAAGCCATTTAAGGCACCAGCCAGCACGAGTAAAGTTGCTGCATTACCAATAAACACGAACACTACTGTTGAAAATATGATAAAACCGATAATCCAGTAATTCTTATATTTTTCGATTTTTTTGCTAAATGATGTCAAAAACGATACTGAGGTATAGGCTGCACCTACTACCGATGTTATACCAGCCACCCAAAGTACTAAGCCAAATAGACGGAAACCAATCTCACCAGCCGCATACTGGAAAACGGTCGCTGCGGGATTTGTTGGATCCAGACTAACTCCTTTTGAAACAACTCCTAATACAGCTAAGAAGAGCATTATACGAACAAGCGATGCGACACCAATTCCCATTATCGATGTTCGATTTACTTCTGGAATACTTTCTTTCCCTGTAATACCCGCATCTAACAGTCGATGCCCACCAGAGAATGTAATATATCCCCCGACTGTACCTCCGACAATCGTAATAATTGCGTAAATATCAAGTTTAATTGGAACAAAGGTACGTAAAACAGCTTCACCAACAGGTGGTTGGCTAACGATCATCACATATGCAATCAGAATAAGTAAAATCCCACCAAGCCATTTGACGATTTGGTCCATTGCAGCTCCAGCTTCTTTTGATAAGAAAATAAATATTGCTAACGCAGCTGAAATTACTGCACCAATTTTAACATCTAACCCTAGCATAGCATTTAAGCCTAATCCAGTACCACCAATATTACCAATATTGAAAGCAAGTCCACCGATAACAATAAACACGGCAACAACATAGCCAAGTCCTGGTAAGACTGCATTGGCGATATCCTGTCCTGGCTTTCCGGAAACCGTAATGATGCGCCAAACATTCATTTGTGCCCCAATATCTAGCAAAATTGAAACTAAAATTACAAAACCAAAGCTTGCAAGTAATGATTCCGTAAATACAGCCGTTTGCGTTAAAAATCCAGGGCCAACTGCTGAGGTTGCCATTAAGAAGGCTGCTCCGATCAGTGCCCCGCTACGCTTTTTTTTCTCGTTTGAGGATAATAATTGATTTCCTGCCCCTTTTTTCTTATTTACCATATATGTATAACTCCTCTATATTTAAGTTTTGTTTTAGCAAAAAATAATGTTGACCTGGCCATATAGGCTCCCTCTTATCGTTTGCTATCTTCCTATAACTATTCTTGGAAATCATTCCATTTACTTGTTGAAAATCACGCAGCTAATTTTGACGCTCATCCGTCAAGAAGTGATTAAACCAACCTAACTAAGGCTAAGGGTCTTACGATGTGGGAGTTCAGAAGTTAATAAATTATACCATAATTCCTATTTAAAATGCTCTAATTATGTTTGAATTTGTCTTTTTTGGTAGTTGAGTAATTTTTCTAATTATTTGCATTTATTGTGAATTCATTGGCGCTTTTTTTTTGGAGAACTTTAGCGTAGGTGTCAAGAACAAAAGCGCAAGCGCCCGTTTGAGCTGTGTACGGACTGGAGCTGGACGTGGCTATTCTCGGTAATTAAGTTATCCACAACGTCCAAATTTTATAGTTTCCTTAGCAAACAAAAAGCTGCTATTTCTTCTAGGTCTATAACTAGAAGAAATAGCTGCCATTCAAACGGATTATAAGAAACTCATCAAAATACTCGCGATGACAACAGATGAGATTGTAACAGTTGTAAATCCACCGATTAACATCGGGGTGACAAGATCATTAAAGATTGTCTCCTGTTCTTTCTTCGTTTTCCCAAGGCTTCGACTAACCTCTTCACAAAGAATATAATCACCAGGGAAGCCAAACAAAGCAGTTAGAGCAACAGGCATTCCTTTATTAGTGTCCCATTTCAGAAGTTTCGAACTAAAGAATCCACCTACCATAATCCCAATTACACCAACAACCATAATGAAGATAACGGCTGGTAAATGTTCTGTAAACATGGATGGTGTAATGCTGTTCATCGAAGACATGACAACAACGATTAATAATGCCATCGTAATTCCAAATGAGTTGGCTCGCTCCATCACCTTCCCGGGGTAGAAGCCAATTAAACTACCAATAATCCCAATTGCGAGTGCCCATAAGCTGTAGTTAATTCCTGTAACTGTACCTAAGACAGTTGCAATTGCCCCTCCAATAAACACTTGAAATAGTAAGATTGTGCTTGTTTTATATCGCTCTGGAATTCGAAGTTGCCATTTTTTCTCGCCCACATCTTGTTCCTCTTCTTTACTTGCCTCACCTTGATAGGTTCCAGCATGTATTTCCTTCTGGATCGTTAATCCGCGTTTACGAAGGAAGTACGCTGCTAATGGCATACCGACGAAATTTTGAATTCCTAAAATAAGGGCTGGTATTGTCACTAAGCTAACAAGTCCTAGCTCGCTTAGTTTTTCTGCACTTATAATATAAGCAATGATTCCACCTGTTAACGGTCCTAGTGCAGAGGCAGCCCCGGCATAGCCAATAATTGGCGCGACAATCGCTAAAACGAGTATAACTGCAACAATTACACCAGAAAGAGCGATAATTACCGCTTTATATTGTTCCTTTAATTGTTTAAATGGAATCAACGTTCCCATGTGGACGATTAGCACCGCTGGAAGCATCGATGCGAATGGAACGAAGTATGACTTTTCCGCAATATCTGCTGGAAATACGCCTGTCCATAATAACATTAAGTAACCAAAGAAAACGATAAATAGCATCGGAATTCTCGCCTTCGTGGCAACGGAAATAATTTCAGCTATCGCAAATAACGCAAAGATCATCGCGGCAGCAACTAATGGTTCATTAAACATATTGATCAACTACTTTCTCTTAAGATGTATTTTTTTCACTTCTGCCACGCTTTATTAATCATGAAGAGTTACTACTTTTCTATTTTTACCGGTAAAGTTGTTTACCAAATCTGAAAACTCCCTTCGTGTAATTGCGTGTATTGTATAGATTATCCGTATTATAAATTGATTTTTCTCTATTAACAATACTTTTTCCTATAGTTTAATTATTGAAAATAATGAATGCGTTTTATTATTGTCTGATTTATTGAACTGTAGGAAATTATATAACAATTTATATTTAAAACTGTTATAATAAGTAAAAAACATCTTGGAGGTTGTTCATATTGTTGAATAAAATTTCAGAATCAATCGATAAATTATATCCAGAAACAGTCGAAAGACGCCGCTATTTGCATCAACATCCAGAGCTTTCATTTAAGGAAACAGAAACAGCGAAATACATCGCTAACTTTTATGAAACTCTCGGAATTCCATATGAAACAAATGTTGGCGGAAACGGTGTAGTCGCAACATTAGAAGGTGGAAAACCTGGTAAGAAGGTTGCATTACGAGCAGATTTCGATGCCCTACCAATTGACGATGAAAAGGATGTTCCTTATAAATCCACTGTACCTGGCGTGATGCATGCTTGTGGTCATGATGGCCATACTTCTACATTACTTACCATCGCCAAAGCATTATTTGAGCATCAAGCAGAACTACCGGGAACAGTCGTATTTGTCCATCAGCATGCAGAGGAACAATTACCTGGTGGAGCGAAATCTATTGTCGAATCAGGGATATTAGATGATATTGACGCAGTCTTCGGTACACATTTACAATCACTCGTGCCACTTGGAGAAATCCAAACATCAAAAGATGTCCTTATGGCTGGTGCTGATGCATTTGAACTGACAATTCAAGGTAAAGGTGGTCATGGTGCCTCACCACATGAAACAAAGGATGCGCTTGTAATTGCCGCTAATGTTGTCTCACAGTTCCAAGAAATTGTAAGCAGACGAATTGATCCACTTAAGACAGCAGTTTTGACAATTGGTACGTTTAATTCAGGAAATAATTTCAATATTATTGCCGATAAAGCGAAATTAACTGGAACTGTCCGTCACTTGGACCTCGATGTACAGGCAAAAGTTATTGAGGAAATGGAAAGAATTCTTACAGGCGTTTGTCTTGCAAGCGATGTAACCTATGAACTTAACTATACAAAAGGATATCCACCAACAAAGAATCATGTACAAGAAGCAGAGATTGTACTTGAAGCAGCGAAAGAGGTACAAGGAGTTGAAACTGTTAAGGAAGTTGTTCCTGTCATGGGTGGAGAGGATTTCTCTTATTATACAATCCATAAACCAGGTGCATTCTTCTTCACTGGTGCAAGAAAAGACGATAACCTTTACCCGCATCATCATCCACATTTCGATTTTGACGAAAGAGCGATGCCAATTGCTGCCAAGACTTTAGTTGCAGCATATTTAAAATACCAAGAGCAAGCGTAAATAATGCAACATTAAATGCCAGTGCCCAATTTGCAGGAAATTGGGCACTGGCATTTGTTTTGCCTTTAATTTTATATATTCAACTATTGATATAAAGTGTGGACTAGTGACAATAGTGATTTCAGAATTAGACTGCAGTTGTCGTTCACAAGTGAGTTTTCATTCTTTACTTCAATCAACGTCAACTCTAAGTGGTAAGTAACTCTTTATATGTGACTTTATTCAATCCCAGCGGAAGAAATACACGAACACTCCTGCGGGAAGAGCCTAGGTGAGACTATGAAGCGCGATAGCGCGAATGGCTCACCAGCTCCCCTAAGGTGCGCGAAGTGTATTTCTGGAGCGACTGGTCCGAGAGCACTTAACAAATTAACTAGTCCGCTCTTTATCTAAATTGCGATAAACATACAAATAAGCACTTTATAAACAAACCTCTTTTACCACTAAACAATCGGCAATAAAATATACGACGGATGTGCCGCATCATGATACACATGCTGAATTGCCTGCACTGATTCCGCACTCTCAATCATCGTTTTCCCAGTATTTAGATTGGCATCAAATCTAGGGGAATTACTGGAAGAGATTTCTACCCGAAGACGATGACCAATCAGGAAAACATTACTTGTCGGCCAAAGCTCGATTTCACAGTGAATAATGTTATCTTGAATCTTCTCATTCACTTGATGACTCAACCGAACAATCCCATCTGTCAGATTATATGCTGTTCCATCTGGTAGGACATCGATTAATTTAGCAGTAAAGTCGGTGTCCACTGCATCCGTTTTCACCCATATACTTACTTTAATTGGACCTGTAACCTCAAGCTCTTCTTCTAAACGTGCAGACGTATAGACTAGCACATCTTCTCTTTCTTCAATCATACGTTGATCAATGGGACCTATTGCTTTTGATCCCGAACTTCCGCCAAAGGTCGGTACGGGGTCTTCTGGATCATAGTGGAAAATATCTGAAGGCTGATGTTCCGGTTTATTTGTATATAGCTCTCCATCTCCAAACCTTGTATTTGCCCTACCATTACTATGAAGATAATAAGGAATATAGTTCGTACGTGCAAGTGGCCATTCATATTCGTCACGCCACACATCTTTTCCCATAACGAATAGTTTAATTGGCGCTTCTTCCTCTTGCTCTGCTCCTTTTAACCATTTGTCAAACCAGCGGATATGTAGTGCTGTTAAATCATCCTTCAAATCAATCCAGTCCTCTGACGCGTGGATCCCGAAGTTTCGATCTCCTAATGTTGCATGAAAAACCCCATGCCCCCACGGTCCAATAATCAATTTCTGTGGTGTATTTTGCTGAGACACGAGCTCCGTATAATTGTCTAACGTTGACTTGAGCAAGCTATCATACCATCCAGCAATATGGTAAGCGGGAACATTAATTTGTTCATATTTATCGGTGATTCTCATTTTCTCTAACTTTACCTCTTCTACTTCATTGGCTAAAAAATCAAAGAAGAAATCAGCAACACCAAGCTCCTTCAGTGGTGGCCACTCTTTTGCTGGTTTATAATGAAACCATTCATCCAATTGATCATAAAATGCTGCCATTTGCTTGAGCTTTTCACTTTGGTTTTCCTTACTCTTATATTTCCGTTTAATCAAATCCGGTGCGGCTGACTCTAGTGCCCATGTTTCAGCGCCAGCAAGCATAAATTTCCCGTTATGATAAATCGTATTTGCATACCAGTCATTTAACGTCATTGCTGGAGCAATTGCTTCTAGATGTGGCGGACGCTCTGTTGCTGCTAGCAGCTGCGTGAACCCGTAATAAGAAAGGCCGAACATCCCAACTTTTCCAGATGAATATGGCAACGATGCCGCCCATTCGACCGTATCATAGCCATCTGTTGCTTCATATAGAGTAGGATAAAACTCCCCCTCCGAAGCATACCTGCCCCTTACATCTTGAATAATGATAACATAGCCATGCTGAACTATGCGATTCGTATCAAGATAACGATGAGAGTAGTATGGTAAATCTTTATTGTACGGGAGTCTCGTAATTAAGACAGGAAATTTTCCTTCTTTATTTGGTCGATAAACATCTGCCGCTAATATCGTACCATCTCGCATCGTACACGTAACATTTTTTTCGAGAATGATTTGTTGTATTGTCATTTCTGTTTCCTCCTTTAGCAAAAATCCATCCCGAAAATCTTGGGATGGATTTTAATCATTATAATTAAACAGTAGCCTCATCTTGGCTAAAGATGCCTTTCTTCTTTTTACCTGGTGTTAGCTTCCGTTCCAGCCAGCCAAATAGAGCATCGGCGATAATCGCCATCAATGCTGTCGGAATGGCACCTGCAAGAATGATTGCTGTTCCGTCAGTTGCATTGGTTCCTCGAATAATGATATCCCCTAAACCACCTGCACCAATAAAGGTACCGATTGTCGCAACACCAATTGTAACAACAACTGCAGTACGCAAACCTGCCATAATAACCGAAAGTGCAAGCGGGAGTTCAACCATTCGTAATACTTGGAATTTCGTCATTCCCATTGCCTTCCCAGATTCAAGCAAGGCATGGTCAACATTGCGAATTCCGGTATACGTATTTTTAATAATCGGCAATAAAGAATAGAGAAATAGAGAAAAGACAACTGTATTCGGTCCAAGTCCCATTACTAGCATTAGTACAGATAGCATCGCCAGAGCTGGAATCGTTTGAATAATATTTGCTAGGGAAAGTACCCATGGGCTTAATTTATTATAACGGGCAATGAGAATTCCAAGCGGAATTCCAACGATTGCACCGAATAGTACACCATATGCAGCCATAAGGAATTGCCTGTAAAATTGCTCCCACACGTACCAGGCATTATCTGCGTAATATACGATTAAATCCTGAATGAGTTGCATTTTACTCAGCCTCCTCGAAATAATGATGTTCTTCTAAAAAGTTTCTCGCAACTACAGCAGGTTCTTGTAAATTGCCATCTGCTTCATAATTTAACTGTTGCATTTTTTCCGTATCAATCTTCCCAGATAATTTCTGTAATATGCCTTCCAATTCTGGGTGTTCTTCCAATATTGCATTATTTGCAACGAGCGACGTATCATACGGTGGGAAGAATTGTTTATCATCTTCTAAAATCTGCAAATCAAATGCAGCAATCCGACCATCGCTTGTATATGCAAGTACAACATCCATCTCATCGTTAGCTAGCGCTTGGTAGACAAGTCCAATTTGCATTGGAAAAATATTTGGAAATTCAAATTCATATTCTTCAATAAAACCGGGATACCCGTCCCCTGCTCGCTGTATCCAAGAGTTATCGACACCAAATCGCACATCAGCGGCGATAGCTTCAAGGTCAGAAACCGTTTCTAATTGATACTCTTCTGCAAATTCCTTCGATACAGTAAATGCATAGGAGTTATCAAATCCATATGAATCAAACCATTTTTGATCCCATCGTTTTGCAAATTCACGTTGTACGATTTTCATTGCCTCATCTGGATCCTTCACAGGCTCCATTCCTAACGCACCTGCTAAATCCGTACCGGTATAGCGTGTAGCTGTGATATCAACCTGATCTTCAGTCATCGCCTGATGTTGCACGACAGATGACCCTAGGTTATTGACCATTACGACTTCAAGCTCTGTATAATGTTCAATCAATTGTCGTATCATTTGTCCCATAATTTGTGACTCTGATGTCCCTAATGTTCCGATTCGAACAGAATCCCCTGACGCTCCACCAAGGCCTGGGAGCGAACAGCCTCCAAGCATCAAAGTCATCGTCAACATGATGGTTCCAATTATTCGTTTTGGCATTGATCTCGTCCCCTCCTTCGACTTAAGCATTTACTTTCAATTTCTTCATTCCTGTTGGTGTGACCCAATCTTCCACCTTACCCAATAGTAAGTCGGTTAGTAAAGCTAGAATCGTAACAGGGATTGCACCTGCAAGAATAAATTCTGTTTGATAGAGGTTTAACCCACTGAAAATATAATCACCAAGACCACCTGCACCAATATAAGAAGCAAGGGTCGCCCAACCAATTAGATAAACGGTTGATAACCGAATTCCTGCCATAATAACTGGGACTGCGAGCGGTAATTCTACCTGAACAATTCGTTCCCAATTTGTCATGCCCATTCCTTTTCCTACCTCAAGTAGATTATTACTTACGCCACTTATTCCTATGTACGTATTACGCAAGATTGGCAGGAGTGAATAAATAAATAAGGCAACAATCGCTGGTACCTTACCAATCCCTAGAATTGGAATAAATAGAACTAAGATTGCAAAGCTTGGTATCGTTTGAATAATACTAAGAATTCCCATGATAAATCCTGCAATCCTCTTTATTCTTGTTAGCGCAATCCCAAGCGGAACGGCAACAATAACTCCGAGCCCCGCAGCAGCAAGTGAAATATATAAATGTTCCCATGTTTTTACTAATAAATCCATCCCATTTTCACTTAAGAAACTAATCATCGTATCCATCCCTTCCCTGTCATTTCGGTATTATGATGTAATTTCCTCATCGCCCCAAATCGAATCGTACACAACATCAACGAGGTTTGCTCTCGTCACAATCCCTACTAAACGCTCGTTTTCGTCAACGACAGGCACATATTTAATTGCTCGATTTAGGAATTTACGAATAGTATCTTTAACTAATGTACCAGTTTCCATCTTGAGCATCTTACGCTCCATCACCTCTGATACTAGATTTACTTTCGTCCGCTTCTGGTCAATCATTTCTACATCAATATATCCTTGCAATACTTGATCCTCATTGATAACAAGTAAGGTATCCACTCGGCGTTCCTTCATTAATTTAATCGCCGCTGATAAGGTCTGATCTCCCATCACAGTCACTGGTGCTAGGTTCATGATTTGTTCAACCGTTTGAATATTCGGTCTTGCTTGCACTAGACGCTCTTGCCCGATAAATTCTTCCACAAATTCATCCGCAGGGTTTCGTAAGATTTCATCTGGTGTATCGAATTGAACGATTTTTCCATCACGCATGATCACAATTCGGTCTGCAAGCTTTAGTGCCTCATCCATATCATGGGTAACGAACACAATCGTTTTATTTAACTTTCGTTGGAGTTTCTTAAATTCCTCTTGTAGGGAATCACGTGTAATTGGATCGAGTGCGCCGAATGGTTCATCCATTAAGATTAACGACTGATCAGCCGCTAGCGCCCGGAGCACCCCAATTCGCTGCTGCTGTCCACCACTAAGCTCATGTGGGTATCTTTCCAAATAATCTGGAGTCATATCAACTAAGGTGAGTAATTCTTTTGCACGTTCTCGCCGTTTTTCTTCCGGCCATTTTAATAATTTGAGGACAAGTGAAATGTTTTGTTCGATTGTCATATGAGGAAATAAACCAATTTGCTGGATAACGTAGCCTATTTTCCTTCTCAGTTCAACGGGATCCACCTTCATGATATCTTCCCCATCAACATAAATACTTCCCTCTGTCGGTTCAATCAAACGGTTAATCATTTTCATTGTTGTCGTTTTGCCACAACCACTCGGCCCGATAAAGACAATGAATTCTCCCTTTTCAAATTCCATATTCAAATCACTTACCGCATGTTTTCCGCCCTTATATACTTTTGAAACATGATCGAATTTCAACAATTATCATGCACCTCCACGTTTTTATGTATTTGTTTACCTTTCTAATGATAAAGTAAAGTTTGTAAAATATAAAGTTTACAATGTTTACATATTGTATCATTTTTACGCATTTTACACCGTTTTTCAGATAATAACTACTGATTTCTTAAAATTGCTAAAGAATACTCCGATTTACACCAATAAATCCATATTGGGTATTTTGACAATTTGTGATAAAGTAACCTATATGTTTAAAAATTGGTAGGTGACCTTTATGAATGAAGACCCATCAGCAAAGCTTATGCAAATCGAAGAAAGGTTTGTTGATAGTATTGCTGAAAACATGCGTGCGTACGGTATTTCACCAACTGTCGGCCGTGTCCTTGGCATCATCTATATGAATCGTAACGCCATGACACTTGATGAATTGTCCCAGGCAACTGGGATGAGCAAAACACGGATGAGCCAAGTTGTACGTGAAATGGTTGATGTGAATATCGCGGAAAAGGTTTTTGAAAAAGGCGTGCGAAAAGACATATATGACGTGGAGCAGGATTATTACCAAACATTCATCTCCTTATTCACTTCCAACTGGGAGAAGATCATAAAAAAGAATAGGCTGCTAGGGAAGAAGCTTTCCGCAGAATTGGCGATACTCCTAGAAAATGAAGCAATCAATGCAGAAATCGAAGCAAAAATAAATGAATTACTCATTGAAACAAAAAAATGGCTTGATTACTATGACTGGTTAAACCGATTAGTCGCGTTCTTCGATAGCGGTGAAGTGTTTAGACATGTACCGAAGTCGGAATAGCGATGAACGTTAGAACGATTACTGTTTCCAATAATGCCCTTCATCTTGCGCTTGATTATGACTTACTGTTATCTAGCGGAACAAAAGCTTAAAGCTAGTTTGAGCTGTGTACAGACTGCGCCCCATAGAACGTGGGGTGGTTCGACGTTGCCACACGAAGTGGCGAACTTAGTCGAACATTCCTTTGAAGGAGATAAAGGAAACTCTTTGGGAGCGTAAGCGGTTGACTTAGATTACGGAGGTGAGGAAAGTCTCGCTACAGCTTTAGCGCTGGAGCTGGACGTGGCTATTCTCAGTAATTAAGTTATCCACAGCATTCAAATTTTATAATTTGCTAGACAAGAACAAAAGCTGCTCGTCTTAATGGTGTCCCATTAAAAACGAGCAGCTTTTGTTTTCGTTTGCTAATCATCTTAGTTCTAATAGTTTTTGCTTCAATTGATTTTCCATACTTTCTAAATCGCGCTCGGCTTGATAACGTTTTTCCCTACCTTCCGTTTGAATACGAAGCGTTTCCTCGATCGTTGAAAGTAAATGTTCTTGGGTTTTCTTCAAGGTCTCAATGTCAACAAGCCCACGTTCATTTTCCTTCGCAGTTTCAATCGTATTTACTTTTAACATTTCTGCATTCTTCAACAATAAATCATTCGTCGTTTGAGATACTTGTTTCTGTGCTTCAACTGCATTTCGTTGACGCAACAGCGTGAGTGCAATCGCAATTTGGTTTTTCCACAGCGGGATTGCTGTTAAAATCGAAGCTTGGATTTTCTCTACTAATGCCTGATTCGTATTTTGAATTAATCGTATTTGTGGTGCACTTTGCATTGTGATTTCTCGGCTTAATTTCAAGTCATGCATTCGTTTTTCTAGCCGCTCGGCAAATTGCATCATGTCATTTACGTCCTGATAATCCATCTGACTTTGACTTATCTCAGCCTTTTGTTTAAGTGCTGGAATCGTGATTGTTTCCAGTTCTTCCATTTTCACTTCACCAGCAGCAATATAAATATTCAATGCATCATAATAATCGCGATTTTTATCAAACATTTGCTCGAGACTCCGATTGTCTTGTACTAATGTATTTTTACTTCGGTCAAGCTTTACACTAATCCGATCAATCTGCGCACCAGTTTTTTGATATTTTGAAAGCACCTCATTTACTGAGTTCGAAATCCGACCGAACATCCGTGCAAATATGCCTCGTTTTTCCGGTTGGAGCTCATCTGGGTTCACATGCTCAAGTTTCTTCATCAGGTCCTTTAATATATCGCCAATTTCACCTATATCTTGATTTTGTACCTGATCGAGCATAGAATGTGAGAAATTGAGTAGCTTGGATTGTGCTTCCGTACCATACATAGAAATTGACTGTGCTTCTTCCGGGTCAATTTGTTTTGCTAATTGGATTGCCTTTTGTTTATTTTCCTCTGACATCCGATCACCCAGACGCTTTGGCTTGTCCGATGTTTCTGGGCTAATTGTCGTGGAATCCGTTATCTCTGTCTTGCCAAAAGGATTCGCTAATAATTCATCAAGTTCATCTCGTTGTTTTTCCTCTTTTTGTTGATTCATTTCAATACCCTCCAGTCATTTTTCTTCGATTTACTGATTGACCGTTTTGCCACATCCAGCTCATAATGCAATGTGTCGATGTCATCATCAAGCATGATATACAGATCCTTTTTGACCGTTTCACCAAGAATTGCAATGGTATGCCGTGTATCTCTTAAAGAGTCCATCATTTCACGGTTTTTCACTGGCTGTGACGATAGAAACGCATATTTTTCAGCTAATTCTACCAAGGAATCTAAATGATTATAGTAGAAACCTTCTGCTTGGTAAAACCGCTTTGGTTCTTTTTTTGTATTCGAGTAAATCTTTTTTACAGTACGAATGATCTCGATATTCTGCCTCGCCTGATCGAAACTGCGAATATTCATCAACGCTCTATTTAAACGGGAAATCTTATCCTTTGCTTCCTGTAAATTATTGTCAATAAATTTATATTCTCTTCTCGTTAATCCAACTCTTCGCAAATTGTTGAAATTCGTCAGTTGTTTTGCCGAATAGAAAACGACTACTCCACCGATAATCGCGAATAGACTTGAGAGAAAGAAGGTTTGTCCAAATGAAAAGAAACTAATCAAGCCCGTAGCCACGGTCGCAATACATGCCAATGTTCCTCGTAACATAAATTGTAAAAATGAAAGCAAATCTATCAACTCCTATACCAATCCAAAATTTTTGTTGGATCCAACAATACTTACGAGTACCCTAGTAAAAAGGTTTCATTTAATTCTATTTTACGCGATATAGCCCCGAAATGCCAAATTAGAAAAAGAATGTGCATAATATTTGTCCTCGTAAGCCCTTTCCTTTATGATTTCAAGTATAAAGTAAAACTTCATTAAGTGGGAGTCTGACAGACAGGGGGAATAGATTCTATGGTATCAAAAATTGGAATTGATGCTGGCGGTTCGCTAATAAAAGTAGCATATGAAGATAATCGTGCGTTGGTTTTCAAAACATTTTCCGAAATGGATTTATTATTAGAGTGGTTGAATGGCATTTCATTAGAAACTGAGCTCTATTTAACAGGTGGAAAAGCCGGTTACTTGCAACAGATCATAAAGCAGAAATCCCATATTAAAGAAGAATTCCAAGCCATTGTAGATGGTGCACGCCCATTGCTTGTGCAAGAGCATGGAAGCATTCCTGACAATTTTCTCATCACTAGTATTGGTACTGGAACATCTGTCTTCCATGTTACAGATGGATCATTCAGCCGACTACTTGGGAGTGGCATTGGCGGCGGGACTTTAATGGGACTCGGGAAACTCCTTAGTGGTAAGACGGCATTTCATGACATTGTTGCACTAGCGGCGAAAGGCAATCATCAAAACAGTGATCTATTGGTGAAGAATATTTATGCACCAAGTGAGGCACCATTATTGGGCGATTTGACCGCAGCAAACTTCGGCAAAGCTCATATAAATGAACAAGCTACTGTGGAGGATCATTTAGCAAGTCTCATTCAATTAATTGGTGAAACAACCATTTCTCTAGCTGGACAAGCGGCTGTAGCAACAGGTGTTGAAAAAATTATTTTTGTTGGCAGTACTCTCAATGGAAATGAACCTTTGAAAAAGGTACTAAGTAGTTTTCAAGAAATGATGTCATATGAGCCTATTTTTCTGGATAATGGTGCATATGTGGGGGCGGTTGGAAGTTTGATTTAGTGGTTGCGTGTTCTGTGTTCCATGTTCCGTTGGATGTAGAGAGAACGGAACTCTAGTACTTGGAGTTGGGACGCGCACAATAATAAAGTGAGAACATATTAATCTTCTAGCATATATTCTGAATCTAGATTACCTATCCAACGCTTCCATAAATAGTCATCTCATTAAAAAATGGTTAGCGATAATTATCGCTAACCATTTTCATTCGTTAAACTTCGAAAAGTAACAGGAACCTGCTTGCACAGATGCACCTACTTGCTTACTTTTTCCATTACTGCGTCTTTCAATTCTGCTAACTTGTTTGTGCTTGCTTCTAGTGAATCGTCTTTAACACCGAAATAGAATTTAATTTTCGGTTCGGTTCCAGATGGCCTTAAGCAGAACCATGATCCATCCGCTAGTTGATATTTTAGAACATTTGATTTCGGTAAGTGGATTTCTTCTTCTACTTTATCCTCTACTAAAACTCGCTTACTGGATTGATAGTCTTCAATGACGGATACCGAATTTCCTGCAACCTCTTGTGGAGGATTATTACGGAATGCAGCTAAAATAGCATTAATCTGCTCGATTCCAGCTTTCCCTTTTAATGTTAGTGATTGCAAGCCCTCTTTATAGTAGCCATACTGTTCAAATACAGCTAGAAGTCCTTCATATAACGTCATATTTTTCGATTTATAATATGCGCCAACTTCGGCAAGAAGCATGCAAGCTTGAACCGCATCTTTATCACGAACAAAATCACCAATTAAATAACCGTAACTTTCTTCATAGCCAAATAAGAAACTGTGTTCCCCTGTTTTTTCATATTCTTTAATTTTTTCACCAATAAATTTAAAACCGGTCAATGTATCAATCGTCTCTAATCCATTTGCAGCTGCAATGTCACGACCAAGCTCCGATGTCACGATTGTTTTCAAAACAACAGCATTGTCTTTAAGAGTTCCTTGTTTCTGCTTTTCCGTTATCAAATAATGGAGTAATAATGCGCCAACCTGATTTCCAGTTAACACCTCATATGCTCCCTCACTATTACGGACAGCAACACCAACGCGGTCAGTATCTGGATCTGTTCCAAGAAGCATGTCTGCGCCGTACTTTTCACCATATTGGATGGCAATTTCAAATGCGGCATGTTCCTCAGGATTCGGTGATTTTACTGTTGGGAAATTCGAATCTGGAAGCTCCTGCTCTTTGACAACTTGTACATGTTTAAATCCAAGCGCCTTCAAGCCCTTTCTGACAGGGATATTTCCCGTACCATGTAAAGGTGTGTAGACAATTTTAAAATCATCTGCAACTTGTTTAATCACATCTGGATTAACATTTATTGTTTGCAATTGTTTTAGGTAAGCATTATCAACCGTTTCGCCGATTATATTAAGAAGTCCAGCTGCTTTCAGTTCTTCTTCTATACCTACTACAACCTCTAACTCATTTTCCACTTCATTTACTTTGGCAATAATTTCTTCTGCCACTGCTAATGAAATCTGTGCACCATCTTCACCATAAACCTTATAACCATTGTATTCAGGAGGGTTATGACTAGCTGTAATCACGATTCCACTATATGCATGCAAATATCTAACCGCAAAGGAAAGTTCTGGTGTGGAACGTAATGATTCAGAAACATATGTATGTATGCCATGTTTACCAAGCGTTTTCGCCGCTTCCATTGCAAATTCAGGTGATTTAAAACGTGAATCATACGCAATTGCTACACCGCGACTTTTCGCTTCCTCACCATGCTCCTCGATATAGCGAGCAAGACCTTCTGTCGCTTTACGGATTGAATAAATATTCATCCGATTTGTTCCTGGTCCAATCTCTCCGCGAATCCCACCTGTACCAAATTCAAGCGTTTTATAAAAACTTTCCTCCAACTGCTTTCGATCATTCGCAATTTCATCTAGTTGACCTTTTAATTCCTCATCCAGATTCTCAAATCGTTGCCATTTCTCATAATTTGTTTGCCAGCTCAAGACATAACCCCCACGTTAAAATTATTGTTTTCTAAATATTACTTCAACAAAACACCTTAGACTCATTATACTAAGGAATCCGCATTAAATCAAAGCTTTATCTTGTGCCTGCCACTTTCCAAAGTATGACGAAAATAGTCGAATAGTCTGCAAGCCTGCTCTGATTAGCATTGGATACATAAAAAGGGAAAAGCCTGTGTATTTTTCTAAACACACAGGCAGAATTATTTTATTGATTCGACAAAAAACGGGAAGTGACAGTGCTTAACCCCCTTATAATGGACAATAGGATATAATAAAAATACGTCATATCAGACATTATAGGGGGAATATGGGAT
>NZ_PIOC01000010.1:213375-401316 GCF_003369575.1 Oceanobacillus arenosus | reverse complement strand
TCATCAGCCGCCCGCGGAAAGCGAAGGTGTATGGGGGCTGCGGACCTCGGCAAAGAAATTCTGAATTAAAGTAATCTGCACTTTATCTAATAATTAACACTCAAAAATGAGTTTCAATAAAATACAATGACTGCTATTAGGTAGCCATTGTATTTTCAAAACTTTATGATGACCAATAACCCCTTATTAAAACATTTACTAAACCACCAATAATAATGATAAAACCAAGTAAATAGAACCAAATCATCAAGACAATAACAGTTCCTAAGCTGCCATAATTTACCGAGTAATCGGCGAGAAAGTTAACATAAAAAGAGAACCCATAAGAAATCGCCTGCCATAAAATTGTGCTAACAAGTGCTCCCCAAACGGCATCCTTTAAGTAAATTCGCATACTTGGCGCAAGTTTATACAGTGCAAGCAGCACAATAAAGAAAATAAAACTTGAAATCACCCAGCGAAGCGTATCCCAAATAGCAAGAAAACTCGACTCTAAATTAAAAAATGCGAAGACATGCTCGCCGATTACTCTTCCAAATACAGGGAGTAATAGGGAGACAATAATTACAATGACCATTGCAATCGTTAAGACAATCGCGATTAGCCTCGAAACGATATAAGAACGACTTTCATTAATCTCATAGGCTTTATTGAATGCCTTTACAATCCCATGCACTGCATTTGATGCCGCCCACAACGTACCGATGATTCCAATTGAAAGTAGCCCTCCATTTTGCTGATTAATTATCCGAGAAACATTCAAATTAATAAAGTTTACAATATCGTCTGGAGCATAATAGCCGATAATATCGATGATCATTTGCTCATTAATTGGCAAATATGCAACGAGATTCAACAGAAACAAAAGAAAAGGGAAAAGGGACAGCAGGAAAAAATATGCTAATTGTGCAGCTATACCAAATATATCCACTTGATCCATGCGCCGGAACAACTGCTTCCAAACCGCAATAATATTTTTCACTCACACCGCCCCCACTATGGATTTCGCCGATAATGAAAGCCGGCATGCTTGAGATGCCGGCTTATTTTTTGTTACAATATTGTTCACGTCCAGCTTCAGCGCCCGTGCTCCTAGCGAGACTTCCCTCACCTCCGTACGATAAGTCAACATCGACTCGCTAGGATTAAGGAAGGCCGACTAAAATCGGGCATTCGCCAACGTCGAACCACCTCACGTCCGTGAGGCGCAGTCCATACGTAGCTAAACGGGCACTTACGCCTTTGTTATTAATTTACGACTTTAACTTCTTTTTTATTCACGAATTTATCTAAAGTACCTTCCACTTGCTCTAGTGCGTTAATTGTACTTTCAGCTCCATTTGTGATGCTATGGTTTAATTGGTCAACCGTATTTCGTACATTTTCAATTGCTTCTGCTGGATTTTGTAACACATATGTTGCTCCTGATTTTGCCTCATCAAGTTTTGTCTTTGCATAAATTCTAGTTTCTTTATCTGCTAAAGTTGCCAAGCCTCCAACAACCGCACCAATAACTACACCTAATATTAATTTTTGTCTGCCCATTTCAATATCTCTCCTTTTATGTAAGTGAATGTTTTTCCTTTATATAGTTAAGCAGCTGGGTACATCCCTCAGATACTAACTGATACGTATAATCGAAATTTCCAGTATAATATGGATCTGGAACATTTTCTTCCCTTGCTTGATCAACAAAGTCCATAAGCCTTGCGATAACAACCTGATCATCCTGAGACTCGCGGATCTGATGAAGGTCTTCTACATTTTGCTCGTCCATGGCAATAATATAATCAAAATCATCCCAATCCTTTTCATTTACCTGGCGAGCAGTGATTCCATCATAAGAAATCCCTTCTCGTTTCAGCACCTGACTCGTTCCTTTATGTGGTCCCTTACCGGTATGCCAATCACCAGTTCCACCAGAATCTACTGCAATTTTATCCGCTAAATTATCCTTTATTATCAGATCACGGAAAACCGCTTCTGCCATTGGTGACCTACAAATATTCCCTAAACAAACGAATAGTACATGTATCATTATTATAACACCTTTCTATCTTTAACTACATTATACGCAATTAATGACCTTCTAAGCAAAAATTGTAACCAATCATTTGGTCGAAAAAATACTAATTTGTCGTTTTTTCACTGTACCATTATTATGGCTTATTTTACCTCTAAATGTAAACCCTAAGGAAAAAAGCAGCGAAAGCGAAGTCAGCATAATAAAAGGGGACGACATATTTAAGAGTAGGTCATCCCCTTTCATTATGCGATTGGCTGAATACACTGTGGATCATTATGCTTTGCTGCATTTACATAGTCTCCAACATTATATGCCTTTAACTTTTCCATTTCGATTGTTTGTAAAAACTGCTTCGCCCTCCCAGGTTGTAACTTTTGTGGCGTAATCCACTCATCTTCCCTGTCTTTTGGTAAAATAATCGGCATGCGGGGATGAATATCCCGCATGAATGGATTCGAATCCTTCGTCAAGATGGTGCAAGTAAATAATGTTTTACCATCCTGCACCCATTTATCCCAAAGCCCAGCAAAAGCAAATAATTTACGATTTTTTAACTCGATACGCTTTGGTTGCTTGTTACGTTCTGTTTTTTTCCATTCATAGAAGCTATCAGCTACAATTAAACATCGTTTCTGCGCCATTAAGGATTTAAAGCTTGGTTTCTCATCTGCTGTTTCGCTTCTTGCATTGATCATTTTATAACCAATTTTTTCATCCTTAGACCAGGATGGTACGAGTCCCCAGCGTAAATATCCTGCACGCTTTTCCCTGCCATTATGAATAATTGCTAATACTTGCTGACCTGGTGCAATATTAAAGCTTGTTTGATAGGATTCGATCCGGTTTTCTAAATCAAATTCCTTTAAGACTTCGAGTTCATCTGCTAGCAGTGTATAGCGACCACACATTTTCCCCACTCCCTTCACTCTAAAAAATACTCAAATCCCATTGATTCGCAATATGCCGCAACAGGCGAATACCGGCGATACTATTCCCCTGCTTATCAAGAGCTGGGCCATATACGCCAATCCCACATCCATCAAGAAATGGCAATGGATTGTTCCTTGCTCGTGGTGGGACAACGGCGACTATGCCCCCAGATACACCACTTTTTGCTGGTATGCCAACATATGCAGCAAATTTTCCAGAAGCATCATACATACCACATGTTAGCATCAGCGCCTTTGCAAGTCTTGCAACCTGCCTCGGAATTATCTCTTCTTGTGTTCTTGGATCAACGCCATCATTTGCAAGAATCATTCCTAATTTAGCCAAATCATCAATCGTTATTTCAATCGAACATTGCTTAAAGTAAGTTTCTAACGTGAGATCAAGCTCTGATTCTAAGTAGCCCATCTCCAATAAGTAATAGCCAATTGCTCTATTACGTACCGATGTTTCATTTTCCGACTCATATACATCGATATTCAATGGCGGACGATAGCCCAATATCTTCTCTAGCAATTGATAAAATCCTTCGAGCTTCTGTTCAGATGTGCTGCCATTCAACATAGAAGTTACGGTAATTGCACCTGCGTTTACTAATGGGTTAAACGGCTTCTTCACCTGCCTTGTTTCCAGATGCATAATCGAGTTGAATGCCCCCCCTGTTGGTTCGACATCAACCTTGGATAGTACATAAGAAACTCCCCTTTGTATACACGCAACAATGAATATAAATACTTTAGATATACTCTGGATGGTAAATGGAATCTCAACATTTCCAGATCTAATTTCCATTCCATCTATCCCAAGAATCGAGATTCCCAGATGTTGCTGATTCGCTTCTTGCAAAATCGGGATATAAGAAGCTACCTCCCCTTCGCCCGTATTCTTTTGATAAAAGTTCACCCAGTCATCGACATAATTCTGAAGCCATTTTTGTGTCGTCTGTGTATTCCAGTTTACAATTCCTTGTACCATAAGCCCCTCCTTTTTTGGAATAGTATGTGTGTCGATAAATGTAATTATGTTAGAGAATGCCTATACATTGATTTTACCTTTTATAGGGTTGTAATACAAAAAGGGAGGGTTGGAAAAAAGGTTTAGCAATTGTTCACTGGTTGGAAGTTATTCATAAAGACTCTCGGACCAGTCGCTCCAGAAATACACTTCGCTTTCCGCGGGGAACTGGTGAGCCTACAAGCGCTGTCGCACTTCGTTGTCTCACCTAGGATCTTCTTCCCGCAGAAGTCTCCGTGTATTTCTTCCGCTGAGTATTGCTGAATCCTTCGAAGAGTATTTTCTTGCTTACTGACTTTTAATGTTCAGTAAAGTTAAGTAATGAAATCGGTGAATAACAACTATAATTTCAAAATTCACCTTAAATCGCACTATATATCAAGTATCTTTCATTATTTTCTCCTCAATTTGGCACCGTTTTTTCATAAAACAATCAATACAAAAAATTGTGTATAAAAAAAGAGACTAGCATATGCTAGTCTCATAGTCTGTTAATTATTTACCAATAAATTGCTGTGTCCAGTAGTTACCATTTTCAACGTATCCTACACCAATGTGTGTGTATTCGCCGTTTAAGATGTTAGCACGGTGACCTTCACTGTTCATCCAACCTTCTACTACTTCTGCTGGTGTGCGTTGACCCAATGCAATGTTTTCACCTGCTGTACGGTAAGTAATACCGAAGCTCTTCATCATATCAAATGGTGAACCATATGTTGGGCTGTTATGGTCGAAATATCCGTTTGTAGCCATGTCATTTGATTTCTCACGTGCTACTTTGCTTAACTCTGTATCAATTTTAAGTGCAGATAAACCTTGTTTTGCTCTTTCTTGGTTCGTTAATTCTACAACTTCTTGTTCAAATTGGCTTAATGCAGCGTTTTGATTATTGTCTTGAGTTTTTTGCTCAGCTGGCTGTTCTTGTGTTGGTTGTTGTGCTGGCGCTTTTGGTTGTTTTTGTTCCTGTTGTTTCGCTGGTGCTTTTGGTTGATCTACTTTTTGTACTGGTTGCTTCACTTCATTAATTTTATCTTGAGATAAAAATTCTTTTATATTTGCATCTGTGATACTACCTTTTTCCCCGTTCACAGAATAATAGACTTTATATTGAACATTCGATTGATCAGCATTTGCTTGCGCATCTGCAGTTGATGTAAAAGCACCTCCAAAAATTAAAGCTGTTGATAATGCTGTAACGACACCTATCTTTTTAAGCATATACTGACACTCTCCTTTTGTTTTGTTTGCTTCTGTCTTGCAAAACTATCATAGCACAGGTTTTTTGTAATATTTGTGGTAGGATTTCCCATACCAGATAAATAGAATTAGGACTTTTGCACCATTTATTTAAACCCTTGATAATAATAGATTTCGCAGTTAACAAATTTACATCAAAATGGTAAATTCCCGTTTTTTTGGCAAAAACTTCATTTAAATTGCGATTGACACCTTTTAAAATCAGCCTTATTATTTCAAAGGGTAAAAAAGTGTAATGTAAATGTCACTTGATTTGTACCACTCTCTAAGTTAGTTTAATAACCTGACTTTTCGCAGTTAAATTGATGAAAAAACAGCCTTGAACCCATGTGAATACAGGATTCTTGGCTGTTTCTATTTGACATAAAGTTCTTGTGTTTCATCCTTTATTATCTTCTCCTAGAATTTTTTTAATTTCTCCTAAAACATATATTTTTTCTACAATCTAAATCTAATTTTTTTCCAATATCGTCAAGTATCTCATCATAATGGTCAAACAGATAATAATTTCCATGGACCTCTGTAAATTACAATAATTCGCTCATCTAATTCTTCATGTTCACTGGTTATAGTGTCGTCTCTGTCTTGTTAAGAAACAGAATAGGCGTCGAATTTATGATGCCTTGTGCAACTGCCCGTCGCATTAGAAAACTAAGGCTGTCACCAAGCCTTTGGGTGACAGCCTTAGTTGCACTTATGTAGTAAGAAAGTCGTTATACTTTCTTACCTACCAAAAAGAGACTAGCCGAGGCTAGTCTCTTAATCTCTTACTTATTTACCAATAAATTGTTGTGTCCAGTAATTACCATTTTCAACGTATCCTACACCAATGTGTGTGAATTCGCCATTTAAAATGTTAGCACGGTGACCTTCACTGTTCATCCAACCGTCAACTACTTCTGCAGGTGTACGTTGACCCATTGCAATGTTCTCACCTGCTGTACGGTAAGAGATACCGAAGCTCTTCATCATATCAAATGGTGAGCCGTATGTTGGGCTATTATGGTCAAAATATCCTTTTGATGCCATGTCGTTTGATTTTTCACGAGCTACTTTGCTCAATTCTGTATCAATTTGAAGTGCAGATAAGCCATATTTTGCTCTTTCTTGGTTCGTTAATTCTACTACTTCTTGTTCATATTGACTTAATGCAGCATTTTGATTATTATTTTGAGCCTTTTGCTCAGCTGGTTTTTCTTGAGCCGGCTGTTGTTGTGTTGGAGCTTTTGGTTGCTCTGCTTGTACTGGTTGTTTTGCTGGTGCTTTAGGTTCTTCTACTTTAACTGGTTGTTTTGCTGGAGCTTTTGGTTGTTCTACTTGTACTGGTTGTTTTGCTGGAGCTTTTGGTTGTTCTACTTGTACTGGTTGTTTTGCTGGTGCTTCTTGTTCTTTTTGTACTGGTAGTTCTACTTTTTGTTCTGCTTGCTTCCCTACATTAACTTGTGGCAACGTAATATTATAACGATCCATTACTTTACCAACTATATTATTTAGTTTATCCTGTGATAACAATTCTTTTATATTTGCATCTGTGATACTACCTTTTTCTCCGTTCACAGAATAATAGACTTTATATTGAACATTCGGTTGATCAGCATTTGCTTGCGCATTTGCAGTTGTTGTAAAAGCACCTCCGAAAATTAAAGCTGTTGATAATGCTGTAACGACACCTATTTTTTTAAGCATCCTCTTACACTCTCCTTTTGTTTTGTTTGCTTCGTCCTTGCAAAATAATCATAGCACGCTTTTTTTGTAATAATTATGGCAGGATTTCCCATAATAGATAAATAGAATTATAGCTTACTGACCATTTCCCCCAAACCCTTGTTAATAATGGATTTTGCATTCGACAAATCTACATCAAAATGGTAAATCCTCGGTCTTTTGGTAGAATCTTCATAAAAAAGGCTGTTGACACCTTTTAAAATAAGCCTTTTTGTTACAAATCATAAAAAAGTGTAACGTAAATGAAACTTGATTTGTGCCTGCTTGTTGCGTTAGTTTAATAGTAACCTCTTTTATATAATGAGGGGTACTGTCGTTGTTGTGAATTTTACTTCAGCGAGCCGCGTCCCCAGAAACGCTTATCTAAAATAGTAGTTATATAGAAGAAACTGTCAACATTGGAGGAACCAAATATGTTTTCAAATGCAGAAATCGGAATAGATTTAGGTACTGCAAACGTTCTCGTCTATTCTAAGACAAAAGGAATTGTTCTAAACGAGCCATCTGTTGTGGCTATTGATATTAATACAAAACAAGTTGTTGCTGTTGGTATAGAAGCGAAGGAAATGATCGGGAAAACACCACAAAACATTATTCCGATTCGCCCATTAAGAGACGGCGTTATCGCAGATTATGATGTTACTTCCCAAATGTTAAAGGCATTATTAAAGAAGGTAAGCAAGAAGATTGGCATCTCGATGCGCAAACCGACTGTCGTTGTTTGTACTCCTTCTGGAAGCACAACTGTAGAACGACGTGCGATTCATAATGCTGTTACAAGCTATGGCGCAAAACATGTCCATTTAATAGAAGAACCAGTTGCAGCTGCAATTGGTGCGGATCTACCTGTTGATGAGCCAATTGCTAATGTCGTGATAGACATTGGCGGTGGAACAACTGAGGTTGGAATTATTTCATTTGGCGGTGTTGTCTCTTGTAATGCTGTCCGCATCGGTGGCGATAAGATTGATGAAGAGATTATCCAAAATATCCGTAAGCAATATAATGTCCTCATCGGCGAACGAACAGCAGAAAATATTAAAATGGAAATTGGTTATGCACATCCCAATCATAAAGAAGTGACGATGGAAGTCCGTGGTCGTGATATGGTTACAGGTTTGCCGAAGACGATTATCGTATCATCAACTGAAGTATATGCAGCGATTAAAGAATCCCTTGAGCAAATTTTAGAAACGGTTCGTGCTACATTGGAAGATTGCCCACCAGAGCTTAGTGGCGACATTGTCGACCACGGAATTGTGCTAACTGGCGGCGGAAGCTTGCTGAACGGCATGCAAGAATGGCTCGCAAATGAGATCAATGTTCCCGTTCATATGGCACCGAACCCTTTGGAGTCTGTAGCAATTGGTACTGGACGAGCTTTAAAGATGTTAAATAAACTGCAAAAAGCAGCAAAATAATTAAAATTTATCTTGTGCCCCATACATCTCGTTGATGTGTGGGGCTTTTTATATTCGAAATATATGGTGATCTTAAACCGTACTATTTCAATACCCAAATATGACACACGACAATTCAATGATTTGATTAATTATGAACCCTTTTTCTAAAGAGTTTATTCGGATACCAATTGTTTAATCATCCTGTAATTAATCAAAGAAATGTTTCTGCGTTCCACAATCTGAGACCTGATTACCCGATATCCATGACGTTCAAAAAAATGTTTTGCGGTAATACTTGCTTCTGTATCCATTTCAGAAAGCCCCATTTCCTTCGCTCTGGATTCAAGCATATGTACTAATGCTGCAGCTATTCCTTGCTTCTGAAAATCCTTATGAATGTAAAGCCTGTCCAAATGCCCATTATAATCCATGTCACTGAATCCGACGATTTTATCATTCATTTCAGCAACATATGAAATGTTATTGCTTAAAGATTCGCTCCAGTTTTTCAATTTGATTTCTATTTCATCAATGGGTGCCCATGCATTAAGTTGTTCTATTGAATAATCTGCTGCGTTTACTGCGTGTACCGTTTCTTGAAATAAAGAAACAATTTGGTTGATATCCGAGCTTTGAAACTTTCTAATCCTCATTTATTTTGTACCTCCCTGTTCCGGTGTTCAATAAAATGGTTTTACAATTAATTCTTCTTGTTATAATAACTAACAAACCCATATATGAAATGAAAATCCTGTTATTCTATTAATGAACCAGCACTAACTAGTATAATAACTTAAAGTCGACCTATAAGGACTATTCTTTTAGAAATTCAATTGGCATATCTTTATTTAATTTAACAGTTAAATTTCTAAATTCACTTACTTTATCCCCTTCAGTCATTTCAAAATCAATATCACTACTAATTTGTCCTTCATGCTGGTGAATTTGGTGACTCCCTTGTAAAATAACAGAACTAGACCCACCTAACCATGTGGAATTTGAATGGGATAAGGATTGGCACCTTACCTTTGAATTAAAAAAATTAGAAGATAACAGAACAGAGTTTACCCTCATCCGTTCTGGGTGGTATACAGAAGAAATAACCGATTTCGTTCAACCGCACACAGCTATTCGTGAACACATGAAGGGTGGCTGGGAAAAAATTGTAAAAGATAAACTCCCGGCCTATATTGAGGTTTAGATGGTTAACCAACCTAAGCATGATGTTCTTCAAGCAATTTCCGATCCTACTCGACGCAGTATATTAAAATTACTTACAGAAAAGGAATTATCAATAGATGAAATTGCAGAAAACTTCCCAATAAGCCGCACAGCTGTGAATAAACACCTGTATTTTCTCTCGATTTCTGGTCTTGTCATAAGCCAGAAGATTGGACGTGAAACCCGCTATAGACTTAATCCAGATCCATTAGTTGAAATACAAAATTGGCTTACATTTTTAGAAAACTATTGGGAGGATAAGCTATCAGCTCTTAAAAAATTTGTAGAAGAAGATTTGAAATAAGATTGTGTTTGGTAACAATCTTATTTCTCTTTTTAAATATATTTATTTAGCTAACTTTCCCCTTTAATTCAACAACTCTATACATCAACATCATAATATTAATCAACCTTTTTATCACGTAACATTATCTTTCATGGGTATAAGTTTATATCGTTTATCTGATTATAAATCATATTTAAATAATTTAGGTATCTATTATACGTAATTGAACTTTCATTATGGTGAAATATGATATGTTGCATTTTATGTTTTAAATAACCTCGTGGCAGCATCGAATATTTCGCCAAATGTTTAAATGATAGCCTTGTGGCAAAAATTTCCAGATAGGCTGATTGATTACTCCCTGGCATTCTTGTCTTATTTAGAGCTTGAATCATTTGTTCAGCTTTCTCTATTCCTATTCCATGCCCAAAATATGTGCCATCTTCGAGAACTACGGCATTTTCTCCTTGCCACCAAGGAGTTTCTCGATTAAAATCTGGATTATTAAAGTAAACGACATCCCCAGGTAAGAAATGACTCGTTTTAATGTCGTGTATTCCAAGATCAGAATCAGAATGCCAGCTATATAAATAGAGGTTACGGAATAATTGATTAAATAAATGTTCATCAATACTGCCTAGAACAGCATGGTAATAGATAATTATTATTGCAGTAGCACATTCAAACGCATATAGTGCACTATTCTTGTAAATGTCTCGAATAGCATCAGATGGTTCTGCATCATCCCTTAATCGGAATCCGCCAGCTTCTGTCAATTGCCAATATTGGGGGTTACAACGAGAATTTGCTAAGTTCGCAAACGGTGAAGCGCCTTGATTCATGGATCTTGAACTTTCTATGATGTTTTTTCTCAGCTTGAGTTCAAATGATAATTCGTACATGGATTGATATGAATAAACGATTGGAGCTTCCTGCATTCGTTGAATTATTACACTTTCAATACTATCAGATGGCCAGTTACCACTTTGTTTAAACTGCATCCCTGCTAGTTGTATCACAATCCTTCACTCCAATCTAAATATCATTAGTAGTATTACCAGCATATTCAACATTTTTTAATGTGTTGTTGAATTGCACTATACAATATTAAAATTGTTTAATTCTAAATCCATAAATGCACATTATCCTGTTTTTTTAGAGAATCTGATAATCTTTAGTTTTCTCCACTTGAATGCAGTTTGCTTCACAAAACATCAGCAAATCTTCGTAAACAGCAGCCAGGGTAAACAATGATATTCTTTCAATTCCTCCTATCTCAATCTTCTCTTCTTCCTTCAGGTGTTAATTTATCCTTATTCAAGATGAACATCCCCATTTCAAATCCAGTTTACCTTATTTTATCACATTTCCCACAATATTAACTGAATATTCAAATTAGAAACATAGCTATAACATACTTAAACGCTAATTATTGTAAAAAAGTATCAGTCATTTATTGAGAAAATTTTTCCTTTTCTTCAACATGCGGATAATGGGCTGATTGCTCAAATGCAATAAATTCCCTCTGATCTGCTTCAATTCTATCAAAGTATGTTTTTGCTACATTTGATGAGGTCATATGATCATATTTTCCCATCACAAAATAAACTGGAATGTCAAGTTTTGTTACGATATTTGGCAATGGATTTTCCAATATATCCTTTAACAGCACTTCCTGAGAATAAGCCATCCAATTGTTACCGAAAAGCATCTAATAAGTTATATTCACTGCCTAATAAAACACTTAGAATATCGCCTGGATTATCGATAAGTCTTGCATAACCACCATATTTTATAACATACTCTCGCGGTGTTATCGTATCGCCATTTTCAATTTGGCCCGTTAGACTTTGCAAATATAACACATCATCATGATTGCCCTCTATTTCAGCCTGTTCTATTACATATGATAAGCCGTCAAGCTCGCTTTCTGTTGTATCGCCCATCTGCCCGATACCAATATATGCTGCATATTTTTCAGGGGCTTGATTTGCAGCCTGTATACCAATATATGTACCAGCAGAATGTCCCTTTAATATGACTTTTTCTTGCCCCAGACGTTCTGATATGTAATCTGTCATCGCTAATAAATCCTCTACAAGTAAATCCGTTGTCAGATTAGAATAGTCCTCAAAAAAATGATATGATTTACCACTTGCCCTCTGATCATATTGTACGACGGTAAAACCTGATTCCAATAAGTCCTGATATTCAGCAGCATATGGGATTTCCGGAGTTCCAGGTCCCTCGTGAACTATATTCTTTCCTTCTTGTCTTGAAATAAAACATTCTTCAACACTCCTGGGCCGTATCTACAATAAAAAAATGCCACTTATACTTAATAATCACTTAAGTTAATCTTAATCAGTTTCTAATAAATAGCCTCTCCATTTGTAATATAATAGTGACTAACATCATCTCAAATGAAAATAAGGAATGGAGATTGCTTTGTAACAATGACTACTTCCAAAAAGGAGATGAGTTACATCAAAGGAAACTTAGGATTTTCCGAGCAATCCGAATCGTTCAAATATTCAAGTCAATAAATGCTAAGTATAGAATCATATGTCACCATACTTTTTGGAATCCTCAATATTTTAGCGACGACTATGGAAGGAACAGCGCAGACTTTCTTAATGATTAACTTGGATTTGGATGGGTATCCTTTAATTAGAGAGGACAATAAAATTAAATTGTGGAAAACCACTTTAGAGAGGAAAATATATATGCAAGGAAACCAAAATGAAATGAAGATTTTACTTAACAAAGTGCCACAAGTGACGATTTTCTTTTGGATCATCAAAGTTTTGTGTACAACTGTTGGTGAAACATTTGCTGATTTCATCAATTTCAACATTGGACTTGGTTTAACTCTTACTACCATTATTATGGGAGTTGCGTTTTTGATTGCATTGTTTTTTCAATTTAAAGCAAACAAATATGTTCCATCCATTTACTGGGTAACAGTTGTGCTTATAAGCGTATTTGGAACACTGGTAACGGATAATTTGACAGATAATATGGGCGTACCACTTGAGGTTAGTACAGTTGTATTCTCGGTGCTACTAGGACTGACTTTTCTATTTTGGTATCTTAGTGAAAAAACACTATCGATCCACTCGATTTTTACTAGAAAAAGAGAAGTTTTCTACTGGCTTACGATCCTTTTCACCTTCGCACTTGGAACAGCGGTCGGCGATTTATATTCCGAACAACTTGGTCTAGGTTATCTTAACACAGGAATAGGCGTTGTTATTATTATTGCTCTTGTGTTCTTAGCTTATAAATTTTTCAAACTTGACGGAGTATTAGCTTTCTGGATTGCGTATATTTTAACTCGTCCGCTTGGAGCGTCACTTGGGGATTACCTATCTCAATCAAAAATAAATGGCGGATTAGGACTCGGAACAACCATTACGAGTGTGGTTTTTCTTACCGCGATTTTAGCGATCATCATTTTCCTTGCCGTTTCAAAAATTGATACAAATACTAAAAGTGATATAGCGAAAACAAACCAAAGTAATACAAATAAGAAAAATGTGCTAACACAAACGATTGTTGTACTCATAATTTTCTTAGTTGTTGGTATAGGTGGTTATAACTGGCTCAGTAATAATATTGCATCACAAGGTGCTTTAGTGCAACAAGCTACATTAGCAGGTCAATTAAATGATTTTGTTAAAATTGAAAATGATATGCTAAACTCTGTAAATACAAACGGCGTTGCTTCAGCAAAAAAAGGCGCTGATAATTTGGAACATCAGTGGGATACACAAGAACCTAAGCTTCGAAATATTGATAGCACTACATGGACAAAAATTGATGGAACAATTGACTCTTTGCTAGCAGCAGTGCGTTCATCGAATCCTGATGTAAACAAGTGTAAAACGGCACTTAACAATTCACTTAGTACCATAAACGCAGCAAATAAATAATAATCTTAGGAATCGCCAATGGCGATTCCTCTTTAAATGGAACGCTTATGAAACTAAACGCTTACTATTGTTCAATAAATCGAGTAGGAGGGGCGATCCCCCCCAAAAGCCATCAAGCTAACAAAAAACAGAAAATTTTATTATCTCTTTCATATTTCATGCCACTCCATTCTGCTTTTTATAATATACTCTATCTGTCAAAGTAATTTTAAATCTACCTGCTCGCTCTGTAGTACTTTATACAAGAAAGCGTTTACAAAATATTCAATATCGATTATAATTGTTTCAATGAAACGTGTAAAACGGATACCACGTTAAGTGCACACGTTGAATGATGATTGAATTATATAATGCTGCCTATTCTGCACAAAGTCCTTAACAAAGACGAAAAAAGCAGATAAAAGCCAGTTCAATGTTGATTACCACTATGTAATCTATTTGAACTGGCTTTTTTTTGAACCTAGAGAGGAGGAATAAACATTGGCAGGTGCACTGGAGAATATTACGGTACTAGATTTATCAAGAGTGCTAGCAGGTCCATACTGCACGATGATCCTCGGCGATCTCGGTGCGGAAGTAATAAAGGTTGAAGCACCTGGCGGCAGTGATGAGACACGTAAATGGGGACCCCCATTCCAACATGATGTCAGCGCCTATTATCTTTCTGCAAATCGCAATAAACAAAGCATCACTGTTGATTTAAAGTCAGAGGAAGGCATCAGGATTATTAAAAACCTGATTAAAAAAGCGGATGTCGTCCTGAATAACTTTAAAACGGGAACAATGGAACGACTGGGAATTGACTATGACACTCTATCGGCAATCAATCCAGGAATTGTTTATTGTTCCATTACAGGATTCGGGGAAACGGGTCCAAAGAAAGATATGCCAGGATATGATTTTATCATCCAGGCAATGAGCGGACTAATGAGTATAACGGGAGATGAAACCTCAGGACCGCAAAAGCTTGGTGTTGCAATTACCGATATTTTAACCGGGCTTTATGCCTGTATCGGTATTCAAGCTGCATTGCTGGAGCGCAACCATTCCAATATTGGCCAAAAACTAGATATTTCCTTATATGATACGGCTGTGAGCTCACTTGTAAATATTGGCAGCAGCTATTTAATGTCAGGCAAGATCCCTACTGCTCTGGGGAATCAGCATGCGAATATTGTACCATATCAAACCTTCCAAACAAGTGATGGAGAAATGGTGATCGCAGTTGGCAATGATCGGCAGTTTCAGGCACTATGCTCTATTTTGGCAATTCCGACGATTAGCTCGGATCAGCGATTTACTGCAAATCCAGATAGAGTAATGCATCGGAAGCAATTAATCCCCATTCTGCAGCAAGTCTTGCTAACAAAAACAAGCGTTCACTGGCTGGAAAAGTGTCATGAAAACAATATTCCCTGTGGACCGATTCAAAATCTTAAAGAGGTAACACTGGATCCGCAGCTCATTAAGAGAGATATGTTTATTGATTACGAGCATCCAACAGCTGGATCTATCAAAATAATTGGTAGTCCATTGAAGCTCTCACGGACCCCTGTAACGATGCGGCATCACCCACCAAATGCCGGAGAACATAATGAAGCCATTTTATCCAAATTAAAAGATGAGGAGATGGAAAAATGAATTTTGATTTTACTGAAGAACAAATGATGCTGCGGAGAACCGTAAGAGATTTTACAGATAAAGAAATTCTGCCATATATTGCTGAATGGGATCGACGGGGATATTTTGATCCTAGTCTATTGCCAAAGCTGGCTGCGCTTGGATTGATGGGTGTCTGCATTCCTGAAAAGTATGGCGGGAGCGGCATGGATTATAATGCACTTGCAATTGTTTGTGAAGAATTAGAGCGTGGAGACACAGCATTCCGTACCGCTGTTTCTGTTCATATTGGCTTAAATAGCATGACATTACTTCAATGGGGAACCGAGGAACAGAAGCTTAAATACCTCGTCCCACAGGCAAAAGGCGAGAAAATCGGTGCGTTCGGACTGACAGAACCTGGCGCTGGATCAGATGTTGCGGCACTGCAAGCAACTGCAACTAAACAAGACGATCACTATATATTAAATGGGCAAAAGACATGGATTTCGTTATGTGATATTGCAGATCATTTCTTAGTTTTTGCATACACAGGAGAGAAATCAGCAAAGCATAAAGCAATCTCTGCCTTCATCATCGAGCGCACCTGGGACGGTTTTTCTTCAAAAGCAATTAAAGGGAAGCATGGCATTCGTTCCGGTAATACTGGTGAGATATTTTTTGATAATGTAAAAGTGCCAAAAGAAAACCTCCTTGGCGAGGAAGGTGAAGGATTTAAAATTGCAATGGCCGCGCTCGATAATGGACGTTTTACTGTTGCAGCAGGAGCTGTAGGGCAAATTATGGCTTGTTTAGAATCGAGCATCAAATATGCCCATGAGCGGGAAACCTTTGGAAAGGAAATTGGTAAGCATCAATTAGTGCAACAAATGATTGCCAAAATGGAGGCCGGCTTTCAAATGAGCCGCTTGCTCGTTTATCGTGCAGGAGAATTAAAAAACCGAGGAAAACGCAATACGAGAGAAACTTCGCTTGCAAAATGGCAGGCATGCGACTTTGCCAATGCGGCTGCAAATGATGCCGTACAAATTCACGGTGCATATGGCTATTCAGATGAATATCCAGTCGAACGTTATTTGCGGAATTCCAAAGCTCCTGTCATATATGAAGGCACACGCGAAGTACACACAATAATGCAAGCAGAGTATGTGCTCGGATATCGGCAGGATAAGCCCTTGAACAAAACACTCCCACCTTGGGAAAATTAAACTTTCTCCATTCGAATCAATTGATATTGCGTGGTGTAATGAGATATGCTTAATGCAAAAGGGAGGTTTCTATATGTTTGATAAATTAACGAAAAGCATCTTTATTAATGGTGAATGGAAAGATGTTGATGATCAAAAGACAGAGACAGTTTATAATCCCGCAACACTTGAAACAATCACCGAAGTGGCACTGGGAGCTACAGCTGAAGCGGATGAAGCAATAGAGGCCGCCAGTAACGCATTTCCACAATGGAGCACAATGACTGGTCGAGAGCGCGGCAGTATTTTATACAAAGCATCGCAGCTCATGCTCGAGGATGCTGATCGATTAGCCAAAATCTTAACCATTGAGCAAGGAAAGCCATTAGCTGAAGCACTCGGTGAAATAAAAATCAGTGCGAATTATTTATTATGGTATGCGGAAGAAGCGAGCCGTGCTTACGGTGAAGTGATTCCCTCATCTAATAAATCGAAGCGCCTGCTCGTGATTCCACAGCCGGTTGGTGTTGTTGGTGCAATTACCCCATGGAATTTCCCATCTTCCATGATTACAAGGAAAATTGGCCCTGCATTAGCTGCTGGCTGTACTGTTGTGCTAAAACCAGCATCGGAAACACCTTTGTCAGCAATTGAAATTATGAAAATTATGGAGAGAGCAGGAATCCCTAATGGTGTTGTCAATTTAGTGACTGGTGACGCACAAGCAATCGGACAAAGCTTGCTTACAAATAAAGCAGTGCGATTAATTACGTTTACAGGCTCAACAGGTGTCGGTAAATATTTAATGCGTGAAAGTGCAGAGCATGTGAAGAAACTCTCACTCGAGCTTGGCGGGCATGCCCCGAGTATTGTATATGCAGATGCAGATATTGATAAAGCAGCAACCCTCGTATTAGGAAGTAAATTTAGAAATGCTGGTCAAACATGTATTTGTACGAATCGACTATATGTACATGAATCCATTGCCGAAGAATTTACTGCAGCACTGACTGAAAAGGTAAAACAAATGAAGCTCGGTTCAGGACTGGAAGATGGAGTAGAAATTGGGCCATTAATTAATGAGAAGGCATCCGAAAAGGTCAAATCACATATAGAGGACGCAGTGAATAGAGGAGCTAAAATTGCTTACGGCGGGGACGCTTGGGATTGTGATCTCGACGGTTATTTCTACAATCCTACGATTCTAGCAAATACTACGGATGATATGCTAGTAATGCATGAGGAAACATTTGGGCCTGTACTTCCAATCCAAACATTTAATGAAGAAGATGAAGTGATTAAGAAAGCAAATGACACAGACTATGGGCTTGCTGCTTACTTGTTCACTGAAAACACAAATCGTGCTATTCGTGTATCGGAACAATTAGAGTATGGCATTATTGGCATCAATGATGTCTATCCAGCAATTGCAGAAGGACCGTTTGGCGGTATCAAGCAATCCGGCGTCGGCAAAGAAGGCGGACATCACGGCATGGACGAATTTTTAGAAAAGAAATTTGTATCCATTGGAATTGAATAAGAAATCTCATTAATAAGCCCGCATGAATGGTTTTTCAACCAAATTTCATGCGGGTTTATTTTTTCAGCGGCGAATCTGAGGGAAATACTGAAATATTGTAAATTACGCTGATATAATCGATTAAGGCGGGCGGCGCGCTTATTCTTTTTGAGGGATCCCCTCGTATTGCTTATATAGATCCTTTAATGCGGATACCAGTGCATTTCCTGCTTTCCCTAGATAATGCTCTTTTATTAGATTAACTGGTCCTTCTATCCCATCTCGCAAACTGTAGCCTTTAAGCAATTGGCCAACAAATTCTCTTCCATGCTCCGTTGCTAGAGTACAGCTAGCAGCAATAATTACGCCGTATTTTTTATCAATTTCTGCTGTGATTGTTAATGTTTCATATACGCTTTTGGCAGCCATTCCGGATGGGAGGCGTGCATGGCCGGCGATAAATATTGTATTCATCTTTATTCAGATCCTTTTATATAGTAATGGATAATATCGAATTATGAACACTCTAATCCGCACTAGATTTGCTTTCTGCTTCAAATAAATAATTCTATTTCCATTTAATTCAGGACATTTTCCCTAATGATAACACCGCGTTTTGCCATTTCATTGATATAGACATCGCCTGGCACAATCTTTTCTGGCGGATGGACACCTTTGTCTACAATCGTTCCACTGCCAATCATCTGTGCAACAATAGATATTGTATTTGCAGTTGCTCTTGCCATCGCTGTTACATTCGTCTTCCTATCCTTATAGGTTGTCATTTCATATTCATAGGTTCGGTGGTCGCCTTGCTTCTCACCAGATACAATGACTCGTAATAATACGACATCATCTTTATCGCCGAGCTCAACAATTGGATCTAATACTTTTAAGAAAACCTCGCGCGGACTAATTTGTTCGCCATTTAATTCAACTTTATAGCCTGCTTTCGTCAAATTCAAATCAATGAGTAGTTTAAATTTCTCTGCATGCCCTGGATATCGGATTGTTTTATATTCTAATGTTTGCAGGTTTGGATATGTTAAGGATAGTGTTGAGGTTCCCCCTGATGTATGAAAGGCCTCCAGTGGTCCAAATCTCTCAAAATAAATGGTTTCTACTTCAGATAATGATGGAACCTCTTGCTTCATCCCATTCCGAATAATTAAAGAAGGGTCTGTATAATGATCGAATACACCCTCCATTGAAAAAACGTGATAATATTCTAATGGTGGCTGGGGTTTCAGCGGAATTCCGCCAACATATAATTTAATCGAATCTACCTTATCCAGTTTACTTGCTCCGTGCCCTGCCAGAATATTAATCATCCCTGGTGCAACACCAAGATCAGGAATTAACGTGACCCCTGCTTTCTCTGCTTCCTTCCCCAAGGCAAGCACCCTGTCCGTCATATGACCAATATGCCCGCCTAAATCAACAGAATTTACCCCTTCTTTAATTGCGGTCTTTGCCACGATTTCATTAAATGAATAGAACAGCGCATTGATGATGACATCGAATTTCTGAATATATTGCTTAAGCTCCTGTTCCTCTTTTGCATTAACTTGATATGCTGTTAGCTTTGGTGATTTCAAATGCTCACAAACCTTTTGTGCACGTTCAAAATCGATATCCGCTATTCCAACTTCCGTAACACCAGCACTTCCGGCCAAATCACGTGCTGCTTCTTTTCCCATTAGACCAGAACCGAGTACCCCTACCTTCACCTGAACCCCTCCAGTAACTTTACTCTACATCTATTTGCGCACGCTGCAGCTTCCCACTATAATCCACATAAACTGCTTTCCATTCCGTAAAAACATCAAGTGCCTGAATACCAGAATCACGATGTCCATTTCCCGTACCTTTTGTCCCGCCAAATGGCAAATGAATCTCTGCGCCAGTTGTGCCTGCATTTACATAAACAATTCCCGTATCTAGATCACGCTGTGCTTTAAACACACGATTAATATCATTCGTATAGATCGAGCTTGATAGACCATACTCCACGCTATTATTCACTTCAATTGCTTCTTCAAAGCTTTTTACAGGAATTAGGGAAACTACCGGACCAAAGATTTCCTCTTGTGCAATCCGCATCTCAGCACGCACATCCGTAAACAATGTTGGTGCAAAATAATATCCTTTCCCGTGCTGTCCACCTGTTAGCTCATATCCGCCCTCAAGTAAATTTGCACCTTCGTTTTTCCCTATTTCAATATAGTTTTTAATTTTATCCAGTCCTGATTGATTAATTATCGGTCCAACCTTGATTGATTCATCCAATCCATCACCAATTGTTAGCTTTTCCATTGCACTGCGAAGACGTTCCTCCAATGCACCTTTGACCGTTTCATGAACGATTACGCGACTACATGCCGTACAGCGCTGCCCGCTTGTTCCAAAGGCACTCCATAAAATCCCCTCTACTGCCAAATCTAAATCCGCATCGTCCATTACGATAACCGCGTTTTTTCCGCCCATTTCAAGGGAAACCTTCTTCAACTGCCTGCCACATTCTGCTGCAATATTTCGCCCGACATCATTTGATCCAGTAAAAGAAATAACCCGAATATCTGGATGCTGAACCATGGCATTCCCTACAGTACGACCGGATCCGAACACAACATTGACAACACCCTTTGGCAGACCAGCCGCTTCAAAGATTTTTGCCAATTCGTATGCCATGATCGGTGTTTCCGTTGCTGGTTTCCACACGACAGCATTTCCAGCAACGATAGCCGGGAATGATTTCCATGTGGCGATTGCAATTGGAAAATTCCATGGCGTAATAATACCAACAACTCCAACCGGTGCACGCTGGCTCATCGCAAACTTATCCTTTAGTTCCGCCGGTGTTGTTTGCCCAAATAATCTTCTTCCCTCACCAGCCATATAAAATGCCATATCTATTCCTTCTTGTACTTCACCACGTGCCTCTTCAATCACCTTGCCGTTCTCTTGGGTCAAAAGCTGTGCAAGCCTTTCCTTACGTTCTTTCAAAAGATAGCCGACACGATATAACACCTCCGCCCGCTGTGGCGCCGGTACTAGTGCCCACTCCTTTTGTGCCTTTTTAGCTGCTGCAACAGCATCATCAACATAACTCGCATTTGATAACGGAACCTGAACAATCGTCTTTCCTGTCGCAGGGTTAAAAACGGGGGCAACATCCATTACTTCTACCCATTCCCCGTCAATATAGTTTGCTAATTTTTCTGTCTCCAACAGTACTGCCAAAAAAATCCCTCCCCTAATATTTTGTCGTGGCATACTGGAATTTGTAACCGCTTTCCTTTAATTGAATAAAAATGATCTCTCCTCCGTAATACAACTTCACCATTATTATAGATGACTATTTTCACTTTTACAATTATTTTTAAAAGATAGTTAAATTGGGTTAATCGAAGAATATAATTTCTAGGACTTAATGATTGGCTACACCCCCTTTAGGACTATTATTAAATGCCATGAAGAAGTGTTATAATGAAACAATATTTTTCAACCAAGAATCAACTGGGAAGAAGGGAAAGCATGCAAAAGAAACAAGAACAATGGTCATCTAAAATCGGCTTTATTTTATCATCTGCTGGAGCCGCAATTGGCCTTGGTGCAATCTGGAAATTCCCATATATGACGGGAATGAATGGCGGGGGTGCTTTTTTCTTATTATTTATCGCCTTTACTGTCATTATTGGTTTACCGATATTAATTGCAGAATTCATCATTGGCAGGGGTGCTCAGAAGGAAGCTGTCAGCGCATATAAAAAACTTGCACCAAATTCACTTTGGACCTTTATTGGTAAATGGGGTGTTGTTGGTGCGTTCTTACTTATGTCGTTTTATAGTGTTGTCGGTGGGTGGGTACTTATTTATAGCGCACTATCGATTCCTGGACTGATCATTAAGGATACTGCGAACTATCCAGAGCTGTTCGCAACGATAACTGGGAGTCCATTTTATACTATCCTAGGTCTCGCACTGTTTTTACTAATCAATATTATTGTCGTTTCCTTTGGTATTCAAAACGGAATTGAAAAGTCGAGTAAAATCTTAATGCCATTACTCTTTATCTTTTTCATTATCCTAGTCATTCGGGCGGTAACGTTTGAGGGTGCGCTTGAGGGAATTCGCTTTTTCCTTCAGCCAGATTTCTCCAAGCTGAATGCCAGTAACGTCCTATATGCGCTCGGGCAATCCTTCTTCTCACTTGCTGTCGGTATTTCCGTTATGGTAACGTATAGCTCTTATTTGAAGAAGGATGTCAGTTTACCACTTTCCGCTAGTTCTGTGGCTGTTATGGGTATCTTTGTTTCACTCCTAGCTGGTCTGGCAATTTTCCCAGTCGTGTTTGCGTTCGGACTTGAGCCAACAGAGGGTCCTGGACTATTATTTATCGTCCTTCCAGAAGCATTTGCACAAATGCCTTTCGGAGAAGTATTCCTTAGTCTGTTTCTCTTACTATTTTTATTTGCTGTTTTAACATCATCCTTTAGTATGCTGGAAATCATTACAGCAGCGTTCACAGAAAAGAAAGGGAGATCACGGAAAAAGGTCGCAAGCATTGCTGGTATCCTCATCTTTATCGCTGGTATCCCTGCTGCATTGTCATCGAATGCCCTCGCTGATTTTAAAATTTTTGGTTTAACTATCTTTGATGCATCCGATTACCTAGTAAGTAATATTATGCTCCCTGGTGGTTGTTTATTTATCGCCCTGTTTATTGGCTATAAAATGGACAAGACCCTTGTTAAGAATGAGTTCTCGTATGGAAATAACTTATCCAACGGTACGTATCAAGTCTGGTTCCAGCTAATGCGCTGGCTCGTGCCAATTACAATTATCTTCGTATTTTTAGGATCAGTTGGGATTTTGTAATTTGCTAGCCTCTGTTATCGCCCTAATGGGGTTCCTCTTATAAGGCTCATGATAAGCAACAAAGGCATTGCACATTAAGGCTTGGAGAAATTTTATCTCTAAGTCTTGATTTTTAATATTTGTTCAACTGACGTACCAAATCGTTTAACAACATCACAGAAAAAATTATTAAGATCCTACAGTTTTGAAATACGCTTCTTCACCATCATTATAAATCCTCATGAAACAAAGAGATCGACAATCACGACGATCTCTTTGTTTTGATAAAGCATCAATTAGCGAAAGAATAAGGAATAAATTAAGAAGCCTACTATTAATAAGAGAATAAGTATTCCAGTAAATTTCCAACCCATTCCCCCAACTAAATCAGGAAGTCCTCCACCGTGAATACTACCAGCAGGATTCCTTTTTAATTCTTCTTGTCTCAATCTTTCTCTTCTTCTTTCAGGAGTCTCTCTTTCCTCGCTCATTTGAGCACCTCCATTAGGTAAGTTTTATTGCTTTAATGCATTTCTTGATATGGAAAGATCGTTCCGTTGGTTAAATCTTGCACAATTTAGTGCAATAAGCGTTTTTTAATCTGAAAAAGTTTCTCCCTTATTCAAATCCAAAGTATGATTGTTAATTGTGACTGTATGGTTATTTGTCCATTCCACATCTGCCTTGTGCATATTGATATCATTATAAATATTCTTCTTAAACCAAAGTGGGCCATCTACTATTCCTAATACACTAATGGATGTAGCCGCTCCTCCATTTACAGTATAAAAGTCAATCGTGATTTTAGAATCGGGTGATTGCGTACTAGTAATGTGTTCTCTTGTAATTATATTCACTGCTACCCCTAACAAGAGAATTGCTGACAGAGAAAATGAAATGATCACCGTGAGCCAGCTTCTCCACCTTGCTCCCCTGTTTCTATTATCTTTAAATCCAAGACACCCCATAACAAAGGTAATACCAGTTAATAGCCAAAAAATAGAAACAGGTGGTGCCACAGACCAAATTTGATTCCTAGAGGCATATAACGAATATAGTGTAAGCACCAGGAATAATAAGCATAAGAAGAATGAGCCTAAATTATATTTTCTTTCCAACAAATTACCTCCTCTTAGAAAATGTTAGTCCGTATGCTCTAACAGTCCTGCCACGTTACTTGAATTGGTTAGAAGCATTTGTGTTCTTTCAGTAATGCAGCCGTTTGTTGAATAGCGCCTATTTCTTTAACTGCATAAATAATTTAGGAGTCAATTCCTCACTTTCTATAACGATAGCAGTTAATCCCACAATGGTTTTAGTTTCGTGCCACTCATCTTTGTCCCAAAAGACAGCATCCCCAGATTGAACTTTAAAGTATTCGTCTTTTTCATTACGAACATAACCCTCTCCGTTCAAAATTAATAGGAGTTGTGGCACTGCTGCTTGGTGGTAGCCCACCAAACCATTTTGATCTAAGTGCATACAGCCAATGTTTGTTGGCTTATTTGTTTGAATTATACGAGACATAACAAAATCCGAATTAAATTTTGATATCTTGTTACCGCTCTCTTTATTAAATTTATAAAATTCCATTATGACCTCCTGGAATGGCTTCTTTTTCATATATTTCAACTTTATATCCTGCATTCTGTAATCGGATCGCACTTGCTAATCCAGCTACACCTGCGCAATTACAATTACTTTTTTCTTCATGTATTTCACTCTCATTAACCTAAAATCTGTTTTTGAAATCATTAAAGACCTTAGATCTGAAAATTGTTTGTCTGCTCTAGATGTCTCTTCGTTGCGACTAATAGGATAAGTAATATAAGCTCGAATCCATTAGTTATCGCCGAACTATTGATAGGAATAGGGATCATGCTACCCAGTGTCATTACAAATGCACCAATAAACATCCAAGCCCAACCATTTTTTATCCATAAAAGAATCCCAGCGGCAATAAGTGTCAATGTTACCAGAAGAATCATAAAGGGGGCTCCATTCAAAGCTTCTATAGGCACATAACGTAATACACCATATTCCCATAAGGGCCCCAGCTCCAATCCGATAACTTCGGTACGAATTTCAATAAAGATTAGTATCAATGTAAACAACATTGCAATATTTAGTGCACGCTTTTTATTCATTCCTTTTATTTCAGCAGCTCTCAAAACACCAAATGAATAAAGAACCAGTGTTGGTGTAATAAGTGCATGACTCCAAAAACGTAATAGATTAAGAGTTTCTAAGAAGTCCCCTTCTCCAATAATCCTACCAGCTGCAATTACCGTATTATCTAAAATCAATCCAATTAGGACCAAATAAATAATTGAAAGGAATGACCAAAGTTTGTTTTGAGGAGAAACACTTGTACTCCAAATAAGTAATGATAGATAAGCAAAAGAATAAAATAAATAGAGAAACATATCCAAAGAAACCTCTCCTTATCAAAAGTTAATCCATTCCAAAGAGAAGATACAATCGACATACGAACGACAAACATTAGGTTAATCTTTGAACATTTCATTTGACTTGTTTACAACAGGAAGTGTATTAGGGAACAGTTTATTTATTACATAGATGCATTTTGCTTATCAACCGATGAGCAAAATGCATGGGAAACCTTCATCAAGGTTTTTTAGTCCCATGCAAAATTAAATCCACAAGTACGGTATATTGCCCTGCCAAAGATTTAGGTTTACTCTTCCACGTGGACATTGTTTGCCCCATTGTTAATAAGCAAAACCGCGCAGCTTCTTCTGAAGTAATGGTATCTCTTAGCATTCCTTCCTCTTTCAACTCTTCAAAAATGTTGATAAATGGCTCTAAATACGTCTGTTTCCATAATGAAAAGATATAGCGACGATTTTCCTCTTTAAATTCAACCGCAATATCATGAATCATCATCATGATACTTGTAGGATGTTCATTTGATAATACTTCCAGCATAGCCTCTAAGCGCTCGGAAATGGTTTCCTTAGAAATATTTTCTATTTTCAACCGTATGTTTGTAACAAAAACTTCTAGCATCGCAATATATAGGGATTGCTTGTCTGGAAAATGATAATAAAGAGCAGGTTGAGTAATATTGCACTTTGCAGCAATTTCCCTAGTAGTCACTGCCCGGTACCCTTTCTGCATGAATAGCTGCTCGGACACTTTCAGAATACGTTCTCTTGTCAGTGCTAGCTCTTCTTTTCTAGTTAGTGGTTTTTTCATGTAAAAGTACTCCCTTTTATTTACCTTATCTTCCATTTTACATAAGTTTAAATTAATTGCACGTTTTCGTAATTTCTCATTTATCGATTGATAAATGAACTATATTATGATTATAATTGGCATAGAGATTGTTATAGTGTTCGCTTATCAATCGATAACTAAATAAACAAAAGGGAGCCTGGGTATGAAAAATGTTATTCAGAAGTTCAGTCAATTAGTGGGGGGAAGAGTTGGAAGATGGGTTACACTTGCGGTCTGGGTTGTTCTTATTGTCATTCTTCAACTATTCTTTCCAAATTCAAGTGAATATACAGACGATACGATTGAGCCGTTGCCAAGCAATGCGCCATCAATGGAGGCTTCAACCGTCATTGAGGAGAAGTTTCCAAATAATGATGGGTTTCCTGCTCTAGTTACTTGGTACAGGGAAGATGGTATTACAGAAGAAGACCTTAAGTTGATTCAATCGCTTGCAAAAAGCTTAGAGAACAATGAATTGCAGTATCAAGAATTTGCAGTTCCATACAATCAAATGCCAATTCCAGCTCTACAGGAGATGGTTTCTGAAGATGGAACGACATTTTTACAACCTATCTTATTTCAAAACGGCACATCACCTGAAGATGTTAAAGGCGATCTAGTCCAGTTAGAAGAGCGTGTAGAGACGCAGTTTAATGTGGTCCCCTTTAATCAGGATATCGATTCTGCTGAACTCGTTGCTCGCGTTACAGGTCCAGCAGGGATTAGCGTAGATGCGACCGAATTGTTTGAAAACGCAGATGTTTCCCTGTTAATTGGAACGGTATTGCTCGTACTTGTAATCCTTTTACTTATTTATCGTTCGCCAATTCTGCCATTTATCCCAATTATAGCCGTGGGAGCAGCTTATGCAGTCACAACTCCAATTCTTGGATGGCTAGCGCAATCAGGTTATATCAGCTATGATTCGCAAGGGATAGCCATTATGACTGTGCTTTTATTCGGTGCAGGGACAGATTATTGTCTATTTTTAATTTCGCGATTTAGACAGTTTCTATATGAGGAACAAAACAATTTTCAAGCATTAAAGAAAGCATTTATGGATACGTCAGGTGTAATAGCAATTAGTGGTTTGACTGTTGCATCAGCGCTTATGGCGCTACTAATATCAAAGTACGCTACGATTCACAATTTCGCAATTCCATTTGGACTGTCGATTTTTATTATGATGATTTCTTCGTTAACGCTTGTTCCTGCGCTGCTCAGTATATTAGGTAGAACATCATTCTTCCCATTTATTCCGAGAACGAACGATATGGAAGAAAGGAGAGCAAAGCGAAAGAATAAGAAGGTCAAAAAGCATAAACAGTCACGTTTCTGGCATCATATAGGTGAGTTTGCAGCGAAGAAACCAATTCGGACCGCTATTCTAACGCTTCTACTGCTGTTAGGTAGTTCAGCTTTTGTGACTCAAGTAAATTATTCCTATGACATACTCTCCTCGTTTCCAGAGGATACTCCGTCTCGTCAAGGGTTTGAGCTTATTTCTGATGCGTTTGGTTCAGGCGACCTTGCACCAGTTCAAGTGTTGTTTGACACTGGTGGAAAGAATATCAACTTACAAGACAAACTGAGTGGTTTGGAAGGTGTAAGTCATGCTGAGGAACCTCAAGTTAGCGAGGAAGATGATCACTTTGTCATGTATCAAATCGAACTTGAAAAGAACCCTTACAGCAATGAAGGGATGGACGATCTTGCTCAGTTAAAAGAAGATATAGACCTTATGAACATAGAGGAAGATTTAAATGGTTTATGGGTTGGGGGACAAACAGCGGAGCAGCTAGATCAGCGTAACGTCGTTGAATCAGATGAGACAATGATTATTACACTAGTTATCGTTATTATTTCCGTATTGTTACTCGTTTACTTACGATCAATTACCGCCATGCTTTACCTTGTTGCTACGGTCCTCATTTCTTTTACAAGTGCGCTAGGTCTTGGTTGGATTATCCTGCATTATGGATTCGGGGTCCCTGCTATTTCAGGTTTAATTCCTATCTACGCCTTTGTATTTATTGTAGCTCTAGGTGAGGATTATAATATTTTTATGATTTCTAATATATGGGAAAGGCGAAAAACGATGCCTTTGAAGGATGCCATTCGCGAAGGCGTAGGCCAAAGTGGAGGCGTAATTACTTCTGCTGGTATCATACTCGCAGGAACATTTGCCGTTTTAACGACACTACCAATCCAAGTACTCGTTCAATTTGGACTAATAACAGCAATTGGCGTACTATTGGATACTTTTATTGTTCGTCCCCTCCTAGTTCCAGCTATTACTAGCCTTTTTGGAAAGTGGGCATTTTGGCCTTCGAAGCAAATGAATGTAAGGCAAGTTGAAACGGAAAAAAGAGTTAAGTAACTCAAGTTTATAATTTCAATTAGAGACATAAGAGCCATGCGAATGCTTGGCTCTTATGCATTATTGAACTTGATTTAGTTTTTGAATGGTTAGATACTAATCGTCCTTTGATTTTGATAAATCTGTTTCCTCACCGAATTCAATTGAAGTTTTACAACGCCGGCAAGAACATATAAAAGAAAAATCCTGTCTAAATTTATCCTGGATTTAATCAAACTTTATTTTAAATCTACATAAAAAAAAGACACATAATTTACCTTTCCTTTATGTAAATGATTATTAATCGATAAATGATATATATCCCTAAATAACCCCCAGTTATAAGGAAAAAGGGATTTAAGAAGATAGCATGAATATTTGTCATAAATACGGTTTTATCTTTAATGATTTCATAAATAGCTAAAGAAGCAATATTTCCAAAAATGAGTATCGATACAATGGCACCTAAATTAAAAATAATACGGGACTTTATCCAGAGTTTCTGTAGGAAGAACATACTTAAGGGAAGAACAATACTTATTAGAACTAGAAAGATCTTCAACAAATCACCTTCTTTGTATAACTAGTATTCAACACACTTGGCATTTGAATAATAAAATTCGTTTCATTGCATAAAATAAATTCAGACAGGTATACTGGGGGTGAAAAATCATTTTTCCAGCTATTTTGGTCTTTATTATCGTTTATTTATTATTTCTTATTTCCGGGTTCTTATTCCCTATTGACCGTTCATGGTATGCTAAGCTGAAAAAACCAATTTGGACTCCTTCAGGAAAGGTAATAGGAGTTATTTGGGGAGTGTTGTATGCACTAATCGCGCTGTCTCTTGCAATTGTTGAGTATAAGATTGGTTTGAAAAATACGAGCTTAACTTTTATTACTTTTTGGATAATTAACTATCTAACCAATCAAGCTTTTGGCTTTTTTGAGTTTAAAGCAAAAAGACTAGATTTAGCTGTTTTAGATACAGCAATAGTTGCTCTAACTTCTTTATTGCTTATTTTTGTAACCCTTCCTTATTCAGTTGTAGGAGCCGTACTACTAATACCTTACGTCTTATGGTCTACCTTTGCTACGTATTTAGCATGGAACATATACCTTTTGAATAGATAAAATAGGGTATCTTTTCTTACAAAGAGCCAGTACTTTAAACATAATTATTAATGCCATCAATATTTGGTATACTCTACATTTAATAAAAGCAGTTGAATATCAAAAACGGGTAGGTAGTTTTAATGAAGACTTATTTCATCATATGTTACCTTTAGATGAGAACATATAAATTTATTAGGATAATACCATTTTAAATCGGAGAAAGTGGGATCAAAAGATTCTTTAAGACCACTAAAACTCTTTTAATGTTGTTAAAAATGGGAAATCGTCTCGAAAATGGGCTTAGCGTTGTAAATCCGCATTTTCCTGACGCTATCCCTAATAAAGATAAACGTATATCATTTCAGTAAGCTATACAAACATGGAATGATTAACATACATAGAAGTGTAGAAAGCATGACTTCGAATGATGAGTAGTGGGAAAGGTACATGTAGAAATTAAAACACAAGTAAGAACAAGGGAATAATGCGTAATTTATATAAAACGGCAATCCAAATATAGATATTTTTATTATATTGCCTTAAATCTTGCAGGCGAATGTCTGCAAGCATACTACCAATTAACATCATCGACAAATGAAAATAAAATCAATGCTAGCAAGGTGATATACAGCATCAGTTGTGTAATGACCTGGTTGGCATGATCACTGAGTATATTTATTTTACGGGCACCAAGGCCAATGGCGACCATGACGTACAAAGGAATCATGGCTTGCAAAAATGCACCAGCAGAAAACATAAATCTTCCTCTCTCCTTCCAGATTCATATTTTAGCCTATGATTAGAAAAAAAAGAAGGTACTGTTTACGTGAAATATTCAATTTTTGACTCAGGGAAAAAGCGTTGGATATATCCGTCGATTGTATCCTTGATATCATCTTGTTCATTATCTTTATAAACATATTTGTAAATACCATATCTTCCCCATTTTGTTTTACGTTTCGACTCATCAAGTTCAAGTTTTGTCATTGGATAGTTTTCCTGAATCACACGTTTTGCCGGCTTTGTAAAACGATACTGGATCATCTCAAACGTCAAATCATTTCGTGCAAAATCGGTAAAGTTGCTTCCAGCTTTTCAAACATCTCGAGATATCCTTCTTTCCATCCGTCATGTAGATAAATGGGTGCAATGATGAATCCAAGTGGATAACCTGCTTCATCCAATGCGTTTTGAATCACCTGATTATCATTTGCATAAGAAAATCTTATATTCTTCTTTTGGTCATTGTTAGATGCACTCATTTTATCACCTTGAATTGTTTCTATGTTCACCTTTTAATTGTGCCCTAGGATTTGGTAAAATACTTTATAATTAAACGGGATAGATTTATTGTATAAATAATTGAGCCAACTCCATAATAACTGTGAGCGACAAAAATTGTCGTTGTTTGTACAATAAGCATTACAAACTCTGGAGGAATGAAATATGTCAGTATTGGATAATTTTGACGGCTGGAAAGATTTTCTTGGAGATCGTCTGCAAAATGCAGAGCAAGGTGGCATGACTGAAGGAGCCATCAATAATATTGCTACGCAGATTGGAGATTATTTAGCGAAAAACGTAGATCCGAAAAACGAGGAGCAAAGAGTGCTTTCTGATCTCTGGAATGCGGCAGATGATAGCCAAAAACAGGCGCTTGCAGGTGCTATGGTAAATTTAGTTAAAAATACGAAGTAAGCGACAAATCCTCATTACATTTTGAACCTCTCGAAGTGCATTCGAGAGGTTCAGAATTTCGGACATCATTTCCTAAAGTGACACTAACCGCTTCTTTGATGCAATTAACCACTCGGATATTAAGGTGAATTTCCAAATGAATAATATTAAGGCATTAGATATTCAAAATACTTTAAAACAATTCTTATATCTGAATGGGAATGAACGAAAAAACCTGAACCTCAAATATTCCAAATCGCCCTTGATAAACTTAATGTTTTACCTTCCGAAAGTATATTTGTTGGCGACCACCCAGAATAAGATGTAAAGGCTGCTCAAAAGGTCGGTATGAAATGTGTATGGAAAAGAGACAATCATTGGGAATAACGTTAAAGCAGATTTCATAGTGGAAGATTTAAAACAATTACCTTAAATTGTAGATAAATTAAGCCATCATAATATAAAATCTTGTTAAGCTAAATGGTGCTTTAGGGGAATAAGCTAAACTTAAAAAGTCGAATCTTTCGCGTATGGAATTCGACTTTATTTAGGTTGAAGTCACTTCGTGTACAGAATTTCTAAAATGACACAGACTGATAAAATCATAGTTAAGAGTGTCTCAAAAATGATTTGAAGAAAAAGTTTCCGGAGCAACAAAAGAACGGGAACAAAATCAGGGTTACTCTATGCAAAAGATGAAGCAACCGAGCAACACCTTGCTACAATGATGCAAGGTTTCCAAGCACATGACTATAAAGGAAAGCGATTAAAGCTTTCTTGTTTCTTAAAAACGGAGAATGTGTTTAAATGCGGTGCTTGGCTTCGTATTGATAATGCCAATGGAGATACGATTCAATCGTGTTAGATGTCCCAGAAGATAGTGCTTCTATCCACTTTAGTGTTTTACTGTTTGGAAAGGGAAATGTTTGGTCGGATGGATTCCGTTTTGAGGAAGTATCGGAAAAAGTACCTACAACCAATATGCTTGACGTTGAACATCTACCAAAACAACCAAGTAATTTAGATTTTAATGAGGAGTAACAGATGTTTCTGCTTTTAGATTTTATTATTGACTTCCTCATTGGCTTATATGTGTCTCTAGGCTTGGGAACGAATGAATATAAAATTATTGTTAAAATTGAAAAATTAGCAAAGGATTATCCAGAGGTATTAGATTATTATCATTAATACCGAACATTTTTTGAAAAAGATAAAGAATTAAGTAAAGCCTTACTCCGTCTAAACCTCAAAGATCCTGAGAATACAAAAGATGTAGCAGAACTTACTCATATAAAAATAAGTCGTTTTGAATTAGCATAGATATATTTGCTTAGGGCAACATTGGTTGAAGAAATATTATTTGATTTTGAGATTGAGATCATATTTTAGATTTTCCAGAAAAGGGCGCTTTAATGGAGCAATGAAAAGCCTAATTTCTCATTTTTATGCTGAGAAATTAGGCTTTTTAATATTGAAATTTCCTTAACGTTGGATATCCGTATTTTTCTGACGCTTCCCCACTTCAAGAATTCGAGAAAAATCAAGAATAGTAAGTGGGGATCAACAGAAAGTCAAAATCCCGATTCTGTTCAACTAACATTAAGTGGGGACCGATATTACCCCTACTTAATGAAGTTTCACTTTATATTTTCATAATTATCAAATTGCTTATTTATTCATTCACTTGTTTTCCTTAACGAAGTTTTTTATAGGAATGAATTATCCACTATTTCGAAACCTTTTCACCACCCAAACGTATGAATACTATCTGAAAGAAAGATTGGAGATGAATATATGATCGGAATTTTAACAACTGCATTGCTGTCATTTATTTTATTCTTTATCGTAGCATTGTATTTTGTATTTAAAAATAAAGATCGCGCAACAACATTAAAAGGCATTGGCATTGTATTTATTATCTTATTTATTGTAGAGGCAGTAATTGTTTACTTCGCAATGCCGGCAATAACGATTCCAAATATAACGATTGCTAATCTTATTATTGGATTTGTTGGGATGCTCTCACTTTATGGCATTACAATGACCCAGCCATTTACAAAGGCGAGCAGACAATTGGATTCGGTAGCGATCATTATTGTCATTGTAGCAATTCTAGCAATGCCAGCCTTTTTCGTACTTGGAATCTTCGCATTAAATGATACGTATGATTCGATTGCAAAAAATGAAGTACCTGAGGCAAAACCGCTTGATAAAAGCGCAACACCGATTGTTGTTTCACCAGAATCTGCACGTAATAAAGTACAAAAATCTATGAGTGTCGTACCAAACACGCAATTCTATGATTTAGGAAAGCTTCAGGTTCAGAAAGTTGGAGAGGATGTTGTCTTCATTGCACCTGTTGAGTTTACAGACTTCTGGCGCTATTTCCGCGGCAAAGAAACAGAAGGATATTTCACAATTTCTGCTACTGATATTAATGCACAGCCGAAGTTTGTTGAAAGCAAGATGCGTTATACAAATTCGAGTTTTTTCAATCATAGTATTAAACGTGTAATATATAGTGCTTATCCAAATTATATTCAAAGTGGTGAGGCACAAATCGAAGTGGATGAAGATGGAAAACCATGGTATGTGCAAACACTTTATAAACCAATCGGCTTAACAAATAAACCAGATATGTCGAAGCTGAATGTTGCAGTTGTCGACCCTGTAACAAGTAATGTATCCTTATACGATACGGCAGAAGCACCTGAATTCATTGATGGGTCAATTAGCTCGGAAATGGCTTCCGATGAAAATGAGTACTTCGGTAAATTTGTTCATGGTTGGTTGAATTCCATCTTCGGTAAGAAGGATGTTAAAATTCCAAACGAATCTGGTACCGAAAGTAATGTGACACCAATATTTGATAATGATGGACAGATGCACTACTTCACCGATATGTCCTCACCTAAGGAAAATATCGATTCGGCTTTAGGCTACACATTAATTAATGCTCGAAGCGGGGAACTCGTTTACTATAATGGGGACCAAAACAATGGAATCATGGATAGTAAAGGCGCAAGAGAAATCGTAGATAAGGAATTCCCAGAGAAGAATTGGAAGGGTTCCATGCCAATCTTATATAACATTGATGGCAATCCAACATGGGTAGTCAATGTACTTGATCCAAATGGTCTCTTTAAGCATTATGCCTATATCAAGGCTGCCGATTCTGACTTTGTTGTCTTCGGCGATACCGCAAGTCAAACACTTGATGCCTATCGACTTGCACTTGTTCAAGACCCTAGTAATGTTGGCTCAACCGGCGAAGCTTCCACGTTAGAAACGATTAATGGCAAAGTAAATCGTGTTGTTGTCACAACACAAGAAACCGGGCAATTGATCCAATTTTTATTAGCAGGAGACCAAACAATTTATACGATAAATGCTTCGAAAGCACCTCTTGCTGTATTCATGCAGGCTGATGATAAGGTAACACTTGAGGCTAACGTATTAGATAATGGAACAGCAATTGTTGAGTCTCTTACAATTGAAGGGTTAACCGAATAGTATCTTACCCAAAAAATGCAACTCGAAAATTCGAGTTGCATTTTTTTAAGTTAATTATTCTCTAATTCCTCAATCATCAACGATAGTTCTTCCCATCGTTCCATTTTTGCTTCAAGCTGTGCTTCTACGGTTTGTTGTTCTGCAAATAATGTTTGCACCTTTTCAGCATCACTGCCAGCATCAACGATACCTGCTTTTAATGCTTCAATCTTTTCTTCTAGCTCCATAATTTCGTCCTCTATCTTATCCCATTCCTTTTGGTCGTTATAAGAAAGTTTCTTTTTCGTTTTCTTTTGAGGAGATTGCACTTTCACAGATTTTTCCTGTTTTACTTCATTTTGCTGCTTCTCTTCCAAATACTCACTATAATTGCCATAGTAATGGTTAACCTTACCGTTTCCAACAAATACAAATAGATGATCCACGACACGATCCAAGAAATATCGATCATGGGATACCGTAATTACGACGCCAGGGAAATGATCGAGGTATTCTTCAAGCACACTTAATGTCTGTGTATCTAGATCATTTGTCGGCTCATCGAGGAATAAAACATTTGGCTCAGTCATTAACACTTTTAATAAATAGAGACGACGTCTTTCTCCACCAGAAAGCTTGCGAATATAATTATATTGTTCAGACCTATTAAATAGGAAACGCTCCAGCATTTGCTCTGCTGTGATTGTTTGCCCATCTTTTGTATAAATGACTTCAGCGATTTCTTTTATATAGTCGATAATCCTCTGGCTACCATCGAGCTCCTCATCACCTTGCGTATAGTAACCAATCTTGACCGTTTCACCAATTTCAATTTCACCTTTATCTGGGGATATTCGCATGGCCATCATATTTAATAATGTTGTCTTTCCCGAGCCATTCGCCCCAATTATCCCGATTCGGTCACCTGGTACAACAAGATGACTGAAATCATGCAGCAACATTTTGTCGTCGTAGGACTTTTCAAGATTTTTAATTTCAATTACTTTTTTGCCAAGTCTTGTTGATCCCACTTGAAACTCCACGTTTTGTTTATTCGTATCAAATGATTTTTCTTTCATTTCTTCTACACGTTCAATCCGCGCCTTTTGTTTCGTTGACCGTGCCTTGGCACCTCGTCTTAGCCATGCAAGCTCACGTCGCAATGTATTTTCATGCTTCTGCTCACTGCTCAGCTCTAATGCTTCCCGTTCAGCCTTTTTCTCAAGGAATATTTCGTAGTTTCCCTCATAAACATATAAATTTCCTTTATCAAGCTCATAAATTCGATTTGTTACCCGATTTAAGAAATAGCGATCATGGGTCACCAGTAATAGGGAGCCTTTATATGTTTGCAGGAATTTCTCCAGCCATTCAACCGTTTCATTATCCAAATGGTTTGTCGGCTCATCCAATATTAATAAATCGGCTGGCTGAATGAGTGCTTTGGCAATCGCTACACGCTTCCGTTGTCCACCAGAAAGCTCGGTAACTTTTTTATCAAAATCGGTAATCCCTAATTTGGTTAATACCGTTTTTGCTGTTGTACTTGCTTCCCATGCCTCTTCCTTATCCATCTGTTCCTGCATTTTTAGTAATTGCTGCTGTGCATGCTGATTCGCAGCATCCTTCTGAAGTTTGAGTAATGCCGCTTCATATGCACGTAAAGTCTTCATAATTATTGATTCCCCGTAATAGATCTGTTCTATAACGGTTAAATCACTATCAAGCACTGGATCTTGCGCCAAGTATTCAATTTGATAGTCCTTTGAATGTTTAATCGTACCCTTTTCAGCTGAGTCGATTCCAGCAATTACTTTCAAAAAGGTGGATTTACCCGTACCGTTGACGCCAATAACACCGATTCGTTCATATTCAGAAATCGTACATGTAATATCATTAAATAATACCTTCTCGCCATACGATTTAGTTAAGTTCTCTATTGTAAGCATATGCATTCCTTCCTCGCACTATATTCAAGCAATTATTTCGATTGTTCTTTACGCTTATGTAACCACGTTTTTACAACCCCAACGATTAAGAATAACATCCACGATGTCACTAAGTAAAAGATTACTCTACTGCCTTCGTTCATATCTGGAAAATAAAAAGCCATTCCCAACCATATCAGTGCAATTATTGCAAGCTGTCCAAGTAATAGTTTCATGTCTTCTCCCCCGTGTTTGAAACGCTCTATCTTCTAGTTTAGCCTAGTCGTTGCGAAAATTCCACCTAGGCTAATGCTGTCACGTATATTTATCTTAGTGATGTGTTTTGGGATACTTCATTCATTTCCTATTACTGTTCAAAGATCTCTGGATGGAATCCGTCTTTCTGGAAATAATTTTTGATACTTCGAACTCCTAAAATTCATTTTCAATGTGTTATTTGGCTAAATACGTTTCTGACGGCTGCATGGCCATTTTTCAACATCTCTTTCTGAACTAATACATCATCAGATAAACATAATTTGTCCCGCAATAGTTTCTAACAATAACTTGTATGTTAAGTTAGCTTTTTTCTGCAGAATAATTTTTAAAATAATCAATGATGTAATGAAGAAAATTCTCAGACGCTTTCGAGAAATAATGCTTCTTTTTATATGCAACCCCTATTGTTCGTTTACAATTTGGGAAACTAATTGGAATAGCAATGATACCTGGATGTTCAGATAGCATCGAGAGCCTTGGGGTAAATGAAATCCCATAACCCATTTCTACTAGTTTAAGAATTGCTCCTGAATCTTCAACCTCAATTAAATTATTTGGCTCGATTCCAGCCTCCCTACAAAATTTATCTGTAATATCACGAAATCCATATCCCTCAACTAATCCAATAAATCTTTCATTTTCTGTTTCTTTTAGCGAGATGGACTTTCTATTAGAAAACGGGTGATCCACTGGCACAGTCAAAAATATTTCATCATCCGCTAACGGAATCCATTCAATACCTTCTTCGATTATTGGGAAAGTAGATATGCCAAAATCGATTTTGTCATTCTTTATCAAAAGCTTCATCTGTGTAGAAGAAGATTGAATTTGTTTAATTTGTACATTTGGATATGATTTTAAATATTCACCCATCAAAAGCGGAAAAACATGTGGGAATGTAGCAGCAACAGAAATATATCCTTTTTCTAGGCCTGCTAAATCCTTAATTATCCTCTCCCCTTCTTTTATCTCTATAAAAGCTCGATCAACATGTTCAAGCAAAATCTCTCCGAATTCGTTTAATTGAATTTCCCTTCCTTCTCGATTAAATAATTTTATTTCTAGCTCCTCTTCTAAGTGATGTATTGCTTTGCTTAAAGCTGGTTGAGATATATTTAATTTACTGGCTGCTTTTGTCATATGACCAATATGGGCAACCGCTTGAAAATATTTCAATTTAGAAGCTTCCAATCATAACACCACCCTATTCATAATCTGTAGTTATTAATTCATAGATAATATGTATTATACTTTATTAATCACCAATGATACAATTATATTGAATTAATAATAATTTAATTCAATATATACTAATCATAAGGGGGAGTTTTGTAATGAGACTACAAAATAAAGTAGCATTAATAACGGGTGCTGCGTCAGGTATGGGAAAAGGAGAAGCTTTAGCCTTTGCTAAGGAAGGAGCTAAAGTAGTAGTTGCTGATTTAAATTTAGAAGGTGCAAAAGAAGTTGTACAAGAAATTAAGGACAACGGTGGACAAGCACTGGCGGTAAAAGTCGATGTTACCAAGACAGAAGATATTAAAGCGATGGTTCAACAAGCAAAAGAAGGATTTGGACAAATTGATATTCTTGTAAATAATGCTGGTGTATTTGATAAGTATGCAACTAGCTTAGAAACACCGCTTGATAAATGGAATTTCTTTATTAATATCAATCTAACTAGTGTATTTCAAGTTACCAATGAAGTCCTTCCAGACATGATTGCACGTGAAAGCGGATCAATTATTAACATTGCTTCTGTTGCGGGATTAGTTGCTGGAAAAGGTGGAGCTGCTTACACTGCAACAAAACATGGTGTTGTTGGTTTAACTAAGAACCTTGCTTCCGAATATGCAAAATATGGCTTAAAAATTAACGCAATTGCACCGGGAACAATTGAGACTCCATTAATCAAAGATGTTGTCGCAAATATACCAAAAGATACCGTACCAGCAAGACGTTTCGGACAAGTTAATGAAGTTGCTGAATTAGCTATATTCCTTGAATCTGACGAGGCCAAGTTTATGAATGGTGTCGTTGTTCCAATTGATGGCGGATTTACTATTCAATAATTATATATACATTTCATGTGGATTGAGGATCTGAAGTTTCTATTTTCTATAAGAATGGACTCATTCTTTGAGAAATATGAAATTCAGATCTTTTTTTCAATAGAACAATAAGGAGAAAATAACATGAACAACAAAAGATTTGGCTTACATTATGCATGGTGGATTATGATTGCAAGTGCAGCTATTTATGCTGCAAGTGTTGGTATCATCGTTAGTTGTGCGGGGCTACTGTACAATGCTGTTAGTTTAGACCTTGGTATAGGTATTGCTGATATAAGTCTGTACACGACAATTATGTATTTAACGATCACCGTCGCACTTCCATTCTCTAGCAAAATTCTTAAGAAGTTCGATCTAAGAATTATCTTAAGCGTTGCTGGAATTATGAATGCACTAGCTTTTGGTTTAATGGGAACATACACATCCGTATACCAATTCTATATTTCAGGCTTTATTTTAGGCATTGGAAGTACTTTTCTAATTTATGGTACCATACCTTTAATTATCAACAACTGGTTTAAAGTAAAAATGGGTACTGCATTGGGTGCTGCGATGGCATTTATGGGTGTAGGCGGAGCAATATTTGCACCAATAACCGGTAACTTTATTGAATCATTTGGTTGGAGACCGACATATATTTTTCTTGGGATAATAGTTGCTATCTTGATTCTTCCATTCACAATTTTTGTGATAAGAGAGAAACCAAAGGATTTGAACATGCAACCTTATGATTCAGATACAGCTAGTAACAAACCAGCGACTGTAGAAGTTATAGGAGTTAAAAAGAAAGATGCACAAAAGTCGTTTCCATTTTATCTTATTATTATTTTTACTGGACTACTTGGACTTGTTTCAACTGTTAGTTTCCATGTTCCAAACTTCGTCCAATCGATTGGCTTTACGCCAACTTTAGCGGCAACTGTAGTAACTTGTGTAATGATTGGACAAACAGCTGGTAAATTTATATTAGGCTGGGTAAATGATAAACTTGGCGCTAGATGGGCTGTTACTTCAGGGATTGGCGGCGGAGTGGCCGGTATCCTCTTCTTACTATTTAGCGATAATTTAGGTGTTTTTGCTTTATATGCAGGAGGATTGCTATTTGGCATCGGTTTTTCAGCAAGTACTATTCTTCCCCCAACCGTAATTACTGCTGTTTTTGGAAATCGTGATTATGGTCCTATCTATACAAGTATTATGAGTGCATCGACTTTAGGCGTTGCATTGGGGACAACCTTATTCGGATTTATCTTTGACACCACCGGCTCTTACTATGCGGTATTTATTATCGTAATTATAATGTTTGCTGTTTCTATCTTAACAAGCTTTATTTCTATTGATTGGAAAAGGAAATTTATTCGAGCAGGTTTATTTAAATAACTATTTCCATCTTATCTTAACTTCAGTAAAACATTTAACAAAAATTGAAGTAAGAAAAAAAGACATGTTTATCATTTTAACGATTTGCATGTCCTTTTTTTACACGTAATTTCTAGTTAAGATAAAGTTAAACTTCATTCAGTGGGAAGTTCCTTTCCTCCACACTGAATGTTAGTTGAACGAATCGGGATTTTGACTTTCTGTTGATCACCCACTTACAATTCTTGATTTTTCTCAAATTCTTGAAGTGGGGATTTTACGGCCAGTTAATTCGGGATAAATAATGAAAAATAGAGTGTCCTTTTTTATGTGTACATCATTATGTGATTAATTCTCGAATGCCTTAACTAAATTCGCCATTTCGATTGCAGATGCAGCAGCGTCTGCTCCTTTATTTCCAGCCTTTGTTCCCGCGCGTTCAATTGCTTGTTCTATTGACTCAGTTGTTAATACGCCGAATATTACTGGTTTTCCAGTGTCAGTGGATACTTTTGCAACACCCTTTGCCACTTCATTACATACATAATCAAAATGTGGAGTAGACCCACGAATTACTGTTCCGAGCGTAATAACCGCATCATATTTCTTGTTTGCTGCCATCTTGCCAGCAATTAATGGAATTTCAAATGCTCCTGGCACCCAGGCAGTATCAATATTTTCTTCACTTACACCATGTCTTTTTAGCGTATCGATTGCACCATCCAATAATTTATTCGTAATGAATTCGTTAAATCTAGCGACAACAATACCAACCTTTAAATCTATTCCAACTACATTACCTACAAATATGTTTCCCATTTTCCATTCTCCTCTATTTCATAATCTATTTTTTCATTAAGCGTTTAAAGTTGCCTCGTTCTCTTTCTTTTTACGATACACGATGAGGTCCGCAATGGTAATTATTTTTAATCCTAAATCTTTTGCCATCATTTTTAGCTCCGGCAGTCTCGCCATTTTCCCGTCTTCTTTAATAATCTCGCAAATGACTCCGGATGGAAATGAATCGCTTAATTTTGCTAAATCAACTGCTGCTTCGGTATGACCAGGGCGAGTTAACACTCCACCATCTTTCGCAATCAGTGGAAACATATGCCCCGGCTGTTTAAAATCGGTAATTTTTGCTGCTGGGTTTGCTAGAGCTTGAACCGTTCTAGATCTTTCCAATGCACTTATCCCTGTCGTTGTATCGATATGATCAACCGAAACGGTAAATGCAGTTCCAAGTGGATCCGTACTTTTATCTACCATCATTGTTAGGCCGATATTTTTTGCATGATCCGCTTCTATCGGAACACAGACAAGTCCTTTTCCATGTGTAATCATGAAATTAATTACTTCTGGTGTTGCCTTTTCTGAAAGTGCGATAAAGTCACCCTCATTTTCTCTATTTTCATCATCCACGACGATAATTGGCTTGCCATCTCTTAAATCTATGATTGCTTCTTCAATCGTATCAACCATCATGATCACTCCCTACATGAATCCATTATTTATTAGAAATGCTTGATTAATGCCTTCCTTTGGTTGCAAATACTGATTATGTAACATGTTCTGTACATATTTCGCGAGCATATCACATTCAACATTTACGAAATCGCCTTTGCCTTTTGAACCCAAGATTGTTTCCGACGCTGTATGCGGGATTAGCGATATCGTAAACTTTTCCTTATTCACTGCAAACAGGGTTAAGCTTATGCCATCGACTGTAATCGAGCCTTTATACAGCAAAAATTTTGCCAACTCTTCTTGTATTTTTATTTCATAATAAATCGCATTTTCTTTCTTATATTTTGCTGCAATTTCGCCGGTTCCATCGACATGACCTGAAACAAAATGACCACCAAACCTGCCATTCGCGGCCATCGCTCTTTCCAGGTTCACACTCGATCCAGTCCTTAGTTCATGCAATGTCGTTGCTTTCAGTGTTTCTGGCATCGCATCAACTTGAAAACTGTTGGCATTAAAATCAGTAACTGTTAAGCAGATTCCGTTGACTGCAATACTATCGCCAATTTGCACGTCTTTAATTACTATCTTTGATTCAATTGTTAATTGCACCGCCTGCATTGATACTTGGTGGACCCGCTTTACGGTTCCTTTTTCTTCTACAATTCCGGTAAACATGATCTTCCTCCTTCCTGTTCAGCTATCCATTACGAGGGTTTTGATAGGAACAACAGAAAAGCCCCTGAGCATTTTCAGGGGCTTGAAGATTTAGAATTTTAGTTAGCATGTAATCTAAATAAAATGAATAACAGAAATATACTGCTTTATTCGTACTAACTTTAGGTGCGAATAACCAATACAATTCATCATCAAATAATTGCATGCCTAAAATTCCTTCTCTCATCCAGACTTTAACTGTCGGTTCTGGAGTTGCACCAGATCAGCCATACGGTTAGAAAACCATACAGGTCGCGGACTTAGATATTGAATCATCACCGCCGATTGGGAATTACACCCGACCCCGAAGGAATATTGCATATTAAATTTTTTAGAACAATATGAGTATAGCACGATTAACGTTAAATATCCAAAAAGTTTGCTCTAGGGAAAATATTAGGGCGCTACTGCTGATTTAATTTTTCTCCTGCCGATATCTTCGCGCTACTGCTGATTTAGTTTTTCTCACGACGATATCTTCGCGCTCCTGCTGATATAGTTTTTCTCACGACGATATCTTTGCGATCCTGCTCATTTAGTTTTTCTCCCGACGATATCTTCGCGCTACTGCTGATTTAGTTTTTCTCCTGCCTATATCTTCGCGCTACTGCTGATTTAGTTTTTCTCACGACGATATCTTCGCACTCCTGCTGATTTAATTTTTCTCCTGCCGATATCTTCGCGCTCCTGCTGATTTAGTTTTTCTCCCGACGATATCTTCGCGCTACTGCTGATTTAATTTTTCCCCTGCCGATATCTTCGCGCTCCTGCTGATTTAATTTTTCTCCCGACGATATACCCACGCTACTGCTGATAAAAGCAATCCTCTTGATGATATCATCATTGCAATCATAGATTCGTGCTCCTCCACCTATTCCCAGCAAGTCTAGCCTATCCTAGTTATCTTAAAAAAAGCGCTATAAGGGCTTTCCCTATACCGCTTTAATCCATCTTTTCAAGCTCTTCAGTCATCATTTTATAACTCATCGCACCGAATAGTTTAAAACGGATCTTGCCATCGGAATCAATCATAAAGGTCGTCGGAATTGGGTTAATTTTATATAATTTCGATATTTGTCCAGACTTATCTAGTCCTATTGGAAATGTTAATCCAAACTCATTTACAAATGAAGTAACGTCCTTTTGGCTCATTTCCGAATCTGTTAAATTAACTGCGAGCACTATTATATCCTCATTTTCATGGAGTTTCTGCATATCCGGCATTTCCACCCGACAAGGAGGACACCAACTTGCCCAGAAATTCAACATTACACGTTTCCCGCTAAGATCCTTAAGTTTTATTGTTTCTCCACTTATAGTCTGTATTTCAAAATCCGGCGCAATATTGCCAATTTCCGTTCCAACTGTATTATCAGCTTTTGACAAATCCGCAAACCCAAACCATAAAATGAATGTCGAAACAATGACCATTAATATCAGTTTTTTTATCATGATATAATCCTCCACTAGCCTTGGTTAACATAGTTTGTCCATCTCTATTTCTATTCATGCAGCGGATTTTATTGAATCTCTAGATCAATCGTTGGTATACTCTGTTTAGCTAATTTCAGAAAACTAAGGTTTAACCATGCCTTTAGGTGACAGACTTAGTTGCACTTATTCGTTAAGAAAGTTTTTTACTTTCTTATCTACCAAAAAAATTCTTATATATAGGAGGTAAAATGATGGGATTACAAAAGGGAAAAGAAAATTGCATTACCGATGTTGATGGAGTTAAGGTTGGGCATGTCACTTTATACGAGGAAATCGATGATGTGGATACTATCTGCACAGGTGTGACAGCAATTCTCCCACACGCGGATAATCTATTCCGAAAAAAAATATATGCAGGAAGTGCGGTGATCAATGGGTTCGGAAAAACTGCAGGGCTCGTCCAACTTGAAGAGCTCGGAATATTGGAATCGCCAATTATGCTGACCAATACATTTAGTGTCGGTGCTGTTATGCAGGGGACATTGCAATATATGCTCGAACAAACGGAAGAAATTGGTGACACGACGAGTACGATTAATCTTCTTATTGGCGAATGCAATGATGGCTATTTAAATTCGATACGCCTGCAAGCGGTAAAACCTGAACACGCCATAGAGGCTATTCGTACCGCAACAACATCTCCTGTTAAAGAGGGTGCGATCGGCGCTGGAAAAGGGATGGTCTGTTTCGGGCATAAAGGCGGAATTGGAACTGCATCCCGAATGGTGGAAGTTGAAGGGCATCATTATACTGTTGGTTGTCTAGTACTAAGTAATTTTGGAAAAAAAGAGCAAGCACTCTTTGCTAATTTAAATTTAAAAAATCTAGATACACCAGATGGCTCTATCATGATGATTATCGCAACAGATGCACCACTTTATGATAGACAGCTAAAACGGCTTGCCAAACGTTCTGCAGTCGGAATCGGTCGAACAGGAAGCAATATCGATAACGGCAGTGGCGATATTGCTATCGCATTTTCTACTGCTAATACATTTGATCATCATGCTGCTGAGCCGATAGAATCCATTAAATTCATTCGTGATGATCACCCAATGATGAATCAATTATTTCAAGCAGTAATTGAGGCAACAGAAGAAGCAGTGATTCGTTCATTAAAATTCTCCGAAACGACAAAAGGTCGAAAAGGAAGGATTGTGGAGAAAGCACCTCTTTAAACGATGAGATGTTGATCGGAATTCCTATGAGTATCAGGCGTTCATACATTAAATTGGACTGCCCCAATTGTTAGATTGTGTCCGACAATTGGGGCAGTCCACCCTTCAAAACATATCCCTAGATCACTTTGACTTCGTAAAAAACGATTCAGGCACTTCCGCTTCAAATGACAATACTTTTCCTGTTGTCGGATGAGTAAATGCCAAAACCTTCGCATGTAGTCCAAGTCTGCGAATTGGATTTTCCTTTGATCCGTATTTCTTATCGCCAACGACAGGATGTCCTAAATCCTGCATATGCACGCGGATTTGATTCTTTCTACCAGTTTCAAGCTGAAGCTCTAGCAATGAAAAATCTTTATTTGCCTGGATTAGTCGATAGCGCGTAACAGCAAGTAAACCGTCATTTGGAGTATGACTTGAATAAACGAGATGTGTCTTGCTTTCTCTAAGCCATGACTTCATATAGCCTTTTTCCTCGGTAACCTTTCCTTCAACTAATGCGACGTACGTACGTTCTTTGACCACGTCATTCCAATTATGTTGTAAGTTCTTCTTAGCCTGCTCATTTTTGGCAAATAGCATGACACCGGAAGTATCCTTGTCCAAACGATGCACGACAAAGATTCGATTCTCTGGATCTTCTTTCTTAACATACTCCATCAATTGATGATGTGCAGTTGATTTCTTTTCCTTTGCGGTTGCAATAGATAATAATCCCGCTTCTTTATTGATTACGATGATGTCATCATCCTCATACAAAATAGACATGCCGATTAAGACACTTTCTTGAATCGCTGCTTTGTTTTTTAGGATTTTGACCGTTTGCCCTGGATAGAGGGAATAATTATATTTTGTTTCTAAATGGTCATCCACAGTGACTTGTCCACGTGCAAGGATGGATTTGACCGAATTCCTGCTTCGATTAGACATTACTTTTAATAGGAAGGCTAATAATTCCGCTTCTTCCTCAACTTTGTATACGAATGATTTCGCATCGTGACGATATTTATTTGGCATTTGAATACTCCTTTTAATTGAAAAAAAAGTTAAGATAAACCACTTCTACATGTAGTTTAGCTTAACATTACAGATAATGATATTTATATGCAAATTTTAATCCTCATCCTTGACATCAATATCTTCAGGGATCGGCTCATTTAAGTAGTCTTGAAGCATCCGTTGGTATTTTTCAACCTGCTCAAAATGAGTGGTAAATTGTTCTTTATATATAAGGTAATCCGTTCCGTCATGAACGGCTCGAATTTTTCCTTCCATTACTAATGAAGTTACTTTCTCTACACTCGTTGATAAATACTCGGCAGTTTCCTTGATCGTTAGGTACATCACATCGCACCTCTCGCCTTACACACTTAGTATGTCCAAGTATGCCTCATTATTTTCTAGCTTATGTTTAGCATAGGGGCAAAGTGGAAGGATTCTCAACTTTTCTTCTCTAGCGAATAGCACTACTTGCTCAAGTAATTCACTTGCTACTCCCTGACCACGGAGTTCCTCCGTTACATAGGTATGATCAATGACGATTCTTTTTACTCCTGATTGCACAAACGTCATTTCTGCGATTGGATTCCGGATATCGTCTCCAATGTAAAATTTATTTTCCCCTTTATTTATTGCAGTCATAATCGCTCCTCCTATTAAATAAAGCCTACTTTTAATAGTATACCTCATTTTTTTACGAATTCTAGGATTATTTCTCTACTAATTCATGATTTCTTTACAATAAATTAATATTTTTCTGCTATAATTATTCAGAACCAGTCCAAAAGTACTATTTGCATCCTATGCATACATATGATAAAGGAGTAGTTTAATAACATGAGGCTTATTTTTAATAGGTTACTAGGGAAGACATCATTGCGCAAAAGACTATTGATACCATTTGTAACCTTGATGGTAATCGCAGTTGTTGCTGTTGGTGCTACTTCTTACATACAAGCAAGGAATATCACGATGACGACAATCGAAGACAGACTCGCTCGTGAAGCAGAATTAATTGGTTATATTGCCGAAAGCTTACATTTTACATATGTTGGACAAGATGATTATTTCATGCAACAATTGAACGCAAATATCCGTTCCCAAAAAAAGCAACTTGAAAAAGATGGAATGAAATCCGACTTTTTCTATATTACGGATTCTTCGGTTACGCCCTTTCCTATAAGTGAGAAGACATTGCCGAAGATACCAGATTCCTTAGTAAAACATATTACCGAAGCGAAGAACGGACAAACACTGCAAACGATAGATGGGAAAAGCTACTCCATTTCCTTCCAGGAGATGAAGGAGATTAATGGAATTTATACTATAATCGTTCCGACAAATTCATTTATGGGACCAATCAATGATATGGGATATCTCTCAATTGGAATTGGCGCGGTGAGTATAATAATCTCTACTATCTTGATTATTATATTTGTTAGATCTTTAACCAAGCCACTCTCAAGCCTGAGTAAAGCAATGCGTGAGGTACGTGAAGGAAATCTTAATTCGAGCGTATCGATTAAGACGACGATTCCTGAATTCACTTCGCTCCATAAGAGCTATACTGCGATGATAACCCATATGCGAACAATGCTTAATCAACTAAACAGTACGACCATTGAGTTAGACCAAACCGGAACAGATTTGAAACAATCCTCAGACAATGCGCTTCAATCAAGTCATGATTTAATTGAATCGATTAATGTCGTTAAAATTGGCGCAGAGCAAACAGCGACAAGCTCGGAAAATAGTGTTAATAATTCCATGGTGATGAAGCATCGTATCGAAAAAATGTTGAATAATATGAACATCGTATTTACAAGTTCAGATAGTATGGGGAATTCTGCTGTGGATGGCGAAAAGAGTATCTCTGAATTAATCTCAACAATCCGTTCATTTGAAAAGGATTTTAAACACTTAACGAAGACAATCAAGCAGGTAAATGATTATTCAATGTCGATTTCTAAACTTGTTGGATTGATCCAAGGAATAGCAGAACAAACGAAGTTATTATCACTGAACGCAGCAATCGAAGCAGCACGTGCTGGTGATGCTGGAAAAGGGTTCTCAGTCGTTGCAAATGAGGTTGGAAAGCTTGCAGAACAATCCTCGGCTGCTGCAAACGATATTACGAACTCGATTTCTCATATGGAAGAAATTACAGCAAATGCAACAAATGAATTTGAACAGATGCTCAAGAAAAGCAATAACAATATTTCGATGGCAAATCTATCCAAGGAATCATTTGATGAATTGATGAGGGAGATTACCGAAGTAACGGTAAAACTAGAAGGCATGCAAGGCGAATTGCATGATTTCCGTGAGCTTCTTCCTAATTTAGAAGTAACAGCTGAGGAGTTCGCATCTATTTCCCAAGAAACCTTAGCAAGTGCGGAAGAAATGCTTGCAAGTAGTGAGCATCAACATAAACAAATGGAGAACACACATGAAATCGGGCTTAAGCTTACCGGCCTATCAAAATCCCTATCCGCAATAACGAAGAAATTTCATGTAGAATAAAACCAAAAAGAAGCCACATTCCATATTTAAAGGATGGTGGGCTTCTTTTTTGCCTTTTTACAACTAAATTTCATCATTCGTAAAGGTTTTGATTTCTTTGCTTTCCAGGATCTGCATAAATTCTTCCCCTGTAATCGTCTCATGCTCCAGTAAATATTTCGATAGTTCATGTAGTTTGTCGATATTTCCATTAAGAATGTCCAGCGCTTTTTGATGTGCTTCGTGAATTAGACTACGCACCTCTTCATCTACTTTTGCAGATGTTTCAGCGGAAGCTGTTAACGATGTATCCCCGCCTAAATAAGGATTTGCTACCGTTTCAAGGCCCATCATATCGAAATTATCGCTCATCCCATAACGCGTAATCATTCCTCTTGCAAGTTTAGTCGCCTGTTCAATATCATTCGATGCGCCTGTTGTAATCGACTTAAAGATGATTTCTTCTGCTGCACGACCACCTGTAAGTGTAACAATCTTATTAAACAGATCTTCTTTCGAATAGAGTACCTTCTCCCCTTCTTCCACCTGCATTGTGTAACCAAGTGCACCCGACGTTCTAGGGATAATCGTTATCTTATGCACTGGTGCTGAATTCTTCTGTTTTGCGGCAACAAGTGCATGGCCAATTTCATGATAGGAAATAATTAGTTTCTCATGTGTCGAGATAACAGCACCCTTTCGTTGGTAACCAGCAATAATCGTTTCTACTGATTCTTCAAAATCCGATTGGTTTACTTTCGTGCGATTAAATCTTACAGCACGTAATGCTGCTTCATTGGCAATATTCGCGAGCTCTGCACCAGATGCGCCTGCAGTTGCTCTTGCAATTGCATTGAAATCGATTTCTGTATCAATTAGTAAATTCTTTGAATGTACTTTCAGAATCTCTTCACGACCCTTTAAGTCAGGAAGCTCTGCTGGAATTCTTCTGTCAAATCGTCCTGGACGAAGCAATGCCTTATCCAATACCTCTGGACGGTTAGTTGCACCGAGGATAATGACCCCTTTACTGCTGTCAAAGCCATCCATCTCGGTTAAGAGCTGGTTAAGCGTTTGTTCTCTTTCATCATTTCCTTGCATCCCAGAACTATCACGCCTCTTACCGATTGCGTCAATTTCATCAATAAAGACAATACATGGTGCTTTCTCCTGTGCCTGCTTGAACAAATCACGAACTCTCGAAGCACCCATCCCAACAAACATTTCCACGAATTCAGAACCAGAAATGGAGAAAAACGGTACCTTTGCTTCCCCAGCAACTGCTCTGGCAAGTAAAGTTTTCCCTGTACCTGGAGGACCAACTAATAATGCACCCTTTGGCAGCTTTGCTCCTATTTTCCTATATCTGTCAGGGCTGTGGAGAAAGTCAACGATTTCTGTCAACGCTTCCTTCGCCTCATCTTGTCCAGCTACATCCGCAAATGTTACACCTGATTCTGCTTCCACATAAATCTTAGATTTGCTCTTACCAAATGTCATGGCATTTCCGCCACCACCCATTTTCTTCTGTAGATTACGCATCAGCATTTGCCCGATCACGATAAAGATAATAATCGGTAGGATCCAAAATAAGAAGAAACTCATTAATGGAGAAGTTTGCTTCGGTATTTCCTGAGTAAATTCAACATCCGCATTATAAAGACGGTCAACTAACTCATAATCCTCCACTCTTCCTGTTTCATATATTGGAGCACCCTCCTCTTTAGTAGTAAACGATATATAGGTCTCCTTAATCTCTACTTGATCAATTTCTCCCTGATCAATCATCGTCAAAAATGTACCATAATCAACCTTTTCTATCTGTTGTTGTTGAATAAACGGGACGATAATCGCATTGATTGCTAAGATAAAAATTAAAGCAACGAAGTAATAAAAGATCATCGGCCTCTTTGGCGACTTTACTTCTTTCATATTCAAACACTCCTTTCAGTCATTTTGCCCATATATGATATAATGTAACAAATGTACTTGTGATTAATTTCACATGAATAATTTCCCCTCTATTTAATTTGAACTCTTACAATTGATTAGTAGTACAGAGCTTATTAAAACCTCTTAGTACCATTTCACTGATTACTGAAGAGTTATACTCTTATATCTATTCCTATTATATCAGCCCCAATTGCTTTTATCATTTTTGAACAAAGTATCATCATCCGAAATAACTCAAAATTTGTTCATACACCTCTGCCGTTCTTTCGTCAGATACTAAATGCCCCGTTTCTTTATAAATCACTAGGTTTGCATTTGGTAAATCCTTCGCCAAGCGCTTGCCAATATTTACTGGGACTACACGATCCTCTTCCCCCCAAATAAGTAATGTCGGCGTCTTAATCGCTTGTAATTGTGCTGTCGTTAAATCACCTTCGCGATACCTTAATAATCGAACCATGGATTTATAGAAATTCTTCTCCTTTAAGGGTCTGCCAAATTCACGAATATGATCATCCGTTATTAAGGCATGATTATAAAATACATTTTGCAGGTTTTCCTTTACATTCTTTCGTTTTATATGCAGTTCAACAGCAAGATAAAATAATGGCAGATAGGAGCTATATATTAGCAGTCTATTGGCGCTTTTTAAATAACCGGAACTACATAATAATATTAATTTTTTTATTTTGTTTGGAATTATTCTTGCAGTGTTTAAGGCAATTTGACCACCCATCGAATGCCCAATAATACAAACCTCATCCAGTTTAAAATACTGAATACATTCTGCAACGATCGCTGCATAATTCGAATAGGAATAGATAAAGGCAGTTGATTTTTCACTTCTTCCAAATCCTGGCAGATCAATTGCGATGATCGAATAATGTTTTTCTAATAGTCGAATGAGCCGATAAAAAGTGTAGGTTGACGAGACAAATCCATGAATTAATACGATTGGTGGTTTGCCGTTCATTACGTATTCACAATAAATCTTAACATTTCCGATTGTAATCATTTCTTTTGCTAACGGCATTTGCTCCATGGTCTCACCCTGTTCTAGATAATTTCCTTTATTATTTACAATGCAATGCAAAACATGCAGTGATTATTTTCAAAAAGAATTAAATTCTGATTTCCTAACAATGCAAAAAGCTTGCTGAAAAACTCCAGTTAAGTAGAATTTTTCAGCAAGCTTTATTTTGAATTACATGGATTAACAAAGCATTCTATACTATTGTTAAAATTCCGTCCTTATTGTACTTCCATTCGTAAATCGCCAGTTTTAGCCCAGCCCTTTGTAATGAAGGAATGGTACACAACAACAGAGATAATCGCCGGAAGAACAACACCAATAACAAGATACATAATTAATACACCAACACCTTGGTTTGCAAGAATATTTAATGGTGCGATAAATGAGTTTAGCCCAAGTCCGGCAAGCTGGTATGGAACCTCAAAATCAAATACTAAAATTGCAATTGGTGCACAAATCACTGAAGATAAGAATGGTCCCACAACCAGTTGCGGATTTTTTACCAGGTTCGGTACTTGTACTTTAGGCGTTAAAAATGACTGCGCAATATTTGCTCCTAAATCATTCTGTCTAAACGACATTGCCGTCCAGCCAGCAAACTGTGCTGTACAACCGATTAATGCCGCAGCACTTGAGACAGGATCAAGCTGAAGCGCAATTGCGATTGCTGCTGATGATGCAGGTGACATAAGGAAGATACTCCAAATAAGTGCAATCACGATTGAACCGATTAAAGGTGATCCGGAAACAGAATTGGCAATTAACGCACTTAATGATTCTAATAAAGGTGTTGTAACAGCTGCTAGGCCTACTCCTGCAACTCCGCCGACTAAAATTGCAGAAAACGGGATAGCGAGCATATCCAGTTTGGTTTTCCCTGTAACACGCTTTCCAACCCAAATCGCAATAATTGCCGCTAATACCGCACTTATAGGTTGTCCCGTTGTAAGTACCATCGCCCCTTCTGCATTCATTGTTAAGGCATTCGCACCAACTGTACTCGCGGCCATTGCACTGAAAATAACGAGCGTATTTCCTCCGAGCTGATATGCCATTCCTGCACCAATAGCTGGCGCCAGCATTAATTGTGCCGCCAAACCAACTGTTGCAAATCCTTCCCAGCCAGTAAAAGTAGAAAATGTCTCGATTAGAAGACCAATGCCTAATGTTACTAGTACTGCGTTAGCTAGTCCTATTGACGCTTTATGCATTCGATCGATTATGTATCTCTTCGTTGATTGTTTCATTATCTTTCCTCCACTGTTATAAGAATAATATTTTTCTGTCTATTATAAAGAAATAAAAAGCCTTCCTTGATGGATGGCGCTAAACTTCATTATACTTGAACGCCTCTTTTTTAATGAACGCAATGAGGGCTCAGTATAAATTCATTTGAATAGAAAATATCTCAGTTCATAGCATAATAAGTTAATAATAATCTGATTATTCAGATCAGGAAATTTATTATACCCCTTGTTGCTCTTCCCTCTTTACTGAATGTATTGCCATAATAATAGAGCAAATTTCATATAGTGTCAATTATCATTTTATTCCAAATTCAATAACAGCGCTTTCAATATTAAATAATTTTCAATCGATTATGTATATCCATATTAGTCAAAAGATGGTAAGATACAATCTGAATATAACCGAATATCGTTGAGAAGGTGAATTTTTGACAACAAATAATACAAAGAAAGATTTAAACTTATTTATCCTTACATGGCCAATCTTCATTGAGATTTTTTTATTTATGCTGATGGGGCTTGCGGATACATTCATGCTTAGCGCTGTTTCCGATGATGCGGTTTCTGGTGTTGGTGCTTCCAATCAATTTCTGCAAATCGCCATATTAATTTTACAGGTTATTGGCAGTGGAGCTTCCATCGTTGTAGCACAATATATTGGCTCTAGAAGGTTTAAAGATGTTTCCAAAATTGCAGCAACCGCAATTACGTTAAATCTAGTAATCGGAATAATAATTAGTATCATTTTTCTTTTATTCGGCAGTTATATGCTTCAAGCTCTTAATTTACAAGGAAATGTGTTTGAATATGCGAAAAGCTATTTAGGGATTGTTGGTGGAGCAATATTCTTACAGGCATTAATCAACTCGTTATCGGCAATTATCCGTGTACACGGATTTACTCAAGCTACGATGTTCGTATCCCTCGGTATGAACATTATCCATGTAGGCGGAAACTATTTACTTATCTTTGGTAATTTTGGGTTTCCAGAACTTGGAGTCGAAGGTGCTGCAATTTCTACAATTTTTAGTCGCTTTCTTGCACTACTCGTGTTCTTCTGGCTCTTTTATAAAATTTCAGAGGTAAAAGTAAAGCTAAACTATTATTTTTCATTATCAAAGGATTATATTAATAAGATCCTCAAGATTGGGATTCCATCTGCTTTTGAGCAAGTAATGTACCAATCCTGCCAAATTGTTTTTCTCTACTATGCGACCTTCCTTGGTCCAAGTTCTTTAGCGGCACGGCAATATGCAACGAACATTTCGATGTTTATCTATCTCTTCGCACTGGCGATTGGGTTGGGTACGGCGATTATTGTTGGTAGATTAGTAGGTGCAAATCGCAGCTCTGAAGCATATGGCAGCGTTTGGAGAAGTGTTCGCTGGGCAAGCGGTGCGACATTGGTTGTCGTTATCCTTGTTGTGCTCTTCAGGGTACCCATATTGGAATTATTCACGGATAATCCAGAAATCGTTAAATTAGGTGCAGACGTTTTATTACTTAGTTTTCTACTAGAGACAGGCAGAACAATTAATATCGTCTTAATTAACTCACTGCGGGCTGCAGGTGATGCGAAGTTCCCAGTATTAATTGGCGCATTCTCAATGGTGGCGATGAGTCTGCCACTTGGATATTTCCTTATTTTCTATTTAGATCTGGGGCTTGCTGGTATTTGGCTGGCAATTGCTGCAGACGAATGGACGCGGGCGGTTATCATGTTCTTCAGGTGGCGGAGTAAGAAGTGGGAGAAATATGCATTGGTTGACAATAATAAAGCAGAAGAAACTGCTATTGGTTGAAGTGATACTAAATAACGCTAAGGACCTAACCTTAGCGTTATTTTTTGTCTTATTCACAATAAGTCCTTGAGAGCTTGCTAATTTAAATAATAGCTCATGATGATTAGCTCCCCTTTTCTTCCCATTTTCCGAAGACCTTCATCAATATAACCGCACTTTTTATAGAGTAATTGTGCGGCATAATTATTCAAATTAGCTGCTAGAACAATCTCATCAGCATAAGGAAATTCAGTACATACATATTGTGGCAGTAACATTAATGCTTTCTTTGCATTTCCTTTTCCCTGATGATTAAAGTCTGTTGAAAAAGCCCGCAATAATATTGCTTTCGGATTTTCCGAATACGGTTTTACTCCTTCATTTTCATGAAGAACGAAAAATGTAACAAGTTCATTTTCCTCAATTGCTAAAATAGCATGTCTGTCAGCATCAATTTCAGCTAGTGCGACATTTTCAACCGGTGTCCCTGTATATCGAAGCTGTTCTTCAGTTAAAGTGTAATTCTCAATTTTGCTTTTGAAGCTTGGTTTATATTCATGTAGTTTCATATATTCCTCCTAAATTTTCACATTTAGAATACGAACTAATTGATCAAGGCATAATCTTTAAGGTTTAATAAGTCGTTCACACTATCTAATATGTATTCCGGTTTCTCCATCAACAACTGTTCTCGCTTATGGCTACCCCAAGTCACACCACAGGCCGCTACTCCTGATGATTTGGCCATTTGCAAATCGAAAATTGCATCGCCAATCATTACAGTTTCCTCTTTTGCCAAATCGTATTGCTCCACCAATTTCAGAATTCCATCCGGATGCGGTTTATAATGGTTTACTTTATCTGAACCAATAATATCTTTGAAATAGTCTCCAATCTTAAGATGTTCTAAATTTCGTAATAACACATCTGATTTTTTCTTGATACGACAAACAACTGCTTATTCGCTGATTGTAATGCCTCCAATACTTCAGGAATCTTTGGAAAAGCAGCAAGCGATTTACTTTCATTTTCTTTATAACATTTACGAAATAGCTGTAAAAGTGTATCAAAGGCACTAGCTGTGAATTCGTGATCTGCCATTTCTTTAAATGATACCTCAATTGGAATTCCCATAAAATGTTCAATTTGCTCAGAGGTTGGCACACTTAATCCGAATTCCCTAAATGCTTCCTGCGTTGCAATAACACTGCAAAGCTTAGAATCTGCCAGTGTGCCGTCAAAATCGAAAATATAGTTTTCCATTTGTATTATCGCTCCTTTTAGATATAAGAAGAGACCCAAACATCCTATAGATTGGGTCTCTTCTTCATTTCAGGCTTACTAATAGACTAAAAATCTTCCTTCTTATCCCATTAGCTTAGATCTTTACTATTTTCTCTTTTGCTATTTCTTTTTTAAAGCGTTTAATCTTTTCCATCGCCCATTCATAATGACTAGAAGTATTCGCAATGAAATATGTACCTAAGGATGTAGTCTTCGTCCAGCGATAATATTTTTTCGTGAATAGTTCGTCATTATTATGCTTGTTAATCAATTGCATCATTTGTAAATGGCTATCATTTAATTTTCTCATCGCATCATTTAAATTTATTGATTGATACTTTTCCCAAATAACGTTATTCAGTGCAGGTAATGTTCTCCACGTATATCCAGGGGCAGGCATGATTGGCTTCTCCCCTGCCATCCCCTCGATATACCACTTCTCCATCATCAGATGCCATTCATGCAGATGTGTTAAAACGTCGCGAATATTACGATCACGGTCTTCAAATGAAAAATCGGATTCTAGGTGATTTGCTGGAATAGAGCTTACTAAAGCCATTAACTCTGTGAACTTCTCATTATTTACTTCTTTGAGTTCAGATTTTGTCTTTGGTCTAGGCAATCGTTTCTCCCCCTATAATCCTATAATAAATCCCTTCTCAAATCCTCTGCAGATCGTGGTGATAAATAGATCGGTGGCACATCGAATACGGTTTTCGCTCCAGCTTGTCCCTCGTTATACATGCGATATGCTGCTCTAGCATATGCTACAAGGACACTAGCAGTAAACTCTGGATTACTGTCTAGCTTAAGTGAAAATTCGATGATTTGTTTATTTTGATCTGCGCCTGTTTCCCCACCGCGAATAACGAATCCACCATGTGGCGCTGCAGAATGCTCCGCCTTTAATACCTCTTCAGTGATGAAGTTTACTTCTGTATCATAGTCAGCAAAATAGTTCGGCATTGTCTTAATCTCATTTTCGATTTTTGCCTTATCCGCACCTTCTTCAGCAACGATATAGCATACACGGCGATGCTTTTCAGCTGTCGTTAATTCTGGATTCACCCCACTGCGCACTTTCTCAATTGCCGCATCAGCTGGGATTGTGTATTGCACGCCGTCCTTCACACCGTCCACTCTTCGTACTGCATCCGAATGTCCTTGACTTAAACCCTTGCCCCAGAATGTGTAATTTTCACCTTGTGGAATAATCGCTTCTGCCATTAAACGATTAATTGAGAATAAACCTGGATCCCAACCAACGGAAATAATGCTGACCTTGCCACTTTCTTTTGCAACAGCATCAACCGAACTGAAATATTCAGGAATTTTCGCATGTGTGTCATAGCTGTCAATCGTGTTAAATAGCTTCGCAAGTTCCGGTCCTTGTTCAGGAAGATCAGTCGCAGACCCTCCACATAAGATCATCACATCAATTTTATCTTGATAATCTTCCACATTCGATATATGTACAACTTCAACATTTGGCTCATCGATTTTTAAGCTCTCAGGCGCTCTTCTTGTAAAAATAGCGATAAGCTCCATATCTGCTGATTTCTTAATTGCTTCGACTGTACCTCTACCAAGGTTACCGAATCCAACAATTCCTATTCTAATTTGCTCACTCAATCTTATCCCTCCATGTTGTTGCTTTTGTATTATCATACTACACTTTTATTCTATTCGTCACAATGTTCAATGCACGTTTAGAGTGAATTTTTTCTACAAGAATGTTGATTCTACTGTGAACAGTCGCTTTCTATGATGAATGTTAACGACAATGCTGGGAGCGTATTTCGATTTAATATCGATAGATTATGCACAAACCCAGCGTAGTGTATTTCCGCAGCGGCTAGCCAGGAAGCAATACGCAGCAATAAACATTCTTTGTTATTTCCGTCAAAAAAGCTTACAATATGACATGGAAGGAGCGTTACCATGCACATAAATTATCAACTACCAGAGAATATTGAAGAACTATTAAATACAAAACGAAACGAAATAAAACCAGGATTTGCAGAATTAATCCGTCAAGGTGGCTATGTTCCACCACATATGGATTTACTAATCGATGCAATTTCGATTTTAAGTATGGGAAAAAACATCCTATTAAAAGGACCAACTGGCGCTGGTAAAACCAAGTTCGCCGAAACATTATCCTACCTGTTCAATCAACCAATGTTCAGTGTCAACTGTTCAGTAGACTTGGATGCAGAAAGCCTACTGGGATTTAAAACCTTAGCATATGAAGGTGAAAAACAAGTAATTGAATTTGTTCCAGGTCCCGTTATCAATGCAATGACGAGTGGAACTTTATTATATATTGATGAAATTAATATGGCAAAACCAGAAACATTGCCACTAATTAATGGTGTGCTTGATTACCGAAGAACGATAACAAACCCATATACAAACGAAGTGATTACCGCTGAAGAAGGATTTGGTGTGATTGCAGCAATCAATGAAGGATATATTGGAACTGTACCACTTAACGAAGCATTAAAGAATCGATTTATCGTGATTGAAGTTCCATACATTGAGGGCGAACAATTACGGAATTTAATCCAGACCAATACGAAACTAACCAATGAAAAAACAATTGAATTATTTGTCAAATTATCAAATGATCTCGTAACAGCAGTTTCACAAGGAAAGCTTTCTGAGGATGCAGCATCGATTCGTGCGTTACTTGATGCATGTGATTTGAGCTCCATTATCCCAGCAAAACGAGCAATTCTCCGCTCTATTGTCGATAAATTAGACGAAGAGAGAGAAAGAGAATTTGTCATGAATTTGACAGAAACGCTATTCTAGGGTAGGAGGATGCTAGATGTATCGTTTTCATGATAATTCACGAGTAGATACGAATATTTTCTTACAGCTGCAGGATTTATCAACTGTATTGTCAGGCGATCCTGAAATAAATTTCGAATATAATTTTGGATCGTTTATTGATATTATCAATCATAAAGTTACTGCAAGTCGCTTCTGGGACACTGCAATTGAACCAGCAAAGGAAGCTGGGCATAAATCGGATTTATACCTGCGAACGATTGGGACATTACATTATTCCAATGTACAAACGATGCAGCAGTATTTAGATAGCATAGATGAGGCAGGCATCCCTAAGTTTGCAGCACAATTATTTACGCTGCTCGAGGATATCCGGCTTGAAGAGAAGGTAAAGCTAGATCGCCCTGGCACAACGAAGCTATTTGCAATCCGAAGAGACTATCTTAAGCATTATTTTGAAACGCAATTAGATACAAATGTCACAAGAAGCTTTGCGACAGATGAGTTATTTTGCCTCATTTATTTACAGCTGCAGTCGAGTAGTCCAGATCCATTTTTTCCAAGGGCAAATGACCGACAGCTAAATCAATTAGAACGAATCAAATCGCTTCTATATACGTTATATGAGGCGGAAAGTACAAGAGACATTACGAATATTTGTGAGCAAATCGTCTTTCAAGTAAGCAGATATTACAAGGACTCGATGAACGAATATTTTATTTTTCCAGTCGCAAATATCGAGCATTTTACTCGTAATACATTATTCGATGAGCTAATCCGTAAAGATGATCTAGTGAATGATGATGAAGAAGATGTTCCAGATGATCAAGGTGAATATATTGATGAGAAATTTTCTACCTGGCATCGCGAGAATAAAAACGACGGCGAGTCGAATCAAACCTTCTTACAATTTGAATTAGATCAAGGGACGAAGACAAGTCTAATTGGGGATGGAGCAAGAGAAGCGCAGGATGCAGACCAAGCAATGGCCCAAATTCAAGGTACTTCGGGTGAAAGTAAGCAAAATGACTATTCGAAGGTTGAATCCTTATCAAAAAAGGATACGAATCAAGGGAATCATGGCGAAAGTAAATACGGCGAAGAAAATAATGATGCCGTCAAGATCATAAAATATGCAGAAACACCAACAGTTGAAGATGAAAAAATGTATCAGGAATATGTACAAGAAATCGAAGCATATAAGCGTAAGCTCTCAAACACAATTGAAAAAACATTGGAACATAAACGAAATACTCCAAGGAAGGATTTAATATTTGGTCGCTTATCGAAAAAGTTGCTCCCTGTATTTATCGATGAGAACCCACGAATCTTTTATAAAAAGAACCAAGAATCCAAAGAGATTGATGCCGTATTTACGCTATTAGTAGATTGCTCTGCTTCCATGCACGGCAAAATGGAGGAAACCAAAAAGGGGATTATCCTATTCCATGAGGTACTCAACTATTTAAAGATAGCCCATTCGATTATTGGTTTTTGGGAGGATGCAAACGATGTGAAGGATGGATATCAACCGAATTACTTCCATATCGTTAATGCCCACAAGGATTCCTTCTATCAAAATAATGGCGCGAGGATTATGCAATTAGAGCCACAGGAAGATAATCGCGACGGCTTTAGTATTCGTGTCATTACGGAGGATTTAGCTGCAAGAAGAGAGAAATATAAATTTCTCCTCGTGTTCTCGGACGGGGAACCAGCGGCAGCAAATTATGATCAAAATGGAATCATCGATACACATCTAGCCGTATCGGAGGCACGTAAGAAAAATATTGATGTCATCGGTATGTTCCTTGCAGATGGTGAAGTAAAGGAACGGGAAGACATGACGATGAAAAACATCTATGGAAAAGAGCGTCTCATGATACCAAGTGTCTCGGAACTACCAGAACACTTCGCCCCGCTTCTGAAAAAACTATTATTAAAAACAATATAAAAAGAAACGCAGTAGAGCCTTACTGCGTTTCTTTTTAAGTTCAACAGGAATTCTTTACCCTGCAAATATATTTAAGACCAAGTATATTAGCCCAGAAAGTGTTGCCGATATTGGCAATGTGATAACCCAAGTAATAATCATCCGCTGTGCCGTTCCCCATTGCACGCCTCTAACGCGGTGTGCTGAGCCAACCCCCATGATGGAGGATGAGATAACATGTGTTGTACTAACTGGTAAATGAATCAGTGTCGCACCAAAAATAATTGCCGCTCCAGTTAAATCTGCTGCTACTCCGTTAACTGGACGGATTTTCATGATTTTTCCACCAACGGTTTTAATAATTTTCCAACCGCCAACAGAAGTACCAATTCCCATTGCAGTCGCACAGGCCAATTGAACCCAAAACGGAACATCATCTGTCATTACATAACCATTGGTCATTAGTGCCATCGTAATGATCCCCATTGCCTTTTGCGCGTCATTTGTTCCATGTGAATAGGATTGTAATGCCGCTGTGGCAATTTGGATAAGCCGAAACTGTTTATTTGTTTTTGCTAAGTTATGATTTCTAAAGATAATTTTTATTATTGTATAAACAATATATCCTACTGTAAAAGCAAGGACAGGTGAAACAAGTAAAGCTGTAAGAATATTTAAGAAACCACTCCATTTTATTTCAGCAAATCCTGCTGCAGCAATTGCAGCCCCCGCAATGGAACCAATTAAAGCATGGGAAGAGCTACTCGGAATACCGAAGTACCAGGTAATTAAATTCCAAGCGATTGCAGCGAGCAGTGCAGCAAGTATTACCATCGAACCATTTGGTAATGTAAATGGATCAACAATATCCTTTGTAATAGTTTTCGCTACACCTGTAAACGTCATCGCACCGACAAAGTTCATTGTCGCTGCTAGAATAATTGCGTGACGTGGCTTTAGCGCTTTTGTTGATACAGACGTTGCAATTGCATTTGCTGTATCATGAAAACCATTGATAAAATCAAATGCTAATGCACAGAAGACAATAAGTATTGTAATGATTAATAAACTATCCATTCGTAGAGGACTCCTTACGCATTTTTCATGATAATTGCTTCAAGTGTGTTTGCTACCCTCTCACAATGATCGGCAATATCTTCAAAGCTTTCATATATTTCCTTGTATTGGATTATGCGAATCGGGTCCTTTTCAATTTCAAATAGTGTTTTAATTGATTGGCGTTCAAGCAAATCACAGTTCGATTCTATCCGTTTAATGTTTATCGTATGATCACGCATATCTTTTAACTTTTTCAATGTCAGCAGCTCTACTGCTCTTGTAATTTCATATGTACATTCACGGATATTCTTTACAAATTCCAGCATATATTTATCAATATTCACGATGGAGTACATTTCAAATAATGCTGCACATTCTTCAAGTCCATCTAACACATCATCCATGCTATTCGTTAAGAACATGATATCTTCACGCTCAATCGGGGTGATAAACGTATTGTTTAATTCAGTTGTAATACCGTGAACAATATCATCCCCTCTATGTTCATATACCTTCATTTGCTCTGCGAAAATCCTGAGGTCACTAATCTCTCTAATTTTATATTCTGCAAAATAATCAGCACTCTCTTTTAGATTCTCCGACATTTCATGAAGTGCAACAGAAAATTTATCTTTTTTTGATTTAAAAGCCATGTGTATCCTCCTATAACTATACTCTTATTACTATCATTAACCGCATAGTGCAATCTATGTATATCAATACCTTAGTTATTATATCGAATAGTAGAATAGAAAAGAATAGGAATCTACAAAAATATTAATAAAAATTTCACATTATATTTACAGGAAATTTACATTAGTCATAGAATTTTATATTAAAATTTGGTATATTTAAAAATTTACGATTATATTAATATCATCCTACATCTATCATTAATTTCTAACATTTACTTAGAAAACTAACCTAGCCAATCAGGTTTATAGATGATAGCCTCACATAGCCGTATTGATGTGGCGAGAAATTTTTTTTAGTTAAAAGCCTGAGCAATCAGTGGAATAAATTACACTAATTGTTCAGGCTTTATTTCATATCTATTTATTTTAATAATGTTAAAAGCATTTCTCTAACAGTCTTGCAGGCAATCGCAGTCGAAGCACCCGATACATCATATGATGGCGATAATTCAACAATATCTGCTGAGACAATATGATCAAGTCCCTGAAATTCCTCGATTGCGTGTAACAATTCACGGTACGTTATTCCACCTGGTTCAGGTGTGCCAGTTCCAGGAAAAATACCTGGGTCAAGTACATCCAGGTCAATCGTAATATAGACTGGAACATCTTTCAGATCAGATACCTTCTCCTTTAATGTGTCGATTGAAAAACGCTCCATATACGTATGCTCTTTCGCCCATTCAAACTCTTCTTTTAATCCTGATCGAATTCCAAATTGATAAATTCGTCCATCACCAAGAAAGTCATGGCAGCGCCTAATAACCGATGCGTGTGACAATGATTCACCTAGATAATCTTCCCGCAAATCTGTATGCGCATCGATATGAATAACATGTAAGTTGGGGTACTTTTCGTATGCTGCCTTAATACTTGGCAGGCTCACTAAATGTTCCCCTCCCACCATTAGAAACTTTTTGTCATTTGCCAATACTTCCTCACAATATTCATGGATTTGCTCGATTGCTCGAACCGTATTACCCAAAGGTAGTTCAAGATCACCACCATCAAAAATGGCAACCTCCTCCAAATCCATATCAAGATAAGGTGAATAGCTTTCAAGTCCATAAGAATCTTGGCGAATAGCCTGCATTGCAAAACGGGTTCCAGGTCGAAAGCTGGTAGTACCATCGAATGGTGCACCGAACAAAACTAAATTTGCTTCATCGAATCGCGCCTCGCAGCCGATGAATGTATGAATATTTAATGCTTTATTCATCTGCGTCCAACCCCTCTTTAACATAGGTAGGCAGGCTGAAGGCTCCAATGTGTAAACTTGTATTATAGTATTTTGTTTTTAATCCGAAAGATTCCCATTTGTTTATATCAATGTCCTTGATTGGATCATATGATTTAGATGCGAAACCGAATAGCCAATGTCCTGAAGGATATGTTGGCATATGATACTGGTATACATGCGTAATCGGAAAAATATCTTTAATCTTCTTATGTGCTTTTTTCATGTTTTGTGCATATTCTGCAAAGTATGGAGACTCATGCTGATTGATTAATATTCCATCCTTATTGAGAACACGATAGCATTCCTCATAAAATGCTGTAGTGAATAGCCCCTCTCCAACCGAAATTGGATCTGTAGAATCTACTAAAATTAAATCAAAAGAGGCATCTGATGCATTCTTCACAAAGTTAAGGCCGTCATCAAACAGCAATGTCATTCGCGAATCTTGTTCAACCGTCTCTGCTGTGATTGGTAAATATTGCTGGCAAAGCCTAAAAACACGCTCGTCTATTTCAGCCATTATCACTTCTTCAACAGATGAATACCTTAGTACTTCACGAGCAGTTCCACCATCTCCACCACCAATGATTAAGACTTTCTTTATATTCGGATTCGTCGCGAAGGCAGGATGGACAATCATGTCATGGTAAATAAACTCATCCTTCTCGTTTACCATCATGAGACCATCCAAAGTGAAGAAGGTTCCGAATTCCTTTCCTTTATAAAAATCGATTTGCTGAAAAGGTGTTTTTTCACTATATAATTTTTCATCGTACTTAATTGAAAACTTGCATTCCGTACTCCATTGTTCCGTATACCAATTCATCATTTTACACCCTCTATTTCTGCTTCTATTTTTACTTGAATTTGATCAATTTCTCGTTCTGCATATGCCTTAATCCTATCTGCCATTCCACGTGGGATTTCAAATGATTCGGTTTTCTTAGCTTGTAATTTTTCAGATAAGTAATTAGCAGCTTTCCACGGATTAACGGAATCCCCACATGTATACACATCCACTGAAGCAAAATCATATTCAGGCCATGTATGAATTGTCAAATGGGATTCTGCAATAATAACAGCACCTGAAACACCATAAGGATTGAAGTGATGAAATACTGATTCAACAATCGTCGCACCGGAGTAATCGGCTGCTTCCCTCATATACTGCTCGATTAACTCATTATTTTCAATAATTTCCTTTGAACAACCGTAATATTCTATTAATACATGCCTACCTAGCGCCGTTATCTCTAAACCCATTACTTCATCTCCTTCAATACTTTTATTTGATTTACTTCTTTTTCTTCTGTTAGAACGTTCCCCATTGTCTCACAGTAATAATGATATTGTTGGATCGTTGCGGCCGAAATTTCTTCGCCTGGAATAACCAGCGGGATCCCTGGTGGATATATCATCAAGGAATCTGCACTAACTCTTCCAGCTGCCTGATCAATTGCAACAACTTCAGTATCCGCATAAAATGCTTCCCGCGGAGTGCAAATCAAACGATTCATTTTGTATGACATAACGTCACCATCAAAATGCTCCTCTTCTTTGCCATACAGTAATTCAATTTCCTTTAACGCACATACTAGTTTATTAATTGATGCTTCCGAGTCAGCTGTGGAAAGTACAGCCATAACTACATAACCTTCCGCTAGCTCCATCTGAATGCCATATTCTTCTTTTAAAAGTGTATATACTTCAAATCCCGTTAAGCCAATGCCGTTCACACGAATAACTAGCTTTGTCCAATCATATGCCTGTTGGAAATTATTAGCTACATATTCCGCTTTTAATACCTCATAGTTAGAATTATTTTCAATTAATCTAATTGCTTCCGTTACCAATGGCTTGAGATTATGGTAAAGTCTGTGTCCATGTAATGCTAATTCGCTTCTTGCTACATCCAATGAACCCATTAATAAATAGTTTGCACTCGTTGTTTGCAGCATGTTTAGCATTTTCTGAATTTTCGAAGGGGAAATACGACCCTCATTCAATAACAATAATGAACTCTGTGTTAAAGAGCCTCCGGTTTTATGGATGCTCAACGTCGCGGCATCTGCGCCAGCTGCAATCGGATCAATTATTTCCTGTTCTAAATAACGCAAATGTGCCCCATGTGCACTGTCGACAATGACAGCCATATCATATTGATGTGCTAAACGGCAAATTTCCTTTAGATTGTTCATTGAGCCAAAGTACGTCGGGTAAGTTACTAATAATGCCCTAGCCTCTGGATGTTCAATCAAACTTCTTTTGATTTCCTCAAGCGATACACCATGCGAAATTCCAAATATAAAATCAATCTCAGGTTGAACAAATACGGGATTAGCACCACTTAAAATTAGAGCGTTCATTACTGACTTATGACAATTTCTCGGCACTATTAGTTTATCGCCTGGTGCACAAGTGGCCATTATCATAGCTTGAATCCCAACCGTTGTACCATTAATTAAAAAGTAAGCCAGATCTGCGCCAAAGGCCTCTGCGGCTAACCGTTGTGCATCTTTTATCACTGATTGGGGATGACTCAGCAAATCTAGCTCTTTCATCGAGTTAACGTCCATTCGCAATACCATTTCGCCTAATACCTTTTTTAAAGGAGTTAATTTTGCGCCCATTTTGTGGCCAGGTACATCAAATGGTGTCACATCTTGCTTTGCATAGTTTACTAACGCGTCAAATAAGGGTGTAGATTCCTGAGTTAAAGTGTGCTTCGCCAATTCTTGCACGTAACTCTTTTGGACCCCCTGCATTATTGTTCAACCCCTGCAAGTTCCTTTTTTCCTAATACCGCTAGTAATTCGGGAACTTTATCGATTTTTTCCCAATTTACATTCACATCATCCCGGCCGAAATGACCATATGCTGCTACCTGTTTATATTGCGGTCTGCTTAAGTTCAACATGTCAACAATACCAGCTGGTTTTAGATCGAATGTCTGCCGAATTGCCTGTAGAAGTTCTTCCGTTGCGTACGGTGAAGTTCCAAATGTTTCTACTGCGATACTTATTGGTTCACTGACCCCAATGGCATATGACAATTGGATTTCACATTTATCCGCAATTCCAGCTGCAACAATGTTTTTCGCAACATAGCGTGCTGCATAAGCTGCGGAACGGTCCACTTTTGTGTAATCTTTACCAGAAAATGCACCTCCGCCATGTCGTGCAGCGCCACCATATGTGTCGACGATAATCTTACGTCCCGTCAATCCAGTATCTCCATGTGGACCACCAATAACAAAACGCCCGGTTGGATTAATCAACATTCGAAAATCTTCGTCCAATTCAAATGCTCTAGCCGTATCCTTCATAATCGCCTCTCTAACATACGTTTCAAATTCTTCTTGTATATAGTCGCCATCATGTTGAATAGACATTAATATCGTATCAATCTTTGGATTTAATCTATCTGTATAATCAATTGTAACTTGTGATTTCATATCTGGTCTAGCCCATCTAAACGCCCCAGACTTGCGTAAGCGTGTGGCCTTTTTAACAAGCGTATGCGCCATTTCAATTGGAAGAGGCATTAAATTGCGAGTCTCGTTCGTAGCATAGCCGAACATTATCCCTTGGTCCCCTGCCCCAATATCCTGTGTGTCGCTTGATGCATCAACACCTTTTGCAATATCAGGTGATTGTGTGTGCACCAATACATTTACATCACATGTATGCCCATCAATTCCATAAGCATCGTCAACGTAACCGATTTCAATCAGCGTTTCCCGTGCAATCTTTTCAATATCTAATACAGCTGTAGTGCTAATTTCACCACCAACAATCACTGTATTTGTTGTTGTAAATACTTCGCACGCTACCCTTGAGAAAGGATCTTGTGCCAATGCTGCATCCAGAACCGCGTCAGAAATTTGATCCGCTATTTTATCTGGATGTCCTTCTGAAACAGATTCAGATGTAAATAAAATTTTCTCAGCCATTATTAAACACTCCTAACGAAAAATATTAGGCATAAAAAAAAGCTCTCCACCCAAGGAAAGCTTCGATTAATATCAGCTGCTTATCCTCTTATTGCTCACAAAATCAAATGAATTTTGCGCTCAGGTTCGGCACCCAGTATCAAGTAAAATTACGCTTGATTGGTTTGCCACCGTATCTTCGACCCCTCGTCTCAACGGTTATTAATAAGAGATATTTATTATACCGAAATCAATAATAATTTATTTTGTATGCTACGTCAATTGTTTTTTTACTGCAAACTTCTCCAAGTTTTAACATGTACTTACAATGTTTCTTTTAATCTATCAAATGATATTCCAACATCTTAATAATAGCTCAATTGCAATTTCTAACTCTCTCTCAGGTATTCCAGCAAAGCCTAAAATTATTTTCGGCGGAGTTTCAGCCTTTTTCTCGATTGAGTAGGAGGATAGTGGATATATTTTAATATTAGCACTTGCAGCATTTACTACTAGTTCCTGCTCGGTCATGCCGTTTCGAACAATTAAAACGATATGTAAACCAGAATGCCCCCCAATTACTGCAACCTTCTCCTGATAAGACTTTAGTAATTCAATGGTTCGCTCTAATTTTCGCCGGTAAATTTTTCGCATTCGGTTCAAATGTCGTTCAAAATCTCCTTCTTTCATAAAGGTGCTTAAGATGTGCTGATCAATTCTAGAGACTGAACAATTATTAAAGGATAGCTTCTCTTTATAATTTTGAAGTAAGCGGTTCGGCAACACCATATAGCTGATACGTAGTGACGGGATGAGCGATTTCGAAAAACTCCCTAAGTAAATCACTTTCTCTGCCTTATCCATACTTTGCAGAGACGGAATTGTTTTTCCACTATAACGGAATTCACTATCATAATCATCCTCTATAATATACCGGTTATCTGCACCTAATGCCCAGTTTAATAGTTTGACACGACGATTGACAGAAAGCACTGAACCATATGGAAAATGGTGAGATGGTGTAGCATAGACGATATCTATTGCCGACTTCTCTATCTGCTCCACCTTCACTCCCTCTTCGTCCACTTCAAGTGGAAACACCTTATTCGGATGGCTTTTGAGTATCTGCGAAATCACATGATACCCTGGATCTTCTACACCGTAAATTGTTTCATTACCGAATAATAGCACGAGCTGCTGCAGGAGAATTTCAATTCCAGCACCAATGATGATTTCATCTGGCGTGCAGCGCACTCCTCTTGCATGATATAAATAATGTGCAATTTCTTGCCGTAACTCGTATTCCCCTTGCATATCACCTAGCAATAATAAACGATGATTTTCCAGATCAATCGCATTTTTTGCATACTTACGCCATTTCGCAAATGGAAAACTTTCTGTGTCAATTCTGCTTGGATGAAAATTATATGTAAACGCCTCATCATTTTCATGCTGCTGTTTCGAGATAGTATCGGTCGTTTGCACGTATTCTAAATCTTCATATGCAAGCACGAAATAACCCTTCCGTGCGACCCCTTCAATATATCCTTCTGCAATCAGTTGTTCATAGGCAGTTTCCACCGTATTCTGGCTAATTTTTAAATACTCGGATAGCCTCCGCTTCGATGGTAGCTTTGCATTATATGCTAAACGCCCCTCCGCTATCTCTTGTTTAATATATCGATACAATTGTTCATATAAAGGCACATCACTATTCCGATTTAAATCACAGGCAAGCATTTCCAATTGTTATATCTCCTTTACTGACCCCTTCAAAATATCAAATTCACCGCTTTCAACATAGTCACTCATATACTATAATAATATTTATTCAGAAAAATGCAATGATGGGGTGCCTGTCACTACTAGAGTTTTGTCAAATTTTGTCGAGTATCCAGCTATCTAATTAAATCCGATAATAATTGATTTAAGATAAACTGAAACTTCATTTTTCTATAATATTCTTCATTACGCTTCCTACTTCCCCTTAACAGTAAAAACCTTCGTCGATGTCGTCATCAATTCTACAATCTGCTTTGCCATATATTCTGGCGATGCAGAGAACCCCTCCTCAATCCACCGGATGATTAATCCCGCAATCCCATGGGAACGATAAATATATAACCATTTTGGATCAAGTGTACTGCCTTCCTCTAGCTCATATTCATATTCTGTTATAAATAATTCCTCAATTGCTTTAGCCATCTTATAGCGAAAATCTACTCGGATATGATCACTTAACATTAATTTAAAAAGTGCTGCATTTTCTATAAAATAGGTAAATAGTGTAATATTTTCTGTCTGGAGCTCCTCCATATTCACCTTTTCCATTGCTTTGTAAGGATTTCGAATTTGGATAATCATGTCATTCAAAACGTCTTGGATAATCTCGTCTAGTAAATTTTCCTTGGTTTCAAAATTAGCATAAAATGTGCCACGATTATAATTTGCCTGTTCAGCAATTTCTGATATTGTAATATGATCAAACGATTTTTGATAAAGCAATGTTAAAAACGTTTGTTTTATAGCTGTCTTAGAGCGTTGAATTCTTTTATCATAAAATGCTTCCATCTGTACGTTCACCCCATCATACATGCTTCCACAATTTTACTGAACAAAACAAGGTCTTTTGTTTAGTAATAAACATTTTGATATCTTTGATGATTGAAGAAGTGCTGCTATTATTAATATAATGAATATGTAAGCCTATCTTATATTGTATCTTTAATTACACAGGAGGTAAAATAATGACATTTCCAGTATTAGAAGACAAGGTTGCAATCGTAACAGGTGCAGCAATGGGTATGGGTGAAGCGACTGCTAGACTATTTGCAGAAGCTAAAGCAAAGGTTGTCATTGCAGATTTTAATGAAGAAAAAGGAAATGAAGTAGCAGAATCAATAAAAGCTGCAGGTGGACAAGCTGCTTTTGTCAAAGTAGATATCTCAAAATCGGAAGACGTGCAAGCAATGGTTAAATTCGCTGTTGATACATTCGGCAGATTGGATGTTGCAGTAAATAATGCTGCATTAACTCCAGATGATAAGCCGGTTGCAGAATTTGATGAGGATTACTGGAACCGCTTAATGTCTGTAGACTTAACCGGTACTGCTCTTTGCTTGAAATACGAGATCAAACAATTAGAAAAGCAAGGAAATGGTGGTTCCATTATTAATATTTCGTCTGTAAGCGGATTCCGTCCGCAGCCCAATAATATTGCATATGTTGCAGCAAAACATGGCGTGGTCGGTATGACAAAAGTTGCAGCAATGGAATATGGTCCAAAAAATATTCGTGTAAACTCGGTAGCTCCTGGTGCAATTGACACGCCAATGCTCCGCGGTGCATTAGAACAATTTGGTTTAAATGAAGAAGAATATGCTCCACAGTTAAGCTTATTAAACCGCTTTGGCGCTCCAAAGGAAATCGCACAAGCAAGTCTATGGTTAGCATCTGATGCATCTTCCTATGTCACAGGAACAACAATTCATGCTGATGCAGGTTATACATCACGATAAGAAAACAGGGATACGGATCTTATTGATTCCGTACCCCTGTTTTTAAATTATCAATCATAAAATATTTACGTTTATCCTTTAATGGATCTTTGTCACCTAATAATAACTTCTATGTACAAATGCAGTGACTTCAGGAAATTTAATCTCCTAACTTCAATAACCATTTACGCAATTTGGATTTTGGATAGTTAACCTTACCGTTAATCATTATGTGAGGGATGTCTGAATGTTCCTCGATTAGAGATTTTGCATCCTCTTTCGATATTCCCATAAAATAATGTACGTCATTTTCTTTAATTAGTTCATGCTCGTCATCATCATCTAACGAATCAATGAAAGTTTTCGCATCTGAATTCTTAAAATTCTTCAATCCCTCTCCAATAAAATATCCTGCAATAGCAATTCCTGCAGCTAGCCAAATGAAAGCGAATTCCATAGTGCTTTCCTCCTAAATGAAAAGTATAATACCCCTCTTTTAGTATCTCATTTTATAGTAATATCAGAACCATTTCATATTAATCCTTACCTAACTTATGTGCTATAGAACTATAGATTCTCTAATAAAACAATCTCTCCGTTAGTAGCATCCACCCCAAATTGACAATCTAATTTCCCGCATAATATATATTGTTTTTGTTCAAAATCATAGACATAATATGGCTTTAACTCGAGTAAATGTTGAATTTTCTTATATGCCTCTTCTTTTATTATTTCCACTTTCTCAGTTGCTTCAAATTTGTCAAACAGCGCCAACATCGGTTTATTATCGATATAATTCAAAACTTCAAAGCGCTTTGCATCAATCATGACAGATAACTTTCTTTGAAATACATGGTTATCTTGATGATTAGTTCTCAGCGTGGCATGAATATAGCTATTACTTCGATGTAACGTTTTTAGTTTCCATTTCCCAGAGTCATCCGCATACCCTTGACGTAGAAAATCTTTGACGGCGATTATGCACTTTTCTTTCTCCTGCTCTGTTATAAGTAATGAGTCAGGGCTCGGTTCATTAGAAAATGCTTGTGCCACAGTTACATTTTCTATCAAATTTATCCCTATTCTTTCAAACGGTTCATTAAGTGGAGTATCCCAGTAGATAGATTGATCCACTTTCAAATATGACCTTACATCGACAATAAATTCAAATGGAATGGTCGATGCTAGATCATTCGTGATATAAATTTCTTCCACTCCATAAACAGGTAACAATCGCTGTTGTTTGTACGAAGGGAATTCTATCAATTTCAATTGTTCTTTCGCTATATGGTCTACCATTTCCAGGGAAAGCGAATAGGTATCTTCCTTTATCATTTCTTTAGAAGGAAATTGACCATGTATCGAGAATAATGTGAGCTTGCCTTCTTGATCAAATTTTATTTCAATAGAACCAGAAGGAGAAACGGCAACCCCATCAATACATTCTTTAAAGTACAATCCACCTTTCACTTCTTTATGTAATTCAAACTGTTTCCCGTATATCAATCCCGTTTCCTGTTCAATCCATTTTATAATCCCTCTCCTGTCATTTTTGTTAAACTTAATCCCGTTTGCAAAAGACTTAGCTCCGACGAAAATAATACTTTCAATTTTATTGCTATTCACTTCAATTTCAATAACAGCGGTTCCTTCTGGGTTGGAGTCATCATCTTCAGGTTGTGTGATAAGATTAGGAAACCACTCCACATCTAATGTATAAATCGTTTCATAAGAAATGTTTACATTTCGATTAAGGCTATGCCTTGCTAAATAATAATTATCCAATCCAAATTTTGATTTTGTAGAATCAATTAATTCTTTTATTCTGCTATCCATTTTCTTGCACCTCTACATTTTTCATAAGGCTGTTTATAAAAGATTGTTAACTATTTTTTGAAAATCTGCCACTCATGATTCGAAATCTTTATATCGATTTTTGCAGGAAGTATTGATTAAACCCTGTTGGAAATACTATGTGCGGCTTCCCCAACCAATCAGGTACACGATTTTCTACAAGCAACACTCCTATACTTTTTATGTAGCAATATTTATTTAGGATTGAATTACTCACATGTAAACTCAAATGTATTTTTTTCTATACATACTGCTTCTTTTGAAGTTTTGATTATAATATCAAAAAGCTGACTATATGGATGCATGAACAATTCATATTGAATCCGTCGTTCTTCATGTGATTGCATTAAGTAGCTGATAACGGCCCCCCTTTCAGCAATATCTCTTTCTGATCTTCTCATCAATTCAGTTTTACCATCTGTGTAAAAGTAAACTTTTAAATCGAATAAATTGAGATCGATAAATGCAACACTCATTCCTTCTACAATCGTTACTTTATTTCCAGAAGAAATCAACGTGCTTTTCAGATAACCCGTGTCGATCGTATATAAATCTAATCCAGATTTAACCATTCGAACATCTCTTTCTAAAGAGGGTAAATGATGTGCTGATGGGTGACAAGCGGTAAATTTATTACTGTGCTGTTCGTTCTGATACGTATAGTCGATAATAGAATGCTTCCGTATGTTTGAACTAACAATATATGGGTCCGTATTAATATAATTTAATTCCTTATGTTCCAATAGATTTACAAGTTTATTAGAAAATGTTGTTTTTCCAGCAGCACCATGTCCCGAAATACCAATAACAATTTTTTTATCCGTCCTCTTAATCCAATTTATTATTTCCTGTAATAATTGGTCCATTATTCTCCTCCATTTACCTTGTTCATGTGAGACATAATCCTATCATTCTTTCTTCACTAATAAAACTAAGGGCATACTGGCAAAGTATTACAGGCGAAGTTAGTGTAATCTAGATCATTCCAATTGCTATATAAGAAACCTTTTCTTTCTCCAATATCCTTTTTAAAACTTTTAAATTTTTACTTAACGCACTTTTAATATTCCTTTGCATCATATTAAATAGTATATTATTCATTTTTGATGGTTTTATATGCACACTGTTCACTAAACTTGTTCCATCAACTTGCTCTGACAACTCATAGGTAGAATGATAGGAAACGATATCACCAATTACTTCTAAAGACCTCAATCATTTAATTTCCTCCAAAGTGTTGCTCTACTTATACCTAATTCTTTTGCTGCTAGGTCTTTCCTTCCTTGATGTTTGTCTAATGCTGCTTTTATTAAATTATCCTCCTGTTCTTTTAAATTTAGACTATTTGATGAAAGATTTAATGGAGCAAATGATTCACTCATCTTTGGTGATAGCGCTTGTCTCATCATTTCCTTAATCACCTTCTCATTTAATTCTTCACCTTCACAATACACTTGGAATCTTTCTAATATATTTTTTAATTCACGTACGTTTCCTGGAAATGAATATTGCTGGAGAGTATTTAAAATGGATGGCATGATTAAGGACTGCGAATCTTCCCACAAGTTAAGGTGGTGTCTAGTTATTTCAGCAATATCCTCTTTTCTTTCTCTAAGTGGTGGGATAATTAATTGCAGCACATTAATTCGATAATATAAATCTTCTCGAAATGTTCTTTTTTGAACAGATTCCATTAAATCCTCGTTAGCAGCAGTAACAACCCGAATATTAACAGGAATGACACTATCTCCACCAATTTTCATCACTTCTTTTTCTTGAAGTACGCGTAATAGCTTGGATTGTAAATGTAACGGTAATGCATTAATCTCATCAAGAAAAATAGTTCCTTGATGTGCAAGTTCAAAAAGTCCCTTTTTACCTCCTTTTTTCGCTCCAGTAAAAGCACCATCTTCATAGCCGAACAGCTCGCTATCAAGGAGGTTCTCAGGAATGGCTGCACAGTTGATTGCGACAAATGCAGCTTCATTCCGATTACTTTCGTTGTGAATACTCTGAGCAAACAGCTCTTTCCCTGTGCCTGACTCTCCTTGAATTAATATAGGAGCACTTGACCGGCTAAATTTTTCTGCTGTTTTTTTGACTTTGTTGAGCGCTTCACTGGGACCAATTATATCAGTAAAATGATATTGAGCTTTCATTGTTTTTTTATTAATTTTGCTGCGAATGCTCAGCTCTTTTTTCTGAATTTCCTTAACATCATCTATCACTAATATGTTGCCAACCTTCTCTCGAGCAACATAAACTGGGGACAGCACAGCAATAAATGTTCGATGCTTCACTGTAAATATTATTTGACGATCATTTCCACCCTTCATTAATTGCTCCTTATTAATCCATCTTTCCATATTCTGTCCCACAAGTTTATCCTTTGATAAGCCGAATAGCTCTTCTACAATCTTATTTACCGATGTAATCTTATTCGCCTCATCAATACTTACGATTCCACTCTTATTTACACCAGAAACTGTTTTAAATAAAGCGGCCTGCTCCATTTCCTTACGATAAATTTCGAGAAATTTAATTGCCGTAAGAATCGCTTCACGTAAGGAATTCTCCGAATATAGAAAGGAGCTTTTCATTCCATAATCATTCGCTATTTTACATGCATAACTTCCACCAATGATTTTATCAATCTTCTTTTTCGATAGAACCTCAAACACATCATAAATTTCTTTTAGGGTCTCAAAACTATACTGAGAAATATTTAGATTTAATTGCTTTGCAAACCAGTCAATATTCTCAAATCTTGTTCGATAATTAATAATCGCGATATGTTGACCAGGTGTACTTTTAGCTAGAGATACTAGCACTTCACTCTCAATTATCTTAACGGGAACAACGATTGTATTTAATCGTTGTTCAATCATCTTTGAACTTTGCTCTCCGCTAATAATAATCGTTGCTGGTTCAATTCGCGTTTGCCCAAGCTCTATATTTCCCCCTTCCAATAACGATTCGATTGGGTGTTCACTTATCTCAAGCTTAATCCAATTCGGTATCGATAATTTTCCCAATACCTTGCTAGCCAATAAAGAGAAGTCGCTAGAACCTGTAATGACAATTTTTAAATTCACCTTGTCCCCTCCCTTCAATATCACAATGTTTCAATTTGAATTACTAACAAGTTTTATTATGAAACATAATAATATTAAATTTCCCAATTGTAAAGTTATTTGGAATATTCCACCACTCATTTCATCTGCATTCTCTCAAATGATTTCATTATCTAAAATACTTGGCATGATATTTGCAAGTAATATAGTGAAACTACATTCAGTGGAGTCTCTGAACTTCCTAAACTGAATGTTAGTTAAAAGAAACAGGTTTTTCGGAGGGCAAATCCTCAAACTAAAAATGATTTATCACGTTTTTGGCGAAGATGGTAGTATTAATTCATGAAAACAAGCTATGTTTATCCTTGTTGGTGAAGCTTGCTTTATGATTGACCACCCGTTAACCTACAATAAAAGGAGGCGTTTTCTTTGAATGAGCAACACACTATTTTAATTAGCAAGTTGGAGGACATCGCAACAATTTACTTGAATCGTCCAGAAAAAAAGAATGCCATGACACTGGATATGTGGAAGCAAATTCCGAAGATACTAGATGAATTGGAACACGACTCGGAAGTGAAAGTAGTAATTATTCGTGGAGTAAATGAGGAGGTATTTTGCGCTGGAGCAGATATAAAAGAATTCTCTACTGAACGAATGGATGCGTCTAGTGCACAAAATTATGATAATTATCTTACCGCTACAGGTGAAGCACTTGGAAATTTTCCAAAACCAGTTATCGCCATGATTGAAGGTCCATGTATTGGCGGAGGTGCTGAATTGGCATTGGCTTGTGATATTCGTTTCAGTTCAAATACTGGAACTTTTGGGATCACCCCTTCAAAAATAGGGCTTATCTATGGGGTTCCTCAAACAAAGCGATTAATTGACGCAGTAGGTCCTTCACGTGCAAAAGACATATTATTTTCTGGACGGTTTCTAGATTCGAGCGAAGCCCATCAAGTTGGTCTTATCGATTTTGTTTACCCAGAGGAATCTATCGTCGAAGAAACTTATAACTATGCTAGATTACTCGGAACAAGATCACAAGCAACGATAAAAGCAGCAAAAGTAATTACAAAATTAATTCTCGAAGGAAAAGTAGACAATGATTTCGAACATAATCTCAAATTTTATTCTACTGACATTCATGAGGGAATAAAGGCCTTTAAAGAAAAGAGACAGCCACAATTCTAAGCAATGAATTATTCATAGCTATACCTTAACTAGATATCTATCTAACAAATAGTCAATTCATTACAAAGCTTGGTTATCACCAAGCCATTGTATAATAGCTTTAGTTGTACTTATGTAGTACGAAAGTCGTTCAATTTCTTATCTACTAAAAATATATCTCTTCCCGTCCAAATGAAAGCGTTAACATATTTCTGATAAATGGAGGTCATTATGGGTATAGAAGTTGTTTCTATCATATTGTTATTAATGATGTTTATCGTTAGTGCTTTTTTATCCGTTAATATCGGTATTTTAGCATTTGTGACAGCTTTTGTATTATTTTCATTCACGGGTACGATTACTATTGACGATGTGTATAGTAGTTTTCCAGCAGACTTATTTATTTTATTGTTTGGTGTAACCTATCTATTTGCGGTAATCCAAAAAAACGGGACACTGGATATTATAATTGGCTGGGGACTCAGTTTCGTAAAAGGTAATATCGGGATGATTCCCTGGATCATATTTTTCCTAGCAATGCTTTTAACAAGTATTGGCACTTCAGCAATTGCAGTAGCATCAATCCTTGCAGGAATTGGTTTTAGAATTGCCTATCGACAAAAGATCAATCCGCTATTGATTGCGATTATGATACAAGCTGGTTGTATGGCAGGTAGTTTTTCACCATTAAATATCTTCGGAATTATTGTAAACGGAGTAATGAAATCAGAAGGTTTACCTTTTTCAGAGACGACTCTTTATATAAACACGCTAACTTTTTATGTTTTCTTAGGGGTTGTCGCATTTATTTTATTGGGTGGAATTCGACTGTTCCGCGTATCATCCGTTCAATCATTAAATATCATTTCCAATCCAGTATATGAAGAAAAAGAAAATAAACCAAAATTAACTTTACACAACATTATTTCAATTATTGGAGTCATTCTCCTTGTCTTTCTTGTAATTGGTTTCAAAGTGGATATTGGTTTTGCAGCATTAACATTAGGTCTTTTGCTCGCTTGCTTAACACCAAAATTACAGGGTGAAATTTTTAAAGAGATGCCATGGTCAGCGATTGTCATGGTCTCAGGGATTGTAACATTTATTGGAATTATGGAGCATGTTGGAGCAATGGAATTAATGCAAGGTCTAGTTGGAATGATTGGAAACCCTTATATTGCATCACTTATCGCATCATATATTGGTGGAATTATTTCTGCTTTTGCTTCGACAACCGGGTTTCTTGCAGCGATTATTCCATTAGGTGTCCCTATTCTTAGCGATCCATCGATATCAACGATGGGTGTTGTATCTGCTATTTCCATTTCAGCTAGTGTTGTAGATCTTAGTCCATTTTCCACAGTTGGTGCATTGTTTTTATCAAATATTCAAGGCATGAGTGAACGTAAATTCTTTACGTACCTTTTGATGGCAGCAGGTATCTTTGTTTTAGTCGGTCCATTTATATCCTGGTTAATATTCGTTGTCATTGCTGGTGCTTTTTAAAACTTTTTCATTTAAAGACTGAAAAGATGCTGAAAGAAAGTTAAATAAAATATAGAAATGGAGATGTTTGTTTTGCCATTAAGCAACCTTAAAATAATTGATTTATCTCGTCTATTAAGTGGTCCATATGCAACAATGATGTTTTCTGATTTCGGAGCTGAAGTTATTAAGGTGGAGACACCTAATGGAGATGATACCCGCCATCTCGGTCCTCCTTTTATTGAGGATTGGAGTACTTACTTTTTGAGTATAAACCGCAATAAGAAGAGCATCAGTCTGAACCTTAAAACAGAGGAAGGAAAAGAAATACTACTTAAACTAATTGAAGAAGCCGACGTTGTCATAGAAAACTTTAGACCAGGCACTCTTGAACGATTAGGTCTATCTTATGAAGTAATGAAAGGACACAATCAAGGCATCATTTTAGCATCTATTTCCGGTTTTGGACAAAAGGGAGAATATGCACAAAAGCCTGGATATGATGTTTTAGCACAAGCGATGGGCGGTTTAATGTCTGTAACAGGAGAAAAAGGAGGAACACCTGTTAAAGCAGGGTACTCTTTTGCAGACCTTGGTACGGGTATGTGGGCAGCATTTGGAATTCTTGTTGCACTCTGGGAACGAGATCGTTCTGGAAAAGGACAATGGATTGATGCTTCACTTCTCGACACAATCATCTCATGGCAAACCTATCTCGCAAGCAGTTACTTTGCTACAGGAGTAAATCCAGAACCACTAGGTACTGAACACCCAAACATTGTTCCATATCAAGTCTTTGAAGCAGCCGATGGAAATTTCGTAGTAGCTATTGCTAACGATAAAATGTGGTCTGCTTTTACAAACAAACTTAATTTGGACACTCTTAAAAGTTCGAAATACGACACAAATAAAGGAAGAGTAACTCATCGGGATCAATTACTCCAGATACTCAAGGATACCTTTATGCAACGTACAAGGACGGAATGGGATGAGTTCTTCACAGAAATTAAAGTACCTGTTGGACCAGTGAATCAACTATCGGAAATCCTTCAAGATCCACATGTTATCGAACGGGGAATGGTTCAAGAAAAAGAGAGCAGTGAAATTGGAAAGTATAAAACACTAGGTATACCGCTCCAACTATCAAGAACACCTGGATCTATTCGTACATTCCCTCCAAAGCTTGGTGAGCACACGGAGAGTATTTTACAAGATATTGGATATCGAATAGAAGAGATTAGTAAGTTCATAGATCAGGAAGTGGTAAAAACAAGTCAAACTAAACTTTCAACGAAATAACATTAATTTCATTACCACATGCAAGACCTTTAATGTAAAGATTTTAATCGATATCAGCATATTACAAGTCGGGGATGAAGAATCCCCGGCTACATAAATAATTATGTACTAAATTAAATAAAATCATTTATTTAGCATGTTACCTCGATTGCGGAAAAACTATAAAATCGAAATTTTATTCAAAATGACTAAGAACTTTCAATTTCAGTCTTATTCCCAGTATAAAAAAACATTAAATAAGATGTTTTTAGCTCAATAGCATCTCCTATATTTGAATTCCCGACTCATTCTTCATTATTATCACTAATTATTTCTGCATAACTATATGCTAGATTCATAAAGTCGTGCTGGTTCATACTCATTCACTGTGTAAAATAATGTAATTTATACATTTTTTGTTCTATCACGCGACACCTCCATATCATGTTTCCACTTCACTTTTAAAAGTTACAAGTTGGAGAAATAAAATTCTCTATTCCATCTCATTACGATTGTATTTTAGCTTTTTACAATTGTTTAACTTTCGCTAAGCCCCAAGACTTATAGAAAGATATATCTACCGCACGATTTCAACAGCGGGTAAATCATTTATTATAAATTTGTAAATTGGGCGAATCAACAGATAACTTTTGTTATAATTTAGAAAGCTAAATTTACAAATCAAAGTTAAGAATGGGAGACGAGCGGCAGTGATGAAATCAATTATTCGATTCAGTATGAAAAATGGTGTGGCTTTATTTCTAGTCGTATTTCTTATGGTTGCGGGAGGTATCTATGCTTTAAAGGAAATTAATATTGAGAAGTATCCTAGTGTAGATATTCCATATTTAACGGTCGTTATTCCATATCCTGGTGCTTCACCAGAGCAGTCCATGAAGGAGATTGGCGAACCTGTTGAGAGAGAACTATTAAATCTGGATGGAGTAGAAAATGTATATACAGACGGAGTTGCAAATGCGGTATACGCAACACTCGAATTTGATATGTCTGTAGATATGAATGAGGCGGAGCAAACTGTCAGAGCAAGTGTTGACAAGATACAATTACCTGAATTAGCTGAAGATCCGTTGTACTATCCATCTGGACCTGAACCTGACCCTACCATTTTCTCGATGGGTATATATGCAGAAGAAGGTCAGGAGAATGTTCAACAATATGTAGAGGAAGAAATCATTCCAAGGATCGAAGTTATTGAAGGGGTAAGTGAAGTTGTAGTAGGCGGTACAGATGATCCAACGGTTTCGATTCGACTTTTTCCTGATGAACTAAAAGAAAAGGGAATTACACTGGATGATATAAAAACGGCGATTTCCGCGAATAATTTGACAATCCCAACTGGAGATATTTCTGTTGGAGATGAAGTGCTACCAGTCCGTGTTAGTAAAGAGCTGAAATCTATTGAGGATGTTGAAAACATTCCATTATTCATGCAGCAGGTAGCGGCTCCAAATGCAACGCCAGAACTTAAATCAGTACGTTTAAGTGAAGTTGCTGAAATAACCTATGATACTGAAAACACAAGTAATATTACACGCATTAATGGAGAACCTGGTGTCAGTTTTGGGATTATAGCAGAGGGTGGAGCAAATACAGTTGAGATAGTTGAGCAAGCAAGAAAAGAAATTGAATCGATTAAGCTTCCAGAAGGCTATGAAGCTGAAATACTTAGAGATCAATCGATTGAAATTGAAGACTCTGTTTATTCGATGCTTCGAGAGGCATTACTTGGTGCATTAATGGCTGTTATTGTAACATTACTATTCTTAAGAAATATCCGTTCAACTATAATTGCAGTTATTTCCATACCTTTATCCATATTGTCATCCTTAATGTTAATGAATGCTTTAGGCTATACATTAAATATAATGACACTTGCGGGGATTGCGGTTGCAGTTGGTAGGGTTGTAGATGACTCTATTGTAGTTATTGAAAATGTGTTTCGCAGAGTAAGAACATCCAAAGATCGGGATGAAAAACTAATCGAGGAAGCTACTAGGGAAGTAGCGTCTGCCATTACCTCTTCAACAATTACAACCGTTGCCGTGTTTTTACCAATGGCATTTGTACCAGGAATTGTAGGAGGATTCTTCAAACCACTCGCATGGACAATCGTAATCTCACTATTGATTTCCCTTGTGGTTGCAATTACGGTTGTACCGCTAATGTCAAAAACGTTTCTATTAAATATGAAACCTAAGGAATATAAAGAAAATGGAATACAAAAAGGATATCGGAAAAGTTTACAGTGGGTGTTAAAACATCGATTTGTTACTTTAACCATTGCATTAGTACTGTTAATAGGGTCCGTCGTATTCATTGCTCCCGGACTTGGTACTACCTTTTTGCCACAAGAAAAATCGAGCAATTATGATGTTGGTATTACAATGCCAAAAGGAACATCCCCTGAATTAACAAATGAAGCAGCAAGTACTGTAGAAGATATATTGCTTACAAGTGATGAAGTAGAGCTTGTCAATACGAATGTAAATGGAGAAAACGAGAATGCTTCCATTTCATTTGTTGTCAAAGAATCGGTTGAAGATGTAGATCGTTTTGCGGAAGACTTACGTGATCAATTTGAAAAAATCCCCAATGTTGCATCCATTTCTTTAACTGGTGTTGGCGGGCTGATTGGAGGAGCAGAGAATCAATACGCACTTGTAGTGAATGGTGCTAACTCTGAAGATATTAAAACGGCAAGTGAGCAGATTGTTACTAGATTACAAGAAGTCGAAGGTATGGCCGACGTTACCTCATCAATAGAGGGAGAAGAACCTGAGATTGAAATGGAATTAGATGTGAATAAACTTGCAGATCATGGTTTAATGCCAGCAATGATTGGCCAGAGCCTGCGTTCACTTATTAATGGTGACGTCATCACAACGATGACGATGGAAGATAAAATGACAGATGTCGTACTAGGCTTAAAAATGGATGAAGTTGCTTCCCTTGAGGATCTAGGCAATCAAGAAATTAACAATGTCATTGGTATACCAGTTGCTATAAATGAGATTGGCGAACTGAAACAGGTCAATAATCCAACTGCAGTTTCCCATCTAAATACAAATGAATATGTCATGATTAGTGGTCTAATTACAGATCAGAACACTGGTGATGTTACAGCTAGAGTGGATGAGGCGATATCTAATCTAGATTTACCAGACAGTGTCAGCTACTATGAACAAGGCACATCGGAAATCATGGCTGATGGGTTTAAGAACTTAGGACTCGCAATCATTGTCAGTATTTTTCTAGTTTATCTCATCATGGTTATTTCTTTTGGAGAAGGCAAAGCACCATTTGTCATCCTGTTCGCTATTCCCTTTTCTATTATCGGCTCACTAATTGGACTATTCATTATGCAAGAGCCAATTGGAATGCCCGCGATGATCGGACTGCTCATGCTGAATGGTATAGTAGTTACAAATGCAATTGTTCTAATTGATAAGGTAAAGAAAAACGAAAAAGTTGGAATGAAGAAGCATCAAGCCCTAATCGAAGCCGGCGTCGTTCGAATACGACCTATATTGATGACGGCAATTGCAACGGTTGGTGCCTTAATTCCAATGGCAATTTCAAGTAATGCTGGAATCGTTTCTAAATCTCTAGCAGTTGTAGTTATTGGAGGACTTTCAACTTCAACAATACTTACACTTTTCATCGTACCGGTACTCTATAGCCTATTTAACCGAGAGAAAAAAGACAAGACAATAAAAGATGAAGAGGAACAACAATTGAAAGTGATGTAAAATAAAGAATAGTGGGGAGTAAAGAAGCCCACTATTCTTTTTTGCATTACTAATCCATATTCAAAAGATACCTGAAATAGCTAAGTCATTAATTCTGATCAATTATTAAGCAATAATAAACTTTTCCACTTTTTTGTTATACATAATTTATACTAGGTTTGGAGAGAGGTAATGCCGATGGAAGGAAAAAGTAAAATACTGATCGTAGAAGACGATTACGAGATTGCCCGCGTTATGAGTGATCATTTAAGAGATGAAGGTTTTCTTATCACATGGGCATCGACAGGGGTTGAGGGATGGGAGGACTTTAAGCAGGATACTTTTTCGATTGTTTTGGTCGATTTAATGCTTCCTGAAATGGATGGATTTACACTTTGTAAGACCATTCGACTGGAAAGTGATGTCCCATTAATCATTGTTAGTGCAAAAAATGAGGATGAAAGCAAAATCCTTGGACTTGATCTTGGTGCCGATGATTATTTAACAAAGCCCTTCAGCTTGAAGGAATTAACAGCAAGAGTGAATTCCCACCTTAGAAGGTATAAACGCTACACGGACAAACATCATAATGGGCAAAAGTCCTATTATAAGCATGATCTAGTAATTGATTTTTTGAATGAAGCGGTATTTTTAAATGAGGAGCTGCTGACACTGACAGCTAAGGAACGGGATATTCTATTTGTACTCGCGAAGAATCCATTTACAACCTTTGAAAAATCGGAACTTTATGAACATGTTTGGCAATTGAAGAACGTAGACGGGAATAACACAATAACGGTTCATATAAAAAGCTTACGAACCAAACTGAAAGATACACAAAGGACAGCAAAATTTATTCAAACAGTTTGGGGTGTCGGCTATCGGTTTATCGGTGAGCACTTAAGATGAAAATTAAAAATTGGCTTATGATAAGTTACTTCATTGTGATGGTATTGCCTATTGCTGCAGTATATTTTCTTTATGTCAGTCTCAGTTACTATGATCAGAAAATAGATTTAAGAGAATATATAGATTTTCAAGACACAGTCTCTAATATAGAATCCCATTTACTAGATGAATCACTTTACAAGATTCAGTCTAATAAAAATTATAAACACCTTGAAAGTCTTACAAATGACAACTTAAAAATAGACCTATATCGTTATGATGGTGTCCAAATATTCTCTTCCATGGATTTTTCAAACTCATATCAGTTATTCAATACAAACACCGAATTACTCTATCAAAATGTAAATGAAATTCAAAAGAGCCCACGAACCTATTCTGTTAAAAAACTTGTCTTTGACGAAGAAAATAGAATTGCTGGGGTATATGAAATCACGGTTGGTCGTAGGGAATGGATAGAAGCATACAATAGAAATACCATTATTATGATTAGTCTATTCAGTATATTTTTTATCGCTTTATATTCCATTATTATCATCCTATTAAATCGAAAGCTCAACCGACCCTTACAAACATTGCAAGCACATATGAATGCATTTGCGAAAGGAAAAGAGCTGGAGCAAAGCCTATCCATTTCTAAGGATGAAATTGGTGAACTAATGATTCATTTTGAGGAAATGAAATTACAAATCAATCAAACGAAAGATGCACTTGCTGCACAACAACAAGAAAAGGAATTCATGGTTGCCTCTCTATCACATGATCTAAAAACACCTTTAACTGTTATCCGAACGTATTCGGAAGCATTGGAAAATAATAATTTGACGAAGGAAGTACAACGTGAGTATAAGCTAATTCTCTTTGAAAAGCTTGATCATATGAAACATATGATTGAAGATCTGGCTTTATACACTTCGCTGCAGTCTTCCCAAAATAAAATTAATCCTGTTCAGGTGAATGGGAATGAGTATTTTGACATGTTGTTTTCCGGTTATGATGAATTATGCGCTAAGAAAGAAATTTCATTAGTATTGAAACAAGAGGTAAAACACTCCTATTTGCTTGACCCAAAACAAATGATTCGAATTGTCGATAATTTGTTGGACAATAGTATTCGCTACACGCCTAAAAATGGCACCATTTGGCTGGCAGCTATTTCATCCAGAAAACCAATACCAGATTGGACCTTCCGCGATTTTTATCATGAACTGGAAGAATGGAGAAAAGAAGGTACGGCAATTTTAATCCAAAATGAAGGAAGCGCTATTCCGAAACATCAGCTCGATCGGATTTTCCAGCCATTCTATCAGGCGGATAAATCAAGGGGCAAAGGTGCAACATCAGGTTTAGGCTTAAGTATTGCAAAGATAATTATGGAAAGACATGAAGGAAAAATAAAAATATGGTCTGCAGAAAATAAAGGAACTTTAATTGCCTGCTGGCTTAAAGAAGGGTGATAACAATGAAGTTAACATTAAACAAATCAGTACTTTTATTAAGTGCTCTGCTATTATTTTTGGGAGGATGTTCCATGGGTATGAATGCTTCTGCTGAAGAGGTTATCCAAAATGTTATCGAATCAGACAAGGATATGAATGACTATTACGGTGAAATGGAAATGAAAATGTTTGATGGAGAAGATTTAATCGATCATGTAAATACTCAAGAATATGTTTCAAAAGAAGGTAAGCGAAAAATATTGACAAAAGATCAACTAAATGACAATGAGATAGTGGCATTGAATGATGGAGAGAAAATGATTATGTATGATAAAGGAAAAGAAGAAGCTTTTGAAATGAATGTTTCCGATATTGACATTTCTGCCTCAATGAATCCCAAAGAACAATTTAAAATGATGATCGAGTCAATGGAGCAAACACATGAATATGAAATAGCTGGCGAGGAAAAGGTACTTGGGTATAACACTTATCATATTAAAGTGAATGCAAAACAAGAGGATAGCTTATTAGGAGATATGGAACTATGGGTCGACCAAAAAACTTGGTTTATTCTTAAAATAACATCGGAAACTGGTAACAGTCGGATGGACTTCGAGTATACAAAACTAGATTTATCACCTGAGTTTAAAGAAAATGTTTTTACCATTGATATCCCTGATCAAATTAATATCGAATCGATTGATGAGAATCTTGCCCCAGATACAGTAACAATAGAAGAAGCAGAAAATGCGTTAGGCAAACCATTTCTCGTATTCTCGGATGATGAAGTAAAACTTAATAACATTCAAATGTACGATTTCACAAAAGAATTAGAACGATATGAACTAGAAATGGAATATACTACAAACGACGATGTTCCAATGTTTTTCCTATCTATATTTCCTGCTCCTGAGGAAGAAGATATAGAAATCAAACCAGGAGAAATGAAGGTTCGTGATAATAATGCAGAGTATGAAGAACAAATAAATAGCATCATGTGGGACGAAGACGGCTTGAGATATTCCATTATCATCACAAACCCCGATATTACTATCGAGGAAGTAATAGAGCTTACTGAGAACATGGTATGGAATTCTGATACAGAGTAAGTTTTTTATCGAGCAGGACAGCGTAATCATTATCCTCCTAACTTAAAAATCTCCTAGCTGAAAAAAATCAGTATTAGGAAGTTTACTTCCTAATACTGATTTTTTCAGTAATTGAGATATAGAAATGATTTATATATAAGAGGAATAGCCTCATTGCTCTAGCCTTCACTCTTGAATTAAGTATAGACAAAACCAATCGTCCCACTGGCTTTTCCTCTAGTCAAAGATGGTCTAAACAATACATCATCGACTTAGGGGCCAGGATGGATTTTATACTCTTTTTCTATATAAAAACTAAACTGCGTAATGAGAGGGTCAATTACTCTCTACTTACACAGTTTAGTTTACATTTTCCCTTGTTCTGGAAGCAGCCTTAGGGAATTTGGCTTTTAATTATTCCTAAATCTAGACATTATCATCATCGTCTGACTCAACTGCCAGAAGGAACGCTCTAAGTTGGTTACTCTAATTTTTACTTGTCCAACTCTAGTCGATGTCTTTTTGTAAAATCCTATAATAGATATCCTAGTTACTATTTGAGTTAAACATTTTTTGATCTAAAGATATTACCGATTTATTAGCTAGTATAAAGTAAATCGACATTGCTAGTAATGCAAGTTCAAGTTCATATCCTGCCATTTGGCCATTGCCAAGGAAGCCAGCTGAAAGTTTCGCTGTAAGAATAGCTCCTGCCATAATCAATGTAAACAATATAGCAATGATTCGTGTTCCAATTCCTAGAACTAATGCAATTCCTCCTACTATTTCTACAATACCAACAACATATGCAAGGAATCCCGGAACACCAATGCTATCAAAATATCCTACTGTATTTGAAATTCCACCTTGAAATTTCGATAATCCATGAATGAAGAATATAAGACCTAACATTGCTCTTAAAATAACTTTCCCAATTTCATTTTTATTCAATTCTGTACTCTCCTTTTGTCACATAATTACTTTCCGTAACTTAGTTTATTATCGAAATTATATTTTGTCAAGTAAGTAAATTACTATTTATTAATAGATAACATATTGTGATATACTAAAATAAAAGAGGTGAAATAAGTGGCGCAACCAACTATTTGTCCAAAGTTTGAAAAAGCCATCTCACTACTAAGTCAAAAATGGACCACATTAGTTATTTATCAGTTGTTATTAGGAACACATCGTTTTAGTGAAATTCAGTCTTCAATTGGTGTAAGTGGGAAAGTTCTATCTAATCGCCTAAAGGATTTAGAAAATCTAGAAATCGTTAAACGTGAGGTAATTCCTGAAACGCCAGTTATTATTGAGTACTCATTAACTGAAAAAGGACGGTCCATGGAGCCCATCATTCGAGACATCGAGAAATGGTCACAGCTTTGGGTAAATGAGGATGCTGAGTTATCCTAACATGATTGTAAAGACATTGCAAAATACATTTCTTATTGAAATGACTTTTGTTAATGTCTTTTCTCTTTTTATGGAATAGATTTTTCTCCTTTACATAAAATGAAACTTTAATCAGTTAGAGATTCTTTTCCTCCCCAACTGAAAATTAGTTGAGCGAATCATACATTTACGGACAGTTGAGTTCCCCAGTTCTCTTTCTTTTCTTTCCTCTAAATCTTAATTTGGTGGTCTTACTGCCCGCTATTTGTAGGATAAAAATGGTTGTCCGAAAAATCGGGTATGTATGAAGGGATTTTTTTAACCCTTGAATTTCATTAAAGAGTATGGGGGATCTTCCTTCTTTTTTCTTCTTTCACCCTGACTTTTCAACTGCTTTTTCGTGATTTGGATAATGGACGAAAGAGTAAATCGAGAAAGGATTAGAATGACAAGGGTTTCACATAGAAAATACCCCGATTTCGCAAATGTTTATTTTAACGAAAACAGGGTCAGAATTGGAAATATTTAGTTTGAATAAGTAAAGGTTAAATTCCTATACTATAATGTGACTCATTCCACTTTTAGTTTTAAAATGAAAATTTTAAACAAGTACCGCTTCTTGTTTTTTTACTTTTTCAGCTTCCTTTGCCATTGCTTCCATTGCTACTTGATTTAGATAATTTACTGGTTTATTGTAATGCGGCTGGAAGAAGAAATCGGTTAATGCTAATTGTTCAATCGTCATATTGTTTGCAATACCAACGCTGATTGTGTTGATTGCCTGCGTAAAGTCTGCATCAGAAATTACTTGCGCACCAACAATGCGATGCGTTTCTGTTTCGTAGACTAATTTTAATTGAATTACTGCATTTTCCGGCATGAATTCTGGACGATAATTATCTCTAATATAAGCACTATCTACAGATAACCCTGCTAATTTGGCAGCACTTTCTGTTAATCCTGTAGATGCAATATTATGATTGTATATTTTTAATCCAGAAGTTCCTTGTGTCCCAGGATGTGCAAGTACAGGTTTTACAAGATTATGAGCTACAAGCGTACCCATTCTTACCGCATTCGTTGCTAATGGAATATATGCCGGCTGCTTTGTTGCATTATTATTTACTGCACAGCAATCACCTGCAGCATACACATCCTTCACACTTGTTTGCATATACTCATCGACTATAATTGCACCATTGCCGAGCATATCTACTTGTCCTTTAAATAATTCAGTATTCGGTCTAAAGCCAATACACATCACAACTAAGTCTGCGTTATATTCACCTTTATCAGTGATCACCTTTTCGACAGTTCCAGTTCCTTCAAATTTTGAAACGGTTTGACCAAGAGCTAAATTAATGCCACGTTGTTCGAAACTTGCTTCAACAGGAGCTGTGAATGTATCATCTAAATAACGATTTAAAATTCTTTCTTCACTATCAATTAATGTTACGTTTTTACCATTTTCCTCAAATGCTTCTACTAGCTCAACACCAATATACCCTGCTCCAACAACGACTACATTTTCAACTGGTTCTGAACGTTTAATGATCTCTTTCGCATGGTTGAAGTTCTTACATAATAAAACATTTTCTAAGTCAGCTCCTGAAATCGGTGGTGTTACAGGCCAAGAACCAGAAGTAATAATCAGCTTGTCATAGCTATAGTCTTTAACTTCATTTGTTTTAATATCTCTTGCTTGTAATTGCTTCTTATTAACATTGCATGATGTCACTTCATGATTCATATGCATGTGTACACCAAGACTCTCAAATTCCTCTACAGAAGCGTAAAAAAGTCCATTTGGATCGTTCACAACACCGCCTACATAAAGGGCAATGCCACAAGACAAGAATGAAACATTATCATTTTTTTCAAAAACGTCAATTTGTGCGTTTGGGTAAAGGTTCAATATATTTTTAATCGCTGCTGTTCCTGCGTGTGTACATCCAATAACTGCTACTTTCATCATTAATCATCCTCCATTTTTATGTTCAATATTTCACAATGTCATGTGAAGTAATTCACATAAATAACTTATAGACATACTATAACATCTTGTTCAATAATTCACAAGTTGTTTTGCTAATTTTTTTCACTTTACATGAGATCCCTCCTTATCAGAGGGATCGATATATTTTAAGGGTATTCTCACATTTTATTAAGATTTCTAAACTGAAGAATCCAGTCGGAAATGTCATTTATAACTTGTTTATCTACATTCTGTGCGACCTTATATTCTTTTTTAGTTTTTAGTATCTTTCCATAAACAGAAGGCATAAACAAATGATTCAAGTCCGGATAAAGTTTAAATGTTGCATTTGGCCTATCACCCAATAAACGTTTGTATCCCTCAAAATCTTTTTCCACTGATACATGGAAATCTTTATCTCCTTGTAAAATTAATACTGGTTTATCCAAAGCGCTGAGATAATTGGTAGATGGGTGTTCACCCATTTCTTTAAAGTAGTAAGCCCTAGTGTACTTCCCCAAAACTGTTGTTGTCTTTGCTTCTTCATCACTTAAATTATAGATGTTGTCAAATTTCAATGATAACTTCGCAATTTGTTTCTTAGCAATTATTTTCAAAATCTTATTCAAAGAATGTAAAACATCGTTATTTTGATCCATCAGAATGTCTTCAAAATTGCGTGGAGAACCACCCATAATAATGATACCAGCAAAGTTTCCGCCTTCTGCATCAATTCGTGGAGCTAACATCCCACCCAAACTATGACCTACAATGAATATTTTATTTGAATCAACCCGTGAATCATTTCGTAAGTAATCAGATGCAAGGATGGCATCTTCAATAGTTTCTTCTTTAACTGATAATCCAGTATCGTTTCTCATTTCTTTGCCATATACGAATGTTCTCTTGTCATAACGTAGCACTGCAATTCCATTTTCCGATAAACCTTCAGCAAGGTCTTTAAACGGGTAATTATTCCCGATTTTTTCATCCATATTTGCTGGACCAGAGCCGTGAACCAAAACAACTGCGGGAAATAATTCATTAGTTTCATCTGGAATGGTCAATATTCCACTAAGTGGGTATTTCGTTTCAGTGCCTATAACAATTTTTTCATTAACCATTGCGTTACCCCCATTAATCAAAAGTCAAAATACTATATTATTTTTTCTGTCCCAACCTTGAAAATCTATTAATTACTTTCATCACCTTCCATGGCTAAATACATTAGCTGTCCAATAATACTGCCAAAAAAGATAATAAAAATCCATATATTCTTGTTAAAGTGTTTGAAATAATTTTGAATTGAAATTCTTCTTAAACAAGTTATCATGATTATTAATCCAATAATAAAAAGAAAAATAGGGAAAACAGTCGGTAGTATTTGCATCATGAAGTATCCTCCCAAGTTACTAATATAGGATATGAAGACAAAATTACGACTCAGAACATGACTAAGTCGTTTATTTTATTTATATTTAAAGTAGATAAATACAATTATAATCTGCTAGTTTCTGTTTCTGCTACACGTTTGACACGTTCCAGGAATTCAACGACCACCTTATCAGATGCAAAGATTAAAAAGACTTTAACAAACCATTTTAATGGACGGTTGGTAGTTGTATATTTTAAATATGTTTTGTTTTCATTAATCTTTTTCAATTCATAGAAAGCAGTGATTTCAAATAGATTGGCAAGTATAAAACCAATTTTCATCTTTTTACGGTCTGGTTCATTCAAATATTCCAGTGTTTCCACATCATATTCTTCGATTCGTTTACCTTCCTTATATTTTTGACGATAGACACTTCCAACCACTTCTTCTGTTATTTTAACAGACTTCTGATCGACGACCTGCGGCATGATTTTTTGCATCTCTTCCAGCGATCCACCAAAAAAACTCCACACCTGTTCAATGGGAGCATTTATTTCTATATCCCTTGTCCACCTTTTCATCATTATTCCTCCATCAGTCCAATTATCAAAGTATTCTTTTTCCTATAGTGAATGTACCATTACTTAGTGATTCATGCTATTGTAAATGCCTTTTTCCCTAGTCAAAATTGAAGGTCTAAACAAAACATCATCGACTTTGGTGCCAGAATTTATTTCATGCTCTTTTCCATATAAAAAACTAAACTGCGAGTGGAAATTAATTACTCTCCACTTACACAGTTTAGTTTACATTACCGTTTTCCTTTACGTCTTTAAAGTAATTATAAATTGTAAAGGATACATCGAATGAATATTGTTGGCTACTAGTACCTTGGTTTTAAAAAAGCTGTATGTTGGCACCATACAGGCCAAAATTGCTATAAAACTTCAAGATTAATCAAAGCTCCTAAACACCTAACCCATATAAACGCTATCACATGTTCCAGCCAATGGTTCATAGAAACAATGTTGTTTGAATTGACCAGTAAAAGGCTGGTCGTACCATGTTGGTGGACATGGGCCAAATGGATTAAAGTACCAAAGGGCATATTTTGCTGGGTGATCTCTCCAAGATTCCAAATTCCTTCTTGCTAATCTTCTTTCAGAGTCTCTGGCTCTTTGATAAAACACATTACCTTTTTGAACAGCTTCAAAAGAGTAATTTCCTCCTTGTACCTGAAAAATGACATCTTCAATTGTTCTCACATCTTTAAAGTCAACACAATCAGCTACAGCACGATTAACAATTACATTTCCGACATACAGCATCCCTTGTCTTCCTTCACCTTCAGCCTCTGCTCTCATCATCCTTGCCATTAAATCAACGTCCGCCTCTCGGTAAGCTACTCTTGCCATTTTTCCACCTCCAGAATATAGTATGAAAAAAAACGCGCATTCATGTGCCTATTTAGAAATAAGTATGCTTTAGCTTTGACTAGCTGACTTGGTACAATAAAAATCTTATATTTATTTTTCTAGCATTCAAGTACCAGTACCCCACCGCTATACAACCTCCTGGGTTCATCATCTTTATAAATGAATTAACCGATTTATTCTCTCTTATCCAACATTACCATCATTTACTATGAGTACACCATTTCCCATCTTCCTAATAATTGTGATTGTCTATTATTCAAAGTAACTCTATTAATTTACTATACCCCTGTTTTCTTCCTAGATACGGTCCACTTCATAACATGACAAAGACTAAGAACTTTTTCTTTGTTTATTGAAGTAATAGATTAGACAAATGATAGGGTAAAGCAGCCCATAGATAGAAAAATCCCTTAGAAAATCATTTTTAACAAAGAGCGAAAAAAAGATGATGCAAAGTAAAAAAAACAATAAGATACTAAACATTGTATAGTAAATATTCCTATAATTCATAGAAATCCTCCTTAATTTTTGATAATTACATCCTATTTTTCTACTCGATGATAGGTGGAGTAAATCTGGAAACACAAAGAAATAGCACAAGCACTGATGCTCATAATGGAACGAGCGACCCAACTTCTATTGTTAGGATTTTCATATTTCGCCAGATTAATAATAGGAAGTATCCAAGCAATTAGTCCAAGTACGAGGCTGCCAAGATTAAGTAGACCAATTATATCTAATTCCCCTTTTGTATTTTTTGTTTCTTGATTCTTGTTCAACAATCCCACTTGCTTAATACTGAAAATAATATTCGAAGATTGTAATCTTATCTATTTAATAAAGAGAAACATCGTTATAAAGTACGTGAGATCTCCCCGTCAATTAATTTAAAATGAATATCAAACGATGTACCTCCATCAATATGTTTTGGAACATCTGATAATTCAAGTACTTCTTTTATATGAATTGGCTTTTGACTATTTGCTTCTAATGTAATTCTAAATGGATATGAATCCGCTAAATTCATGAGTGACTCCATTTGTACTTCTTCATCTCCGAAATCTGAATCTAAAAACTCTAACTCAAATGAAACATCTTCATTGCTATGATTATGCAATATAAAATTACATTCTCCATTTAATAAGTCTTTACTCACTGTCTCAAATTGACAATTACCATCACCATTGTATGAAATTGCAGTAATACCACTAGCTAACGTTTCTTGGTACACTTTAATAAGAAATTGTGGTGTTAATGCATATACTATTGCAACAATTAAAAGAGTCCTAATATGATATTTCTTTAATCCAATAGCAAGTAAAATCATGGCTATTATAAATAATATGGACCCAATTATGCCATGCATAATATATCCATCTCGGTTGCGGATTGGGAACGACATGAATGCAGAACGCACGTCTAACATTACATTATTAGGAAAAGGAAAACATAAATACATACATATACATAAGATAATTGCTGAACTAATGAGTGCTGTTTTACTTCTTATCATCCTCTATTCCCCTCTGAATACGTGTTTTTATCGTACCTAAATGCCTTTTTAAAACTAAGGAAACTTGTTTTATTTCATCAGTGTTTCTTCGATTAACCTGCGCCATTTGTTCCAAAACTCTTTTTTAATATTGTTGCAATGTTCAAAAAACTAAAATGTGGCTTTAGCTTAAGGCCACATAAATCAATATTAGGTAAAGAAAAAAGATCGGCTAAAATGACGATCTCCTTGTTGAACGCTTGCACTAGCAGTTTAATAAACATTTAGTATATTGATTAATTCTATGATTCTTTCATCATTTCCTGGTTCAACGTACACTACCTCTGTATTTTTAATAATATCCTCCATCTCTTCTCGAATTTCGCCTGCGCTCACATTATCAGGACGAGAAAAGCCACCATACCAACGATATGGAATGTTGTACACATTAATTGTGCCATCCCCATTACCACTATAAGTTACTATTCCATCCACTATTCGAGAACCACGTAACTGGATAACATCCTCTGGGTAGCTAACATCGATGTCATCGTCAGGCATAAGTGGTGTCCCAGCTGGAATATGTTGAACACTCAATTCATCTACCTCTTGATTCGGTCCTAACTTCAGCCAAACCCGGGCATATTCAATTTGTTCGCTAGAATATTGGGATAGTGTTTCGATGTCTTCCTTATCATTTGCATTTAAGTCACTATTTTCAGATGAGGTACTTTCCAAATCATTATTAACAGATTCCTCTAAAGTGATGTCATTTGCGGCATCAGTGTCTGATTCCACTAACTCACTTGTAGATATATTTCCATCTGTTTCAATTGTATCTTCTTCTGTTGATTCTAAAACAGAATCATTTTCTAAAGAATCGGTTGTAGGTTCTTCGATTGAATTGTCAGCACAACCTACAAGCATAAATAATGCAGCTGTAAAATAAATAATATGTAATAGCTTTTCCATTCGTTAATACATTCCTTTCATTATTGTAAAACCAATTAAAGATCCTAGAGTATATGTAATTACATAAAATTCACTTGCCTATTCCATTCAACTGATTCGTTTGTTGAACAAGATATGTAATCCCTAATTTAAATAATGTACCCATTGGTTGAATTAGAAAAAGGCGAATTCTATAATTAATCGCACTTCTGGTTTATTTATTTCGATTTTTACTTTCTGAGTATTACGCCGTTTGCAACAACTCCGATAAACCCAAAAATTGCAAAAATATAAGCTACAAAAAATGGTGTAGAAGAAAGTGATTCAGTAAGTAATCTAAACATACCAACACTAAAAACAAGCAAACTACATACGAGTGTAATGATCATTCGAGTTTTATTTTTCACTTTTCAAACCTCCTGAAACTAATTCTTACTTAAATATTAACATATTTATCTTTTTCATAACAATTAAATAATTATCCCGTTGTATTAGTACCATAACTTTCGGATCATAAGAACTAATGCCCCTTACTTTATAGTACATTCCTTTACAAGCTATCTAATCGCCAATTATTTTATCGCTTTCCAAATTGTCCATCTATCTTTTTCAATTATATTAGTATTTGCTGATAATGATTTATCGATATGACTTATAAGTAATTTCAATTCTTCATCGTTTAATTCAGGTAAGATACTTCTTCCAGTTCTTTCACATAAATCCTTTAGCAGTTGATCTTTATCCTCGTATACTTTCCTTGTTTCCCAGAGCTTAACTTCATCTAGCACTTATTGCGTTAGGGTCAGCGTTTTCCAGTATTGCTTCTTTCAGATTTTCTTTTATTTTGGTAACAAACTTAATTCATAATGATAAAATTGTGAATCCCTCACGTATCCATTTCTTTTATATAATTTTTGTGCAGAATAATTATCTGGTGCTGTGCTAAGACTAATACTTTTAGCACCTGTTTCAATGGCGTATTCTTTTGCTTTTTGTAAAAGCATTTCTCCTATTCCTTGTTTCCTGGCTTCTGCATCAACATACAAGTCATTCAATATCCATGCTTTTTTCATAGATATTGACGAAAATGTCGGATATAGTTGAGTAAATCCGACATATCTTTGTTTGTCTTTAACAACAAAGATCACAGAATCCTTGCTTTCTAAGCGTTCTTTTATGTAAGCCTTAGCACCTTCTAAATCTGATGCTTGTTGATAAAACACACGATACATATTAAATAAATGTGATACATCTTCTATATCCTCAATTGCAGCTTGATATATTCTCATTTGAATTTCCTCCCTATTACTTCAATAAAAGAAATCATACATCCCTTTTGAAGTATCACAACTTTTGTGGAATAACTAAAATTTACATCATATCTATTATCACAGTAAAAAATTGATAAACAAAATATCCTGAAAAACCAATTAATACTAATCCTGCAATGACAGAAAATCCTTTAATTATTGATCGACTCATAACCTTTCTAGTAGTAGCTACAATTGTTAATAACCCAATATCATGTAGTAGAATCCCTGTTAAGACACCAGCTGCGATAATTAAAAAACTTGTAGGCTCAGCTGCATTATACGTATTACTTAGTACTGCTCCAAACACACTTAACCAAAAAACAATATTCCCTGGTGATATTGCAACAAGAAATCCATTACGAAAAGAAGAACTTATTGATTTTGTAGGTTTTTCACCTGCTAATGTAATATCCTTATCTGCATTTTTAATAGAATCATAGCCAATTAGAAATAAAAATATGGCACCAATTAACCACATCGGTATTTGGATAAAAGGAAGTTGCAGAATAGAAGCCAGTCCTAAATATAGAGCGACAATTAATACAAGGTCAATCGTCATCCCACCTAACCCAACAGCCCAACCGTGCATAAATCCATTTTTAAGTCCTTGTTTTGTCATTTCTACTGTAATTGCCCCTACTGGCATTGCAATAGCGAGCCCAGCCAAAACATATGTAAAAAATAATACCATTGAACCCACACCTCCATAAAAAGTAAAATCTTTTCTATATTACTATAAAAATCAAAAATATGTATAATTATACCATAAATTTTATAAATATAAATTACATTTTTCATTTCTTTCAGTAATTTTCACTCAATAATTTGGTTCTATACATAAAAAAGGCGTGCGTTCTTTACTTGAGAATCGCACCCTTTAATAACACGCTTATTTTATGAAGTCATCTATCAATTACTCTGTTGTAAGAATTGTGGCGAATTCATCATTCAAGGTGGCCAACGATATATTATGTATTGTTTCAGCATCATAATACATAGCATTTTGGTCTTTCATTCTAAATGCTTCTCTCCTCAATCTAGATGTAACATATATTCAAATGCCGTTATCCCATATACTCTTTTAAAGTGTTTATTTAAATGGGTTAAATCAACAAAACCACATGCGGCTACTGCTGCATAAATATCTCGGTTTCTATCTATCAATTGTTTGGCATGTTCGATCTTGCAGTTCAGAAAGTATTGGTATGGTGTAATTCCAGTATGAGACTTGAACAATCGGATAAACTGAAATTTTGATAGATTAAGTTCTTTGCTGATCTCGTCAAGTTTAAGTACATTTCCTAAATCCGAATGAAGCATATCCTTTGCTTTTCGAATTAGGGTATTATCTTTCTTAAAATCGATGGATGGATTTGTTTGAATAAGCCCATCTGTGAGGGATAAGAATAATTCGCTGCACAGCGCCTCATCTTTTTCACTTAATATTGCATTTGCTAGATTTAATACGCTTTGCTCAAGCCGATAATCATACACAATGGGACTTGAAAAACATGGTCGATCCTTTTTCCGAGTAATTTCAAAAAACGATTGTGGATAAATGTATAGCATCACATAATCAAGGCCAGTCTCATCATGTGCCATTCCATCATGCGCCTGTTCTGGATTAAAAAGCATCACACCATTCGGATAAGATAATTGTAAACTGCCATCCAAGTTATAATGTTGAATCCCACGTAATGTAACACCAATAGCATACTCCTGATGATAGTGCTTTTTATATTTAAAATCCGTGATACTAGCTGACAATGCGGTAATACCTGCCGCCTTTTTATAGATAAATTTTTCCACATCATTCACCTCTTTGCACACTACCTTATTTCCAAATCATGATTGTAGCATAAACTAAACATAGTGCCATTATTACATTGACAACCCTTTTATGCTTTTGTAAGAAATTCTTGAAGATTGCACCGAATAGAACCCATGTAATAAATGCTAAGAATCCAATGATAGTTACCACTATAACACTGATTGTCACAGTTGGCATGTCGGTATAGTAGGGCAATACAAAGCTAGGAATAACAGTAAGTGTAAATATGACTACTTTTGGATTTAAAAACTGCATAAGGAAGCCTGAGATAAAAGTACCGGTTTTGTTGTCCGTTGTTTCTGATGAATCCATTTTGTAGATTTGATAAGCGAGATATAACATATACAGGCTTCCGATAAGCTGCATTCCTATTAATATTTTTGGTATGACAGTTATCAGCATACTATTCAACAGGGCAGAAATACCAAGTAATAATCCAAAAGCAATCGTTGCTCCATACGTATATTCCATTGCCCTTTTTGCCCCATAGTTATGTACAGTAGATAATATGACGATATTCGTAGGTCCCGGGGTAAAAGTAACAATAAAACAGTAAATGATAAAAGACGTAATATCCATGATGAAAACTCCCTTTAACGTTTTCAATAAATATATATCTATAAATGGTATGGGATATAGTATATTATTGCAGGACTAGATAAAGCTTCTTAAAAGTTCTGCTCTTTCTTATCCACAAAAGGCGCACTGAACCCTTATCGGATCCAGCGCGCCTTTGTGTTAATTTTAGATTTTTAAAACCAGATTGATTGACTGGTAAGTAAGAAATCTTAACTTTCGATATTCCTCTTATTATACCAACTAAAGCCAAGAAACGTTAAAAATACTGCGATACCAATTAACATAAGGATTGGCGTCCATTCCATCTCCTCAACTGGTATCTATGGAATATATCCAAATGGAATAAGCTCTTAAAGAATATGTTGAGGGAAATAATGATTAGAATTCTCGTGGAATCCCAAATTTTTTTATAAATAATAAGATTGTTAATTGTTAAATAGGAAATGAAAGAGGACTTGGAAGCTATTGGATTGTCATTTCCCAAAACAGAACATTCAATTTCTCTGCCTTGATAGCTTCCTCAATTAGAATCTTATGATCATATTTAAATGCATCTTCAATCCCATTCAAAAATTCCTCTTTTGTGGTAACTTTGCTTACACCTACAGAAGACCCTTGATTAGCTGGCTTTATAAATAAAGGCAAACCCAATTCTCTTGCTATTTCTTCATAAATTATTTTGTCTTTTGTTACCCTTGTAAAAGTTAAGGACTTCGCAACTTTCAAACCAGCTGCATTCAGCAATATCTTTGTCCATACTTACTGAAGAACCCAAGACATTAGAACCAACATAAGGAATATTTGCAATACGAAGCATTCCTTGGAAACTTCCATCTTCCCCTAAAGTACCGTGTAATATCGGGAATATAACATCAAGATTTCCTAAGGACTTTGAAACATTTATATTTAATAGTTGATTTTCCGTTTCACCAGGAACTAGAGCGATTCCGTTATCTGTTTTATTTAATGCAATTAATTTAGGATCTTCCGCATGTAGCAGAAAGTGTGAAGCATCATTCAGATTCCATTTCCCACTCTTATCTATTCCAATTAACAATACATCATATTTAGATTTGTCAATTGCCTCCATAATGTTTTTCGCCGATTGTAAAGACACTTCATGTTCCGCAGACTTCCCGCCAAATAGTAAACCAATTGTTTTCTTCAATATCATAGCCCTTTTTCAACTTTATTCTGATCATATATTTGTTTATACCTTTTAGCATTTAATGTGTCTACATATGCTAGCTCAACTTCTCTATTTTCCAATAAATAGGTGACGAATCGAAGCCCTATTTAGACTGTGGAATTTTCACAAGTCCAAATCGTTACCTGCTCCCATTCTTTATTTCCAATTACTGTTGCACTGCCTGCTGATAAGCTGGTTGATCTACTTCAAAGCTTTCCCACATTTGATGAAATGAAGCAGCCAACCAAGAAAAATAATCTTTAATGCCACTTTCTTTATGCATATTATTAATAGGGCCGACAGAAAAATCAATTGGAAACCCAATAACCTTATCGTTCTATCTACGTAAAACATGTTTCAAACTGCCAATTGCAGCACTTCCAAATATAAGATGAATCATACAACTCCCCTTATTTATGGCACAGTTTAAACCTCTCACAAACAACAGGTATTTTATAATTAAAGTCTTGATCTATATCCTCAAATTCTTTCTTAAAGAAAGATTCGTGAACTTCACGCCAATAATTCAATGTCCGGTCTCCCTCACCTTCCAAGTATGCATGTTCCTCTGTAACTTCATCAAAAGGAACAACTTCGACCGAAATAGTTTCTAATATAGCTACAGCTTCTCCATCCCCATTAAGGATAATGTTATGAAGACCAACATACGGCAATGACTCCTTTTCCAATTCATATAACGTATAGTTTGATGCCGTTGCTGTTTTCTTTCCTTCTAATACTAATCTCGCAAGCTCATCAGCCATTTCTTTTGAGTCACCAAACGCCCAAGCCTCGTAATCTTCTGGTGCATTCGGGTTCTGCTTTTTGTAGTTTTTCCATATTTCGATGTTGGAAGAATTGTTCATAAGAATCAACCTGCTTTCTATATAATTTCTGCAAAATAAACTTACTGTAAACTATACATTTTTGGTATTAATGAACTCACTTATTCCATCCATTATGTAGCAATTCCTTAATCCTCTATAACGATATCCATCTCTTTAACCCAAACTGCATTTCCAGTTATTTGAATATCATAAGTATCATCATTTTTAGACACCCGCACTTTTACCCGACCGTCTTTTTCAATTTCTTGACCCTGCTCGACTAGTAGTGTTAGAGGTTCTTTGAAATTCTTACTTATGTATTTAGCATAGTACGCACCCATTACTCCTGAAGCAGTACCTGTTACTGCATCCTCCACAGTACCCGAATAAGGTGATGAGAAATGCCGGGCATGCATATCTGCATCAGAGTCATAAGTTTCAGTACAGAATGGGTGAATAGATGATGTAGGGATTTCCTGCAATATAGCAGGAAAATCTTTATTATTTGGTTTCATTTCTCTAAAAGCAGCTAAGTTTTTTATTGGGACTAATAATGTCCAAGTGCCTGTACTTCCATATAAAACTGGTAAATTATCGTCAAGATCTGATTCATCAATTCCAATCGAATTAGCTAAATCTTCTTTCGAACCATTGAATTCTTCAAATTTTGGCGGAACCTGTTTCATCATAATATATATTTCTTTGTTAGCAGACGTACTAATAATTATAGGTAAAATTCCTGCCCTCGTTTCAATTGTCAACTCTGTTTTTTCACCTAATAATCCTCTTGTTTTCAAAGCATAAACAGTCGCCATTGTAGCATGTCCACATAAATCCATTTCATGACCTGGCGTGAAAAAACGTATTCTTAAGTCTGCCACTTCTGATTTAACAGGAAAAGCAGTTTCATTAAAGCCTACTTTGAAGGCGATTTCCTGCATCTGTTCATCTTTTAATTCATCCCCATTCAAAACTACTCCCGCCGGATTTCCTTTATTTGGTTCTTTAGAAAACGCATCGTAATGATAAACCTTGACAGACTTCATCACCTATTCCCCTCCATACTAATAATCCCATGTTCTATTGTCCGATTTCTTCTTTATCATTCTTTTGACTATTTTGCTTGTAAATCTTTTTTAGTGTCGTGTTGATATTGTTCAAAGTTAACAAAATGAAACCTAACATGATAAAAGTTACAATTTCACCAGTAAATATCGAAATTAATGCTATAAGTACAAAATAAATGATATTCCACCAATTATTCATATTATTTATCTCCCTCTTTTGTATAACTATCTGGTCCGATTGTAGTACACAAGTTAAACAACGCTCTTCAAAACTGGGACATAATTCGAACTTTACTTTAAATATTAACACAATATTCACAAATACCCATCAAATAAAAGGACGATCGTTTTGATTATCGCCTTGTTGAACTCTTAAGTCTTATAGGTTTTTATTTACAGGCCTAATTCTCAATCACAATTTCCACCTCATCTTTTGATACTTCGAAACCATTTAGGTAGGAAGTTAAAATTTCTTCAGTAATAGGGAACGCATTAGCATCAAAACGTTTGTTTCTTATTTTAAGCCATTCACGTAAATCATCAGGATGAACTTTTAGATAAATAAGTTTACATCTACCGCCGGATTTTTCAATGAGTTGTTTATATTGGTCCCTTCTTACAGGATCCCAAAAACTGAAGTCGATTACGACCTGTTGTTTATCGTGAATTAACTTTATAAAATGATTGCGTAATTTTATTTCTGCATCTTTCTTGTATTCCTCAATCCTTTCAATTGGGAAATCAATCCCATAACGACCATTAGTAGCCCATATTTCTTCATCGATAGAAAGGCGTACAAAACCTTCCTTTTCTAATTGTTGTGAGAATGTAGTTTTCCCAGAGACAGCCACGCCACACATCATTACCACTAGAGGGGTGAAATCATCGCGTTCATGATTAAAAAACTTGGTTGTCACCAAGCCTTTCGGTGACAGCCTTAGTTGCACTTATTCGTTAAGAAAGTAGTTATACTTTCTTACCTACTAAATTAAGTCAAAATTAAACTTTTCAAACATCTGGATACTCCCCCCAATTATTTTGATATGAATTCCTTTATTATCCTAAATATGTTCTCAATCGACTTTCAAACTATACTCCTCTTCGCGTTTCTCAACTAATCAATAACTTTATTTTTATTATTTAATACGAATAAAGTTAAGAAAAGTTCCACTTCTCCACAAAGTACAATTTGCAAACAAATTCAGGTTATTTTTGCATGTATATCACAGTTGATTCTAGCCACCTTCAAATCCGCTTGCGTAATCTTATGCATTCAGGAAAACCTATAAAAAGGAGGCGAATATCATGGGAAAAAATGAGTTAAGCGAGTTTAAAGGACGCGTCATGAAAGCAAAAGGGTACACGGTCGACAATGAGAATCCAGATGCGGTTAAATACGAAGTTGCAAAAGAGCAAGGAGTTCCGTTAAAGGAAGGCTACAATGGACACCTAACCTCTGAACAAGCGGGGAAAGTTGGTGGTCCGATTGGAGGAAACATGGTGAAAGAAATGGTGAGGATGGCACAGGAACAAATGAAAAGGAAATAAGCAAATAACCCTGCTGTTTGAAAATACAAACAGACAGGGTTTCTGTCTACTACAAAATGTTTAAGGGCTCGAATCTCTCTGATTAAAACACTAATGTCTTCTCCACACTTCACCAGGGATCTATTTCATTTGTTTAAGTACAGCTAGGAAATATTCCCAATTATTTAACATAGACGGTATACTAACATGCTCATTTGGAGTATGTACATCAAACATATCGGGACCAATAGAAATAGCGTCTAATTCAGGAGTTTTTTCGATAAAAATCCCGCATTCTATCCCAGCATGCACTGCAACCACTTCAATATTTTTTCCTTCTCTTTCAAAATATATCTTTTCAAATAATTGACGTATTGCGGAATTAGGATTGTATGGCCATTCGGGATAATCCGAAGTAACTCTAAAATTGCAATCTAAGCTTTCAGCAACCACTCGAGATTGATCCGTAATCGCATATTTGCGGCTTTTCATGGAACTTCTTACATCACTTTCAATTATAATCGAGGTTTTAGTTGTATAGACTTTCCCTACATTAACTGAGCTCTCTACTAGGCCTTTCAAATCCATACTCATATTTTGGATTCCATTTGGTAAAAGCATGAGAGATGTTATTACCTTCCGTTTTGTTTCTTCTGAAAAACATGTCGGCAAGGAGTATTCTACTTGCTTCAGCTCAATGAAAACATCAGGGTCAGAAATGGCAAATTCCTTTTTAAGCGTATGCGTCCATGATTGTATTTTTTGATGTAATAAACCAACTTCCCCTTCCGGCAATGCGATGGTAACCATTACTTCACGAGGAATTGCATTGGATGCCATACCGCCACGCACATGTTGGATTACTAAGTTAAAATTAGTCGACAGGTCATACAGCAGTCGTCCCATTATTTTAATCGCATTTCCTCTTTCCTGGTCAATTTCAATTCCAGAATGTCCACCTATTAAACCTTTCACCGATAGATTATAACTCACGTATTCCTCATGTGTAGTTTCTTCTATTATCGGTATTTCTAAAACTGTCTGTAATCCGCCTGCACTACTGACCAACAGTTTATTATCTTCTTCTGAATCAATATTTATCAAAATTTTCCCTTCCAAAAGACTGGAGTCAACTGCTAATGCACCCTTCATTGTTGTTTCTTCCTCTGTCGTTATGACAATTTTGAGGGCTGGATGGGCTATATCCACAGCATCCAATAACGCTAATTGATACGCAACCGCTACACCATTATCCGCTCCTAGCGTTGTATCTGTTGCATATAACATATCATCTTTAATTCGCAGCTTTAATGGGTCTTTGCTAAAATCATGAATTGTCCCTTCATTTTTCTCACATACCATATCCATATGTCCTTGGATGATCACTGTCGGCCCATTTTCATATCCTTCTGTAGCAGGCTTTTTGATAATTACATTTAATGCCTCATCTTGAATTACTTCTAATCCGCGCTCATAAGCAAAGCGGACTAAATAATCACTAATTTCTTTTTCGTTTCCTGAGCCTCTCGGTATTTGGGATATCTCGGAAAAGAAATGAAATATCGGTATCTCATTTAGTTTTTGTAAACTATTGTACATCGTTGTCTCTCCCTCTCTAATTACTAGCAATTTTTTATACCCATATAAATAGATGTATACAAAGAAGGTAAATTAACCCAACAATATAAAGGATGATTAATAATGGAATAAGAAATCTTGCCCACTTAATCCAGGATAATCCAGCAATCGCTAAACTGGCCATCAACTGACCATTGGTAGGTGTAAGCGCATTGGAAATACCATCGCCAATTTGAAAAGCTAAAACAGCAGTTTGTCTGTTTACTTCAACCAAATCAGCTAACGGCGCTATGAGCGGCATCGTTAATGCAGCTTGTCCACTTCCTGAACTAACAATATAATTGATAACATTCTGAACGCCATAGATCCCAGCTACTGCAACTGTTGACGGCAGGCCTTCAATTAAACCAGATAATGAGTAGACTATCGTATCAATCGCATTTGCATTTTCTAGGATGACGACTGCACCATGTGCTAAACCAACAGCCAATGCTGCTACAACCATATCATTACATCCCTTTGCAAATGATTCGGCTATCTGATTATACTTCATTTTGGCAATGATCCCTACTATGACACCCATGATTAAAAATAGGGAAGCGATTTCCTTCATATACCATCCATAATTGATGATACCAAAAGGAATGATTAAAATGGTAAGAAGAAAGATAATCAAAATAACTCCATTACTTTTCGTTAATTGATGACTAAAAGTTGGGTTTTCATCTTCTGAAATAAATGGTCTTTCTCTATATACAAGACTTCTCTCAGGACTTTTCAATATCTTTCTAGCATATCGCATGACATATATATTTGTGATAATAATCAAGATTGCTAATAAAACAATTCGCACGAACATTCCTGAGAACAATGGTAATTCTGCAATACCTTGTGCCACCCCAACATTAAATGGATTTGTAACGCCTCCCGCATATCCAATGGCCGTACCAATCATGGGGGCAGCCACAGCAATGATTCGGTCAAATCCCAGTTTAAGCAGGAAAGGTAAAAGAATTATTAAGTATGGGATACTCTCTTCAGCCATACCAAAGGTTGCACCACAGATAGCAAAAAACGTTATTAATATTGGGATTAAATAAATTTCATTCCCTTTTAGCTTTGTTATTAACCTGTTAAACAAACCTTCAATCGCACCAGTACTTGTTAAAATTCCAAATGATCCACCAACAATAAATAATAAAAAAATGATGTCTGCACTTTGAACCATTCCATCAAATACAGCTGTGAAGATATCCAGGAAGCCTGCTGGACTTGCATCGGTTTCATGATATGTCCCATTTATAACAATCGTTCTTCCATCTTCAGTCGTTTCTCGATCATATTCACCAGCTGGAATGAAATAAGTAGTAATTGCTAGTAAAACAATAATTCCGAATAGGATAATAAAGGTATGTGGTATTTTTGATTTTTCCATATTTTTTGGCTCTGGATTCTTTCCTTTTTCCGCTAACATTATAAAACTCCCTACTTTCTTAAACTAAACAAGTACTTTCAGAACACATTATACTTTATCGTATTAAAGCGCTAAATCAATAGAGTAATTATATACTATTAAATTTAGCTAGACAAGGTGTTTTTGTAGAAAAATGTCCAAATCAGACATATTTTCCATTGATGGTATATCCATTTATCCCCCCGGCAAACTTTCAATTACGAAAATAAAAAACGAATCCTTCTATAGATTAGGATTCGTTTTTTATTGATTCATGATTCATTATTTATAGCCATTCTCCCGTGAAGACCACTTTCATCGATATTATTTACTTAGAATAAAAACACACCAATAGAAATTATTGCCTACTGTAATATTGTAGCCAAATTCACATCTAAAGTTTGGTTGAAAAAGAACGGCGCTTCCGCTACTCTTTAACAGCTTTTTTAATATGTCTTCTCTTTCATGCTGTGGTTTGCCGAAACTATTATTATATTCATTTGTAATGAAATACCGCATCTTCTCTTGCCTTGACTAAATCCGGAGTTAAATCGTTATACACTTTACCGGACCAAATATATTTCTTCTGCTCTTCTAAATTCATTAGATTACCCCCAAAATGATATTCATTTTCCATTTACAAATACTTTTTTAAATAACATATAGGGATGCTCCTAAAAAATAATGGTGTTAATTTGCCATTTACTTTCCCTGTTTCTACTATAAATATATCTCTTATTAATTCAAATAAGTTAATCCAGCCTGTGCAATTGCTTGATGTTGCTTCGCCCAATCAAGCCAACTTGGTTCCATATATCATTACTTCCTGTTAATTCCCATATAAAGTTTTACTAAAGAGTTAGATAGCATGCTAGATTTGCAAGATGATTTTAATTGAAGAATTAACTAAACTTAGCGAATGCTACAAAAGAACCCTTATCACAAGATTCGAATCCATTCTTTTCATAAAAATGTCTTACGTCAGGTGCTTCCTCAGTCAAAAGAACTTTTTGACGAACACCTCCGTACTTTAACAGAATTTGCTGCATTAGTTGAGTTGCAATCCCTTGATTTTGGTAAGCGTTTAGAACAAGGATATCCTGGATATAAATGATCGTTAATCCATCACCTACAACCCGGATGAGCCCAACTAAATTATTTCCGTCCCAAGCAGATATAACATCTAATGATTGTGATATTGCATGCTGTAAAACATCTACATCCCGTGTATAAGCATACCATTGGACATCATTATATAATTTCACTAATTGTTCTTTGTTAACACTTTTATTATTGCTAAAATCTATTTTCATGTATTTTCCCTCCTCAAATTTTATTTTGAAGAGTGATATCGTAATTTCACCATTGTCTTATACCTCCTCAAATATCGTAATTCTGTATGAAAAAGTAAGAACGGCAGAATTTGTATCATTTATTATTCTTAAGGTTGGTTATTTCCTTTTCCAAGATTTCAACCCTTCTTTCTAAATCTGTGTTTGGTTTGGAATTATTTAATGCTCTTAATAAAATCGTGACTACTGCCACTATAATTGCCAGCATAAATATAATCGGGAATATCGACATTATAGATTCCATTAATTGATCAACCCTTTATCATTTTTTAATACTTTGGCATCCTTTTTTCAAAATAGAAGCCTTCTCCATTTTCCTGCGATACAAATCCGGATAAATCCTTCGATTCCTCTACCATTTTTTGTTCTTCTGCTGTGATTTCTATGTATCGATCTTTATCTTTAATATAGCCTTCCAGCATGTCTTGTTCTGCTGCCGTTACAACTCTGTATTGATCTCCATTATTAATGGCGGATTGTCCTATAATAGAAATTTTCGATTCTTTCTGTTCCTTTACCAATACAACTGTGCTTTCTAATTCTGTCATTAGCCCAATTGAGAGCGCTAAAGTCCCAATAATGCTAAAACTGAACAAAAATTTTCTTTTCATAGTAACCCTCCTGTGTCTTCGGTATTATAAAATGCTTCTAATATTATCCCATCCGTAACAAGTTCATTAAGTTTCTTTCCTGCAATCTCAATTTCTACATTATCTATCACCTTACCACCAAGTGCTTCATAGAATAATCTGGATTCATTATCTTCTAATACAAAAACAAGTATTGTGTTCATTCCTAAATCCCTAATCTTCTCAAATACTGGCTTTGCTAATAACTTCCCTATTCCTCTGCCTTGATACTTCTTTAGAATATAAATTGAACTCAGTTCACCTTCATATTCCTTGTACTCTCCGCTTCTTTCTCTTTCACCTGATGAAAAGCCAACAATCTGGCCAAGTTCATTTTCTGCAACAAATACATTTCCACTCGGAATATTATTGATCCACAATTGCTCCCGTATTTCATAAGACAAGTTATTCAAAAAATCATCTGGATTGATATCTTTATATGTGGTTCTCCAACTTTCCACGTGGACTTTAGCAATCCCTTTTGCATCATTCTAAATCGCCTCCCTTATTAACAAATAAATCACCCTATTTTATATATTAACATTAATCTGACACCAATGTTCATATTCTATCCTTAAGCCAGGAACAACACCGTAATTACTTCATATCATTTACAACATATCAAACAGTTAGATTTCCATTCCACCTTAAATCATTAATTTCAAACTATCATCTAGACCCTTTGTCGATTTTGTACCTTTTAAAAGCCCCCAGCAATAATGCTGCTATCCCAATATAACTTAATATTACCCCTAAAAAAATGTAGATATATTGTATTTCTCTTGGAAAAAGACCAATAAGTAAAAGACAGTTACTTATCAAAAGTAAAACAATCGCAATTTTAATGTAATTCATTCTGAGCTCCCTTCCTCCTTGAAATGAATCCCACTGATCTCTACATGCAACGTAAGTTACTGAATATTTTATCATACGAGCAATTGATTGTTAACGGTTAGGCATTCCATTTAATAACAAATTGTTCGAACATATACTAATAGCACCCTAGAGTTTATGGGGATTTCACAAAATAATTTATAAACTTTTTATATTTATCTGCTGAAGCATTATTTGTAATTAAATTTTTTTCTTCGCATAAATAGCATTTTTTCTTAATATGATGCTATTGGCACTATTTTTGAAAAGCGCATCTTTGGTATGATACAATATCGGAATATTCTACCTGAATTCATAATTTTTGAAAAATCAACCTCTAAAATATGGTACTGTGACACAGCTAATGAACGCTCAGTATTATTATTCTTATATTCTTTGTTTGCCAATGGATTTGAGATTAGATTCATCTCAATTTCATCATAATTTATCCTCACTTTCTTAGTTCATCCTTCCCTTGCTCACTTGAAATTTCATTCCATAACTAATTTAAAAATTCAACTACACCAATGTTTCGGGAAAATTAGGATGGGTAGAGATTAGACATAAAGAAATCTGCGAATAAAGTTGGTGGAGGCGAAAGTATGATTACGAAGAAACAAGCATTATTAACAAAAGATGATTTCCATAATCGAATAGACTTGCCGAGCTGGCTCTATAAGGAATATGAAACTTTTCATAACACGGTAACAAATAAAACGTTTCCATGTTATTTTGGTATGGGTGGCGAACTGAAAGGCGAGCTCCGCTATGCTTATATTACCCAAGAAGATTGGAGTAATCTGCCTGCTGCACTGGAAGTCTTTCTGAATTTGTTTAAATTGCCAAACTACAAGAGACACGGTCTCTTTGTATTTGTAGAACCTTTTAAGCAAGAGGGCGCTCTTGAAGATTACCGTAAGCAGTTTTGGGAGATTCTCCAATACTTACATGAAGTCGATGAAGTTGAATGGCCAAAGGGCAGTCAGCATGATCCTGAACATTATTTATGGGATTATCGATTTAATGGCGAGCCAATCTTCGTGTTCGGAAATGCTCCGGCATATAAGCAGCGAAAGACTCGTAATCTAGGAAATGCAATGGTGCTTGGATTCCAGCCGCGCAAGATCTTTGAAGGATTGAGAGGAACTGATAAAGGTGGTATTATGTCACGTGAAAGGGTCCGTAAACGTGTAGAAGCATGGGATCAGCTGCCGAAGCATCCAGATATCGGCCACTTTGGCGATCCGACACATAATGAATGGAAGCAATTCTTTATTGGAGACGATATAGAGCCAATTCAAGGCAAATGCCCATTTCATCATAAATCATAAAAATGAAAACAAATCTCCCATTTTAAAAGGGGATCTTACCATATTAGTTTAAAAATCGTAGAAATAATAAAATATGATAAAAAACCTAATAAAAATATTATAATATTTCCCTTATTAATGTACTTTTTCATGTTAACTACTCCCCCTTAATAATTTGTATAGTTAAAGATTCTCATGGATGAAAGGCACCAAAACGATTAAACACAGATTTCTCAGTCCTAACCAATAATTAATAGCAGTATATTAGGATAGTTTTATAGAATAAATTGCTTGTTCAGCACCAAATCTGGTAATTTTGCATTCTAATTGCATCCCTAATTTCTCCAATAGCCTGATAGAATTTTTATTATCAGTTTGCGTTTCAGCAATTAATATTATTTGGTTTAATTCTTTAAAGGCATAATCAATAATGGGCCGGACTACCTCCGTTGCATAACCTTTCCCCCACCAATTTGGTAATATTTGATATGAAATCTCAAGAAACCTTCCCTCATGATGGGGATCCAGAGAAACTAAGCCAATAAAGTTATTGGTTTGTTTCTCTCTAACAACCCAATAAAAAGCATTATCTGGAGGATTTATCATATCGTCTAATACATTTAAAATGGATTCTTCATCTCTGATGCCACCCAGGTATTTTCTTACAGCCTGATTTACAAAAAGCTTTTTCACATCGGCATTGTCCGCTTTTGTAAAAGTATTGAAATAACATCTCTCTGTATCAATCAAATTAATTCATCCTTCTGCCTAATTATTTTCTCTCTTAGCTTTATCCCTCTCGAAGCCTAAATATCGAGTTCCTTGAAAGCTTAACATCCCAATGTCACCTTCAGAAAGTAACCCATATTCATTTCCGGAAAGATGAAACTCTGAACGGTCACCACTTTCAAACTCGAAAGTAACAAAGTAACTTGTATGAGTGCTGCTTGAGGAATGGTAGTGTTGGTCGTCATTGTGATGATTCATATTAGCACTTCTAGAAACTTCTGCTCGTTTGGATTTGACTTCAGCTGCCACTTTTAGTTTCGGAGACTGCTCATTTTTACGCCACTGACCAACACCTTTGAAAACTGAAAATAAGATACCACCGATAACTATAACAAAAATAATTCCAATAAAAATAGGGACAATTTGGAACATAGGTTCATCCATGAAAAATGGGTCTGACATATAAACACTCCTTTCATTACAACTTTTAATCTTTATACGAGTGGAAATTTGAAAAGTTTCATAAAGGAATACATTAAAAACATTTTGTATAGGTATCCCATTCTTTCTTAAAGTGCTACGACTAAAGTCAACTTAACTCAAAAATTTTACATACTAAATTACGATAGCAACTAACTTGTCCAATAAGATCCTAATAATTTGTCTAAGCTTCTGAAATGAGTAAAATTGATATAGGGGGGAATAAATGAAAAGTTCTGATTCTCAGTTAAAAAATCGTGGAAAGATTACAAGTGATGATTTGCAACAATATAGCAACCATACACAAATTGAACTATTAGAAATGCTTAAATCCAAAGAAACATATAATAGAACTATCGCTGTAAAAATATTATCAGAGAATCACGATTTGACCGATGACTTGATTCGTTTGTTTCTTCATACTCTGAAACAAGAGAAAAAACTTTATACAAAGATTGAATTATGTGACGCGCTATCGAAGGGTAATGTTCAGTCTGCAAAGTTAAAAATGACTTATCAAGAGAATAAGTCATTTTTTATCATAAATATCGACATTATAATTTAACAAGTCCGTACAAAAAGAAAATAGTGTGAAACAATAAAAAGTCCGAGTTTCGAGAAAAAATCCTAATTTGTAACCTATTAGCTTAATAGCAAGTAATTATTTTGTTAATTATTACTGATCGTCTCTTTGTTTAACTAATTCCTTTGGGGGGTAAGAAAAATAGATCGATAAAATGAAGATTTTCTTGTTAAACCCTGCATAGTTTGTTGAAGAGGACTATCAACCAATAAATTTTCCTAATAGCTCGTTAAACTTGTCACGTTCTTCCCAGAAAAGACCATGACCGCTGTAATGAAATGGAACTAGCTGTGAATTTTTTATTTGTTGATTTAGTTCATGAGCTTGTGCAAATGGAATAACTTTGTCGTGAACACCATGAACGATTAAGGTAGGTACAAGTATTTTTTGCAAATCTGTATAAAGCTTCTCATCTCTTAGTGTAATTATGATTGCTGCCGTTGACCAACTTGCTGCTTGTATACCCAATTGAAAAAACCACTCAGAGAATGAGCTTGTTATATACTGAAAGAAAAAGCTGTCTGTCACTTCTCTAATCATCTTAGGACGGTCATTTAACGTTTGAGTAAGGAATCTATTTGCAGTTTCTGTAGAAAATCCTATAGGTGCTGCGGCGTCTACTAAGACAAGGCTGGATACTCCGTAACCATTATGTCGCGACATATACCGAATCGCAATTGCTCCACCTGTAGAGTGACCTACGAGAGTGAAATTGTCTAATTGAAGTACATCAACTACTGCACGTATATCATCCGCCAATCGGTCAAAATTGTATCCACTTATTGGCTTATCCGACTTTCCGAATCCTCTCCAGTCTATTCCGATACAGCGGTAACCCATAAAAGGGAGAACATTAAATTGATATTCAAACTGTTTATGGCTTAACGGCCAACCATGTAAAAACACTATCGTCTTACTGCCCTCGGTATTTATATCTTCTACATACAGTTTTACGCCTGACTCTACAGTAACATAGTAACCCACACCGATTCCCCCTAAAAATAGCCTTCCCAATAAGCTATTCAGTTAGGCATCCATAGGTGAATACCTATTACTTCTTTGCATGCCCTGTTGTCGGTGGTAATGGACGGTGTCTATTGAACTAAACTGTCAATTAATTCTATAAAGCTGTTATAATATTCTTTGCTTCTGTAATAATATTTTTTATTAACGAGTTAACAGTTTGTTTTTCAGCTAATCTTGGACTTTGTCCTGACCAAAGAGACATAAATTCCCGGTTTTTTTGTGAAGAAGAAGCACTTCTAATACCTTTAGTTAGTGTGTTTTGAACAGGAAACTCCGGTAAAGTTGCTTCATGTTTCTCCATCTCTGAAATATATTTATTTTTAATTCCTCTTGCCCGTTTTCCTGAAAATGAACGAGTTAAAACCATTTGATCTTCGTGAGCATGAAGAATTTCTTCTTTATGAATCTCACTAGCCCCACTTTCAGTACAGGTTAGAAAAGCCGTTCCCATTTGTACACCCTTGGCTCCTAAGCAAATAGATGCCATTAACCCTCTCCCATCCATTATCCCTCCAGCTGAAACAACGGGAATACTTACATTGTCAACAACTTGCGGGATTAATGACATTAATCCAATTAAACTTTCGTGATCCTCATTGATAAAGTTGCCTCGATGACCTCCAGCCTCACTGCCTTGAACGGTAACAATATCCATTCCAGCATTTTCATTTTCAATTGCTTCTTTAACAGTTGTGGCTGTTCCCATTAGCATAATGTTATGTTGTTTTAACTCATTAATAACTTTGCTTGAAGGAATGCCAAATGTGAAAGAACAAACAGGGACTTTTTCTTCTATTACAATCTTAATTTGTTCATTAAATGTTTCTAGTACATTATCATATTTAGGAATTTCTAAGTTATCTATATGGTGTAAACCCAATTGCTCACGAATAGGCTGTAATATCTGGTTAGCTGATTTTATCTTGTCTTGCGTAACATCGAATTCGCTGGGGACAAATAGATTTATACCAAAAAAATTGGATGTTGACTGTTTTATTTCCCTAATTTGTTCACGCATTTGATTAGGGGTCATATAGCCTGCCCCAATCATCCCCAAACCTCCAGAATTCGAAACCTCTGCTACTAAATTCGAAGTAGTTACTCCGCCAGCCATTGGTGCTTGTATTATCGGATACTGAATATGCAAAAGTTTTGTAATTTTATTATTAAACATAAACTACACCTCTTTATTAATATGTTCTTAATCACGCCTTTATTTCACCAATCCCCCCTTTATATTAACTTGCATTTTAGTAAAATATCATGGCGCTATTCCTCTTGCATTAACAAACCAATTAGTTAAATAGCAAATTTCCTCTACTTATTCAGTTTATCTAACAGTCAACTATACTAGCACCAATTATTTATGTTTAACTGCTCAGTATGTCCTTTTGTATTGAATAACATACGGCGCAACTAATAAACCAACAATTCCTATAATAAGACCTGTACTGATGGTTAAAGAAGAACTATCAAAAGGGGAGAGGTAATTAAAAAATAACATCATTGGCACAACGGATATGGCTGCTCCAGTTAGTCTACCTAAAATGGTTATCTTATGCGTATTGCCACAGTTATCACATTCAATTGGTCTATATGCCCACCAAAACGATTTAAAGACTTTTTCCCAGCCAAATTGTGAGTTACAGTTTTCACATTTTTGCAAAGTACCCCTCCATTTTTTTAACTTTCTTTTATATAATTAAGCAGTATCTCATGTTCTTCTTCAAATAACATTTTTAAATCATTTTTTATTTTAGATATCGGCTTCCAACAAATATCAAAAATTAAGCAATCAGGGTGTTGAATTTTTTTCTCCTCTCCGACGATTTCAACATCAAAGTATTATATATGGTATACATACTCCATATGTAAGAGTATTTCGTTCATTGATTTTAGATATTACGGTAGCTTTGTATCCCGTTTCCTCTAAAACTTCACGGATGCAACAATCTTCAAATGTCTCATTTGCTTCAATTCCGCCAGATGGAACGGACTAAAGTTCTGATTCATTTGGCTTTTCTTGTGCCACCATCAAAATTCCATCTTTTTGATTAATACAAATAGCTGCTGAACCTCTCCACATAGTAACCTTCCCTCCAATAGCATTAGCCAATAAAGTCCAATATTTAGTTTCAGATCAATCAATTTTACGTATTGAAAATGTAAATTTTATCGCCCTCTGATCCTGAAAGCACTCCATTTTTAAAATACAAACCTTCCTCGTCATCAATACCGTAACCGATTGGCACTTTAACTTTATATATCGCCTTTTTTAGATTTTCTTCCTCATTCCATTTAGTAAAATGTACACTTATCATACAATCCCTTAAAAGTCCTAAACCACTAAGGAATAAATGCTGCCTTCCAGCATTATCAATCGGAGGTATGACACATTTTTCAGGACTGATTAAAGCACCTGTGGAAAATCCTGCTACAAGAATTCCTTTTTCATATCGTTTTCTAATATACTTCCCGATCTCTGTATCAACAATATATTCATGATATCGTTCAGTTTTTCCCCCGCCAATAATTATTCCGGTGCAGAATATCAATTCATTTATATAATTATTTGTCTGATTTGAAGAAAGAGGCAAATAATCAAAGTTGGTAACCCCATTGGCCAACAGCATATTTGTATATCTCCCCATATATTCCATCCAGCCTTCTCTTTCAACAAATAAAATCGCTATCTTCCCTTTATCATTTAAAGACAGGTCTGCGAACTTACTGCCAAGCATTTTACCAAATGGCGGACTGCCGTCAAATAGAAATAAATGTTTATTTACCACAGCCTTCATAAATTCCCCTCCAAATAAGTTACTGAATATTTTATCATAATAGATTAAAGTGTACATAAAAACTCTCCATATTTTCTTATTTAACATCTGGAAGCAGTAATAGAGTATAATTAGGTTAATTGTTAGACGAAAAAGAAGGGATTTTCTTCTTACTATAGAATGAAAATATATATATACATAACATTATTCTTATCGGGACTTCCGATAAAAAACTCACAAAAGGAGGAAATGAGCTTGGCAGGCAGAAGCGATATTGATAAATATATATTGAATAATAGAGAGGAGTTTCAGGCTAAGCTTTTATCAGAGGCAAGTAATGTTGCTACAAAAATTCATGCTATTCTAGAAGCAGGAAATATTGATCTTTTAAAAAATGCAGAAACTATTGCGCTCTACGTTTTGGGAAATAAACGTGATAACCTTATTGCATTTGCAGAAGTAGAGGGTATTTCTTGGGCAAGACATTCATTAACCTTGGCGCTCAAATTAGAATGGGTACATGCAATTAGACGCACTTTATGGCACTTCCTGCGTGAATATAATCAATTGAACAACAGCTCTGCATCCGTTGAAGATTTTTACGAACTCGAACAGGTAATCAATGACGGTATTGATGAATTTTTAAACAACTTTTTCATTAGCTATTCTAAATTTAAAGATGAATTAATTATGAATCAAAGAATGTTAGTTGAACATCTAACGGTTCCGATCATACCCGTTAGCTCTTCAATAGCCGTTCTACCATTGATTGGTATGTTTGATTCATATCGAATGGATATTATTGAGGAAAAGGCTTTAAGTGAAATATCCAGATTAAGGATTAACGCATTAATTATTGATCTTTCCGGTATAACCGACATGGACGAAAATACAGTTGCCCATTTTCAAAAAGTGTTAATTGAGATAAAGTTGATGGGCTCAAAATCAATCCTGACAGGCTTAAGACCAACACTTGCGAAAAAAATGGTTAACTTAGGGGTAGACATTGGGGAAAATACAGAAATAAAAGGAAACTTGCAGCAGGCCTTAAATGAATATTTGGCAATTAACAATTAAGTCTATTTAAGTAAAATGTCCGTTCCACTTTAAATCATAAACAAAAAATCATATTGAATGATAAATAACCTTCCCTCGCGATTTATAAAAAAACCGACTGGAAGGTTATTCATAACTGTGTATAAGTCAACCCTATAAAGAGCCGCAAGCTCCCTTACATTATAGCAGGAATCTAATAGTTCATCACCTGCACTATTCCGTAATCAATCCATAAGCAGAAATAGACTTAATTCTTCGAGATACGAGCAATGACACAATATAGGCTAAAATAATAATGCTCACACAAAGCATTAAGATAGTTGGTAAATGAATAATAAAATCTAACCGTTTTACCCCTGCACTTGAAAGTAGGGCGGAAAGCATAGGATTAGTGAAGAAATAACCCAGCACACCACCAATTGCAACACCTGTCATTATTACAGGCAGAAAACTAATGGATATTTGGTTCATCAGTTGAATCGTTGAATAGCCTATTGCTTTCATTACACCAAACTCTTTCTTACGTTTAATAATCATCGTTTTAATTATTAAATACAGTATCATCACAACGACCAGAACAGTAATTGTCAGAACCATCACCATAACAGCAAACACTGCAGCTGTATACATACCTGTCTGACTTTCAATATTTTCATCGATATCTAATGTTTCATCGATATTATCTCCATACTGCTCCTGTATACTTTTGATGAAGTCTTTATTCTTAATATTATTTAGGTACACATAAAGAGTCGACCCTTTATAGTCTGATTGTAATTGCTGAATTCCTTCCATTGTTAGTGCTGCTACCTGGCCCAGATTTCCAATTGATTGACTCAGACCGGTTACCAAGTAACGCTTTGTTTCCGTGCCATATTCGACTTCAACCGTATCACCAATTCCTTTATTAACTTGATTTGACACGACCCAAGAAATGGATATTTCATTTTCATACTTTGGCTGGCGACCTTCATACACAATATCATTCTCTAAATCATCATAACGATCTGTAACATTTGTATATACGGTTTGGCCATCAATTTTTGTTGTAATCAAGTCGAAAATATTTACTTTCCTCACATGGTCCATTTGTTCAATATTTCTCAAAAGTTCTCTTGTATCTGCAGTTGGCTTAACATTGACCAAGACATTTGATTGTTCCGATTCGAATGAGTTAAAGCAATTTCATCATCAACAATCAAGCAATCTAATTTCATCGTAATTCTCCTAGAAAGATACTTTCCTGCATGTCAGTAGGATATTTACAGTATACAATACATTTGATAAGCAAATGTAAATTCCTTCAATTACAGCTTTCACTTCTATTTGTTCCCGCTGATTGATTAAACTTTTACATCTATCAAAGTCATTCTTAGTTAGTTCGGAAATCATTGAACCTTCCACTCCAATATTACCATTACATTCAAAAAACTAATTTCAAAGCAATGATTGAATAAGATACTCAACACCAAAGATAATAATTATTACTAAAACCATAATAATAAGTGTAGTGATATATTGTTTGGAGTTCTTTATGTATTTCCACTCCAAAACAGACTGAAAACCCAATGCCACAACTGCATACAGTATCAAAAGCCACTTCAGAAGACTAGGTTCCCTTATCATAAACGGAAGAGTACATACATAGAAAAGTATGAAAATTCCCCTTCCCCATTTCTCAAACTTTTTACCTGGCGTTTCTGAAATCTTTTTCTTTTCAACACCAAGTAATCTATTAAACCAGTTTTCTAACAGGAATCCTAATACGAAAAGAATAAAAATAAATGCTAACGCCCATAAAATCAAAGCCGTGAGAAGCATAAATATCCCCCCTTTTATTATATTTTAGTGAGTACCACCGTAAAATAATTGCCAATTCAGCAACAACACCAGTTTTATCGCCTTAGAATCGCTGTACAAATATTATCCGTAATTTCAGATACCGATTGGGAACCATCCTCAATCATGTCTGAATTTGGTTTAATAGACTTAAGCATTTCAAGATAGCCTCGTCTTCCAGCCGACAAGTAGTTTTCCATTTCAATCAAAATGCTTTCTCCAGAGTAATTTTTGAAATCCCTTATTATCCGACGTGCCATCGCAATATCCAATGGGGTGTCAATATAAACAGCGAAGTCTATCAATTTACTTATTTTAGCGTGTTTATAAGCAAACGGTAAATCAAGGACAATGTGGTCTAAGGGTTCCGCAAGTAATACTTCTAAGTCTGTAATTAACGGTTCCAAATTCCACTGATCATAATTAGCCCCATTGTCGACCCACTCTATTATGTCGTCAGGTCCTTCAAAGTCATAGTCATCAAAATACAGGATTTTGGAATTATGTAATTTTTCATTTAAACTCTTTGCGATAGTTGTTTTCCCACCACCAGAGACTCCAGCAATGGAAATAACTATTGGCGGCTTTTTATTTCCCATAACATTTCCCCCTACTTTCTACTGCTCTTGAATAAATCTTTTTCGTTCTTTTTCCATTTATATAATTGTAAACGTTTTCTATTAATAGTAAAAATAAACTCAATCAGTTGATTTAGATTAATGAAGAAGTATTGATATGTTCCACTTTTAAATTACTCCAGATCGATTTCCAATTCTTTTGCACTATACGATCTTCATAAATTTCCACACGTAATTTATCCTCTGCAAAAAATGGAGTAGGCTTAACCTCTAAATTGATAACATCGCTAATTCCACAAGGAGCCACTAATATCACATTATTTTTGCTATCTAATTTAACCCCTAAAGCTGTTGCTGTTTCTGGAAACTTAGATATAGCATCAACTGAAGAGGAGTATGGGGGCATATTACTCTTAATATGCATTCTTGCTTCATTCTTCACAGACCAAGGAATATTTGGCATAATTTTGATGAGCATTTCTTCAAATTTCTTTTCTTCTATTTCATCAATATTTTTAGAGTCGAAATAAATTACATCAATATCTGGAAGTGGTGTTCTTTCACTGAAATTATGTAATACATCCCATATTTTTGAACGAACAAATCCAGCACATATCCACCAATCAGGCAAGTTCAATGATTTTGCTGCGAGCAATATTTCCATCATCCATTCATCCTCTTTAATAAGAGTAATGATTTTTCCTTTATCCATCATGATAAAATCCCCCTCTTTTAATGATATAAGAAAATTGATTTAAAGATGTTGCTTAAATAAGGAGGATTACTCATCCATTTATGTAATCTATAACCTTATCAATGTAACTATCTAATGGCTTACCTGTATCTACCACCATACACTGATAATCCGTTGGCTTTTTGCTATTTTCTACGGTATATTTAAATTCCTCTTCAGAACTTACCACTTGTATTTGACTGACCATTCTTTCCCGATTTTTTAATCTATAGTTAATCTCATGGAAATCATGGAGGCGGCACTCAACGTACTTATATTTTACTTTATACTTTTTAGATAACTCAATTCCTCTGTCAACCATCACTTGATAAAGGCATGGACTATCAAATATTACCTTGTGCCCCTGTGATAAGTGAAATTCGATTAAGGCCCAATCAATATTATATGAAATCTTGCCAGCTAATTTTGCATCCATTGGCATATCTTGTATCGTATGTAGTAAAGCAGATTTTGCAATATCATGATCAACAATAATTGCACCTGTTTTCTTGGCAATTTCCCTGGAAAGGGTGGACTTTCCAGAGCCCGGGAAGCCAGACATTTGAATAAAAAACATGTTTAGGACCTCACTTTTAAAGTTATTTAAAATTAATAATCTCACAATATTCGCAGTTAACATTCATCTAAAATATAATTACAATATTTAACTCCACGTCTGCCAATCGATATTACTTATAATTCACTTGAAAAAGCTCATAATAACGCTCTTTATCAAGTTCTTCCAATTCCAAATCAAGATCAAACCACTTCACTGTTTCCTGACTCATGTCACCCATAATAAAAGGTATATTGTTTTCCATCGCTATTTTCCTCAAATCGATGGTTTGTTCTAAACGGAACTCTGACATCCCTGAAAAATGGTAAACTACTTCATTTTTTGGACTGTTAGATTGAAAGATAACCTTCCAAACAAATCTTGTTTCATCGGATCTACTGGATAAATTTGCATAATGAACATAAGGTTCCACATGGACGCTTGCAATCTCTTCATAGGAAATAATCTGCTCTTCACCTTTCCAATTGCTTGATACTAATCCCTTGTCCTCGTGTATCCCCCTGTAATCAGAGAATATGAAATAATTAAATCCAGCTAAGAAAATAAGAGTCCCTATTATCATTGCATTTAATAACCCTTTTCTTTTTAATCCAGGATTAAGAAATCGACCAGCAAACAGGGAGATAAGAATTAAAAAAACACCAAGAGACAAATCTCCTAATATTCCTGATGCTGGTTCATAAATGATAAATTGTTCATTAACAAATGTATCTTCCTTAAGATGGTTATAAAATTCATATAAATAGAATAATAAAGGAAGAATAAAAAAGAAAAATATGTAGATTGATACCCAATGTTTTCCACGATGTTTAAATTCAGACTTGGAGGTTCTGATTATTTGACCACTAATATAAAGAGGAAGACTAATCAGCCAAAACACTATGCTGGCAAAGATAATATCCTCTTGAAAGGATATAGCCCCGCTAAATGCCAGCAGCAAACTAAAAATAATGATTACTATTCCACCGAGTTTTCTCATTCTGCCACCCCTTGTTTACGTGAAGTCATATTTTCTAGTTCTCTTAAAGGGTTATTTTAGGAAAAACTTATTGGATATGACAATAATACTCTAACTTTATTTACGATTGATAATTAATTAGGTTTCATTTTAGGGTGAACCAAATCACTTTAGTTCCCATGAAAAAAGGATCAGCGCTTATTTAAGCGGATCCTTTTTTCAGTTACTCCAAATTCAACAACCCGTTCTGTGGTAATTCAATTCGAAAATAGGTTCCCATAGCAGTACTTTCAACAATGCTGATGTTTCCCAAATGTTCGATTAATACCTTTTTAACAAATGGAAGTCCTAATCCCATCCCATTATCTTTAATAGACATAAAGGGATTAAAGACACTTTCCCAATTTTCAAAAGGTATCCCATTCCCAGTATCACAAAAATGAATGAAGATACGCTTGTCAACAACTTCTGTACTAATCGTTATTTTCCTAATTTCCTTATTGTCTGGAATAGCCTCCACGCTATTTTTGATCAAATTAATAAACACCTGTTCCAAATAGGTTTTATTTATGAAAGCCTTTAGTGGTTTATAATGATTGATGAATTCAATTTCTACATGACGCTCTTTCGCAATTTCCTGCGATAGTTCTATGGCATTGTTAATAACTGACTCTAAATCATCTACTATAAGTGCTATTTTGGACGCCCTCATATATTCTTGGTAATTGTCTGCAAGTTTCTGTAAATGCACTGATGACTTCATGATCATCCCTAAAGCACCATTCTCTCTATCTGTCATGGAGTCTGTCTTGTTTAACATTTTAGAAAAACCTTTTATGATTTGATTGGTGTTTTTAACCTCATGTATTAAGCTGGCAGTTAAGCTTCCTGTATAGTCTAACTTTCTTTGTCTTTCCATCAGCACATGGTAATTTAACTTCATATTCGTATTCAGCTTTACAAACTCCAACATGATTAACGTTGAGAATAGTATGACTGCTATGCTGCCGGATATCATGCCCGTCGCTGGGTGAAAGTTTAATAAACCAAATGTATAAAAAAACACTGCATATATAGAAAACCGCATTAAAAAGTTTTTTGTATTCGAATGAAATAGCTTTGGCAGAATGATAAATGCCATTGTTAAGATCAGCGCAAAGCTGCCCAAATGAATTTTAAACAACCAACCTAGCGGACCGTAAACTGGGTAATAAAAGTTAATAGAAGAAAAACCTACACTAACAATATCCAGTCCAGCAATACCTAACGTTGTCCAATCAACAAGATAAACAAATACACTCCAAACAAGTAATAAGTAGAAGTTTCTTTTATTAAATACAGACTTAGAGATACCTTCTATCCATCTATTGTTATCCTTTTTCATTGGTTCATTCTGTATGATGATGGATATTAAATAAAAGAGAGTAGGTATAGTAAAGATTGGACCGAAGCGAAACATACGAAAAAGAAATAATACAACATCTTCATTCCAAGACTCTTCAAAGTAAAGAACTCCTATGTAAAATTGCCAAACGGCTAGTAAACACATCGCCATGAATAATCCTTTGGACAGTTTAGATCCTTTAAAAATTTGACTAATAGCAAAAGCTAATACAATAGGAATAAGACCAATTGTAATAATCAATATTCCAATAAGCGAAGTAATTCACCTCTCTTGATTGCGAATTTTCACCTTTTAAATTATAGCATAAAGATACATTCTTATTGTAGGGAAAATGAGGATTGGCAATAGATGTTATAAGATTTTTTGTTGAATATAGGTGGATATCTCTTAGAATCAAGAAGAGAGAGCAGAATTACAAATACTAAAAGTATAAAGCAAAAATTGGCTTGAATGAATACGGTTCAATACCGTATTCATTCAAGCAGATTAACTGTTTAATATAAAATTTTCACTCAAACTCATCAAGCAATGCACGCACTTCATCTGTTGTCTCTGTACTCATCAATTGATTTCTTAATTCACTTGCGCCTTGAAACTCACGAACATATATCTTAAAAAAGCGACGAAGCGGCCTGAACGGACGCGGGTCCAGTTTTGAATATTTATCAAAGAGATCGAGCTGCAACCTTAAGAGATCAAGCAGTTCCTTATTACTATGATCTTTCGGCTCTTTTTCAAAGGCAAATGGATTTTTAAATATCCCTCGCCCAATCATAACCCCATCAACACCGTATTGCTGAACAAGCTTCATACCAGTTTGACGGTCAGGGATATCCCCATTAATTGTCAATAGTGTATCTGGTGCCACCTCATCACGAAGTTTCTTAATCTCAGGAATTAGATCCCAATGAGCATCTACTTTGCTCATTTCTTTTCTTGTACGTAAATGAATAGAAAGATTAGCAATATCTTGTTGCAATATATGTGTGAGCCAGTCGCGCCATTCATCTACACTCGTGTAACCAAGCCTTGTCTTTACACTTACGGGCAATCCTCCTGCTTTCGCTGCTTGAATTAGATCTGCTGCAACTTCAGGACGACGGATAAGGCCACTTCCCCTCCCATTCGCTGCCACATTAGGTACAGGACATCCCATGTTGATATCTACACCCTTAAACCCTTGTTTCGCCATTCCAATACTCATTTCCCTAAAGTGTTCAGGCTTATCCCCCCATATATGGGCTACAATCGGTTGTTCATCCTCTGTAAAAGTCAAACGCCCACGAACACTTTGTTTCCCCTCTGGGTGACAATAACTCACCGTGTTTGTAAACTCAGTAAAATACACATCAGGACTTGCTGCCTCACTTACTACATGACGAAAAACAACATCTGTCACATCTTCCATTGGTGCTAATATAAAAAACGGTCGTGGTAAATCACGCCAAAAATTATCTGTCATCTTAAATTCAAATCCTCTCATTGTGGTTCCCAGGTCAAAGCCTATGCAAAATTAAAAAGCAAAGATTACTCTGCTTCCTTTACACTTATACCATGTATAGGCACTTTTTTTCAAACGAATTATGTTTATTTTAACTATACACTTGCTGTACATTCAATCTAATGTCTTCAAAAAATCGCCAGCTCAAGCCCAAATTCCACTGGTTCAGTTAGAATAAAAGTTTGCTGTCGAACACCCATTTTAACACTCTTTCGGTTCAAAAATGACCGTTTTTTTTCTCTCCCTGCTTTTTCAAAAGTAGTGGGTTTTTCATTGTTGCTTAGGAAGCAATAAAAAAATCACATGCATCTGCCTGAGACCTACGAGTAAAAGGATAACCAATCTTTCACTTCCTGTAAGGGAACTGGATTTAGTCTATACCTTGTTTCTCTTTATTCATTGGATTCTGCTTTCAGCTTAATCCATTCCAATCGTCTATCCCAATCCTTTGCCAGTTCCACTAGCCACTCTGCTGTTGCGGATAATTGATCTGGACATACTGTTATACCTTACTTCCCGTCCAATACGATTAGAAACAACAAGACCAGCTCTATTGAGAACGGTTAGATGTTTCAACTGCTTGACGAGATACGTTCACTGTCGTCGCTAATGTCGATGCAGTAGCTTGTCCCCTTGCAGCAATGAGGTCAAGCAATTGATGGCGAGTTAGGTCTGCTAATGCAATCAAAACCTGCTCAAAATTGTTCTTATATGCGGAGTTCATTTTATTGCTCCGCACGCTTTCGCAATACTTCTAGTTGTTGTACCCAACCATAGACATTCCCTTCAAAGAACTTACGTTGCTCATCCTCCGGTACGGCAATGCTAGAAAAGCCACTTTCAACAACACAAAGCAAGGTTCCTCCATCTTTCTCAGTCAACTGAAACTCAACAAGTGTAGCATTCTCTTCTCGAGGTTCCTCTCCTGGGAATGAACTAGCCCATCGACAGGCGAGGTAATTAGGTGTATCCATTTTTTCAATTAATACTGGGAATATACCAAACCTTGTTTTCGCTACTACTCTATTCCCGTCGATTTGTACACTATCAGGACCAGGGTTATCACCTACCCACCATGCTGGTTGACTTACCAAATCCCACACTGTTTGAATCGTAGACACAATAAAAATCTCTCTCTCTATTCGATCATTATTCATAACTATTCCTCCTTGGTTTGTTGTGCAACCAAAGAGTAGCACATCGCAATTCTACGTGCAATTTTATTAGTTGCATGATATTCCGAGAAAATAAATGTTTTTATAGCTTAACCTTTCCCTGACCTGTCCCTAAGTTTTTCCTCTAACATTGAACTAAGTCTTACATTGGAGAGCATACCGATTCAATGTCGTGTGGAAAATAACTTGAAAGGATTAGAAGACCATTAAAACCACCATTTGACATAGGATTGGAGTTGAAAAATAAGATCGGAATTCAACTAAGTTTTATCCAAATTGGGATAAAAATAATCAGGGGTCATCCGGAAAAGTAACGGAAATACCCTCGGATTGGGAACGTTTACTTTAATTAAGTGTAGATACTAAAAAAACTAAGAATTAACCCCAGTACAACAAACAATCTTTATTGTATTTTTGATTAACAATATTATTGGAAGAATGATATAAAATTAAGTTGGTAAACAAAATCAGAATTTATTACAAAATTTTACATTAATTAGATTCAATTTTTCAACAATACATGATAAATTTAGAATAGGAACTATGATACAGAGGTGATTTTTTGAAAAAACTTATAGAAAGTCATTTAGATGAAAAACTGGTGCTTTCTATTATATTACTCGCTCTTTCAAGCTGTATTGCTATAGCAAGCTCTCAGAAATATCAGCAATATGAACAGAACTTTCTACTAAGCCAAATTATATGGTTTTGTCTAGGAACGATCATTATCCTTTTTATTTTCGCGTTTGATATGGAACAAATAAGGAAACTAACACCATTCCTTTACGTGTTCGGAATCCTATTACTAATTTTCGTTCTATTTGCACCTGAGTCAATTGCACCAATTAGAAATGGAGCAAAATCATGGATTTTATTTCCTGGTATTGGCCAAATTCAACCATCCGAATTCATGAAAATTTTCCTCATTTTAATGCTGGCTTACATAACGAAAAACCATAGAGATAAAATTGGAATGGGAAGAATTTCTCAGGATGGTAAATACCTACTGAAAATCTTTCTTGCTTCAATGATTCCCATTTTCTTGGTATATCGTCAGAATGATTTTGGTACATCGCTTGTTATGCTCGTGATTACTATATCTATTGTTTTTGTATCAGGTATCAATTGGAAAATAATGGTTGGGTTTTTAGGGATGGGTATTACGGTCATTGCCATTCTTGTCTTATTATTTCTTTATAGTCCGAACACATTGCTTCTATTCGTGGATACATATCAATTAGACCGGATTTATTCTTGGTTGAATCCGTTTGAATACGACGGAGGAATAGGGTACCAGCTTAGCAAGTCGATCTTAGCTATTGGTTCTGGAATGATTACTGGAAAAGGATATTATGGTGGCCAGGTCTATATACCTGAAGCACACTCTGATTTTATATTCACAGTAGTCGCTGAAGCATTTGGTTTTATTGGAGCGTGTACGGTCATATTTTTCTATTTCTTTCTTATATACCGCATTGTTACGATTGCTATTAAACAAGGAGAAGAAACCTTTGAAATTATTATTTGTATTGGAATGATTGGGATGATTGGGTTTCACACTTTTCAAAACATAGGAATGGTTTCCGGATTACTTCCGATAACTGGAATCCCACTTCTGCTTATGAGCTATGGTGGAAGCTCCGTACTAGCTACCATGTTTGGATTAGGTATCGTTTTAAACATCTCATTTCGAACAAAAAAATATTTATTTTCATAGGAGGTTTCCTATTGATGGGGAATGATTTATGGTAGCTAAAACTGCAAATGTCATTGCTCGTGTTGAACCGGAAATAAGAGAAAAGGCTGAAGAGATTATGTCCCAATTGGGCTTACCAGCTTCTGTTGTCATCAATATGCTTTACAAACAAATCATCATGACAAAGAGCTTCCCATTCTCTCTACCCATTCCAACAAAACCTATAGCACTCGATGAAATGGATGCAACACTAAGTTTATTGGATGCATTAGAAGCTGCAGTTGTTTATGGAAAACGCGATCAGATACATCAGCTTTCACAAATCGATATGCAATAAGACGAATATACTGTAGCACTTTCAGTAATATGTTGAAAGCTTATGCCATTTCGGGTTAGTAAAGCAATTCCATTCCGAAAAATAATATTCAATAAATATTTACAAAAGAAGATTTAAATTCAATTTTTGGTATTTGACATGACACTTTTAGGTGTTATAATAAAATAACACCTAAAAGTGTCACATCAGTTCTTAGGAGGAAGAATCAATGAATAATCAAGGCCAAGAAAAGTTTTTAAATTTTATTTTGGAAAGAGTAAAAGAGGATAAGAAAGATGAAGCAAGAGAAATACTTACAGCCAACTTTAGGAAGCAAGTAGGCGGTACTTTTACTCAAAATGACATTCAACAATTTTTACCTAAGATGAATAGTTTATTAAAGCCAGAAAAAATAGAAGAAGTAAAAGAAATTGTAAAGCAATTTGCTGGAAACCACGGCACTAATTAAGATATATCTAAATATTTTTCAAGTTTTTTGTTAAAGCGTTTATCAAGATTAAGCGTAAAGTTACTATTTTTGGAGGTATGAATTTATGCAAACAAAGGAAGAATTACCAGATATTCGTAAAACAATTGTCCTCAATGCTCCAATTGAAAAAGTATGGAAGGCTGTTTCAACATCAGAAGGTATTGCTGAATGGTGGATGCGAAGCACTTTTGAACCTGTTTTGGGACACGAATTTGTTCTTCATGCTGGTGAATATGGTGACTCCCCTTGTAAAATAACCGAACTAGACCCACCTAACCGAGTGGGATTTGACTGGGATAAGGATTGGCATCTTACCTTTGAATTAAAAAAATTAGAAGCGAACAAAACAGAGTTTACCCTCATTCATTCTGGCTGGTATGCAGAAGAAACAACCGAATTCGGTCAACCACACACTGCCATTCGCGAACATATGGATAGTGGCTGGGAAAAAATTGTAAAAGATAAACTTCCAGCCTATATTGAGGCTTAAATGGTTGAGCATTCTAAGCACGATGTTTTTCAAGCTATTTCCGACCCCACTCGACGCAGTATATTAAAATTACTTGCAGAAAGGGAAATGTCAATAGCTGAAATTGCGGAAAACTTTCCAATAAGCCGCACAGGAGTAAATAAACACCTGCATATTCTTTCGAGTTCACGTCTTGTCATAAGCCAGAAGATTGGACGTGAAACCCGTTATAGACTTAATCCAGAACCATTAGTAGAAATACAGGACTGGCTTACATTTTTTGAACATTATTGGGAGGATAAGCTGTCTGCTCTTAAGAAATTTGTGGAAGAGGATAACAATTAGTAAAGAAAACTAAGATTGTGCTTTGGTAACAATCTTAGTTTTCTTTTAATATACTTTTTTCAGATACACTGCGTTGCATCAATAGAAAAGCGATTCTTTTTAAAGACTAATGAATCAATGAAGCTCTCAAATTAGCACCATATTCCAAATATCCTTTTAAACAAGTCAACATATAGACCCAACCTTCTTTATTATCTAACATCTGACTTATGATATTTTCATCATTTTCATTAAAACCTTCTTCAGTGATTTCAATGATACTTTCTAAATCACCAAGTTTCTCCAGGGTAAGCGTAACCCTATGCCCTTCTCCATTTGTACCCCAGTGAAATACGATTTTCTTATTTAACTCGATTTCCTTTATTTTTATATCGCCTTTTGCATCATATTCATCATATCGCAGTGTGATCGTCTTACCCTGTTCCCATCTTTCAGAGCTCGACGAAAACCAAAAATTACCTATTTCTGAAGGATCAACGAAGGCTTCAAACACTTCATTAACTGGCTTGAATATTTTCATTTTCGTAACATTGTTCATAAAGTTTTCTCCTCGGACTTTTTTTAATTAAATGTATTCTATTCGTTCAGATTATATTTTTTGTCTTCTATATAGCTAAATTGTCTCGTTTCACTATTATGCCTATATCCTTATTGGACAAGGGATTTCAGGAAGAGGACCCTAAATTCATAATTTAATCCATTACATTCTTTTGTTCTCCCCATCTATGTTTTATATACATACTAACTAATTTAATTGGCATATATCCTATCATTCCACCAAGTGTATTTAAAATCAGATCATCAACATCAAAACTTCCGAATCTAAAAATAAGTTGAAGCAATTCGAATGCCAAACTTAAACAAAACGTTGCCACTGTAACTTTTTTAAAGCTTTGAAATTTACTTAACAATAACGGAAGAATAAATCCAAATGGTATAAACCCGATGATATTTCCAGTTAGATTTTCAACCCGTATGTTGAAATTTATATCATTTGCCAAAAACAAATAATACGTTATCGTCTTAAAAGGAATAAAGTTATAGCTATTCCAGTAATAACCATCAAAACTAAAAGTTAATTGGCTTATGATGTCTTGAATCGTAAGGTATTTGAATAGAATTAGTTTTGAAAGCACTAACAAATATAGACATAATGCAATTGTTAACCCTACTTTTATTACAATTTTCATAAGCAATATCTCCCCAATTTCCAACCATTCTATGTATCTTAAAAGGAGCAGTTAAATTGTCCTTATTTAATTTCATGAGAATCAATTTGTAATTTTCGATAAAAGGTTATAACACTTTTTATCATTTTTAAAAGCAAGAAACCAGTGATGCTGCCAATAACATTCAAAATGACATCATCAATATCAAATCGACCAATTTTTAAAGCAATCTGTAAAACTTCAATTGTAAAGCTGATAACTGTTGAAACAACAATTACTTTCGTAAATCTACTGTATTTTTTAGTTAGCAATGGAAGAAAAATTCCCAACGGCAGGAAAATTAAAATGTTTCCTAAAGTGTTATTGATGATTATGTCCATATTAAAATGGTGATATCCAGTCAAATATCCAATTGTATTTTTAAATGGAATGATATTCGAATTGTACTTTAAAAAATCAAACAACCCTTCTGAATCGAGTGGAGATAAAATATATCTGTTATATGTAATTCCATTTATGTAATAATCAGTCATTCGAATAATGATTCGTTGAAACAGCAACATAAATAGAATGATAAATGAGTATAGACTAAATAATATCCATGTATCCTTCTTAGATACCTTAAAGAATGGATACAGTGATTCCTGTAAACCCTTTGTCAATGGTTCTTGTTCTCCGAAACTCGCCAATGCCTTTTGTGTAGCTTCTTCATCTGTAAAACCCTGGTCTAAATATTCATTTTTCAATAAGGTTAGGTGATCTTGCATTTCATCAATGATCTCTCTTTTTTCATCCTCGTCACAATTTAACTGACTCACAATTTGATTAATATAGGTTTCGATTTTTTTATCCAAGCCATTCCCTCCGAACATACTTTAATTAAATTGCTAATTTGATTCCATTCTTTTAATTTTTTATTTAACTCTTTCTTTCCGCCTTGGGTAATCCTATAGTATTTCCTTCTCCCCCCACTCTCTGAACTTCCCCAATATGATTGAAGCCATTCTTTATTTTCTAAACGCTTCAAAGCGGGATATAGTGTTCCTTCACTCATATTGTATAGTTCATTACTATTTTCCTTTAACTTTTTTACAATTTCATAACCGTACATTTCCCTTTTATTTAGAAGGGATAAAAGCAAAATATCTATACTGCCTTTCATTATCTCTTTATCCATAAATCCACCTCATTTTCAAACTAATCCTGTTTACATCGTACACCATAGTACATCGTATTACTAGGGTTAAAAATAATAATAACATCTAAATTTTGATTAGCAACCATTTCAGGTTACGTAACTGTTTACATCTTGTAACCAACAATGGCTTTATAACTTAAACACAATCAGATTCTATAAAAGGATAAGCATATGGGAATTTACATAAATATAGGTACTGGCCTCATCACTTCATATTCCTTATAATATTACAAAATGATAATGGAAAATCGTAACAGCTTCCTAATTAATCATGGAGTCGTATCATTTTTTCCTTCCCCAAAATGATTCAGTCAACATTTAATACCGAATGAATCAGCATTTGTCCAAACTAAATAAGCTATAATTAGTAATAATCAATAGAAATAATGTAAAACGATAATGTTTTTCAAAGACGGGTGATCATTATGAATGAAGGTAAAAGAATTTTAGTAATTGAAGATGATGAAGAGATTAGTAAACTACTAAGCTTTATTTTAACAAAATCAGGTATGGATTCGGTTGTAGCATATTCTGGTACAGAAGGACTGTTACAACTGCAAAATAATACGTTCGATTTAATTTTATTAGACCTGATGTTACCTGGTAAAACTGGGGAGGAATTAATAAAACAGGTCAGAGAAGAGAGTATGATCCCAATTATTGTGATTTCAGCCAAGATTGATATAGAAAATAAGGTGCAAGTGTTGAAAATGGGAGCAGACGATTATATAACTAAGCCCTTTAATCAGGAAGAGGTTGTAGCTAGAGTTGAAGTCCAATTACGAAAATCCAGTGCAAATCCATTACGAACAGCGGAGAAAGTATGGCGAGGACTTAAAATCAATTCGGAAAAACTATCTGTTTCTTTAGAAAACAGCGAGTTACAATTAACGAATGCAGAATTTGATATTCTGTCCTTATTTGTGAGTCAGCCAGAGCATGCTTTTTCCAAAAAGGAGATTTATGAAAGAATCTGGAAAGGCACCTACTTAGGTGATGATAATACTATTAGTGTTCATGTCTCAAATCTACGCAAAAAAATTGCCGAAATCACTTCTGATGAGTACATAAAGACAATATGGGGAGTAGGCTTCATGCTGAAGTAATTTCTTTATGAATTCTTTATGTTTTGTTTAAAGGAAATTAAAGGCACCTGAGCTAAACTAAATGTATCAATAAATTTAGTAAAGGAGTCAACAAAATGGATACCATTATTCAAACGTATCAATTAAAAAAAACCTTTAAAGAAGTAGAAATCATTAAACCCCTAGATTTCTCATTAAGGAAAGGAGAAATTTGTGCATTAATTGGTAAAAATGGTGCTGGCAAATCGACATTTTTTAAAATGCTTGCGGGACAATTAATGCCAACTGAAGGGGACATTCACTTTTTTGGTAAGTCAGGTAAAGAGATGACTCAATCCAGAAAAAGAATGGGTTTCATGATAGAGACACCCGAGTTTTTCCCGGATTTTACTGCAACTCAAAACCTAGAGTATTTCCGAATTCAACGAGGCGTTGTTGAAAAGAAACGCATTTATGAGGTTTTGCAAATTGTTGATTTAGCAAATCAACAAAAGAAACGGTTTAAAGATTACTCAATGGGAATGAAACAACGATTAGGAATTGCTCTTTGCCTGCTAAGCAGTCCAGATTGTTTAGTGCTAGATGAACCAATTAATGGTTTAGATGCTAAAGGAATTATAGAAATTCGTAAGTTATTATTGAAACTAAATCAAGAAAAACAAATAACGATTTTAGTTTCTAGTCATATTTTAACTGAACTACAATTACTAGCTACACGTTTTGTATTTATCAAAAATGGTGTAATTGTCGATGATTTAAGTAAAGAGGACCTAGATGAAAAAAGTAAGAAACAAATTCAGCTTAAAGTCGATGATACAGCAAAAGCTGCACAATTGTTAGGACGAGCATATAACGATATTCAATTTAAAATCCTTCCTAATCATATAATAACCATCCAAAATCATGTAGAAGCAGGTGGCGAAATCAACCGCCTCTTAATCGACAACGGTGTGTTAGTGATGGAGTTTCGTATGGAAGCACTGAATTTAGAAGAGTACTTCTTGGAATTAGTGGAGGGGAATGAAAAATGATTAATTATATAAAAAGCGAAAATTATCGTTTACTGCACAAAAAAAATCTGTATATTACGAGTGTGATTTGTTTATTATTAATTGTTGTAGCAGCAGTTGTATTGCATTATTCTCAACAGCAAGACCCGAATTTTCCCTATGCAACTAGTATGTTTCTTTATTCGAACATAATTGGTAGTGGTGTACTAATTATAATTGTAGGCTTTCTCTTTAATTTGGCCCTCACTGGAAAAGATACGTCTCTAATCAAACAATCTGTATCTTTTGGTGTTTCTCGGAATACCATCTTTTGGTCAAAATTAATCCTTACTTTAAGTTATTATCTGTTGATATGTGTAGTCGGACTACTTTTAATGATTGTATTGGGTGAGAGCATTTTGGCTAGCGAGAAACAGTCAGTAAAGAATTTCTTGATAGCTAGTGTTAACATGGTGCCGATTGTGCTTAGTGGATTTTTTATCATTCATGTGCTGAGAATGTTAAGGATTAGTGAAATCTATATCATTATCATGTTACTCTTCCTTTTTATATTTTCCGGTGACTTGTTACGGATACTATTCCGCCCGATTACAGGGTTTAATGAGCTATATAAATATGCACCAAGTACACTATTAAATGAGAATTTAATGAGCTTTTTCGACCAGGCGGCTCAATTCAATTATAATTACTGGGTTACTGGCATCGTTATTTCGATCGTTTCTTTACTAATAGGGGCGAGAAAGTTCGCTAAGCTAAATATTGACTGATGGAGAAGGGATGAATGGAAGTGAGTAGCTGGTTGATAATCATTACTTTGATTTTACTGCTAATTATTAATATCGGGATGCTTCTGCTTTTGCATTGGGATATTAGAAAGATGACGAACCAATTAGAGGAAATCATAGAAAATTTCGGTACAAATGAATTGGTTCGTACAAATACACATAGTAAAAGCCTCATTCGGTTTGCTGCCAAAATCAATCAGCTCATTCATTTATTCAAGCAAGATCAGCAGTATACTCAAAAGAGAGAAAAGGAACTAAAGCAAGAAATAGCAAATATCTCTCATGATTTGAGAACGCCTTTAACATCAATTAAAGGATTTTCGGAATTGTTAACCGATCCATCTTTATCTGAAACAGAAAAGAAAGAGTTTCTAGCTGTTATTCAAAAAAAGATTGACAATCTCACAATGATTGTCGATTTGTTCTATGAACTCTCACAAATTGACTCCTCGGACAAGCAATTGATCATGGAGCAGCAGTTTTTAGATCAAACTGTCATAGAGGCTATGCTAATGTTCTACGATGACTTTGAGAACAGCCAGTTAAAGGTACACGTAAATGAAGTTGTGGTATGTCCTATTTTAGCTGACAAGAAGGCAACAAATCGAATTGTGATAAACATTATTCAAAATGCCCTGCGGTATGCCAAAAGCTATTTCACAATTAACTTAATTGAAGAAGAAGAATATGTCCGGTTAAGTGCAATAAATGATGTTGATGCATTTGATCGTACTGAAATCGATCGAATTTTTGATCGAACATTTAGATTGGATACCAGCCGAACTAGTGGGCACCTTGGATTAGGCCTGCATATTGTCAGGCAGCTTATCAACAAACAGGGAGGTAAAGTAGTTGCCGATGTTCATGAAAATGAATTTAGGATTGACGTATCGTTTAAGAAATGGGATTAGTCTGGGGAAATTAGGTAGTAAAGGTGTAATGATATGACGGAATGGGTTGATGAAGTATTGCATTGCCCCTCCATTATCCACACTTTTCAGTTCGAAAAGGACTTTTTTTGAGTTGGAATAAAGTTTTGCCATAATAGAGGGAATAGAAAACCGAGAACAGATAGGTAGGACAAGAATTGAAAGAAAAAGACCCTGAAATCGGAAATGTTTATTTTCACGAAATCAGGGTCGGAATCGGTAATGTATATTATGTTTAGGTGATGTTTAAATTAGTTAGACACTTTCTGTACAACCAAAATAAACATCTCCCAAACCCCCTACCTCAAACCCGCATTCCACCGTCCGAGTTAAAATAAAGTTTACCTACGGAACCCCCATTTTCACACTTTTTTGGTACAAAAATGGCTGTTTTTCGCCGCTTTTTCACCTGTTTTATCACCGCTTTTTCGAGAGTTGGAATAAAGTTCTCTCAATTTGTTGCATATGGGAAACACCGAGAAACCGAGACAGGACAAGGACTGGGCATGAAAAAGACCCTGAAATCGGAAATGTTTATTTTCACGAAATCGGGGTCTGAATCGGTAATGTTTATTTTGGTTCGGTGATGTTTATTTTAGTTAGACACTTTCCTCTCCAACCAACAAACCGCCTCAACATGCGGCGTCTGAGGAAACATGTCCACCGGCTGCACTTCTTTCGTCTCATAACCGCCATCTTCCAGAATTCTAAGATCCCTTGCTAATGTTGATGGATTACAAGAAACATATACAATTCGCTTCGGTTCTGTTTCAATCATCGCTTGCAGGAATTCTGGTTCACAGCCTTTTCTTGGTGGATCAACAACAATAACGTCTGGGCTTAGTCCTTGTGCTTTCCACCATGGCATTACTTTCTCGGCTTCACCAACAAAGAATTCTGCATTGTCGATGCCATTCAATTTGGCATTCATTTTCGCATCGCTGATTGCTTCTGGAACTATTTCTACGCCATAAACTTTTTTTGCCTTTTGAGCTAAAAATAACGAAATTGTACCGATACCACAATAAGCATCGACAACCACATCACTACTATCAATCTTTGCATACTCTAACGCCTTATCATAAAGTACCTTTGTTTGTACTGGATTCACTTGATAAAATGACTTAGCAGAGATAGCAAATGTAATGTCGCCAATTTTATCGTAAATATATTGCTCGCCCCATAATACCTTGGTCTTCTCACCTAAAATGACGCTTGTGCGCTTATCATTCACATTTTGTACAATTGATTTTATCTCTGGGAACTTTTCAGTTAACTCATGGATTAGTACATCCTTATTTGTTAGCTTATCTGTACGTGTCACGAACACGACCATAACTTCATTCGTTGCAAAGCCTTTTCTCACCATAATATGGCGTAATTCTCCGCGATGGTTTTCCTCATTATACGCTTTAATCCCAATTCTATTAGCGATTTCTCTAGCTGCTGGGACAATTTCGTTAATCGTTTCAGCTTGAATACTGCAGGTGTCCATATTTTCAAGAATACGATGACTGCGTTTTTGATAAAATCCTGTAATTAGCTCGCCATTTTTTTCGCCAACTGGAATTTGTACTTTATTCCGATAATGAAGCGGGCTTTCCATTCCAATGATTGGATGTACCGGAACATGCTCGAGATGCGCCACTTTCTTCATCACATTTTTCACTTGATTTTGTTTCATTTCAAGCTGTAGTTTATAACTCATATGCTGCAGCTGACATCCGCCACAATGAACATGGCAGCTTGGCTCTACACGTTCTGGACTTTGCTTCGTCAATTCGAGTAATTTACCAAAACCAAAGTTTTTATTTGTTTTTACAATCTTAACCGTACCAATTTCACCTGGTAATGCATTCGGTACAAATAAAGGATAGCCGTTAATTTTTCCTACGCCATTTCCTTCATGTGTTAAATCCTCAAATGTAAGTGTAATTATTTCGTTCTTTTTCACTGGTGTTGCTTGTTTAGCCATATATATATCTTCCTTTTACGAACATTATTTGTGATTATTATCTTATCATATTTTGAACTGCTAAATCATTTTTATTAGCTCCTTGCAACTCTGAATATTATTGTATGCACTTTCCACAGTTTAAAAATAATATTGTAGTATAATTAAACTGTAAAGGATTTTCCATTTCAAAAGGAGGAAAATGATATGCAAGTTCGTGATTTTATGATAACAGACGTTATTACCGTGAAGGCAACCGCTACGATAAAGGAATTACTATCCATCATGGTGGACAATCGAATTGGTGGTTTACCTGTAGTCGATGACCAAGGCAACCTAGTTGGTATGGTATCTGATGGTGATATATTAAGATTTCTCGCGCCAAAACCATTACAATTGATCAATTTATACAACGCTATGTATGTAGAAGCTGAAACAATTGAGGATGTATTAGAACATAATTTAGATGCACCTGTAAAGAAAATCATGACGAAGCGATTTATTTTAAAGGTATCGCCTGATGAAGAATTCGAAAAGACGATTCGTCTTTTATCGCAGCATCACTACAAGAAGCTCCCTGTCGTGAATGAAGCTGGACGAGTTATTGGTGTAATCAGCCGTGGTGATTTAATATTTAATATTTCTCAGAAAATGATTTCACTTTAAGTCAGCCCCTAAGGATAATTTTCTTGCCCTTTCCTTTAGCAGAAGATTTCTCTGCTAAAGGTTCGTGGAATTTATTAGGAAAAGGCTCTGATTCTCCTCTATCAAGATACTAAACTAAAATATCATCTACAGATTCTTATCAGGGTTATATTTATTACTCCCAGGAAGCTGTTTAATCTCTTTCCAAGCAGAAATTGCTTCCTCACGATTCTTCCCTATATTTTTCGAGTCAGCGAAAAAATCACGAATAAATTGATTGTACTCAAATTGGGGAGCAATTTTCTTCTTGTAAGTAGGATCCTTTTTGCGCTTCTCCTCTTCATACCAAGCATCTACTGCATCTCTGTATGTTTTTCCAGTATTATTCTTAAAGTAATCTTGAATATAAGTAGAAAAATGAAATTTAGGAATAACCGACTGGAAAAAGGCCCGTACCTCCTGACTGCAGCGGTGGTTCTCCGTAATAACTGTATCAAGGCTTAGTTCTGTTTGCTTCCCTGTTTTTCCGGCCCTCGCCGCTTTTCTGGAAGGATTTTTTATTTCACCTGTAAGAAGATAGACTTCAATCCTATCGGCAATCTCTAATTTAGAACCTGACGCACTAATTCCATTTTCTCTGCAAAATGATTGCAGCTCTTCTTTTAGCCAGTAAAAGTCTCTAAATTTATCTATACTTATATTTTTTGTTAGATTTGACTGCATTGTCTCCCCCCTAATATTTATCACTATTATAGAACAAATGTTTGCGTTTATCAAAAATATAGTCAAAAAAAAAAAGAAAAAAAATAGAGAGCAATACTGCTCCCTACATTCTCATTTAAAAATCCATTAAGACTACGGCACAGATACTGATACACCCTCTGCATCAGTAATCGAAAGGGTAGCTTTCCCTTCGCCAATTTTCATCGTACCTGAATGCAGTGCATCATCTTGCTTGGAAGAACGATTCTCCCAGTCATCCCCATTTAATTCGTAAACATCATTTGCTTCAATCAGCACATTTGCATCCTGACCAATAAGCATATTTACATCGGCAACGTGATTGACGATCCATGCTTTCGTGATATTTCTTGGCTTTAAATTAATAGAATTATAATTGCCAGTTACCTCCAATTGCAGATCTGATGGAATTAGAATCGTAGCAGATAAATGTACCGGGTCATTAAATGGCTGCGGAAGGCTGTATACCTCCTTAAAATCGATATATAATGTATCCCCTTGCTCTTTTATAACTAAATAATCATCCTGTGATTTGATCGTCGCCTCTTTATCTAGTATTTGCGTGCGATAGGAACCAAATATGTTCACATTATCTGGCTGACTATCTTCAAACGTAACAGCGTGATTTCCCGTATTGACAACAATTCTTGAGATTTCTTCATCAATTGCCGCTGCATATTCAGGGAGATGCAATGTTTTTGTTTCGATATTTGCCCAGTTATTCACTTTATCAAGAATCCCTGTCGTTGTAAGAATCGTCAAGCCAATGCCAGCCATTCCAATGATACCTACAAAGAAAATACTAATAAAGTCGTACTTCACCTTTGCCTTTTCCTGTTTCGACAAAAAGAGGTATAGAAGAATCTCTCCACCTAAAATAATTAAGATGATTGGCCACCATGTTAGCAGGATTGTGACTGCTTCTATATGAAGAACTTGCGATAATAGGAGCACGATGCCTAACATAAGAAGTGCAATCCCCATCGAAATACTGCCAACACGCCATGTTCTCATTCTTTACCCTCCCTCTTTCGCTTATTGCCAGCGATAAGCTTAATTCCGCCGCCAATCAGTAGCAGACAAACAACCGTTGTTTGGAAATAACTATAGAACCAATGTTGGACATTAAAATTCAGCATCCGTTCAACAACTGGTGTGATTGCTGGAATGACCATATCTGCAAATATATAATAAAGCCCAAGCAATACGAGGCCGATACCGACCCACTTTTGATGATTGATAAAATAGGAAATAACAGGTATGTCCTCAATTGCTTCTTTACCATATCTTGAAGCTTTTTGTAACCCATCAAAGAAGCTATAAAACCAGATGATTGGAATTAGGAATAAGAAAATACTTAGCCTTAATACATCGAGTATGTAAATAGAAAAGAGAAAGCCTGCCATTAACTGAATCCCTCTTCTTTGCAGTCCTAGATAAAGATGGCCAGCACCTGGGAAAATCGATAATAATATTGCAAGCGTCTTGCTCTTTTTCCCATCATCCTGGCGCATCTCGAATTCTTCCATAATCGAGCGATCCATCAATTCCTCACCAGCTTGTTTTTTTGTTAATTGTTGCATTACATCGAAGAATCCATATACCCAAATAATCGGTAAAAATGCCAAAAATAAAAGAAACTCACTGCGGCTGGATAGTGCAGTAACAAAGACAACCATTACCGCTAAGCCAATAAATGTAACGAGTAGCGTAAGGCCACGATTCACCAAGCCTAATTGGAAATGCCCAAGCCCAGGAACAAAGGATAAAACTATTGTAAAAAATCGCTCGGACTCTGGATTTTGAGTCATACTTCCTTCTTCTACATCGCCTTTAGAATGATAAAGGCGTGAGGCTGTTACGGCGGTATCGATAAAATTAATAAAATATAATCCGAATGCCAAAGCGATTATTAAAAATGGCAATTCGAAATTACCAATAATACTGTGAATTGCTAATGCCATAATTGGCAATCCAAACACAGTAAGCGTATAAAAGATACCCCGTATTTTTCCTAAATAAAACAATCCCCCACCAGGGAAAAATGCCAGTAAAAACGCGATAATTGGATTTTTCTTATTCATTATTGTTCACCCTTCTCTGTTTTCATTTCAAATTTATCGATAATCGAAGCAGATTGATCCAGCATGTTTGTAAAAATTGACGTTTCATTTTTATTAGATGCTTCAAAGTCTGTAACTACATTCATTAGCTGTGAAAATGCCCCCTGCGACATAAGGAAAAGTGTAATTGCTGCAGCAACAACATAATGCACGATTGCTTTCTGATAAAAGCTCGATTTAGCCGTTTTTACTTTCGATTCTTGCTTTTGATCATCTGATATTTTCTGCATCACTTCATCCGTAAAGGTTGCATTCGTAGCCATCACTGGGATTTTCTGTTCCATTGCTTCGATTGCCTCTAGGTAGAGTGACATACATGCATCACAATCATAGAGGTGATTCTCATAGTGCTCACGTGTCTTTTCATCTAATGTATCTTCTATATAGGAAAGCCACTCTTCATATTGGATGTGTTTCATGAAAAATCATTCTCCTTCCAATGTTTTTTCATCCACTTTCTAGCACGATATAGTTTTGTTTCAATCGTTTTTACTTGAACCTGCTGCTCCTCGGCCAATTGCTGATACGTTTTTTCCATTATGTAAAATCCAATGATAATTCCACGATACGATTCTGGAAGTTCTTCTAATCGGCTTCTAATATATTGTTTTCTCTCTTTTTCGATTATCGTTTGTTCCGTACTCTTTTCTACTTGCGAAGCTTCGTGCTCAATAGGTTCCATATCGTTTGCACTCTCTTCACGTCTTCTTACCTTTTTACGCCTTATGTCAATCGCATGATTCACGGCTATTCTGGTTATCCATGTTTTAAAACCTTGGTTTTCATACTTCGGGAGAGAAGTATAGATTTTCAGAAACACTTCTTGTGCCGCGTCCTCTGCATCCTTTTGATTGCGCAAAACAGGATAAACACTTTTGTAGATTTGTGCTCGATACTTTTCAACGAGCAGCCGGAAAGCATGATCATTACCATTCTTCGCTTTTTCAATTAATGTTTCATCCACACTTCACCCCCCCTTCAGGCATCTCTATTATAATAGACGAAACAAAGTTTATGGACCCCTACACTAAAAAGATTATTTATTTATTTCTCTTACATACAACCAAAATACAATGATTGTTTTTGAACGATTTTAATGGTAAAATACTGAATTGGAGGTTTACTATGTTAACAGAAGAACGATATGCTTTCATATTAAATGAATTAAAACATAATGGTATCGTAAAAATGCATGAATTAATGATGGCGCTTCAATGCTCGGAATCTACCATTAGACGGGACCTTGATCAACTAGAGAAGAACGGGGAGTTAAGACGTGTTCACGGTGGAGCAAAACGAATCTACCGACTAGATGATGAGTTATCAAATAATGAGAAAACACTCAAAAACGTTCAGGAAAAGGTAGCCATTGCGAAGCTCGCCGCTTCCCTCATTGAGAAGAATGATATTGTTTTTATTGATGCTGGTACAACGACGTTAGCAATGATTGATTATATTGAAAATGGGAATATTACTGTTGTAACGAATGGTATTCTACATGCTTCTTTACTTACAGACAGGAATATCACTACCTATCTTATTGGTGGAAAAATTAAACCTTCAACAAAAGCAATCATTGGTCCTACAAGCTTTAATGAATTAAGGAATTATCGGTTTAATAAAACATTCTTAGGTATTAATGGAATTGACCGTGAATTTGGCTGTACAACACCGGATCCTGAGGAAGCAGCATTAAAGAGCTTAGCAATTAAACAGGCTTCGATTACATATATGTTGGCGGACCAGAGCAAATGGAATAAAGTAAATTTCGCGAATGTATGTGACTTGGAGGAAGTCACAATCATTACGGATGAAATAAAGGGAAACATTGATTCCTTTAAACAAAAAACAGAAATTATGGAGGCGAAGCAATGATCTATACAGTGACACTCAATCCATCGATTGATTATATCGTTCATGCAGATGATGTAAAGCTTGGTGAACTAAACTATATGAGCAGTGACCTAAAGCTGCCAGGCGGAAAAGGGATTAATGTTTCCCGTATCCTTCACGAATTAGAAGTAGGTACAACTGCACTTGGCTTTATTGGCGGCTTTACAGGGGAATTTATTACAAATTGGTTATCACGCGATAACGTAAACACCGATTTCGTTAACATTCAAGAAGATACAAGAATTAATATTAAGCTGAAAGCTGATTCTGAAACGGAAATCAATGGAAAAGGACCGGTAATTTCTGTGGCAGAAGCAAATCTGCTTTTAGATAAAGTGGAAAAAGTATCAAGTGAGGATATGATTGCTCTATCTGGTAGCATGCCCAAAGCGCTACCAAAGGATTATTATGAACAACTAGTGAAACGAATGATTGCATCTGGTGCAGAATTTGTAATTGATACGACTGGCGATGCATTGAAATCCGTTTTACCTTATGGCCCATTACTCGTGAAACCAAATTTAGAAGAACTTCAGCAACTATTTGATGTAACCTTCAGTAAAAAAGAAGATATTTTACATTATGGAAAGCAATTATTGGAATTAGGTGCGAAAAATGTCATTGTTTCAATGGCTGGTGATGGTGCATTACTATTTACAGAGGATGCAGTTTATCAAGGGATCAGTCCTAGTGGTGAAGTGAAAAACTCTGTCGGTGCAGGTGACTCGATGATTGCAGGATTTATTGGCGAATATCGGAAAACAGGGGATGTTGAAACTGCCTTTAAAATGGGACTTGCTTCCGGCAGTGCAACAGCATTTTCAAATGACCTTGCGAAGAAAAATGACATTCTCTCATTACTTGATAAGGTGAAAGTAACGCGTATCTAGGGCTCGAACTACAAACATATTTGATAAAAAAAGGATGGTAGCCTTGAAAATAACAGATGTATTAAGAAAAGACATTATGATTATGGATCTTGAAGCAACAACAAAAGAGCCTGTCATAGATGAGATGATAAACAGTCTCATGAATAATGGCGTGATCAATGATCGCGAAACATTTAAAGAAGGGATCATGAACCGCGAAGCACAGTCAACAACAGGTCTTGGTGATGGAATCGCGATGCCACATGCGAAGAACAAAGCGGTTAATAAACCAACTGTACTTTTCGCTAAAAGCAATAAAGGGGTAGAATATGAATCACTTGACGGGCAACCAGCATTTTTGTTCTTCATGATTGCTGTTCCAGATGGTGCAAATGACACTCATTTACAAACATTAGCAGCACTTTCCAGATTATTAATTGAAAAGGAATTTGTTGATAAATTAAAGCAAGCGACTTCTCCAGATGAAGTGCATGCCATTTTCAATCAAGCAGAAGCTGAAAAAAATGAACATGAAAAAGAGCAGGCACAAGCGGCGAAGCAAGCATCTGACAACTCTCAGCAAAAGCCCTTCATCGTTGCGATTACTGCCTGTCCAACTGGAATTGCCCACACATATATGGCTGAGGATGCATTAAAGAAAAAAGCAGCAGAGATGAATGTTGATATTCGCGTTGAAACGCAGGGATCTGAAGGTGCGAAACATGCTTTAACAGCTTCAGAAATTGAGAAAGCAGAAGCAGTCATTATTGCTGCTAGTAAAAAAGTTGATTTAAGTCGATTTTCTGGTAAGCATCTAATCGATCGGCCTGTAACGGATGGTATCAATAAGACAGAGGAATTAATCACGAAAGCAATCAATCAAGATGCCCCAATTTATCATGGAGATAGCAATGATAAATCATCTGACAAAGTGGAGAAGTCAACTTCTGTCTGGGGTACAATTTATAAAGATTTAATGAATGGTATTTCCAATATGCTCCCATTCGTTGTTGGTGGTGGGATACTACTAGCAATTTCTTTCTTAGTTGAAAGTGTTCTTGGCAAAGATAGTGGCGTTTTTACTTTTCTGAATTCAATTGGTGGTAATGCCTTCTCCTTCCTAATTCCAATTTTTGCTGGATTTATTGCAATGAGTATTGCGGACCGTCCTGGTTTAATGCCTGGTATGGTCGGTGGACTGATTGCAGTTAATAGTAATGCAGGATTTCTTGGTGGATTAGTTGCCGGTTTCTTAGCTGGTTATCTCGTCATTTTACTGAAACGACTTTTCCGTGGCTTACCAAGGTCATTAGAAGGTCTAAAACCAATCTTAATTTATCCAGTTCTAGGGCTTTTCCTAACTGGCCTACTCATGTATTTCGTTTTCGGTCCAATTTTTTCGGGTATTAATACAGCAATGATCAATTTCTTACAAAATCTTGGAACAGGAAATGCAGTTATTCTTGGTGTAATTCTCGGTGGCATGATGGCAATCGATATGGGTGGTCCTTTCAACAAGGCAGCATATGCCTTCTCGATTGGAATATTTACAGACACTGGTGATGGAAGTTTAATGGCAGCTGTTATGGCAGGTGGAATGGTTCCACCATTAGCAATCGCGGTGGCTTCTACTCTATTCAGAAATAAATTTACAGAAGAAGAACATAAATCTGGGTTAACAAACTATGTCATGGGTCTTTCCTTCATCACTGAAGGAGCAATCCCATTCGCAGCTGCAGATCCATTGCGTATTATTGTATCGTCCGTAATTGGCGCTGCTGTTGCTGGTGGTTTAACACAATTCTGGAACACAGCAATCCCTGCACCACATGGTGGAATCTTTGTTGTTGCGTTAGCAGATCATGCACTGTTATTCTTATTAGCACTTGTAATTGGTACTTTCGTGGCTGCAATTATTCTCGGACTTTGGAAGAGGCCTGTAAGATAATATGTTTTAGAGGAGATAGATCTGCTGGGATCTATCTCCTTTTTTGCAGTACTTTAAATAGGTTTGCTTGCTATTCTTTCTCCTGCTGATTTATTTTTTCTCCAGACGATATATTCTTTCTCCTGCTGATTTATCTTTTCTCCGGGCGATATATTCTTTCTCCTGCTGATTTATTTTCTCTCCGGGCGATATATTCTTTCTTCTGCTGATATATCTTTTCTCCGGACGATATATTCTTCCTCCTGCTGATTTATCTTTTCTCCGGGCGATATATTCTTTCTCCTGCTGATTTATTTTCTCTCCGTGCGATATATTCTTTCTCCTGCTGATTTATTTTCTCTCTGGTCGATATATTCTTTCTCCTGCTGATTTATTTTCTCTCCGGGCGATATATTCTTCCTCCTGCTGATTTATTTTCTCTCTGGACGATATATTCTTTCCTCTGCTGATTTATTTTCTCTCTGGGCGATATATTCTTTCTTCTGCTGATATAACAATTTCCTTGGCGATGATAAGCTCTCCTGTTGTTAACTCCACCCTCATGATTACGGTCTATCCGTAAAATAAAAAGAAGAAAGACTAAATCATTGCTTAGCCTTCCTTCTCCATATATTCCTCTGGCACGATAAATTCGATATGTTGCTGCAGGTTGATAAATTCTCCTGGCAGTAATCCACCGTATTCGCCATCGATATTTAATTGCATTTTTTCGTGTGGTGTTACTTTAATATGTTTTGCTTGGGCATAGATGACATTTTTATCATCCAAATGTGCACCACGTAATGCTAGAGTGACAATCCGAATGAACTCCGCCAAATTTGTTTCCCGAAGAATAAGTAAGTCGAAGTAGCCATCGTTTAGCTTAGCACCTGGCGCAAGCTTCTCAAATCCACCAACAGAATTAGAATTCGAAACGAGGAATAACATAATATCTTCATCGATTACATTACCGTCATATTCGATTTTCGTGCGTGCTGGCTTTAGGGATGGGAGCATCTCTATTCCCTTTACATAATAAGCCAATTGGCCAAGCATCGTCTTCAATTTAATTGGGACATCATACGTTAATTCCGTAAGTCTTCCACCACCAGCAATATTGATAAAATGCTGATCATTTACTTTACCAACATCCAACAACATGGAATTTCCTGCTAAAATAATATCGACAGCTTTCATTATATCACGTGGAATATGCAGTGCCCTGGCAAAGTCATTTGTTGTCCCAACTGGAATGATTCCCAGTTTCGGACGATGATCCTGTTCCGCCATGCCATGGATTACCTCATTAATTGTCCCATCTCCACCTGCAGCAATAACAAGTTCATACTCTCTCTCGACCGCAAGCTTAGCAGCGTTTACTGCATCGCCCTCACCAACTGTAGCGTGAGCTGATGCTTCATATCCAGCAATCTCAAGCCTCTCTAGAATCGCAGGCAATTCCTTTTTTATTGCTTCACGTCCAGATGTTGGATTGTAAATGATTCGAGCCTTTTTCATTACCTTTTCCTCCCATAATCATTCAAAACAAACGGTATATAGTATCTTATTCTTTACTTATCATCATAGTGTTTATGAATGCTTTTGAAAAGCCTAGACTACAATCACATCGGTAATTGTAGTCTAGTATGTCTCTTCTATCGCTTATTTATTTCTTCACCTAATATTTTATTAACCATTGGTGGGTTTGCTTGTCCTTTTGTTGCCTTCATAATTTGACCTACTAGGAAACCAAGCGCTTTTCCCTTACCAGCCTTGAAGTCAATGATTGATTGTTCATTTTCATCCAAGATTTTATTCACAATTTCTTGTAACTGTGCAGGATCAGAAATTTGAACAAGACCTTTTTCTTTCACGATTTGCTCAGGTTCTCCACCATTTTCAACAAGCTCTGCGAAGACTTTCTTAGCAATTTTCGATGAAATTGTTCCATCTTCAATTAATTGAATCATTTTTGCTAAAGCTTCTGGCGTGATTGCTAAGTCATTTAACTCTTTTAAATGCTTGTTCATGTATGCAGAAACTTCTCCCATTAACCAATTTGATGCTTGTTTTACTTCTGCACCATGACCAACGGCTTCTTCAAAGAAATCAGACATTTGCTTCGTGCTCGTCAATACTTCTGCATCATATTCAGATAATCCTAGTTCTGCAACATAACGTTGTTTACGTGCATCTGGAAGCTCTGGAATTTCACTGCGGACACGCTCTTTCCATGCATCATCGATATAAAGTGGAACTAAATCCGGTTCAGGGAAATAACGATAATCGTCTGACCCTTCCTTCACGCGCATAAGAAGTGTTTCTTTTGTCTTCTCATCATAGCGACGTGTTTCCTGTAATATTTCGCCACCTGATAATAGAACTTTTTCTTGGCGTTTCTCTTCAAACTCAAGCCCTTTTTGTACATAGGAGAAAGAGTTTAAGTTCTTCAGTTCTGCCTTCGTACCAAACTTTTCTTGACCAATTGGACGAAGGGAAATGTTCGCATCACATCTTAGCGAACCTTCCTGCATCTTCACATCAGATACACCTGTATATTGAATAATGTTCTTCAGCTTTTCTAAATATGCATATGCTTCTTCTGGTGAACGCATATCTGGTTCAGACACAATCTCAATAAGTGGTGTTCCTTGACGGTTAAAGTCAACATAGGAATAACCGTCATCACCATGTGTTAGTTTACCAGCATCCTCTTCTAAATGAAGACGTGTAATACCAATACGTTTCTTCTTGCCATTTACTTCAATCTCAATCCAGCCATTCTCACCAATCGGTTGATCAAATTGTGAGATTTGATATGCTTTCGGATTATCTGGATAGAAATAGTTTTTACGATCGAACTTCGTATTGGTTGCAATTTCACAGTTTAGTGCCATTGCCGCCTTCATTGCAAAGTTTACCGCTTCTTCATTCAATACCGGAAGTGTTCCTGGATAACCAAGATCGATCGGGTTTACATTCGTATTTGGATCAGATCCGAATTCATTTACACTTGGGCTAAAGATTTTTGATTTTGTTTTTAATTCAACGTGTACCTCAAGTCCAATAATTGTCTCGAAATTCATTAGTTGGCACCTCCTAATTGAGGTCGTTTTGTATGATAGTCTGTTGCTTGTTCAAATGCATGTGCAGTACGATATACTGTACTCTCGTCAAAATGCTTCCCAATAATTTGCAGTCCGATTGGTAAACCTTCAGGAGAGAATCCACATGGAATGGAAATACCCGGTACACCTGCTAAGTTCACGGGAACCGTTAAAACATCGTCTGCGTACATTGTTAATGGATCATCAATCTTCTCGCCAACCTTGAATGCAGTTGTTGGTGAAGTTGGTCCAATAATTACATCATATTCTTCAAAGATCTTATCAAAATCATTTTTAATTAATGTTCGTACTTGTTGTGCTTTTTTATAGTACGCATCATAGTATCCTGAGCTTAGGGCAAATGTTCCAAGCATAATACGACGTTTTACTTCCGGACCAAAGCCTTCACTACGGGATTTCTTAAACATATCAATCATGTTATCAGCGTTTTCTGTGCGAACACCGTAACGCACACCATCAAATCGTGCAAGGTTTGCAGATGCTTCCGAAGATGAAATTAAATAGTATGCTGCAACCGCATATTTCGAATGTGGGATTGAAACCTCTTCCCATGTTGCACCTAGTGATTCATATACTTTTAATGCTTCTAGAACGGATTCTCTAACTTCTGGTGCTACACCTTCAGCAAGGTACTCTTTTGGCACTGCGATTTTAAGACCCTTCACATCACCTGTTAATGCTTCGGTATATGCCGGAACTTCAAGATTCGCACTTGTTGAATCCATCTTGTCATGACCTGCAATAACTTCTAAAACACGAGCATTGTCTTCAACCGTACGTGTAATTGGTCCAACTTGATCAAGTGATGATGCAAACGCAACTAAGCCAGAACGTGAAACACGTCCATAAGTCGGCTTCATTCCTACTACCCCACAAAAAGCTGCAGGTTGGCGAATGGAACCTCCTGTATCGGACCCTAAAGAAAATAGTACTTCGCCGGCCGCAACTGCTGCTGCAGAACCACCACTAGAGCCTCCTGGTACATAGTCCGTATTCCAAGGATTTCTTGTTGGATCATAGCTTGAATTCTCGTTAGAAGAACCCATTGCGAATTCATCCATATTCAATTTTCCAACTGCAATGTATTGTTCATTATTTAACTTTTCCACAACCGTTGCATCATAAAGTGGATCATTGAAATTATCAAGAAACTGACTTGCACATGTTGTACGAAGTCCTTTTGTCATGATATTATCTTTTATTCCACCAGGGATACCAAATAATTTAGCCGCGGCATCTGGATGCTCATCAAGCACCTTTGCTTTCGCTAATGCATTTTCCTTATCCAATGTTAAAAATGCATGAACTTGTCCGTCTACTTCCTCAATCCTTTGATAGGATTCTTCAACAAGATCTAGCACCGTAATCTCTTTACTATGTAGCATTGCTTCTAATTCTTTTATTGTATGGTCAAATAGTGACATCTAGTGTTACCTCCTTATTCCAATATCGATGGTACGCGAAATTGACCGTCTTTATGATCTGGAGCATTTCTAAGTGCATCCCCTTGTGTGATCCATTCTTTCGGTTCGTCTTTACGCATAACATTTTTTAAGTCAAGAACATGCGTTGTAGGTTCAATACCTTCTGTGTCCAGTTCATTCAACAATTCTGCATACTCAATAATCGCACTTAATTCATCTACTAAATGCTCAACCTCTTCTTCTGTAACAGCAAGCCTTGCAAGATGTGCGACGTGCTCTACTTGTTCTTTTGTAATTTCTGCCACGCGATAATACCTCCAAATCGTAATTTATATCGGTAATACATTATTTGCTCATTATATTATTATACCACTATTGATAATAGCAAAGATAGTCACATCAAGGCAAATAATGTCGACATTTCGGATGGAAAAATCGTCAATTTCTTTGTCTAGATAACGAAAAAACACCTGAAACGGGTTCCAAACCGTTTCAGGTAAATTCATCACTGTGTAATAGAGTAAATAATTTTGACTTACTGTATTAATTTACAATTTTACAGTTGCTTGTTGAATTGAGAATACACTTGGTTCTCTATCCATTGATAAATCTGTTGGAGCATCAGCAAAAACAAAACCAGTTACAAGAAGCGCTCCTAATGATAAGCCAGCTAAAATTTTCTTCATTATATACCCTCCTAGTTTTTATATATTGATAATTTGCTCATAGGCAAAATTAGCCTCTTTATAATACTTAGATGCATCTTTATATTTATGTATCTTTTCATAATGATTAGCCAATAGTTTTGAGTAAATAATTAAACTTGCATAGTCTTCATGCTTCTGAAGATAAGGCAAAAAGTCTTGTTTAACTAACTTTTCAAATTTATCATCTTCATTATTTAGTAGGTAATGATAAGTGTAAATTACATAATAAAATATTCTATATGATTCTATATCTGAGATTTCCTCTATTAGCTCTAGTCCATAATCAATAATCTTTCTTGTATCTTCGTAATTTTTAATAGTATAGTATTCTCTTATCAGTGAAGAAACAGTAGCTAATCTTTCAACAGGCTGTACTGCTTTATCATAAATTACTTCTGTGTAATGTTTTATCGCTTCTATTGAGTTCCCTTTTGTTGAATACAGGTAACCTAGATTTTGATTCGTTAATTGAATAAGCTGATTATTATTATTCAACTTTCCTAAATGTAATGCTAAATTATAATTTTTAATCGCCTTATCATACATTTTGATTCTACGGTAAGATATTCCTAATATATTATGGCATTGTGCACACCGGAGAAAATTATATAATTTCATATAAATGTCTAATGCTTTATTGGCATATTCAATTGCCTCTAATGTGTTTCGTAATTTACTATGTGTTACTGCAATGGTATATTTTAAATCTGCAACTTCAATTTCCTCTAATTCAAATTCAATATATCCACTTTTTTCCTCAGATTTCTTATACATTTGCATTGCTAAACTATAATCAGAATGAGCTGTATAGAAATTCCCCCGAAACTTAAACCAATAAAACTGCTGCAAACTATCAAAGTTATTTGACAAACCCTTTAGTTCATCAATCTTCTTTTCAGCCTCTTCATACTCACCCAATATTAGGAAGTAACGAATCTTATGAATTTCGAATAACATTAGGTTTTCTGATAAGTTCCGATCTAATATCTCTTGAATTTCTTCATATGCTGTAATAATTTCTTCCTTGTTATTAACCTCGAACAGCATGCTATACCATTGTTCAAGCTTTTCCTTAATTAATCCCTCTTCACAATTATTAACATTGATACCGAGTCTGTCACATAACAATTGAATAATCTCGGGGCTTGCCTGTGTTTTTAAGTTTTCGATTTTAGATAAATAGGATACGGAAACAACACCATCGGCAAGTTCGCCTAATGTCTTTTCCTGTTTGGTACGTTGTAGTTTAATAAAGGATCCGATTTCTATCAAAATACCCACCCTATCCTTTTTCTAAAATTTTCCATATATTATGTTTATGGTTTTATTATACCATGGATTCAGAAAATTCATATTGGGAAAATCACGCAAAAATAGTGCGATTATCGCTCTAAATAGTTTCCGGTTTTCCTGAAATAGGAAAATTCACCACTTATTTGAGTAATATCCTCTTAATAAATGGTGAATTTTTATTTTAAAACTATTTTTTTAGAAAACTATTTAAGATTTTGGCTGATGTTTACAGGTAATCTTTCCCCAGACTAAAGTAATACCGTGTAAAAGTTTAATGGAAAATATGAACGATTGGCGTATCTTCTCCCGCCTCGCGGTATATCAAGCTCTCATTTCCGTTAATCGACGTAACATTTACTTCGATATCATAGTAATTTGGGAACATATTCTGGACAAGTCCATATGCATATTGGGTAAAGCCAATAATCTCTGATTCTCCATAAAATTCAATTGGAATTTCTATAGTTAGCTCTTGCAGCTCTTTATTAACATAGAATCCTTCTCCAATGATCCCTACATAGTTCGGGAAAAACTTTGCGATTTCATTGCCAAAGCTTGTGACAATTTCATGGTCATCGATATAATTTTTTTGTCCTTCTGCCGATGGAAAAAGAACATATTCTTCAGTAATATCTTCCCACTTCCCAATCGTCGCAGATCCGCCTGCAACATTCGTTTTGGCAACGAAATTACCAGGGACAGGTGAGGATTGATCCTCTTCTCGATACAATGCAAACATAACCGGAATGTTTTCTAGCCCTTCTATTCCACGAATTCTTTCCAAAATCTTCCCGGCAATTTCATTCCCTTGCTTCATTGCTTCATTAAGCGGAATGTCCTCGTAGTAGTATGGTCCACCTGTTTCGGTTTGGAATCGATAAACTGACTTTAATGCAAGTCCAATTGAAATCCCAGCTAGTTCAACCGTGTTATTGTTATCGTTTGGCTTTAAATAATTTTGTTCTAAAATATGTGATAGGTAACGTGGACTTTCTCGATTTAATTCTACCTTTTCATCTTGATCTGCATTTTCCGGAATATCTTCGATTGGCGGGTTTAATCCGTTTTGGAACTCCGCTCTGATTTTTTCCTCATTAACCGTCATTTTTGCCCCTTTAAGTCTGGCAATCTCTGCTTGTACTTTCTCTTCTAATTGTTCCTTTGTCAGCCCTCTTCCAAGCCATTCATAAACCATATCGGATGTTAAATATTGTCCTTCTTGGAAATATAATTCCTTAGGATCAAATACTTCTGTGGAATGGCGTCGTAACCCCTCTTCCATTTCGTCAATATCCAATCGATTGGCGACTTGGTTAACAATAACCCCTCTAGCCTCACTCGGTTCATATGGAATAATAATTCGATAATTGTCATCTGCTAATCGATAACTTGGGACAATTGATGTTTTCGTTTTTTGATCATCCTTATTTACTACTTCTTCTTCGTCATTTCGATTATTAGGTGCACAACTTGCAAGCAATAGAAGGGCACATAATAAACCGATACTTATTCTTTTCATGGGGATAACACTCCTTACCCTTCGATTGCTGCTTTCAGCTGTTGTTCATCCCAAATTGTAATTCCTAATTTCTTTGCTTTATCATACTTAGAGCCTGCATCAACACCTGCAACAAGAATATCTGTTTTCTTACTCACACTTCCAGTAACAGATCCACCCATTGATTCAATTAACTCCTTCGCCTCATTACGCGTATAGGTTTCCATCTTTCCTGTCAGTACAACTGTCTTTCCAGCAAAAGTGGAGTCAATCGCTTGCTCTGCTTTCTTTGGACCTTTATATTCCATATTAAGACGGAGTTCCTTTAATTCGGACAATAGATCGATGACCTTTTGCTCAGAAAAATATTTAACAACGGAATCAGCCATTTTCTCACCAATTTCATCGACAGCGACAAGCTCCTCAAATGTTGCAGACGATAACTTTTCCATCGTCTCAAATTCGATAGCGAGGGTTTTCGCCGCCTTTTCACCGATGAAGCGAATTCCTAAGCCAAATAAGAGCTTCTCTAATGAGTTTCCCTTCGATACTTCAATCGCTTGAAGTAAATTATCGACTGATTTCTCACCCATTCGTTCAAGTTTTAGAAGTTCTTCTCGATCCAATCGATACAAATCAGCAATCGTCTCAATTAGTTTTTCTTGAAAAAGCTGGATGACAACTTTTTCACCTAATCCATCGATATTCATGGCATTTCTTGATGAAAAATGAATTAGACCTTCCATTAGCTGGGCAGGGCAATTCGGATTGATGCAACGAATTGCAACCTCTCCTTCAAGGCGAACAACCTCACTGCCACACGCTGGACATTCATTTGGCATTTCAAATTCCTGTTCTTCACCTGTCCGCTTTTCAACTACTGCTCGGACAACTTTGGGAATGATGTCCCCAGCCTTCTTAATGACGACCGTATCGCCAATCCGAATATCCTGCTCGCGGATCAAATCTTCATTATGCAAGGAGGCACGTCCAACCGTCGATCCAGCGATTTTTACCGGCTCAAGGATTGCCGTTGGCGTGATCACGCCAGTTCTTCCAACACTTAATTCAATATCTACCAATTTCGTGATTGCCTCTTCAGCAGGAAACTTATAAGCAATTGCCCAGCGCGGACTCTTTGCTGTATAGCCAAGCTCTTCCTGTTGTTCAAGACTATCTACTTTAATTACAATCCCATCGATTTCATAAGAAAGATTGGGACGTTCTGCAGTCCAGTACGCAATAAATTCAAGAATCTCCTCGATTGTCGCACATTTTCGCCATTCTGAATTTGTCTTAAAACCAAGCTCCTTCAGTTTTTCAAGTCGTCCGCTATGGGTCGTAATCTCACTCGTATTCCATTCACCTACACCGTAAAGAAAAACATCTAAATTACGTTGTGCCGCAATTTTTGGATCCAATTGTCGCAAACTACCTGCTGCAGCATTTCGCGGATTAGCAAACGGTTCTTCTTCATTCGCTAATCTAGCTTCATTTAATTTCAAAAAAGATTGATGGGGCATATATGCTTCCCCGCGTACCTCAAGTGTTTCATTTTCTCTAATCAACAGCGGGATACTCCGAATCGTTCGGATATTAGAGGTAATATCCTCTCCCGTTGTTCCATCACCACGTGTTGCACCTTGAACAAATTTTCCATTTTCATATGTTAATGAAACGGCAAGTCCATCAATTTTCAATTCGCATACAAAGGTAATTGGCTCATCCGTACCTTGGGATGCACGTCGGACAAAGTCACGAATGTCTCCTTCATTAAAGGCATTTCCTAAGCTCATCATTGGAATCGTATGTTGTACCTTTTGAAACGAATCAAGTGGGGCTCCACCAATCCGTTGTGTCGGAGAATCATCGGTTAAGAACTCTGGGAATTCCGTTTCTAAATCCCGTAACTCGCGTAATTTCTCATCATACTCCGAATCTGGAACACTTGGGTTATCAAGAACATAATATTCATAGCCATATTGATTCAAAACTTCCTTCAAAGCATTTATTTGATCTTGTGCTTGTTGTTTATCCAAAACGGTCACTTCCTATTGTTTCGTAATTGGAGCAAATTTAGCGAGTAGTCGTTTAATTCCTACTGGTGCTGGGAAAGCAACATCCAATTCCATGCCCTCGCCCTCACCTTGAACCTTCACAACGGTACCGACACCCCATTTTTTATGTTCAGCCTTATCGCCGGCACTCCATGATTTATTTTCTGCTCCAGTTGTTTGCTGCATTCTTTCTGCTTTTCGTTTCAGTGGTGTTGGGCGATCCTGCGTCCCAGCAGCAGATCCTCTACCGAACATCGTTTGTTTTGTGTCTTCCACTCCTTCAATGAGTTCTTTTGGAATCTCATTAATAAAACGGCTAACCGGGTTCATATTCGTACGACCGAATAATGTACGCATTTTCGCATGGGTTAGGTAAAGCTCTTTCTCTGCCCTTGTTATTCCAACGTAAGCAAGCCTGCGTTCCTCCGCCATTTCCTCTTCATCCATAATCGAACGACTATGTGGAAAAACATTTTCCTCCATCCCAATTAGGAAAACAACTGGGAATTCTAGCCCTTTTGCTGCATGTAAGGTCATTAATGTGATTTTTTCCTCGTTCTCAGGATCGTCTTCATCCACACGGTCAATATCTGCAATTAATGCTAGGTCTGTTAAGAAAGCAACGAGTGTCTTATCTTCTTCACTTGTCTTCTCAAAATCCTTGGTAACAGTCATGAACTCTTCTAAGTTCTCCAAGCGGCTTTGCGATTCAATCGTTTGTTCATTCTTCAGCATTTCTTCATAGCCTGTCCGTTCTAAAACCGCTTCAACCATTTCTGTTGCCGTTAAAAATTCTTGTTGCTGGCTTAATGTTTTAATTAAATTACCAAATTCCGCTAACGCATTTGCTGCCCTTGCAGACACCCCAGTAAAATCTACCTCTTTTACTGCTTGGTATAAAGAAAGATCGTTATCTGCAGAATATGCCTGCAGGCGCTCAATCGATGTCTTTCCAATTCCACGCTTCGGTTCATTAACGACCCGAACAAAGCTAATATCATCGTCAGGATTAGTGATTAGGCGTAGGTATGACGTTAAATCCTTAATTTCTTTTCGGTCATAGAACTTATGCCCACCAACCATTTGATAGCCGATATTCGATTTCATAAATGCAGCCTCAATCGCACGTGACTGTGCATTCGTCCGGTATAAAATCGCAACATCACCCGGTGAATAGCCTTCCTTTCTTGTCAATTCCTGAATCTTCTCGGTTACAAATAAAGCTTCTTCCTGCTCTGTCATCCCTTGGAAGTAGTTTAGCTTCTTACCATCTGGATTCTCTGTCCAAAGATTCTTCGGCTTACGTCCTGCATTATTTGTAATTACTTTATTCGCAGCTGCTAGGATTGATTTCGTTGAACGATAATTTTGTTCCAGGAATACCGTTTTGGCTGCTGGATAATCCTTCTCAAACGAAAGAATATTCCCGATATCCGCACCACGCCAGCGATAGATCGATTGATCTGAATCACCAACCACACATAAATTCTCATAACGACTCGCGAGCTGTTTGACCAAGAAATATTGTGCATGGTTTGTATCTTGATACTCATCGACATGAATATATTGAAATCGTCGTTGATAATACTCAAGAACTTCCGGGATTCGTTTAAATAAATGGATGGTTTGCATGATCAAATCATCGAAATCAAGTGATTGATTTTTATTTAAGATTTTCTGATAGGCCTCGTAGATTTGTGAGATTTGGCGATCGTAGAAATTACCTGCATTTTTACTATATTCTTCAGGAGTAATCAATTCGTTTTTCGCTGCGCTAATTTGCCCAAGCATTGCCCGTGGATCAAACTTCTTCGGGTCGACATTCAGGTTTTTCAATACTTGTTTTACGACTGATAATTGATCTCCACTATCAAGAATCGTAAAATTACGATTCGTGCCAATCCGGTCAATATCCCTTCTTAGTATCCTTACGCACATGGAGTGGAAGGTAGACACCCACATGTTATCGCCGTCCTGACCAACTAGTTTCTTTACACGTTCGCGCATTTCTCGTGCCGCTTTATTGGTAAAAGTGATTGCGAGAATATTTCGGGGGGAAACTTCCTTTTCACGCATTAAATATGCGATTCGATGTGTTAGCACCCTCGTTTTCCCACTACCAGCACCTGCCATAATTAAGAGTGGTCCTTCTGTATGCTTTACTGCTTCTTGCTGCTCTTTATTTAATCCATTGATTAAGTCATCCATTGATTGACTCATGATTACACCGCCTTAAATCATTTAACTTTTACTGCTTCCACTGTTTCTAATGCCTCATCGATATTCTTATAAAGATGATTTCCAACAATAATTACATCCGCATGCTCTTTCATTTCCTTTGCATGCTGACCATTTTCAATTCCACCACCATAGAAAAGGAGTGTATGGTCTAATTGCTCCTTTGCTTTCTTCACGACTTCGGGGTCCCCATATTTGCCACTATACTCAACATAAAAAACCGGCAAATGGAAAACATGCTCCGCCATATAGGCATAAGCCCTAACATCTTCTATATCTGGTAATTGACTATTCGTATATTTAAATGCTTTCGCTTCTTCATTTAAGATACAATATCCTTCGAAAATAAGCTCCGTATAATCCAATAAATCGATATATTCTTTAATCCCTTGATGCTGGATATCCATCATCCATGATTTCTCTTGCGAATTTAATACCATTGGAATGTAATATGCATCAAACCCAGGAATAACTGCTTCCATTGTCGACACTTCAAGAATACAGATTAGCGCATGTTTACTCTTAATCCGCATCAATAATTCACGAACTCCATCAAGTGTAACATTATCCGTACCACCAATCATAATCGCATCTGTACCTGAATTACAAATTAAGTCCAAATGTTGATCTGATATTTCCTTTGCTGGATCAAGCTTAAATATGTGTTTCCATTCTCGCATCATATTAATCAAATGGGAATTCCTCCATTGTCATTATCCATTAATATATTATACCAAAAATCCGTGGTGAAATTTAGCTGGAAGGTGAATCTTTTTTTTAGGATTATTTTCGGCAGATAAAACATGAAACCGCCACCCGTGGGGGTAGCGGTAATCTTATTCTTTTTCGCTTTTATTAATTCGCTCGATCACCATTCCATAGCCATCACTGCCGAAATTAATGCAGCGGCGAACACGGGAGATTGTTGCGGTGGATGCTTTTGTTTCTTTTTCAATTTCGTTATACGTATTTCCTTCTGTTAGCATTTTTGCAACTTGTAGGCGTTGTGATAATGCATGGATTTCCGCCATCGTCGCAATATCATCAAAGAATTGATAGCATTCTTCTCGATTTTCCAATGATAAAATGGCATCAAACAATTGATCCAATTGTTCTCCACGTAATTTATCTATTTGCAATGCAAATCCCCCCAATTTCAACTAATTTGATATTGTAACTGATTGCTGTATACCCGGATTCGTTGGGATGACATTTATCCATGTCTTACCAGGAACAAAGCCGATAATCTGGTCATTAATTACTGGAACAATTCTTCCATCACGATTTGCCCATTGCACTTCTTGCAGCTTCCCTTTTTGGAGTAAATAAGCATTTCCACCAGACTGCAGATCAATTGAACGCCGTCCGACATCATCAATAACTTCGTGATACGTCTCGACTATGAAAACATTATCCGCATGAATTGGTTCCCCAGTATCTCGTTCCACTGTCTGCTCCCGGTCATTGTACCTCATATAGGTTTCATTCGTTGTATCATAATCGAATTCGACAATTTCCATTGGATTCGTCGAATAAACGATTTCCACATGTTTTGCTGGCTCTCCAGGAAGCTCCGTCACTTCCTTATCTGCTAAAAACGCTAGTGGTTCGCTGGCGTCTGTTAACCTGTAACCCTTACTCTCTGCTACTTTATCGATTCCATCGACAAGTAAATAGGAATTATGTGGTGCATTACGCGTTGTATCTCGTTTAAATAAGCTCCCATCATTATCATATGTGGAACCATTAAGAAATTCTATTCCACTGTTTGCGATAAGTTCATTAACAAAATCGGCTGCACCATGATAAAGATATAGTGCATCATAACCGTTTGCTAATTCAACATAATACTCTCTTGCACTGCGAACAGGTCCAATAGCTTGGGGCATTTCACTTTGATAAAACGCGAGAAAACGTGTAATCATTCCCTCTGCAAGAATTTCAAATACAATATCTGCTTGCGATAAACCCGTTTGTGGTCTTGCTGCTGAATGATTATTCACCATCACGCCGACAATTCGCTGATCGATAGCATCATCTGTAGGTATTCCTGTCAACGGATAAAGGTTTGCTAACGTCTCTGCTTGCGGCGGTTCAACATTGTCTCGTTCTTCTTCTTCAATACTTTCCTTTTCCACACTATTTTGCTCCTGTTTCTCACCATTGTTACATGCTGCTAATAGAATAGACAGAAGTAGAATAGTAAATAAGTATTTCCACATGCTCCCAACACCTTCTTAGAAAACTTGGTTGTCATCAAGTCTTTAGGTGACAGCCTTCACTAGACATATCAATCGGAAAGTTTCTCCTGTTCAAATGCCTGATTGCTTTTCCTATTATCCAGCTCCAGAGCCCACCGACTAGCGAGACTTCCCTCACCTCCGTACGATAAAGTCAACATCGATTCGCCTAAGCTCCCAAACAGTTTCCTTTATCTCCTCCGGCTCAGTCCAGTCCGTACGTCGCTAAATAGGCTCTTTCGCTTTTCCTATTATATGCTATCTCATCGTGGCTGGGAAGAGGACTTCTCTTTTCATTACATCAATAATACCTTGCTGGGTAATTCGAACATATGGCAAATGTGTTGCTGACAAAAAGAGCAGACTATAAATTGGATCATTATAATGATAACCAAATTTCTTTAAAACGATTTTCAATTGCTTTTCTTGCTTGATTAGTTCATCCATCGATACATCTGACATCATCCCTGCTAGCGCCAGTGGTAACTCAACTAATATCTCTCCATCGTGGACAATAACGATCCCCCCACCGTTTGCTTTCAAGCGTTCCCACGCGAGCAAGATATCCTGTTTACATTTACCAATGAAGATAATATCACCTGTTGTGGAGAAGGTCGTGGCTAATGCTCCTAGGTTATGGGTAAATCCTTGAATTGTCGTATTGACACGCCATTTCCCATGTTTATCAATTAATAATAGAAAAGCATCTTTAATGGAACTCGGCAACAAATCGGAGGAAACGTCTGCTTCAATTGTATACGGCTTCACAATCACATCATTTACCATTTCCAATCCCATCGGCATCGAAAATTGCAAATCATCCTCATCTAGATCAAAGTCGTATGTATTCGGACGGATTCCATACTTCTTCCAATTGATAATTGTAGGAAGTTCTTGAATCTTGCCCTCTCTAACCATCCACTTTCCTTTTGCTAACACACTTTCAGGATGTGGATTTTCCTTACTTGCTAGAATATTAATGTGTGCAGTCCTTCCTGGCGCAATACTTCCGACATATTCATCTAGATTAACATGTCTTGCAGCATTATAGCTCGCCATCCGGTATGCTTCCTCAATCGGAATTCCTTTGTCAATGGCAATTTCAATACAACGATTAATCAGCCCTTTTTCAATAAATTCAGGGGTGGAACCATCGGTTGTAAAGGATAAATTATCAAATGACGTGAGGTTCAATTCAAGCATTTGCTCGATTATTTTTGGCAGATCAGGTCGAATAGAAGAATTCCGGAGTGCAACATGATAGCCTAGCTGCAGCCGTTTCAGCACATCTTCCCCTGTCATAGCTTCGTGATCGCTGCTTGCACCTAAGAGTTTCATTTTCGTTAATGTCTTCTCCGATGCCCCTGGAAAGTGCCCTTCAATTGGTTTACCCCGTTTCGCCGTTTCTTGCATCCAATACAATAATCGTTCATTCCCCGCTAGTAAACTAGGCCAACTGGATAATTCTCCACCTTGAACAACGGCGGGATGTTTTATCCAAGCTAATACATCGTCCATGTTAAACAGAGATTCTTCATCCTGCAATGCAGTCTGAGAATCAAATCGGGCCCACCAATACATAGATGATGGAATTTTTTCAATATCACTAATTATAGAAAACGCTTTCTTTTTATCTAACAAAAAATGCCACAATAGATTGTCATTAATCAATGTCGTTGTTCCAAATCTTGCGGCGTGATTTGCTAATTGCTCTGGATTTGTTAACTGAAATGGATGGGAATGTGGCTCAATATATCCTGGAACAAGATACTTCCCTTTGCAATCCACAACTTCAGCTGTTGCTGATTTCTCAGGAAATAAATCACCTACATAGACAATACGATCATTATATATCCAAATATTTGCTTTTATCCATTGTTTTGTAAACATATTCAAGTATGTGCCATTTTTTAAAATAAGGGTAGGCTCCACTATACCATCTACCACTTTCACATGATGCCGTAATTCTCGATTTCTCCAATTATATTCATATGCTGACATAGAATCAACTCTCCAATATAATAATTTAGATTAATCTTATCACAATTCTTCGCTTTAGTGTTGTAAAGTTCTTTTAGATAATATTACAGTTTCTTAAAAGAAAGAAAAATCAACTTACAAGGAAGAATTCACTCACCCTTGTAAGTTGATTCCTTACGCTTTACCGATATCCTTTCGGTAAAAGAAGTCACTCGTATCATTTGCTGATGCTAGTACGTTGTAAACGGCACTTGAAGCTCCAGCTAACGCTGTATCCTTTGCACCTACCAAAAGCACCCGACCACCATCAGACACAAGTGATTCTCCATCATTTATTGTACCTGCATGCACAATAAATGCGTTACTGCGAGTATTGAAAGAAGGGATTAATCTCCCTTTATTATATGCACCGGGATACCCATTTGATGCCAAGACAACCCCAACACATGTAGTATCCTCCCATGCTAATTGCGGGTCCTTTCCTGTTAACACCTCAAGAAACACTTGAAGTAAATCATTTTTTAATAGCGGAAGTACAACTTGGGTTTCTGGATCACCGAATCTCGTATTAAATTCAATTACCTTTGGACCATTCTCTGTCATGATCAACCCTGCATAAAGGATACCAGTGAAGGAACGTTCCTCCTCAATCAAACCCTCCACCGTTTTTTGTAAAATATTTTCCATTGCAAAGCTTAGATGTGCTGCTGTTACATCTGGAACAGGAGCATATGCCCCCATCCCGCCAGTGTTCGGTCCCTCGTCTTGATCATATGCACGCTTATGATCCCTTGCTGTTACCATTGGATACACTTTATTTTCATGAACAAAGGCCATTAGTGAAAATTCCTTTCCAGCAAGGAATTCCTCAATTACAATTGTTGCGCCTGCATTAGCAAAGTTTTTGGTTATTAGCATATCATCAACAGCTTGGAGTGCATCCTCTTTCGTTTCAGCGACGATAACACCTTTCCCTGCTGCAAGTCCATCTGCCTTAATGACAATCGGTGCACCTTTTGTTTCAATATATGCCTTTGCTGTTTTAGCATCGGTAAATGTCGCATACGCTGCTGTTGGAATATCATATTTTTCCATAAATTCTTTAGCAAATCGTTTGCTGCCTTCTAATAATGCCGCTTCTTTCGTTGGGGCAAAGACAGCTAATCCTGCATCATGGAAACGATTAGCAATGCCTGCATTAAGTGGCGCTTCTGGCCCGACGATTGTCAGATCAATTGCTGCTTCCTTCGCAAATTTTACTAATCCTTCAATATCCATTTCATCAATCGCGATAATCTTTGCCTGTCCACTCATGCCCCCATTTCCCGGAGCGACATATAGGTTTGTAATTCGTGCACTCTCAGCAAGCTTCATCACAATACTATGCTCACGTCCGCCACGACCGACTACTAATACATTCATCAAGAATACCTCCTTTTAATCGGAATTTTTATTAATGTTTAAAATGACGCATTCCTGTATAAACCATTGCAATTCCATGCGCATCACAAACGTCAATGGAATCCTGATCACGAATCGAGCCACCTGGCTGAATGATTGCAGTTACCCCTGCCTCTATTGCCTTTTCTACCGTATCGGGCATAGGGAAATATGCATCAGATGCCATGACAGACCCTTTCGCCTTTTCACCTGCTTGTTCAATTGCAATCATTGCTGAGCCGACACGATTCATTTGCCCTGCACCAACACCGATTGTTTGATTATCCTTCGCAAGCACAATTGCATTGGACTTCACATGCTTTACAGCTTTCCAGCCGAACAATAAATCTGCTATTTCTTGTTCTGTTGGTTCACGTTTAGTCGCAACCTTTAAATCAGTTGCCGCTACTTTTCCATTGTCACGGCTTTGGATTAGCACACCACCATCAACCGTTGTCAGCTTATGGTTTGCCGACTTTTCTTCATTCAATTCTAATTCCAGTAAACGGATATTTTTCTTTTTGGAAAGAATTGCAAATGCTTCATCTGCAAAGCTTGGTGCAATCACAATTTCTAAGAAAATTTCACTTAGCTTCTCAGCTGTTGCCACATCAACCTCACGATTCAAGGCAACAATTCCACCGAAGATAGACGTAGAATCTGCTTCATACGCTTTTAAGAAGGCTTGATTAATTGTTTCTGCAACACCAATCCCACATGGATTCATATGCTTAACAGCAACCGCAGCTGGATCCTTGTATTCGGATAAAATTTCTAATGCTGCATTTGCATCTTGAATGTTGTTATACGATAATTCCTTTCCATGAAGCTGTTTCACCGTGGCTAAACTCATTGTGTTGACGATCGGGTTTTTATAAAATGCTGCTTGCTGATGCGGATTTTCCCCGTAGCGTAAATCCTGAACTTTTTCATATGTAACGGTGTAGGTTTCAGGGAATTCCTCGTTTGTTTCCGTCATGAAATACTGTGCAATCATTGCATCATAATATGCTGTATGACGGAACACTTTCCCTGCAAGCTGTTTGCGCTTTTCAAAATCTAATGTTTCATCTCGTAATCCTGTCAAGACACTTTCATAATCTGCTGGATCGACAACAACAATCATGTCCTCGAAGTTCTTCGCAGCCGCTCGAAGCATTGTCGGTCCACCAATATCAATATTTTCAATGATTTCTTCTTTCGATACGCTTATCTTTTCCAGCGTTTCTTTGAATGGATAAAGGTTCACGACAATAATATCAATCGGTTCAATATTATTTTCTGCCATTTGCTTCATATGTGCTTCATTTGCACGTTTCGCTAGAATTCCTCCATGGACAAGCGGATGTAATGTTTTTACACGACCATCCATAATTTCCGGAAATCCTGTGATTTCTTCTACTAGGATTGGCTCGACACCAGCATCCTTAATCGTTTGGAATGTTCCGCCACCTGTTGAGATAATCTCGTAGCCTAATTGATCAAGGCCTTTAGCAAATGCTTGCAAATTATCCTTATTTGAAACACTAATTAATGCACGTTTCTTCATTATATGTTAGCCCTCACTTTGTTTGTAAAAGTTGATTAATTACGCTTGGATATAGTTGATGTTCTACTTCTTGAATTTTCATTTTCAAAGTCTCTTCTGTATCTTCACTGAAAACGACTACCAATTCCTGTGCAATAATTGGACCCGTATCAATTCCTTCATCAATATAATGTACCGTTACACCAGTTGTATTGACCCCCGCTTGATATGCTTGCCCGATTGCATCCTTTCCTGGAAAATCCGGTAATAATGACGGATGAATGTTTACGATTTTTCCGGGAAATGCTTGTAATAATGTTGAACCAACAATTCGCATATAGCCTGCAAGGAAAATCCACGATACTTCTTTTTTTCTTAGTTCGTCTACGATTTTCGCTTCATATGCTTGTTTTGATGCAAATTCCTTTGCATTAAAAACGAACGTTGGAATCTGATATTTCTCTGCTATCTCAATAACAAAGGCATTTTGCTTGTCACAAATCAGTAGAACAATTTCACAAGCTAAATCTCTAGCTTCTATTATTGCTTGGAAATTACTCCCTGTCCCAGATGCAAATACCGCTGCCCTCACCTTGCTCATGATGTGAAATGCACCCCTTCATTCGCGACTACCTTGCCGATTGCTGTTGCTTTTCCCCCTTTTTCTTCAAGGATAGCGATGGTACTATCAACATCTTTTTCTGCCACAACTAATGCCATACCAATCCCCATATTAAATACGCCGTACATTTCTTTCTCCGGTATTGCACCTTTTTCTTGTAAGAACGGGAAAATTTCTGGAAGATCCCAACTATTTTTTGCGAGTTCTACCCCTAGTCCTGCTGGCATCATTCGTGGGAAGTTTTCATAAAAACCCCCACCGGTAATATGCGAAATCCCTTTTATCTCTATCTTTTCTAGAACTGCTGCTACCGGTTTCGCATAAATTTTCGTTGGTGTAAGTAATGACTCGCCAAGCGGCTGGGATAATCCTTCATATGTTTGATTCAAATCAAGTGCATTGATGATTTTCCGTACGAGTGAATAGCCATTCGAATGAATGCCACTTGATGCTAGCCCAATCACAACATCACCTGCTTCAATCGATTCCCCAGTAATAAGCTTTGATTTCTCCGCAATGCCAACAACGAAGCCTGCTAGATCATATTCATTATCCTGATACATCCCTGGCATTTCTGCAGTTTCTCCGCCAATTAATGCTGCACCTGCTTCTACACATCCAGTGGCAACACCTGCAACGATTTGTTCAATCCGCTCCGGCTCATTTTTTCCACAAGCAATATAATCAAGGAAAAATAGTGGCTGCGCACCTTGGGCAACAATATCATTCGCACACATTGCAACGAGATCAATGCCAACAGAATCATGTTTATCTAATTGAAAGGCAAGCTTCAGCTTCGTTCCCACGCCATCTGTTCCAGAAACCATCACAGGCTCTTTATAATTAAAGTTTGTTAAATCAAATAGCCCTGCAAATGAACCAATGCCGCCTAATACTTCAGGCCGAGTCGTTTTTGCGATATGCTTCTTCATCCGCTCGACAGCTTCATAACCCTTTTCTACATCTACCCCAGCTTCCTTATAAACATCTGACATGATATGATGACACATCCTCTTCTATATTAATGCGTTGTAAACTTACTATCTATTTTCTCATTTTCCATGACTGGATATTTTCCTGTCATACATGCCATGCATACGCCTTGATTGATCGTTTTATCTTTAACGATTGCCTCCTCAAGTCCTGTATCCGATAGAAATGCAATGCTATCTGCACCAATAATCTTTGCTATTTCTTCTTCGGTATGATTGGCTGCAATTAATTCTTCTCTTGTTGACATGTCGATCCCATAATGGCATGGATGCTGTATCGACGGTGAGGCAATACGAACATGCACTTCTTTTGCCCCTGCTGCTTTCAGCATATGGACAATTCGCTTACTCGTCGTTCCACGTACAATCGAATCGTCAATCATGATGATCCGTTTCCCTTCAACAATTCCGCGAACAGGTGCCAGCTTCATCCTTACCCCTTGCTCACGTAATTCTTGTGATGGCTGGATAAACGTCCGACCAACGTAACGATTCTTGATTATTCCCATTTCGTATGGCAGACCGCATTGCTCTGCATAGCCAATTGCAGCTGAAATACTGGAATCTGGAACACCAATTACAATATCTCCATCAGCTGGGGCTTCCTTCGCTAATTCCTTGCCCATGCGCTTGCGAGATGCATGAACATTCACATAATTCACGTCGCTATCTGGTCTTGATAAATAAACATATTCCATCGCACACATCTTCCGCGGCTCGCGAATTGCAAATCTTGTAGACTTTATTCCCTCATTACTAATCGTAACGAGTTCACCTGGCATAACTTCTCGTTCAAATGTCGCGCCGATTTGGTCAAATGCACAGGTTTCCGACGCTACAACATAGGAATCTCCTAATCTCCCAATTGACAATGCGCGAATTCCTGAGGCGTCAAGGGCTGCATACATTTTATCTTCCTTAATAATTAAATATGCATATGCACCGACAAACAATTGTAATGCACTTGCAATGGTTTCTTCACTGACCTCATGCCCATTCCTGCGAATTAAATGTGCAAGTAATTCTGTATCTGATGAGGTTTGCAGAATACTTCCTTCGTTCTCAAGCTCACGCCTAAGCTCTTGTCCGTTCATGATGTACCCTTCTAAAGCGAGTGCCATACTTCCCGTTTGCGACCGGAACAATAATGGTTGTACATTATCGATCCCCTTCGCCCCATTGGTGGAATATCGAACATGACCAATTGCAGCATTTCCTAAGAGATCGGGGAAATTTGCACGCGTGAAAACATCATTAACTAATCCCGTATCCTTATGAAGCTCTAGTTTTTCCCCACTACTAACAACGATTCCAGCTCCCTCTTGTCCACGATGCTGAAGGGAATGTAATCCATAGTACGTTAGTTCGGCTGCTTTTTCATGCCCCCAAATTCCAAACATTATGCATTCCTCTTTTTCCCCAGATTTATAGACCAATTGCTCCTTGAAACTTTATTCAAGGTCACGAAGCAAATAAATATTAGCCTGGCTTATTCCTTTAATTAATGCTTCTCTGCTACTAAATTAGGAATCGCTTCATTCCATAGTTTATGAAGTTCCGCAACCTTATCATCGATTACTGTTTTGTCATTTACATTGACTGATAGTTTACCATCGCCTGTAACAAGACCAATTTGATTTGCATCACTGATTAAACTTTCAAATTGTGCTTTATTTTCTTCTTTTACCGTTACTAAAAATCGTGATTGTGATTCACTAAATAATACTACAGTTGCTTCACCTGATAGACTTACTTGAACACCTAGATCCTGGCCATTGAATGTACTTTCCGCTAAAGCTACTGCCAATCCACCTTCAGATAAGTCATGTGCAGATTGTACGATCCCCTGCTTGATTGCATCGCTAAGCTGTTGTTGTCGTGTTGCTTCAACTTCCAAATCGATTACTGGAGCTTTCCCTGAATAATTTCCTTTTACAATATTTTGCAATTCACTTCCACCAAATTCAGGAAGCGTCTCACCGATTAAGTAAACAAGGTCACCATCTTCTTGGAAGTGATTCGCTGTTACATGCGTTGTATTTTCAATTAGCCCGACCATGCCAATGATTGGTGTTGGCAGGATTGCTTCCCCTTTAGATTGATTATAAAGCGAAACATTTCCACTAATAACAGGTGTTTCAAGTGCTAAACATGCTTCACTGATACCATCGATACTCTTCTCCATTTGCCAAAATACTTCGGGACTTGTAGGGTTTCCGTAATTCAAGCCATCTGTAATCGCCAATGGCTTCGCGCCAGAGCAAACGAGATTACGAGCTGCTTCAGCAACAGCAATCTTTCCACCAACCTCAGGGTCTAAGTAAATGTAACGGGAATTACAATCCGTCGTCATCGCAATTGCTTTGTCTGTACCTTCAATTCCTACAATTGCTGCATCAGAGCCTGGTCCTGCAATTGTGTTTCCTTGTGCTTTTGAATCATATTGCTTGTATGCCCATTCTTTATTCGCAATCGTTGGCTGCTGTAATAAGCTTCGGAGCATTTCCTGATGATCACCAACCTGTGGTACAGTATTTTCGATTGCTTGAAACTTTTTATAATATGCAGCTTCTTGTGATGGCAAATGATATACAGGCGCATCATCTGTTAGTGCAGATACAGGGATATCTGCTACTAGCTCGCCATGCTGCTTAATGCGGAAAGCTTTATCTTCAATTACTTCCCCGACAATTGCTGCATCGACATCATGCTTCGCAAAAATATCTAGGATTTCCTGCTCTTGCCCTTTTTTAACTACAAGCAGCATCCGTTCCTGTGATTCGGAAAGCATGATTTCATATGCATTCATTCCTGCTTCACGTTGTGGCACGAGGTCAAGATTCATTTCAATTCCTGTTCCTGCTTTCGCCGCCATTTCACTTGCAGATGAAGTTAATCCAGCCGCACCCATGTCTTGAATTCCTACTAATGCATCGGAATGAATCACTTCTAAACATGCTGCGATTAGCTTCTTGCCGATATGTGGATCGCCGATTGCGACTGCAGAAGAATTTTCTTCTTGTCCTCCATCGACAACATCAGAAGAAAAAGTTGCACCATGAATACCGTCTTTCCCTGTGTCACCACCAGCATAGATGACCGTATTTCCAACACCTGCAGCAATTCCCTTTTGCACGTCCTCATGATTAACAAGTCCAACAATCATTGCATTTACGAGTGGATTTTCTTCATATTGTGCGTCGAACTGAACTTCACCGCCAACCGTTGGAACCTCAATAACATTTCCATAACTAGCAATCCCACGAACAACTTCTGAAAATAACATTTTTGTATGGTCATTATCTAAATTGCCAAAACGCAGTGAGTTCAGTGCAGCAATTGGCTTTGCACCCATGGAAAATACATCACGAACGATTCCGCCAACACCTGTTGCAGCACCTTCAAATGGTTCTACTGCTGAAGGACTATTATGGCTTTCAATTTTGAATACAACTGCTTGATTATCACCGATATCGACAACTCCAGCACCTTCACCAGGTCCTTGTAATACATGTTTACCCTTTGTAGGGAACCTCTTAAGTAATGGTTTCGAGGTTTTATAGCTGCAATGCTCAGACCACATAACAGAGAAAATTCCTGTTTCGGTATAGTTGGGTTGACGCTTTAAAGCTTCTTTTGCCATTTCATATTCTTGGTCTGTCAATCCCATTTCTCTATAAATCTTCTCGTTTCCAATTTGCTCTGGATTAATTTTATGTTGTGACATCAATGGTTCCCTCCAAAAATTGAATGATGATATTTTGTATGCAAATTCCAATTACATTATTGTTGCTTCGTAATGCTGTACCTGCTCATCTACTATTTCTTTTGTTTGGCCAATAAAAGTGACATGCCCCATCTTCCGCTTCGTTTTCGGTTCGTCTTTTCCATATAGATGGATGAAGCCATCTTTCACAGAGGGCATTGCGTTTAATACTCCTTCCATCGCTTCGCCTAAAATATTGATCATCACAGAAGGCTGAAGGAGTTGAACCGCTGGCAGCTGTAACCCACAGATTGCTCGGACATGCTGGGCAAATTGCGAAATATTGCATGCCTCAATCGTGTAATGCCCGGAATTATGCGGGCGTGGAGCCATTTCATTCAAATAAATCTCATCTTCTTTAGCGAACATTTCAATCGCGAATGTTCCAACAATATTCATCTTTTCCGCCAGAATTTCCGCTGCATTATATGCTTGTGCACGAATCGTTTCTTTAATGTTTGCCGGTACCGTCGTTTTGTATAAAATATGATCACGATGCACATTTTCCGCAATTGGGAAAAATTCAATTTGGCCTGCAGTTGTTCTTGTAAAGATGACGGAAATCTCTTGATCAAATGTTATCCATTGTTCGATAATGCAGTGCTTATTCTTCTTGGCAAAATCGATTGCTTGCGGTATATCTTCGTTTGAATTTAATTTTATTTGTCCCTTTCCATCATAACCGCCTCGACAGGTCTTGATTACTGCAGGAAATGTGATGTTTTGTAATGCTGCTTCACATTCCTTTCCACTTGTCACAACCCGAAATGGCGGAATTGGTAAACCAGCATCTTTCATTAACAGCTTTTCCTTTTCCCTATTCTGTGTAATCTCTAGCGCAAATGCTCCTTGTGGTAATTTTCCTTCTGCTTCTATAAATCTTGCAGCTTCCAAATCAACATTTTCAAATTCATAGGTTACAACATCACTGATTGCCGTTAACTCTTTAATTGCATTCATGTCATCGTACGGTGCAATAATCTGTTTATCTGCAACCTGGGCTGTTGGGCAATTTGGTGTTGGATCCAATACTGCAACCTTATATCCCATATATCTAGCGGCAATCGCCATCATTCTGCCAAGCTGCCCACCGCCAATAATCCCTATCGTGAGTGATGGGAATATCACTTTACTTTCTAGCAAGTTCATCCCTCATTTCTTTCACTTTTTCCTGCATCTTCTTCCGGTAGTTTACTAATCTTTCTTCAATACCTTCATCAAAAGCACCAAGAATTTGTGCTGCTAGAATCCCAGCATTAGTAGCCCCCGCCTTGCCAATAGCAACTGTCGCTGTCGGTACACCACCAGGCATTTGTACAATTGATAATAAGGAATCCAAACCATTCAAGGTTCTTGATTGTACAGGAACGCCGATTACAGGCAGCGTTGTTTGCGATGCAACCATGCCAGGTAAATGTGCTGCACCACCCGCTCCTGCAATAATAACCTTTAAGCCTCGTTCCCGAGCAGACTTCGCATATGTAAACATTTCATCTGGTGTACGATGGGCGGAAATGACATCTTTTTCATAATCGATGTTTAATTCCTCAAGTACTTCACATGTATGCTTTATTGTTTCCCAGTCTGAGATACTTCCCATTATCACACCAACATTTGCCATGAAATCCCTCTTTCTTTTATTTAAATTTTTAGATAACGATAGTTTCATCGAACACAGTACACAAGGATAGTTTTATGCCACTTCCCAGATTAAAAAGAAAAAAGTTCATTCCCCTTCCTCAGTAGCTATGAGAAGATGAATAAACTTCGTTGCAAAAACAGGTCATTGCACTCCACAATGACTCATCTTCCCCATAGTCTAGCATTTACGGTGCTAGGTAGAAACTTCTAAGCCATATCCTTAGGTATATACGAGGTGTTTTCCGTATTCTTTTGTCGTGTTAAGCATAACAAATTCAATGTAGCACTGTCAATAAAATATCGAACGATTTATTATTAATTTCGTTTAACGTTCGGTTTTTGGTTAAATAACCTTTATATTTACTGCCCAGATTTATGAAAAGATGTATGAATCCAGGCATTTTTACTCGTTCACTTTTTGCAATGCAACTTTATTTATTTTCCCGATAGCTGTCTTTGGCAGAGCAGCAATAATAAAAAATTTCTTCGGCACCTTATATCTTGTCAATTTTTGATTGCAATAGGTTTCCAGCTCTGTTTCTGTCATTTTATTTTTTAAAACAACAAATGCAGTAACAACCTCTCCCCACTTTTCTTCCGGTAGACCAATTACAGCCGCTTCATCAATATTAGAATGGGCTTCAAGCCACTGTTCTATTTCCAGCGGATAAACATTCTCCCCGCCAGTTATAATCATATCCTTCTTTCTGCCAACAATATATACATAGCCATCTTGATCTTTCCTCGCAAGATCCCCAGTGTGAATCCAGCCATTGACTATTGTTTGTTTCGTCTCTTCTGGCTTGTTCCAATAATACTCAAACGCGTGATTTCCACGTATTAATAATTCTCCGACTTCATTTATTTCTGTTGCTTCCCCATGCTCATTCATGATGCGAATATCATTAAACAGCATTGGTTTCCCGACTGATCCTAACTTGGCGCCTGCAACGCTGGGATGGATGTAGAAATTATTAGGACCCGCCTCTGTTAATCCATAGCCCTCTTTAAACGCAAGTCCCTTCTCAGCAAATGCTTCATAAATTTTATGCGGACATGGTGCGCCTCCCGATACAAACACCTTCATGTCACGAAAAGTTGTTTGTTTAAATGCATCCGTTTGAATCATCATATGATACATCGTAGGAACAAATAATACGACAGTACATTTATATTTCACGAGATCGCTGACAGCCTTTTCGGCATGGAATTCAGAAGCAATAACCACCTTTCCGCCAGCTAGCAAAAGTGGCAATGTATACACATTTAATCCACCAGTATGGGACATTGGCAGGCAGGTAAGCGTCGTATCCTCACTGTTCAAGTCCCAGCTGATAATGGTATTGAAAGCATTCCATAATATCGATCGATGGGACAAAATTACCCCTTTTGGTTTCCCAGTCGTTCCACCTGTATAGATCATTACGAGTGGATCCGCTTCATTTAGAATCGTAGTTACTGTCATTTGCTTCGATGGTAAATGATCGATATATTGATTGTGGCTAATATTAATGAAACTAGCATTATTGGGAAGTATACTTATTTTTCCTGCCAATGCTGGCGCCACCCCAATGATTTTCGGTTCTGCATCTTGTAGCAAATATTCCAATTCCGCCTCAGATAATCTCCAATTTATTGGAAGGAAAATAGCCCCTATCTTCATTGCAGCAAACAGAAAATCAAAATAGCCGATATGATTTGGAGCCAGGATTGCCACTCGATCCCCTTTCCGCACATCATGCAGATGGAAATAATTCACCATTTTAGTGACGCGTTGCTGCAATTGTTCATATGTCCATGCATCATCTGTATCTGAATCAATAATTGCGACCGCATTTGGCGTTAACTTCACACGGTTCTCAAACCAATTGATATTATAATCCATATAACTACTCCTCCTTTAAGTCCGGAAATAATTCTGTAAGAAAAGTATAGACTTAAGGAGTTACATGGTGGTTACATCGTTAAGACATCAATTAACATATGAATTCACACGACAATTAACAGAGTGACAATAGATATTATCAACGTGCTAATTCTTATGAGAACTAGTTTGGTATTTCGTATGTTATTTTCCAAATTAGATATAAGATAATTCAGAGCTGAATAACAAATATGATATATTAAAAATAGAGTTTGTGAAGAGAAGTTCCTAAACTAACGGTGCAGTTGAAGAAGAGTATGAATCTAATATCTAATATTCCTATATAAATACTAATTATAAAATAGTATAAAAAAGGCAGGGTAACCTGCCTTTTTTGAAACAAATTTGCATATATGCTGTTATTTTCTTGGACTTCTAACAAGTTCTTAAGTGAAGATATCATTCAATCTGAAAAATTACCTTACAAAAATGCAGATAAAATTTATGAATAAATGAAGTTTAAACAGCACTGTAAATAAACAAATTTTATTTTCCAATAAAGGAAAGACGGTTTAGCGAAGCCAAATACGGATGGGCGAATATCCTGTCTAAGGAACTAAATTATCTTGGGTGGACTTTTCACATGCATTTGTTTCAAAAGTTAAAAATCTATAATCAGAATCAAACTTATATGGCCTGCTAGCAAAGAGGTATGAGTATAGTGACCCTCAAAGACATATGTATTTTTATCAAAAACACTTTCAAACGGAAATGGAGCTGTATAGTAATAACGGATATAGTAGTAATAGAGGCAGTTTCCGATGTATAGATAAGTTAATTTCTCAACTTTTTTCTTAACCGGTTTGGTCTTGGCCAATTATCTATGGTTACTGTAGAATAAGCCAACCTTTTCTGGGAATGATAATCATTAAATGTGCAGATTAAGGAAAGATGGCACATAATATAAATCTGGTTAGGAGGATTACAATGGGAATTCTTAGTGGAAATCCGACAGACGAACCGATGCATTACGGTGAAGTGTATGGTATCTGGACAGCGGTTATGACATCAAAAGGTAAAATTGCAGGATACCAAACAGCTCGTAATCATGCAGGTGATGCAGACCTTGTAGAACTAATTGATGAGGCTATCCAGCAAGGGAAACAAGAAGTTACAGAAATGGAAAAACTTTTAATAGCAAATGGTGTAGGACTTCCACCAACCCCTCCGGATCGACCAAAAGCAGCTTTGGAGGATATTCCAGCAGGAGCGCGTATTACGGATCCGGAAATTGCAGCGGGACTTTCTGCAGACGTAGCGGCAGGATTGGTTGCATGTAGTGGAGTGATGGGTCAGTCCATACGTGAGGATATTGCAATGATGTTTGGACAGTTTCATACACAGAAAGCAGCATTTGGAGCAAAAGTTCTACGTTTAAATAAAGAGAAGGGCTGGCTCGTTCCACCACCACTTCACCTGGGTAAAGCAGAAAGCTGAATGAATAGAGCAGATTAATTAATCTGCTCTATTTTTTTATTCTATGCATCATAATAATATGATTTGTCCTATGCATTCATGCCGTTTATGACCTATAAAACAGCGTTTATTTCCATTATGGAAAATGTGACTTTTACGAACAATAGAATTATAATAATAGCTGGCTTTTTCGATAATGATGTTGATCTGTATTTCTTGGAGCGGGAATAGTTATTATATTCAATGCGGACTATGGATTTTACTAGAAATTCCTCAAGAAGCAGCTAATGGAAACTCACCTTCCGTAGTTTTGGAATCAACTGGTCAATACTTGATTACTTCGTGATATTATTTGATTATGAATCATTCACAAATGTTGAAGGTAGGAAGTAATTTTAACGTATTACATATATTTCTTACTCAACTAACGGGTGCAAAAGTTATATAAGGCGATTATCGAAAAGATCGTCTTTTTCTTCAATAAGGGTTTTTTATTTTTATCGTAGAAACACTAAAAGCTAAAGAGTATTTAATGGGGGAGATTAAGTGAGTCGGCCGAGAAAAAAGCGGAGGTATTCGCAAGACCCAGATCAAACGAAACGTGATTTTGCAAATCGCAAGAGGTTAAGAATTATCTATGGTTTCCTTATTACAATGGTTGCTTTTGTTTTGTTAGGTGTATTTTTTATTGTCTTAAATAGTACATTTTTTATTACAAATCTTTATTACGCATTTATGTTCAATTACATAGGAACTGTCTTTTTATACTTGGCTGGGATGACCATAATGCTCTATTTTATTTATGCCAGCCTCCTCACCACAATGAAAAATCCCCAAAAAGTAAGCAAGAATCAGGTGTTTGCATGGGGAGTAGCGGGAATTATTTTTTTAGCTATAGCTGTATTTATTTTTCGCGAAATATACTCTTTAACAACTAATAGTGTTGGAGATATGAAGGATTACCTAAATGGTGTGACGAAGGTAGATGAATTTGAAGTTGTGGATGTATATACCGGTGACGGCAAGTCAGAGGTAGCACTTATCGAAACAGAAGAACGTGAGCTTACGCTGCTGCTGGACGTATTTCGGATAGAAGAAGGCAAAACATACCGGTTTACATATATGGAACGTACCGGCAATATTTTAAATGTTGAAGCGAAGTGATTTCGTGCAAATTTCATACATTCTTGGAAACAGCAATGGAAAATTAACTCAACTAATGGGTGCAATAGTTAACCAAGGCGATTACCAGAACAATCGTCTTTTTCTTTGAACGATTTTTTCGAATATTACGTTACTATTTTTTAGAGTTATTGAACTAAAGGGGAAGATTAGTTGAACACGCAATCCTTAAAATTAAAGGTGGATAATATGAAAAATTATTATGTGATATTCTTTTGCTTAGCAATTACACTACATAATTTAGAAGAAGCCTTATGGTTACCTAGATGGTCTCAGCTCGATTCATCTTTTCAAAAAGCAGTAACAACCAATGAATTTCATTTTGCTGTTCTGATTATTACCGCACTTGCATATTTAATGACCTTTCTGTATTTATACTTTTCCGAATCAAATGTAATAAAGTGGGCATTTATTGGCTTTTTAGGCTCTATGATTTTTAATGCAATTTTTCCGCATTTAATTGTTACATTATTAATGAAAACGTACGCACCTGGTTTAGCCACAGCCCTATTATTAAATATACCAATCAACACTGTTATACTATATAAATTATATAATTTAAATTTGGTTACTCTCAAAGAAATAGTTATTTCAACAGTTGTAATTGGAATGATTCTATTAGCTATGATACCTCTTTTGTTTATGTTAGGGGGAAGTTTAATAAATTATTAACGAATGAAATCTTTAACACAGGAAAATCAATTTTTCATACTAATAAAGTAGGTTTGTAGAAAAATACTCGTCGGGAAATTGCTGATGTAGTTTTTTCTGTTGTTCGACCCTATACAGTAGATAATCAACAAAGTTTGTGAAGGTATATCCTTCAATTGGTGCTTTACTTAAATAAGCTCCATAATCAGAAGACCTTTAATATACACCATTTTATACATTGGTGGTATGTTGAGGGTCTTTTGGATATGCAGGAAATTTACTGTCCTACCCATACATGAATTAAATGCCAAAATAGACAAATCCGTTAAGGTTATAAAAAGTAAGAATCAATTATTAAAAACCGCACTTAGATACGTCACGGAGAACCGTATCATAAATGATGCTAAAAGAGTGCAGATTTCTGCACTCTTTTTGTTATCTTATTATTCTATATATTTATTCCGATAGAGCTTCGTTCTTTTGTTAAAAATGGTGGGACCGTCTGGAACTAACTTTTCATCTACTCGCCCCAGAATGCTTGGGCGATTCCTTGGCCTTGTTTGATTTTATTCCACTGTTGTTCGTGAGTAAGGTCATTTCCGCCGTCACATGATGCGAAACCACACTGGTGTGAGAGGTACAGTTTGTCTTTAGGGATGTATTTTGCTGCTTCTTCAAGCTCTGCTAAAACAGCTTCTTTATCTGCTAGACCAGATTTTTTCGATGATAAGAACCCAATAACTACTTCTGTTTCAGGTTTATCTTTGAAAGCTTCTAAGGCTACTAAGTTCCCTGCACGGTCATCGTCCCACTCTAAGTAGAAACGGTCATAGTTTTGATTAGCTAAGAAATAGTTAGCAACATGCTCGTAAGAACCACCCATAGCATAACGAGAGCCGTAGTTACCACGACAGTTATGAGTATATACTGTTAAGCCTTTTTCATGGGCATAGTCAACTACTGCATTGTTTAAGGAAACAAGTTTTTCTGCATGCGCTTTAACAGTTTCGTCAGTAGCTCCATCTTGAGTATAGTAGCCAATTGGGTTGTCTTTAGAGAAGAGTGCCCAAGTACAGTCATCAAACTGAAGTACTTCACCACCCACAGCTGTATACTCGTCTACGAATTCTTTCCAAGCTTGAACCAAGCCTTCACCAAGATCATCTGTCGTTGGGTAAACATCGTTTGAATAACCGTTCTCGTCAGACATTGAACGCACAAATTCGTTATAAATTTGAGCAGGTGATGGTATGGTTAATTTAACTGAGTGATCCCCGGCCTCTTCACTAACACGTTTATAGTGGTCGATGAAAGTATGGTTGTTAGAGTGAAGAGTAGCTACGACTTTGACATCGATATCTTTACGAGTTTCAAATGTTCCTTCTTCAAAACCATCCGTATCATTTTGGAACTTCCAACCTGAATCACCGATTGAACGCTCCACACCATCCAAGCCCCAAACAAAGTCCAAGTGCCAGATAGAACGTTGGAATTCTCCATCCGTTACTTCTGGAATACCAGCTTCGATTTGCTTATTGACAACTTCTGAAACGGCTTTTCCTTCTGTTTCTGCGTAGCCTTCTAAGTCATCATAGAAGGGATAAGTTATATCATCTCGACTTTCAATTTCGCGGTTATAAGTTTGTAATTCATCTGGTCGCAAGAGCGAACCAACAAGTAAAAAACGTTCTGATCCTGACATTCAATCAACTTCCTTTCCCTTAAACTTTTTGTTAAATAAATCCTAACATAAAAACGCATCCATAGTGTAACACCTAAAAACTACCGTTTGCCATAGCTTTTACCTATATCAAGCTTCTTTCTTTTTCTATGGATTCTTTTAGGTACTGGATATATATTAGCTAGTTGATGCTCCGTCTTTATCATGATACTGTAAGTGATTTTTTAATCGAAGAAAGTTGGCATCCAATCGATAACACCCCTTAGCCATTTGAAGTGCTATGTCACAATGATTTTGCCATCTATAACATTATTTTTAATCACGAAAATCCAGTAGGTATTATTGATTTTGATGTTGCTGGTCCTGGTCCAAGACTTTGGGACATAGCCTATACTCTTTACTCTTTACACTTGCATCCCATTAAGTAGAGTTAATCATTTTGAAACAGGTGAGGCAGTTCATTATAATTCCTTACAGCATGCTGATCGTATAAAACAAAGGGTTAAATTATTTTTTGAATCCTATGGTATCGAGGGAATAGACGAAGGTTATTTGGAAATGGTATTGCTACGATTAGAATGGTTATGTAAAACAATTAAAAGAAAAGCCGAAGAAGACGATATGGCGTTTGAAAAAATGATAGATGAAGGGCATCTTGAACCTTATCTTAACGATATTAAATCCAATCGTGAAAATGGAAAGAATTGGATTTAAGGGGAAAGTTTTGTTGAACGAACTGGTGCGATTGTTCAACAAGTTAATCGATTTTATGCTAAAAGTTCAAAAATCTTTAGTTTGAATTTCCTGAAATGGGTCTCTTAGTTTCAGCATCAAAAACCGCAGTAGCCATTTTTTTCCATCCTCACTTACCATTACAAATACATCTACTTGTCTTTTAGGATGATATCCCTCTCCAGCAGATCTTGATTCACCGTACTTGTCAGCTTTGGATAAGATTTTGTTAATGTCTTTATAATAAATTTTTTCCCGAATATTTAACTTTGCATCTTCAAATTCAACATACTCCTTCTTATCAAGAGAAGTTTAAAAAAAATCAACATCTTTGAAAGTCAATCCTGAATTATCAGGGTACTTACTCCAAGGCTCTTTATCAGTTATAGACTCAGCTAAAGCAAACTGAGCATTTAAGGATAATAATGTTAATAGAAAAATTAGTATAGTTATTTTTTTCATTTGAGATTTCCACCCTTTTTGTTTATTATTTCTACTAATTCATTTATTATGTAAGCGTATACTTCCGGTTACTGTTTTAACGGGTGCGTTTGTTAAACAAGGAGAAGCACTCTTTCTTATTGGAGGTGCAGTTTAATTGAATAAGGTCGAAATAAGGGGATTGAGTGTATGAAAAAGTTCTTTGCGATTCTATCGGTTATTTGTTTCTTACTTACATTTTTTATGCTTATGTATCTCTCCCAAGGTTGGGAAATTGCCTTTGTTGATTTTTTATTTGGAATAAGTTTATTTACACCCATCTTTATAAATATTTTGGGTGTCATAAGTGCTTCTTTTTGTGCAAAAGGAACGACACGAAAAGTTTTAGTTTTAATAAATTCATTGATGCTCATTTACTTTGGAGTTCTTTCTTTCGTCGCTATATTCGGGTTTCAAGAACCTTAAATGTAAAGATTAACGGTTATTGTGCTAACTGATGCGTTAATTCGATAAGAAATAATATTAAAAACGGAAGGTGAAAGTGAAAATTCAAATAATAGGCGGCTCAGGGGAACTGGAAAAAGCACCTTAGCAAGGTATATCAGTGAAAAGGAAAATATCAAATGGATTGATACAGATAATTATCTTTGAAAAGATGATACTTTTACAGAAAATAACCCGATTGAAATGCACAGGGTATTGTATGAAAAAGATGTTAACTCTTACAGTAGTTATGTGATTTCGGGATCTATCTTTATTTGGTGTCCAAATGGGTTTATTAACCGAGACCTTTTAGTTTTTCTTTCTCTGGATGAAGGCACTCGTATGGACAGACTGAGAAATAGGGAATCTAATCGAAACAGCCTTAGAAAATGTGGCTCGATGAAAATGATGAATATACAAATGACTTTTTGGAATGGTGCAAAACATATTGGTCAGCAAAAGATAAGAGTATGGCGGGTACCTATGCTGAGCAGAAATACAAAATGGAGATTTCAAAAAGTCCGGTTTTAAAGCTTGAAAGTTCTATATCTGTTGAAGAACTCTATGCCGAGATTTTATTTCGATTAGTACAGCAATGAATATTCTACAAACAGGTGCGATTATTAAACAAGAAGATCATTGATATGGTCACCTTGTTTTATTAAAAACATTGATAATACTATGGAAATATTATATTAGTATTGATGTGTAGGTATTTTATCACTATACCTCATACAAAAATAAAGGTGTAATTATATCAATAAATTGATATAAGGAGAGTGGAATTATGATAATAAAACCATCAGCAGCCTTAAGAAATGATTACTCCACAATATCAAATCTTGCAAAGGAAACCAAAGAACCTATATATATAACAAAGAATGGCGAAGGGGATATGGTTCTCATGAGCATTGATGCCTTTGAAAAAAGGGAACAAATTTTACAGCTTCGTGCAAAAGTTCTGCAGGCAGAGCAGGAAAGAATCAGTGGAGCAGAAACCCTCAGTATTTAGAAGGCAAGGAAAAGATTAAGTGAGCGAGCAGATGAAGTATAAAATTGAAATTCTGCCTTCTACCTGGGAAGATTTTAAAAAATTTAGGATTATTATTCGATACAGTTTGATTTGCAAACGGCAACGAAGGCCAGTGACCATATATTGAATACAATTGGACGGCTGGAGGATTTCCCAGATTCGGGTTCCATGACACCAGATACATGGTTGAGTGAACTAGGTTATCGAATGTTAATTTCTAAAAAGCATGTAGCAATTTATCGTAAGGTCGAGGATTCAATTTATATTTATCATATCGCTGATACACAGACAGAATATACAAAGTTATTTTGTTAATAATAGGTGGATTAAGTTTTTGTTTAACAGATTTGTGGACGTAACCTGGCATTAGACCGTCAATCAAGGCATTCATTCTCTTGGTTGACGGTTTTTCCTATTATAGATGACAATGAACTATTTAACTGAATCGGATAGATCTCTTCTTGTATTTACATCATAATCCCGCCATCAACATGCAATGCATGGCCATTTACATAATCCGATTCATCAGATGCCAGGAATAAATAAGCATTTGCAATATCAATTGGTCTTCCAAGCCGCTGCATTGGGATCTGTTCCTTCATTTTTTGGATTACTTTATCTGGTACTGCTTCCACCATGCTCGTTTCCGTGAACCCCGGGACAACCGCATTGACATTAATTCCTTTGCGTGCAAGCTCTTTTGCCCATGTTTTTGTCATCCCAATAATAGCCGCTTTTGCTGCAGCATAATTCGTCTGACCGACATTTCCATAAACTCCTGAAACAGATGATGTGCTAATAATTTTCCCCTTTCCTTGCGCGACCATCGATGGAAGGACTGCCTGTGTGCAATGAAATACACCTGTTAAATTGACATCAATCACTTGCTGGAACTCCGCATGCGTCATTTTCGAAAGCATTGCATCCCGTGTAATTCCTGCATTATTTACTAAAATATCAATTTTTCCATAGTCACGAACGACATCATCTACTAATTGATCAACACTTGCCCGATCTGCGACATTTACTTGGATAAACTTACATGTAAGTCCTTTTTCTAATAGTTTCTTTTCATTATATAAGCCTTGTTCTTCGTTGAAATCAGCAATAATAACCATTGCGCCTTCCCTTGCGAATATTGTTGCTGCCTCGAGTCCAATTCCATTTGCCGCCCCAGTGATAATTGCTACTTTATCCTGCAATCGCTTCATCTCAGCACCCCTTACCTCGTTTTCTCACCTTTTAAGAACGTTTCCATCACATCTATTAATTGCTCAAGATTATCAACCTGCGGGGAATGGCCACATCCTTTTAGCTCATGATTACTTGCATTTTCCCCAAAATCGGCGATTAATTCTTCCGTCATTTGCCTTGTCACGACCATATCATTTTCTCCCCAAGCAATCTTCACTGGTATTTGAATATCTTTAATCCGATTTTCGCCATCAACCACCCCATTATGGACGGAACTCAAATTAAAGATATTTAATGCATGATAACATTCTGCCAGATTCCGCTGTGTCGTCATGTCTTCTAAATACTTTTGGTACTTTTCTGGGTCTGGTTTATGATCAACATAAATTACCATATCCCACATTTGTCTAAGGAAATCATAATTTAACGTATCATAGGCTGTTTGAACAATCTTTGTTTTATCATCTTCTTTAACTTCCGCCAATGTCTGATATCGATTCGCAACGTCCGGCAGGCCATCCTCCCCTAGTGGATAACATCCATATCCCCTTGAAGAACCAGAGGCATGTAAAAATAGTCGATTACAATACCCTGGATAATCTGCACAGAACTGCTGGCAAACCGTTCCACCAAGTGACCAGCCCACTAATGCAAAATTTTGTAGCTGAAGTGTCTCAACAAACAACTTTAAATCATCTGCAAAATCCTTAATCGCTGAAATCGGCTTCCTGTAGCTTGACTCGCCGAAGCCCCGTAAATCAACTGCATATACTTTATATTCTGGTGCAAGATTTTCAATTACAACATCCCAATGAACGGATGAAGTCATATTGCCATGAACTAAAACAACAATATCCTCTCCACCCTCTCTTTCACGATATGCAAGCTCTTCCCCGTTATTAAGTAGTATTCTCTTCAATTCAACAACTGCCATTTTACATATCCTCCTTCGTTTTTCCCCATTTTATTACATTTGCTCCCCATGCATAGCCAATCCCTGCTGACACAAGTACAACGATTGCACCATCCTTTAGTTTTCCTTGCTGCTCAGCTAATTCAAGTGAAAGAATTTGATCCATTTGCCCGATATGACCATAGTCCTCTAAATAGATTGATTTGTCGCGGGCTACGCCTAGTTGATCCAGTACGCAATAATGTGCAGAACGTTTCATATGCAGGAGTGCTACATAGTCAATATCCTGTTTTGAATAGCCGCTTTTCGCCAAAGCCTTTTCAATACAAATAATAAAATTTTTCATCGATTTTTCTGCTAATCTCTGCTTCATTCTTTGTGGATCTAATACATCGAACTGATAGTGTCCAGCTGCTAATGTATCTTGGGTAATCGGACTTTTCGTGCCGCCAACCGGAATAACAACATCTTCAGAAAAAGAGCCATCCGTTATCAAATGCGTTCCGAGCAGTTGATTTCGCTCATAACCCTTTCGCAAAATAATTGCTCCTCCGCCGGCTCCAAGATTGAACATGAAACGGGTTTTTGGATTTTGATAATTGATAAAATCTACATTGCGATAACCGCCAGCGAGCAGTACTATATTGATTTCATCGTCTGCTGTCATCATATCTTTTGCCAGCTTCAAAGCCATAATTGTTGTCCCACAGCGCAGTGCCGTATCGAACGCCCATGCATTATTTGCACCAATTTCATGCTGTAATTTAATACCCGCTGTCCAAAGTGGATACTCCTTATGTTCTTCACCAATATAAATGACGAGGTCAATTTCTTTCGGGTCAATCATTGCTTTTTTAATTGCCCTTTTTGCGGCATGTATTCCCATTAATGCCGTATGATCCTCGTCACCTGGCAATGTTTTTTCCTTTATCCCCATTTTTTCTTCGACAACGTGCAAAGGAATACCTGTCTCATTCGCTAACTCATTTGAAGTCATCCGTTTTTTAGGCAGATAAATTCCTGTACTAACCATTCCGATAGCGTTCATCTTCATCCATTCCTTCCTCTGGATTTTCCCTGTCCATTCGCTTCTTTTTCTTTTGGATATTCTGCCTGGGGAAGAATTTCTTTTGGATTGTACCTACAATACCAAGTGGGAAAAAGATAACGATGAGAATATAGACAATTCCATATAAAATTATCCAGCGCTCGAAAATCCAGTGAACATCTGCCAAACTAGATAACCAGTGATGAGCGAATTCTACTAATCCCGCACCTATGATCGGTCCAATTAACGTTCCGACACCGCCGATAATCGTCATTAACAGTACGTCAATCGTCATGTCTGTAGCAAAAACACTCGTATTTACAAAACGGAGGGAAATCGAATAAAGCACGCCAGCATAGCTGGCAACAACCCCTGCGACAACATTCGCAATTACCTTATAATGGACAATCTTATAACCTAGTGATTCCGTCCGATTTTCATTCTCTCGTATCGCCATTAACACACGACCAAACGGCGATTTCGTTAAGCGTCTTAGTCCGAAGAAAATCAGCACAAGTGAGAGAAGACAGAGCATATATAAGTTATGAGAATCACGGAGTATTTCTGGCAGCTTAAAGGTAAACCCATCATTTCCACCAGTTAAAGATCGCCACTTCTCAGCCCCAACTAAGAATAACCCTGCAAGTGCTAACGTGAGCATTGCATAGAAATGACTCTTCAGCCTTAGGGTCAGCATACCGACAATTAAGCTGACAATTGCTGCCAACACGGTGGCAATCATTATTGCCAAAATAAAAGAAAGAATCGTTGAATCAAATCGATTCATCATAATTGCAGTGGCATAGGCTCCAATCCCAAAGAACATGACATGTCCGAATGAAATTATTCCCGTATAGCCTAATAAGATGTCATAGCTCATTGCAAATATCGCGAAAATAAAAAACTGTATAATAATAAATTGCATACTTCTTCCAGTTACGATGATCGGAACAACGATTAATAACAAACTGATACCGAGATAAATCCACGTACTTTTTTCAACTCTTGCTAGATTCATATTTTCACCCCTTCGCTTTTAGAAGACTTGGTTGTCACCGAGCTTTTTGGGTGACAGCCTTAGTTGCACTTATGTAGTAAGAAAGTCGTTATACTTTCTTACCTACTGAACAAGCCCTGTGGTCTAAAGATAAGCACAACTGTCATTAAAAGCATATTTACCGCAAGTGAAAGCGCTGGGACATAATATGCCATGAATGCTTGCGCTATACCGACTAAGATCGCTGCAAATAATGATCCAGAAAAGCTCCCCATCCCACCGATCACCACTACAATGAATGCTAAAATTGAAAATTCCAATCCCATCTCCGCATAAATCACTCCGGAATATGGAGCGTGCAGCATCCCACTAAGGGCAGCCATCGCAGCACCGACCATGAAAACCAGCATGAACACAAGGCGAATATTAATCCCGAGCGATTGAATCATTTCTTTATTCATCACACCTGCCCGAACAATTAATCCAATCCGCGTCCGTTTTAAGATAAACATCGAAACAAAATAAACGAGGATACCAATGATGATAATGAATAAGCGATATTTAATGATAATGACGTCGCCAACATAAAAACTTCCTTGCAGGAAAGCAGGAGGTGCGACTGCTATTTGATTCGGTCCAAATACAACTTTGATAAATTCCTGCAGAACGAGCATGAAGCCTAATGTGATTAAAATTTGTTGAATATGATTGCCGTATACCGGTCTAATAATGAGTTTTTCCGTAACAAGTCCGAACAATAATCCAGTTAATATCGCAACAATAATCCCAATAATAAAGCTGCCACTTAGCTGATAGCTCCACACACCAGTATAGGCACCCCAGATGAATAATCCTCCATGAGCAAAGTTCAGTACGCTCATTAGACCGAAGATCAGTGTTAACCCGGCAGCGAGGAGGAAAATTAGCATGCCTGTCGCAAGCCCATTAATCACTAATGTACTAATTAATTCCATGTGATTTCCCCCTTAAGAAATACCAAGGTATTTTTTCATTAAGATCTTATCTTCTTTCAATTCAACCATCTGTCCGCTATGAACGGTCATGCCATCATCAATAATGTAAAATTGCTTTCCA
>NZ_PIOC01000010.1:86661-213059 GCF_003369575.1 Oceanobacillus arenosus | reverse complement strand
ATCGTTGTTTCTTCTTTCATTTGCTGAATCGACTCCGTTACCTTATCCACCATAATTGGGGCAAGTCCCTTACTCGGTTCATCAATTAGGAGGAGTTCATTTTCATTTACATATGCCCGGGCGATTGCCAGCATTTGCTTTTGTCCGCCACTTAGTGCACCACCAGGCTTTTTCCAAAACTTTTTTAAATCTGGAAATAATTCAAGAACCCATTCCATCCGTTTCGTTGTCTTCTCATCCTCTTTCTTCATTGCAACCCTCATATTTTCACCTACTGTTAACTCACCGAAAATCCCTTGATCTTCTGGCACATAGCCAATTCCTCTGCTTGCAACTCGATGTGTCGGCATATTACTGATTTCCTCACCTTGAAAGGTAATCGTACCTTTTGCTGCCTTATTCAGCCCCATAATTGTCCGCAATGTCGTCGTTTTTCCCGCACCATTTCTACCGAGTAATACTGTAACTTCTCCTTTTGGAATCTCAAATGAGATGTCATGTAAAATGTGAAACTTCTGGATAAATGCTTCAACATGATGCAGGCTAAGTAAGCTGCTCATTATATTCGCCTCCCAAATACGCGGACTGAACGGTTTCATTTTCAATGATTTCTTCTGGAGTCCCCTGTGCAATTAATTCCCCATGAAATAATACGAGCACTTCATCAGACATCCCCAGGATCATATCCATCTTGTGTTCAATGAGCACAATCGTCCGATCTTCCTTCTCTCTAATCTTCTTAATGACATCGATGATTGCTGGAACTTCCTCTAATGACATGCCTGCTGTTGGTTCATCGAGCAGTAAAATCTCTGTCTCTAAAGCTAAAAGCATCGCAATCTCTAATTTCCGTTTTTCTCCATGGGCTAAATTAACTGCGAGTGAATCTGCCTTGTCATCAAGAAAAACCATTTTCAATAATCCGTTAGCCTTTTCCTGAAATTGCTGATAGTGATTAAAATGTGCGATCATTTGATAACGTACATTCGCTTGTGACTGCACTGCTAAGCGAACATTTTCATGTACAGTCAGATTTGGAAAAACATTCGTGATTTGAAAGGATCTGCCAATTCCTAAACGGGTCCGGTTCGTAGCAGACTGTTTCGTGATGTCTTCTCCCTTGAAATAGATTTTCCCATTTGTCGGTGCTAGCTGCCCGCTAAGCAGGTTAAAAAAGGTAGTTTTCCCTGCTCCATTTGGCCCAATAATCGAGGTGAATTTTTTCTCGGCTATTTTTACTGATACTGCATTTACGGCAACCTGTCCGCCAAACGCGATCGATAGATCTTTTGTTTCTAATATTGCTTCCACAGTATTCCTCCTCGCAAACTTACTAGTTAACATGATGAATTAACGACATCTCCCTAAAGTCTACATTTATGCAGATAGGAAAGCATTAAGCTTTCCTATCTGTCAGCAGTATTATCCTAATTCATAATTGGCGGTGCCGTTTCTTCTGGGGTTAACACCCGTTTTAATACTGGAACAGGATAATCAAATTCATCACTTTCTTCTAAGGTTACGGAATACATTTCTTGAAGCGCCTGATGGTCCTCTGGGCGGAATGTCATCGTTCCTTTTGGCGTCTCAAAGCTCATTCCTTCCATCGCTTGAATTAACGTATCTGTATTTGTATCGCCGTCCGTTTGTTTAAGTGCTTCAACAATCGCAAGCGCGGCACTCATTCCGCCAGCAGTGAATAAATCTGGTACTGCACCGTCATATTTGCTTTTATGATTCTCGACTAACCAATCATTTACTTCATTATCTGGAAGTGTATGATAATACAATGTGAACCCTTCCATTCCTGTTAATGGAGCCATCGTTGGCAGTGTTGCAATATCCGCTACCCCTGTTGTCACTTTAATTCCGTGATCCTCGACTTTCATATCAACGATTTGATTCCACGGAGTATTTGCTCCGGCCCATACAACATAAAGATAATCTGGTTTTGCATCAATGATCTTCTGGATATTCGCTGTAAAATCTGTCGCATTTTGATCGGCATATTCTTCATGTACAAGCTCAGCACCTAAAGATTCTGCCGCACTAATAAAGGCTTTAGCACCATCTTGACCAAATGAATAGTCTGGTGCAAGTGTTGCTATTTTTACCCCTTCACCAGCTACTGCAGCTGCGGCCGCAAATGCATCCTGTGAAGAGTTTCTTGCCGTTCGGAAAATATAATCATTGTATTCTGATCCTGTAATACTATCGGCTGCAGCTGGTTCAACGACAATAATCTTCTCATATTCTTCCGCTAGTGGAGTAACAGCTAGTGTATCACCTGAACTTGACGAACCAACAAGAAAGTCAACTTCATCGTCTTCCAGAAAACTTATTGCTGCTTGTCGCGCCACAGTAGGATCTGTTTCTGTATCTTTAAAAATATATTCAATTTTCTTCCCGGCAACTTCCATCGTTCCATCTGTTGCATATTCCATTCCTAATTCAAATCCTTTTTTCGTCTGATTACCATAAGACTCAAGTGCACCTGTTAATGACGCAAGCACACCGATTTTGATTGTCTCACCTGCTCCTGCGGCCGCTTCTCCTGATTCCCCTGTTTCATTTGAGCTGTTTGAGTTGTCCCCCGTCTCTCCCGCTGTATCGTCATTATCGCCACATGCTGCTAGAATCCCAACAACAAATAATGCGAGGAGTAAACTTAATACACGAATGAACTTCATTAGTAATTGCCCCCTTTTTTTCTCCTAAATACTTAACTACTGCCATCATATATTTTAGTAGTTACAAGGAAGTTACAAGACTTATCCAAACCATCGTATCGCAGTCGCTGCCCATGTATAGCCTGTTCCAGCAGAAACTAGCACAGCAATGTCTCCTTTTTTAAGTAAGCCTCTCTTTTCAGCAAGATGCAGACCAAAGCAAGGGTCTAGTGCAGACATATGCCCGTGATTTTTCAGGTAAATCGCTTGTTCCTCTTTTAGCCCGACATTCTCACAAAGTGACTTAAACATTGACTTTTTGGTATGAAGCGGCAAAAGCACCTTTAAATGTTCAAGGGATAAGCCACTCTTCTCTAGCGACTGATTGATTACTTTAGTGAAATTTGGAATCGATACAGGGTCAAGACGCTCCTTCATATTGATTGGATTTGGCACATCAATATACTGCATTTTTCCTTCCACAACTTCTGTACTGACTGGATTTACTGAGCCTCCGCCAGGAACAAGCACTTCCTTACTGAATGATCCATCAGTAATAATTGATGAACCCAATATTTCGCTCTTTGTCGCATGCCTCGTGATCAGTGCCGCTGCACCGCCGTCTGCAAAATTGAACATAAACCGTGAGCGTGGATTTTCATAGTTGATGAGCATGGATTCCTTTGAGCCGCCAACAAGCAGGATATTGTTTAGCCCCTCATCTGAATGAAGCATATCCTTCGCAACTTTTACCGCTAGCGGAAAACAAGAGCTTACATTCATCATTTCAAATGCATAGGCATTATATGTTCCCAGCTCATACTGTATTTTTGAAGATGCTGTCCAAACTTGGTAATCTTTGAAAGGACTGCCAAAATAGATTACAAGATCAATTGACTTTGGATCTATATCTTGTAAAATCTTTTTCCCAGCAGCAATTGCTAAATCAGATGCATGCTCATGGTCCGCGGCAATTCTCTTTTCAGAGAGACCAAACTTTTCAATAATGACATGCTCTGGAATTGCTGTTTTAAACGATAGCTCTGCTGCTGTTTCTTTTCTTTCCGGTTCATAAATACTCGTTGCCTGAATTCCTATCATCTGCTTTTCTCCTTCTTCGGTAGTTTCATGACCTATTACCAATTTCCTTTGACATTTCCAAAATCCTCGACTTATCAATCTTACCTGTCGCATTTTTAGGAAGCTCATCGAGGATGACGACATTCTTCGGGATTTTGTATTTTGCTAATCTTTTCTGACAGTAGGTTTTTATTTCCCTTTCACTTTTGGTCGAGCCATTATTAAATGAAAGATATGCAACGGGAATTTCTCCCCATTGCTCATCTGCAATCCCAATCACAGCAACCTCATTTATTTCTAACAACTCACTTAAAACCTGCTCAACTTCCAATGGATAAATGTTTTCCCCACCAGAAATGATCATGTCTTTCTTCCTTCCAGCAACATAGATAAATCCATCTTCATCCTCTCTCATTAAGTCCCCGGAGTGGAACCAGCCATCACGAATTGCTTCCTTTGTTTTGTCTGGAAGTCCCCAATACTCTTTCATGACATTCGGTCCTTTTATGAGCAGCTCACCGATTTCCCCTTTTTTAACTGGATTTCCTGCCTGATCAACAATTTTTATATCGCAAAACATTGCTGGCTTGCCAATGGAACCAACTTTATTCTTATAATCCTCTCTAGAAAGCATGAAGATCGTTGGCGCTGTTTCTGTCATCCCCATTCCCTGTCCAAATGGCAGCCCCTGTTCCAAGTATTTATTGATCAATTCTTTCGGGCAAGGGGCACCCCCACTATAGAACCACCTGACAGCCTGGAAATTAGCTGTATCAAAACTTGGATGTCTACGGATTGCTTCGTGGATCGTTGGCACGCCCATCACAATCGTTACCTCATGTTCCTCGATGATATCAATTGCTTTTCCAGGTTCAAACTTATTAGGAAGAATTACGGTTCCACCTGCAAGTAAGGTGGGAAAAGCAAATAGGCCGATCCCGCCAATATGAAATAAGGGCAAAAGAACAATTACTTTGTCCGTTGATGTAATATCAAGGGCATATTGACAATTTATCGCATTCCAAAACATATTTTCCTGCGTTAATACAGCCCCCTTTGTTCTCCCTGTTGTTCCAGACGTGTAGCAAATAATAAAGGCATCATTTTTAGCATCGATTGGGACATGTATTAAATCCTTTACAGCAGGTTTTTCAATCTCTTCTAATTGGTAAGCGTTTGCAAAATTGGTGTACTTACAAACTTCCCGATACAATTCAACTGTTTCTACCTCGAATAGAATCGTTTTTGCCCCACTATCATTGATTTGAAATCCCAGTTCTATAGCAGTCAGACGAATATTTAACGGAACAGCAACCAATCCCAGCTGTGCAATTGCAAAATAGGCCACCATATATTCCGCTCTATTTTGCGAAAGAATTGCGACCCGATCACCTTTTTTCAAGTGGCATTCATCCTGCAAAAAGGCAGCCATATTATTGACCTCTAGAGAAAGCATTTGATACGTATACGGCTTTTCCACTGTCGTTAATGCCGTTCGATTAGGCGTAATATACGCCCGTTTGTGAATCCAATATGCAATCTGCTCCAATTTATTTCACCTCGCTTAAGCTTACACCATGAAAGATGACTTCCATCGCTTCCTCAAATACTGCTTCGGGTACTGCTTGATCTTCCCAAAGCACCCATCGCATTCCGATAAACTGCCCAATCCCCATCAAACAATATGCTACGGTTTCTGGATCGAGCGGCTTACATTCTCCCTGTTCTACCGCCGTTTCAACCGACTTGATAAATCCAGCTGCTATTTTCTCGTAATACCAGCGATACAATTCTTTGTCCACTAATACGGACTGCTGCACAATACTATATAAATTACGATGACTTAACACCCACTCAAAAAATGCACGAAATCCTGCCCGTTGCTTGTCATAGAAACTCGACTTTTCTTCCATTGCGGTTTTCATTTGATAGCGCAAACTCGAACTTAGCTCACGCACAAGTTCGTCATAAATAGATTTTTTTGTAGTGAAGTAGTTATAAAAGGTTCCTTGAGCAACACCAGCCTTCACCGTTATATCTACAATCGATGTTTCGAAATAACCCTTCTTACCAAAAATTTTTTCCGCTGTATCTAAAATCTTCTGCCTCGTCTTCATTCCCTTTGAAGTTAATTGCGTTTCTCTCATAACTGATATATGAATCACCTCTCAGTTTTAGATTATATATAATTATATGAAAATTAGCAATGATTATTTTTAATTTCCTTTTCAGCAGTGGAAGGTTGCTTCTTCTTAAAAGTCGGAGATTGTAGTTTAGTTTAAATTTATAAAAATTATTGAAGTAACGGGATAAAACATTGTCTTACTAGTTTCGCTTAACCATACTATAAAATAAGAAAAAGCCATCCCCTCCACATACGGAGAGAATGACTTTCTTTCATGAATCGCCAAACTACTGATTACAGTTTTGCCCAGCGTTTCTCTAACCAGTTCATAAATTGTTCGCCTTTGTCGCCTTCATACGCATCAAAGACATCTAAACGCATGCGCTTTAGCTTATTCGCAAAGTCTGCCACTGTGTGGTCCTTTGGTAAACTCTTTTTCACCCGCAGGAAAATTTTGTCTGTGCCTTTAATAATATCAAACTGTAAAGGTGCTGGTTTCTCTACGTCTTCTCCAAACGCCGCAAGTGCTTCATATGCTGCCATTTGCACCTTGTAGACTGTATCATTCTGCATACGGTTCTTTAATAAATCTATAATTTTGTCATGTCGATAAGCCGATAACACTTCTACTGCGTTTAAACGCTCTCGCCAGCTGGAAGTATAATTTGCCTGTTTTTTCAATGCTTCGTACTGCTCAGGTAATGCTGTTTCAAACTGTTTCAAATAATTGCACCTCTTTTTTAAACTAGAGGAAAAATGAATTCTTTTTCTTCTGCTTCTCTTATTATACGATGTCTGGGTGAAAAAAGCGATGAATCGCTGGTAAGCAATATGGAACAATAGGAGCCTAACTGTATTACGGAGAATCGTATCATAAGTATGTATGATTCTTGAGTAGAATTGGTTTGCTTATTTTACTGATGAAGAAAGCCTTTTTGAATATTATGGTATTATGAACATAAATAGGTGTATTTGAAGTTTATTATGCCTTATTCAACAGGAATAAAACTTATCCAAGTAACGATCCAAGTTTCTTGAATGAAAACTTTATAGCATTATAAACATAAAAACGGGGTGGAATGTATGTTTTATGGATCTATGTTTTTGTGGTTTTTAGGATTTATCTTTTTCCTTGTATTTTTAGGGTTCTTATTAGAAAAAGGATTAAATAAATTACTTGGTATAGAGAAGAAAAAGATTTCGGAAACCCCCGGTAAAAAGGTTGACAGATGGGGAAGAGGAATAATCTTAGTTATCTTTTTATCTACTCTACCAATTGTTGTTACAATGGATACAAATATTATTAAATGGTATTGGACCGTCTATCTTGCACTATTATTAGGATTTCAGTCTTTTCTAGAATGGAAATACTTGAAGAAATCAAAACAATATATCGCAACACTTATTTTTCTGACATTTGGAGTAATTATTATGTCTAACATTGAGTATCTTATTTCACTATTTAGATAGAGTTAGTTTGATGAGCTAATAAGATATTGTACTTAAAAATTGGTGCTTCACAAAACAGTGTAATTCTATCAAACGGTAAAAACAACATAAAAAATAATACAAAAATCCCTCTCAATCCAATAAATCAAGAGGGATTATCTATACGTATCCAATTCCTCCGACTCCATTATCAAATGATACATTTCCTCTGTCGATTCCATTGGCTCAACACCAAGCTCTTCTGCCAGGACATCCGAGCATTTCGCATACCATTTTATCGCTTGCGGCCGATTATTGTTCTGATAATAATAGTACATGATTAGGCGGTATGCCTCTTCCCATGTGTTATCAATTGATAATATTTGCTCACACCAGTGCATGGATAAATTAAAATCCTCAAGCCGTACTGCTACTTGTGCCAGCTTTTCGGCTCCACGTAAAAATATTAGCTGTAGCCTTTCCCGCTCCTGTGTACACCAGCTTACGAACCGAAGATCTGCCAAATAGTCGCCTTTATAAAGTTTAAGGCCCTTTTCCAATAATTCCTTTGCACGCTGACTATCCTTTTCCCCCGAGCCATTTGCAATCAATTCCTCAAACTGCATACTATCAAGCTCAAATCCTGCATTAGGATTTAAACCATAACTGCCTCCTTTTCTTAAGATAAAAAACGATTCCTCTCTTGCCTTTCTTTGTGGTTCAATTGCCTTGTACAATGCATTCAATGCTACTTTAAAGTTTTTATTTGCTGCATTTTCGTCTTGTTCTGGCCATAGTGAGTGAAAAATTTCCTCCCTTGCCAGTAATTTATTGCGATTTGTAAGAAATAACTCAAATAGCTCCTTCGCTTTCTCTCGCTGCCATTGCTGTGGCTCGATTTGATCCGTTCCAATCCATACATTAAACTGCCCCAGCGTATGAATAATCATCGTATATCCCGGGTGATTTTTCATCGTTGCATCAAGTCCAAGCTCATGGAGCAAACGACTAACATAGTTGGGCATAATGTTTAGCTGCTTTGCTTTTAATAACATTGGAACCATATTTTGCATATCAATTGGTCCAAAGGTCGTTCTCTTTTTTAGAAAAAATTCATATTCTTCTGTTTGAATTATTCCAAGAAACATTTCCATTTTCTGCTCAAATGTCTCCACGCTTCCTTGTTCATAGGAAATGTGTGCGGACCAGAAGTTGCTTACCATGATCGCATAGCGATCCCCGCAAATTGTCATTTCAGATTCAATCTGTTTCATGATATCCATTGCAACATCATAATGCTGCTGATAAATTTCCGTAATTCCAATTGATAATTTAATGAGCGCACTAAGCCATCGGTCTTTCACTTTTTCCGTTTCAATCAACCCACTATTCGCATGCTTCATCGCTTGATTGAATCCTTGATTCTTTCCAAAGAGCAGGGAAAGTCCCATATATGGCTCTGCTTTTCCCCTGGAGACATTAATCTTTTCCATTATTGCTAATGCCGTGTCATAACATTGCACCGCAAGCTTTGTCTCATAGCGATCAAGTAATTGAACTGCATGTCCCAAACGCATCCAGCCACAAGCCTCGACAAATGGAGATTGAATGGATAATCCTAATTGAATTCCATTTTCAGCAAATTTTTTACTTTCTTCAGCATTTCCCATGAAGGCGTCAATAATAGACAGAATAATATCCGTTTCACGGTGGGACTGCGAAAGATGCCTCCTAATCCCTCTCCCAGCATCACGTTTAGATAAAACTAATATTTCCTTTGCTTTCGCTAACCTGCCTGTCCGTAAGTAAATTCGTGCTTGTAAATTACTTTCTTCTAGTGATAAATTTAGCTTTTTTGCACGTTCATACCAAGCTTCTGCCCTCTTTGCTTGTCCAGCATTTAATAGATTTTCTGCCATTAGAACGTATAACTTTGCCATTTCCTCTTTTCTGGTTGCTGTCTTTTCCCGCAGCTGGATTGCTTGATTAACATAGCGCTCTGCCTTATCTGGCTGAATCGTATCAAGATAAATCCGTGCCATTCCTTCAAGAGCAAGACTTGTTAAATAATCAGCCTCCTGATTTTCTCTCGGATGCAGATTAATAATCGTTTCATAGTTTGCAATCGCCTGTTCATAAAGCGAACGATAACGCTCGATCTCTCCTTGATAAAAGTATAAAATCGGATACTGCTGTTTATTCTCTTTCGGCAAGGCTAGAAGTAAATCATATAATGTTTGCAACTTACCAGATTGAAGGATTGTTAACCCATGCTTATTTAGCAACTCGGCAAACCTATTATAATTACTTGCCTTCTCATAGTGATAAAGTGCAGCCTCAAACTCATTTTGCATTTCAAAATAGTTTGCCGCTTGAGTATGTAAAAGTGTGAATCCGCTTTCAAAATTCCGTTTTAAATGATTTTCCAAAAATGTTTTGAATAGTGCATGATAACGGAAATGATGATCATTTCCTTCCACAATAAATAAATTCTGTTCAACTAGGCCTTGCAATATTTCTCCAGACCCTTGGATTTGTAATACGAAGTCACATATTTTTGGCGACAATACATCGAGTACACTGGATTGCATGAGAAATCGCTGCATGTTCGAAGGTTGCTTTGACAATACTTCGGCAGCTAAATAATCAAATAAATCTCTGAGAGACAGTTTTTGATTTTGCAAAATCTCCTTTAATGTTATTCCTGCATTGATTTGTTGTATAAGCAGATTAAACGCTATCGCCCATCCCTCTGTTAATTGGTAAATCCTGCTTACTTCATTCTTCGTCACATTAACTTTATATTTCACCTCCAGAATATAAGCGATTTCATCAGGGGATAGCACTAAATCTAAATAGGTAATTTCCAATAATTCACTTTGACCTTTTAATTTAGGCAGGACCTCCCATTTTGGCCGCTTCCTGCTTGAGATTACTAAATGGAGATTAGCTGGAATATGTTCAAATAAGAATAACATCCATTTTTCAATTTCACTGCAATTTAATACATGATGAAAATCATCTAAAACAATTGTCAATTCATCTGTACATGCTAGAGCTTCATTAACAAAGGTTGTTGCTAATGAATAGATTTCCTCGATCGTAATATAGTTATCCAGACTCTCTAATTCATTCTGAAGTATTCGGCCGAATTCAGGATGTTGTTGACGACCCGCATGAATTAATTTAGTCAGAAAAGGGATTAAGTCATCATCATTTTGCGAAATAGAGTACCAGCATGCCCTCCTATTTTTGTCATGAAAAAATAGCGCTAATGCTGTACTTTTTCCATATCCTGCCCCAGCATATAGTAATGTTAATGGATAGTTTGCTATGTTCATCAATTTCTTATTCAGCTTGCTTCTCTCAATAAATCGATTTCGTACTGGTGGCGGGGCTAACTGGCTTTGAATGATTGGGATATTTCTCATTCACTATCTCCCCCTATAAATATCTTAATCTTCTATCATTTTATCACGATATAACGGATAATATTACATGTTACGATTTTATTAGAAAAAAAAGAATAAATCTGGAGATCTATTCTTTCTTGGTAGTTTCTCTATTCTTTTTCTTCGACTGCATCAATTTTCCTTTTCTTACTTGTTTCACCCAGAAACCGCCATGAATCCGCTTCGGTTCATAGGAAATAATAAATGCTTTCGGATCGATTTCCTGAATCGTCTGATATAATCTCAACTCGTATTTCCGCGGTGTTAGAATTTCCATTGATAATCGGTCCCCATCCATACCGTAAGAAGACCAACTTGTAACACCGTATCCTTTTTCACGTATTCTTCTTGTGAATTCTAAATCTGGATTTGTAGAGACAACATTCACCGTAATGTAACCTAGTGCAAGCTTCTCTTCAATGAAGGAACCAATAATTAACCCCGTTCCATAACCTAAAGCATAGGCAATCAGATTCTGAATTTGATTTAAATTATCTAATACAAGACCCAAACCGACGATGTAAACGACCACTTCAAACATACTAACAAATGCCGCAATATATGTACGTCCTTTTAATGTCAATATCATCCGGACAGTCATTAACGATACATACACGACATTGACGGCAAATATGATGAATACCATTATAAACGCATTTTCAAGCAATCTGATTCCTCCTTAGCTGTATACTCTTAGGATACAGCAAATCCATGGAAGATGAAAATAAAAATGCAAAAATTGTTTGATTCGGGGCGGTGCTCCAGATTAAGAGATCTTTTTATCAAAGCTTAAATACGTATTATAAAAGCTATCATTACAGTTAAAATTTTTTCACCATATATTCTTTCTAGGCATAGCCTATAGAAGCGATAGTAATCATAATAATGGGGTGACAGTATGGATCCTTTTAAGCAAATGGGCGAGTGGAGAAAGAATTTGGATAACTTCTTCGGAGATAATTTTTGGAATGAATTTGATGGTATCATCAAACCGACAATTCCTCAAGTCAATATGTATCATACAGAAAATGAGATGATGTGTATTGTAAATGTACCTGGACTAAATGATTTGGATCAGCTGAATATTTACATTGATTATGCAACATTGGAGCTTCGTGGCACAATTGATCTTGAGCATGTCAGCGGTAATGTCTTTAAAGAGGAAATCCTCCAAGGGGTATTCGAACGAGAGATTTCACTGCCTTTCCCTGTGCGCGCAGATAAGATTAAAGCAACATATAAAAATGGACTCGTATTTATTCAGCTTCACAGGCTGATTTCTGAAACAAGTCGAAGAAATAAAGTAAATGTACGATTACTGGAAGATGCGTGAGTCATTGGTGAGTTCGCCTGCTTTGTTCCCTTGCAGCAGGCGGGCTCAAATTAAAATCCTCGCAATCTCTTTTTCAATGCTCGCTTCCAACGATTACTTAATAGACTGCAAGATACTAGATCATCTGCCGTGCGAAGATCGTCCTTAAAAACATGCATGACCTCATTACAAGCTGTAATCGACCACTCCGGATATGGTCGTTCAATTAATTCCATGTCTGTCCCAGCTTTCACGATGCCCTCTTTGAGCACACGATAATACCAGCCAGTTTTCAAGCCTATTTTTGATGGCAGATTTCCGATAGAACCTGGTTCGGAAACTTGAATGATTGCATCGCCAATTCGATAAGAATCACCAATAAAAACATGGTATTCATCCATTTCTAATACGGAAAAATTTTCCCCAATTTCGCCCGGCTCCATTACATTACCTTCTATTTCATCATTCCAATGCGTATAATGCTTGATTGGATAAGCCATCACAGCCCTATCCAAATCTGGACTTTCTTCCTTTGTAAGCCCAGACTTGCTAAGCCAAATTTCATTATTAATATCCTGTGTTACTTTATTGATAAATATTTTATGTACATATGGTTCATCCATTATGCCATGCCCCTAACTTCTATGGTATATTATCTTTATTCTACTAAATATATTACTAATTTGAAACGGGGGCGCTTCAATTGTCAAATATAAAAAAGGCTACGTTTGCTGGTGGGTGCTTCTGGTGTATGGTCAAGCCATTTGACCAATGGGACGGGGTCCACAGTGTAATTTCCGGATATACTGGAGGAAAATTAGAGAATCCTACATATGAAGAGGTCAAAAAAGGAAACACTGGCCATTATGAAGCAGTTGAAATTACTTTTGACCAGGCACTCATAAGCTATGAAACGATTCTGGATCTCTACTGGAAACAAATCGATCCAACAGATGCTGGCGGACAATTTCAAGACCGCGGCAACCAATATCGTGCTGCAATCTTCTATCAAGATGAAGAGCAACAGGAAATTGCGGCTGCTTCCAAGCAGGCACTTGGAGACAGTGGTAAATTCTCTAAACCAATTGTGACAGAAATTCTTCCTGCTGCTAAATTCTATCCTGCTGAGGATTATCATCAGGACTTTTATAAAAAAAGTGCAAAAGAATATGAGGAAGATCGCGCTAAATCTGGAAGAGACGAGTTTATTGCTGAGGCGTGGGAAAAATAATCAGTTATCGCTAAATCCTGCTTGATAATTTGAAGAAAAATTTCATATCGAGCTAGATTATATCTATTTCGAGCGGCATTCTCTTAATTCGAGCGAGCTCACTTCTAGTTCGAGCGACATTCTCTTAATTCGAGCGAGCTCACTTCTAGTTTGAGCGACCAGCTTCCTAGTTCGAGCGAGCTCACTTCTAGTTTGAGCGACATTCTCCTAATTCGAGCGAGCACACATCTAATTCGAGCGACCAGCTTCCTAGTTCGAGCGAGCTCTTATTTGGTGCCTAGCCTAGCACATCAAATAAGAGCCAATTATTTATCACATGCTGCAATAAAACCCCGATATATCTTCAACGATGTATCATCCGCTCCCGCTACCATTGCTTCCGGATGCCACTGTACGCCGAGCACAAATCGATGCACCTTGCTTTCCACTGCTTCAACTACACCATCACTTGCATATCCACTTATTTGAAAACCAATCCCTACAGTGCGATTTGCTTGGTGATGATAACTATTCACACGCAGTTTCTCCATCCCTGTAAGTTGATGTAATAACGAACCTTCGAGCACATCAACAAAATGCGAGCCATATCCCCGTGGTGCCTTTTGCGAATGCTGTAATAAATCACGGTCAATTTGCGCATAAATATCCTGATACATACCTCCACCAACAGCTATATTTAAGATTTGCGCCCCCCGACATACTCCAAGTATTGGTTTCTCTATTTCTAGCATTTTCTTCGCGAGCGCAATCTCAAATTGATCACGGACAGGAATAATTGCCCCAAGCTTTGGATGGGGCTCTTCGCCGAATAAAGTGGGATCAATATCATCCCCTCCTGTTGCATACAGTCCGTCGATTTGATTTGCAATTTGCTCCAGATCCGCGTCTGATGTAAGGTATGGCAGTATAACAGGAATCCCGCCTGCCTGTAATATTGCTTTTACATTATCATTCATCACCGAATACTTAACCTGACTTATCTCCATTGACGGAGTAACTCCAATTATCGGCCTCATCATCAAGCTCCTTTCTTCCTGTAATCTGTTAATATTCATAAAATTCCACACTTTAACTGTACCTTGTTTTAATCTGCAATTCCATTGTATGAATTATTTTATAATAATTACACATACAAAGCACAGAAATAATGGTATATTGTACTAATAATATGATGAGATGTATACGTTTGGAGAGAAAAATTTGTCTAGAAAAAGTTCATTAATTCCATTGAAAACATTATTTTTAAGTTACCATGCCTCCAATACCATTTTGATTAGCTTCTTGCCACTTTATTTACAATTTAAAGGATTAAACGGTACAGAAATTGGCTGGGTGCTCGCGGTTGAATCGTTCGCCTCTATCCTTGCACCACCATTTTGGGGCTATTTAAGCGACAAGTATAAAACCGTTAAGAAAATCTTATTCATTTGCGTGATTGGACTGCTGATTGGTAGTACATTCTTTTTCCAAATGAATACATTGCCAACCATTTTATTGATGGGTGCAATTTTTTACTTTTTCGCATCTCCTGTCGGTGGATTAACGGATAGCTTCGCACAACGGAGAGCAAATGAACTGAACGTATCTTTCGGCTCCATCAGAATGTGGGGATCTGTCGGATTTGCAATTTCCTCACTGATTGTCGGTGAAGTGCTTGCTAGATTCGGTATCCAATATATGATTTGGCCATATCTAATTTTTGGGACGATGGCGCTATGCATCCTTTTCCCATTAAAGGATGTAACGGTGGAATCCGAACCTATTAATTTCAAAGATGTTCGTAAGATTGTTACAAACAAGCCATTTCTCCTCTTTTTATCAGTGATTGTTTTCATCACGATTACGCATCGAATCAATGATTATTTCATGGCATTATACATTACCGAGCTTGGTGGAAGTGAAGAATTAGTAGGACAGGCCTGGTTTGTTGGAGTTATCGCGGAAGCCGCAGTCTTTGCACTTGCAAGATTTTGGTTTAAAAAATATCGGGCATTAATCTTTATTATTGTTGCATCGATAATTTACACGATCCGCTGGTTCCTTTATGCCTTTGCAGAGGACCCAATGCATGTCATCGCACTCCAATTCTTACATGGATTAACCTTTGCGATATTCTACACTGCTTCATTTGAATATGTAACTAGATTAATTCCAAAAACACTGCAGTCAACAGGACATCTTGTATTTTTCTCGGTCTACTTCGGACTTTCCGGTGTGATTGGTTCCTTAGTCGGCGGTGGGATTATGGATACTTTTGGCGGGAGCACATTATATTTTGCAATGGGCTGCCTTACAGCAATTGGCACGATATTGCTTATCCTCTACCATGTATTGCCATATGGAAAAGAAAATACTGTCCGGGAAATGGAATAAACGAAAGGGAACTTCTTCATCAGGAAGAGGTTCTTCTTTGTAATTAAAGCTTTAATCAGATAATTTATATTAAGCGTTAACATGTTCTATATTCGTTCAAAGTAAATGCAGATTGTAGAAATTAGTATTTTATTACCTTTTATTCATCTATTGTATATTCGGACAGCCTCTGTTAAAATTCACAGATCAACTTCATACAATCCTTTTATATCAATGGAAATATGGTCCATAAGTTTCTACCTGGCAGCCGTAAAATGCCGGACTATTAGTGAAGTCCGAACGTCATTCGTGAATCTTAGTGCATTCTCTTTTTTCTTTTTAGATGAAGAGGATGCACTTTTTTTATCATAAAATTGTTTGGACTGCTAATTATCAGGATATATGAAGCTACAATAGGAGGGTATCATGAATATTATATATGGTTTATTATCCCTAATTGGGTTACTTATTTTAGCTTGGCTTCTAAGTAAACATAAAAAGGCGATCAAATGGCGCACGATTATAGTTGGTGTGGTATTAGAAGGAATTTTCGTTTACTTTATGCTCAATGTGTCCTTAGGCCGTTTTCTTCTTACAAGCGCTGCCCAAGGTGTGCAAAACGTACTTGACTATAGCCAAGCAGGCATTGAATTCTTATTTGGTGGTTTTTTTGCGGAAGGAACGAATGTTGGATTTGTTTTTGCAATTCAGGTCTTATCCGTGATTATTTTTATTTCGGCATTAGTGTCAGCCTTGTATTATTTACGAATCATCCCTTTCGTTGTACGCATACTCGGTTGGCTTGTTGGTAAAGTATTCGGTACCACTCGTGTTGAATCTTTTAATACAGTTGCGAATACGATGTTAGGCGTGGTGGAATCCCCATTACTCATTAAGCCTTATCTATCAAAACTTACACGTTCGGAACTATTTACCGTTATGGTTGGGGGTACAGCTTCAGCAAGTGGTGCGATTCTATTGTCTTATGCACAAATGGGGATTGATATTAAGTATTTACTTATCTCTGTATTCTCTGTCCCTTTTGTCGCTATTGTAATGTCTAAAATTATGGAACCTGAAACGGAAGAATCTATGACGAATGAAAATATCGAAATGGAGGATGCAGGACATACAAATATTTTTGAAGCCATTTCGGAAGGTGCTGTAAGCGGGGTGAAGCTTGCTGCTAATATTGGCGGTTTGCTTATTGCGTTTATCAGTTTATTGGCTCTCTTAGACGGTATACTTGGCATCTTCGGTACGAATCTTGCTACTATATTTGGCTATGTTTTCTTTCCTTTTGCTTTACTTGTTGGGATTCCAATTGAAGATGCTTTCCGTGCTGCATCCATTATCGGAACAAAACTTGCAGCTAATGAACTGATTGCATTCCAAGAGGTACTTAATATCCAAAAGGAACTAAACCCGCAAACTGTTGCCATTTTAACTGTTGCATTATGTAATTTCACGAACCTTTCTTCTATTGGGCAGTTAATAGTAGGTCTTGGTTCCTTAGCACCATCAAAGAAAAGGTTAATTGCCTCTATGAGCTTTAAAGCCATTATTGCTGGTACGATGGCAAGCTTTATTACAGCTATTTTTGTAAGTATGTTTGTCTAATTATATATTAGATTGCCGACAAGATTATCGTTGGCTATTGTGAAAAAAGGCCCGGAACACAAAACGTGCTCCTGACCTTTTCATTACTAACTCAAGAAAATAAAGTACAAAATAAAGATAACTGCTAAAGCGTACATAATTGGATGTACTTCTTTTCCTTTCCCTTTTACAAGCATCGTAATCGGATAGAAGATAAAGCCAATCGCAATACCCGTCGCAATACTGTACGTAAGTGGCATCATTAAAACGATAAAGAATGCTGGTACAGCCACTTCAAACTGATCCCAATCAATATTCTTCAATTGTGAGGCCATCATGACACCTACAATGATTAATGCTGGTGCAGTCACTGCAGAAGTGATAATACTTAATAATGGCGAGAAGAACAATGCCAGTAGAAAACATATTGCGGCAACTACTGCAGTAAATCCTGATTTCCCGCCGACACCTACACCTGCTGTTGATTCTACATAAGAAGTTGTACTTGAAGTACCAAGTATCGCTCCAACTACAGTACCTGATGAATCAGAAACGAGCGCACGGCCTGCACGCGGTAATTTATCATCCTTCATAATACCAGCCTGTGATGCAACAGCAACAAGCGTCCCTGCAGTATCAAAGAAGTCAACGAACATAAATGTTAAAACAACAACTAACATATCGACTGTGAAGATATTCCCTAAATTTAAAAATGCTTGACCGAATGTCGGCTCGATGCTTGGCACTTGACCAACAATTCCACTAATACCTTGTGGAAGTGGAATAATGCCAAATACCATCCCGACAATTGCTGTAATAATCATTCCATAAAAAATACCTGCTTTATTGCCAAATGTTAAAATGATAACGGAAATTACTAATCCAAATATTGCTAATAGAACATGTGGTGACGTTAGATTACCGATACCAACTAATGTCGCATCATTATTAACAACAATTCCAGCACTTTGCAGGCCTACAAAAGCGATGAAGAATCCAATTCCTGCACCAACTGCAAGTTTTAAACCACTAGGGATTGCATCAATAATTTTCTCACGGATTTTTGTTAATGTAAGTAAAACAAGAATAATACCTGAAACTAATACCCCTGATAATGCTGTTTCCCAAGGAATCCCTAAACCGATAACAACTGTGTAAGTGAAGAATGCATTAAGCCCCATACCTGGTGCAAGCACAACCGGATATTTCGCAACTAGTCCCATAATCAATGTACCGATAGCTGCTGCAAGTGCTGTTGCAGTGAATACTGCCCCCTTATCCATTCCAGCTTCTCCAAGTGTTGCTGGGTTAACGAATAAAATGTATGCCATTGCTAAGAATGTAGTAATCCCGGCGATTGTTTCTGTTTTAAAATTTGTTCCTAGTTCATCAAACTGAAAATACTTCTTCATTACGTTTCCTCCTATTATGGAATGCAAAAAGCACTCTATGAATCTCCCAAGAGTGCTACATAACTACGATTTCAGAAAATGTAATGAGATGATTCGTGTATAACAATACAACCAATCATACAAACATCCGCTGCGTAGTCAGATCGTTTACGGTGATCTGGTAGAAACTCTGGGCCATATTCCCGAAATTATACGCCTTTTATTTAAATTACATTATTATATTACTAGCCGTTATTGGTATTGTCAACAAAATACGAACAAAAAAATGTAAAATTTATTTAACGTTCGCTTTATTAAGGAAGATTTCCAACGCAGAGATTGCACTAGCTTGGCCGCTTCACAAGCAAACAGTAACAGCACCTATTATTGGAGCAACAAAATTTAGTTACGTTGAAACTACTGTAAAGGCAGTTGATGTAGTGCTGACAAATGAAGAAATTGATTATCTAGAAGCTCCTTAAGTGCCGCTTAAGATTGTTCGCTTCGAATAAAGGTTAAATGAATCAGTTATTCCATCCGTAAAGAAAAGAAAAATTAAAACGGGTTGTCCTTCCAAAATCATTTCACTGATTGGCAGGACAACCCTTTTACATCCCATTGTATTATTTATTTAAAATATCATTGATTACACTTAATTCTTCTTGAGATAAACGAATTTCACTTGCTTGAACATTTTCACGTATGCGCTCTTTACGTTTTCCACCTGGGATTACTGCATCCACACCTTCTTGAGCAAGTAACCATGTTAATGCTAAATTAGGTAAAGTCGTTTCCTTACTTACCGCAAACTCTTTTAATTTATCTACCTTATCAATCGTTTGGATAAATTGTTCTTCTTGGAATAATGGAATGGACTGACGCCAATCCCCAGCATCAAGTTTAGATTCCTTTGTGAATCCTCCACCGAGTAATCCAAACGCCAACGGGCCATATGGAATAAAGGAGATATTATTTTCTACCGCATACGGTAATAATTCCTTTTCAGCTGACCGATCTAACATATTATAAGGAGATTGCAGAACAGAAATATCACCATGAGCATTCGCTTCTTTTAACTGCTCGATGGACACATTCGAAATTCCAATCGAACGAATTTTTCCTTCTTCTTTTAAACGAACTAATTCTCCAATTGATTCAGCAAATGGTGTTACATTATCTGGAAAGTGTAAATAATACAAGTCTACATAGTCTAATTGTAACCTTTGTAAGCTCTTATCAACGGCTTCTCTTAAGTATTCCGGGCGATTATCTGCTTTGACATCATTTAAATTTGTAAAGTTTTGCGCACCCTTCGTTGCAATCACAAAATCATCACGTTTAAATTCTTTTAATACCTCTCCAACTAACTCCTCGGAACGACCAAGACCATAAATGTCCGCTGTATCAATAAATGTTACCCCAAGATTTAATGCTTCTCTAACAAAGTCCTTACCGTCCTGCTCATTTAAATTTTCGAATAAATTATGACCGCCAACTGCATTTGTACCTAAACCAATCGCAGATATTTCGATATTGGATTTTTTTAATTTTGTATATTTCATGTTTCTTCCTCCTCAACATTGATTAGCATAAGCATAATTTTTCGACGTGAAAAATCCAAATTTTCGCCTCGAAGTTTCAAATAATGAAACTCCATCAAATTTTTTTGTATTAAGTTTTAAATCAACTATACTAACAGTAGATGAGGTGGTCATATGACACAAAATCAAGTCGCTACGTTAAGAAAAGGACTTCTCGTATTGGAATTCATAAAACAAAGCCCGGGAATCACTCTGGCAGGAGTGATGAAAGAGTTTCAATTAAGTAAATCTACAGCATTTCGATTATTAACGACATTAGAAGATATGGATTATATTTATAAAATTCAAACGCAATATTTTTTTAATCCCAAGAATTTTATGGAGTTATCTGAGAGACGTTCTATTAGGGACTGGGCATCCTTACATTCTATTTATCAAGCAGCGCAAAATCTGCAAATGAGCACTTACCTAGGCAAAGTCGATGGTACGGATCTTGTCATGACCCAAGTATTACATGCTCCATTCCAGCATACTGCAGGCGAAGAAGTCGGAAACCGAACCAAACTGCATCAAACTGCTTTAGGAAAAGTAATTTTGGCTCAATTTGATGAAAGAAGGCTTGAGTCCTTACTGGATAAAATGTCATTAGAGCCCGCAACAAAAAACACGTTCCAGGATCCACAGCTATTTCGTTATCATTTAAAAACGATACAAGAGGATGGCTATGCTTTTGATGATGAGGAAATAACCATTGGCATCCGTTGTATCGCCGTACCAGTCTTTCGTAATAAGGAAGTAATTGCAGCATTGGCGATAGGAGCACCAGCAGATCAAGTTTCACGTGGCAATATTAAAGAGATTGTCACAAAGCTGAATGCAGGAAGCAATGCCATTACGGAGGAAATAGCGAAGTTAGACGATGAAAATTAAATTAAAACCAACGGAGGAATAACAACATGAAGAGCAAATATCAGTCTTTATTTCAAGATTTTACATTTAAAAGTGGTGTCCATGTAAGAAACCGTCTCATGATGGCGCCGATGACAACTTTTTCCGCAGATGATAATGATTATGTTTCACAGGAAGAGCTTCAGTATTACGGTGAACGCTCGAATGGTGTTGGCACAATCATCACCGCTTGTGCCTATGTTTCAAAAAATGGCAAAGGTTTTGATGGACAGATGGGCATCGATCATGATGATACTACCCAGGGTCTTTCTAAATTAGCTGACGTTATCCATGAAGGTGGAGCTAAAGGTGTTGTTCAACTGTACCATGGCGGTCGTTTAGCTGTCCCAAGACTTACTCCAAATGGGGAAACCGTTAGTGCAAGTGCCGTCGCTCCCCTCGGTGATCGAGGATTTTACAGTATTCAGCAAACACCAAGAGCATTAACAACGGAAGAAATATATGAAGTGATTACGGATTTTGGCCAAGCAACACGTCGAGCGATTGAAGCAGGATTTGATGGAGTTGAACTGCACGGTGCAACAGGTTATTTACTGCAGCAATTTGTTTCGCCTCACTCGAACTTAAGAACAGATGAGTTTCAGGACCGAAATTTATTTGCACTAAAAATAATTGAAGAAGTGAAAGATGTCATACATGAACATGCAACAAAACCATTCCTAATCGGATATCGTTTTTCACCTGAAGAGCCAGAAACACCCGGAATAACAATGAAGGAAACTTTTGCATTAATTGACGAGCTTATCCAAGCAGACCTTGATTATCTTCATATCGCTACGACAAACGCATGGGCCAAAGCACGAAGGGGCATCGTTAGTGAAAAATCACGTACCGAATTAATTACCGAATATGTTAACGGACGCCTCCCTGTCATTGGTGTTGGCAGCATTCAAACACCAGATGATGCAGCACTTGTGTTAGAAAAAGGGAAAACAGACTTTGCTGCAATTGGACGTGCAATCGTCGTTGATCCATATTGGGTAGAAAAGGTAAAAAATAATGAGGAAGAAACGATCAATCGACATTTAACAGAAAGCGATCAGCAAAAAGCAGTCATCCCGACGCCGTTATGGAAATTAATTTTAGAGGTTGAAGGTTGGTTCCCTGTGGTGAAAACGGAGGAAAAAGTGTTTTGATTTAGTTTGGATATTAGAAGTACTTTTATTGCTTGTAGAGAAGGATGTTATATTCTCTACAAGCTTTTCATATTTCAGTAAATTGAATTAACATTGGTGAAGATACAAATTAACTAGGGAGTGTAAACTAAACTGCGAAGTAAGAGCCGTACGCTCTCTTACTTACACACTTTTTTTGACAAACCAATTTTTATTTTACTCTACCAATGTGTTATTAAATATCTTCTTTCCTAATTTTAAAACCTACATATTTATGAGTTTCCATCCCTATAGTAGATGCATACATAACATTTGAAATCCCCTCTATAAGCTCTGGAATATTATCTATTCTTATTACCTCTATAGAGGTCAAGAGAAGATTAACAAAAATTAAATAATCTATTTTTTCTTTGTATGTATATATCCAATTTGGCAAATGCTTGTCAACGCTTATTCGATATGTCTCAAAAATTTCTGCTGGCTCATTTTCTCTAGAAACCGCTGTTTCGATATTAATATCTATATATTGAATTAGGAAAATACCATGTTTAGATGTGGAAATATTTTTATCGTAACTTTCTATATGCTTTCCCCAATTCTTTTTTATTGAATTTACAATATTAAAATGTGTATGTTCTTCAAATTTTCGACCATACGAATGACTTAACAGTATTTCTTCTTCAATACTATCAAGATTACTTAAAAAATTAGTTTCACTATTTTTTTTAAAAACAATAGATTCTTTTTTCTGCTTTGCACCTTTTTTGTTCTCTAATGAGGAGGTAACTGCAAAATGTTCTATAAAGCCATCATTAAAAACAAAATCGGGAAATTTATTACTATTGGAATTAGGCTTAGCTTCATTTAACCATCTTTTCAATTCAACGTACTGTTTAATGGATAGTCCAAAACAATCTTTCTCATTCATATCATTCTTTACAAAATCCAAGCATCTTTGCCCGATATTATCCTGATATTCTTGATTTTTACTCATCATACAGACCCTCTCTAATTAGATTATGGCTTATTAAAGAAGTTTCTCGTAATCATTAATTTTCATATTTTTAATATAAGTATATCATTTAATAATACAAGTATGATTATTTACTTTATGTATTGCTATTATTTAAGTAATAACATTTTAATTGCAATTTAATTTCAAGAAAAATACACCTTCCATATGGAAAGTGTATTGAATGCATAATTGTAATCCTAACTCATCATTCTCAAGCATTCCCATCTTACTTTTAATAACTTTAGTACTGTGGATTGCTAACTCCTGAGGCTTATAAAATTGATTGGATATTAAAAATACGCTAAACAACAAAAAACCTTTCCCATAATGTGAGAAAGGTTTTTGTAAACTTTAATATAATATTAACGTTTTGAGAATTGAGAAGCTTAACGAGCTTTATTAATATTTGGTGGTGTGTTTGGTAGGGACCTAAATTGTATTGCATGGTTTCAAGGTAATTTAGATTGAAAGGAATGCCGTTAAATCAGCATTCCCCCTCATAATCGCCTATATATCTTACTCCCACTCAATAGTAGCAGGCGGCTTAGACGTAATATCATACACAACCCGATTAATATGATCTACCTCATTCACGAGTCTTGTAGATACCTTTTCAAGTACATCCCAAGGAATACGTGCCCAATCAGAAGTCATTCCGTCAATGGATGTTACAGCACGAATACCGATTGTGTAATCATACGTCCTTGTATCACCCATTACACCTACACTGCGGATATTAGGTAGGACTGTGAAGTATTGCCAAATATCACGGTCGAGTCCTGCTAACGCAATTTCTTCACGCAAAATTGCATCTGATTCACGAACGATTTCTAACTTTTCATCTGTTACTTCTCCAAGAACACGGATTGCAAGACCAGGTCCTGGGAAAGGTTGACGCCAAACAATGTGATCTGGAATTCCAAGCTGGCTTCCAAGCTCACGCACTTCATCTTTAAATAATGTATTTAGTGGCTCAATCAGCTCGAACTGCATGTCTTCTGGTAATCCACCAACATTATGATGGGATTTAATTGTTTGTGCTGTTTCCGTACCACTTTCAATGACGTCCGTATACAATGTTCCTTGTGCAAGGAAATCAATGCCCTTCAACTTCGCTGCTTCATCATCAAACACATAGATGAATTCATTACCAATAATTTTCCGTTTCTTTTCTGGATCATCTACACCATTAAGCTTCGATAGGAAACGATCTTTTGCATCCACTTTGATAATATTCATATGGAAATCATCTGCGAATACTTTCATTACATCGTCTGCTTCATTTTTGCGAAGCAGGCCATGATCAACGAAAATACATGTCAGCTGGTCGCCGATTGCTTTATGTATTAATGCTGCAACAACTGATGAATCAACACCACCACTTAACGCACATAATACATTACGGTCGCCAACTTTATCTTGAATTGCTGCAATTTCTGTTTCAATAAAGCTTTGGATTGTCCAGTCACCTGTAGCTTGGCACACATCGAACACAAAATGATTCAATACATCATTTCCGTATTCTGAATGACGAACCTCTGGATGAAATTGTACTGCATAGAGGTTTTTCTCTGGATTACTCATTGCTGCAATTGGTGTTGAACTGCTTGTCGCGTCAATTTGGAATGCAGGTGGCGCTGCTGTAACTTTATCGCCATGACTCATCCACACCGTTTGCTTTGTAGGTGTATCTTTGAAAAGAATCGGATTATGTGCTAGACCAATTAGTGCCTTTCCATATTCACGATTCTTAGATTTTTCAACGGTGCCATCGAAATGCTGTGCCATTAATTGCATCCCGTAACAGATTCCAAGAACTGGAATGCCTAGGTCAAAGATATCTTTATCCGGGCGGAAACTATTTTCATCATACACACTATGTGGCCCACCAGAAAGGATAATTCCTTTTGGATTGATTGCTTTAATCTCATCCGCTGTTAGCTTATGTGAGTGCAATTCGCTATACACGCCAAACTCCCTGATACGACGTGTAATTAGTTGATTGTATTGACTTCCAAAATCCAATACGAGAATCATTTCATTGTTTTCCATGATTATGCTCCTTCTATTGTTGCGAAATTTAGTAGCTTCCTAATTTAGCGTCTAAACCCTCATAACAGGATTCTTTAATTTTATGTTAAGAATCCTTAATTCTACCAAAAAAGCCTAGACTTCAGCTTCTCACATCTATACAAAATTTTCATATAGCTATAAAAAGACAGAAATCCAGGTTCCTTAAAAATAACTAGATATTCTGCCTTCATAGTCAGAGCATTTACGGTGCTCCGGTAGAAACTTTTGGACCATATTTCCAAGGATATACGAGGCATATAATGTTTTAAGATGCTTTTATTCTACTAAGCAAGATCTATCTGGTCAACCCATTATCCGTTTAATTAAATTTTTCCATAATTTCGTTAGCTTTTGAAACTCCACATCATTGATTTCATTCTTATACAACATCCGCTCATAATTGCTCGTTATTTGTCCCATTTCATCTGTGCTATAAAGCGCGTCGACCCTCTTTGCAAATTCACGCAATGTTTGGTCAGGCTCTATTTCATAGCCGCGTCCACTTAAAATTTTAATTAAGAAGTGATACGCCTCCTGGAATGTCCTGGCATCCTGTTTATTTGTAAATTTCAGCGAAATAAGATGCATTTGCAAACGGAATCTTGTTTTGTAAATGATAAATAGGACAACAACGAATACAACCAATCCAATCGCTACATACCACCAGTTTATTGTAAATAACCAAGTCCCTGTGTTGCTGTCAGCTGCATTCTCCTTTTCAGGTGCGACTGGCTCCTCCATTTGCTCTTCCGGCTTCTCGCTTTCTGGTTTCGGAGTAATGGCATCATTCTCCACCGCTTCACGATTTCCCTCGGTGTCCGTATGGAAATCAGTTGCATTGGCGAATCCTTGTGTCGGCTCAAATGGAACCCAGCCAACCTCTGGGAAATATACTTCTACCCAAGAATGGGCATTTGCATTCGTTATTTCATAAAGATTGTAGCCATCTGCCCCACGCTCAACAATTTCTCCACTCGCAAAGCCCTTTACCCATCTTGCCGGAATATCCAATGTCCGCAACAAAACAACCATAGAAGTAGAATAGTTATCACAATACCCTACCTTTGAATCAAATAGAAATTGATCCACATAATCTTGGTCTTGACTAGGAACTGGTACATCTGTCGTTTGATAGACAAAATCATTGCTGCTAAAGTAGTTTTCAACCGCCTTTACTTTATCATAGCGATTATCATGCGTGGCTGTAATTTCCTCGGCTAACGCGACAATCCTTTCTGGCAATTCCGGCGGTAGCTGGGTAAACTGATTGATAATTTCTGTCGGGTAAGGTTCGCTGCTTTCCTGCAGCACATTAATTGAAAAGGATGGCTGATCAAATGTCATGTCAAATTGAAGTGATAACGCATCCTCATTATGCGGAGTTAATTGTATCGCACCAGAATGCAGATCCAACGCATAGTCCGCTTGACTCTGTACATGATTAATTCCATATGGATAAATGAGCTTGCCAATCTCCATATTATTTAAGATGATTGTTCCTTTCATTCTTTCTGATTCTACCTTACGATTGAACGTTTCAAACGTAATATTTCCATTTGGCTGTGGTTCATAGCTGGGTTGCGTTGAAAGCTCCCACCCCTTGCCGGTATATACATCCTTCGATTCAATCCGCCAATACTGTTTGTCTTTCACAGTAGCAAAGAATACATTCGTATAATCCTGAACAAATGAACCGCCAAGTCTTGAATCATCCTCACCATAGCCAACCTTCTGAATCACTGATCTATTTCCCCCGCCAGCATTCTCTGCAGCACTCTGAATAAATGGAACAGGATCAGGCCATTGCGGTTCTAATTTAGGAGCTGCAACCCCAATAATCGTTGAAAAAATTGCGACCGCAATGATTGGAAGCAGCAAAATTGGGCTCCGCTTCAACCACTGAAATCGAAACGATTCCATGTCGATTTCTTTCATGAAATTTGCAATACCTAATGCAAGTAAGGAGATAATAAACGTTCTTACAATCGACATTGTCCCATCATATAGTGTGAATGTATCCAAGACTGCTACATAGATAATGGTTAACAATACAAACAGAAAGATTCGTTTCATTTGTACAAACCAATAATATAGGAGATAACTCATCAACCAAATTAATAATAAAAATAAGAAACTCCGAAATACCGGCGTTAATGCGTACCATTCTTGAGAAAAGAGGGCCTCGAAATTAAATGTGAATTCCATTACTAGTTGCTCATACCACAGACTGCTCAAGATCGGCTCATCAAAATATAAGCCATTCAGAATGAACACCATCGCAAGTCCTTTTAATAGAAAGGACAGCCACCACTTAAGCTGAAAGATTGAGATGAAAAAGCAAAACAAAGAATAAATAATGAACACGGTTAAACTTTCGGTATCAGTCACATCCTTAATCGGATATAACCATTCCAAAAACAATAAAAGACCGAGAAAGTACAAAATAGAGGCGTAGACGGTTGGTGATTGAAATGGTTTGGATTTACTCATCTTAAGCTCACCTCAATTGGATTCTGCACTAATTGTTGTTCCGTCAAAACTTGGATACCAACATTTGAATACGCAAACTGCTTGATGATCTGCTGTTCTTTTTCCGAAATCAGTGCTGCAGACTGTATAAAAATAACAGCGACTTGATTGATGCGCTGGCTCATTTGCTGTACCGTTTGTTTGAAGAAGTCATCTAAATGTGTGGTAATTAAAATAACAAACTCCCCATTGCTTATCTCCTTAACTTTTTCCTTTAGCATTAACGAAAAGGGTCGTTCACCTGTTGGTTCAAGCCTTGTTAAATGCCGTTTGATTACATCACTTGTCGTTGTATCATAGATTGGAAATCGCATCATATCTTGACCGATTGATACCAACCCAATCTGTGTTGCTTGTTTGCGAATCGTCTCCATTAATGAGAGGGTTAATTCAATCGTCGCCTCAAATGCTAAGGCGTTCATCCCTTGATAATTGCAATGATCGAGGATGACAAGCATATTTGTATTTTTTTCCTGTTCAAATTCCTTTGTCATGACCGCATTCTTCCTAGCAGTCTGCTTCCAATCAATCCAGGAAAATCGATCACCTGGTGCATATTCGCGAACTCCTGTTGCAACATTCGTGTTCTTTAAATTATGAGCTGAAGAAGCAATGGAACCATGCTCAAAGCTGCTTACCCTTTCATTGATGCGAAGTGGCCGTTCATTCGGATATGCAGTAAATTGGTCAACAATTGGAAAAACATTTTCTTTTTTCACAAACCCGAACACGTCACCAGTCTGCAACCCAATACCTGTTAATCGATGCTCCCCACGCGGAACTTGCGGGAGCTTATATGACAATTCAATCTTCCGCTTAAATAAAGGAAACATTACCTTTTTCATTTTGCGATAACCATAAAATTGCTTCGGCTTGTCCATCGAATGATATTTATTAAGACGGGTATCCATTCTATTTAAAGTCGTTGGAAGTTTCTCCTCCACAATGCAATAAAATAATGGAAAAGGGACGGATCGCTCTAGTTCGATTGTAACCTCTACCCCATCTCCCGCATGGATAACAGAATGATTAAGGCGTCGGGTTACTTTCCAATTTTTTATCGGGTAAAACAATAAGCTGAAATGATAAAGCAAGATTGGAAGAAAACCATAAAAAAGAAACCAACTAACAAACCCACCTTGAAACATTGCATAGGCAAATAAAGCAATGAAAGCAACAATAACAAAAAGAAAATTACGGATGAATTTTAGCAATGCCTTCATTCAAGAAATTCCTTTCGAATCGGGATATGTGTTGTTTTTACAATGGAAGCAATAATTTCTTCACTTGTTTTCCCTTCGTATTTCGCCTCTGATGTTAAAATAACTCGGTGTGCCATAACAAAAGGTGCTAGGAATTTCACATCATCTGGTAAAACATAATCTCTCCCATGGATATATGCATAGGCCTTCGCTGCCTTCATCAATGCCATCGAGCCACGCGGACTGACTCCTAAATAGATAGACAAATTTTCCCTTGTTCTCGTTACAAGATTAATAATATATTGTTGGACATTCCGGTCAATATAGACATCTTTTACTTCCTCTTGAATCGTGATTAATTCTTCCCTGCTTAAAACGGAATGGATTGCTTCGATTGGATGATTTCTTGATGTACGCTCTAGCATTTCTAGTTCATCCTGATAGGAAGGGTAGCCCATTTTCAGTTTCAAAATAAAACGATCTAATTGGGCCTCTGGGAGTGGATATGTCCCCTCATATTCAATTGGGTTCTGGGTTGCCATTACAAAGAAAGGTTCTTTTAATGGAATCGTTTGGCCATCTACTGTGACACTGTTCTCTTCCATTGCTTCGAGCAGTGAGGATTGTGTCTTCGGTGAGGTTCGATTGATTTCATCCGCGAGAATAATATTCCCTAAAATTGGACCCGCGCGAAATTCAAATTCCATTTCTTTCGGATTGTAAATAGAAACACCTGTAATATCGGATGGCAATAAATCTGGGGTGAATTGAATTCTCTTAAAATCACAATCTAATGATTTCGCAATTGTTCGAACAAGCATTGTCTTACCAACTCCAGGAACATCTTCTAACAATACATGTCCACCAGCGAGCAGCGCCACTAAACTAAGCGTTGCAGCCCCCTCTTTTCCAATGATCACTTTATTTATATTTAATAAAACTCTTTCAATCTTTTCATTATATGTCTGCGTCTCTTGCATCTTTTTATTGCCCCTCTCTCCACCCTCTAAACGGCATTTTCTATCTCTTCTACTATAACTATACAAGAAAAGATTGAGAAGTAAAAGCGGAATTATTCGTATTTACAGTATTTACAGATGAATAGTTTTATATACTTGGTTTGTTTGGGGTTGACTGAGCGGGTAGTGTGCTTTGTGGAGCAGTTAGAGCCTTAAATGGAGTCGCTCGAATTTGCTATGTCCCCGCTCGATATACGAATTCCAACTACAAAAGAGGAGCGCTCTTCGCCGAGCGCTCCTCACCACACAAACCACCAATCAATAGATACCATTGAAATAAGGATTTCCTTTCATACCTACCCACAATTCAGACTGTTCCAGTTGCGCTGAGAGCTGTATTAAACGATGTTCTTCCCCCTTTTGTGTCATAACTTGTACACCTAGTGGCAGACCATTATCCGCTAAATGAACGGGTAATGATATTGCAGGTTGGCCGGTCAGATTGGCAAGCTGTGTAAACGGTGTATAGGTTAGACTTGGCAGGAACATATCATATATCATCTTTTGTTGTTCGGCTTTACTTACTTTGCCGACACGTACAATAAGCTCGGACTGTTCTTCACCAGATAAAGATAACTGCCCAACCTTTGGCGCTGTATCTGCAGTTGCAGGCATAATATAAAAATCATACATCCGATGGAAATTAGCCATTCGTTCTGCAGCTACATCCCATGAAGCTAGGCTCTCTGAATATTCAGCTGCTGAGACCGACTTTCCAGCCTCACTTAAGATCCACGATTCGATTTCCACATCAGCCGCAGTGATATTTCGTCCGAGTGCTTTTTCTAAGCCACGGATTGTTGAATGCATTTCACCACTGTTCATTAAATAATAGTCTTTCATCAATTGGAGACCATCAACAGGATTGTCCTTTTCTTCTACAATATGTCCCTCTCGTTCAAGCCACTTTACGGTTTTCATAACTGCTTCTTTAGCATTCTCTGAAACAGGTGTCCCTACAGGTGACTTCGTTGTGAAGGCAATACGTAATGGTTTAGCGAAATCCTCTTTCATTTGTTCCACATAGCTTCCAGGGAAGAGTGGCGTTTGGTATGCCGCTTCAGGCTGGACAACTTGGAGGTGGTCTAACATTGCTGCACTATCACGAACACTCCTGCTTAAAACAAAATTAATCGAGGCACCTTGCCATGATCGGCCATACCCTGGACCAACGGGTGTCCTTCCCCTTGTTGGTTTTAATCCAAATAATCCGGTAAATGATGCTGGAATTCGAATCGATCCACCACCATCACTCGCACCTGCAAGCGGTACAACACCTGCTGCAATTGCTGCAGCAGATCCTCCACTAGAGCCACCAGGAGAGTATTCCAGATTCCACGGATTTCTTGTTGGTCCATAAAGTTCTGGCTCCGTAATATTTTTCAATCCGAATTCGGGTGCATTCGTATGCCCCAAAAAAAGGAACTCTAAATCACGAAGTCTTTTAACGAAATATGAATCATGCTTCGAAATAGAAGATGTTAAAAGCTTTGAACCGGATGTGAGTGGTTCCCCTTCTACGCTTTGCGAAATATTTTTCAATAAAATTGGAACACCTGCAAATGGAGCATTTTCTAATGCAAGATTCTCCGCCTCTTTTAATACTTTATCCTTTCTCGAGCTTGTCAATATATTCAATGTCGGATTCACTTTCTCCAATTGCTCAAAAGCCATTTCTACCAGTTCTTTCGGCGTCACTTGCTTCTTCTTAACCAATTCTGCCATTTCTGTTGCATCTAAAGTTAGATATGTATGTTGATCCAAAACTACACCCCATTTTAAGATAGTAATCTTAGTGTAGCATTCAACTATGGTAAAAGTAATTTAATTGCGTTAACGTATCATCTATTCTGCTCCTCAGATTCTTCTTTCTTCCAAGGTGGATCCCCGTGTTTATGTAGCGTTTGATTTATTTTATAGACCGAATACGGGATAATAAAGGCCAATACTGTGCAGACTATCCCCAGCATATTAGGTATTCTATCGACAATGTTCTGCCACATCATTCATCACGTTTTCCCTTCTGTTTAATCCGATTCGAAGCGCCCGTAGAAATAATATTCGCCTCCACTTTAACATCCACTGTACTTTTTGAAAAATAATTCTCTCCACGATCCCAATTATCCACTATCGTTTTCCATAAGTCATAATGATCTCTTCTGATTGTATCACCAAATTTAAGCACGTCTAATTTATACTCTTTTTGCACTTTTTCGATCGTCCGCTCCACCATTTTCTTTATATCCTTTTCTAAAGCTGCTTCTATTTCAACAAGCGATTTCTCTGTTAATAAATTTGCTTGCCCATAGTGTTCCTCTATACTACCTTCAAAATTAACCTTTAAAGAGAAAGCAAGGTTTTCCTTATCCTTGTTTGTTAATTTAATCTTGGTTTTTGCATTTGTGGTTTCCACATTTATCGAATTCCCATCAAAATTTGCTTCAATACTTCCTCCCTTTGTAGGGGAGGTAATATATAGTAATCCCTTCGTCTCTTCCGCATTAAGTATTCCCACCATTTGATTATTAGAGCCCTGTACAACAACTACATCATCATAAACAATTTTATTATTTTCTAGCTTGACTCGCGGTACAAAATAGCTCCGCTCATAGATAAAAATATTTTGAAGTCGATCGATCTTCTTAGGTTCTAGGAGCCCAGCATTTTTACCATTATTTGCAAGTTTATCAAGAAACATGGAAGGCGTTTTTTCAACTTCTGGTACGTATTCCAATATTTTATTTGCCTTATCTTTTGTAACAAATACCTTTACCCCTCTCCGTAATTCATGATTTCTGACAAATACATCCATCACGTCTGTGAATAATCCTGGTTGGCTCAAAACTGCTTCAGAGACTAGGATCACTTTTAAATGTTGGTAATAAGGAATTAAATTTGTTAACTGCCTCATTTTACGTGAAGCAGCAAAAAGACTTTCATCGTCTACACTTATATTCATGAAACCCTTTTGCGCGTTGCCGGCATTCGATGGTGTTGTTGCCGCGGCAGGATTAATTAATTGGTTTGTCATCACTAATTTGTACTTTCCATTTCCTTTTTTCTCTTCTAAATCGATTGCTGTGCCGACCACGAATCCTCTATTCTCTATTTCAACCTTCCCCCAGCAACCTGTTAGAAATACAAGTCCAATCAAGAGGATAAGAAGTAGCTTTTTATTCATAGGCAACTTATTTCACCCCTTTAATCTTCGAAAATATCATAAGTAATATCACCACACAGAAGAGTAGAATTAATGAGAAATAAGCCATATACGTTCCAAATGTTGAGAGCTCGACATAATCTTTCGGAAGTAAACCAATGAAATATACTAGTGGTGCTAAACAAAAAATGATGGTTAACTTTGGTATCTTCTTCATTACAGACTGAAGCGCCAGAACTGCGCCATCAAGTGCTATTAAAGCAGTAGTAAAGATTGCCATCACCCAAATCGTAAAAAAGACCGATTCAAACCGCTCAAAAAAACCACCCGGTATTTCCAGCTCCTTTGCTAAATCAATGGTAGGATAAATTAAATTCGTTGTCGCTCCATTTCCCATAACACCGATACAAACGAAAAATAGTAATATATATAATACAACAACAATCGACATACCCCTTGCAGCCATTTTTGGTGCTTTCTTCGGCTGTTTTGCAAATGCCATATAAAATAGAAGAAAGCCGATATTACCATAATAAATAATACCCGTTTTCATCCCCTCCGCGTAGCCCCCTATGCTTGTTTGAAATACAGGAAGTAAATTTTCCAGGCTAATCCAGCCTATCGATAGAATGATGATAAGAAGTGAGATGAATATAATGAATGGAAAAAACAGCATATTCAAGCGAAAAATTCCCGCTCTTGAGCCCGAGACAGCATAAATGACCACCAATAAAAAGCTAAGTGACAGCACTTCAGCAGGAGTATTGTTTAACAAATAAACTTTGGAAATATCAGCTATTTCCCTAACCTCTATAGCTGCAATGATAATTCCTTGAATAACAAAGAGAAGGGTAAAGACAATCGCAATCGGCTTTGTCACTAGTTTCGATGCGTAAGTAAGAAAGGTTTGATTAGGAAAACTAGTGGCTAATTTAACGACTAACCATGTTACAAAAATCATAATAATTCCACCTACAAGCAACGGAATCCATCCATCTGATGATATCGTTACACCAGCCAACTTTGCTGGTAAGGAAAGGATTCCAACTGCCACAACGATTGAAGGGACTAAAATTACGATATCCTTTTCAGAGATTTGTAAATCTTTATCTTCCATCGGGGTCATATTTACTTTTGCTCCTCTTCATTTGACTTCGCCTTAGAATCCTCTATTTTCATATATTTAGGCTGTTTCTCTAACATTGTAATCGGCACCCGAATAATAGTATCTTTCCAATCGCTAAAATATGTTGGGGCAAAAGGTGCAGAATATGGGACTCCAAAGCTTTTCAAATTAGCGATGTGGATATTAAGCATAATATAAGCCAGGATAATTCCATACAGGCCCAATATCGCAGCAGCAATCATGAAGGTTAAACGAAGCATTCGAAAGCCAATGCCAGCACTATAACTTGGATTTGTAAATGAGGAAATGGCTGTAAGTCCAACAACAATGACCATAACTGGACTGACGATACTCGCGCTAACCGCCGCTTCGCCGATCACTAACCCACCTACAATTCCAATTGTCTGACCTAAATTCTTCGGTAAACGGGCTCCCGCCTCCTGTAATATTTCCATCGTGATAATCATTAACAGCGCCTCTACAAATGATGGAAATGGCACCCCTTCCCTCGTTAATGCAATAGAAAATGCTAACTCCGTCGGTATCATGCCTTGGTGATAAGAAACCAAGGCAATATAAATAGCAGGTAGAAACAACGCAATAAATGTTCCTAAGTAGCGTAGTATTCGGATTAGCGTACCAACCAACCAGCGTTCATAATAATCTTCTAATGATTTTAATGTTTCACTATATGTAATCGGTGCAATCAAGGCAAACGGGGTCCCATCTACTAGAATCGCCACTTTTCCCTGTAACAATGAGCTTGATACCCTATCTGGTCTTTCCGTATTAATCATTTGTGGAAATGGTGACAAGAAGCTATCTTCAATCCATTGCTCTAAAAACCCTGATTCCGACACAATGTCCAGATTGATTGACTTCAATCTTCGGTTTACTTCCTTTAATAATGTCGGATTGATAATTCCTTCCAAATAACTTACAACAATCGTTCGCTTCGACTTTTTCCCTACTTCATAGGACTTAAATCGCAAATTTGGATTCTTAATATCTCGACGTAATAATGCAATATTTGTGTGGACACTTTCAACAAATCCTTCTCTTGGGCCTCGGATTAATGCCTCTGATTGGGGTTCTTCAATCGAGCGTCTTTCCCCACCAGTAGTACCCAAGATCAACACGGTATCCATGTCATCTAAATAGAACAACGTACTTCCTGATAATAAGGAGTTAATCACATCATCGAACTTGGTTCCTTTTTTAATATCTGTGATTGCAATTATTTGTTGAAATACTTCATTGATCCGATTGGTATCAATCTCATTTATATTAGATTGGATAACTTTTAATATATTGTTATTCACAAGATCTTGGTCAACCAATCCACTTAGATAGACAATTGCACATTTAGTATCCGTCTCACCTAAGGTTGTTTCGCGAATAATTAAATCGCCCGGTTCACCTAATAGCGTTCGAATATTCTTTAAGTTATCAGCTAAATTGGTTCCTAATTCAATCGTAGTTTTTATTTGATTTTCTTGCTTGCTCTTGCTTGTTTTCATCTTACGTCGATTAAAAAAGGAAGTCCGTGCCATTTTTCTCTCACCTCAGTTTTGGGGCCATTAGGGTACAGCTTTAATTGCAGGTATGGTTTAAACCTTTTCTAATCCGCTAATGTAATCCTTCTCCACTTCTTTTTCCCAATTTTGGTCATTTTTATACGAAAAAACCGCTCCATCTCGAATCATGATAGAGCGGTCTTTTTACTTTATTTAAAATTGATTGCTAATGTTATTTATCTAATGAACTAATATGTCATATAAATATCTTCACACTCTTCCGCTGTTGGTTCATAAAAGCAATGAAGCTTAAAACGTCCGACTAATGGCTGATTATACCAGGTTGGTGGGCAATCGCCTTCAGGTCTAAAATACCATAGCGTATATTTCGATGGCCAGAGCCGCTCTCCATCAACAATTCTGCGAGCTAAACGTTTTTCACTCTCCCTTGCTCGTTAATAGAAATAACCATGTGTTACAGCTTCAAATGCATGTGGTTGATAAACCATTTGTTCAATCGTTCGAACATCCTTGAAATCGGAACAATTTACACGCACTCGATTAATCCCCACATTGCCAACCATCAACATTGCCTGTTCCCCTTCGCCCTCGGCCTCAGCGCGAAGTAACCTTGCTAATAAATCGATATCTGCATCTCTTGCCTTTACAACTGCCATGGTCTTCACTCCCATCGGAAATAATGAATAATCAATTGAAGAAAGTCGTTCAGCCCATTATTTATATCTATTCTAAAAAGAGCAATTAACAACAAGAGGATTAATATAACGGCGGAAGCTTTAATTATGAATAATCTTCCTGAATAAATAGAACACTATTCATAATAAGTTTTTTATGATAGGAGGATTTCTCTTGAATCAAGAGGAAAGTGCACAAAGCTTCGAGCAGCAACAATTGGAACAAACTATACAGGAGGCCCAATTAAATCAGCCATTAATAGAACAGCAATTTCAAGATCAAAAGAAACAAGCTTTACAAGCCTTGCAACATACTCACCTCCGCCCCCTATCTACATGCCTATTTTCTTTCCTTTCTACTTATACTCGCTTAAAATACTTATTATGTACGAATACTTATTTATTAATCCTATTCAAAAAGGAGAATTCATCTAAGACGAATTCTCCTTTCCGTTCACTCATATTCAATTGTCCTTATTCCTAACATGTCTACGAAACACTAATTATTAAAGAATGGTAGTGTTACTACTATCATTAATACAAATAAAATCGTCATGTAGTTAACAGAATAAAGGAAATTCCAATTCGCCCACTTATAATTATCTTTCGCATTAAATCCTTTAATTGCTAAAATCAACCAACAAATATTTAATACTGAAGCAATCGTTACAAATACAGATCCTAATGCGGACATCATAAATGGTAGTGGTATTAGGAGTGCAATATAGATAACCATATGGATTTTCGTTACTTTAAATCCACGTACAGCAGGCAGCATTGCAACCTTTGCAGCTGTATATTCATCATTTTTCTTTATTGCAATTGAGTAGGTATGTGGCATTTGCCAAATAAATAATAGTAAGAATAACGCAAATGGAATAATATGAAAACTGGAATCAATTGCTGCCCAGCCAATTAATGGCGTCACTGCACCAGATACACTGCCAATAATTGTATTCCACGTATATTTACGTTTTGACCACATCGTATAGGGAAATACATATGTTATCCAGCCAATCAGTCCGTAAATAACTGCTGCAAGCGAAGTAAATAATAAAAGAATAAATCCAATTAAGGAGATAACGATCCCAGCGATTAAAACTGCTCTTAATGAGAAATTACCTGTAACTGTCGGCCGTTGCTGTGTTCTTTTCATTACCTTATCAATATCGACATCATACCAGTTATTAAGAATCAACGCACCGGCGATGATGAGACCACTTCCGCCCATGGTCAGTAAAAAAGTACCCCAATGCTCTGTAAGTGAGGTATTGGTAAAATGAATTGCTAGCCAAAATCCAGCGATTACTGGCAGCACGTTCGCTATTAAAACGATGAACTTAACAAGCGATTTTATATCTTGAAGTATTGTTGTGCTTTGTCCTGTTACGGACTTATTTAATGCTACCGAAGAATTTATATGTTCATTCAAGCTTACTCATCCTTTACATTTTTAGAAAATACAGTTTGTTACTGCTGTTTTTATGACTTATTCCCCAAAGGGCAAAGTGACCTCAATCTATCATTCACATGTATATATTATATCATGTGAATTGGTAACTTTGCATCGCCACTTTCTTACGATTTCATGAACAATTGGTATATTGCACATAAAATTAACGAGGAGAACCATATTGGCTATCCTCGTTAATTTTGTTTCCTCTGAATTACCAGCAACATCAAGAATGAAATGAGCATTATCGCGATGACCCATAGCCAAGCCATTTTCATATTTCCAGAATCAATTGCAATATAGATTGCGGTAGGGATTGTTTGCGTTTTTCCAGGAATATTCCCTGCGAACATTAAGGTTGCACCAAATTCCCCCAATGCACGTGCAACGCTTAATACACTGCCAGCAATTAATGCCCGATATGCCAGTGGAATGGAAATAAATAAAAATACTTTCCATTCACCTGCACCATCCATCCTCGCTGCTGCTTCAATATCAGGATTTACTTCTTGGAATCCTGATTTAGCTGACTGGTACATTAGCGGGAAGCTAACGATAATCGCAGCAATCACAGCGGCCCACCAAGTGAAAATAATTGGTTGCTTGAAAAACCATTCAATTGCTTGTCCTACAATACTATGCTTGCCAAAAATAACAATTAGAAAAAAGCCCACGACCGTTGGCGGGAGCACCATTGGCAGCATAAGCAATGTTTCCAGCATTGCCTTTCCTCTAAACTGCTTTCTTGCTAATAATCGACCTGCCAATGTCCCAATCAAGATAACTAACAAACCTGCAATACCTGTCACCTTGAGAGAGATGATAATCGGGCTTAAAAATTCCTGTAAAAAATCCTCATTCTGCAGTAAATCCATAGTCCCTAAATACCTTTAATGCATCCTCACTTTGAAGAAACTGATAAAAATCCTGTGCCTCTTCGTAGTGTTTCGAATCCTTAATTACGCCTAATGGGTAAATAATTGGCGTATGTGTCTTTGGATCTGCTGTTTCAACAATCGCCACCTCATCTGAAATGAGTGCATCTGTTTTATAGACAACTCCTGCGCTAACATTTCCAGTTTCTACATAGGATAGAACTTGGCGTACATCCTTTGCATACACAACCTTTGATTCAATATCATTCCAGATTCCCATTGCCTCAAAGGATTCAATTGCATATGCCCCAGCTGGTACCGTTTCTGGAGTGCCGATCGATATCTTATCCACGTTCTCATTTATTAGTTCTTGGAAACCTTCCATTTCCTCAGCTCCATCCGTTGGAGCTATTAATACAAGTTCATTTCCAAGTAAATCGATACCATCCTCTTCCTCAATATTTCGCTCTTCTACTAATAAATCGAATTTATCCTCGGCCGCTGAGAAAAACAAATCGGCTGGTGCCCCCTGTGATATTTGCTGCTGCAATGATCCAGAACCGCCATAATTTATTTGCAATGTGATATTTTGATTTTCTTCTTCATACTTATCTGCAATTACATCCATTGCATCCTTTAAACTCGCCGCAGCTGAAACTGTTAACTCCACCGTTTCTGCACTTTCAACTGGCTCCTCATTCTCAGCGCAAGCTGTCAAAACTAAAAAAATAAAAAGTATCATAACCCTCTTCATGGTGCCTGTCTTCATGGTGCCTGTCACTCCCCGAATTTTGTCGAATACACTAAAATAATATAGTTTTAAAACTCCTTATCTGAGAATAAATCTTTGTTTATTTCCTTTACTGCATGTCCAAGTTCAGGGAGTATCAGCTTGTCCATCGCCAATTTTACTGCACCCGTTGAACCTGGCATAGAGAAAACTACGCGGTTGTTTGCAACACCTGCAATTGCCCTTGAAAGCAAACTTCTGCTGCCAATATCGAATTGATAGCTTAAGCAGCGGAATAATTCGCCAAACCCTGGTAATGTTTTATCAAATAAAGGCTGAAGCGACTCAATGGTTACATCACGTTGCGATATCCCCGTTCCACCACTAATAAGGACTGCCTCAATATCAGCACGCTGTACTACATCTTCTACTGTTTGCCTGATTTTCCCGCTATCATCCTCGACAATTATGTATTCATTCACTTGATGCCCATCACTTTTCAGCAAATCTATTATTAATCTGCCACTCTTATCTGTATTATCAGTTCTTGTATCGCTCACTGTTATTACCGCACATAATACTTTCTTCTCGATATTACTATGCTGATCATTTTCCATCTAAAATCCCCCTCACTCGTTTTGCTTACCGATATAATGTTCATAATCCAGCTGGGAGTTGATGTTGACGAAGGGCTCTGCTTCGTCTATTGCCACATACTTTACCCTACAGTTATCCAAAACCGATTTCACAGAACGGGATCCACTATCTAATTGTTCTTGGATAATCTGTTTCACATTAAACTGATAGATAGAAATAAGCGGCTGTAATTTTCCAGCAACGACGGGTACAATTGCATCCACCTCTGGAGAAATCTGTTCTATTAGTCTTTCAATCACCGATGATTCAATAAATGGAACATCGATCGGTAAGACGATATACCACTCGCCAACATATCGATCCATCGCAGAATAAATTCCAGCAAGTGGCCCTTGTCCGGTATATTCATTGACATCCTGAATAATATCGCTAGTTATATTTTCACTAGTAAAGTTTGTTTCAAGCTCCGGGTTCGTCACAATAACAAGCCTCGAAATATAAGGTTTCAACGCATTTATGGAATATGTGTAAAAGGCTTTATTATCTTTAGATGCAAATGCCTTTGGTGAACCAAATCGTCGCGATTTTCCACCAGCCAGAACAATGCCTATTAATTTCATTCCAATTACCCCTCTGATGTTCTTATATTAGAAAATGCATCGACTTAAATTTAGTAATTTTTAAAAAATAATAGTCTACTAGAGAGTGTCTAACCTCTCTATCATCCAGTCACAAAACCCCTGCAAATCCTTACTTTCAAATACTGGGCAATCTATTGAGACATTGGCTAGAGGACCAGAAGTGATAACCGCAAGAACATTCGTTGATTCATTTAAGAGAAGAACATCTTCCTCCTTGTCCAGCATTACAACTTTTTTAAAAGGTGCCTGCTTAAATCCCTCTATCACCAAGACCTCAATATCCAGTAATTGATAGATTGCTATCAGCTTATCCAATTGCCAATCATTTTGACTCGTTATCTGCAGCATTCCTTCACCTTCTACTCCTGCTACGAGTGCTCCAGCACGCTGATGTCTAGCGCTGTCTGTGTTTTCAATACAAATTGGGACACCGCCATGTCCATGGTGTTTTAAAGAAGCAACACGAATCCCAATTTCAGATAATGCACTGATTAATGCTGCTGCGGCTGTTGTTTTTCCACTATTTTTATAGCCGATGATTTGAATTACTTTCATCATTAACCTCCGCTTACAGGTGGAATAAATGCGACTGTATCGCCAGGATTGATTATGCTGTTATCCAAGGCGTACTCCTCATTGATTGCGATCATTACATGTTCAAGTCCAGCAATACGATATTTTTGTTGCAATTCAGCTTTTAATTGTTCGACGGTAGTTTGGCCGATTTCTAATTGAATTTCTCCTTTACCAACCGCCTCTTGCAAATGGGCAAATAAAAGAATCTTAATCAACTTTCAACCTCCTCAACACTTGGGAATCCAGAACTATAAGGCACATTTTCTAATTGGTCGCCAATCCATGTTTCTCCATCATCCCAGTGCTCCTTTTTCCAGATTGGAACGATTTGCTTAATCCTTTCAATTGCATATTCATTCGCTTCATATGCCGCTTTCCGGTGCGGAGAAGAAACGGCAATACCAACAGCAATTTCAGAGATCTCAAGCCTGCCAATGCGATGTGTAATCGCAATCCTCGTTTCCGGCCATTTCGTTTCAACTTCCTCGCCAATCGCTGCCAGCATTTTTATTGCCATGGGAATATATGCCTGATATTCGAGGAAAATCGTTCTCCTTCCCTTTGTCCATTCACGGACAGTACCAATAAATGTCGTTATCGCGCCTGCTTTTCTTCGCTCAACCTTCTTTATTAATTGTTCTATTCGAACCGGCACATCGACAATTTCAAAAAGTGCGTCAGACATGTCTATGACTCCTTCTCGAATTAATATCATTCCAGGTAAAATGATTAAATGTCGCACCTTCTTGGTCTTCCAGTAAAATGATGGCAACTTCCATTCCTTGCTCATATCCTCTCGTCCCACCAGGTAAGACAATCAGAACATTTGCATCTGCTAAGCTGGTTACAACATTTGACTTATCCAAGCCGACTGGAGTTGCAATCATTTTTCCTTCTTTATAAGTGAGATGTCCACGGACAAACCGATCAAATGGATTTGCTTTTGGAAAGTCCGCGCCAAGGAAAGCAATTTCTTTTTTCAAAAAGGGAGCATCAGAATGTAAATATGTACGGATAATCGGTCTTGTAAACAACTCAAATCCTACATAGCATGCAGATGGATTTCCTGAAAGTCCAAATAATAATTTGCCATCCTTTTCTGCAACGGTTGTCACGCTGCCCGGGCGCATGCCAATTTTATTAAACAGTACGTTAGCATTCAATCTTTCATAGATTGCTGGCAAATAATCAAAATCACCAACAGAAACACCGCCAGTTGTAATTAGCAGATCTACTTCCTCAAATGCAGCCTGTACTTGTTCAAAGCAGGTATCTAAATCATCATTAAACTGTCCAAAGTAAATTGGCTCCCCACCCGCTCTTAAGATTTGCGAATAAGTCATATATGCATTACTATTTCTAATTTTCCCCGGCTGTAATGGCTCATCAAGCGCTAATAATTCACTTCCGGTTGCAATAATCCCAATCTTGGGCTTCACACTAACTGGAACATTTTTATAGCCGAATGTGGCAAGCAGTGCCACTACACCAGGATTAATATGCGTTCCCTTTGCCGCAAGCACTGTGCCCGCTTCCGTATCCTCACCGGTAAAGGAAATATTGTCTCCATTTTCAATGCTGCGCTTCAACTCGAAATAAGATTTTCCTCCATCCTCCAGCTCTTTTACAACTTCCAGCATCACCACTGCATCACAGTCATCTGGGATCTGTGCACCTGTCATAATCCGTACTGCCTGCATCTTGCCAACCGTATTTGTAAACACACTTCCTGCCCCAATCTCCCCAATAACCTCAAAGACTAGCGGGTTCCCCCTTGAAGCATCAATTGTATCCCCAGATTGGATAGCAAATCCGTCATATGGCGAACGATCAAATGGTGGAATAGGATGGTCAGCAATTAAATCCTCGCCAAGAAAATTACCATAGCTTTGTTCAATCGGCACATAGCTGATACTTCCCTCCCGCTTATATGTCATGACCCGCTCGATTGCTTCATTTACTTTTATTGGATTTCTTCTCTCAACTGCCATTCTTAGTCACCTTCATCCCGTTAATTGATAATAGATGCGCTTTGCTTTCTCAATTGAATCAGTTCCATGGACTAGCGTTCTGCCGTCCTGGAAGAATACTAATCGGTAGGTCTTATAATCAATCGATAATAAATAATCATTTCCTTTTACTTGTCCGATATTTTCCAGATGGCTGGCAAGTTCTGCAAGCTCCACCTGTCGATTTGCCCTGATTTGCACCGTATTCCTGCCACAAAGTATTTCTGTTTTCGTAACAGATTCATAGGTTAAATAAGGATATGTAGGATTAATTCCGCATGCAGGGCATTCACTTTTCCTCGCTTTTTCGATATCAATCATCTGATATTGATTCGTCCAAAGATCAAACATGAGCAGCTTTGATCGTAATGCCTGTACATCTTCAACTAACAGTTTTAAAGCTTCTGTCGTTTGATGCGCTACTACCATTTGGACTGCTGGTGAAATAATTCCAACTGAATCACATGTCGCCCCACTAACAGGGGCTGTATTAAGGAGACACTTTAAGCATGGTGTCTGCCTGGGCAGAATGGTATAGCTCATGCCTGTACTACTAACACATGACCCATATATCCAAGGAATCTGCCTTTTTTGTAATAGATCATTCATCATAAACCTTGTGTCAAAATTATCTGTTGCATCGATGACAAGATCGACATTATCTAATAAAGGTGCAAGTGTGACAGCATCCGCCTCCAATATATGTGCAGCAATGATGACATCAGAATTGATTTCCTGCAGCTTACTTTTCGCTGCAATAACCTTAGGAACTTGATTCATTACATCCTTTTCTGTAAATAGATGCTGTCGATGAAGATTGCTTAACTCTACATAATCGCGGTCAATAATCGTTAATTTACCGATACCTGCACGGACTAAATTTTCCGCATTGGCCGTTCCTAGTGCACCACAGCCAAGGATGAGCACATGTTTTCCCCTAATTTTTTTCTGCCCTTTTTCACCAATTGGTTTAAACAGTATTTGACGGGAATACCTATCTGTCATAAGCCATTATTCCTTTCTTAGAAAACTTAGGTTTAACTCAAGCCTTTCTGTGACAGCCCTAGGCCACTTATGTAGTAATAAATATTTTATACTTTCTTAACTACCATTTATAAAATCGACTAATTATCCACCAATATATGACATTTCTATCTTTTTCTTGTTTTTTGCTGATTCTTCCGTTCTTTCGTCTGAGTAGCGATCCTCGCGGCTGTTCCAGATATTCATAATGGCTGTTTTTATTTCTTCATCGCTTTTTCCTGTTCTTAATAGCTCCCTAAAGTCAAAACCGCCTTCAGAAAACAGACAGGTGTAAACTTTCCCGTCTGCTGCAACCCTCGCTCTTGTGCATGTGGAACAAAACGATTCAGAAACCGACGTAATAAAGCCTACTTCCGTACTTGTCCCCGCATAACGATACCGCTTCGCAACCTCGCCAATATAGTTTGGTTCTACAGGTTCTAAAGAAAAATGTTTACAAAGTTCTTCCAGAATTTCTTTTTTCGTAATTACTTTACTGAAATCCCAGCCATTTGTTTGCCCAACATCCATGAATTCAATGTAGCGCAATGTTATTCCCTGCTCCTTAAAATAACTTGCCATAGGTACAATTTGGCTGTCATTCATCCCCTTTTTAACAACCATATTCACTTTCACTTCAAGTCCAGCCTCTTGTGCTTTGGTTATTCCTCTTAAAATACGCGCCGGACCAACCCCACTATCATTTATTTCCTTAAATGCTCTATCATCCAGTGCATCTAGACTAACATTGACCCGGTGTAATCCCGCATCCTTTAACTTATTTGCCAGTGCGCCGAGAAGAAAGCCATTTGTTGTTAATGCAATATCCTCTAAATCATGAAGTCTAGCTAACTGCTCAATTAATACTGGCAAATCCCTTCGTAGCAGTGGTTCACCACCAGTCAATCGTATTTTTCTAATTCCTAATTCGACAAAGTTTTTAGCTAACCGCTCGATCTCTTCAAAACTTAATAATTGTTCCTTTGGCATAAAGGCGAAATCCTTGCCAAAGATTTCTTTCGGCATACAATATGTACACCGAAAGTTGCAGCGGTCAATAATAGAAATACGAAGATCTTGCAGTGGACGTCCAAATTTATCTGTTATAATAGCCAAATAGATTTCCCCTCCCTTACCATCATCAAGTCTTCGACTATTGATAAGGTAAATTTTCACACCTTAGTTGCTTCCACAATCCGATGAGGGTGTGTGTAAATATTTAATCGATTACCTCGTGCAAATCCGATTGCTGTAATTCCCAAATCATCTGCAAGTTGTAATGCTAGATCTGTCGGTGCTGATTTGGAAATTAGAATACCAACACCCATCTTGGATATTTTCAGTAATACTTCAGAGGAAATTCTTCCGCTAAAAACGACGACTTTATCACCTAATCCAATTCTATTTTGAATTACATGGCCATATAATTTATCCAATGCATTATGCCTGCCAATATCGGAACGGATTGTAATAAGTTCATTCGGCGTTGCCAGTGCAGCATTATGCACCCCGCCTGTTTTAATAAATTGCTCGGATTGCGCTTGCATTGCTTTCATTAAGGAGAAACACTGATTCACTGAGAGGCTAAGCTTACTCGTAATCGTCTTTGCTGTACGAACATCACTTTTAAAATAAAACTGTCGGCTTTTCCCACAACAAGAACCGATAAATCGCTTCGAGTGATCAAGTTGAATGACGTCTAACGTTTTATTTAATTGAACATAGGAAAATCCTCGCTCCTCATCGATTGCAATCGATTTTATCTCATCATGGAAACGAATAATCCCTTCTGCCGCAAGAAATCCTATGATAAGATCCTGAAGATCCGTTGGTGAACATACGATTGTCGCAAACTCTTCTCCATTTAACATAATGGTAAATGGCCTTTCAATTGCAACTTCTTCATTTAAGATAGACTTTGAATCTCCACTAAATCGGATAATTTCCCAGCTATTCTCCTTCGTTTCATTCATTTTATTCCCCCTAGCTTATTTCCATCTCAAGCTCCTCTACTCTCTTTTCCGCATATTTCGTATCTTTATGTGCAAAATAAGTTTCCGCCTTCTCCACGATAATTGCCGCATTGTATTCTGGTATGCCTGCATATTTTTCGTAGACACCTTTAGGTATAAGTGCATTCCCTTCTGGCCAGTGTACTTCGGCATTTCCCTGTCTTATTTCTACAAATTTTGCACGTCCATGAAATGTGCCATATTGATTAAAGGCGACAACCGCATCGCCTTCCTTTATGCCTATCGCTGTTGCGTCTGCTTCATTTAATAGTAGGTCATAACGGTCTGCATTATTGAATGGATCTGTATCGTTATAAATCATCGAATTAAATTGTTTCCCCCGTCGTGAGGTCACATAAAAATGTCCTTCTGGCTTGCGAAGTTCTGGCAGCTCAACCGTAATGAGATTCCCCTTTCCATCTGGTGTTGGGCATATTCCGTCCTCACATAGCCATGCACCACCCCATTGAAAGAGATCTCCCTTATCTTTCAAATGCTGGATTCCATTATAATTTGGTGCTGCCTTTGCAATTTCCTCCCGAATCTCAAATGGATTTTTAAAATCAATCAAATGCTTATCTTCTGGTTTTACCCTTTTAGCAAGGTCTACGTAAATTTCCCATTCTGCCTTTGCTTCTTCAATCCTTGGTCCTTTTATTTCCGGGGAATAGTATACCATCCGTTCTGTAGAAGTAGATGTTCCCCCACCTGGTTGCTCGTATCGTGTCATCGCTGGTAAAACAATGACAGCTTCCTTCGCATCTACTAGTGTTGACGTATTAAAAATAATATCCTGGTGCACACGTATATCTACATTTTCTAAACATTGCTTTACAAAATCAGGATTCGGCATCGTTTCTAGAAAATTACCGCCGGACATATAATAAAGCTTTAGTTTTCGTTCATGCTTTTCTGGAAGCAGCGCATTCTCTAAAGAGACCCCAACAATGTCACCTTGCCATATTGGAATATCGAACCCCCACATCGACTCCATCCGGCTCCGGTTGGCTTCATCAAATCCACCACCTGGGAGCACAAATGGATCTGCCCCCATCTCTCCTGAGCCTTGAACACCGGAGTGACCCCGTATTGGCATTAATCCGCAATGCTCTCTTCCTAAGAATCCTCTTAGTAGGGCTAGGTTCGCTACTTGCGATATATTATCCGTACCAAATCGGTGCTGGGTTAATCCCATTGACCAGACAAATACCGCAGATTTTGATTTAGCTAGAAGCTCAGCTAATTCCACCATTCGTTCTTTCGTTATTCCAGACGACTTTTCCAACTGTTCCCATTCATAAGCAATCGCCTTTTCTCTCAACTCCTCAAGTCCATTCACATGCCTTGAGACAAATTCATGATCGATTGCAGAACCATAAGAATTCTCCTCCATAGCAAACCAGTGCTTCATGATTCCATGCATAAAAGCAATATCGCCGCCAATATTGACTTGATACACATCATCTGCAATTTTCGTGCCGAATAAGGCAGATTCTGCAATTGATGGAACCCAGTAATTATCCATTGCCGGCTCATGATATGGGTTGATGATGATTATTTTAGTGCCTTTGCGCTTTGCCGCATACATGTATTTTGTTGATACTGGTTGATTATTTGCAGCAACAGAACCCCAAAAGAGAAGGACATCTGTACCAATCCAGTCTTTATAATTACAGGTTGATGCACCAACACCAACCGAACGATTTAATGCCGTCTTCGATGGGGAATGACAAATACGCGATGCATTATCAACATTGTTCGTACCTAGGAAACGAGATACCTTCCCTAATGTATAATATGCTTCATTCGTGATTCCTCTTGATGTAGTATAGAATGCATAATTCTTCGGATGAAGCGTTCTCATTTTCTCCGCAATTTCCTCTAATGCCCCATCCCAGCTGATGCGACTAAACTTCTTCTCTCCAGGTCTACGGATAAGTGGGTACGGAATCCTGCCGAGCTTTCGCAATTCTGTACTACTCATTTTGCGTAAATCAGCAATGTCAGCATGTAATATTTTTTCATCAATCGCGGACATCGTATTCAATCTTAGGACATTCAAGCGGGTTGTACATACATGCGGGCCTGTTAATGTTTGATCATGAAGTCCTGATACTCCAAGCGCACACCCATCACATACCCCTTGAGTGAGGATCCTCGTTGCATATGGCAGATTATCTTTATTTTCCCAAACAACTTTCATTGTATCGCGAATATGGTGTGGCTTCACTTTTCCGAGACCGAATGGAACTTTACTTACCCAAAGTGATGGGTCCGGTTTCGTTGGCAATTTAATTGGACCAGTGTGCTTTGTTTTCCCCACGCAAATCCCTCCATTTTTAAAATAGCCATGATCTTATTAGGTAAAAACATTATTTTATCTTACTAACTAGTTGTAAGACTCTTATCAGAATTAAGTTCTATAAAATCTTTTTGCTTTCTTATGTGATTATTCATATTTCATAATCTAAATAAAGTGTGATATAACTTTGGATGATATTTTGCTTCCTGGTCCACCGCTCCAGAAATACCCTTCGCTTTCCTTGGGGAGCTGGTGAGCCTACTTGTGCTGTCGCACTTCGTAGTCTCACCTATGCTCTTCTTCCCGCAGGAGTCTTCGAGTATTTCTTCCGCTGGGGATAGTGCAGAATCTAGCGAAAAAGAATGACAAGACCAATAACTATCGACGCCGATTGTAGCAAAATACTGGAGACTCATGTACGAATAGTAACTGCTGGCAAGTTCTGAAATAATAATTATCACTAGTTCGCAGTTTATATCAATAGCAACAAATGACATGATATGAGCCTATCTGTAAGAATTAAAGCGTCAATAAAAAATGGTTCTTTCATTGATTGAAGCTTGCTATTGAACCTCTTCAGCTACTTGTGATATCGTCTTGCTTGTTGTCTTCTGTGTATTGCGTATTCTACTGATATCGGCCCTAATCCAAAGTGATACGATAAACGCAACAATAAATAATACGCCGAAGATGACCATCGTTAGATTATAACTGTTCGTTGAGTCGTAAATTAACGATAATAAAATCGGACCTGCTACTCCTGCAAGTGCCCATGCAGTTAGAATATAGCCATGAATTGCCCCTAGTTGTTTCGTCCCAAATAAATCGCCAATATAAGCAGGAATTGATGCAAATCCACCACCATAACAAGTTAAAATTGCAAATATTAATATTTGAAAAATGATCCCATTTGTTGCGAACGGTAACATAAAAAATGCAATTATTTGGATAATAAAAAATGCAGTATACACATTTGGTCGTCCGATATAATCGGATAAAGATGCCCAGCCGAGCCTTCCACCGCCATTAAAGAGGCCCATAATGCCAACCATTGCCGCTGCGGCAATCGGTGTCATCCCTGCAATATCTTGAGCCATCGGTGATGCCACGGAAATAATTGCAATTCCACAAGTTACATTCAGAAACAGCATCATCCACAACATCCAAAATCGGCGCGTTTTAATTGCTTCATTAGCAGTCAGCTGTGATAAATCCTGTTTAATTTTAGTGGAACCACTTTGCTGATTTTCTATAAATCCCTTCGGCGCCCATCCTTCAGGTGGTGGGGATAAGTATTGCGCAGAAATTGCCATGACGACGAAATAGGCAATTCCAAGTATGAAAAATGTACCTGTAATACCGATTGCTTCAATTAAAGCAGCAGCAGCTGGTCCACTAATTAGCGCTGCGAAACCAAAGCCCATAATTGCTAAACCTGTTGCAAGCCCTCGCCTATCTGGGAACCATTTAACTAGTGTCGAAACTGGCGAAATATACCCAATTCCTAAACCAATTCCTCCAATTACTCCATAGAATAAGTATAATAACAATAACGATTCCATTGCTGTTGCTAAACCTGAACCCGCAACACCAATACTAAAGAAAATTGCCGACAGCAGTGCTGATTTCCTTGGTCCATGTTTCTCTACGAATCTTCCCATAAAGGCCGCTGAAAAACCTAACATAAAAATCGCAATGCTAAAAGCAAAAGATATTTCTGTTACTTCCCAGCCATATTGGTTAACCATTGGGTTTGTAAAAACACTCCAAGCATATGCAGAGCCAATCGAAATATGGACACCAACAGCAGATGCAGCTATTAACCAGCGATTCTTCACCTTTTCCAATTAACCATCCTCCTAAAATATTCTCCTAATTAAATCATGGAAACATAGTTGAAAAAGTAGGATTTGATTTTGGTTACTAGATATATATAGATTTTAATTAAGGACACGTTTAAAATGCTAATTTCTCCAGGCCTTTTATGTAAGTATGAATTATTCCAAACACTAATTTAATATATTCAAAATTTATGATAACATACTTATTAAAATTTTTGAATAATTATTATTAATCTTATTATTGAAATATTATATTTAAACTGGTATAGTTGAACTTAGAATGATAGCGCTTACTGCAAAGACATCTTTAATGAAACTAAACAATTATTTAAGGAGGTTTTTTTGTGAGTAACAAAGCAATAGTGTATGTTAAACCAGGTGAAGTTGAGGTACGTGATATCGGTTATCCTGATCTAGTACTTCGCGATGGTCCAGGAGTCAATCCACTAAACGTGGGAAGAAAATGTAATCATGGAGTTATTTTAAAGGTAATTTCAACTAACATTTGCGGAAGTGACCAGCACATGGTTAGGGGACGTACAACAGCACCAAGCGGGCTAGTACTTGGTCATGAAATAACTGGACAAGTTATTGAAGTCGGTAGTGATGTTGAATTCATCGAAAAGGGAGATATCGTATCCGTTCCGTTCAACATCGCATGTGGTCGTTGTGAAAGTTGTAAAAAACAGGATACACATATATGTACAAATGTTAATCCTGATCGCCCTGGTTCTGCATATGGATATGTAGATATGGGCGGTTGGGTCGGCGGTCAATCCGAATATGTCATGGTGCCATATGCAGACTTCCAATTGTTGAAATTTCCTGACAAAGATCAAGCATTAGAAAAAATCCTTGATTTAACGATGTTATCTGATATCTTCCCTACTGGATACCACGGTGCAGTAAGTGCAGGCGTTAAGACTGGTTCGACGGTATATGTTGCTGGGGCTGGTCCAGTTGGCCTAGCTGCTGCACACTCCGCACAATTACTGGGTGCGTCGGTTGTAATTGTTGGTGACTTAAATGAAGATCGTCTAGCACAGGCAAGAAGCTTTGGCTGTGAAACAGTGAATTTACGTGAACATGATGATCTTGGCGAACAAATTGAACAAATATTAGGTACACCAGAAGTAGATTGTGCAGTCGATGCTGTTGGTTTTGAAGCAAGTGGGCATGGGAGAGATGCTGGAGAAGCCCCTGCTACTGTATTAAATTCCATTATGGGTGTAACTAGAGCAGGTGGACGATTAGGTATTCCAGGTTTGTACGTAACTGGAGATCCTGGTGCAGCGGACAAGGATGCAAAAGAAGGAACACTTAAAATCCGCTTCGGTCTAGGATTTGCAAAAGCACATACATTTGTAACTGGACAAACACCAGTAATGAGATATAATCGCGATCTGATGAAAGCTATCTTAAGTGGCAGGGCACAAATTGCGAAAGCCGTTAACGCGACTGTTATCTCAATTAATGAAGCTCCTGATGGCTATAAACAATTCGATGGCGGAGTATCAAGAAAATTCGTCATCGATCCACATAATATGATTAAGCAAAGGAATTTTCTTACAGCAAATCAGCAAGTGTCAAACTAGTTGAATGAAAAAACACCAAGTATCGAATTTACTTTCCTTACTTGGTGTTTTTCAGCTAATAAAACGCGTTTAAAAAAGCTCCCTCGCTAATAATCGATAAACATCTAATCGTTTCTCTTGTGAATGCGGAATGCTACAAATCATTGCTTCATCAAAACCGTAATGCGCTTGTTCCTGCTGCAGCTGGATTGCGATTTCTTTTGCCGCTCCAACTAAATGCAGTTTACGATTTTCTTTAATTGTCATCCGGTCCATTTCTGTAAGTGGATAATTTTGCGCTTCTTCTGGAGTTAACGCCTGCCCTACTTTTCCTTTCATCAACCATAAACGAGAAAGATCCTGTGGACGAGCCTCGAACTCCGCTTCCTCTTTTGTTTCTGCTGTTGTCACCATATAAGCAACATTGATAATCGGCTTTTCCATGAATGCAGAGGGAATAAAGCTATGTTTATACATTTCCAGAATTGACTTGGTCATCTCCCCATTAAAAAATTGAGCAAATGAATAGCCCACACCCATTCTTGCAGCCTGTAATGCACTATTCCCGCTGGATCCTAGTAACCACGATTCAGGCAACATAATATTCGATGGTGTCGCTATATTTTTATTGTATAAATTATCTTCCGGTACCTCATCATTTATTAATTTCATTGCTGTATCAAATTTTTCGTACATATTATCATACATCGGCTGGCGACCTTCAGATAGAGCATAAATGGAATAATTATCGCCACCAGGCGCACGACCTACTCCGAAATCAATCCGACCAGGTGAAAAGGCGCTAAGCGTTTTAAATACTTCTGCCAGTTTAAGCGGTGAATAGTGCATCATCATCACTCCACCGGTACCGATTCGAATGTTCTTCGTTTTCGCTGCTAAATGTGCTGCTGTCACTTCCGGTGCTGAACTTGCATATGCATCTGTTCCGTGATGCTCTGCCATCCACATCCGTTCATATCCTAAATCATCTGCTAAAATTGCCAATTCCTCTGCTTTCTGTAAAGCCCCGGCAGCAGTATTTCCCTTGGTTATTGGTGCTTGATCCAACACGCTAAGTTTCATATTTTATGATCTCCTTTCAGTTATCCTCAATTATATCAAGTCGCCAGTGGAACTTCATCTGATTGAGATTGGATTCGCTGACTTCGCGAGTTCTCCGATGTTGGTGGTGTCGAGGTGGTCGTTTTTCCTTTGGTGCTCCTATTTGTCGGAGAGTGCTCCGGAGTTGGATTTAGCTCCCGACTTAGTGTGCGAAGAGCTTCAGTTTTGTATTTAGCTCTCCAGGTTTAGCATTTTCCGCTCCATATCAGGCAGTGGGAGGAGCTCGTGGTTTGGAGTTAACGCTCCGACTTAGTAGGCGAGCGCTCCAATATAGCATTTATCGCTCGATTTAATGTGTAATCAGACGGTAAACTCTCTTGCCACGGGAATTGTAAAGGGGAAGTTTTTATACAGTCTAAAAATAAAAGAAACTCACCCCCAAATAGAAGGTAAGTTTCCTTTGCATATTATCTCGTGTGACTATATTTATTTTCCTAATTTCAATGCTTCTGCAATGATTTTTGGTAAATCTGTATTATCATTGAATCCAACAAATTTATCTGATTGTGGTCCATAAGCATATACTGGGATGTCTGCTCCAGTATGGTTAGAGCTCGTCCAACCGATGTATGCTCTATCACTAATTACTTTGTTAATTGCAAGTGAAGCATTTTCCGCTTCTTGAATCGATTGCACTTCTTCTTCAGACAATTCAAATCCTGTGTAGGTACTAAGGACCTCACTTACATTTGAACGATCTGTGTTAAGCTGTGCAGCCATATAATCACCAGTTGCCTTAACATCATGAAGGATTGAAGCGTTTAAGTCCATGGAGTCATTTGCACCTGTAGTCATGCCGCCTGTATCATGGTCACCAGCAACAACAACTAATGTTTTCTTGTCCTTTTTAGCAAAATCAATTGCCTCTTCAACTGCTTGTTCAAATGCTGCAACATCTGACATCGCCCATGCAGCATCATTGGCATGTCCAGCCCAGTCGACTTGGCTGCCTTCTACTACTAAGAAAAATCCGTCTTTATCTTCTTTTAATACGTCGATAGCAGTTTTTGTCATTTCAGCCAGACTCGGCTCTTCTGTTTCGCCGCGATGCAGTTCAGGAGCTAGGGCATCGTCTGCAAATAAGCCAAGCAGTTTATCCCCTTTATCGATCTTTAATTTATCTATGTTTAATAATTGCTCACGTGTTTCTACAAAAGTAGACCCCTCTGCTTCTGCTTTTTCAATTAAGTTTAATTCCTCTTGGTTTCCACCTTCAGATGCCGGTAAGAAGTTACTCTTTCCTCCTCCCAGGATAACATTCAAACCACCTTCAATGTATTGTCTTGCAATTTCAGTTTCATTATTACGATTTTCAACATGTGCTGCAAATGAAGCCGGAGTTGCATGGGTGATTGTAGAAGTAGCAACGATACCAGATGATTTACCTTTTTCTTCAGATGCTTCAAGAATTGACTGCAGCTTGTTTCCTTCTGGATCAATACCGATTATACCATTGTTCGTTTTTGATCCGGTTGCCATTGCTGTACCCGCGGCAGCAGAATCAGTAATGTCAGAGTTAGCGGAATATGTCGTAAAAAGTCCTTTTAAATGAGAATCCCAAACTGCATCTTCACCTTTGTAAATTCGATAATTTGAAGCATAGTCTGCACTAAAGCCATCTGGAATCATGTAGATTACGTTTTCTACCTTATTCCCCTTTGCATTTGTGTTCCCACTATTTTTCCCTGTAAAATCTGGCTTCGCAGCATCAGCAGTTCCTAAATTTAATCCTGAAAGAACTAGCCCAGCACTTAAAGCAACAACGCCAATTTTCTTAAACATGTAAACTCTCCTCTCAAATTTAACTTACTATACTAAGTATAGGAGAGAGATATTTAGTAACTATTAAAATCTAGTAAATATTCTATTAATTTTCTTCATCCAAAATAACTACTACTTTTGGCATAAAAAGGTGCAACGAATGAACAAATACTAACATCATAATGTAAATAACTGTATTTCGTACTGTCGATTAAAATATTCCCAATTACAACTTCTACAATTCCTTTATAAACCAAGTATCACAGGAATCATGTGTTGTTTCACTTAATGATTGATTTAATCGCTTGAATCCGCATTTCTCATATAAGTGATTCGCACTTTCCAGTATCGCAAATGTTTCTAAATAACAATATATATAATGCTCCTTTGCAAAATCAAGTGCTACCTGCATTAGTTCCTTAGACAGCCCTTTCCCCTGTGCCTTCGGAGATAAATAGAGTTTTTGTAGCTCGCCAATTCTTCCCTCTTTATCAAAAGGACCAATCCCGCAGCCACCGACAACTTCTCCTTCCTCATTTTCAATCACCCAATATCTCGCCTTTGTTTCTGTTTGGTAAAATCCATATAGGTTGTTTAAATATGGGTCATAATAAGCTGTTCCAGGAATATCTAACTTAAATGATTCTAATGACTTCTTGATAATTCCTTCAATTATAAGATTATCCTTTTCTTCTATTTCACGAATATTAATAGCAATTCCCCCCGTTTCCTTTATTTATATCTTCTTAGAAAACTTATGTAGAAAGAAATACGGATTTTCTTTACTACCAAATTACGCTAGCCCTTATCTATTTGATGACCTGCTTAGACTTCATTTTGACTAATCTAATAATAGTTTACTAAACTATTTATTTTTCAGCATCTTTTGAACGAGGGCAATGTGAAGATTCGCAAAATAACATCAATTAAATGTGAAATATTTCACATATGTAAATTACTATGGTATAATGAAAACGTAAACTACATTCAAAGGAGCGATTGCATGTCAAACATTATCTTTACGTCACCTAGTAAGTATATTCAAGGTAAGGACGCATTACAAAGTATTGGGCAACATGTAAAATCAATTGGGAAAAAACCCTTAATTCTTTCAGATGAAGTTGTTTGGGGGATTACTGGTGCAATAATTGAAGAAAGCTTAAAATCAGAAAATGTAGATTTTCATTATGTAGAATTTAACGGCGAAGCTTCATTAAATGAAGTCGAGCGTGTTGTCAACGAAGGAAAAGAATATGCAGTTGATACTGTAATTGGTGTTGGTGGCGGAAAAACACTCGATACCGCGAAAGCGATTGCAGATGATTTAGCAGTGAGTGTTATTATTGTTCCAACGACTGCTTCTACCGATGCGCCGACAAGTGCATTATCTGTTATTTACAGTGATGACGGTGTTTTTGAATCCTATAAATTTTATGATAAAAATCCAGAGCTCGTACTCGTTGATACAAAAGTAGTTGCAGGAGCGCCTCCACGATTATTTGCCTCAGGGATTGCAGATGCGATGGCTACTTGGATCGAAGCAAGATCAACGATAAAAAGCAATGGGGATACAATGGCAGGCGGTAAGACAAGTATTGCTGCCAGCGCAATTGCTGAGGCTTGCGAAAAAACGCTATTTGCCTATGGAGAAGCAGCGCTAAAGGCAGTGGAAAAAGGACTAGTAACGCAACATGTTGAGGCAGTTGTTGAAGCAAACACATTATTATCCGGCCTTGGATTTGAAAGTGGTGGACTAGCTGGTGCCCATGCAATTCATAATGGCTTCACAGTGCTGGAAGGTGATATTCACCATCTTACTCACGGAGAGAAAGTTGCATATGGAACCTTAACACAGCTAGTACTTGAATTACATCCGCAATATGAAATATTGAAATATATCGAATTCTATCGTTCGCTTGGTTTACCAACAACATTGAAAGAAATGCATCTGGATGAAGTTTCTTATGAGGATCTGCTTAGAGTCGGAGAAGCTGCAACAAAAGAAGGTGAAACAATGGGCAATCTTTCTTCAACAATCACAGCAGACGATGTCGCTTCAGCGATCTTAGCAGTGGATCAATTGAGTAAGTAATACTCAGGTTAAAAAGTTAATCGTATTTTTAAATATCAGATGGGGAGTTTCAGTATAAAGCTCTCCATTTTTTTATTTGGTAAGATGAAGAAAATAGAAAAGGGTCACCAATAAGCAAACACTTAATGGAAACCTATTTCTTTAGCAGCTATTATAAGTAACTCATCTTAGCACACCGCATCATCTATCCAAAAAAGCTCTCTGCTTTCTCCAAATATACTTCTTGTTCTTCGGATAAATCATGCTCATCAATGATTGCTTCGACTGGACATGCAGCAACGCAAGCACCACAATCAATACATGCATTTGGATCAATAAAATATTGATCAGGTCCTTCAGTAATACAATCTACTGGACAAATACTGACACATTCTCCTGCTTTTTCATTTGTACATGGATGTGTAATGACAAATGCCAAGATTACCCTCTCCCTTTATCTAAGATTTGGCGTTGCTTCCTCCTGTTCATTGATTACTCTACGATCAGCCTGTTGATAGTCATTAACATCTAATCCTAAAAATTGCAGAGCATTCAGCCCATGGATTCTTTTCTTTTCTTCGTCATTCAATGTTGTTACTTTATCAACCACTTCTCCAGATGGTGCTTCACGAAGCAGAAATGGATAGTCTGACCCAGCTATGATTTGGTCCGCTCCGAAACGGTCAATCATAAATTGTAAGTTGTTTTCATCATAAACTAGCGTGTCATAATAAAGTAATTTAGCATAATGACTTGGAGCCTTCTCCGTCTTTCTTATATGTGGCCATACATTCCAGCCTTTGTCCATTCTAGGTAATAAATATGGAAGGGACCCACCGCCATGTGCGAAGCAAATTTTTAAGTTAGGATATTTATCAAGCATTCCGCTCATAATAATGCTTCCAGCTGCAAGTGCTGTTTCCGATGGCATACCAACCATATACATAAAATTATGTCTTGGCATTCTTTCTCTTCCCATTGTCTCCCATGGATGAACAAATAGTGGCACATTTTTATCATTCGCAGCCTTGAATAATAAATCGAGTGCATCATCATCCAAATTCTTACCATTAACATTACTGCCGATTTGAACCCCTCGGAGCCCTAGTTCATTAACTGCCCTATCCATTTCCTGGATTGCTAAATCAACATCCTGCAACGGAACAGTAGCTAAACCGATAAATTTCGTTGGATGCTCTTTTACAATTGAAGCGATAAAATCATTCTGGGATCTTGCCAGTTCCAACCCTTGTTCTGGATCTGACCAATAACTAAACGTAACAGGAATTGGAGATAGAACTTGAATATCAATTCCTTCATTCTCCATATCCTTTAATCGTGTATTAGTATCCCATGCTTGATCCGTAATTTCTCTAAATTTCTTGCCCTTTACCATAATGTTGGCACCACAGTCACATGTTTTCTCTAAGATTGGCCAACGATCATCCCCATATTTTTCAGCTAAATTTAAGAATTCCTCTGATATTACATGTGTATGAAAATCAATCCTTAAGCTTTTCCCCATTGTTGGACTCCCCTAGCATTTATATTTTTGAATTTTAGAGATAGACAATCAAGCATGTCTATCTCCGCCCATTTTATTTTCCTAATTTCGTGCCGTAAGTAAAGTAGCTTTCTGGCGGCTTGCTTCCCCACATTTCCAAACCAAGCTCGCCAACCCCTGCTGGCCATTCGATTGGCTTCCAGTCCGGTGCAAACATTAAAATTCCGCCTGTCCAAATTTCAACTCGGTGACCTGATGGCTCGAAAACATAGATGAATTGCGCGCCACTTGTTCCATGCTTACCAGGTCCCCACTCTATTTTAATTCCATTTTCCGCCATAATATTTGCTGCACGTAATAGTTCATCAGGTGAATCGAGATAGTATGCCAGATGATGGAAAATGCCTCCATTTTGGTTGCCGTTTCTCATAAATGCAATCTCATGTGCAATGTTTGTTCTGCTTAACCATGAACCAAGTCGGATATCTTCTTTATTTTGAACGAAGTAACGATGGTGAATACCAAGTAATTCGGTCCACCATTGCTGCTCCTTCTGAACATCATCTACCATGAAATTCACGTGGTCGAAGCGGCGTGGTGAAACACCTCTCGCTGGATATTTACTTGGATGACTTGGTAATGGAGATTTCAGTTTCGGATCGTCTGTAACGAATAATTCCTTTTCCCAATATAGCTCAATCGGAATTCCCGATGGTGATGTAAAATGAATGGCATCACCTAATGCTTTCTTACTTCCACCATCGATCCAGCTAAACTCAATATTCATTTTAGTTAATTGCGTTTCGAATAGCTCTAGAGATTCTTTGGTTGCTACACGCCAACCAACACGATTCACCTCGGAAACATTAGCTGCTTTTAATACCAATGTATGGTGGTCATAATCCTGCCACGCTCTTAAATAAGCGCGATCCCCATCTATTTCTGTTACTTCTAATCCCATTATTTCCCTATAGAACGATAAAGACTCTTCAAATTTAGTTACACTTATTTCTACATGTCCTAAATGTGCAACCGTTCGCAAATAATTATCTAACCTTACTTGTGCTGACTCTTGAATTATTTCCTCTGAAACCTTTGACATATTCCTTCACCCCTAAGTATATTTTTAATTTGAAATAGAATAATAGAGATACTCTATCCAATTCTAATGTTGGCCACGCCTATCTCCAGCGACTACTAGAAAAAGTCTTCCCTCCGTATGCCGTTAAACGGACGCTTGCGCTTTTGTCTGCGAAGTTGTTTCTTTCTTCTTCTGATGACTCTTTCTACTCATAATCGATGTACTATGAGCAACATGCATTGATTCATTCGGATCGATGAATACCTTCGCATTACTAACCGCGATTGGTGCTTCACCAAAACCAGTCGCCATTAACTCGACCTTCCCGGGATAGGTTGCAATATCGCCAACAGCATAAATTCCTGGAATATTCGTCTCTGCCCTTGAATTGACTAATATCGATTGCTTCTCTATTTCCAGTCCCCAATTATTAATCGGGCCTAAATTGGAGATAAAGCCATAATTCACTAAATAATGATCTGCCCTTAACTCGATTTCCTCTTTTGTCTTTGATTCCTTCAAAATAATAGATTCCAGCTTTGAGTCCCCTAGTAGCGCAGTAGGAACATATGGAGTAAGAATATTAACCGAGCATTCCTTTAATTGTTTAACACTGTGCTCATGTGCTCGAAACTTATCTCTTCTATGGACTAATGAAACACTAGCAGCTATTTTATCCAGCATTAAAGCCCAATCAACTGCTGAATCACCGCCACCGAAAATTACAACATCTTTATTAGCAAAATCTTGGATGTCTTTAATACTGTAATGTAGATTCGTATTATCAAATTTAGCTTCATCATCTAGATTCATAGTCCTCGGTTTAAAAGCACCGTTTCCAGCAGTAATAATAATTGTTTTGGAATAATGGATTGCTGTGCTTGTAATTAGCTTGAATACATTATCTTCCTTTGTTACCTCGATAACTTCTTCATTCAAACAAATCTTCTGCTCGAATTGTTTCATTTGCTCTTCTAACCGATCCACTAGCTCACTAGCCTTTATCTTAGGAAATCCTGCCACATCATAGACGTATTTATCAGGATATAATGCGGCAAGCTGTCCACCTAGCTGTGGTAGACTTTCGATTAACTTCACAGTTGCCTGGCGCATGCCTGCATAAAAGGCAGTAAACATACCCACTGGACCACCACCAATAATGGTGATATCAACTACTTCTTTCTCGTTACTCATATCACGCACCACCTTTCATGAAGTAAATTTCTACAGGATCAAGCTGATTTTCCCATGTGGTCGTAAACTGTCTAGATTCAGAACAACTTTTTTCCTTTGAATCGCTAAACGGTCATTATCACGTACAATTTCATATTTTATTTTGCCGATAAACGTGTCAACAACTTCTCTTTTCGTACGGTGTGTTGTAAAATTGCACTCCACTGTAATTACATCTGAATTCAAATCACCTACTAAAATATTATGGTAATTTCTAGTCGTAGTAGAGTGGGGATATTCAACATGCGCTTCTTTCTTTAACAGTCTTTCTGCTCGTTCTTGAAGTCGCGAGCGGTTATCATGAATATAGAATAGCGATTTAGTTGGGATTGCTTCTGGTTCGCCTATCGGTGGGACAATATAAGTACCATCATCCGTGAACAATGCTGCCCAATCATTTAATTTCCACTCATCCAGTATTTTCGCTTCTGTGTAAAGAAAGTCGACGATATCCTGACGCTCTATTGTTTTTACAGTCATTGATGTGCAACCTCCTTATTCAAGGATGCTGCAATAATTGAATTATAATGTCTCCAGAAGCTCCGCATTTGCAGTTCATCTGTTGCTAATGCATTTCCTTCCCCTCTTACCATCCCTTTAGAAATATCATTCCATTGCATTTCCCCGTTATTGTTATAAGCTTCCTGACATAATTCAAGTGCCTCATTATCATCTGGGGTTGCAAAGCCACCTGGTCCCAGGAACTCTAGGAAGTTATTATTTCTAGCTAAACGGTGCTTATCACTTTCACCCTTAGGAGCTAGTGAATACCCCTGAACTTCCATATAGCCCGGTGATGACGGATAAAAGGTTCTAGCAGTTACAGCCATAATGTCATTGATTACAAGATTTGGGAAAATGACAATGTTTCGGTTGTAATTTGCGATACGATTCGCGCGTTCTTCTCCAAAACGTTCTGCTAATTTTTCTTTCATTTTCTCCATGTCATTTTTAAATTCTTCATCCCAAATCGGGGTCCATTGGGCAACTGGTCTTCCCCATGGGGCGACATATTCGATAACACTATGTCCGTTACCCAAATTAATTCCTTTTCCTTCTAGTCTCACACGTTTTAAGTTAGGATCTTGTGCTTGTTTAATATCGAAATATGTCTTATGTGTTGGCATACCATGATATAGATCTACACTGTTTTCCGCTAATAGCTTCCAGTTTGCTCTTACACTATATTGCTGAACCCCACCAAGGGCTTCCATTCCGTACTCGGATTGATCAACTACTAGGTCAATATATTCCTTCGCATTTCCTAAGTATTCTTCCAGCGAAATAGCATTTTCATCGAAGTTAACAAACATGAATCCACGATAGTTCTCTAACCTATTAACCGCTTTCATATTCTTGGTTCCTTCATCATTGAACCCTTCAGGAAAACCATCCTTTCCAGGCATCCCTACTAATTCACCATCATTTTTAAAACTCCACGCATGGTAGAAGCAGCGAAAAACCCTTGAATTCCCTGAATCCTCCCTACAAACAAGTGCACCACGATGTGGACAAGTATTGAATAATGCTCTAATTTCACCATCTTGACTATGGACAAACAGTAAGTTACGCCCACCTACTTTTTTTCGTTTATAATCACCGGCTTCGGGAATTTCGGTTACATGTCCAATGAATAACCAACACTTATTAAATATTTCAGCACGTTCTCTTGCTAAAATTTCCTTATCAGTAAAGACACGTCGATTCACAAGAAACTCACTTTTCTCTACATTGTCTTGTATAATGCGCTCCATTTTAAGCCCTCCATTTATGATTGAATTAATTTGGCTAGCATGTAGGTTAAAGCATATCACCATCACCATTTTTATTTGTTATCTTCCAGTTACAAAGCTAACTCCATCTGTAGGTAAATATTAATGTAATCACTTACATTTCATTCGCTAATTTTAATACCTTGGCTTATATTAATTATAGAAGACTGATTACTTTGATTCCAATTGAATTTATTTTGCTTTTCCGTTAATTTCAAAGATAATTATAATACTGATTTTTTGTAAAATATTTCTTTTTCTATTTATTGACGCTATTTCAATTGACTAATTAGGATTTAATGGCCTATCATTTATACTATGAAGCTTGTTAATTATCTGGATTGATATTAGAAAACTTTCTGCAAAATTAAACGAAAGCAAACAATTTATTACATTTTTGGTTCATAGTACTAGACATTAATTAAGTTGGCCTCGGAGGTAATTAGATGAATGAAAGCCAATTGGAAACTTTCCTTACTGTTTCCAAATATAAAAGCTATTCAAAAGCTGCGGATGCACTTAACGTCACACAACCGACTGTCACATCTAGAATAAAATCACTGGAAGATATATTAAAGTGTGAATTATTTACTAGAATCGGCCATGAGATTTCCTTAACGGAGGAAGCGATTATTTTTACAGAATATGCCAAGAATATTTTAATCAATATGAAACATTCTAAGGAAATCAAAAATATGGTAAAATCCCCTGTAATCAAGGTTGGCTTCTCTCCAGGGTATTCGTATTCTTTTATTATCGAACTACTGAAAGCGGTTAAATCTATTGGTAATATCGATGTTCAAGTAGTAGACGGCTACGATTCTGTTAGCTTAAATGAAAAGGTCCTATTGGAAGAAGTTGATTTAGTTTTTACAAGAGATATGCTTCCAAATAGCCCTTATATTACGTCAGAATATTTATTTGACAATAATCTTGTCGTTGTTCTACCAATCGATCACCGACTGTGCAAAAAACAACCGCTAGCCATTGAAGATTTGAAAGGCGAAACAATCTTAAGCTATAAGCGAAACTCTGAGTTATGGAAATCTATTGATCATAAACTCATTAGCGCTCATGATGTTACTCGTATTGATGTCGAAAATAACGAAATGCTTTTAAATGCAGTTGCAAATGAATTAGGTATTGGAATTATTCCCGAGCTTGGTATTGATAGGAAATATAAATCAACTATCGTTATCAAAAAAATTAAAGCGCTTACCAATATCCAGAATAAAGTCTTTGTCCAATACCGAATAAACTCTCAGATTGAGATGCTTGCCAAAAGGATTATCTACTCCGTTATTAATCATAGATATTCTGGAGAATAGGTAGGTTTCCCTACCTCCCCTCCATTATCTACCAAGTTCTTTCGCTGATGCCCCACCAATCGCCCAATGCGTTTTCGGTACTTCCGTAACAATAACACGTACATTTTCTTTTGGTGCATCTAATGACTCACTGACAGCATTGGTAATATTTTTCAGTAGTGCTTCAATTTTATCAGGAGTCCTTCCTTCCATGATTTGAATATTTACTAGTGGCAAATCCCCACCCCCTAGACATGTCTTTGATTATTCCTTGACTGCAAAGCTTACATCACCTAAACCACCATATTTTACTTGTACATAATCCCCTGGAGAAATCGAAACTGCAGCTGTAGCCCCGCCTGTTAAAATCGGTTGCCCGGCTTTTACCTTTTCTCCCTTTTCGCTTAACATATTTGCTAGTCTTGCAACAGAATTGGCTGGATGACCGAGCACTGCAGCCCCTGTACCGAGTGATTTTATTTCACCATTGATTGCTAATGTGACCCCGACAACATCCAATTCTAATTCTTCCGGTCTTCGCAAATACGTACCAAATATTGCTCCAGCAGCTGAAGTATTATCCGCTATTACATCTGGTAATGTAAAATTGAAATTTTCGTATCTACTATCAATAATCTCTACTGCTGGAAATACATATTCAGTTGCAAGCAGCACATCAAGGGCAGTAACCCCTGGTCCTTCTAAATCCCTTTTTAATACGAATCCAATTTCAGGTTCAATTTTTGGATGAATATAGTTGGAAACAGAGACTGGATCCCCTTCTTCAACAACCATATTATCGAATACATATCCATATATTGGATTATCTACATTCATTTGTTTCATCTTAGCTTCGCTTGTAATCCCCATTTTCGGACCAACGATTGTATGACCCTCTTCCAGCTTTTGACGAACCAGTTCTTCTTGAACAAGGTATGCTTCTTGAATTGTAAGCTCAGGATATAATTCTGCTGTGATTTTTTTTATTTCTCGTTTTTCCTTTTCCGCATGATGCGTGTAATTTGCCAGCTCTTGAATGAACGCTTTGTCCATGTCCTTCTCCCCCATACACCTTATTATTCCTTATTTAAGATTGTTATTTAGTCGTTGCTTTCGAAAGCTCTGCTGCCACGTCAAAGATCATATCTTCTTGCCCACCAATAATTTCTCTTTTACCAAGCTCTACTAATATATCACGAGACTCTACAGAGAATTTCTTTGCCGCTCGATTAGCATGCAACAGAAAACTAGAATAGACACCTGCATAACCTAAAGTTAAACTATCACGATTAATTTCTTGCGGTTTTGGCAATATCGGTGCAACGATGTCTTCCGCTATATCCATCATTTTGTATAAGTCGATGCCTGTTTGGATCCCCATCTTGTCTAATACAGCAACCAATACCTCTGTTTGCGTATTCCCTGCTCCAGCTCCTAAACAACGGATACTACCATCGATTCGAGTTGCCCCTTCCTCAATTGCAGCTAACGTGTTTCCCATCGCTAGCGATAGATTATTATGACCGTGGAAACCGATGTTTACGTTTAATGCTTGTCTTAGCGCCTTAATTCTTTCTTTTACCTGATGTGGAAGTAAAGCACCTGCCGAATCTACAACATAAACCGTATCCGCACCATAGCTTTCCATTAATTTTGCCTGTTCCAGTAATTTCTCCGTTGGTGCCATGTGACTCATCATTAAGAATCCAACGGTTTCCATCCCTAGTTCTTTAGCGGTTTGGATATGCTGTTTGGAAACATCAGCTTCCGTTACATGCGTTGCTACTCTTGCCATTTTTGCCCCTAAATTTGCGGCTTCCTTCAAATCTCCAATCGTCCCGATTCCGGGCAGCAATAATACAGCGATTTTCGAAAAGTCAGCAACTGAAACAGCAGCCTCAATTAATTCAAGCTCATTCGTTTTAGATAATCCATATTGTAATGACGATCCCCCTAATCCATCGCCATGGGATACTTCAATATAGGGCACTTGTGCTTTGTTTAAGGCTTTTGCAGTAGCTGTAACCTGGTCAACTGTATACTGATGACTAACTGCATGACTGCCATCACGTAATGCAACTTCCGTAATTTTAATTTTAGATTGATTGCTCATGTTGCTCCCCCTTTCCTACACTCAATTTACAGATACGTTTACACGATTTTTTGCTAATTCTTCCGCTACCTTTACAGCGGCAGCAGTCATGATGTCAAGATTCCCAGCATACTTCGGCAGAAAATGTCCTGCACCTTCAATTTCTAGGAATACGGTTACTTTATTCCCATCAAAAATTGGCTCTGTTCGTAAATGATATCCCGGAACGAATGTTTGAACCTTTTTCACCATGTCGGAGATTGCATTTGTGATTTTCTCCTGATCCATCTTATCTTCCTCAACAATTGCATGGACAGTATCACGCATCATAATTGGTGGCTCAGCAGGGTTTAGGATAATAATTGCCTTTCCTTTCTTTGCACCACCAACCTGTTCAATCGCTTTCGCAGTTGTTTCCGTAAACTCATCAATATTAGCTCTTGTTCCTGGTCCAGCACTTTTACTAGAGATTGTAGCAACAATTTCTCCATATTCTACAGGTGCGATGCTGTTGATTGCATGGATAATCGGAATCGTTGCCTGCCCACCACATGTAATTAAATTTACATTTTCCGCGTCCAGGTGCTCATCTAAATTAACAGTAGGTGCAACAAATGGTCCAATTGCAGCCGGTGTTAAATCAAGCATTTGTTTGCCAAGCTTTCTTGCTACCTCTGCATTATGAATATGGGCACCCGCACTCGTCGCATCAAAAATGATATCCACTAATTCAGGCTGCTCTAATAAGCCGTCCACACCATTATCAAATACTTGAAGACCCAAATATTTAGCATGCTGCATTCCTCTTGATGATGCATCAATTCCCATCATCGTCGTTAATTCCAATACTTCTGAATTTGTTAATTTAACCATTAAATCAGAACCGATGTTTCCAGATCCAATTATTCCAACCTTCACTTTGTCCATTTGGGTACCTCCCCATTTATTCTACAAAGGATACACGTACTTCGCCTAAATCGGAGAACTTCGCATAAAACGTATCACCAGGTTCTCCCTCAATCGCAGCCGAAAGTGCACCTGATAAAATGACTTCCCCAGCCTTTAACGTAATTCCATATACTGATAGTTTATTGGCAAGCCATGCAACACATTTTGCTGGATTGCCCAATGCTGCAGCACCAACACCCGTGTTTTGCAATACATTATTTTTATATAAAGTCATGCCAATTTGCTTTATATCGATATCTGTAAGTTTTACAGCTTTATCACCTAATACATACAATCCAGATGAAGCATTATCCGCAACTGTATCTGCTAATGTAATCTTCCAATCTTTAATCCGACTATCAACTATTTCAAGCGCTGGTACAACTGCTTCTGTCGCAGCAAGTACATCCATCGTTGTAACATTTGGTCCAACTAAATCATCTTTAAGGATAAACGCGATTTCTCCTTCAACCTTTGGCTGTAGTACACGTGAGAATGAAATTTCTCCCCCGTTTTCCACATGCATTTGGTCTAATAAGTGCCCATAATCTGGTTCACCAACGCCTAACATATCCTGCATTGCTTTAGAGGTTAACCCGATTTTCTTCCCGGTAATCTGCTGTCCATTTTTAACTTCATCTTCAATCGTGTGCAATTGTACTTGATATGCATCATCTACTGATAGGTCAGGACTTAGCACTGTTACAGGCTGAACCCCTTCCCTCTTATCCCATGCACTAGCTAAATGTTCGGCAAGGCTTTTCGTATTAGGTGTGTATTCCGTTTTCATAAACGTTTCCTCCTAATGTTTGATCGTAATATTCGTTAATTCTGAGTAGAAGTCAAAGCTATGTGCTCCACCTTCACGCCCTAATCCACTATGTTTCATTCCGCCGAATGGTGTTCGCAGATCACGTAAGAACCAAGTGTTGATCCAGACCATCCCAGCTTCGATTTGTGCCGCTACTCGAGTTGCACGTTTAATATCACTTGTCCAGACGCTAGCGCTTAGTCCATAGTTCGTATCATTCACTTGCTCGAGTACTTCCTCTTCCGTATCAAATGGAATAACCGTTACTACCGGGCCAAAGATTTCCTCACGAACACATCGTGAATCTTTTTCTAACCCTGTAATGATCGTTGGCTCTACGAAAAATCCTTTATCCAATCCCTCAGGAATTTTCCCACCTGTTAAGAACGTGCCACCTTCTTCTTTAGCAATTTCTAAAAAGCTAAGCACTTTTTGGTAATGTTCTTCACTTACCAATGCCCCAACTTTTGTTTCCGGATCAAATGGATCGCCGATTTTTAATTCCTTTGTTCTTTCTGCAAATTTCTCTAGGAACTCATCGTAAATCGAACGTTCTACGTAAATCCTTGAACCACATAAACAAACCTCGCCTTGATTAATAAAGCTAGAGCGCATCGTTGTATCAATCACATCGTCAATATCTGCATCTGCAAAAATAAGGTTTGGATTTTTCCCACCAAGTTCAAATGATAATTTCTTGATTGTTGGTGCGGCGGCTTTCATAATAGCAGTACCGGTAATTGTTTCACCGGTAAAGGCAATCGCATCAACATCGTCATGGGACGTGATAGCTGCCCCTGTTTCACCTTTACCATGCACCATATTTACTACGCCGGCTGGTACGCCTGCATCCGTACAAATTTGCGCCAACACCGTTGCTGTCATTGGCGTAACTTCAGATGGCTTCATAACGACTGTATTCCCTGCCGCAAGAGCTGGAGCAAGCTTCCACGTCATAAGCAGCAACGGAAGATTCCATGGATTAATTAATCCAACAACACCAACCGGTCTGCGAATCGCATAGTGCAAAGCTAGATCATCTTGCTGATATGCTTCTGTTCCTACTGTTGTCATATAGTCAGCAAAGAAATGGAAGTTGTATGCTGCACGATCAATATCAACCTTTTTCGAAAGCCATAATGGTTTACCTGTATCTAGAGATTCGAGTATTGCTAATTCCTCTTTTCTTTCTAATATCAAATCCCCTATTTTACGAACGATTGCAGAGCGTTGTCTAATCGGCATGTTTCCCCATTCACCCTTAAGTGCCTTTCTCGCTACACCGACTGCACGATCTACTTCTTCTTTTCCACCTTCTGCGACAGTTCCTAATACCTTCTCTGTTGCTGGGTTAACATTTTCAAATGTTTTTCCATTTTCTGATTTTACGTATTCCCCATTAATATAGTGGGAGCAATCGATTGGACTTACTTTTATCATTGTTTCTGTTGTTTGCATGAAAAATTCCTCCTCCATTTTATGGAAACGTATACATTATTCCTTAATATTATCCCTTAGATATATAGATACTTTCTTAACTACCAAAAAACGAAGAACCTATTCATCTGCTTAAACTTAGTATAGTGTTGATGCTAAAATGTAAAAAGGGTACAATTCCCCTATACGGAACAAATGATATATATTTAATTATATAAAAGGTCCAAACTTTAGGTAGCGCTATCATTTACTTGTACATAAAGGTTTTTTGCTGATATGATAATAAACAAATTAGTTCTTTTATATAGAACAAAGAATATATCGGAGGGTGAAAAGAAACAATGTCTATTGTAAAGGGTGGTCCACAAATTCTTTCTTCCGTTCGAAATGCTCTACGTATACTCAAAAGTTTTTCAACCTTTGAACCGACAAAAAGGGTTGGAGAGTTAGCAGAATCCTTAGGTTTGGCAAAAAGTACTGTAAGCAGACTGCTTTCAACATTAGCAAGTGAAGGGTTTGTTATAAAGGATGAGAAAACCAATGCATACCGATTAGGATTATCAGTCCTTACCTTAGGTGGCATTATTACAAATGATTTAGAGATTCATAAGGAGGCAGCACCTGTATTATACAAACTCGTGAATGATACTGGAGAAACGGCACATTTAGCCATATTGGATGGACTTGATACGATTTATATTCATAAAGAAGAATGCAATCATCCCGTACGCATTCTAACCCATCTTGGCAGAAGAAATCCGTCCTATTGTACAAGTTCCGGTAAAGTCTTATTAGCTTTTAGTGAACCAAAAATTGTTGATATGGTAGTTGATGGAGGCTTAGTTAGGCATATGCATAATACCATTACCGATCCAGAGGTATTACAACACGAGCTTGAAACAATTCAAAAGCAGGGATACGCAGTTAGTACTGAGGAGCTAACAGAAGGTACAAGATCTGTTGCTGCACCAATTCGCGACTATACAGGGCATGTTGTAAGTGCAATTACTGTCGTCGGACCTATCCAGCGAATGACAAATCACAAAATTGATCGAATCGCTAAAAAGGTCATGGAAGCGGGAAATGAGGCATCAGAACGACTTGGATATGATGAACGGTATTTTAAGCGGTTGCGGAGTTAGTTAACAGATTGCATCGAACAAAAGCGCAAGCGCCCATTTGAGCTGTGTACGGACTGTGCCCCCCACAGAACGTCGCGTCTTTAACTGAACTTCCTCTTAAAATCGATGCTGACTTTCACCACAAGGGTATAAGTGCGACTAAGCCTCTGGTTTCACCAATCGGCAAGTCTTCTTTATCGTACGGAGGTGAGGGAAGTCTCGCCAGTCGCTGGAGCCGAACGTGGCTGTTCTCGGTAACTAAGTTATCCACAGCGTCCAATTTTATAGTTTCCTAAGCTAATAAAAAGGACTATCTCTTCTCTTGGAAATAGTCCTTCCTAATCATTCTCCTATTTATGCTCGCTGTTTTCTTGTTAACACATCGAATATTACAGCTACAGCTAAAACTCCACCACGAATCATGTATTGATAAGATATACCAATACCAAGTAGGTTCATCCCATTAGACAATGAGGCCATCACGACCGCACCGATAATCGCACCCGTTACTTTCCCAACACCACCCGCTGAGGAAACGCCACCAACATATGCTGCTGCAATTGCATCAAGTTCAAACAATGTTCCAGCAGTGGTCGTTGCCGATTGAAGGCGAGAAGTAAATAGAATTCCGGATAATGCAGCGAGCATCCCCATTGATCCGAAGACAATGTATGTAATCCTCTGTACGTTGATTCCACTTAAATGCGCCGCCTCTGGGTTACTTCCAACAGCATAGATATGACGGCCAATAATTGTTTTAGTCGTAAAAAAATGATAAATAATGACAATTACAATCATAATAACAACTGTCCATGATAAGCCATTATATCCAGCTAAAATCCATGTAATATATCCAATAATTGCTGATATAACAACAAGTTTTATACTAAAAATTCCTATCGATGGCACCTCAAAGCCATAGGACAATTTATTACGACGCTGCGAAATTTCACTATAGATATATAATAGGATTCCGGCAATTCCCACTAATAACGTTAGCAGATGGAGACCATTGATTTGCAGAATCGATGGAATAAACCCATTCCCAATTGCATTAAATTGTTCGTTCTTAATAATAATCGTCCCTGATTTTTCAGTAACTTGCAGCAATGCACCACGGAAGATCAGCATCCCTGCCAACGTTACAACAAAAGCTGGAATCCCAACCCTTGCAACAAGGACCCCATTTACTATCCCTATTACAATGCCGAATAGTAAAATGACTGGAATAGTAATCCACACCGACAAGCCTAATTGCGTTAAGAAAATTGCTGAAATAGCACCAAGAAATCCTGCCAAAAAGCCGACGGATAGGTCAATATGACGAATAACAATGACAAGCGTCATACCAACCGCTAATACTGCAATGTAACCTGCGGAATCAAGTAAATTACTTATATTTCTCGAAGACATAAACAGGCCATTCGTTAATGATGTAAACGTTAACAAAATAACAAATAATGCTATATACATTCCGTAATCACGAATGTTGGTTTTGACGAGCGCTTTTGCTTCTTTAAAAAAGTTCATCATTTCACCCCTTTATTGCGTTGCAAGCTCCATAACTGCTTCCTCTGTCGCTTCCTTTGCATTCAATTCTCCCTTAATTGTGCCTTTTGCCATAACATAAATCCGATCACTCATCCCTAGTATTTCGCCAAGCTCAGAAGAAATCATGATGATACTCATTCCTTCTTTTATTAGTTCATTCATAATCGAGTAAATTTCGAATTTAGCACCAACATCAATTCCTCGAGTTGGTTCATCTAAGATTAAGACTTTGGGCATTGTATTCAACCATTTTCCTATTGATACCTTCTGTTGATTCCCCCCACTGAGTTTGCCAACGATTTGTTCTAATGAGCTTGCTTTGATATTTAATGAAGTTCTATATATTTCTCCAGTCTTTACTTCTTCGTTCACATTGAGAACGCCATTCTTTGAAAGTTCTTTTAGACGTGCAATAGAGATATTATTTTTAATATCTTGTAATAAAAATAACCCATCGTTTTTCCTATCCTCCGTAACGTACGCAATACCAGATGTAATTGCTTTACTCGTGTGATTTAGCACTGTTACTTCCCCTTGAAATTCCATCTCCCCTTGTAGCTTATAGTTTCTTGGATTCCCGAAAATGCTAAGTGCAAGCTCCGTACGACCTGCCCCCAGCAGCCCTGCAATACCAATTATTTCCCCTTTTCTCACCTTTAAATTGACGTTTTCGACTACCCTTCTTCCTAATTCGGGATCATATGCTGACCATCCCTTCAATTCAAGAACATTTTCGTCAACTTTTTTATCCAACCGCTTTGGATAAATTTCTTTAATGTCCCGTCCAACCATATTTTTGATTATCACTGCTTCCGATACTTCTCCACTGCTCGCGTCTAGTGTACAAATCGTCTTTCCGTCCCGTAAAACAGTGACCGTATCTGCTATCGAAATAATCTCCTTCAGTTTATGCGAAATCAAAATACAGCTAATCCCTTGGTCCTTCAATTCCTTTAAAAGTTCTAATAAGTTTTCACTATCATTATCATTTAACGCTGCGGTCGGTTCATCTAATATGAGTAGATTGACATCTTTACTTAGCGCCTTTGCAATTTCTACGAGCTGTTGTTTTCCAACACCTAGTTCTTTTACTAATGTTTCTGGTATCACTTTCAACTTTACTTTATTGAGTATTTCAGTGGCCTGATCAATTGTTTGATTCCAATCAACAATACCCCTCTTTTTTAATTCATTTCCGACAAATATATTTTCATAAACAGTCAAATCGGGAAATAGAGACAACTCCTGGTATATAATGCCAATACCAGCATTTACACTATCATTTATCTCACGATACTGTTGAACCATTTCTTCCAGTAAAATCTCCCCATCATAGGTTCCATATGGATAAACGCCACTCAGCACCTTCATCAGCGTCGATTTCCCTGCACCATTCTCACCCACCAAACAATGAATCTCGCCTTTTTTCACTTTGAAATTCACGTTAGATAGTGCCTTTACTCCCAAAAATTCCTTAGAAATGTCATTTATCTCCAAGATATATTCGTCCATCCAATCACCTCCAAGGTGGGCCAAAATAGAAAGAGGGAAATAGAGATAAGTGTAATTATCACTATTCTCCCTTTCTTATTGAATACTTTACTCTAAGCCTGTGAATTCACTTGCATCATAGTATTCAGAATCTATTAACTCCGCTTTTACATTATCTTTATCTACTACAATTATGTCGGTTTGTCTTGCTTTAACTTCAATGGATCCATTATCATATTCTCCTGTTGTTTCAGGTGTCTTGCCATCTAGAATATCAACTGCCATCCCCATCGCATCTTTTACTAACGTACGGACATCTTTAAACACTGTCATTGATTGTTTCCCATCAATAATATACTGAATTGATGCTTTCTCTGCATCTTGACCAGTCACAAAATAATTTGAAATTGCATCGTCAGAGGAAAATACGTCGGCTATTGCTCGAGATGTTCCATCATTTGGGGCAAGAATGGCAACATCGCCTTTTAAATCATCTCCGCTAGCAGTTAGATGTGTCTGTGCTTTATTTTTTGCCTCGTTTGCATCCCAATTTGTTGTAACTTGCCCAATAATTTTCCCTATTTGATCACGTGTTAATTGATCAGAATCTTGTAAGGCTTCTGCTTCACTAGAATTTGCGATTTTAAACGTTCCATCTGCTATCTTTGGTTGAAGCACTTTCCAGGCTCCCTCGAAGAATAGGAAAGCATTATTATCAGATGATGCTCCAGCATATAGGTATAGTGGAACATCGGAACCATTCGTATTGTCCAATAAATACTGTGCCTGTGCAGCACCTACCGCCATACTATCAAAGGTTACATAATAATCTACTGCATCTGTATCGGTAATTAAACGGTCATAGGCAATAACTGTCACCCCTTCTTTTTTCGCAGCTTCCACAGCGGATGCAGCAGCCGCTCCATCATGGGGAGTGATAATCAATACCTTGATGCCTTTGTTTAATAACGACTCGACATTTTCCTTCTCTTTAGCCGAAGATCCCTGACTAAATAGTATTTCTGTTGAATAATCGGAATCTGCCAGCGCATCCTTAAACCGCTGCTCATCCTGGACCCAGCGTGGCTCATCCTTTGTTGGTAACACAATTCCTACATCAATTGTTCCTCCGCTATTACCACATCCAGCCAACGCTAATATGGCCCCTACCAATATTGCAAAATATGTCAACCACTTGACCTTCTTTAACATTTTGCTCCATCTCCCTTTGCATACACATGATTCTTATCTAGTGTAATATTCGTACTATTTATATGTATGCTTGGACAATATTATTCTATTTATCTCTACTGATAATTGCTGAGTGGTTAATGTATAGAACGGATCAATATGGAACAGGATTATCACTTTCTTATTCGTGTCGCGTGCTCCTGTTTTATTATAAATTTCACGTAATGCTTCATTATCATAAAGTCACATATGTATCATCATCAACACCTAGTTCGTTAATTCGACATAATACGCCAAAACTCGGGGAGTGACAGGCACCTAATTTAGGGTTATCGCCTATTCCGCTAACCCCCATATCCGCATATATTGAAATGAATCAAAGGTCCTTACTACTTTTTCAAAGGAGAGAAATATTAATATGAACAATCAACACTATTCTAACGATAATGGGGATTATAGATATCATCAGCAACCTTCCTATCCACAAACACATACTACTCTTCAGCAACATACGCTTGCTGCAATAAATCCAGCTGTTCAGCATGGATTACGAGAAGCTCAACATCTCGGTTTTCAACATGCATTAACAGAAGCGGTTGCCATTGGATATTTGATGGGAAGAGGTTACAATTATCAGACTGCTTGGCGTATGGTTGAATCCTGGTGGAGACCCCAAGGCACTCCATTGCCTACTCCGTATTAACGAAAAGTGCGTGTTTTAAGTTGGTCTAAAATAGGAAAAGCCACTGCAATGAACAATTTTCGTTCATTGCAGTGGCTTCCACTTGTTTCGTCTTTTCGACATATTCCGTCAAAACTCGAGGAGTGACAGGCACTCCTTAATAACTCAAACCATGCCCAAGTTTATACACATTTCCATCACTATCTTTATATGCATAGCTTAGTCCTTCAGGCATATACTTGTCCTTGTCATAGCCTGGTACGTCATTTCTAGATACACAGTCACCGTTTTGATAAACCGCGATTACTTCCTCGCTTGCTGGTAATGTTAATGGAAGAACACCAGTTGGTTTGCTATTTCCAGCCAATACTTCGAACTGTGCTTTATGGAAGGTATCGTATCCAGCAACCAATGCATCAGCTAATGGTTCAACATTTCCAAGGATCCATGGCAATGTCACATTAACACTGATGACAACTTTTCCATCACGACTGTGGACATTGTCTGCTACTGCTTTTAAATGATCCATATTAGCTAACGTTGTTTCTTGATACAACGATCCATCTAATGCTGAAACTACTTTATCTTCACAAATATCAAGTTCTAACAGTCCTGGTGTTGCATTAAAGTATGCGCCTGATTTCGGATGCAAGAACATAATTGCAACATCAGCTTCTTCGTAGTTATCAGTCAACGTAAATAGACCAAGCTCAAGGCATTCTTTTCTTGCTTTATCTGTGTAAGCTGTCGCACGTTCAGTTTCCTTATGGAGAACTTCCACATAAACCTTTTTATTATTAAGCTTCTCTGCTGTTAATGGTAATGTTTCGTTTTGGTTTTTAAGAATTGTTACAGATTTCTTATGTGCTTCATAAGCAGCATCCCAATTCGCTTGGTTACTAACTACAGATGTAGCAAGTTCCGGTGAATTATATGTGCGATCATCAAAAAGACCTAATGTAAACATTTCTGTAAGTAATCTTACATTTGCTTCATTAATACGCTTTTCACTGATCCATCCTTTGCTGATTGCTAATTTAAGATTTTCGATGTCATTTGTATCTGCAACGATATCTGTACCAGCGTTGACTGCTTTAGCAAAACGCTCAGCCTCACTTAAAGATTCAACACCCCAGCTCATATTATTGACAATACCGCTGTCACTATTGATGTAGCCTTTGAATCCAAGTTTTTCTCTAAGGATATGATTGATGAAATAATGATTAAATGTGAAACCTACCTCTTCGAATGGAATGTCTTCTCCCTCGAACTCTTGTACCACACTCTTCTTAATACTTGGAATGGAATAGTACGGCATGATAGACGATGTTCCGTGTTCTACCGCTGCTCTAAATGGTGGTAAGTGATATTTCTCTAAGCTCCCTGGAGTTGGGTAAAGATTCCACTTTCCTTCTTCATAATGTGGATCAAATCCATTTTCCCTTGGTCCGCCACCTGGAAAATGCTTCGTTGTCATTGCAATACTATCTTTTCCTAGCTCTTTACCTTGGAATCCGTCGATAAGGCGACCGATAGCATCAGAGATAAATTCTGGATTTTCTCCAAATGTACCATACGTCCGTTGCCATCTTGGATCTGTAACGGTATCCGCCATATACATATAACCTTTTCTAATACCAGTAGCATCCCACTCTTCACGAGCAATTTTCGCGAATTCGCTTATAAGAGATGCATCACCATCGTTTTTAATTTCTCCCTGTGCTGCCGCTGAAAGCCCTAACGTTCCAGGCCATGTAGAGAAAACCCCACCAGCATCATTCATACCAAAAATAGGTTCTGCATTTTCATTTCGTGAATTTGATGCGATCAAAGTAGGAATACCTAAACGTGTTCCTTCAGCGACCTCATTCATTGTATTAATCCATTCTGCTGTTTCTGATGGACTAAAGTTATCTCTTAAAATGAAGTGGCGTAAATGCCTATTCTTAATAGTGTGTGTTGTTCCGTATACTTTAGAAGTGGCGAAAATGCTTTCACCTTTTTCCACAATCGCTTCATCTAAAATACCATCATGACTTGTCTTTTCCTTATCTTCTTGGGAAAGTCCCATTTTGCGGGAATTAATCAGCATCATGCCGACCTTTTCATCGATATTCATCAAGGAAACAAGGTTCTCTGCACGTTCTTTTGGACTAAGGCGCCAATCCTCATATGGATCTAATTTCCCGTCGTTATTTAAATCTTTAAATTTCAATCCATCAACTTCGATAATATCTTTAACCCTAACTTCTAATTCAGGTTGTTTTTGGTTCTCTGCCACTTTAATTCCTCCAATACTTGTTCTTGCCCTATTAATTCATAGTGTTACCGCTTTAATCACAGTTATGATAGGGAAGTCAGATTTTGCCGATATTAATTGATATACACCAATCAGTAGAAATGTCTACCGTTTATTTGAAAACTTGGTTGCACTTATGTAGTAAGAAAGTCTCTATACTTTCTTACCTACCAAAATGTGATTACATTAATGCCGTAGAGAAAATCCCTAAGCTTTCCTATTTTAAAAAACCGTATACCTTATGCAATTGATAATGAATTTGTTATCGCTTTCTGTTACAGTAATAGTATAACAGCAAAAAACTAAAAATAGATAACATTTATTGCTAAAATTATTGTAAATATTGCTATATTAAAAGCGTAAGCGCCCGTTTAGCGACGTACGGACTGGACTGAACCGCAGGAGATAAAGGAAACACGATGAGCCTTAGCGAATCGATGTTGACTTATCATACGGAGGTGAAGGAAGTCTCGCTAGTCGCTGGGCGCTGAAGCTGGACATCCGAAAGGAGGAAATCAACCGATGAAGCAACCTATTCTTATCCCTGTGGTGAACCAAGGTTTTGAAATTAATTATCTTAGTCCCGATAATCAATTCAATGAATGGCATAATAAATTTAACGACTCAACGGAAATGTTTTCCCAACTAGAGTCATTGTTTCAACTACATATGCACGATGTGCTGGAGATTCTGGTATTTTTAGAGGGAGAGTGTGAGTTCTTTTGTGAAGGGAAAACGTATCATTTAAAGCGAGGCGATGTCGTCGTAATCCCTCCTTACGCTGTACACCGTGCAATCGTTAAGGACATTGAAAGTTACGAGCGGATTATTGTTAGCATAAGTGAGGATTTATTGGAAGACTTTGTATCCATCTCACCGGCAATCCAAGAGAATATCATTTTACATAAGACACAAAGTTCCTATGTATTACATCTGCATTCGCAAAACTTCCAAGACGCAATCTCATTAGTTGATGAAATAATAAAAAGAATGAACAATGGTCAAAAAGCATATTCCTTTGCACTGCACTATCAACTATTTAAAATGCTCCAAGTCATTTATAATCCTGAGATTAATAAGCCAAACCTTAGTAAAAAGGACGAGATAGATAACAGATTTGCATCGGTATTAGAATATATTGAATCGCATTTAACCGAGCCAAATTTAAGTTTAGATACAGTTTCGAATCATTTCCATTTAAATAAATATTATTTTTCCCACTATTTCAAAAAAAATATGAATTTCCCCTTTTACCGTTACGTTTCGCTAAAACGTCTATCTTACGCTGTATTGATGATTAAACAAAATCAGGTATCAATGGAGAAGATTGCGCTTGAATGCGGATTTCCAGATTACTCGAGTTTTTATCGACTATTTAAAAAGGAATACAATCTTTCACCGAAGAAATTTCAGAAAGAATATAAGGCTCTGGATTGAGATGTATCTTTACTTGATTAGAAAATTGGTTCTGCCACACCTTTTTATTCATTTAATGTTTTCTGAATAGTATTGACAATTTATTATGTATTAGTGTACTATTCAAATAGTACACTAATACATTTTTAGGAGGATGATCAATGAATGCTTGGTTGTTTTTAACGAAAAAGGAATTTCGGCTCGGCTTACCTTCTTTTCTCATGGTGTTAATTTTCTTTTCAGGAATTATTGCTGGTGGGGTTTTTGCTGGTAATCAATTTGGATTTGAAGATGAGTTTATGTCAATTGCACTTGCGATTGTTTTAGGTCTGCACACTTTATTTCTGGTTGTTTATTTGTATTACAGTTTGAATGCAGAAAGAAGGCGATTGCATCTGTGGCTTCATACACCAATGTCCATCGCAGGATTACTGGCTTCTAAACTTTTTACAGGTGTCGTGTATATGCTTTCAACCTTTATCATTTCAATTATCCTAGCTATACAAAGCTTTAAGAATACATTTAGCTTTGTTCATCAAGAAAGTCTCTTTAATAGTATAGGAAGCACTTCAGTCATAGTATTAATTGCAGCATTGTTTATGGGATCGGTATTCTTATTGTTTTGGTCCGTTTACCTTACCTTCAGTCAAAAATGGAATGATTTTATTAGCTTTTTGCTGACTGTTGTTCTAATTTTTGTGAGTGTCTGGGCCTATGCAGGCCTCCTGGATATCCCCTTTTTACAAGCACTGACGAACTGGGGGGCCATCCATGCAGGAGATATTTTTATCGGGTTTGAAATGAGTTATATTGAGGATTCATTTGATATCCAGACGATGGAGGAAGCAACGGTCTTCTATATTGGCCATTTTGTAAGAGATATATTTTTTGCAGTAATCATGTTTATTGCTGCTTGCTGGATCATCGAACGCAAAGTTGAGGTGTAATTGATGGCAGATATTTTCCAATCCTCCCAGCCAATTTATCAACAACTGGCTGAACGGCTGAAAAGACAAATCATACGTGGAGAACTATCTCCAGGTGATAAGCTTCCATCTGTTCGGGAAACTGGGATTGATGTAAGTGTGAATCCAAACACAGTACAGCGGACATATCGTGAATTGGAAAGCATGCAAATTGTTGAAACTAGACGTGGGCAAGGAACTTTTGTAACAGAGGATGAATTAATCCTTGATTCTATACGTGAAGAGATGAAAGCAAAAGTGATTACAGACTTCGTTCGCGGAATGCAGGAGATGGGTTATTCAGACGAGGAGATACAGAGCGGTTTAACGAATTATTTAAAAGAGAAGGGAGAGGAAAATATATGATTTCGCTAAAGGATGTAACAAAGAGATATGGAAGTAAAAGAGCATTAGATCAGGTGAATTTGGAATTAACATCTGGAAAATTAATTGGTCTTGTTGGGGAAAACGGCAGCGGAAAATCAACAACCCTTAAGCTTATTGCAGGGCTTAACCACCCTACAAATGGTGAAATTAAGGTAAGTGGGAATAAAGTAGACCGAAGAATTGCACAGTCCGTTTCTTATTTGTCAGAGCTTGATGAATATTACAGGTTTTTTAATGTAAGACAGTCCATCGCATTTTATGCAAGTCAATTTAAAGATTTTGATCAGGAAAAAGCCTATGAAATTTTGAAATTTATGAAGCTCAACCCAAATGACAAACTAAAACATCTATCAAAAGGAAATCGTGGTCGGTTAAAAATCGTTCTCTCCTTGTCGAGAAATGTGCCAGTCATCTTGATGGATGAACCATTTTCTGGTCTTGATCCAATGGTCCGTAATTCCATTGTCAAAGGACTCATTTCCTTTATTGACCTAGAAAAGCAGCTTGTGCTGATTACAACACATGAAATCCGGGAAGTTGAAAATATTCTAGATGAAGTAATTGCAATTAAAGATGGCTCTATTATTGGTCACCATAATGTAGAGCAGCTACGAGAGGAAAAGCATACGAGTATTGTTGACTGGATGACAGATATATATGAATAACTATAAAAGCAATCGCCATTGGGTGGTTGCTTTTATTCTATTCCCTACTGAGTCAATGTTATTAAACGCTCGGGGAAAGGCACCATTAATATCTAAAATCTGATTCCAACTAACGAGTAGAGATTATTAGTTGCGTTCATTAAAAATCTATTGATTACATATACTCCATCTGCTAAAATAACTTACGAACGTTCGTTAAATGGAGGGACGATATAATTGAAAAGTATTGAAATAAAAGATGCAGCTCTAAAATATTTCACAATCCATGGGTATGAAGGTGCATCGCTTTCACAAATAGCAGAAGAAGTAGGCTTGAAGAAGCAATCTATTTACGCCCATTTTAAAGGAAAGGATGATCTTTTTCTTCAAGTTTTACGGGATGCAAAGGAGATGGATCTATCCGCAACACTACAGTATTTCAGTAACATCGATTCAAAAAATCCAGAAAAAGCATTATACGGATATTTACAATTGATCATCGATCTATTCCAAAAAGATGAGCAGTTAAAATTTTGGCTACGTATGTCCTTTTTCCCTCCAGCCCATCTGGAAAAGGGAATTGAACAAGAAGTCATCGATATTGAGGAAAAGGAAAGGACCATTCTGGAAGAGAAATTTCAGGATTGGATCAATACTAAATTAATTATTGGCGATAAAGCACTAACACCAACCTATGCATACTTAGGTGTAGTCGATTCCATTTTGTTGGAGCTTGTCTACGGTAATGATGAGAAACAGCTGAATGCTAAATTAGCAGCCTCTTGGGAAGTATTTTGGCGAGGTATTTCATATCAATGATTCATACAGAAAGAGGTGCTACTAATATGAAGAAACCTATTAAAGAACAGAAGACGGTATTCATTATTCTACTAAGTAATTTATTCCTTGCATTTCTAGGAATCGGACTCATTATCCCCGTAATGCCGTCTTTTATGAATATCATGCATTTAACCGGAAGTACGATGGGTTATCTTGTTGCCGTATTTGCAGTAGCACAGCTAATCACATCACCATTCGCTGGTCGGTGGGTTGACCGATATGGCAGAAAGAAAATGATAATAATTGGTTTATTTATTTTCGGACTTTCAGAACTTATTTTTGGTGCTGGAACAAATGTATTCGTGCTTTACCTTGCAAGGGTTCTTGGAGGAATGAGTGCCGCGTTCATTATGCCAGCTGTTACTGCCTATGTAGCAGATATTACTTTTGAGAAAGAAAGAGCAAAAGCGATGGGCTATATTTCAGCAGCAATTAGCACAGGCTTTATCATTGGACCTGGCATTGGTGGCTTTATAGCAGAATATGGTATCCGCATGCCCTTCTTCTTCGCGGCAGGTCTTGGTTTCTTAGCATGTATTTCATCGATATTTATTTTAAAAGAGCCGTTAACAAAAGAAGAACTTGCAGCTATTTATGCCGAATCAGGGCAAACAAACTTTGTCGGTGATCTAAAAAGGTCACTTCATCCAAATTACTTTATTGCCTTTATCATCGTGCTTGTACTTGCTTTTGGTTTGTCGGCATATGAAACTATTTTTAGCCTTTTTGCAGATCATAAATTTGGCTTTACACCGAAAGATATTGCAACCATTATTACAGTAAGCTCAATTGTTGGCGTAGTTGTTCAAGTATTTATATTTGGAAAAATGGTTGAAGTGCTCGGTGAAAAGAAACTGATTCAATTATGTTTAATTGTCGGAGCTGTTCTAGCGGTAGCGTCGGCTGTAATCACCAGCTACTTGACAGTCCTTCTAGTCACTTGCTTCATTTTCCTTGCATTTGACCTGCTTCGTCCGGCATTGACGACATTTTTATCGAAAACCGCTGGAAAAGAACAAGGATTTGTTGCTGGAATGAACTCAACATATACAAGTCTAGGTACCATCTTTGGTCCGATGATGGCTGGAGTGTTATTTGACGTAAACATCCATTATCCGTATTTTTTCTCTGCTATTGTTATGGTTTTAGGTGTTGGTATTACAGTTATATGGAAAGAAAAGCAATTGAAAGAGAGCTTAGCTAATTAATTAGATACAGGAAGGGACTACAATGTCCCTTCCCTTTTATTCTTTTATCCCGATTACACGAATCCTTTTATAATCGGCAATCCATTTACCATCTTGCCATAACGTTGCTTGTAAATTATTCTCAGCCTTTGTTATGATGTAGTCTTTTTTGTCTACATCAATACTTTCAAACATTTGACCTGCGAACATCTCAATCCAATTCTTTAATCCATTTGCACCGTTTAACGGGGTGGGTCTATCAAAGTACTGAGCAAAGATGACTCTAAAACCTACTTCCTCCATCAAAGACGTGTATTCACCGACACTAGGATAATACCAAGGGAACTGCTCCATTTTATACTCGGTTCCCACTTCTTTTAATTGACGAATGATTTCATTTGTTATTGTTTGAACGTTTCCTTTCCCGCCAAATTCAGCGACAAATCTGGCACCTGGTTTTAAACTTTGGGAAATGCTACCCAACGCCTGACTTGGCTGCTTTACCCAGTGAAGGGTGGCATTAGAAAACACTGCATCAAATTCAGCATGATATCCTAGATTGGTTGCATCTCGAACCGTAAAATTAATCTGAGGATACTTGTTCATCGCTTCTGTAACCATATTTTTAGAATTATCCACCCCTACAATATTCACACCAACATCAAATAATTTCTTTGCCAAATCTCCTGTTCCACAACCAAGATCAAGAATTTTCTCGCCTTGTTTTGGTGCTAATAATTCAATCATATTATTTCCATACTCTGAAACGAATGAATGATTATTATCATATAAATTTGCGTTCCAATAATCCTTCGTATGTTGGCCCGTGTCCATTTGTCCTCTCTCCCTTTTCATTTATTATCTGTAAAAATTGAATATCATTTAAAATCCTATTATTTTGATTATAACGGAATATACTGTCAGTAACTTGGGCTTTCAATCATATTAAACAAAAAATTCTACCGTACGATACCAAAAACCAGTGGAAATTAGTATCCCCACTGGTTTTTTCATAGCTTAGGAAACTATAAAATTGGGCGCTGTGGATAACTAAATTACCGAAACAGCCACGTCCTTTGGCAACGTCGAACCACCTCACGTCTGTGACGTGCAGTCCGTACACAGCTCAAACGGGCGCTTGCGCTTTTGTTCTTCTCATAAAACAGTTTCATTCGATTCTAATTTTGGGCGTTTCCAAAACATCGTTAGGATGAGGCAGATAATAAGCACAATAACACTAATATAAAAAGGATAATCAATGTTAATATCAAATAGGATACCACCTAAGATTGGTCCGAATACATTGGCAAGCGAGGTGAAGAATGAGTTCATTCCACCAACAAATCCTTGCTCATTACCCGCAATTCGTGATAAATAGGTAGTTACAGCTGGACGAATAAGGTCAAAGCCGATAAATACGGTAAATGTTACTGCCAGTACTGTCCAGTATGAGTTCGCAGCTGTCATTGCAAATACTAAAATCGTTGAAAATAGTAGTGACCAGCGAATGATATTAATTTCTCCCATTAACCTTGTTAAAGGTTCAAATAGAACGACCTGGAATATCGCGCCAATAACCGCGCCACCTGTGATTGCAATCGCAATATCTGATGGAGTAAATCCAAATTTATGGTCGGTATATAAGCTGAAGAACGAATCAAATGCGGCTAATCCAAATGTAGAAATGAATATTACTACAAAAGCAATAAAGAACATCGGCATAAATACTTTCTTTAAGCCGCTCTTGCCAACTGTTTCTGAAGGATCGGATGTTTCTTCCAGTTTAACTTTCGGCTCATGCAATGTAATCATTGATAGGAAAGCAACAATCAACCCACATGCAGCTGCTGAAAAGAATGGGACACGTGTACCGATTTCTGCTAAGAAGCCACCGATTCCGGGTCCAACAATAAAGCCTGTGCTAATGGTTGCTGACATATAGCCTAAAGCTTTTGGACGCGTCTTCATTGTCGTAATATCTGCAATAAATGCTGTTACAGCAGGCATTATAAAAGCACCACTAATACCACCAAAAATCCGTGATATAAATAACACTTCAACGGTTTTTCCAAATCCGAATAAAAATTCAGAGAAACTAAAAACAAATAAGCCGATCACGATCATAATTTTTCGTCCATATTTATCAACAGCTTTTCCAGCAAATGGAGAGAAAATTAATTGCGTTAATGCAAAAGCAGCTGTTAAATAACCGACAACTGTCCCACTTATTTGTAACTCATTCATAATTGATGGCAAAACGGGTATAACTAAGCCGATACCTAAAAATACAAAAAATATGTTCAAAAGTAGTATTGCCAATGTCAAATCTTTTTTCTTCTTCATTTGCTTATCTCCTAAGATGCTATACTCTTTTCTTATAGTTAATATTAGAATTTTACTTTGTTTCCCTAATACATGCAATTATTAGCATCCTAATAATTAATAGGACGAGGTTGATGTCACCCTTGTCCCTTTCCCAGACCCTCAAATACATCTGTATGATTATCTTCTTCGTTTTCATTTTGAACACTCCGGATTTTCTGATGTGGCTTAGTTTTCAACTATAATAATAGCTCACTTCTTACTTATCATATTCTTCTTAAAACAATTCAGCCTTCGTTATTTTGCATAAATATTTCCTTGCTTGACATACTAGTTATGAAAAGAACATATACAAAGGAGTGCTTTTATTGGGAATTATGGATGGTAATCCAAAAGATGAACCGATGCATTATGGCGAAGTAATTGGTTCATGGGCATATATTGGAGCTAATAATGGATTGATTAGCACGTATGGAGCATTTGTCAATCACGCAGGAGATCAAGATCTCATAAAACTGCTTGAAGAAGCAATCCATATGATGGAATCTGAAAACAAGGAAATCGAAAAGGTATTGAAAGACAATGGAGTAGTTCCTCCACCCTCCTTACCTGGACGACCACAAGCAAATGCAGAGGATATTCCTGCCGGTGCAAGGTTCATGGATCCGGAAATTAGTGCGATTATTTCCGCAAACGTTGGGCAAGGACTCGTTTCCTGTAGTGCGGTAATGGGACAATGCCTACGAGAGGATATTGCAATGATGTTCGGTAAGTATCACGCGGAAAGAGCTTTATTCGGGGCTAAGTTACTTAGGCTAAATAAAGAAAAAGGCTGGATAATTCCACCTCCACTTCAAGTGGATAATTCAAAATAGGCAAAACAATCGTCGTCAGTAGCAAAATACATGCTGAAAACGGAGAAACTTTTCATGATTGCAAAAAATAACTCATTCATCTAAAGGGACTCTATCCTGTAGTGCACCCAAAAAAGTTAGAGTAAAGATCTAACTTTTTTTGGGCGGCATTATAGACTTGTCTCTCTTAGATATTTTTTATATGCTATTCACTACATCTTCCTGCCTTTAGATTTAACTACAATCTGTATATTCTGGTGGATTTAACCATGTCGTCAATTAAAGTTCGTTCTACAGGCTTGAAATACGTAGTAAGCATACTCAAATATTGACTAAACGCTCTCCTTGATGCTGGATATTTCTTCCTTGCTGTCATTGAATTGATTTGCTATATAATTTTTATTTTCCCATCCGTTACCGTACCAACTGTGACACTTAGTCTTGCGGTTAGTATTCTTTCAGCAGTCAATAACTTCATAAATAATTCTTGTAGTTATTATATTTAATAGGGAAACTTGATTTAAATCCCTGCCATTATCCATTAACTAATGATAGCGTTCATTCATTACTAAAGCTTTTAAAACAAGTGATTTTCTGATTTTTATCCTAAACTATTTTCCTACAAAATAATCTAAGTGTCCGAAGCCTGAAACTGTATTTATATCAGGTGTGGCATTTCCAACTTCATTGCCTCCACATATAAGACTGAGGCCTTCGATTTTTTCGTTTATCCCGCACTGGTTTGATTGTTTGGAATATTAGACTTAAGTGCCTTTCTTTCCTCTATTTTTGAAACTGCAAGAGTACAAACCATATCTCCGGTTACATTGAGGGTGGTATGACCCATATCTATAATTCTATAAATACCGGCAATGATACCCATAATTTCAATTGGTAGACCCATTGTAGTCAGCAAAATAGTAACCATCACAATACCGCCGCCGGGAATGCCTGGAGATCCGATTGATAAGAGGGTTGCCAATAAAACAACTGTAATCTGCTCAGAAAGTGTTAAGTTGAAGCCATAAAGCTGCGAAACAAATAAGACGGCCATAGGATAAAAGTTTGCTGCACCATCCATATTAATGGTCGCTCCAATTGGCAATGAAAATTTCGCAATGCTGTTGGGTACACCTAGATCTTTTTCAACAACGCTCATTGTATATGGCAAAGTCCCTGAACTACTAGTTGTACTCAGCGTTAAAGGCCAAATCTTTAAAGCAGCTTTATAGAAATCTTTGATGCTAGTCTTTGCAATAAACTTAATCATGAATGCATATACTCCGAAACAGATGATTACTAAGCCAACGTAATCCGCAATAATTAATGTTGTAATGGATCCCAGAATCATTGACCCATATTGTGCAAACGTAGTTGCAATCAACGCTGCAACACCAATTGGCGAAAACTTCATAACGATTTCTGTAACCTTAGACATCACTTCTGCTCCATTATTAATGACTTGCTTTAATGTATTGGCTTTTTCACCCAGTAGAACAATAGCGATTCCCATAAATATGGAAAATACAATAATTTGCATTAAGTTGCCTTCTACAAAGGCTTGAAATATGTTGCGTGGAAACATGGATAAAATAGTATCTACTATCGATTGTTGCTCCGGTTTTACCACTTCTTCTGTCATATTTAATTGACTCAGAGTTACACCATTGCCAGGTCTAATGATATTCGCTACAAATAGACCTATTGTACCGGCTATTACTGTTGTTGTAATATAAAATAATATCACTTTGCCTCCTATACTTTTGAGCCTAGAAAAATTATCCATACTTGTAATTCCGCTAATAATAGAGAAAAATACTAACGGGACCACAATCATTAAGATAAGGTTCAAGAATAGATCGCCAAGTGGTTTTATAACTACCGCCTTTTCCTTAAAGATAAGAGCAATTAGAATCCCCGCGGCAAAACCGATTAACACTTTAGTTCCCAAAGATAGGTTAAAAATTCTTCTCATTTACTCTCCGTCCTTTCAAAAATAGATTCTTAAAAAACTACAAATCTGCTATTTTTAGTGATACATTAAAAAGTCATCAACTTCCTCAAAGGAATGGCAGTGTAATGGAGAAATTCGAACGATCTCCCTTAAGCCAACAGCATTTAATATTCGTCTTGAGTACAAACTGCTCTCCACTCTTTCATATACTAATATGCCGCGCGCGTTTTCCATACTCACTTACGGCCCTTTGACAATCAACATTTCCAAATATTATGGCTAGGATGGGATCTTTTTGTTTAATCGGCTGTTCATTGAAATGTGCTTTGGCTCCTTCTATCTCCTGTAATCCTGATATTATTCTTTGTAGGAGGGCTTGCTCTTTTATTCGAATCCGACGCATTCCCTCTTCTATTAAACGTCGTCTGTCCATACTATTTGTATAAATGGATTCTATCTTACAGATGTAATCCGTGATTTTTGTAAACCCTGCAAAATGGGCCGGAACAGTACTTCCCAATGTCCAATCTCCCTTTTCTTTACAGTAATACCTTCGTCTTATCTCTAATTTATTAGGTTATTATTTCAACATCTTTATTCAAACAATCAACTGTAATTTCAGCGTATTCCCAAAAATAGAGATGAAAACCCTTTCATTTATTGCGCCCAAAAATGCTTAATCTTTGCACATTACAATCCAAGGTCACTTTCATGCCTTATTCTTCGTATAATTTCTTTATAAGATAAGATTGTACTTCTTCGAGCTCTGCTCATTCTATAAAACAATATTTTCCTTGATATATCCACCTTTCTCACCAGCGGGAATCCATTATTTTCTTACAAGGTTTTCTAGGCATATTTTCATACGTTCTATAGCCTCCATCAATGCCTTTTCAGATGCCGCAAATGATAATCGCACAAACCCTTCTCCAACATCCGAAAAAACAGAGCCTGGGACCAGTGCTACTCCTGCTTCATTCAATACTTTTTCAGCAAACTCTTTTGAGGTTAATCCAAATTTGGTTATATTTGGAAATGCATAAAAGGCGCCTTCTGGCAATGCACAAGTGATTTCATCTATACTTAATAATCCTTTATGAACAATATCTCGGCGTCTCCTATAAGCATCGACCATATCATTTATACATTGCTGATCACCATTAATAGCTTCTGATGCTCCGAATTGTGTAAAAGTTGGTATGCAGGTTACAGAATATTGTTGTACCTTTAACATAGGAATCATTAAATCATTGCTTGATACAATATAACCTAATCTCCATCCAGTCATAGCATAAGCTTTTGAATACCCATTAATGGTTATAGTCCGTTTTTCCATGCCTGGTATAGATGCTATTGAAAAATGACCCTTCTCTTGATAAATAATTTTTTCGTATATTTCGTCTGATACGACCAATAGATCATGTTGAATTGCTATTTCTGCGATTCTTTCCTGCACTTCCTTTGGATAAACAGCCCCCGTCGGGTTATTGGGAGAATTAATTAATATCATTTTTGTATGCGGTGTCAGTGCCTTTTCTATCTCATTAGGATCTACAACCCAATTGTTCTCCTGAGAAGTAGGGATTGTTATTGGAACTGCGCCAGTCATACGAGCCAATTGCCTATAAAATATATACGCCGGCTCAATGATTAGTACTTCATCCCCTGGATTACAATGACCTAAAAAAGCAAGTAGCAGTGCTTGCGAAGCCCCTGCTGTAACAATAATATCAGTCTCAGGATCAGAATTTATGTTGTTATCATCCTTTAGTTTGCGGGATATATCTTCTCTTAGTTGAAGCAATCCACGGGTGGGTGCATAGTGCACTTCTCCTCGTTCTAACGCCTGTTGGGTTGCCTGAACAATATGCTTTGGTGTGGAAAAGTCAGGTTCACCCATTTCTAAATGAATTACACTCTTTCCTTGTTTCTCAAGATTTCTTGCTTTTTCTGCTACAGCGCGTATTTGCCCTAGTTCTACATTCGCCAGCCGAGAAGCACCTATATCCATGAATAACTCTCCTCTCTTGTCCTCCAATATTCACAAGTATTATTGTAAGACAATAATACTTGATTGTCAATGTATTTTCTGATAATATAAATAATACGAAATAGACAGTAAATTAATAGGGGGTTTGTAATTAATGAGCAATAAGACAACATTACTACCAATTACAACTGAATCTAAAAAGAAACTGCAGGAAGTATCTACGGCATCTTTAACTTCCCAGTTGTTAAAACGCGGTTTTAGGAATACTTTTATCCCGAACCTAACCCCGACTCGACCAGATCTAAGAATGGTTGGCTATGCGTATACACTGCGTTATGTACCAGCAAGAGAGGACATTGGTATGGAGGTGGATTACGATAACGACACAAATCTTCAAAGAATTGCAGTTGAATCTATTGAAGATGAACATGTGTTAGTCATTGATGCTCGCGGTGAGCTTGGGGCTGCTTCCTTTGGTCATATTTTGGGCACACGTCTTATGCAAAGGCATATCGCCGGATTGGTAACAGATGGTGCATTGCGTGATTCGCCGCGATTTAAAAACTTAGATTTACCCACCTATTATCAAGGTGTACATGCTACGACCTCTTCTATTAAACATCATCCAGCCGATATAAATACTCCGATTGGGTGTAATGGTGTTCTAGTTATGCCGGGGGATATCATTGTTGGCGATGCCGAAGGAGTTGTTGTCATTCCAAAGGATATTGCGAATGTAGTCGCGCACGATGCTTATGAGCAGGATTTATTGGAGGAATTCATTCTAAAGAAAGTAGAAGAAGGCGCAAGTATTAAAAGTGTATATCCAGCAAGTGCAGAGACCTTGGAGGATTATAAAAAATATAGGAAATATCATGATCATCCTCTGGGGAGGCATGATATTTGAGGTGTCTGACTTATGGCTCCGCATCACTGGTGCCACAACCTGAAAAAGTTAAATTTTTTCCAATTTACTTCATCCTGAAAATTAATAAACGGGAGCATGGTTTTACTATGACCATGTTCTCTCTTTTTTCCATATTATATTGCTTAAAAATGAAATGTTACTTCTTCTATTTCTTCGTGATAGCATTTCCCTTTCTTCTATTAAATTTGGCAGCAGCCACTCATATATCTAAAAACAGAACATAAGCGCAAGCGCCGGTTTGAGCTGTGTACGGACTGGACTGAACCGAAGGAGATAAAGGAAACTGTTTGGGGGCGTAAGCGGTTGACTTAGATTACGGAGGTGAGGGAAGTCTCGCTAGGAGCACGGGGCGCTTACGCTGGACGTGGCTGTTCTCGGTAATTAAGTTATCCACAACGTCCAAATTTTATAGTTTCCTAAGCAATGAAAAAGATGCCTCCGCCAAGATTACAAATCTGTACGAAGGCAACTTATAAAAGCTACTTCAAAAATTTTTCTAAACTAATTTTTCTATTAGGAATTTAATCACTCAGTTGAACGAATAACTAGAATATCACATGGAGCTGTGCGTACGATTGATTCAGAGACAGAACCAATTAACTACATTTAGTCCAGTTACACCATAGATAATTAAATCGACTTCAAATAAGTTTATAGCTCTTTTATTAATAATTTTCATTTCTTAATAATTTCCCTTTAAATTCAGTTCTAATTACTTAAGGCTATTTCAGCTTTACGTCTGTTGGTTTTTTCATGAAGAATGACAGTACAAAGTTAATCACTGCAAATACTAAACCTATTGTAAATACAAATGAAGAACCTGATGCCACAGCCTCTGGTAAATTGTCGCTAACTGTTGTTAAGTAACTGTTTTGTTTTACCGATAATAGAGAAACCATAACCGCAATACCAACTGCACCTGCGACTTGTTGGATTGTTTGAGTGATTGCGATACCATCTGGATAATATTCTCTAGGTAAAGAATTTAGTGTGTTTGTTTGAGTTGAAGCAAGTACTGCACCGATACCTAACATCATAATAATATGGATTACTACAACAACCCATAAAGCCGTATCTGTACCTATTTGTGCATAAAGTGCATATGCAATAACTACTAGTACTGTACCAGGAGTGATAATCGCCCTTGGACCATATTTGTCAAATAATCTACCTATTATTGGCGCCAAAATACAGTTAAGTAAGCTACCAGGCAGAAGTACTAGACCTGTCGCAAATGCTGCAATTAATAAGGCCATTTGCATAAACATAGGTAAAATAACTAGCATAGAAAGCATGTTGAAAAATGTTATAAAACTCATAAATACACCAATAACGAAAAGTGGATACTTAAATGCCCTTAAATTCATCATTGGCTTCTCCATTTTCATTTGACGCATTGAGAAGAGAATTACTCCAATTAAACCGATGATAATCGACCCGATAACAATTGGACTTGTCCATCCATTTCCACCAGATACACTGAATCCGTAGACGATCCCACCAAATCCGATTGTAGAAAGAACAACGGATAATATATCAATTGCTATTTTACGTACTTCATTAACATTTGGTACATATAGGATTCCGATAATAAGTGAAAATAATAGGAATGGTACTTGAGCCCAGAATATCCAATCCCATGATAATGTATCTAAAATTAGTCCTGCAATTGTTGGACCTAAAGCTGGGCCAGCTAACATTACTAATCCCATAATTCCCATTGCAGCTCCACGTTTGTTTGGAGGGTAGATTGTGAAAATAACATTTTGCGTTAAAGGCAAGTTTATCGCTAATCCTGCCGCTTGGATAATACGCCCTGCTAAAAGGAAGCCAAATGAAGGTGATAATGCTGCTAAAACCGTACCGATGAGGGTTAGGATGATAGAAGTTAAAAACATTTGTCTTGTTGTAAATTTTTGCATTAGAATACCTGTTACTGGAATTAAAATACCTAGAGTTAGGAAATAACCCGTTGCCAACCATTGAATGGTTGTCGCATCAACTTCGAAAATTTTACTTAAATCTGCTAAGGCAATATTTAATGCCGTTTCACTAAAAAGTCCTACAAATCCTGCTACTAATAGAGCCATCATTATAGGGCCTGTCTTATAACTTTTATTCACTTGTTTTGAATCTCCTTGTTTCTAAAATTTTGGGTAATACTTGGGAAATAACTTGGAGCGGTTCCGCTCTCTTTTGCGTTAAGCAAAGTAGCATTCCGCCTTCAATAGAGGCAGTAACCATTAAAGCAGTAGACGAAGCTTCATCATTAGAAAAACCATCTGCTACTAATTTATGATAATAAATAGTCTGCATTTCTGTATATAATTTTGCACATGCATTTCTAACTGGATCACTTAACGAAGCCATTTCACTAACCATACTGCTAAATGTATACCCAATAAGGGTACCCTCCATCTCAAAGTTATCGATTAATTTTGAGATCATTGCGTTTGTTGCTTCTTGCGTTGTCGGATATCGATTGAAAATGTCCACGATATCGTTTGTAATTTCTTCATTTAAATATTGAAGACAAGCAATCAGTAATTCTTCTTTTCCATTTGGAAAGTGATGATAAAGCGAACCTTTTGAAATATCACATGCTTTTATTATTTCAGTTAGTCCTACACCTTTATATCCTTTTTGTTGAAAAAGCTTCGTCGCGATGTCGATTATCAGCGATTTTGTATCCATTTCCGTAGCACACCTCCACTATACCAACCGGTCTGTTCTTAACAATAACAAAAAAATGCCTATAATTCAAGACTTTATTTAGCTCATTAATAGCATCAACATTCATAATTGAGATGCAATTATTAGTAGAGAACTAATATTTTTAAATTTTGACTCCCCCTTCACACTCATACTCTTGCCTTCTACTTATTTCTACTCCAATAAAGTGAAACTTCATTCAGTGGAGATCATATCATCCCCCACTGAATGCTAGTTGAATAGAATCGGGATTTTGACTTTCTATTGATCCCCCACTTACAATTCTTGATTTTTCTCGAATTCTTGAGATGGGGGGTAAGTGAGGAGCTGTAAAGTCGAGCATGCGTGCTTAATGTCTTTATTATTTAAATGAAATGCAGAATTCATGATTTTATATATTCTCACTTTGTGTATAGATAAATGGATTTTGGCAGAAGATAAAATGTTTAAAACGCACTAAAAATAATCTTTTAGAATAGATTTCAATTTCAAAGTATTAAATAAAGGGGAAAGTAGATGAAGATTCGTTTCGGCTATGTAGCAAATGCATTAGGCTTATGGGATGCAAGTCCATCAAAAACGTTAACCTTTACACGGTATTCAACGCTTCCTAAAGACGAAAGAATGGAAAAGTTAAAATCTATAACAGCACAAAATTTACATCACACAAAACGAATTTTGTATTATAATATCGCACATGAAATAGAAATCTACCGGTTTTCAAGCACACTAGTCCCTTTAGCAACCCATCCGGAAGTGATGTGGGATTTCTTAACTCCATTCAAAAACGAATGGGAAGAAATCGGAAATATAGTCAAACATTTTAAGCTTCGAGTAAGCTTTCACCCAAATCAATTTACACTTTTCACAAGCCAAAGAGAAGAAGTAACAATAAATGCAGTAAAAAGTATGGACTATCATTTTAAGATGCTAAAGGCAATGAATGCTCTCGATACGGCATTAATTAATATTCATATTGGCGGAGCCTATGGGGATAAACATAAGTCATTAATCCGCTTCCATCAAAATCTGAAAAAATTACCAAAGGAAATTAAGAAGCAAATGACATTAGAAAATGATGATAAAACGTATGACGTCCAGGAAACACTCCTTGCTTGTGAAAAGGAAAACATTCCAATGGTCCTCGATTATCATCACTATATGGCGAATAACGTGGAGAATGACCTCCACCTTTACTTACACCGTATATTTAACACTTGGAATAACTTTAATATCGTACCGAAAGTCCACATTTCTTCACCTAAATCTGAACAAGCCTATCGTGCCCATGCTGATTTTGTTTCTTTAGATTTTGTCCTACCCTTCTTAAAGATGGCAAAGGAGCTTAATCAGGACTTTGACATTATGATAGAAGCAAAACAAAAGAACCTTGCAATGCAGAGACTTGTAGATGAAATAGCTGCAATTCGTGGAGTCAAACGTATTTCGAGTTCATCTGTCGAATGGTAACCATGGAGAACAGCATAAATAAAACGGATGAGGTGGAATAGATGACGATTGTACGTCTTGGCTATGTCGCAATGAGTATGGAGCTTAAAAATTCATCCCCCTCACAAACAATGACTTTTTCCCAATTCGAAAAAATTAATGATCGGGATGCTGCCATCCGTAAATTAGAACGTATTGCACTTTCTAATTTGCACAATACACTAAGATTGTTGAAACATAATGCAGCGTCTGATATTCATTTTTATCGACTAACCTCTCGCCTTATTCCTTTAGCAAACCACGAAGAACTTCTTGATTGGAATTATATAAAGCCATTAAAAGAACCGCTTCGTGAGATTGGAGATTTTGCAAATAAACATAAGATAAGAGTTGATTTCCATCCGGATCACTTTGTTCTAATTAATTCTAAAGAGAAGCATATTTTGAAGAACTCAATCAGAACCTTAAAGCTACATTACTTATTATTAAAGGCGATGGGGATTGCCCCAACTCATCGCTGTGTCATGCATGTTGGCGGTAATTATAAAGAAACCGAAATGTCACTTGAACGTTTTGTTGATAACTGGATGGACGTCCCAAAAGTGATTCAAAATATGATCATGCTTGAAAATGATGATACTTCTTTTACTTTAGAAGATACACTTTACTTATGTGAAAAATTAAATATACCTCTCGTTTTCGATTATCATCATCATCTTGCCTATCACCAAGTTGCAAATTGGGAAACCAACTGGAATAGAGTTGTGCAGACATGGAAGCATTCTCCGCTTCCAATAAAAATGCATATATCAAGTCCAAAGAGTGATAAAGCATTTCGCCATCATTCAGACTATGTAGACATCGATATGTTTTTTAGATTCCTTAAAGTAATCAGGGGTAGTATCCCACAAATTGACTGTATGATTGAGGCTAAAAGGAAAGATGAGGCGCTTTTTAAATTAATGGATGAAGTAAATACAAGGAAAGACGTTGAAATTATTGATAGCTCTTCTTTCTTCTTAAAGTAAACGAAAAGAAGAAGCAAATTGGAAAACATTGATTTCCATGAAGACAGACTAGTTGATATATCCTCAATTTCCTAAAGTAAGTTCTTGAGGTGGCTCACCAACCACCCTCGAAAATCTGCATTTATCAGTCAGTAATTTTCCTTCAAGGTAAAATCAAATACCTGTTTGTAATCGGCTGAAAATAATTGATATGTCTTTTCAGCCGTGCTTTTCTTCTTGGTTGTTTCCCTATAAAGAACAACAATTTGATTAATCTTATCTTTCCTAATTTCATTATTAACTTTTTATGCCTCATCAATATTTTTCTTTTTACTAATCCCTTTAGTAAACTCATTCGAGTCCTCAAATTTGCGTAGGGTTAAATTTTCTTTGAAGAAGGGTTAAAGTCCGTAACAGGTCAAACAGATAGAGGTCGGCAAATCATGAGTTAGATTAACCTCATTCTTGCAGGGCTATTCGAAGTTGTCGGGGTTAACATATACAGAGATTAACTGCTGGAATATAGGGAACTGGGTTTACCTATTTAAATCTTGGGTTTGTCATTAGTTTAACATTGCTATCCATAGCAATGTCCTCTATTGAAAAGTGAATCAGAATTCAAAAGTAAGTTAAGCAAGAGATTAGGCAGCATTCAAATAGAAATGCTGCCTTTTTCTAAAATGGCGATTTTCTATTTCTTATTCTGACCATGGTGAATGTAATATGCAATGACAGAAATTCTTATTTTATATTCCGGTCTGAAATGTTGGACAACATCTTCTTTCATATTGCCAAAAGTAGTTTCTTTCTTATGCTTAAAGCCCTCATAAAACGCTGGAGTAATTTCCTTTTGAAATTATTACGAGGGAAAGCTTTAATAATTTCTTCCCGTAAGTCTTCTGGGAATTGATCAAAGCCATCACCCATGAAATCTAGTCCAACGCCTGAAAATAGTAACGCTACTTCAGACTCTTTATGCTCTGCAACACCTGGTGTCGTATGCAATGCAATGGCATCCCAGTCGAATTGACTCATCGGGAATTTGATACTGCTGAAGGAAACTTTTTGCTGGATTTGCACCATCGATCGCCTTGTTTCACTCTTGCACTATTTACTTCAATAACTAATTCCCTTAACCTTCTTTGTTATTAAACCTACAAGAAGATCATCACCATCTTCACCAAAATGAAGTCCATCATTTTTAATTCCTATAAGCTCTTTTGGATAATCTTCTAAAGAAATCATCTTTGAAAAGAAATCAATAAAGTAACTGCCTGTATCATCTGCTACTTGTTTTACAACAGCATACTTAAATAACACTTCATTAGTTCTTGCACATTGAACCCTCTCATCCACTGGAGCAGGAGAGATAAAAATGGTTTTTTCAAGTTTAATCAAATGTGTGATATTATATAGGTTTTCTTTATAGGTTTCCAGATCAATCATTTTATGAATTGCCGCATCATTAGCACCAAATAACACTGTTACTAAATCGGTGTTATGTTTATTTACATCTTTTTCAATTCTAGTTATCGCATCACACGTGTTATTACCTGAAACACCTGCATTTATTATTTTGAAACCGTTTAATTGATTAGCTAGTTTTGCAGTTAACATCGGTTTTCTCAAACCTTCTTTTCTTGCAGTAACCTTGTCCACAAAGAGTCTGTATATAAACGGACGGAGAACTGTCCCTTCGTCCGCTCAGCTCGTAACTTGCGATAAATTGGGACGATTCTCTAGACGAAAGATCCACAGCGACAGGGTTGAAGTGACCAACTCTAATCACTATACATTGGTCCAAGGTGCCTGTCCCCATGGTCCTCCTTAAATTTTTATAAAGCTATACAAATGTTTTTCGCTTCGGTAAAGAATTCGAGACTGTGGTGACCGCCTTCTCTTCCAACACCACTTTGTTTGTATCCACCGAACGGGGCGCGAAGGTCACGAACGAACCAGCAGTTGACCCAAACGGTTCCCGCTTGGAATGCATGTGACACACGATGTGCACGGCGAAGGTTTTCTGTCCATAAGACACCATCTAAGCCAAAATTCGTAGCATTAGCAATCTCAATCGCTTCTTCTTCTGTATCAAATGGGATGATCGTAACAACTGGTCCAAAAATTTCCTCTTGGTTCATCCGTGAATTTGGATCTTCCGCAATATAGATCGTTGGTTCTAAATAAAAACCATTCTTCAAATGTTCTGGTAGGTTATCGGGACGTTTACCTCCATAAACCAATTTTGCGCCTTCTTCTTTAGCGACATCAAAATAGCTGACAACTTTATTATAGTGCGCTTCACTAACTAATGGTCCCATATCTGTTCCTTCAACATTTGGATCGCCAACTTTTAAGTTCTTAGCTGCTTCGGTAAATTTATTCATAAAATCATCAAGGATACTACGTTGAACTAAGATTCTTGAGCCTGCTAAACAGACTTGACCGGAATTAAAGAAAGCTGCACGAATGGATCCTGGGATGGCTTTCTCTAAATCAGCGTCTTCAAAAATAATATTCGCTGCTTTACCACCTAATTCAAACGAAACATTCTTCAAGGTATCCGCTGCACTCTTCATAATCGAAGAACCAGTCCTTGTGGAACCTGTGAAGGAAACTAAATCAACCTCAGGATGTTTCGTCAATGCAGTACCTACTGTACTTCCCTTACCATGAACCACGTTAACAACGCCATCTGGAATCCCTGCTTCTTTCGCAATTTCACCTAAAAGTGATACAGATAAGGGTGTGTTTTCAGCTGGTTTAATGACTGCTGTGTTTCCTGCTGCAAGACATGGACCTAATTTCCAAGTGGTTAACATAAATGGCACGTTCCAAGGTGTAATTAATGTCGCTACACCAACAGGCTCATAACGGGTATAGTTCACATAGCTTTCTCCCATTGGATACGTTTCCCCGCCTTTTTGCTCCATAAAATCGGCAAAGAAACGGATATTATTTGCTGCACGAGGTACTTCGCCTTTTAATGCAGAAGCATATGGTTTACCTACATCAGTTGCGTCTAAGCGAGCAATCTCTTCGCCTCTTTCAACAATAATTTCGGCCATACGACGAAGTTTGGCACTGCGCTCTTCCACAGTCATCTTACTCCATGGTCCATTATTGAAAGCTTCTCTTGCTGCACGAATAGCATTATCGACATCTTCATCCGTTGCTTCACTGACATGAGCAATTACTTCTTGTGTAGCTGGATTAGTTACATTAAACGTTTCATTATTACTTGCAGGAACATACTCCCCATTAATATACAAGCCAACATGTTTTACTTCAGTTTGAGTTGATGTTGTCATTTCGCATTCTCCCTTCTCTTTTTCACAGATTCGCCAGCAATTCCCCAGTGCTCTGGTTTAAGCTCATTTATCATGACACGGACATTTTCTACTGGTGCTTCTAAAACCTCTGATGTTAGATCTGTTAGTTCACGGATCAGTCTTTCTTTTTTCTCAGGAGATCTTCCCTCTATAATATTTACTTGAATAAATGGCATGCTAATTTCCTCCTAAAGTTTCTATTATTCTACAAATGCTGCTTCTACTGTACCCATTCCATCAAAACTTGCTGAGAAATGATCACCGGGCTCAATAGTGATCGATGTCGTTAGCGAACCACTTAGCACGATTTCGCCTGGTTTGATTGATTTATCGACTCTATATAATTTATTTGCAAGCCATGCCACTGCTCTTGCAGGATGTCCCATAACTGCAGCGCCAGCAGCAGTCGCAGCAACTTCACCATTTTTCTTAAATACCATACCGGTTAGGCGTAAATCAAATTTAGCTGGATCATAGAAACGATCACCAACAATATACCGTGAAGATGATGAGTTATCAGCGATTCCATCAGAATGCGTCATTTTAAAGCCATTATAACGGCTATCGATAATTTCTAATGATGGGACGACATATTTTGTTGCATCAAGAATTTGCGCAACGGTAACATGTGGTCCTTTCACTTCTTTCTTAAATACAAAAGCGATTTCTGGTTCCACTTTAGCATGGATTAATGGTGTGATAGAGATTGGTTTATCTTGCTCTAATTCCATATTTTCTAAAAGGACACCATAAGTAGGTTCGTCAACACCGATCATAATTTGTTTTGCTTTACTTGTTAAACCTAGCTTATACCCGCTAATTTTCGTTATTTCTTCTTCAATCTTCTTTTCAATCAAACGGTCTTGGATTTTGTAAGCAGTGACTTCATCCATCTCAGGATATTTTTCAGAAAGTTGTGCTACAGAATAACCTTGTTTTTCAGCTTCAAACAAATGTGTTGCAAGTGTATAAATTGAATCTGTTTTTAACATTATTACGTCCTCCTTTATCTTTTAAATGTTACAGTTACGGAACCTAAGTGATCAAATTCCACTGTAAAGGTATCGCCAGCTTCAATCGGTATCGCTGCGGTAAGTGCTCCAGACAAAATAACCTCGCCAGCTCTAAGACTGACGCCGTACTTACCAACTGAGTTTGCTAACCAAGCAACTGCTCGTAATGGGTTTCCTAGAACTGCAGCACCAGCAGCTGTATCCAGCATTTCACCATTTCGGTAAGAAACCATGCCAATATTAGCTAAATCCAGCCCTTCCAATTTCGTTGCTTTTGAACCTAGGACCGCACTTGCAGATGAGCCATTATCTGCCACTGTATCTTCAAACTTGATTTTCCAATTTTCGATCCGGCTGTCGATAACTTCAATCGATGGAACGACATAATCCGTCGCTTCTAACACATCTAATACCGTGACATCTGGTCCTTTTAGATCCTTCTTTAAAACAAATGCAATCTCACACTCTACTTTTGGTTGAATATAAGATTCAAGTGAAATGGTATCCCCGTCGAGAAACATCATATTGTCCAAAAGATGACCATAATCCGGCTCGTCTACACCAGCCATATTTTGCATGGCTTTACTTGTTAAACCAATCTTCTTTCCAACTACAACTGCCCCTTCATCGACTTTCATGCGAATGACTTCCAGTTGAGTTTGATAGGCGTCTTCTGCGGTGAATCCCAGATATGTCTTGATAAGCGGTTCTATTTCAAGCTTCTTTCTTTCTGCTTCTAATAATCTAGCAGCTGCTTCCTTTGCAATCATACGAATCCCTCCTTAAATTTTAAAATTTCAGGTATTAAGCTGATCGTCTTTATATTGCAATATGTTAATACGACCAATTCAATGGTAACGGTTACAATAGGATGTAACCATTTTCTAAGATAACTTCATTATAGGTGAGAAACAAAAGCCGGACAATATCACCGTCCCCTTATAGTGGACAATAGTCAAAAAATATTTTATGTCCCTTTATAATGGACATTGTCAGACTAGTTTATTATTATATTAATAAGGAGGTGGAACCAATGGCTGAAACTGAGTTACTTTCTTCACTTAGCAATGCTCTACGCATCTTAGAAGCTTTTAAAATAGACGATCCTCAAAAGGGAGTTCGGGAGATTGCCCAGGAGCTTGAGATTCCAAAGAGTACCGTACACCGTATTTTGCATACGCTTTCACATTATGGTTATGTTCGAAAAGATCATGAAACGAATAAATATGAACTGGGACTTTCTATCCTTGAACTAAACACAATTTTTCTTACTAATCTTGACCTTCATACGGAAGCACTCCCAATCGTAGAAAAATTGGCAGAAACTTATAGAGAAACATCTCACCTAGCTGTACTAGATCATTTGGATCTTGTATATGTCTGCAAGGTTGAAGGTAAAAACTCTGAATTTACCCCGTCCTATACTGGACTTCACAACTTCATCCATTGTACAAGCTCTGGAAAACTGCTATTAGCCAGTAGCCCTCGTCACTTAGCAGAGGAAGTCATTAAGAATGGTCTTGAAAGGTTTACGGATACGACCTTTACTGACCCGGATGAGTTTAGGGAAGAATTGAATACCATTTATCATCAAGGATATTCGATCTCCCATGGAGAGTATCGTTCCAATTCATCCTCAATTTCTGCACCAGTACGAAACTATAATGGGCATGTGATTGCTGCAATCAATCTGGTTATTCCAACAAAGCGTTTTAACCGCTCAAAGGTTGAACAATATATCAAGGCCCTCACCCATGCTGGAAATATGATTTCTGAACGTTTAGGTTATTACGAACGCTGATAATCAAATTTTAAAAAGAAGTGAAGCTTTATCATAAGCTTCACTTCTTTTTTTCAGTGTGCCAATATTATTTACTTGTTACTAATTCCTGTGTTGAAACAGGTGTACCGCGGTTCCACCAAGAGTCAGGGAAAGCTGAACCAATCCAAGTGTCCCCATTACCAGGTACATCCTTCATATCCCAAACAACAGTTTTAAAAGTTGGGTCAGTAATGAGATAACCAGCATCACCAAATAGTTCAATCCGGTTACCACCTGGTTCATAAACATACATACAGAATGCTTGAGAAATTCCGTGTTTATTCGGTGGCACTTCAATATGGATATTATTTTCTTTCAGTAAGTCAGATACCTCATACAATTGTTGAGGAATACCATACCAATAGCATAAGTGATGCAATTTACCAGGTTCGTTAATTTGTGGTTGTTGAACGAATGCGACTTCATGCACTAGATTTGAAACACTAACCCAGCTACCAATTGTATTCCCGTTATCCTTGATTTGCTCTCGCACACGGAATCCAAGTGCATCCACCATGAATTGTTCGTTTTTTCCAGGATTTGGAGACATACAGTTAATATGATCTAATCGTCTTACCGGAACACCGCGATCTGGGCGTTTTGATGCACGATTTAATAACTTAGTTCTGTCCTTATCTGTCGGTTGATAATACTCGACATCAAATAATAGCTCCATTGGATGGCCATCAGGTGTTGTAAATTGATATGCTGCACCATGACCAATGTCTCCATCAATCCACCCTTTTCCAAGACCTGTTGCTTCGACAGCTTTCACTCGACGTTCCAAAGCCTGTGGAGAATGAGTACGCCATGCAGCATGTCCCAAACCTGCTTCTTTAGCTTCAGTGATTTTCAATGTGTTTACATAGGAATCTTCATAAGCTCGTAAATATACAGATTGACCAGCACGAGCAGTTACTTGCATTCCTAGCAATCTTTCAAAGAAATCAATCGTTTCTTCTGGCTTTGGGCTAAAAAGTTCAACATGTGCTAGCTGCGCTACATCAAAAGTAGGTTCTTTAAAGTTTGTCATTCGTTATTTCCCCTCTCAAATTGGTTAATTATTTTTAAATGATAACGCTTACAGTAAAATCGTAAAAATACTGCACAACACAAATTTTACCTATAAATGCCTTTTAATTGAAATCGCTTACTATTCATTATACAAAAATTTGTGTTGTATATTTCATATCCTTATATTAACTGAACTAGGAAAATATTAACATAGCTTTGTCCCACTATATTGGACAAAAGAAAATATTTATTAAAAAATGCCAAGCTTCTAAACTATCGGAATTTCCGATTTTTCTTTTACTTCTGTAACTATACTTTTATATGCTTCCGTTAGTATGATTGCATCCATGCTATATGTGACAGAATCAAACCCCATATTGTACTTGTCTTTTATATCTTGGATTGAACTTGAATAAATAAATGCAAATTTTCCAGCAGATTGGCATGCAATAATGACCCTTTTAATTGCATCTTGGACAACAGGGTCTTTCATCTGTCCTGGTTTGCCTAAGGCAACTGATAAATCATAAGGACCAACAAAGATACCGTCCACTCCGTCTATGTCCACGATTTGCTCAATATTCTCCAAACATCCCCTTGTTTCACATTGAGGAATAATGAGTGTTTCTTGATTACTTACTTCAAAATAATGATCTAAGCCTTGTGTAGCATAGTCTGCATAGAGAAAGCGGTTACCATTCGTTGCACCAAATCCTCGTTCTCCTAAGGGATTATACTTACCGTATTTGACAATATTTTGAACTTCCTCTACAGAATGAACATTCGGTATAATGATTCCCATTGCACCTACATCCAACATTTTTAGGATCGAATTCCGTTGACCATCTTTAACTCGGACCAGTGGGGTAATTCCAGCTAATTCTGCTGCTCGAATATAAGATTGTGCATCTTCAACATCAAATGGTCCATGCTCAGTATCCAGTATCACATAATCAAGCCCTCCATAGGCCATATTCTCTACCACCGATGCATTGCCAAGCACATGAAAACTTCCAAGTGTCTTCTCGCCCTTTAACATTTTTTCTTTAATTTTGTTCTTCATCATTCAACACTCCTTAAAATTTTTTCACGTTACATGAATATCCTTCTATTTAGTAAGCGTTACTGAATCACCTAAAACTTTAATCATTCATACTTTCATTTTAGAACAAATGATTTTTATAAACAACAACTTGTCCCTTTATAATGGACTAGTTAGAAGAATTCATCTCCATCCTACTTCGTTGAGGTGGGAGTTTTCTCAGTTGAGAAGATAAACTCCGCTAAACTATCTATGTTGGTCCGACTTTTGATGTAAACAAGAATGATAATTTTATCACAAAAAGACCTTTTCCCATTCGTAGGAAAAGGTCTTTCATTATGCTTATTTTCTTAGCAGTGGGGACTGGCATTAGAAAACTTTCTGTTGGTTCCACTTATGTAGTGAAAAAGTCGTTATACTTTCCTATTCTCCAAAAAACGGTCAACCCCTAATACTAGATACTAGTCGTGCTTTTTAAATGCTAAAACCGCATTATGTCCGCCAAAACCAAACCCATTTGATAATGCTATATCAATTTTTGTCTCAACCGGTTGATTTGGAACATAATCGAGGTCACATTCGGGATCTGGATTTTCATAGTTTATCGTAGGAGGGGCGATATTTTCTTCCATACTTTTTAGTGTAATGACGGCTTCGACTGCTCCTGCAGCACCAAATAAATGACCTGTCATAGATTTGGTAGAACTTACTTTTAAATCATATGCATGTGTTCCGAACAATTCTTTTATTGCTTTTGTCTCAGATTTATCTCCCTCTGGAGTACTTGTTCCATGTGCATTAATATAGTCAACATCTTTTGGCTCAATGTTAGCCATATTTATTGCTAGTTCCATAGCATTTCGAGCTCCATGGAAGTCTGGAGAGGTTATATGATACGCGTCTGTTGTCGCACCATAGCCGATAATTTCGCCTAATATTTTGGCACCACGTTTTTTGGCATGTTCATATTCTTCTAAAAATACAACTCCGGCGCCCTCCGACATCACAAATCCATCTCGATTCGCATCGAATGGTTTACTCGCCTTTTCAGGAGAATCATTTTGTGTTGACATTGCCCTCATGCGTGAAAAGCCAGCAAGTGCAATTGGTGTAATGACAGCCTCTGATCCTCCCGCTAAAATAGCATCCGTATATCCATGGGCAATATTTAAATACGCTTCCCCAATTGCTTGATTTCCAGTAGCACAAGCTGAAACAGGTGAGTAACTTGGACCACGGAATCCTGTCTTGATTGCGATAAAACCTGGAGCCATATTACTGATCATCATCGGAATCAGAAATGGAGACACACGTTTTGGCCCCTTTTCAAGCAGTGTTTTATGATTATTTAGCAGTGTCTGCAGTCCGCCGATGCCAGACCCAATGTATATCCCGATTCTATCTTTATTTACATTATCTAAATCAAGATTTGCTTGCTCTAAGGCTTGCATAGCAGCTGCATATGCAAATTGCGTAAATCGATCATACTTGTTTATTTCTTTCTTACTAAGATATTTTTCTGCATCAAAGTCATCAATATAACCAGCAATTTTCGTGCTAATATCTTTGTATTCCTCTGAAACTAACCGTTTGATGCCTGACTTTCCATTTTTTATATTTGTCCAAAGTGTTTCAACATCATTGCCTAATGGTGAAACAACGCCACTTCCAGTTAAGACTACCCTGCGTTTCATGATGGTTTCTCCCTTCATTTTAGTAAATTAATCAAATCATTTATTACGTGAAACTTCAATCAGTGGAGATAATACTCCCCGTTATATGCGGGATAATAGGAAGAAAAACTAAATTACCCTCTTTCAAGTAATCCGAGCTCTTTATCCTCTATCGCTTGTTCTTGCAAGATAAAATGCTTCTTCTTCCCTGTTGCCGTATATGGCATTTCTTCTATAAATCTATAAAAGCGGGGCTTTTTATAATCTGCTAACATTGGATGGTCGGTACAATACGCATGCAGGTCCTGACTGGTAAGGGAAGGATCATTTTTAACCACATAGGCAACAACGGCCTCTCCTCTTACTTTATCAGGAACTCCTACAACGACGGCCTCTTCTACTTTTAGATGCTGATTTAGGACCTCTTCCACCTGGATGGGATGAATGTTTTCACCAGATGAAACAATCATATCGTCTTTACGACCCACAATTGTGACAAACTCGTTTTCATCCCAAGTAGCCATGTCTCCAATATAGATCCAACCTTTGTAAAACCTTTTCTTGCTTTCCTCTTCATTATTCACATAGGTATAGGTAGTTTTCGCTGGAGCCCATACAATCACTTCACCGACTTCTGTTCCATCCTTATCGGCCAATTCATATGGTTCTGCTCTACGATCGGGGAATACTTTCACAACAGCTACATTGTCATCTGTACAGGATCTTCCTGCTGAACCAGCCATTGCTGGCAAATCATAGGGGCGAAGGAAAGTGTTCCAAAAGGCTTCAGAAGTGCCATAGCCATTTAAAATATTTGGTGTCAATGTTTTTTGGTAGGCGATGCAATCCTCTTTTTCCAGAGGAGCCCCCATGGTGACAATCCCTTTTAAATTAGACAAATCAACGGCTTTTCTCCTTTGGGTCCTGTCTAGCATTTTTAAAATAGACGGTACCCCAATTAAAAAGGTGATGCCATACTTTTCAACATACTCCAGGCAAGTTTTTGGATGAAAGTTCCTCATGATGATGATTTCTCCACCAACATAAAGGGTCGGACATGGACCACCCGAATGGATCCCTCCTCGGTGAAACCATGGACTCATATTCATCGTTTTATCAACAGGACTAAGTGGAAAATGCATGGCAACATCATGAGCGGAAAGGATCTCATTAATATTATTTAATGGAACTCCCTTTGGTTTCCCTGTCGTTCCAGATGTATAAAGCCTTGTTGTTTCATCATAAATATGGCGAGGAAAATCCACTTCGGGATTATCTTCGGATTTATCTTGGACATATTGGCTGTATGTGACATGCCCTTCAGGAGCACTGACCTCACCTGTTATATCTGCCATTACTATTCGACGTGGTTTATGATTAGCAAGAGCCAAAGCTTCTAGTACCATATCTTTTATTTCTGCATCATAAACAAAAACACTCGGTTTACTATCATCTATGACCGAAGCCGTTTCTCCCTGGGAGAGGCGGAAATTAATCATACAGTTAACGGCACCGATTTTTTGTGGTGCCAAGTAACAAAAAACAAATTCTGCTGAATTAAGCAGCTGATGCATTACTACATCATTCTTGCCAACCTGATCCTCTAATAGGGCATGTGATAATTTATTGACTTCCTTATTTAACCCGGCATATGTCCAGGTCTGTTCACGAGTTGGACATGTCAGTGCCGGGTTATTAGCATATCGATGTACATTTCGTAAAAATCCATTGATATAAGTAAATTCTTGTTCGAATGTTTCTTTAAACATCTTTGTGTCATACGTATATTTTTCCATTTCAGGTTCCACCAAATATTTCCTCCTATTGCACAATAATTAATGTAATTCTATCCTTACTGTTTGTATTTCCCAACAATTAAGGATGTGTTCTGACCGCCAAATCCGAAAGCGTTTGACATAGCAACCTTCACATCAACTTTTCTAGAGTGGTTTGGTACGAAGTCAAGGTCACATTCCGGATCTGGATGTTCATAATTTATAGTTGGAGGTACGATACCTTCCCTTATTGACTTAATACATGCAATAATTTCTGTCACTCCACCTGCTCCCATCATATGGCCGGTAGCACCTTTCGTCGAGCTGACAGGAATCTCTTTCACCAATGATTCTCCGAAGACCGCTTTTAAGGATTTCGTCTCCACTTGATCACCAAGCTTTGTTGCTGTACCATGTGCGTTTACATAATCAATTTGTGAAGGCTTTAATTCTGCCTGTTTTAAAGCTCTTTGCATACAACTTATTTCACCACGACCAGTAGGTTCAGGAGATGTAACATGATAGGCATCCGTATTGTTTGCATAGCCTAGTAATTCTGCTTTAATTTCTGCTTCACGCTTTCTAGCAAAATCTAAAGTTTCCAAAACTACTGCTCCTCCTCCTTCTCCCATAACAAATCCATCACGGTGGAAATCAAATGGACGGCTAGCTCTTTCTGGATTTTCATTTTGTGTTGAAAGTGCATGTGCTGAAGATAACCCTGCAGCCATCAATCCAGTAAGAATCGATTCTGCACCAACTGCTACGACAGCATCTGCTTGCCCAGATTTTAGCAGCATGGAGGCCATCCCTATCGCATCTGCTCCGGATGAGCATGCTGTGTTAACCGTCAAACTTGGACCTTGTATATCATGGGCGATTGCAATTTGAGCTGCTGCAATATTCCCTAACATTTTTGGGACAGTATGTGGGCTTAACCTGTAACTACCTTGCATCGTAATTTGCTCTTGGCTGCTTGCCATGGTGGAAATCCCACCAAGAGCTGTTCCAAGTACAATACCGATTCGATCCGAATCTACATGAATATTACTATCGGTTAATGCTTCTTTGGCAGCGATTAAAGCAAACTGCATGAAAATGTCGGTTTTCCTTACCAGCTTTTTAGGTAAAAAGTCATAAGGAGAAAAATCTTTCACTTCAGCTGCGATTTTCACTGGTAATTGACTTGGATCAAAACGATGAATATAGTCTGTCCCGCTTTTACCAAGAAGTAAATTACTCCAATAGGAAGATATACCTATTCCAATAGGAGTAATAGCTCCCATTCCTGTAACAACAATACGATCTTTAGACATTCTTACTATCACCTCTATTTGCCTATATTACTCAGTTTTTCCCATAGTGTCGGGAAACGTTTTTTTAGATTCATTGGAATTCCTTTAATGTTTACAAAGGCATGGGATGTATACCCTTCAGCTGCGATTTGCCCATCCTCTTTTATAATTTGGTAGGTAAATCCCATCCTCGTACGTGTCAATAATGTAAGGGATGTTCGAACAATAACTTTTTCTAATGGGTACAACATTTTTTTATATGTACTATCCGCCTTCAAACATACAAGACTGATCCCTTGATGATGAAATGTTCCCATATAAGGAAATCCATAGTGAGCAAGGAGTTCCATATATCCATTTGTAAACCACTCAAAGTTTTTAGCATAATAAGAGATTCCAGCTGCATCGCAATCTCCCCAAGTTACAGTCATATTCATATCATAATCCATAAGCGATTCCGTCATTCTACTACTCCTTTCCAGTAATACCACTCGCAATTCCCTCTAGTTTTCCCCATTCTTGCACACAATATAATATTCTAGCACAAAAAATTCCCAATGAAAGCCGCCATGTAAGCGTTCATTGGGCCAGAATACTCCATTATAGTTCAAAATGCTCTATTATTTACCTTAAATCAAAATCACCTAAAATGATAATAATAAATTAATTGAATAATAGATAAATCACAATCGCATATTTTTTTAATAGGTAAGTATAACGACTTTCTTAACGAATAAGTGCAACTAAGCATAGCACTTTTGGTAAAAATCGGCTTGGAATGATACTTTTAGTCTTAATTATCCTCCAAACTATGTTTTCCATCGACAAAACGAATCGTGCCTGTTTTTGCTCGCATGACAACTGAATTTGTTGTGCCGGCATTTCCTTTATAATGCACACCTTTTAGCAACTCACCATTCGTCACACCTGTAGCAACAAAATATGCATCATCACCCTTTACGATATCATCCATAAATAAAACTTTATTGAAATCAGTAATACCCATTTTATTTAAGCGAGTTTTTTCTTCCTCAGTTTGTGGAAGCAGTTTTCCTTGAAACTCTCCTCCCAAGCACTTCAGTGCAGTTGCAGCTATTACACCTTCAGGAGCTCCGCCGGAACCAATCATAAGATCAACACCAGTATTATCAAATGCTGTATTTACGGCAGCTGCAACATCTCCTTCTTGCATTAGTTTTATTCTTGCTCCAGCATCACGAATCTCTTGAATCATATTTTCATGTCTTTCTCGATCTAATATGGCTACAACTAGATCGTTAATGTTTTTATTCTTTGCTATTGCGACAGCTTTAAGATTATCAATAACAGGTGCGTTAATATCAATTTTCCCAACCGATTCTGGACCAGCGGCTATTTTTTCCATGTACATATCAGGAGCATGTAACAGATTACCTTTCTCTGCTACTGCAATAATAGCTAGCGCATTCCAAGTCCCTGCAGCAACAATATTTGTTCCGTCAATTGGATCTACAGCAATATCTACTTCAGGCCCATTCCCTGTTCCTAATTGTTCGTCAATATATAACATTGGTGCCTCGTCCATTTCTCCCTCACCAATTACAACAGTTCCACGCATTTGTATCGAATTAAACATTCTTCTCATCGCTTGTGTTGCTGCTTCATCTGCTTCTTCTTTCTTACCTCTTCCCATCCATCTGCCAGCAGCTAATGCTGCAGCTTCAGTCACCCTAACAAGTTCCATCGATAAATTTCTATCCATTTTAATCTCTCCCCTTTTTCTTATATAAAATTTACTTATTTTATTGGCCCATTAGTATTTTTAATTTCATCATCTTCAATTAAACAATATTGAATTAAAGATATATAGTTAAAAAAAAGCGAACATATTTATTCTTAAAATTTTTTTGTTTTCATACTAGTTTTGAAAGACCTTTTTCGTAAACTTTATACTTTAATAAATTTTCCTTTTCAAGAATATACAATTTAGTTCCTCTTTCACTCACCTCCAAGTCAATTTTCCGCCTTAAAATATACTGAATTAAATTACCTCAACTTCAAATAGTCTTAATGTGAAATAATTATATTCCTTTTATTTCTATCTTGTCAAAAGACTGGTTCAACACACAAAAGCTTATAATGCTTTATTTTCTTCCAAAAGAACATCTGCAAGCATTGATAGTCAATACAATCAACCTATGATTAAAAAAATGTCTGCTAGGAAAGTGATTCAAATCAATACCCCACTTCAGAGCATTCAAGATATTGAGCCTTTGCTCCGAAAAATCAAACATGCAACTGAGTCTACGCTACCAATTGTCATCGGTAACGTTGGATATATTATTTCGAATAAAGAGAGTTACGAATTTTAAGAGAGTTTATTTGTTGTAATTAAGAATGAACAAGATCCGCCAGTTGAATTATTGTACACATTACCTGCTGGAGAGTATGCATTTTTTTATGTGAATACTGATTATGATCATATTCACTCCTACTGCAGAGATATATTATCCTGTTTAGAAAGTATTGGACGCGAATCGAATGGTCCCTTTTACATTCGAAATATCGTGAACGCCATTTTGTCAAATAATAAAGAAGAATGGATAAAAGAAATTCAAATTCCCTTAAAACCCTTGACTACACAGTTAATTTAAAGATTAATAGCAGTGGATATTGCAAGGTTTTGAAGGTATCTGCAGCAGAGTTGTATATGTTTTATACTAAGAGGGTTTACAATATAAGTATTCTATTTGAAAGTAGTGAGAAGCAAAATGAATCCATCGAAACTTTTGACAAAAGACTTTATCATTATCTCTTAAATCAATTTTTTGGCCCATGTCATTTTCTACATTTTAATGGTATCGATAGCCATGTATGTGTCAATGCAATGTCATGTGAGTCAAAGTGTAGCTGGATTAGTTACTGGAATCTTCGCTCTTGCATCTTTAGTGGCCCAAATTTTTGCTGGTAAATATATGGATTGTATCGGACGTCAACCATTATTAATTGGCGCAACGATAATATTTGTGATAGCTATGTTTCTCTACTTATGAGTTAACAGCTTATTGTTCCTTATAATTATTCGTATTATTCATGGTGCCGCACATGGACTAATTACAACAGCGGCAGTTGCAGTTGCAGCTGATTTTATTCCCGATGAACGTCGCGGAGAAGGGACAGGCTATTATGCAACAAGTATGAATATAGCAATGGCCATTGGTCCATTTATTGGAATTTTCGTTAGCGGACACGGAAGCTTTCAAATGATTTTTCTTATTGGAAGTATTATCGCTTTGATTGATTTAATTGCGACCTTATTTTTAAAAGTGCCAGAGGTTGAACTTGCCGAGGAAGGGCAGAGAAATTCAGCTGGATTTAACTGGAGAGATTTTGTGGAACCTAAAACTACTTCCTATTTCTGTTGCCGTTTTCGCGATTACTCTTGCTTATACAAGTTTGTTAACCTATTTGTCCCTTTATGCAAAAGAGATTAATTTAGTGAACTTATCCAGCTTTTTCTTCATCGTTTATGCCGTCGCATTATTAGCATCACGACCATTTACTGGAAAGTGGTTTGACCAATTTGGAGCAAATCGTGTGAACTATCCGCTAATCATTTGTACAGCTATTGGATTTTTATTTTTAAGCCAAACACATAACGGAATACTCTTTCTTGTGTCTGGTGCATCAATTGGGATTGGCTATGGCACATTACTATCAAATTTCCAAGCAATTTCCATACAGCAATCCCCACCTAACCGTAAGGCGCTAGCGACCTCTACCTTTTTTATACTGCTCGATTTAGCTAATGGTGTTGGGCCTTATTTAATGGGAATCTTAATTGGATTTATGAGTTTTCGGCATTTATATCTAAATGTGGCAATCTGGATTTTTGTCTATATTTGTATTTATTATATAGCTCACGGTAAAAATGTTGTGACCCCAAAAAGTTAGTTTTGACTCTAACCTTTTGGGGGGCATTTAACCACGTCCAATTAGCTCATCAGCAGCCCTTAATATAGCTAATTTTCCATCTATTACTAGGATACTATTTCATTATTCACTGTTTCAATAATTTAAATTCCTATATATTGATGAAATCCTTTAAATACTTCTTTCCTTTTAGTTGCACAAAGAGCGCATTTCTTATTCCTCGCAACGCTCCTTAAACTTACTTACCTATTCTTTTCCACCAATTTATACCATTTCATAAAGATAAATCTGCTTAGTTCAGCCCATACCCAACTATATAGAAAAGAAAAAATGTAAATAAATCCTATAACCCTTAATGAAAATGATGTGGCGATTGGTCCTAAAACAGGGAAATCGACTATGTATAGAAGAAAACAAATTCCACCCGTTAATAATATAGATGTAAAAGCGATGATACCAATTCGTCTTTTTAATATAAGAAGAGCTAATCCAATTCCTAAACCTACTATCCCTGTTGTAAACGGGAAAATAAAGGATTCGCCAGGTTGGATCAGAATCAGTAAAAGAAACGTTAGAACGTAACTTTGAAGTCCAAAGGGAATAGATATAATGGTACAAATCAAGATAGGGAGACTGGCAAAAGGACTGATTAAATAACCTATTCCTGGAAGAAAGTTTCCGGTTGACTGCAGGATAGCTGCAAGTGCAGAAAAAAGGGCGGCTAATACGAGCTTTTTAGAATGAGAATACGTTTTAAAATAATCGTGTAGCTTGTATGATTCAAGTGATAAAATGCTAAACAAATTCATGAGTTCCTCCTTCTCTTTTACAGCACCTAAGCATTATGACTCCATCCTTTTCCCTAGATGTTATTTCTAATTCAATACTAATAGAACAACTCTCATCATATTCTTATAAAAGAAAATGATGAGAAGGAGGGGAAAGTTAGTTGAGAAAAGTTAAGGTTCGTTTACGGCCCATTGTAAGTAAAATAAATTTGCCCACTGTCTTGAAAACAGCAATACTTCCTGGTGACTCAATGGAAAGATTATTTATTGCAACGCAGGTAGGAGAGATCTTTTACATAGGGAACGGGGAAATAAGGACTTTTTTAGATATTCGCCCGCAAATCATAAAACTTGGTGATTCCGAACTAGGTGTTTCTCGTGGTGGGTATGATGAACGGGGATTGCTAGGGCTAGCGTTTCATCCAGAATTTTATTACAACAGTCTGTTTTATCTTCATTATTCAGTAGCTGGTACACAAGGCCCAGGTGTCCTTTCTGAACCTTTTACGCCTAACCCGTGTAATCCCAATACTTTAAACTTAAGATGGAAAAATAGAGAAACTCAATATGATCATATTGATACAGTTGAAGAATGGATGTTACAAGCGAATGGCAGGCCTCAAAAACGACGAACATTACTTAACATTAGAAGACCATTTTTTAATCATAATGGCGTCAATAGCTTAAACTTTTCACCTGAAACAGGAAACCTTGTGTTAACAACTGGAGATGGCGGATCAGGCTATGATCCATTTAATTTAAGTCAGGGCGATTTGGAAATGGCCGGTAAAATAATTGAAATTGATGTAGCTAAGCATACATTTTGCAATAATCCACCCGTAGTTACACGTTTTGATGAGCTTCCCACACCTATTCAGGAAACGCTCAAGGTAATTGCCAAAGGGGTTCGTAATATACCAGGTATTTCGTTTCAGAGGATTGATAATCAGTATATCAAATATGCGGGAAACGTCGGACAGGATTTGGTAGAGTCGATTTTTTCATTCGTTCATTATAAACCAATACCGGTTACTCAGCTTGTTCAAGCTTCTTTAATGAAATCTAAACCTGACCTTGAAGGATTGATTAACTTTGGCTGGAGAGGCTGGGAAGGTGCTTTTCCTACTTCGTTTATAAGGGACTGCTCCACAAATCCAACTTTGGATAAGAAAACAATTGCTTATTATTATGAAGCAATAGATTCCTCCTTGAAGCGTATTGAACCTTTAATTAGTTATTTTCATAAAGATCTAAGGCCCGATAAATTTGAAGGAACTTCACTTACAGGAGTGCAAGCCTATATGGGAAATGGAATGCCAGATTTAACGGAAAGTGTTGTGTTTACCGATCTTGCCAAGCATGAAGAATCTCAGCCACCGGTTAGAGGGGCTTTAGCTTATACCAGGATAAGTGCAGATTGTAAATTAAATGATTTTAGTGTCATTGAAACCGATTATAATTTCGGGTCGAAATCCGCTTATTATGTTAGTCTGGGAACCAATCTGGATCAAACAAGACTATATTTAGGCGTTTATGGCTCGATGAAAGTAACTGATTTAAACCAAGGAACTATTTTTGAAATTGTTCCTGACGAAGGGATAGGTAATTAATAGTATTTCATTTAACCAGACGTACAAAGGGACTGTCCCTTCGTCTCTTCACAATAATAGAAACGAAATACACTGTTAGTTCTTCATCACATTTAAAGGGAATTCAGCAGAAACATCCATGCCATCTAGAATAAGTAAAGTTGAATCAAGTGCATATTTCCTAACTTTATCATAATCAGCACCTTTTTTAACTTGATATTCAACGTAGAAGTGTGTTTCAACCCCTGGTTGGAAATAACTAGAGCTACCGGCTCCCCTTGGCCTCATTTTACGGTACTTTGTATTTTCTTCCATTTCCATTTGGGTTGCTAACTTCTCATTCGGTCTAACGACTAATTCAATCCCAAGTGGGTGACGACCAGGATAGTCAAACTCGCTTTTAATCGGGGTTTCACCTGTATTTTTGATTTTAAAATCATATCGTAATACACCATCTGACTTGATAATTGTAATTTCAACATCTGATAGTTTTAGTTGGTCGGCATTATCGAACCCGGTTACGATACAATAAGTAATGCAGATGAATATCAGTGCTAATATTCTTTTCATATTATCCTCCTGAAAATGTGAGTTTACGATTAGTATTCAATTTATTTGATCGAAATATTCTTAAAGCTTGTTGAAACAGGATAAATGAAGTGCAATCAATTACATACAATCACTTCGCGAGTAAATAATCCTTTTTTAGCGACAGCCCGATCACTAATCGTAAATCCCGCATTTATTAGGATCCCATCAATCGGTTCAACTGTTACCACGACCACCCTATCAGCAAAAGCACGTGCACTTTGAAGCATTTCTAGCTGATCTTCTGGAGTTATGACAGAACATAAATTGTATGGCAAATCGATAATTGCTACATCATAATGCTTCGTGATATCGCGGATATCTGCTAACTTTACTTCGCAAGTAAGACCAAAATAAGCGATGTTTTCGTTTACCCCATTGAGGATAAGATGATTCCGATCGCTACCGACGATATCAATTCCCATTGATTGAGCCTCGACTAGTACTGTTCCAATTCCACAGCATGGGTCAATTGCGCTTATTCCACTTGGATTCGGAATAGCGATATTTGCAACCGCCCTTGCAACACGCGTGCTAAGCGCAGTAGAATAACCATGAGGCTTCTTTTGATGCTGAAACCAAACGGACTCCCCTTTTACATAGTCGCCAAATACCCACCGTTCGTTTACATTCATGATGCCAAACAATCGATCGGGATGATAAAGATCTGCTTCACCATTCACATGTAATCCAATCGTACGTTCAACGGTACGTCGCTTCTCGAAACCTTCCTTTTTAGCCTTTGTAAGGCCACCATTTTTTACATAGATAACTTTAAACGTTGCCCCGTCTAGTTGCAAGGTTTCCAATTGGCTTACAATATCCTGAAGGGTCTCCCCTTCATAAATTACACGAATTCTTTCTTTCATAAACGGACTTCGTGTGGGATCAACTTCTACAAAGCTTTCTAAAATCTTAGATTTCGACTCCTTCTCGAAAAAAGAGCGCATTTCCAAAGCACATAAAGAGCTCTCCTCCTCAGGATAGGAGTATGTATATACATAGTTTGATACGTTCTCGTTATTCATATCCAAATAGTTTTCATCCTTTAATTTATCCATTTCAGCTTTACTTTACGTGATAATATCTATATTTGATAGCTTGATTATTATATCATTGTTAGGAACATTGGAGTATGCTTTATCCCATCTTAATAATTAATAGGACGGGGTTGATGTGATCTACTCTAATCACTATATATTGGCCTAAGGTGCCTGTCCCACAGTTGAAAACTATTGGATTGATGACTTAGATGTACTAATGAAAATTTTAGTTAAGTAAGTTTTCTATGGGGTGTTATATTATATTGTTCAAGGCTGCAATAATAAAAATTTAAAAACAACTAGTGAATCAAATGTTTGCTCGTTGTTTTTCTTATTTTTTAGACGATATTATCTTTTTTATTAAAGCCTCAGTTCTCAATATTGGTGCTCTTTGCTTTTGGGCAGTTAGGCAAGCGGATGCTTGCCTAATAGCAACAAAGTTTAATTAAACAGTCTTATTAAATTATCAAGAGTTTTACTTTTTTCAATTTACGTCCTGTTACTGTTTTGATTTGTTAGTCTCCCTGCTAATAACACACCTCCCACAATCAAAATTACAAGTCCCCAATAAAGAAAACGATTGAGAAGGTATTCTTGTAAAAAGGGTTCCTTAATGATCATCTTTACTGCAGTCCAGGCGATTACGCCGCCTCCTATGTAGATAAAAATAGCGATACGATCAACAAATGCTATAAACAGTCTACTTCTCCAAATCACAATAGGAATACTAATCATTAGTCCTAAACACACCATTAAAAAACTTCCATGTGAGGCCCCTGCTACAGCTAGTACATTATCTATACTTAAAGCCATATCCGCCATGATAATGGACCTTATTGCTACGCCTAAAGTATTCACTCCAATAACATTTTCTTCTTGATCATCTGCTAACGTTAATAGTTTATAAGCAATCCAAATTAGTAATAAACCTCCAACCAGCAAAAGACCAGGAATTTCTAGTAGCCACACCACTATTAATGTTGCAAAAGTACGAATGAACACGGCCCCAACAGTCCCCCAAAGAATGGCTTTTTTCTGTTGTTTTTTTGGCAATGTCCTTGCTATTAGACCAATTACAATGGCGTTATCACCAGCCATTACTTAATCAATGATGACAATGGATATCAAAGCTGAAAAAAATTCAACCGAGAAAAGTTCCAAATACCTCCACCTCTGCTTGTCCTTATTTTGGAGTATATTGCATTTTCTATTTCATTCCACACAAGCAGCACGGTTCCCCACTTCTCCCTGTGCCGTTCATCAACTAAACATGTAACAGTATATTCTTACGCTCTGTTGACAAGCTATAATACTATTATTGTTGTAGATTTTGTTATTTCAACGGTTAATTAATCAAGATATGTTGATAGAACGTCAACATATCTGTTTTAAAAATATTAAGACCAAATCATTAAGAGATTCTGTCTCTTTCATTCCAAAGTGAATATTTTTCTATAAAATTTTCTTCATCTGATATCTTGGCTTTGATAATATAATCTACATCTTGTAAGTCATCAAAGTAAAATAACCCTAAACATGGCATTCAATAGTCCTTTTCCTGATGATCAAGTTCTAGTTTTGAAAGCCGGTCTGCAACAATCTGTACGGCGATAGCATCGTTCAAGTAGCCAATGGTATTCTTCGGCAGGGGAAAAACACAAAGGAAGGACCGTTTACTTCCAAACGTTTGGAAAGAATAAACAACAAGCGCTTTAATCAAGTCAAAGATTTATTCCATAAAGCAAGTTACCAAATTGAAAGAATTGCCTTAGAAGAGGATATTGATAAGATTATTATCGGCCAAAATAAAGGTTGGAAACAACATTCTAATATTGGAAAAAGGAATAATCAATCATTTACCATGATCCCCTATGCCCTCTTGATTCAGATGATAACATACAAAGCAGAAAGGCATGGTATCCGTGTGGTGGTAACGGAGGAATCCTATAGTTCACAAGCAAGCTTTTTCGTGACGATCCAATCCCGATTTACGGAGAAAAGGATGTAAAGAAGTCATTTTCTGGTAAACGTATAAAGCGTGGACTTTACCGAACAAAGAACGGAACAATCGTGAACGCCGATGTAGATGGAGCTGCAAATATCATGAAAAAGGTAGTCGGAAATGCGTTCCAAGACCCCTTTTCCAATATAAGGACATTACTGGTACCAACATCAGTCGTATTAACATAAAAGTAATCCCAGGTATGGACCAATGGGATAGCGGGATTGGGTGTTTTCAGCACACCAATGTGTCAACTCCCCTGGTGGTTAATCGTCAAGTTTCTAAGTCGATACCTCAGAAACCCCCACTTCAAATTTAGTAAGAAATTAAGTGGTCGGAGTATTCATATTGTAGTTTATTGCAGCACTGACTGCAATGCCAATACTACGTGATTGGGATTGGTTCAGTTCTGCCCCAAATTTAAAAAACACCACAGCGTTTATCATCTGCTATTAAATTCTCTACTATTAACGAAATTTCCGTCCTCTTTACTGTTAAACCAGACTTCCCGCTTCTTGCAAGTGTGTTCAAAAGCATACTCAATCAATCCTTTATTATCTTTCAAGGTGAATATGTTAAGATATGCTTAATCATACGTAGAGGAGACGGGATAAATATGGGAACTTTTCAAGCGCTAGTACTGAATAAAATTGATGATCAAACGAATTTGGATGTGAAACAATTAACGTTAGATGAACTGCCAGAAGGTGAAGTAACCATTAAAGTTGCTTATTCGAGTGTAAATTATAAGGATGGCTTGGTAGGCATCAAGAATCAAATGGTAAAATCCTATCCTTTAATACCTGGAATTGACTTATCTGGAACAATCATGGAATCTACGGATGAACGTTATCAAGAGGGTGATGAAGTGATTGTCACCAGTTATAAGCTGGGCACAGGACATTCCGGTGGATTTAGTGAAGTTGCACGTGTACCTGCTGCGTGGGTTGTCCCTCTCCCTGAAGGATTATCCTTAAAAGAAGCAATGGTCCTTGGAACGGCAGGATTAACTGCAGCACTATCTGTCGATAAGCTGGAGAATGCCGGATTAAAACCAGAGGATGGACCTATTTTAGTAGCAGGTGCTACGGGCGGAGTAGGCAGTATTGCAGTCAATATTTTAGCGGATAGAGGCTATGAAGTTGTAGCAAGTACAGGTAAAGCAAATCAGGAAGCTTATTTAAAACAATTAGGAGCGAAAGAAATTATCCATCGCAACGAAATAGTAGAGACAGAGCCGCAACTGGCACGCGAGAAAAAATGGGCTGCAGCTATCGACCCTGTAGGTGGGAAAACACTACAATATATCCTTACCACATTAAAATATGGCGGTTCTGTAGCAACATGTGGATTAGCTGGCGGAGTAGAAGTAGCAACAACTGTGATTCCGTTTATCTCCAGAAGTATCAACTGGCTTGGAATTGATTCGGTAATGTACCCGATGGATAAACGGTTAAAAGCTTGGAACCGTCTTGGTGGTGATCTAAAACCAAGCGCATTAAATGATGAGATGGTAATTGAAGTTACATTAGCAGAACTTCCAAAAGTGCTTCGTGATATTTTAGAAGGAAAAGTTCGGGGGAGGACTATCGTTAAACTGTGATTTTGAATTTGAAATAATAGAAACAGAAAATATTCTAGTTTAACACATTTGATTGCCGACATATAAATCAAAATGATAATAAGTCTAATTAACAGTGATTTTGTTAGTTAGATTTTTTTATTTAATTCGTTTTAAACTTTCCTATTTTTACTACAGAACAATCTCGTTATTATACGTTCTTGGTTGTCCCCCTCTTTCAACATATACGATAATAACGAATGCATTTCAAGTTTATGGTGAAATAAGATAGAAAGGATTATAATCATGAGAATTTACAATTGAGATAAGGAGAAGGACAATATGGCAGAAAACACAATTCAATCCATCGAAAGAGCAGCAAATGTTTTAGAGTTATTTTTGAACTCCGAAAGTGAATTAAGTGTCAAAGAAATTAGTGACAGTTTAAAGCTTTCAAAAAGTACTGTCCACGGGATTATTAAAACATTGGAAATTCGAAATTATTTAAAGTAAAACCCAGAAAACTCAAAATATGCTTTAGGTATGAAACTATTTGAACTTGGTAGTGTTCTAAGTAAGCAATTGGATATACGCGAAATTGCTCATCGACACATTCAAAAATTAGTCAATAAACTAAACAGGACCGTCCATCTAGCAATTTATGATCATGGTAAGGCGATATATGTAGAAAAAATAGAAGTGCCACATACTATCCAAATCTCTTCACAGGTAGGAAAGCTAGCACCGATGTATTGCACGGGTGTTGGGAAATCTATTTTGGCATACTTGGATGATGAAAAAATTGAATTAATTTTAACCAAAAATGAATTCAAAAAGTTCACCGAAAATACATTAGTTGATAAAGAAGAAATCAAGCAGGAGTTAAAACAGATTCGTAAACAACTTTATTGTATGGATAATGAAGAAATTGAATTAGATCTTAAATGTATTGCTGCACCTATTTTCAATCATAAAGGTGAAGTCATCGCGGGGATTAGTTGTTCTGCACCTAAAATGCGAATAACGGATGAAAAATTACCTATGATGATCGACAATGACAATGTACGGAAATGTGCCTTACACATTTCAGAGGCTTTAGGCCTAAATGTCGAAGCATTAAAAAAGTACACGAGTAAAGAAATCTATCGTATGTATATTACCACGCCTGCCGATTAACAAATTATAGGGAGTTTATTTCGTTGTCAGGAGAAAAAAGGGACATGAATGTCCGTTCAGCCAATTAATTTGGGAGAAATGCCACAGCGTGCATGAGACACACTGTGGCGTTTCTCATCTGTTATTCAATTCTCTACTATTAACGAAATTTCCGTCCTCTTTACTTTTAAACCAGACTTCCCGCTTCGTGCAAGTGTGTTCAAAAGCATACTCATTTTCTAGTTCATTGATCCATGTTTGTTTTCCGTAGGTTTCAGCTTTTATTTTTTTCATTCGTTCATTCGCAATAATTTTATAAACAGCAATATCCATATGCATCATTAATTCCTCCCTTATCATTAAGAATACATTCGGGAAGACATCTGGTCGTCGGCTCAGGGCCTGAAATTCGGTAACAATTGTTTCCCACCTAAGATTCAGAACTTCTGCATCTTAAGTCTGAATTCATTATTTAAAAAATCAAATCGTGTGTTTGGAACTCGATTATACGAGAGCCACCTCAATAATTTTAGTAAACATTCCTGTTACCTCCTTTCTCGAAAATCAACGGCTACATACTTATTAATGCATGGAAAGGGTTGTAAAAACTAGCGAAAGAATAACTATAATCGTTTTGTACCATCCAGGTGAGGATACAACTTTTTTACGTTTTTTCATGAACAAAAGCGCAAGCGCCCGTTTAGGGACGTACTGAGGTGAGGGAAGTCTCGCTACAGCTTTAGCGCCGGAGCTGGACGTGGTTATTCTCGGCAATTAAGTTATCCATAACATCCAGATTTTATATTTTCCTATTCAAGCGCAAAAAGGCGTCAAGCTTAATCCTGCCGCTTCACGCTTCTAGTAAGTTAGATGAAAAACTTATGATTGATTACTTCGCATTTTATTAATAACTTTTCGTATGCTGTCAATCGATAAATGAAATTTACGCTCTAATTCTTCAAATGATTTTCCATTATTGTATAACTGGAAAATCTCCTCATTCCGTTCAGCGATTAACGCTCTCGTTCCGCTCACTTCTTCCCATCCTGCCGCTCTATTTTTTGCTTTTGTAATATAAATCAAATCACCTTAAATATATTTCTGCATCTCTTTTAGCAAACTAGGGGGTAGGACCTCTTTTGCATTTTTGTATTGCACGATTTACGTCCTCCTTTATAACATATACATGTTCAGCAATGTCGAAATTAACTTGTATAACATTCATAAAGTAAGAACTCCTCTCCTTAATTCTTTTAAAATAACAGTCCTACATATTGCAGATGATAAGCAATTCTTCCCTTTATGGAAGAATTCGAATTTTTAGAATAATTTTCATAAATAAATTGGGACCGTAATACGATACGGTCCCAATTAGTGATCCCCGCTATGCGGAAATCACCTCAGGATTTGTGATCAATATAATCAGCCTCCTTTCAAAAAGTCTATCGGTCCGACACCTTAATTAACGCATACTTTCCATTCCATTCTCAAGGGAGAGAATAATTATAATTGTTTTATCCTTTGTATACTCGCTATACTTCCCGACTACTCATTAGTGCTTGATTTCTAAACTCTTTTATAAAGCCACATCACAGTCTAGTCAAAGAGCACCGATACTAATCATAACCTGGTCTAATAAGGTGTCAATAAAACCTGCATCTACTTCTTTCTTATATATAAGAATTCGAAAGTACACAGGACCATATAACATATCCAATACTACATCTAAGTTAATTGTATCGTGGACTTCACCTTGAGCAATGGCACGTTCAAGGATTAATTTGGCATCCTTACGACGTGGAACCAGAAAGTTTGTGTAATAAGCTTGCGCCATTTCTGAATTTCCCCCACTCTCCGCAACAAGGGCGACTATCGTTCGTCCAAGAGTACCGTTCAGAATCCTTGCCAGATCATAAAGCTGGTGCCGAAAGTTTTCATGAATCGATTTTTTTTCAAGAAAATACAAATGTGGTTCAGTTGTCATAAAAAAAGCATCAAGAACAAGAAACGCCTTGTTAGACCACCAACGATAAATCGTTGCCTTTCCAACACCTGCATGTGAAGCAATAGCTTCTATAGTTAAAGCAGAATATCCAGTTTTCTCTAGTAAATCAATAGTAGCATTAAGAATAGCCATCTTGGATGCTTCACTTCGCGGCCGTCCTACTGAGTGCTGTTTCGATTGTTTGTTTTCTGACATTTTCTTTCCTCACTTAAATGGTTGTAGTGTAATGGGAATGTTCCACATACTATGATTGTAAACAATTTAACCATCTAATTCCATGTTATTTAGCGATTGGAGTTCTAATGCTTGATTGGACTTGTTTTGGACGCCAAACTTGTTCAAATATAAGAGCAACCAACATTCCTACCATTACACCATTACTGAATACATATTGCAAAACGGCTGGTAAAGCCGAAAAGATCACTGAAGGTAAGAACATAACCCCTGTTCCAAGAGAAAGTGCTGTACTTAAAATGGTTAATCGTCTTTGATCAAGAGGCTCCTTCAATACAGAACTGATTCCGATTCCTGCCATTGACGTAAAAGATGCAAGCATAGCTGCATAAGCAACTGGGCTTGGAAGTATAGCAAACAGTGTATACACTGTTGGAAAAAAGGAGATAACCGCTAAAACGATACTGCCGATGAAAAATGGAAGCATACGGCTTTGACCTGTCATCCGAACAAACCCTGCAGCGACTGAAAACGGTACAACTCCAACTGTCGAAAATATACCTGACAACATCGTATTGATTCCGCTAATAATGCCGGCACTTTTAAGTGAGCCATGTTTCCGGTCTTCTTTCGTTTTTGCATGTTCGTCATCTTTCTCGCCAAACACTTGTTTCATAGCTGCTACGCTGGCAATAATACTTGAAATGAGAACAAACGCAACCATGATTGAAGAAACAATCATACCCGCATCAAGCGTTGGTGTTCCCCAAGCGAGAACGTCAGGTAATGAAATAATGGATGATGTTTTCGGCATAGGCTGTGAACCAAACAATATAATGAAGGCAATCGAACCTACAACCATACCAATTAAGACAGCATAGCTTTTTAACCAGCCTCTTCCCCACACAGAAAGAACAAGTACTAGAATAAAAATAGCGAACGAAAGAATAACAATTCCTGGCTGAATCTTAGTTGATGCATCGTTGACCCCAATCATTCCTTTAAGGAACATTCCACTTAATTGAAAACCAAGAATTGTCAAGTAAACACCATTTACTAAAGGTGTAAACAACTTCAGCAATTTCGTCATCCATCCTGCTAAACCAATAATAATTAGAAAAGCTCCTGTTAAAAGCATAGCGCCTTCCAATAATTGTAAAGAACCACCAACTTTACCTACTCCTTGTGCAACAGCCATTTGTCCCATTAACGTAAATACCCCTAGCCATATTCCAGCTGGACCATCTGGAATTGGCAAACGATGTCCCAACCACCCAGTTAATAAAGAAGTTATCCCCACAATAAAAAAGGTTCTTTGCATCAATTCAGTGATCTCCACTGGAGAAAATTGAAAGACCTGACCAACGATAATTGGAATCGTTAGTGAATTAGCAAGTAAAAAGATAAACCATTGTATAGAACCGATCCCTGTATCTAATTTTGAATTTCTCATAATCCATCCCTTTCTTTCACTCTGTAATTTTGAAGTATGTTTAATAACAAAACGAAACGTTCTGTTTTATTATATATAAATAATAGCCTTTTTCAACCCTTTTATGATAAGAAGGGGTTTCCATCTCCCTATTCAAACAATGAACGCTACCGTAAGTCCTCTTATAACCATTTTTTGAACGATTTTCTATACTTCCTGTACTATTCCTCTCTGCCTTTATTTAGACAATCATTTGGTAATTTATTAATTTCTTTGCTCATTTGTTTTTCCTCCTTTACATCTATTCATGAGATAGGTAGTTAAAAATCCATGATAGATTAAGACAAATTAATCTGGACATAAATAAGAAGGTTGGATCATTAGTTCCACATAGTGAAACTAAATAAACAAATTTTGATATACAGTTTTAATTGTTCTACACTATAAGTGAGGCTATGACGAGCAGCATTTAATTTGAATTTAATTTAAGCCTCAACTACTAAAAGAAAGAGGTTTTTTACGATGGCAAAAAGCGTAAAACTTGGTAAATCAGATTTATATGTTAATCCAATAGGACTAGGAACCAATGCAGTTGGTGGCCATAATTTGTATCCAAATTTAGATGAAGAAGCTGGTAAGCAGCTTGTCCATACTGCGATTAATAATGGTATTAACCTAATCGATACAGCTTTCTTGTATGGACCAGGACGCTCAGAAGAACTCGTTGGAGAAGTAGTGAAAGAAAGTGGTAAACGATCAGACCTTGTTATCGCAACAAAAGTTTCTCCGAAGTTTATCGGTAACGAAATGGTGAACGATAA
>NZ_PIOC01000010.1:0-86349 GCF_003369575.1 Oceanobacillus arenosus | reverse complement strand
ACGACTTGATACAGATTATGTCGATTTAATGTACATTCATTATCCAGATGAGGATACACCGAGAGCTGAAGCAATTGGCGCATTAAAAGAACTAAAGGATGAAGGTAAAATCCGCGCAATTGGTGTTTCTAATTTCTCACTGGAACAATTAATAGAGGCAAATCAAGATGGATATGTGGATGTTTTTCAAGGTGAATACAACTTATTAAATCGCGGTGCAGAGGAAACTCTTTTCCCATATCTAACAGAAAATAATATTTCCTTTATTCCATTTTTCCCACTAGCATCTGGATTGTTAGCAGGAAAGTATAAAGAAGATGCGGTATTTGATGATTTACGTGCAGGTTTACCATATTTCCAAGGTGAAGTATTTAAACAAAACTTAGAAAAGGTAGAACAGGTACGTAAAATTGCAGATGCAAAAGGTGTAGAAGTTGCACATGTTGTTCTTGCTTGGTATTTAACAAGGGATGCCATCGATGCAGTCATTCCAGGTGCGAAGCGAGGAGATCAAGTACTTAATAATTTGAAAACACTTGATGTTCAATTAACGAACGAAGAAATTCAAAAAATTAGCGACATCTTTAAGTAAAAATGAGCAAGACCCATCCTACTTATTATTTGTAGGATGGGTTTTTTATGCTGCGCGTCTAGTTTGTGTCCCAACGTCTTTAGTCTTTATCCTTATTAAACTTTCAAATTGATTAATCACTTAAGTAGGAAGATATCCCCGGCAATATCAGCGCGATTTAAAACACAAACGAACTGTACCAAGAATAGCATCTTCTCTCTGTACATCAATCTTACTTGAAATATGAGTTAATTTAAGTCATTTTCCAGTCAAGCCAATTAAATAATGATTGTTTATTTACTCGTTCGAGGCGGTACCCACATTATTGTCTATGCAAAAGTACTCGAAGTAGCTACGGCGTAGAGATGGGTAAGAGGTTTTTGCTTCGCGCCTTCCTTCTTTTTGAATAAATAATCCTCTTTCATCAAAAATAACTACGAATAATTTAACTCCTTCTTCCGAATAATTCGCAAGATAAATTCAATAGCTAAAAATTAAAGTTCTAGGTAATAGCTGACGGGCCACCTTCTATCGACTATTAAAAATCGAACGTTAAAATCAATAGCAAGATTCCCGTTGACGTTACAGTGTATTTGCTGTAACCGAAATACTCAGAATGTGTAATAATTTATCTCCATGTTACAAAAACAATTAAAAAAGAGGCTTCTCAAAAGTTTGGTCAACTAATGAGAAGCCTCCATTGAAATCCTTATGTTAGCGAAATGTTAGCCAGTCACTCTTATCTCAATTAAAAACCCAATCATAATAATAACCTGCTTGATAATTCCTCATTATATAGTCCTTCACAAGATAAAAACCATAAATTAGCTGTGCAAACTTCCCCTCAGCGAGGGACGAGGGCGATAGGGACCAATTGGGATTTGGATTAGGCTGGTCTTTCCTTCTTGATCCATATTATAGAGTTCATCACTCAAATTCGCTTCAAATCCAAGAAGCGGGTGCCCTCCCATCCCGAGAGCTGATGCAGTCAAAAGCAATCGTTGCACGAGCATGCCTGCTTCCATCTGCTGGATTCGGTAACCCCTGTATCCTAGTTCTGTTTTATAGAATTCTTTATCACCAGCCACATGCAGACAAAGTGGTACTTGGAGCAAATTTACATTATCCAGAGACATTCCAGTCTGCAAGTGGAGTCGATGGTCCCCAGGGCATATTTCTCTTAGCATATGCTTTGCACTATCATATTCGTACGCCCCATTTGAAATACCTTCTACATTATATAAACAGCTGTAAATTGTTACACGAGGGTCATTACTACTATATGCTTCATCCAAATCATTTCTGTATGAAAAAGAAGACGTTGCCTTTAGGAGAAGGGTGGCCAGTTGTTGTTGACTCACCTTCCCTAAAATGAAATCCATGTCGGGAGAAAATCGGTTTTCGCAGGCCTCGGCCAGATCATAATACAGGGGCTCTATATGAGGCAATGCCACAGTACGCTCCACACGTTCAGGAGTTGCCCTCCCCCCGATCATCCGAAATGAAGATGTGGAATCCAGCTTAGAAGCTTCATTCATCGCAGTTATCATCGGATAGTCCTTGACACTACGTGACCGCTCGAAATGTTCTGGTTGAATTGCTGGCAGCTCTTGTTTCAATTCTTCCGATATAACATTTTTGTATAGGTCCTTTCCGTTAGTAGACCAGATGGTGGCTTCCAGCGATAGTGGAATTACACTATATACGCTCTCCTCCAGTTCGGATAGTCCAAGCAGATGATTGATTGCGGTATCAAGAAATTGAAAGTAGACACCTGAAGCGAAGCCAAACCTTTTCGCCACCTCCATTAACTGTCCAATCAGCACACCAGCATCCAACCCTTGGAGTCGATACGCAAAGTTGTTGTATTTAAAGAAATTTTTCCAGAACATTGTCGACACAAAGACAATACCAAAACACGAGGAGATGTCACACCGATTGCCCAAAGCCCTGGCTAAATAGGAATCGAAGTTCCCTTCCCTTAGGCATACCAGGCTATGGTGTGCTACATCATAATGGTAGACTCCATCTGGGAGTCCCTCTACCTTCAAATACACGTACAATTCGTTAGGATACAGCGCCCCACCAGAAGGAGCAAACCGCCGATACGACTGCAAAGGGAAGGAATTTTGCTCTGTGGAATCCATTGGAAAGACGGATTGGCTCAATTGAGTAAAACCGAATACATACCAGAGAAAATGACCGACTCTATTAAGGTCCAGTCTTACTGGAGGTTCTCCTCCAGTAAGCGTCAGCGGTACTTCCGTGGACAATGGAACAACCGGTAATCCACGGTAAAGTTTATATGCAAGAGGTGCATCCTCAAAATCCGCTTTCCAGTTCGACTGATTTGCCTTATCAATATTAAAATGCAGATTATGCAGAAATTCTTCCAGACTCATCCTCTACCTCCTAAACAATCTTTAAGGAAATGGGTGCGGATATGGATTGAGTTGTTCTGGTGTCAATGGTTTATTCGTAAACCCAAGCTTCATAGGAACTCGGAGTACCCTCTCAAGCCCTGTCAGGCGGGTAAGATGATACCCGAATGTCATTGGCAGCATCCCGGGAATCAGTACTTTTACGCAATACAATCTGTTTCGTATCGTTTCCGGTGTCGACTGGTCGACTATAATTACATCAAGATTTAACTGACGGAACACCTGAAGAATGTCTTGCAAATCATCGGTAAGATCCGTATGATTCGACTTCCACTTAAACTCCTCCTTAAATGATCGCATTGGACTATTGTTGTCAAGCAAAAAACTTAAGCGCTCTTCTGCTTGCGGCAAACCGTAAAGCATACCGTGGTCATCCATCTGCCTCACCAAGGAAGAATCATGCAGCATTTTTTCATACTCCTCCTGGTTCTTCTCAAAATTTTCATCAAGGTTCAGCATCATGCCAGCAAGCTCGTGAACCGCGCTTTTCACTGCACGTACTGGATCCAGATGAGCTCCGGCTGCACAGATGAGATTCAGTCCCTTTTCCTTTCTGTTTTTAGCCATTGCCCAAATACTTGGAATACCATGTTCCATCGTGGAGTTATACAAATACAAATCATACCCAGCAACCACTCGCATCCGTTCGACCATTAATTCCAACTCCTGGTCGTCAGCTGTAAAAGGATCCAGTCGCGGAAGATTGAGCTTCGCGTACCAAGTCATCAAGAATGAATCGCGCTCGACCACTTCCATAATTCCATAGAAAATGGCCTCCTCTAAACTTCCTCCTAGCGCACATCCATTGGAAGTTTCATAGATAAAACCTTGTGAACCGGATCCAACACTGTAATATGCAAGGCGTTCAGGTACCAAAATTGGACGCTCTTCTAAGAACGAATAACCCCATACCCAATTAATGGAACGGTTAGGATCAAACGATTTAAATGGAAAACCAGACTGCGCATATTGCTCCTTTGCGTGTACGCCTACCTTCAATGGATTGAGTGCTTCTTTTTCCAGGTTCCGAAAACTATCATGTATTACTGTCCGTTTGCCACGTGGCTCTAAACCGCAGTGCCGCTCCAATCCCTCTAAAATGGCTGTCGACACGCTTTCTGCATATGAATGAGTCCGGCCAGCTGTTCCCTCATCCCCGGCTAACATAGGCAGATTGACACTCGCATCAGCAAATGGAGGCACTAGGTCATACATTTTACTATTCAAAAGACCAGTACGATTATCAAGATAGTCTTTGACAATAACTTCTTTCATTTCATCCAACGGACGGCAGCGGAAACTGCTGGAACTGATTTTCGGACTTGGCTGCAGTGAAATTCGGGCTAAGTCTCGGGAATCATCGGGTAATCGACCACAGACCGGACACAACGGGTCGGGCAGAAAAGAATGCCATGAGCCCTTCAGTGTTTTCAAGTCAATTAAATATATCTTCCCTTCCGAATAAGCCCGATCACCTTGTAATAAATTCTGTACCTCAACCCCAATCAGGGAAGCCATTTGCAAAAGTCCGGTACCTGAGGACCATGGGTCACTTCCCAATTCCCAGCCCATATCTGGCCTCTGTTGTACTTCCCACATCTCCGTACGGTCACGTCCTCCCATGAGACGTCTCATGTCCGCACATTGAGAGCAACCGGCCGAACCTGGTCGTACAAGCGGACCAACTACACCTTCTCCAAATGAAACGAAACCTCTGAGCCAGGGAGTACCAGTCTTTCGAAAGACTTCTTCTGCCCTTTGATGAACAGAGGGTTCCCAACCATCATCCAAAAAGAGGGCCAAATCGATATTTTTTGGAACCCCTTCCTCAAAATTGGACTTACGAATAACTTGATGGTGTGCTGACAGTTCATCGCTAACAAGTTCCGCAAGCACCCCTTCTCCTACAATCAACACGAGGGAACTCATTGTGAATCCTCCTCTCGCAGCAAAACACCAAACACTCCGTCAAGTTGCTCTTTAAAAACAGGTTCAAGCCCTAATTCGAATACTAGGACCCGTTTCCCATTCCGTTTCAATATTTCCATGGCTCCTTGTAGGATGTCGGCCTGTATCCTCTCTTCACAAGCAGGAATATTAAGACTAACCGGCATTTTCTCTTCCAAAAATACAGATGTTACCTCACAGGCTTTTTTCTTAGAGGAATCCGAATTGTTTTGCACTTTGATAAGTGCCTGCTGTAATGCCCTCCGTAATGCCATTGTTATATTTAAATCTGTACTGCCATACCATCCATCTTTCGTACCTACCCATACTACAGGAAAACCGGATACTTCCTTTCCTATTCCGATTATTGGTGCTCCCTGCATCGTAGTCAGTGCCTCTAAATAGAACCGGCATCTCTCATCTTCTATAAAACTCAACTGTACTCGAGAAACAGAATACTTCTGATTAAGTTGTTGCTTCAGCTCCTCTGCCAAACACTTTTGTAACCCACGGCCTACACCTTCCACAAACGATTCACCAGATCCAACCCCGATAATTTCCTCCGGTACTGATAAAATTGCGCCAGCATTTTTATTTAGTGGCAAAGTATCAACGGCCAAACTGACCATTCGCGACACATACGTTTCAATCCCAGTTAATCCTGCTTCTCTTCGTACCTCCTCATGAGTCAAACCCGAACAGACAATATCTTGCATCAACTCAGCTGGCCCCTCTGACAACGGGTCGACTATCTGAACGCGGCACTGAGCTAACGGAAGCTGTCTCAAATCTTCCTCCTCCCAAATATGGAAGATTCCTGATTCCTCTGATGTCAACTGATTGAAGTAAAGAAGTAATTTACCTGACTCAGCTTTCTCTAAGCCTATTTGGATCCGCTTTTCGACATCTTCAACCCATTCAGCAAATATATCACTTGTTACAAGTGGGTGAGGAAAAAACGAATGCCAGTTTCCCTCCAATGTATCCAAGTCCAGAAGAAAAATTCTATTATTCTGTTCCAATTCCATGACTCCTGTAACTTCTTTAAACAATTCAAATACAATCACATTGGCTAACAACGATCCCGAAGTGGCAGAGAAGGCAGGAATTTGCCTATTTTTGAATAAGACAGAACGGTGCAATCGGCGCCATGCTGACTCCCAACACACCTCGGAATCTGGATGTACTAATGGACCTGCTAAACCTACCTGCTGCAGACATATAGCGGGAAGAAACATTTTCTTCTCTTCCCTGCAAACTGTATGAAGATACTTAAGTTCCTCTAGTTCTCCCTCCTGACTCACATACAAAATTGAATCAAAATGCTTCACTATTTCCCGCCAACTCTCCTTCTTTTGCGGAACCTCCTTTAAATCAACCTCTGGGTCTTTTTTTCGTGCATGTTCCACGAGTTCTTTTAACCTCTGTCTATTGGTCTGAACCTCGTCTGTGATTAGCACTTGGATCTTAGACAAACCGGATTCAATTAAAGAAGAAACCAATGAGTTTAGAATAGTACCAGAGCCAACTGCCAATACTTTGGCCTGACGGAAAATTTGAAAACGAGCTTCCCCAGAACCAACTAAATTGTCCACAAACTCAATTTGAGATGCATACTTTTTAAGATGATAATCCGACAATTGATGCGGAAGGTCTTGGCTTAAATCACGAACATAGCCATTTGCATACAGCGCTTCCGCAATTTCGTATACTCGATCCCGGTATAGACCAGGTAATTCGTTAGTCAATTGCCCTAACGTATACTCCCCATTGAACATCGGTAACAATTTTTCAACCCATTGATCGATCCCACTACCTTCGATACGGAATGAACTTAAGTTGTTTCGAAAATACACACCTCTGTTTGGTTCAGGGAGGTAAAACGTATCCCTTTTCACTTTCAGACGCACAGAAGGTTTCAAATTTGCCATCTCTATCCTCCTTACCTCTTGTGACCATAATTGTTCATTATCACTTCCACTACCATCGTATGTACAGCAATTTGTCCATTATGTCATACCTTATATTGAAAGCCTCCCTGTTAGAAAACTTGGTTGTCACCAAGACTTTCGGTGACAACCTTAGTTGCACTTATGCAGCGTAGGAAAGTTTATACTTTCCTGCCTGCCAACAATACAGGGGGCTTTCTCAAATAAACAACTAAACGATTAACACACGGCTTAATTGTCTTCTCGGTGGCATCTGGCGCAAGATGAGCAATGGGAACACCTAAAGCAGTTAGAGCATCTAAAACAGTTAAAGCAGTTAAAGCAGTTAAAGCCAAAGCAGCTAACACCAAAGCATCTAACACCAAAGCAATTGCCAATACCAAATCCGAATTGCTCACCGGATTGATCCGCATAGTACTGATTTTGATCCCAAGGGGTTGCCTGAGTCGCTTGGAAATCACCAACATTTAACATTTGAAGTTCATTTTGAAAATCATTCATTTACTTTTCCTCCTCAATCCAATTTAAAATAGGTACCAAAAACTTGAAACAAAAACAGCAGAATTAAATCGAAAAGATCTGTGTACCAGATGAATAATTCATATTTCGAACACTCATCAACAACCTATGTAAAATAGATGGGTATAGTTACTAAAACAGGAGCCTAATTTTATGAAATAACTAAATATTGTCTGAACAACCCTCATGCTACATATTTCCGTAAAAAAGACAAAATGATTGCATAGTGCAAGATTGGTGGCAGAATCGTCATCACCGCGCATACTGGTGTCATAATTTTGACGATCAATCCTTGGCTTTCTTTAATAGAAATAAGTTCTGAATGAAAAGGACGGCCTATTACAGTTATAAATGACTTAATATTTCCTTAAAGCTCAACTTCATTCTTTTTCGTTCTCACACCTGGTGACTTCTATCCTTAACCAATCTATAAGGTGTAGGAACAGCTAAGCCACACTGATATTCAAATGACGATGAACATAAATCACACGACACAGACACAGTTAAAGAACTGACTTAACAAAACTTTCGAAAATACTGAACTATAATTCATAGTGATTAAAAGTGGCCAAAGAATATTTTCGTGAACAAAACACCTTATTTCGCAGAACAAAAGCTTAAAGCTTGTTTAGCGAAGTACGGACTGCGCCCCAGAGGAAGGCGACCATAGTCGAACTTCTCCTTGCCTTTGAGATAAAGGAAACTCTTTGGGAGCGTAAGCGGTTGACTTAGATTACGGAGGTGAGGGAAGTCTCGCTACAGCTTTGGCGCTGGAGCTGGACGTGGCTGTTCTCGATGATTAAGTTATCCACAACATCCAATTTTAAAGTACGCCAAGCTATACAAAAGGCCCCCAACCAAAGTAGTTGAGAGCCTTGAAACACCAAAAATTGACGTTTTGAGAAATGAGGTGCAAAACGTGCGCCTTATTTAAGTCCGTATTTTTATGTTCTTTTATGGATGGATACAACGAAAGGAAATGCACACAAAGGTGATTGTTCAAACCCCCTAATACTACTATGTTTGTAAAAATTAATTACAATTAGGAAAAATACCGTATATGTGTTTCGCGGTCTAAATGCTGTCACATAATTATTATTCAAACTAAAATTGAAATCGAATGGTGGTTGTGATTAGTCACATCCCATATATTTCTCAAGAAAAGCAGCCACCATAGAGAAAACATAGATTTTATCCTCCGGTTTCACTAAGTTATGCCCCTCCCCTTCTATGCGATGATAGGTCACGGGATGCCCTCGTTGCTTCAGTTTATTGACGATTTGCTCGGACTCGCCAACTGGCACACGTGGGTCATTTACGCCGTGGATGACTAGCAAGGGAGCCGTAATATCATCAGCATGATTAAGTGGATCAATCTGGTCAAAAAAATCCCCGTCCTGTTCAACTGTACCGTATTCAATTTCTCTAGGCCGCTTCCTCCAGGGACTGGTTGTTTGGACAAACGTTCGCAGGCTCGACATTCCTACAATATCAACTGCAGCCGCCCATAAATTAGGATAGTGACTGATCGCCGCAAGCGTTAAAAATCCACCATAGCTTCCTCCGAAAACAGCGATTTTACTAGCATCAATATCCGGATCTTGTTTGAGTAAGTCTACTAGGGATATCACATCTTTTACAGCATCCATCCGTTTCCGTACATCATCCAAATGGGTATACGTCTTTCCGTACCCTGTGCTTCCACGGATATTAGGTGCTGCTATACAAAATCCCTGGTTTATAAAATATTGCAAAAGTGGGTTGTAGGATGCCCGGCTTTGACTTTCTGGTCCGCCATGAAGATAGATGACAACTGGATGTTTCTTAGCAGCTGGCTCTGGCTTATAATAAAAGAAAGGGATTTGAAGACCGTCAAATGAACAATAGGATAGCAGACTTGGCTCGGTTAGTTTCCCTTCTATGTAGGGTTTGTTTATATTTACTAACGGCTGGGCCTGAAGAGTTGGAAGGTGAAGTGCCCATAGTTCTGGGGGGTGTGCAGGCCCATTTAATTTAAAAAGCAGCATTTGTCGTTCAGGTAAAAAGGTGAGATTGGTAATCACACCCATTGGGGTTTCCCATGTATAAAGAGTCCCTTGTTTCAAATCAAACATATACCCTTTTGAGATTCCACCTTGATTTTCAGTAAAAGCAAACATGCTATTTTCTTTACTAAAGGACAATCCTTCAAAATCCCAATTCCCCCGCAGCAGCCAAGTGAATTGTTTGGTGGGCAGATGAATACACGCCAGTCCATAGAATTCACTATCTTTGTTGGACAATAGATATATATCATCTCCGTTGTTACTGAAGTAGATATTACGGTAGCTCGTTTCTCCTGAATGCTCCGTAATCCAGTCGATGTTTCCAGTTAAAAGAGATAAAATCCCTAAATCATGATCCAGCGCAGAGTTCGTTCTTCTGACCAATAATACATTTCCATTAGGAAACCATCTATCCACAGAAACCATCCCATCTCCGGCAAACACTAGATGGGATTCAAAAGTCTCTAGACTCTGGATATAAATATCTAAAAAGGCTCTGTTCCGTCGGTTGCTGGACCAGGCAATCCATTTTCCGTCCGGAGAGTTTCCCCCATATAGATGAACATGTTCAGGTGAGTGGGTCAGTGGAATGAGCATACCATTTTCCTTGAGGAGAAATAATTGTTCCCTCTCATTCCCTGTCACATCCATCCCGATAATTAAATCAGAGGTGCCAGTAACATATTTTAAGAACGTGACTCTTTCCAATGTAAAAGATGGCTGCTCAGGTCTCCTTTGATCTAGATTCCACTTCTCTACTCTAGACGATCCCATATATTCCGTGATCACACTTATTTGATTACTATTCGGTTCACAAACAAAATCTCTAACCGTACGCTGATTGACATAAGGGGCTGGAACCATTTTGGTCATTTCCTTCCCACCCATTCTCTAGTTTGTAAACACTGTTCTGAATTCCCTTAATATTATTTTGGTACAATAAGACGTTCAGATTCATTATATTTAGGTAGAGTGGGCGGTATGCACGCACTGCTTAAATCTATGAAATATTATAAAAACTTTTAAAACATAAATAACCTTCCCACCATTGGCGGGAAGGCTAATATTTCCGTTATCATCTATTATTCAATTCTTTACTATCAACGAAATTTCCGTCCTCTTTACTGTTAAACCAGACTTCCCGCTTCGTGCAAGTGTGTTCAAAAGCATACTCATTTTCTAGCTCATTGATCCATGTTTGTTTTCCGTAGGTTTCAGCTTTTACTTTTTTCATTCGTTCATTCGCAATAATTTTATAAACAGCAATATCCATATGCATCATTAATTCCTCCCTTATCATTAAGAATACATTCGGGAAGACATCTGGTCGTCGGCTTAGGGCCTGAAATTCGGTAACAATTGTTTCCCACCTAAGATTCAGAACCTCTGCATCTTAGGTCTGAATTTATTACTTAAAAAATCAAGTCGTCTGTTTGGACCTCGATTATACGAGAGCCACCTCAATAATTTTAGTAAACATTCCTGTTACCTCCCTTCTCGAAAATCAACGGCTACATACTTATTAATGCATGGAAAGGGTTGTAAAAACTAGCGAAAGAATAACTATAATCGATTTGTACCATCCAATTGATGATACAATTTCTTTATGTTTTTTCAGCGTTAGTTGCACTTATGTAGTAAGAAAGTCGTTTTACTTTCTTACCTACCAAAAAGCGTCAAGCTTGGTCTTGCAGCTTCACGCTTCTATAAGTTAGATGAAAAACTTACTACTGATTACTTCGCATTTTATAAATAACTTTTCGTATGCTGTCAATCGATAAATGAAATTTACGCTCTAATTCTTCAAATGATTTTCCATTATTGTATAACTGAAAAATTTCCTCATTCCGCTCAGCGATTAACGCTCTCGTTCCACTCACTTCTCCCCATCCTGCCCGCTCTTTTTTTGCTTTTGGAATATAAATCAAATCACCTTGAATATATTTCTGCATCTCTTTTAGCAAACTAGGGGGAAGGACCTCTTTTGCATTTTTGTATTGCACGATTTACGTCCTCCTTGTTAACAAGTACATTTATATCGAAATTAACCTGTAAAACACTCATCACGTAACAGCTCCTTTCCTAATGTTTTTATTAATTACATCCTTGCTTAATGCAAATTATAAATGATTTTTCCTATTACGGAAAGATGTTAATTTTCCAAATAATCATCTTAAATAAAATGGGACCGCATGTAATACGGTCCCATTTAGGGATTCCCGCTATGCGGAAATCACCTCAGAATTTGTGATCAATATAATCAGCCTCCTTTCACAAGAGTCTATCGGTCCGACATCTTCATTAACGCATACTTTCCGTTGCTTTCTCAAGGGAAAGAATAATTATAGTTGTTTTATCCTTTGTTTAATTGGAAAAGAAGCTTCTCAAAAGTCGAAGACCCATGAAAAGCCCCTATATTTGTCACCTTCTTGATTATAAATCAAAGAAGTTAATGGAAATACCAAAGTATGATCTCAACCAAGCCTTCAACAGAAGCACTCTAGGTTACCTTTCTGACACGAAAAAACTTGGTTAATAGCCATGGCCCTTGAGGAAAACCAAGTCCAACCTGCCAAGCTCCTATTCCATGAAGACGATATTCACGTACTAGCTTCATCTTTGCAGCAATACTTCGAGTGTCTTCAAACCAGACAACATGACGCTGTCCATTTTCATCGACATAGTAAAAATTAGGAGCCTCATCTACCACCGAATAATTGATAGGTACACTTTTGCTCATTGCTAGATCAATCGCGTCCTGATTGGAGATTGCAGTAGCTAAAACTTCGGAATTGTATGGCAGTGCCCAGTTATAACCGTATAATGGGATACCTAGGACTATTTTACTTCTATCCATCTTTTGCACTGCAAACTCGATTGTTTTTCTCACTTCATTAAGTGGTGCAACTGCACCAGGTTCACTCGCCATATGATGCCAATCATAGGCCATAATAAACATAAAATCTACTACAGACCCTATTGCACCATAGTCATAACCTGCATACCAAGGAATATCTGCACTCGTTTTTGCTGGAACTGCTATTGTCACTAGTAATCCCGCAATGTGAAGCCGGCTTCCTAATTCGTTTAAAAAAGTAGAAAAGATATCACGATCTTTTGCTAATGTTCCTTCAAAGTCGATATTTACACCTGCATATCCTTTTTGGGATAAAAGGGTAAAGATATTATTGATAAAATTTTGCCTTGATGCTGGGTTGTTTAATGTTTGACTTGTTAGTTCAGCACTGAATCCGGCAGCGGTCAAATTGGTAATCGTCGCTAATGGTGCTGTATGACTGTTCCAAGCTGATTCTATAGCTTGCAAATCGTTTAATGAACTAAGGGAACCATCCAAATTAAAATGATACTCAAAAAATGAATAATAAGTAGTATAAGGAGCGAAGTCTCTAATCACTAGCTGATCACTTTGTGTTCCAGTCACATAGAAATAACCTAAAGTAGTAGCAATGTAATTTGGAAGTTCAGGAAGAATAATTTTCATTCCGGGTTGGATGGTAGATGGATTTATTTTAGGATTTGCTGCGATTAACATATCGCTCGAAACGTAAGCCTTTTGGGAAATTGTATAGAGACTGTCCCCTGGCTGAACCGTATATATTTTTGTATTTATCAGTAGTGCTTGACCTGGAACAATATTCGGATTAACTAATCCATTTACACCGCGAATGATGTCAACTGAAATATCATACTTTTGACTAATAGTAAATATAGAATCGCCAGGATTTACAGTATAAACAAACAATAGCATTCCTCTTTTCTGCACAGTTTGAAAGGTGCTAAGCATAATAAATAATTAGGCTCCTCCATTACTAAACACTACAAATATTAGCTAATAAGACCCTACATTATTATATGAAGGGCCTTATCGATATTATGATGACTGTCGAACAATATGATCATCCAATCTTATAACCAAAGCAGCGTTAGAAAGAACTGGACCAGCTGCTATCAGAGTAGGAAGAGCACTATTATCCGCCACAAATAAACCTTCCCCACAATGGATTTGACCGTGACGATTCGTCGCTGACGTTGTAGGATCATCCACTACTTATGTTAGTTAAACAGAACCGGGATTTTGACTTTCTGTTGATCCCCCACTTACAATTCTTGATTTTTCTCGAACTCTTTTCGTTTAGGGTCTTACAGCCAGTTAATTCGGGATAAACCTTTCCCTACTAGATTAAGTGCAACTACGGCCGTCACCGAAAAAATTGGTTGTACCTTGGCTTTCAGTTATTGGTTAAACGATTTCCTCTAATCGTAAACCAGACGACCATAACGTATGTTTTCCATAATCGTCCCTGAAAATAAAAAGGTGTCCTGCGGCATAATCCCAATTTTTTCACGTAACTGATTTAATTGATAATGCTTAATACTGTGACCATCGATATTGATTTCGCCACGGTCTATCTCATAAAATCTCATTAATAGATTAATAATCGTCGTTTTCTCTGCGCCGATGATTAACGCAAGCCCAAGATTGCTAATATAGTTATTAATTTTTGTCACAGTACTTTTCCATTCATTCTAATACCCATTGCATTCCCAATCACACATTGTTATGTTAGAAGAAGAAAAATAGTTTAATAGAAAGGGAGATACAAGGGGATGAAAGAGAAAGTATTGTCACTTCAAAATCTAATCATGAGTTATCCCGGGAAGAACGTGTTAAACGGGATTAACCTAGATGTCTACCAGGGGCAAATCATAGGATATATTGGTCCAAATGGTGCTGGTAAAAGTACTACATTAAAAATCATGCTCGGATTAGTAGAGGGTTATGGCGGTGTTGTAGAAATCTTTGGGCATAATATTGCATCAAATGATTATACATATAAACAAAAAATTGGTTATGTACCAGAAAACGCAGAGATTTACGATAATCTGACAGCAGCTGAATATCTCACATTTATTGGTGAATTATATGGTTTGGAACGCGGGACAGCTGAGAATAAAGCGTTAAGCCTTTTAGAAGAATTTGATATGGGAGATGTTTTTCATTCGAGAATCTCATCTTTTTCTAAAGGGATGAGACAAAAAGTTCTAATCACCTCCAGTCTTCTACATAATCCAGATTTGATTTTCCTTGATGAGCCCTTAAGTGGACTTGATGCGAATAGTGTCATGGTTATTAAGGATATGCTAGAGGCTTTGGCAAATCAGGGAAAAACGATCTTTTATTCCTCTCACATTATGGATGTGGTTGAAAAGATAAGTAATCGAATTGTTCTATTAGTGAATGGCGAAATTGCTGCGGATGGTTCCTTTGATGAGTTAAAAGAGCAAAGTAAGGCAGGGTCACTTGAAGCAATATTTAATCAATTAACAGGATTTGACGAGCATAAAGAAACAGCGAAAAGGATTGTTTCCATTGTAACAGGGGATAACCAAGATGAGTGAAATCCAAATATTAAAAGTCCTTGATACTTTTCAATCGGTTTTCCGCAAATTAAATATTGATTATAACGTGATGCGGAAGATCCTTGAAATAAAACTTACAATGGATGGGCGGCGTATTCCAACCATACTTAGTCAAAACGCTAAAAAAAAGGAAGGAAATCAATTTCTTAAGTCATTATGGATTTATGCTTTATACGGTCTTGTACTCATCCCATTTGTATTTCTTGGAGATAATTATTTGTTCCAGGTAAGTATTATCGCTGGGATCGCCATGTTCATCCTTATGACTTCCATGATTTCAGATTTTTCTTCCGTACTTCTGGATGTTCGGGATAAAGTAATATTGAATACAAAACCAATAAACAATCGAACCATAAATGCAGCCAAGTTTTTCCATGTCGCGATTTACTTAACGCTGCTTACGGCAGCATTTATTTCCATACCAGCAATTGTATTTCTTTTTACAAAGGGATTTATTTACTTTCTCCTATTCCTTATTGAAATCATTTTCATAGACCTGTTAGTTCTAGCTTTTACTGCACTAATCTATATGGTTGTATTACGATTTTTCGATGGGGAAAAGCTGAAGGATATGATTAATTATGTGCAGATATTACTTGCTGTAGCGGTTGTAGTCGGCTATCAAATCATCATAAGATTATTTGATTTTGTAGATCTAGAATTTGTTTATCACTTTAGCTGGTGGCATATATTGATTCCACCAGTATGGTTTGGTGCACCATTTGAACTGGTGTTAAACCAAAATTATTCCAGTGAGATTATTACTCTCTCCCTACTGGCAGTGTTGGGACCTATCATCTCGATTTTCCTATATTATTTATTTATGCCATCGTTCGAACGGAATTTACAAAAGCTAATGGAAGAATCAAGTACGAAAAAGAAGAAAAAATGGACCCTAAATGACCTGATAGAAAAATTAATTTGTTTTAGCAAAGAGGAAAGAATATTCTACCGCTTTTCTTCAATTATGATTAGTCGAGAGAGAGAGTTTAAATTAAAAGTATATCCTTCATTGGGAATGGCACTTGTTTTCCCATTTATCTTCCTTTTTAATAATTTGAGCTATCAGACACTTGAAGAAGTGGGGCAAGGCAGATCCTTTATAACCATATACTTCTCCAACATTATCATTGGAACGGTTGTTTATATGCTTCAGTTTTCTGCGAAGTACAAAGGTGCATGGATTTTTAAGACAACACCTATTCAAAAACATGGCATTGTCTACAGTGCAACTTTAAAGGCATTCTTCGTAAGGCTGTACTTACCGATTATTTTTGTACTATCTGTACTATACATCTGGATATTTTCCTTCCGTATCGTACCTGATTTGGCAGTTGTTTTGGTCACTGCTTTATTACAGGTGCTAATATCCTATAAGCTGTTTAATAACGGAAGATATCCGTTTACCGAACCGATTGAAACTGCCCAACAAGGCGGGGGTGCTACTGGAAAAATTATCGTATTAATGCTTATTGTTGGGATATTTGCGATTTTACATTTGATCATCTCCTTCATACCCTTGGCAATATATGGGTATTTGGTAGTTCTTATCGTCCTTACGGGAATATTGTGGAAGATGATTTTTAAGTGGAAGTTAATATAATGAAGGACAGTCCATTTCACCGGTTTAAAGCTGTGAACTGGACTGTCCTCTTGGGTGTCTATATATCATATCTTTTTATCCGTCCCACTTAAACTAGATTTCTTCAACAGAAACGGATACAAATTCAAATTTTGTCACATCAACAAGTCCTAAGTCTGTGATCTTTAATGTTGGAATTACCGCTAAAGACATAAAGCCTAAAGTCATGATTGGATCAACATTCTCTGCAATTCCTAGTACTTCATGTGCCAATTTGTTTACTTTACTTTGCTCTATGACGACTTCTTCTCCTGAAAGATCACTCATCAGACCACCTACTGGAAGTTTCATACTACAGATCACTTCACCGTCAGCGACCAGTACGACACCACCGTCTTGTTTTTTTAAGCTCTTCACTGCCACCGCCATATCCTCATCATTGGTTCCAGTCACAATTAAGTTATGTGAATCATGCGCAATGGAAATACCAATAGCACCTTTCCTGATTCCATAGTCTTTCAACAGCCCAACGAACACATTCCCAGTATTTTTATGTCTTTCAACTACGGCAATCTTCGCAACGGGTTTATCCGGATTGTATATAAACTCTCCCGCGTTATCCCGTTCCACTTCAACAATAGCTTCATTGGTCAATGCTTCCGTTTGAATTACCTCAATCGCTCTTGCTTTATCTGATTCTAATATCAAACGAAGCTTTTCTTTAGAAAATTCACCAATATGCACACTAGACTGTACAGGTGTAATATCTGCTTTAGTAAATGGCGCCACGTAATTTCCTTGATCCGCCACAAGTTTTCCATCAATATATGTTTGCTCCACTATTAAGTTATCAAGATCACTGAAAATAACCAAATCCGCTTTTAATCCGGGTGCTACTGCTCCACGATCATCTAACTGGCAGCATTCTGCCGTATTTATCGTTGCCATCTGGATTGCTTGGATTGGATTCACATTTTCCTCTACACATATACGAATGGAATTGTCTAAATGCCCTTTTTCTAAAATCGTTTTTGCCTGAACATCATCCCCACATAAAACACAGCGACGGGCATTTTGAGAAGTGACACCTTTTAGCAACGTACGCAAATTTTGGGTAACAGATCCTTCTCGTAAGAATACATACATTCCTCGAGAAATGCGAGCTTGCAATTCATCAACAGTAGAACTTTCATGGTCGTTTTCTACACCACCAGCAATATATGCATTTAATTCCTTGCCACTCACCATTGGACTATGCCCATCGATTCGTTTATTTAACCTTCTTGCAACTAAGATTTTCTCCATTACACTGTCTTCGGCCCCGATTACTCCAGGAAAATCCATAAATTCAGCCAGACCTTCAGCTTTTCCTTCTTCCAAAGGGGCAACCATATCTGATGCAGTCAATACCGCACCAGAGTTTTCCATATTAGTAGCCGGGACACAGGAAGGCAACATATATTTGATATCTAAAGCGGTGTGTTCTGCAGCCTCAATCATATAATCCAACCCTCTCAGCCCTGCCACATTAACGATTTCATGAGGGTCTGCCATTACCGTTGTCGTCCCATGGGGTACAAGTAAACGTCCAAACTCTTCTGGAGTCACATAGGAAGATTCCACATGGATATGCGGATCAATAAATCCAGGTGCGATGTACTTTCCTTTTAAATCAATGACTTCTTCACCTTCATAGGGTTCTCCAATTCCCGCAATTTTTCCGTCAACAATCGCAACATCACCAGTAAAAACACTTCCTTGATAGACGTCCACAATTTTTCCATTTTGTAAAACCAAATCTGCACGTTTGCGTCCTGCCGCTACGTTAATTAGTTGTTTTAGTTCACTCTTATTCATTTCTATTCCCCCATGTATCAAATCAATTATTCAGAAATTAATTCTGTAATCGGATCAAAGATCTTCAAAGTCACATAATCCACATTTCCTACATCCGTGATTGGCAAATCTGGAACAGCAGTAATAGGAAGAAAGCACATATAGAACATTGGGTTAGGAACGGTTCCACCCAAAACTTGGACTGCCTCGTGCAATTCACTTTCAGCTGCAACTAATGTTTTGGGATCTTCATCTGTCACAATTCCGCCAATCGGTTAGTTTAACTTACCCCTTACTCATTCAAACTGATACGGAAAATCTGCTTTCACATAATTTACCCATGATAAAATAAAATAGGCCGAAGAACTAATACTCCCTCAGGTAATCTACGAGTGGAGCAAAGTCCTTCGAGCCAATGTCGAAAAGAATAGAAATAGATTAATAGAATTCTATTTCTAATTATTGCCTCTCATAGTCAGTTCATTTACGGTAAACTGGTAGAAACTTGCAAGCCATATCCTCGCTATTATATGAGTAAATTTATTCAGTTTTTACATTTTTATTATAGCACTCCATTCTTGCTATTCAACACAAACTAAAATAATATTATCATTCAGATAACAAAAAACACGAATGACCAGTAGATTAAAAGTAAAATTCATACATCTATTTAACCAAATGCGAACTTTATTTTATTTTAGGAGTGATATATTCGACTATTCCTTGAAGGCGCTCTATTATGACAGATTTAGTTAGTTCTCCATTAGTAAAGCATAAATTTTCACGTACACAGGAAATGAAAGAGAAGCCTTCCAAAAAAGTTCAATGAATTAACGAAAAGCTTCCAGAGCTAGGGACATTACCGCTACAATGTTAGATAATTTAGTAAGACTTTCTTGTAGAGATATGGGACCTGATTCCTTGTCTCAAAAGGAAAGAGAAGCCTGCCCCCATTCTAAATAATCAAAAAAAGTCTAATTAACCAAATCGCTGTTAATCAGACTCTTTACATCGTAATCATTTTACTTCGATATTCATTTCTAATCACATCTGCCCAATATAGCTCATCAAAATGATAAACATATTCTGGATCTTTTGATAATCAATCTAAAAAACTCGAATTTTTTAAAATTTCTGCCGAATTATCTTTAAAGTACTTCTCAAACTCCCTCTGTACTCCAAAAATATATTCTAAATCCATTTCATCAAGCATATATTTCAGATTCTGCAATTTCAATCAACTCCTTCTTATTAATACATTCCAATACATCTGTTGTATGGAATGAAAGTTGATTTTTCATATGTCTCTTTAGTTGTGTTACTTGTGTAAATTCTTCATCGGTAATATCCCCACGTTCCAAACGATTTATTAAAGGCATATTTATTGGACTTTTTTAACTTGATCTCCATCGTTGAATAGCCGGAAACATGAATAATGACGTGAAAAAGAGGCTTCCACTAAGTTTAGTAACTTAATGAAAGACCTCTCTAATAACCTTTTTTAAGGTTATCGGTCATTGTTCAGTGGTCTGATGTAAGCACACAATCCATAAACGTTGATATAACAACGTTTATAAACCTAGCTTACATCATGCCGCCCATCTATTAACCATATAAATATGAACAAACAACCTCTAGAAACCCTATTATATCAATGTTTTTTCGTTTTCACTGAACATGAAAAAGACCAATATTAAACATAAACATGAACAAAACATGAACAATTATCTTTATCCTTTTCTTTATGTGACCGACCAACTTAATATCATGTAGTTGAACCTGATTTTTTGATAAAAAATTATGATGAATGACAATGTGATATTTTTTTCAAGGTCAAAATGTAATCCAAAAAGGTAGTACCTATTTTTTATTAGGTACCACCTTTTTGTATAATCGTTTAACTTGTTTAATTAACTTCATATTCAATTAAATCAAATAGCTTATTTTTTATTTTTACCAAAGTTGATATGTTTTCTTTTAGTGGTTTAACTTTATTGGTTATTTCTCTCTGCAATTCTATATCTGGTATATTTATCATTTGTGCTTCTGCATAAGTCTTGTTAAATGTTGCATTATCACTTTTAGAAGTAACCAAGTTAAAAAATAACTCTTGATAGTTTTGCATAAACCAAAATAAATCAATTTTATTAGCCCATTTATCCTTAATTTTCATAACATACGCATGATCATTAATTGTAAATTCAACATCTTCCTTTATATATGACATTGTCCCTGCATAGTAACCATTTCTAGTAACTATAATACACGGTCCTTTAAATACTTTTATGTTTTTTCCATCCGAATCCTTCGCGTATTTAGAAATTGAACCCATGCTATTATTCTCCATTGTAGCACCTGAGAGAATAGGTATAGATTCCTCGACATTTCTTGGTCTGTTTAAATAAATAAATTCCTCTGTTAAACAACCATTACCACCTGTGAAAGTAAATATCTTTTTAAGCTTTTCTTTTTCTCCTGTTTGGTCACTCTTAATATTAATTTCACTTATTTTATTAAGGTCCAGAATAAGTGCAGAAATTTTATCACTTAAATTTTTTACTTTCTTATAAACCTTTAATTCCTCTAATTGCTTATCAATTTCTGGGATAACTACCTCAACATTTGACAATAAAAGCTTATTTAAACTTTTCTGTCCAGAAACATCACCAATTCTTAATCTATAGAATTTATTTTGAAATTTGTATGAGAACCATTCCAAATTTATTTTACCAAAAAATTCTTCTTTAGGCTTTAAACCCATACAGTTTCTACCAATTGTTCCCTTACCACTTCTGAAATTTAGTTTACCTGCACTCCCATATGTAGTAAATGTTAAATACTCACCATCAATAATATAAGTATCTATACAGAAAGTCGCATCCTCACTACCAGTTTGCCCTGTATATACAGGATAGATTCCCTTATTGTTATAAATATATTCTTCCGTAATATTTACTTCAGAAATGAAGTCGAAAATGTTATCAATGCTATCCTTAATCATTTTTTATTTCCTCTTTTTTACCATTATTGCTTGGTGATGCAGTTATTAATTCGTCGTAAATTTCTCCTATTTTATTCTCAAATTCGTCTATACTTATTGATTTTCTCACATATGGTCTTAAGTGTTTTTCACTTAGTAGATTATAGAAATTACCTTCGTTTACCTCATGCATTTCTACAAATCTAAATTTATATCCCCACAGACCTTCTTCAAGTTCCCTATCATTCACTTTTCTTTCATAATGTTCTTTGGAATTTGAATATAAACCTTTATTTGATGAATAGAGGTTTATTAACTGCATTGCTCCATCAAATTTGCTCTCTAATTCTGCTAAATCATCATGATATTTAGTTCTAAACCTTTTATCACTATTTGCGTAACCATCATAATCAACTATATAGTGCCATATAGGAAAGTCCTGAATATTTCCAACGTCACTAACTTGTTTTTTTTGCATAAAAAGTACATATGTCTTTTCCTTTGTATATGGAGCAAAAGCAAACTTGGTTAGGGAAATAACAGAAGAGATATTACAATTCTCTAAAATCTTCTTTCTAAAATTCACTCTAGATGGAGTTTCTAACGAACCATCATTAATTACTATTGCCATACCTCCACCTGGTTTAGTTGCTTTAATTATCTGTTCTAAAAATAATAGCTCATATCTACTTTCATTTGTAAAAGTATAATTATTTACATCTGCATCACCTTTATATGAACCCATAGGTGGATTAGCTAGAATATAATCAAACTCTTCTTCCTTCCATTTTACGTTATTATTCCAACCAACTAGAGAGTCATTTTCATATATATGATTGTGACCATCTCCTACAAGAAACATATTTAACTTAGTTCTTGCTACTGATTTCGGATCGTTATCGTAACCCCAAAAAGTATTATTCTGTATTTGAGTTAACACGTCATTATTCATTTGATTATTTGTAGTATAATTAATGTTAAGAACTTTAAATGCCTCTGTAAGGAAACCACCTGTCCCACACGCCGGGTCACAAATTTTTAAATTTCTAAATTGCCTTTCGTTTCTTAATAGGAGCTTCGCAATCATATTAGTGATATGCCTTCTGGTATAAAATTCCCCAAATTCCTTTTTCTTTGATTGCGTAGCATACTCTTCATAGATTGTACCAAATAAATCAAATTTTGCCCCACCGTGAAAATGATAAGAATTAAGTTCTTTATAAATTTCAGAATAATGATTATGTTTTAGTTTCGCTGGAAAATTCACAAGATTTTTAAAATCTTTATATTGATTATCTCTATGCGGGCTATCATTGCCCCAAATTTGGGAAACAGTTGTTATAAACTCAGAACTTAAATCCCTTGTTTCTGTTCCATCAACAATCCTACTAAAATCATCCCATAACTGGATTACCCGGCTTAGTGTCCTACTTTCAGCTTCTTTTTCCGAAATATATTTTAAAACAACAAAACTTACTGTTGGATCTATTCTTTCGTCTCCTTTTTTAATCCCAGCAGAACGATAGATATGTTCCAACTCTCTTAAGCTTCTTCGAAACTCAGCTTCTGTAAATTCTATTACATTTTTATTAACCTTATGTGCTACATCTGAATTATCGATATTTACTTGTGACTGTATCTTTATTAATACATCTAAACCAACAAAATTGGTTAATATTTTTCCGTCTAGTGTGATCTCTTCATCATTATGTGAATTATAATATCGAACTTCATTTAAACAGTTTGTTACTATATAATAATTTAAATTTTGCTTAATTGATTTTTCTTTCCCCTGTTTCATGGCATCGCGCCAATCCATATCACCTATATTACATTTTTTATGCTTTGCCTCAATTAAACATATAATGTTTTCTTCAAACTTTTTATCTTTTTGTTCTAATCTTGAAACCCATACGTCCCCTCTCTTGTTACCTGTATTCTCGGTTGTTACGTCCACTTTAACTTGATTTATATTTATACCAATGGTTGTTAGCTGTGGTAATAAATATTGAATTATATCATTTTGTTCTTCTTTTTTAACCATTGCTTCTATCTCCTTATTTGAAATGCTTTATGTTCTATCCTACCTAATCCATAGAAAGACAAATTATATTTGTGAAATAAAGGTTACTCCAATATATGTACAACGATATTAAATGTCAAAAATTTTTATTGATTAAGATTATAAGGTATAAATGCATTACAACAGTAATCTATATCCTAAATCAAATCTATCTTATTGATAGTTAACTCATTGTACTATTATACTGTACTTTATGTTGATTTTGTATGTTGTTTTTTACAAAGTGATGGTGTTTATTGACGATACAAAACTTAATATATTTCTTTCGCGATATCCTTGCCTAGTTCATTTAGGTTACTAGTTGAAAAGTTGCGTGGATCACCAAGATTTACTGATAATCCTATTAATTTATGTTTATTAAAATTACCTAACCAGTAGGTAGTTATTTTTTGTTCTCCATTTTTATTAATGTGATACCGCTTCTTACTTTTATTTATGACAGCATCATTTGGGAAAAGTTGCTTTAAATATTTAAAATTTGTCCTACCAAAGCTCACAATTATTGATGGTTCGGAAGCTACAACATCTATTAATTTCTGTAAAAAACTTTGTGCCCAACCATTAAACAAATCTTTGGTTACAAAACTATAAACCTCCTTGGAGTTGGATATTGTTGGAAATGGGAATAAATCCAAATGAATACCAGTGTATTTATACTTAGTGTTTGGGTAAAATGAAGCGCCTAAACCATTTATAAAAGCTTCAACTTTATAGCCTTCTGATTTACCAAACCAATTTATATATGGGTTACCCTCTTTTGAAAAATACCTGTTGTAGCTATTTATTATTTCATTTTGAAGTATATTATTCTTTATAACATCATTGTTTGTCTCATTATCCTTTAATGCTCTAAATCGTGGTTTAGAAAGGTATGTAAGTTTGTTATTTTTGTTTTTCGCTATTAGTATTCAAGCATCTTTTTTATGATGATTTAAAAATTCTTCACGTGATGGATTAGCACCAATAGTTATAATTTTTGGCTTATCTATTTCTGTGTCTCCAAACCAGAGGACAGGAGGTGCCTTAGGTATTAGCTCATTCTTCCAGGCAGGCTTATTTTCTAATTCTATTTGCTTCTCCGCTGCTTTAACTAGTAAATCAATTGCAAGACTATTCAAAGGAATCCCCCCATATAATAAAGCTTCTTTATAAAATTGGCCTTCACTAAGATATATTGATTCACTCTCTCTTGCCGCACAAATGAACAAATATTTAACATTTTTTGGTAGACCAAATTTCCTTCATCTATAATATACATGGATTAGCTGTTGTATAAGTTTTTTTACCTTTAAATCACATGGATTTCTAGTAGAAATATCACAAGTTACTAAGTAGAACAGCAATAACTGGAGGATTTTATAGAAATGATAATAAGTAAATTCGATGTAGCAAGTTTTCCGTGCTTCTTTAATCACAAGTCAGCTATGCTTTTGTCAGCTATAAAAAAGTTGGAATAATCTTTTGTGCCCTATCTTTCAAAGGTTGGACTAAAATATTTTATTAAGTAAACTATCAGACTTTCACACGATACGTCTACTATTTTAATAATTGTTTAAACTTATTATTAATCCATTCACGCCCATATTTTTCTTCAACTTCCGTTGTTATTAATATAATTAGTTCCTTTTTTGATCTTGTCAAAGCAACATATAGATAATTCATCATTTTATTCAGTTCAATCTTATTTAGGAAAAAGTATTCAGAAAGTTCTGTTGTTAAGATGAATAAACAGCAATTCCCTTCTAACCCTTTTACTTTATCAATAGAATTCACTACTATTCCCTCTGTTTTGGTGGCTTCTTTGTTTGCCTCTAATGCTTCATATAGTCTAGCTTTATCTTGCTTCGTTAGTTGTAATGATAGGATTTCACCTACTTTATTTATGATACTCCAGTTGTTTTTTGTCGTTAAATTTTTCTTTATTAATCTATGTAAAATAAAAGTTATTTTATCAATATGATTATCTTCTGCATTTGTTCTCTTTATTAGCATTTTTAATTCATAATCTAACAAGTCTTCGTGAGCATTCACATCATTAGTATCAGTGATAAATCTTTCATTTTTTTGATAGATATAAATATAATCCCAGGTTCCATCTTTTATAAACTCGTCTAAATTAATATCGTTTTCATAAAAATACTTTAACACACCAACTTCTTCAGTTTGCCACTCTTGTTTTTCTTGTTCAATAATATATTTATTAGACAACTTCACATGCGAAATTGGGCATCTATGGTTTTCTTTTTTATATTTTACAAATTGAGGATACTTCCCAAGTAACCTTCTGAACTCATTCCGTGCTCTTAAATCTTGTTTCGGGTCTCCAACTAAATGTAAGTAAAAACCATTGGTATGAAATACATCAATAATTTTTGATAAATATTTATCAATATCTTGCGCTTCATCTATAAAAATTGAATCTAGGTAATTTCCAATAATGGATATTATTCTCTTTCTTTTTTCTTTAATTAATTTTTTATCATTACTTTTTCCGTATAGAACGTGACTAGAAATATTTGTAACTTCCTGGACATGCACAATATTTCCTTCTCTTAATTCTTTTAATTTTTTTGCTCTATAACCTTGATTATCTGGTAAATTGATAGCCGATACAGAAGAATACCTTTGATCATACAATAAATGATAAAAAGGAAATACTAACTCCTGCAACAAAAAGACATGTGATGTCTCCACTTTAACTTGTCTCGGAATGTCGCCATGCTGCTCAATAATTTTGTTTCTTATTTGATCTCTTGCGGCATTAGTATAAGTGATGACATAGATTATTTTACCATCCTCAACTTCCCTATATCTTGAAAGAACTTCTTCTGCCATTGAAGTTGTTTTTCCCGCCCCGGCACCAGCAACTAATAACTTCATTCTTTAGTACCACTTTTCAGGAAGTTTAATATTCGTGCAATATGTTTTGGTAAAGTTACACCTTCAAGTTGCTCCGAACCAAAATCTTGACAAAACTTTAGCATTATATCGGTTTTAGCACCCTGCCACTTTTTTGCTAAAGCATCAGGAGTCTCAATATCTTCTTCTCTCCAATTATGCTTTTCACTGAAATACGCCTTTAACTTACTGAAATTTTCTTCTGTTTTTACAAATTCAGGTTCCAAAGTATACTCTGAAGTCGTAGTTACAAATACATTCTCATGTTGTTCGCTATACTTTTCATGATTTCGTTGAGCGTTAGGCTGATTGTCAAAATCTCTTATTATACCTATTCTATGCGATGTTCCACTATTGACCTTTAACCAAATATCTAGCATAGTAGTAAAGCCTTTATGTAAAGAAATAACCTCAATATCGTTTAATTCTCTGTCTTGCATACTTAAATACGATTTAATAAGCATCTCTTCACTTGGGCCTTCAACCAAAATGCATCTCCTAGAAAATAAAAATTTCAAGAAATCTAGATTTGGCTTTTTAGCCAAGTAATTTAAATGATCAGTTTTTATCAGAGACTTTAAAGAAAATGCTTTTCCTTCTTTTACAACGGTGACGTTCTCTAACTCTAATTTGTTCAAAAACTGCGAGCTATGGGTAGAAATAAATAATTGTGTTTTTTTGCTCGTACTTAAAATTGAATTTATAAAACTAGCAAGTAACTTTTCGTTATTTACACTAAGATGTGCCTCTGGCTCTTCGATAGTTAATATATTCAAAGCTGATTCTTGATTCACTTCTATGGAGTTCATCATAACTAATAGATACACAAGATTTCTATAACCTAACCCTTGACTATAAAGATATTCATCGCCTACACCTAATCTAACATTGTTTAATAAAGAACTAATACTAGGCATATTAGGCAATAAGGTTATTTGATTAAAAAATTCTTTAGCATTTTCTAAATCCGATGTTTCTTGCCAATTAAGTACACCCTCTAAATTGCTGATTTCTTTTAATTCACTAAAAAAAATACCGTAAGATTCTTCAACTTTTACTTTTTGTTCATCATCCAATTTATTATGTAGTAAGTTAACCAATGCTTGAGATCCTAACTGTGTATTTTTATTGGAAAAGTCATCTCTTTCAGCGGCTAATGAGTTATATTTAAAATTAATTAAGTCATTAAATATTACCTGTTCATTAGTAGATGGAACAATAACCGTATACTTAAACATTTCAATAGGCAAAAGATTCATCTTTATGTTTTTTATGTCTTCCTCATTTTTATCTACTAAAATACTTTTTATATGTTCTAATAATTGAATGGGTTTCTCTATATAATATTTATACTCAATCTTATACAATGTTTCCGCTTCATCTATAGAGTTATTCCATTTACGAATGTAAAATTCATCGGAACCATCTGGTTGGAAGGTAACTTTAACAGATACAAACGGAATGACATCGGTAAATTCCTCAATCTTTATCTCTGACTTTCTTATCCTTTCTAAATTGCTAACTATAAATTCAAAATAGTTATTTTTAAAATCATTATTTATATCATACCACCCTAAATTTTTGCTAACTTTACCTATTTCGTCATTTAAAAAAGGTAGTGTAATGGCTCTTAACAAATTACTTTTACCACTGTTATTATCTCCAATGAAGATTGCTAGTCTATTTAGATTGATTTCAATATCCTTTAGATTTCTATAACCATAAACTTTCGCTTTAGATATAATCAATTTTCACTACCCCTTTTCATAGAATCTTAAATCTAGATTTCTTTGTAATTAAGTTCGGATGTCGGAAATCAAATTAAATCCTTTTTTAACTCCCTTTGGATACTGTATATAGTATTTCTCGATATTCCAACCTCTCTATGAATATCCATTACGCTAGTTCCTAGCTCTAACAATTGCACCACTTTATCATAAACCACTTTATCTCTACCTGTAGCACCCGCATAGTACTTCTTTATGCCGCCACGAAACTTCCCTTGTTTTTTTGCAATTTCTATACCCTCTCGCTGTGCAGCTCTTATACGTTCTCTTTCTTCATCAACCATCCAAGAAAGTAGTGTTAGTACTAAATCGGAAACTAACTGTCCAACTCCCTCAAGTTCTTTATATTTTCTTGTATCAAGAATTGGCATATTTAAGACGACAATATCAATTTCTTCTTTAATAAGTGCTTCCCATTCCTCTTTGATTTCAGTTTTGTTTCGACCAAAGCGACTTAAATCATGAATAACTAGTACATCTCCAAATCGCAATTTGGAACGCATTTCTTTATAAACAGGGCGATCAAAGTTTTTACCAGATTGCTTTTCTCGATAAATGCGATCACATCCAAAATTCTCTAACTCTTTTATTTGACGATTTAGATTTTGGTCTTTTGTACTAACTCTCGCATATCCAAAAATCAAATTCTCACATCCTATTATTTGAACAAGTCTGTTTGAACACTCATATGCATTGATATTACTACATTTCCATTTGTTTAACCAGGGTGTACTCTGAAAGAACGATAAAGAAATCCTATTCTCTTTTGAGGCAGCTATGTTTTGGGATTTGAGGCCAAAGCAACACTTGAAGCAAATAAAAATAAAGGTGCATTTCCTTCTTTGAAATGCACCCGTTAGTGAAAAATAATTATATACTCATCGTACAAATTTTATAGATGATATGACCATTAACTTCAGTTGTTCCTGCACAGACAACCATTTGCAAATTGTAGTAAATCGTTCAACGAGGGAAATATTCTTTCGTTCATTCATTTTGCCTCAAAGTTCTAGGGTTTTACTCCCCTACCATACCATCGTTATCACGGTCGTCCATATATGGGTATAACCAATGGTCACTCGTTATTGGCATACTAAAACCTGCTGCTTCTGCTTCTTTAATCGTCACCTGTCCATTACCGTTTGTATCAACACTAGAAATATCACCGCTTGTGTTTGAACTGGTTGAACCAGAAGGCTCACTGCCTGTTAAACCGAGTGATTCGTTTACTTCATCAGGGTTCACATTGTCAAATGTATCAACAATCTCGTTACCCATTAAAGTATAGGTATACTGATAACTTGAAGGAATCTGCGTTTCCGTGTTCGGATATGTAATAATTGCTTCAAAATTAGTAGCTCCACCTGCACTACGGATTGCGTCTTCCATATAAGCTACATCACCATGACGGTTGAGCGTACTATCTTGTGGGGTAATATTATAAGCATTCGATACCCCTCCGAGAGAATCAGCAATGATATGTCCCTCATCTAAAACGTCACTTTCTACACCAGGAACCTTTGCCTCATCAGAATAGTATCTGCCAGACGATGTTACAGGTTCATTATTGTCATCTTGCAGAATGATTTCGTCAGCAATGACACGTACCAGTTGCCCATGTTCATTCGTAAAGGCCCAATATTCACGGTCCCCATAACCAATGTCAACGACGACGTTAGGTTGACGATAACCAGACAAATCACCACCATCAACTTCAATAAGTTCGTATCCTGAGAACAGTTCATCATTTGGTTGGGTCGGTGTTTCCACCGCAACCGGAACACTCGACGTTTCCTCTGCTGCTGGTTCATCAACAACCGAAGTGGTAGTTTCTTCTTTTTCATTTTCATTATTTTTATTTGTTTCAACTGTGGTTAATTCTTGTGGAACTGTTTCTACATCTGTATTGGATGCATCTTCTACGTTTGTACAACCAACCATAAAGATGATCGTTAAAAGTAAGATTAAATAGTTCATTTTCTTTTTCATTTTAGGACTCTCCTATAATAGTTTCATTTTATTAATTCTAAAAATCTCGGAATGTTAACATAGAATATTGATATTACCACTAAATTTCCATGTCCTTTTGTATAGTATTTATTTCTCATTATATTATACAGTAAATACAAAATACTTTGTGAGTGCTATTAAACTATTCTTCCATTTACTTGAACAAGAAAAATTGCATTACTTCTGTTCAAGTAATGCACCAGTTAGTGGAATAACTATTAAACAATAAACGTAGTAAACCAAGCAATATATTTAGCTCCTGGTATAAACAATAATTGTGCAAGTATGGTCCCGAATAATCTCGATATAACCATCATTATTAAATACTTTTTAATGAATGATAACTACCTCTTCCATTAACAACGTTGTCAGCAAGTACGATACCTTTAGGTCAACAAAAATAACTAACAATATGGTTGCTAAACCATTAATTAACCCTGATGCAATTGTTGCCGTCAACGCTCTTTCAGGTGCTAATAGTGCTGCATATAATGCTGATAATACACCTATTGTATAGATTGCAGTGATGAACATCGTTTTTAACATTGGAGTGGGGGATATTTTGGAATGTTTTACACGGTGAAGGTTCTGTTTTAAAAGGAACAACTTTATTATTAATCCTAGCTTCAAATTTCGCTTTAGTCATAGATCTGGTAGGTATATCCATTAATGGTTGAACATTATAAGGAAAACGAATATTAATCGTGGATTCAACTCAGTCCTCCACCAAGTAAAATATCACAAAAGGAAAGAATTCTATGGGCATCTCAGCATTACTCATACCTTATCCTCCCTTTTAGCTAATTCTTATTTTCATTTTTGGTGGAAGCAAATCATATTCTTCACACAGTTTGTAGAAGTAAGGATTTCGTGTATGAACATCAATTCCTTCTTCATCTAGTATTTTTTCACATTCAAGAATCTGCTCGTCAGCAAGTAGGTTTTTCGGTATTAATATTTCAACCATACCTATTACCTTCTTTATTTTTAAAAATTCGGCTAAATATGGTCTATGGTTGCCACCAGTGGCTACCGTGTATGTTTTATTAGGTAAGTAGATTAAGTGCAAATCTTGATATCTTTCATATAAATAACCATTCTTTTTAATTGATAGATATAACCGATCTAATTTTTCTTGACTTAAAACACCTTCATATGACAGGCCTTTAATTTCATCAACGTAAACAGATTTATAACCATAGAAATATATAAAATAATCTTCATTTTGTTCTCCGTACTGTTTAATTAGTTGGTCATAAAATTCCCATCCAGTATAATCTATCTTAACTTCCCCCATAAAGACACCCCTTTTTCACCTAAATGAAATGTGTATTTTATTTAATTAAACACTAAACTACAAATTTATAAATTATATAGCTTAGATAACAGGAATATGAGGATTAAATAAATTTAGAAATAACAATAGCAGGAGCCATATATTCCTGGTTAATCTATCCATGCTCCAGTTACACTGTTTAAAGGTATTTCTTTTTCCTCTAACCCCACGTAATTAAGCAAAGTATCCACACCAAGAAGCTTACCTTTCACTTTGTGATAATCATGATTTTGAAAATATTCAACCTCAATCGCCAAATCATCCTTAAGAGCAAACTGTAGCTTTAAATTGATTTCGTTGATTAGTTGTTCGTCAAGCATCGGTTTTTCTTTCCATTCTTTTTGGCGCCACATTTCTTTTAACAAGTTTGCATGCTCCGGCATCATCGTTGCTGTCCATTCGATGTTTCAGCGGTCTTTAACCATTAAGCTATCCCCTTTAATGTTTTCTATCCATTTGTTCTTTTATCACATACGAATATTTGTTCAATTTAAAGACAAAAAAAGCCTTTAAAGGCTTATATAGTTTGCTTATATAGTTCAATTTCTATTCTCATTCTCTAAAAATATTATAAAAATAATGAATATCAGGCCTAATGGTGAAATAATTAAAAGACTTGAATCTTCAGACATATGTTAGTCGATATATTCCAAACCACATTAAAGTTAGTATACTTTTGAAAATCGATCCATTAGCTGTTGAAGTTTACGGTCCATATCATTTTCTTCTTTTCTTCTTTCGTTGCGTCTACTCATTACTTTGCTTTTTTCCTCTACCATCTTATTTAACTTAATTCTCTCAGAATGATTATCTGTAATAGTTTCAGAGATTTCATTCCACGTTACTATTTCTATACCTTTATATTTAGATAGCACCCTACCATTTTGAATTTCTTCACTAAAATTAGTATCACTTGAATGCATATATGGTACTTCTAAATGATATGCATATAGAAACGACACAAACTCACCTAAATCTTCTATTTTCTTGTTACTATTATCTAAATCGATAAAGCCTTCTTGTTTTAATTCATTCTCTATTATCTTCCTTGTGATAGGCTCTAAATCAATCAAATTAATTACAAATAAATTTTTATTTTCATATTCATAAAACAAACTGCATATCTTCTTAAATTCATCTTCATTACTGTCCCATTTAACTATTTCATTTTTAACTGCATCTGCAATACCAATCACATTAAATCTTTCTAAGTAAACTTCATGAACAGCGCCTATGCAAACCTTAACCCAAATATTCGTATCACAAATACAATCATATTTAGGAACTGTCATTCAATCCAGCTCCTTTTCAATAAACTCTAAAATTCCACTTAATTTATTGTAACTTATTTTTTCTTCTTTATATAATGATTCTAATAGAATAAACAATTCACTACTTATGTAAGTTTTATTTCCTGGATTAATTAAGTCAGTACTCAATCCTAGAGCAAGTGTTTTTGATATCAATTCTTCTTTTCTGTTGGAATTACCTAAACCATATCTTGAATTCAAGTTTGCTTGTGGAAAGCGTTCGATTAACTTCGTAACCATTGCAGAATAACTAACTCCAAAAAGATGCTGTAATTGAATTATTTTATCGTGTGAGATATACATAGGATTTTTTGGAGGGTATCCCATATTTTTTAATTCTTCATACAAAACAGTATCATCAATTAGAACTAAAGAGGAAAAGTAATCTGCGGAAAATTCAACTTCGTTATCTTTATAATCTCCCAATAAACTAATTGACCCAGTATCTTCAGTAAACCAATGATAAACTTCATGCCATAATGAAAAACTTTGTCTTCCTAAGTTATGTTTTTTGTTAACAAAAATAAAGGTATCTTCGCCAATAGTCATGCAAAAACCAGAAACATCGTCTGGAGCTGCAGAGATCAAAACCAAAATACCCAAGCTTTCTATTCTTTTAATTGAGTCCCTCATAGGTGCAATTACCACAGATGGATATTTCTTTTTAAATCTTTCATATTCCTTTTTTACTAACTTCTTCAATTCTTCCTTACGTTCATTATTTAAAGTCATGAAATCCCTCAATTTTTAACATAAGTTCCACCATTTATTTTTTTTAACAACGCTACTTCAACAAAAAAATCACTAATTTTTTTAATTTCTCGATTTATATCCTGATCATTTTCTTCATGTTTACTTCTGAATGAAATAGGCTTAATCACTTCATCAGCCAATAACTCATTGATAGAAAGCCCCAAAACAATTGAAACTACTTCATAATGTTTCGCTTTAAATATCACATGTTCTTGTAAAATATCATCGATTAAATTCAGATTTACATCATACTTCAATGAAATTTCATTAATGCTTAAATTTTCCTTTTTTATTACTGCTTTTACCTTTTGGGATAATTGATATTGAGTGTATTTCGGAATAGTGTACACCAAAATAGCCACCCTCCCTTTATATAAAATATATAAATAAAACCACCTAACACAATATAATAATCATTACCACTAGTTAAAAATTATATGCAAGGTAATTTGTTTTGTTGTGCTTAGATGTGTTTATTTCATAATTGCAATACAGATGCAATACATTTTAATAAATAATAACACTAAAAAGTACATTTTTCTATTAAAATGACAAGAATATCGTTGAGTTATTTTAAAATTATTAATATATGGTAAGATAGCTTTGTGAAATATTGTACTCTGACAACGTCGCAGATTTGTTCAACAAGAAATCGCAAAAATAACAAACGTTTATTATAAGTTTAGACGTATTAATGTACTATAAAAATTATGTAAAAATGAGGCGATAAAAATTGGTGAAAAATGCAAAAAAGCACAGACAAATAGTAAATCGTAAAGGGGATGCAAAAAACTATGAATGAAAATTGGGTAGATAGTATTGTTCAAGATAATACCTTCTCATATAGTTACTACAAAAAGTTGGTTGATAATTATTTAGAAATTGATTGGAGAGAGATTACCATTCAAAATCGTGTTGTTACTCCACTTTTAGATAGGTTGTTTATTAACGAAAAAGACATATCTATTATTGATATTTCGACACAATATGATAACAAGAATAGTAAAATACATGATACTCGTATTTACAGAAAAGAGAAGACATCACCGCCAGACTTGTTAGTTGCACGTCATTGGAACTATGCCAATATAGATAATGATAAAATTGATTATCTTGCTGTCGTAGAAGTAAAATCACCTAGTTTAGATCCAGTTTATAATAAAGATAAGAATAAGTTTGATGGTCAAATAAAAACGCATTTAGAGGTAAATGACAAAGTGATACTAACTGATTGTATTAAATGGCTATTTTTCGAGAAAGAATATGGTTTGGATCCAGTAAAAACCATTAGCTTGTTTGATGAAAATAATAATTGGAAAAGAAAAGACGCCAAAACTCCTGAGTCTCTAATAGAAGAAATTCAATTCGAGCCTACTTATGAAGATGAACCTAAAGACTGGAACCAGTTATGTAAGTATATACTTGAATTTTTAAATGGAAATTAACATTCATTGTTTGCGAAACACTGTACTTAAAGTATCGGGTGCTTTACTTCAACAATGAGATCGTCAATATGACTCTCTCATATTATTAAAGGGCAGATTTGCGGAAAAAGGTTATAAAAGTGGAGGGGATTATAATCGAGCACACTAAGATTAGTCTTTCAAATGAAAGGTTATTATTAAGGGAATTTACTGAAAGTGATTGGATTGATGTACATAAATATGCATCACAGGATATAGTTTGTCAATACCAACCTTGGGGACCGAATACGGAAGAAGACTCGAAAGATTTTGTGAATCATGTGATAGAAAACTCAACACAAGAACCAAGGAGAAGGTTCGTTTTTGCAATCATATATAATGAAAATATGATTGGGGCTGGTGAGTTTAACATCAGGGATTTCACTAACAAAGTTGGAGAAGTCGCTTATATTGTTAATCCAGACCATTGGGGAAAAGGAATAGCAACAGAAGCAGCAACTCTGTTAATTGATTTTGGATTTGAGAAACTTAAACTGCATCGTATATATGCAACTTGTGACCCAAGAAACGTTGGTTCATCAAAAGTTTTGGAGAAAGTTGGAATGACCAAAGAAGGTAGAATTCGTGAAGATTTGTTAATTAAAGATGGCTGGCGAGATTCATTAATATATAGTGTTTTGGAGCACGAATGGAACAATTCTTATTAGGCTAAAAGGTCAACCAGTAAAATCTGGCTAACCTTATATTACGAACAGGTGCTTTACTTTAATAAGAAAATTGACTGGAACTTCTTAATAGAGGTTCTTTTTGTACAAATTCAAAAACGTAACTCTCTCTAAAATGACAGGGCAATTGACTCACTTTATTCTAAGTACAATATCCATTTCTATGTAAAAGAGGACTGAAATATCTTATGCAAAATAGTTAAATTGTAACTAAGCCAGTGGGTATTTGCACAACATTACACCAGAATGTCATAGATAGTGATCCTTTTAGTTGCAAGAAATGCCTGGTTTTCAACTTAATAATTCATTACTTTAGAAACCTAAGGATGTAATTATCTAATTCTAATAATATATCATCGCATCTATAAAAGGGGATAGGTTCCTTACTACCTATTATTTCCGTCAGATTATGAGACATAGAAACCTTGAATATAGTTATGTCTTCTTTTGCCTTTCTAACAGCTTCACTGCAGGATATAGTGCTTGTATCTGCCCCTTCTGTGTCATCATCTATTATGATTTTACGAATTTCTGTAATAAACTCGGCACAACTAATTTGTCCTTCAACTAGTTGAGAAACGAAAGCTGTTTGATGAAGTAACTGATAATGTCCTACATGTCCACCTAATTCACACACTGTTGCTTGTAATAAAGGTTCATATCCTTCACTAAATTCTTCCGTGGCATATATGCCCCCGGTCCAGTCGCTTATGTCGTCAATTAGGTCAAAATCTAGTTTCAAACATTTTTTATATATTTCAGTAAGCCATGAAACGTCTTCTGAGTATAGAATCTGAGTTGTGAATTGCTTTTTCATTAATTGGAACTCCTTTTTAACTAAGTTTAAATATATATTGAAATTTTAATCTTACTATATAAACGATCCCGAATATACACATTAACACATTATTTTGGATTTAAAAATACTAACAAAACTAGCAAATTATACCATGCAAGTGTCCCCCCTATGATCAATTGAAATATAGATTTTTACACTAACGGGTGCGATTACAATCCACGTTGCTTCACGACTGATAAGTAACATGAAGGTGTTATAATAAACTCAAAAGAGTAATCATTATGCAAGAAGAGAATCAGCACGAAAAAACTGATTGGGGCAAGCCAGAAGAGGACGAAATCTGGTAATAATACTTATGTGTGCCTCCATAAATAATGACAGCCCAAACCGATACAGGGAACACGTATCAGTATATTTTACCGTTTATTTACATTGATAACTTAAATACCTCATACAATGAGATCTTAAGCTCTAAATACGAGGTGAATCAAAATGTATTATTCTTATCCACGTAATGATGTACTTTGTATCGATATGTAGTCCTTTTACGCGAGAGCCGAAGTACTGAAATTGGGTAAAGACCCAATAAAAGTTTATTTGCTTGGCTTTCTCAACTTTTCCCTAGCGTTTTTGTTGCGACTCCGGATTGGCGGTATCTCTTTTCCATGTGAGGATTCCTTCCTGGTCATAGTCTCTAAGGATACCTTATGACTTAGCGATTAAGTTGTTCTCATAGATAAAAAGCGGTGGAGTTGTCGTAGGATTCACAGATAAAAAGTGCGGTGATGATAGTCTTTCGTTAATTTCCAATTTGTGACAGTTGTGACAGTTTACTCCTAGAAGTTTTTTTATATGTACATAAATGCTTATTTGTTTTTTTATATAACTTTATATAAAAAGGTGTCACAACTGTCACAAAAAAATAAACAACTGAACCCATAGCGTTTTACTATTATTATTTGTGACAAAAAGGTATATCGAAACTGTCACATTAGCGTCACAAAACCACGAAACTGTCACAGAGAATATAATACATTATTGAGCGTGTGCTATTCACATGTGATTTGTGACAGTTTTGGCGTGAAAATACGAGAATGTGACACTGTTGTGACTATAAGTTGATTATCATTTTGTCACAAAAAAAGACCAGAGATTTTACTCTCTGACCTTTATCTGTGAATTATATACGCTCAAAACCTCTGTACGTATCTTTTCGACTGTAGATTGTATGGCCATTATGAGTCTGCAAATCATATAAAAAATTAGACCACACGCCACAATTACCACTACTATCTTTTTTATCTAAGCCATACATTCTTATCAATGGCTCCCCTTTGTCCATTCTACCCGATGACCTTACATTCTTTGTACGACTATCCACCCATTCGCCTTGTGACTCTATAATTGTAGCAAGGTTATCAAGAAACTCACGTTTCTTCAGCGTCTTACCGCTTGGATTATTCATGAGTCGCCATTGTCTATAAATATCATATACAAACTGTGTTGGCAATAAAGACCAAGCCCATTCGTCTTTTAGTTCGTTCCAGAAATCCAACACAGGGTCATTGTTTTCTTTGTAATCCGATAGCAACTGAGCTGAAGCTAGTGGCATAATGAACTCGTCAAAGTCTATGTGTAACACCTTATGCAATACGTATTCCAATACGTCTTTCCGATTGATATAATCATCCTTAATGTATTTTCTTTCTCCATTGTTTGTGAATGATTTCAGAAACGGAACCGGAATAATACGGCGATAGAACGAGTCTGTTTTATCTTTCGTTTTTGGCATTCCATTCATCATCTGAATATTCGTACCTAAGAATTTCATACGTAACATTGACTTGTGTTTTCTATTAATGTTTATATCATCCCCTGTTATGCTCGCTTTGAAGTCTTTAGCCGATTCTAAATACGTATTCACGTCGTTTTCGTCCGCTATGTTAGCAGCCACGCCTAACAGAGTTTCTTTTGAGAATTCATGGTTGAAATCCGCAACAGATAACGAAGCGTAGTTTCCTTTCCCAAGTAAGTTTTTAATTAACTGACCAAGTGTACCTTTACCGTTGTTTCCTTTTTCCGAATAAAACCATATAGACTTGTGACGGGATGTGTTCGGTTGTAAACTGTCTGCAATAACTTGCCATATTAGTTCTATGACCTCCTGATCGCCGTTGAATAAGTCTTTTATCCAACTTTCCACGTCCCACTGATAACCATCAGGTGCAGGTATCACAGGATTTATTGAGTGTGGTCTATAATTCACAGGAATCTTCGTGAGATATACGTAGTCTGGGCTAAATTCCAATAATTCGCCTATTTTCTGATTAAATATGCCGTTATTCACAGGGAATAAATCTTTATCTTTTGTGAGTTCCACTGATGGTACAGAATCTTCAATGTGATCGATGGTGTCATCCATGTCTCCCCGTTTAAAGCCTGATGCGATTCTTTTTATGATTTTGTATATATTCTGAGTGCTTGTACTATATACGCCTTCTTTGTCGTCGTACATAACAAGAGTTGCATCTTCTTCTCGGTCGGTTAATTGTACGTTCTTAAATGTGTACAACGACATCAGGATTATTGCTACATCTTCGAAATCTAGCTTTTCAGGTACACGACGTTTCCCTGTTTTACCAGAAATATTATGTTCTTCCACATCCATGATCTTGTATTTAAGTGCATTTTCGCCGACACCCAGCAAGAACTTCTTACTAATTTGTTCTGGAAGGATCAGATTCTTCAGATAGCGTGAAAGGTATTCTGGAACGTAAACATCCTCCGGTAAATGCGCGTGGTTATTCGATTGACCGTCATCATCGCTACTTCCTACTGTATTCCTACCAACATTGTTTCCACCATTACCACCAGTAGCATTATCACTCACCGCTAAAGCATTAGATTCGTTGTTTAGTATAATTTCGAATTTTTCATCGCGTATAACACCTTGATTCTTGATTTCTTCGGAATTAATGTTATCATTATTAGTAACTACAATGCTCATATGATGCCACCTCTCGTACTTTTTTGTTTGGTGTTGCGTTTCGTACAATTCGAAGCAAAGTAGTTCTGACTTGTGGTAGGGTCAGTAATCGAAACTCTAAGGTTTTCGTCTAGCTCCTGATGTGTGTCTCGCATTGAGGGCTATTTTTTTTGCCTCTGTTTCTGTCAGTCTAAAAGGATTGTTTAAATCCAGTTCTTCCTCATTGAGCTCCATCATTGCTCCTCTGTATAAACCATCGCGGTTTTTCGCTTGGCTTTTGTTATGGTTACGATCGGTGGACTGGCCATCCATCTATTTGCACTTGATGGCGATAACGCTGCGTGACTGAACTGCCATCATGCTCATGTTCTTACAAATCCTTTCTTTTCTCTTTATTCGTAGTTACGCTTTATCTTCCCATCATGCATCATCTGCAGCCCGGGAAGATTTCTTCGTAAAGTTTTTCGATTGCCAAATCAAAAACATCCAGTTTGCGTACACTTCCAAGTGATGTTTGTCCTTGAAAATGTTCTATCAATTCATCGATTTTAGCTGCATTTTCTTCCTTAATACGAACGCCTGTAAAAACTCTCCCCTGCGACACATCCCAAACCTCCCCTTTTCCTTGTTAATATAATGGTAACTCATGATATTAAATATTATCAATAGTTTCCTACTCCAATAAAAGAACATTTGTCCATATGAGTATTAAAAAAGTTCTTGACAAACCTCCCAATCTATGGATAGATCAATAGACATTTTTTTAATTACCTAGACCCCGTGAAACATTACTTCGTTCATCTTATGTATAGCGCTCATTAACGCATAAAAACCGATAGCCTTATGATAGGGTTATCGGTTCTTTTTTTGTGAAATAGATATATATTTCATACCGACATCGGACCGCATACTGTGACGATACTATTGCATATGGCGTGCGTATGCGGTGCGGTATAGCGTGCAGCATTTCGTTATTTATTGAATGGGCGTACGGTGTTTCACACGGTATACGCATAGCGTGCGATATGGTATGCGTATTGATTCGATGAGTACGCCATAGCATATTTCTTGCGCATATTATGCGTATGCTATACGTCACGGTATGCGTATGGTGTGAAGTCACACACGGTATATGCAATGAACGTCAAACAACATACGTACGAGATGCAGTACGGTATATGACATCGTGTGATGGATGCTGTACGCAACTCGGTGAAAAACCAAAAGCGAAATACCGGACCGTTATCCCTTACCAGGATAACGGTCTTTTTTTGGTCAGCAGACCGCTTATTTCTTAGCATTACCAGAGCTTCAAACCCTTTTCTGACAACGTTTCAAGTGCAACGCGTGCCTTCTCGTCGGGTCCCGCGCCCGTCGGTGGTTTTTCCTGACTCTTTCGCTACCGCTCATATAACCGCTCCGGGCTTCCCGCCAAGAATGCCCGCAAAAAGCTGTTAAATCAAGTGCAGCCAGTGCTTTTCGAGCGGGTCCCGCGTCGGTCGGTGGTCCTTCTTAACTCTCTCGCTGCGCTCGTATAACCGCTCCCTCCTTCCCACTCGAAAATCCCTGAAAACCCTTCTTACAAACAGCGCGGAGCCTTTCTTCGTTCGGTGCTTTTTCTTGATCTCTTTAGCTCGCACGTTGTGCGTACAAGACATCATTTTTTGGCATACAAGCGCCTCTCTCAGTCCACGCTGTTTGACGAATGGTGAATCTCTTGCCTTTCTTTTCTCGACGATCCGTTCCCCGTTCGGTCCGCTTCTCTTTTCTTAAACCTTATTTTTTTGACAGCTTCCCCTATCCCCTTTTTCTGAACAGCTCCCCTTCTCTCTCACCTATTTAGGGCTGCATCCCCCGGCGAAATCCCGCACCGCAATCCTGCACGAAAACCTCCCCTTAGCTCACGCAATCGGGGCGGAAAATCGTGCCGGAATTGGCGATGGACACCGTCATACGCCTTTCGCTGTCTCCGGGGGTCGGTGGCTATTGGCGAATCGCATAACGGCGCGGATTTGCCGGGTGCGGTGTCCATGGTGGACATCGGGTGGATATCGCCCCGGAATTCTGCCACGCCAGTCGCACCGGGAGACGCCGACTAACTCGTCTTACGCCATTTTTTGTTGCGCGTATGCAACTTAGTCGGGCGACCCTATAACGGCGCGTTTTATCGGGGGTAGACTATGCCACTTAGTCGGTGCGGGATTCGCCCCGGGCCCGCGCAATGAATCTTGCCGTAGATGCGTTTATAGAAAAAACCGAAGACGCTGGATATTGCCAGCATGCCATTTTAGGACCTACGCTTATGAAATTCGGTTACGATTTGCAAATACCGGAAAACATGATGCTGAAAAAAGAACTCGATGAGGACTACCACATCGATATGAGCGACTATCAACAAGCAATCGAATACAGCGCTCGTATTTTCGAAAGTACGGTTCAAGCGATCAACGAAGGATTGATGACAAACCGATAAAACAAGACCCGAACCGGGATTTCCGGTGCGGGTTTATTATTTTATTGGCTGTTTGTACATTCAAACAACGCTGCGCATGCACCAATCATAAGGCTAAAGGCGTAAACCCAGAAACCTATTTTAAATTTATCTTTATTTGTGTATAATGGTAAAAATATCTACTGTATTTTACTTTTTTGAATACTCGAAAAACTAACATGAATATTGTACTATTAAATTCTCCGACAATATTGACCTAAAATCCTGTTTATTTATTATACCTAGAAAGGGGTTCTGGATTTGACTTACTCGTTTAACGGAAGGACTCAAAAAACAATCATTTTTTTCCTGTTAATTATATTTTCACAAACGCTGTTTGATGGTATTGGACCAAATATCTATTATATATTTAAGATTTTCTTCGCGATGTTCTTAATAGCAACTTTACTATTGCATTTCGATTTAACAATATACGAAGATAAAATCACGTATCAGATTACATTATTAAATATTTCCATTTACAAAAAAGTTCTTTCAGCAAATCAGATCACGCAAATGAAATTTACACGAGTGGGTTGGTCAACCAAAGGCACAATAATTAAAACGGCAAACGGATTGAATATCAGAGTCCATGGTTTTAGCCCTAATGCGGTTTACGAACAACTTGTGGATTTTGCAAATAAGAATAATATCAACACGACTAAAACAAAGAATTACCAAATTTTAGAAAAGATGAATTGAGAAGTTTGAATAACGCGCAAAATAACCCTATAGAGTAACTCTATAGGGTTATTCGTTGGTCATGTCCCTTTTTGTAAGTCTAGTGATTAATCATCATTTAAAACCGATTGAGGAGATTATAAGCTGCTGTCATATCTGCTTTGCCTGCGCTACTATTGTTCCAAATAATAACGGCATGAACTGCAATCGTTCCACCTGCTGCAAGTAGAGATACTACAGTAAACCAACTTAGTGCCGCACCACCCATCGCACCTACTATCCATACAGAACTCTGAGCAATATTATCTCTAGCAGTTGAAACACCTCTTGTTAGTGTCTTAAAATCAGATACATTATAGTTACCGTAAGAATACTTTTGTCTATATACGCCATTATTACCATCTAAAAATGCATTACTTGGCTTTTGATACGCCCGCATTTGGTAATAATTTTTACTCGTTTCATTATAATATGTTAAATACGTTTTACCGACGTTTAAATCGTTCTTCGGTATGGTAAATGTTTGATTCAATTCCTCGGACGAAAGTTTTTCACCATTTACATAGACATCGCCATCTTTCGTATACGTTATTTCATCAACTTTCTGCGTTTTTTCGATAGGATCATTCGCACTCGTGCTGACCGTTGTTGCATCAGTCGTTATCTTAATGTTAATAACACCTTTTTCTTCATCTTTATCAACCTGTAAATTCACATCCGAAGTAATTGTTTGTAGAACACTTCCATCTAAATCTTTAACTTCATCCACTAATGTAAATTGTTCTTGGCTTGATTTTGTCTCATCGAAAATTTTACCCAGTAATTTAAGATTATCCTCACTTAAATTGCTTGTTTCAGCATTCGCAACGTTGACTGCAAATGGATTAATAACAGCTGCGGTAACCATCAATGCGACAACAAATAAACTAATAATTTTTTTAACCATTATGCTTCCTCCTCTTAATTATTAAATAATATCTCTACTTCAAACGAACCTCTTTTTGAATCGATTTGATTTATAAATTCTAAAAGATATATTCATCTTTCTAGGCAACTAATATATGTTCTAGTTGCATTTCACATAGTGCTGTATCTCCATATTCGTAGATGTGATGTATTAGGAGTCGCTTTTATTTTGAAGGTCTTTTCTTGTGCAGAAATTGGAGGTACAATGCCAAAACTCACTAACTAGTAATCAGAAGAAACAGTGGCCTTTAATTCGTTTTCTTCATTTACTTCATTGTTTTACCTCACGCCCTTTCCTTTTAATTAAACAAAGCAAGCCATAGCAATCTATTAAATCTGTCAATCACCAAGACAATAAATAGTTTTAATTCCTATAGTATGATCTGTTTAAATAACTACTTCTATTAAGAATAGTAGAACTCCTGCAAAAAATTCTATAAATTGTTAATTTACAATTATATTTTACAATCCTTTCTCTATTTCAACAATTCGGGAAACATGATACTGAAAAAACTGGATGTCGCTTTTCACATCGATATGAGCGACCATCAGCAAGCGATGGTATTCAGCGATTATGTATACGAACCTATGGTTAAAGCCATCAAAGAAGGATTGATGACTCGCCGATAATTGTAAGAAACTAACCCATACCGAATGACACGGTATGGGTTTTCTTTTTGTGACAACATGATGAAAAATAATGGCATGAGATAAATCATTAAGTATATACGGTGTGTGATACCGCATCGGTATTTAATATGACATCTTATAGATATGCATAACATGTCACACCGTATGTGCAATTCATTAGCGATAGTATGAAAAGATTATTTGACACGCCATATCACACCTTGCAAAGTGTTGTACGGTATGAGATATACCATGCGTATGAGGTACGACATTATGTGCTGTATGCCATTACCTGTTTAAAATGCGCATGGTATTGCATATGTTATGCGTATGATATGCGACATGTTATAAGTCTTAGATATATGCGTATACTGTACGACATGATGTACGTATAATATATACATAAAAAAAGGTACGGAATGCGTACTGTATAACATAGAGCATTGTGTGCGTCTGATAATAATTATCCCATGCGTATGCTGTTCGTTATGATATATCACATAGCATCGATTTCGAACGATTTGGTTGCTGAAGCAACCCGGTCAAAATATCGAAGCGAAAAACACTCAAAAAGGAGCGATTTATCATGGCAGATTATAAATACTTAGGATTAACTACATATATTTTAGAAAACGAAGAAAACGAAGAAAAACTGAACGTATTAGCGGGTGCTATCGAGAGCTTACAAACCCACGTTACGCCTATGATAACAGGTGATTTCGTAATAGAAAAGTACCAAAACGTTGTTGGCTCAGAGGCTTACCAATTCGTATACGAAACGGATTATGTCTGCACTCCAGCAGATTCGGAGCTTCCGGTAAATACACCTGAAAAGTATAAACGCCCGAGCATCGAAGCCGTTACTATCAAGGGAATACCGATGCTAAATGTCTATATTCCAGCTGTGGCGAAGAGACAGGAGAACATCGAAAACTTTATCTATGGCGGTGTCCGCCCCGTGCTACAAGTGCTTTTTGGCAATAATATCGTTCAAATGGTGATGAAAGAAGGTATCGAATACGAGGACTTCCAGAACGGGAAAGAAACTGTCCTAATATCTGTGAAAGAACGATTAGCAGTACCTGATTAAAACCCTGAACCAACAGTCTTTTGACGACTGTTGGTTCTTTTTTTTGACTAGCAGACAAGATCGTTTCGCCTTTAAAGACCAGAGGCATTCGCCCAACGCACCGAAATACCGGACCGCAATCTCATCCCGAGATTGCGGTCTTTTTTTGGTCAGCAGAGCCCGATTTGTTAGAATACCAGAGCGCAGAAACCCTTATCTGACAACGTTTCAAGTGCAACGCGTGCCTTCTAGTCGGGTCCCGTGCCCGTCGGTGGTTTTTCCTGACTCTCTCGCTTTCGCTCGTATAACCGCTCCGGGCTTCCCACCCAGAATTCACGCAAAAAGATGTTTAATCAAGTGCAGCCAGTGCTTTTCAAGTGGGTCCCGCGTCGGTCGGTGGTCCTTCTTGATTCGCTCGCTGCGCTCGTATAACCGCTCCCTCCTTCCCACTCGGAAATCCCTGAAAGCCCTTCTTTAAAACAGCGCGGAGCCTTCCGTCGCGCGGTGCTTTTTCCTAACTTTTTTAGCTCGCTCTTTGTGCGTACAAGACCTATTATTTTGGCATACAAGCGCCTTGCTCCGTCCACGCTGTTTGACGAAGTGTGACTCTCTTGATGGTCTTTTCTCGACGATCCGCTCCCCGTTCGGTCCGCTTCTCTTTTCTTAAACCTTATTCTTTTGACAGCTTCCCCTACACCCTTTTCTGAACAGCTCCCCTTCTCTCACATCTATATTGAGCTGCATCTCCGTGACGAAATCCCGCAGCGCATCTCTGCACGAAACTCGCCCCTCAGCTTACTCAATCGGGTCGGAAATCGTGCCGGGAGACGCCGAATATGTCGTCATACACCTTTTTACGGAGAACGTACCCGACGTATTTGACGAATCGCATAACGGCGCGGTTTATCGGGGGTAGAATACGTGGCGTATTCTGGTGCGCTCTCGCCCCGGAATATCCTACCGCCTGTCGCACCGGGGATTTGAGTGTTGCTCCGGAATACGGTGCGTGATTCGGTACTGTGTAGGGGAAAGAGCATAAGGGGGACGTATGACAAGCCTCGCTACGCTCATTTGTCAGTCAGCATAGCTGACCGTCCCCCTTACTGCGAATAGAAACGCTCACGCGTCTCTATTCTTGCCCCTTCGAGGTGCTCATTCGAAAGCTCCTGTTCGTCACTTTCTATTTTAAAATCGCTCCCTCACTCCTGCGGCGATCAATCATGATCCCTGATCCATTCCGGTAAAAAGCCATTACCTAAACCGTGTTGTTTCCTGCATAAAGTTCACGCTTCATTCGTACACACACCAAAGACATATTTGTACGCACGCCGGTCCAGCTTATACCCATAAGGAATTCTTTCCAGTGTACGCCAAAACAGAAATTTCTTACGGCGCTATGTCACAAGAATCCATGCGAATGATGTTTGTGACACTCTCAAGCGAAAAAGTACGAGTATATTATTAATTCACATCGTCCATCCAAAAACCGCTACGTGAGCGATTCGCATGCGAGCATGTCAGTAGTGCATAACTTCGCACGCTGAATGACACTGCAAAGATTAGCCAAACTCAATTGACAGCCGCAACTCCGCATCTGACAGAGACATGGCTTTAGAGTGCAAATAAGGGCTCATACAGACACTTTCGTATCAACTGGATAGATTATACACATAAACGACCTAAACATGCATAGAATGTCTTTCGAGGGATTTCTGACAGCAACAAGAAGGGTCACAAAGAAAAACCTGATAATTGCTTACGGGAGTTTTCAACACCACAACCGCAAATTGCGCCCTTAGATTCTCGAATCTTGAAAAATGTTCCTTGGTTCCTTGTTTTTTCGAGAAAACTTTATATGCGTGATATGTGTGTATATATATTATTTTATTATAGTCTTTCATTAAAAAAAGTAGGAACCAAGGAACATAACTCTGTGACCCCTTGATATAATAGCATTTGTAGGTTCCTTTTTGCTGTGAAAAACCAGGGACATTGGAGGGGCATTTCTGGCAAAGCAGGAACATATTTACAAAACTTGCTTGCACACACGCAAAACAGTGCATACGTTCGTTTATAAATAACTCCGCTTTCACGAGAAAATATACTTGCATACATGCAAAATTAACACCAAAAAGGAACATTTTTGCAAATAAGGAACATTTTAACCTCAAAAAGGAACCAAAGCAGGAGCAATAGTAAGCGTATTCAATTTAAGAAAAATGCACAATCATTATAAGTTAGCTATCCCCAACTTTTTCTGTGATTCATACATAGGATTTGATGATTCGTTTTCGCCAATAATTCGTACATTTATTGTTTACAAGAAAAAAACCAGGGCGATAATGTCCTAGTCATTTTTTTAATTTGTATAATGTTTCACCGGTGAAGGCTTCAATTCTTTCCTCTTTCATCTGAAGAAAACAAATTTCTTACTGGCGCACCTCATCGAGTTGACGGCGGAATGGGCGCTACTAGTTGAATATTTATATAAATATATATCTGCTCTTTTGGTGGTCAAACACCTACTTTTAAAGCTCGCGCTCATGGTGGCGAAACACCGGCTTTTAAAGTTCACGTTTATTGGTAGTGAGACACCCACTTTTATAGTTCGCATTCCTGGCAGCGAAACGCCCGCTTTTATAGTTCGCAATCATGGTGGCGAAACACCGAACAAGTAACTGTGTGTTATCCTATCTGTAGTATTAGTATATTCGCTTTGCTTTATTCAATCAAGGGCTATCTTCAACCATATTCTTCTTATTAGCTACGTTCATCATCGATAAGAGAACCCCTTATAATATAATAGGAACCCTGCGTCGGGGTTCCTTTGGTTGATTTTTATAATGCCTTGGATTCGTCGCCCAAGGCTTCGTTGTATCTATTTATAGATTAACAAATTCTCTAGTTTATTGCCACGGTAAACGTTTCCTTATTTTCATTTTGCTGGTCGATCTACGGTTTTAATTTTCTCCTATTTCTAATCAGTGTACTTTTTAAATTCCTGTTATAACTTCTACTTCTTTATAAGAATTAATTTCAAGCACATTCATAGCGTATACTCTTTTTTGCCTGGGGAATTTTTTGGGCTTCTCTAACGATAAGAGTAAAATTTACGCATTGTCCCAAACCTTATTTCGACACCATATCTTCCTGTTACATAAATTAAATAATATTACATAGTACGATTACATATTAATGAATAATTTCTATTCTTATTTCATATGACACATTTTTATTTCATGATACGGAATATGGAGAGTTTTTTTATTATCACTTTATATTACCAAGTAATATTACATAATATGTAACAGATAATTGTATACGTATTCTATATACAACAATTTTAGATATAAACATTATTTAGTCCCCTGCATGGGGTTATTTTTTACTATAATAAATTAATCTTTTATGGTTAATAAAAGAACCCATTTGTAAAAAACTGATCAAACCAGCCCCTATAGCTAATCGCAGTCGTCTTTATTTTGAACGCAAAAAAATAGCCCCCCTGTCTGCAATGGGTAAGGGCTATTTTTCCTTTTAGACTAGATAACGCCAATCCCCTTCCAGAAGAATGGGGATCTATCGACCACAGTTCCCGCTGTGACCATATGATTTTCTACTACCATCATACTACATTTTCACTAAAAATATACGGAACAATACCTATGAGGTATTTTCACCTTACCTTAAGTTTTTTAAACAAATAAATATCAAGTTTTGACTATTCGTAAACTATTCCCTCTTTATACAAATGAATCACAAAAAAAGAAGTTGAGAGAGTGGCAAATGTATTCAAGCAAACTGCCTTGTCACATGGAAGGTTCAATTCGGATTTACACAGAGCTCACAGTATCTCAAAGAACGGAACAATTTCTACAATAAAAGTGTATATCCTTTTTTAGGAATACATCTTTTACTTATTTAGGTTGCACCCAATAGCGGAAATCAAATTACTTGATAAAATTTTACTACATTTGGGAATCTTTTCATAAAACTTCTCGTCTATAATGATAAGGGCAGAATAGGGGGAGCATTCATGGAAGATCGTGAACTGATACGACAAATCCTTAACAATGATTATCGCGCCATGGAAGAATTGCATCGCAGGTATGTGGACCGCATTTTCAATTATATTTATCACCAGACGAACGACTATCATGACGCCGAGGAGTTGTTGCAGGACGTGTTCTTTAAAACAGCAAAGCGACTGCATCAATTCGAAGGAAAGTCCTCGTTTAAGACGTGGATTTTCAAGATTGCCAGGAACGTCGTGATTGATTATTACCGAAAAAATAAAGATAAACGCAAGAATACGACCATCGAGGAAAACAGTATCGAATCATTAGGTGAAGCAGCATCCGTGGAGCATACGGTGCTCCAAAACTTGCATATGATGGAAGTCATGCGGGCAATCGATAAATTACCGGAACATTATCAAATGGTGCTACACTTGCGGTTTATCGAAGACTTTACACTACAAGAAACAGCAGACGCCATGGGAAAAACAGTCCTATCCGTAAAGGCAATGCAGCTTCGGGCAAGACGAGCATTATCGGAACAAATAAACATGGAGGTGGCAGTTGATGACTAAACGTGAACGGGAGAAGGATGTATTAGCCAAAGTCTTTGATAAAAAACAAACAGTGAAAGCCTCACCGGAGGCAAAGGAAAAAAGCCTTCGCGCGTTTCAGGACGGCTTAGAAGATAACAGGTCTACCCATAAAAAAAGAAATCGATTTAAGAAACGTGTAATGGGTCTTTCTTCCACTGTTGCGGTGGCGGGAATTGTGACTGTGTTAGCTTTCAGTACAGGAATTTTTGGTGGACATAATGATATGAACATCCAAGAAAATGGCAGCAATCAAGGCCCGCAGAGCATACATGCTGTGACCGATAAGCAAACAGGAGATACCAGCAATGTAAAAGAAAAGATATGGAATAGGCACCCATTAGAATTTGAAGATTGGGCAGCATTTCAGCCAATGGGGATTTTTAACGATGATTTAGAAATTTATCTCCCGAAGGATTGGACAGTTGATGAAATAGAGGATGAGGATACTTATTCGACCCATATAACCGGGACAGATGGTGAACAAATGAATCTCGTTCTGTTTCAAAAAGATGATCCGGAAGTATTTAATACCCATCTCCATGAGCTAACGGCAAATTTTGCCGAAACTGAGCAAATTTCGATCCCGGTTGATGAGCTTGTTGACGAATTAAAGTCAAACGATCTGGTCCCTTTTAATTACAATAATGTGTTTCCGTTTGAAATAGAAAATGCAGAGATGACCGCATTTGTTGATGAAGCAAACGGGAAATTCATGGAACTGTATACTTCTGAGTTATTTGGCTATCAGATGATTTTCACTTCCGAGTTATCACTAAAGGATGAGGAGAGCTGGAACTTGCCAATACATCTTTTCGTAACGATGAGAATCCATCAATCGCTTATTTGGCCAGGTTCAGAAGGTGGACCGCATCCAGAATTCAACAGACCGATTGCGAAAACGGTTCTGTTACCAATAGGTGCAGTCGCCAGACCGGATAAAGTTGAAATGGAATTGTATGAAAATGAGGAACTAAATATGACCAGCTATCTTCCCAAAGGTACAGAGATTCAGCAAAACGAACATGAACTCTTTACCGAATGGCATTTTACCAATCCAAGCATTTCCAAATACAGTTTTTATTCGTTCGGCAAACTCAAAGATGGATTCCCTCTCGAAGACGCCAAAGAAATTATGTTTGAAGCATTTGGCATTGACCCTGCTTTTTCTCCACCTGAAATAGCGGGTGACAAATTTCCCCATTATTCGTATAGCTCTGCAAATGCAGGTGAGGTTAGCGGTAGCAGCATCGATGGTTTCTTCGAGTTCTTCGAAGCTAATGGAGAGTGGTATTTCAAGCATAAACATGCGGATTCGAAGGATTATAACGGTGGTTATTTAATTGCTAGGTTAAATTATTTTATAGATTCGATTGAATGGTATTAAAAATAAGGAAGCGGATAAAACCGCTCCTTTTAACGCCTTATAGTATCCCCTTCTTTATATAAATAGTAAAATATCAGTATCGTACCAATTAATGTGATGGAAATGGAGGGTATAACTTGATTGCCAAATTTAAAATCGACTTGGATGACGTCATAGCCGTTCAATCTTTTCTGGCTACGAAATCGAAGTTTCAAAGATGGAATAGATTAGCAATTAGCATTGTTGCTTCTATAGCCTTGTTGATTTTTAATATGTTAGTATTCAAAGTGAATTTTATAACGCTTGCGATTGTATCAGCCGGTTTTTTTTATGTTTCATACAACTATATCTTTAAAAAAGCACAAATCAATCAAGCCAAAAGGTTAGCTAAAAATAATCCTTCTATGATGAATAGTGCATGTACCTTAACGGTTTCAGAAAATGGTTTGGTGAGGGAATTAAAGAACTCCACCAATAAGTTAGAATGGAATGAAATAAAATTAGTAAGCGAGGATGAAGCGAGGTATTTATTATACATGTCTGACATCCATGTTATCACTATTAAAAAGAACCCGTACAATATGTCGGAAGAAGAAACCCAAGAATATAATGCATTACTTCGCAATTATTTCAACCAGCACAATATAGCAACGGAATAAGGCCCAATTCTGGAAAATACGCGCACAGTCTTTGAAAGTATAACCGAGCTCGATGACGATACAGAACAACCAACTTATGCACCTATGGCTTCAGCTAAAGTTGGTTCAAATTTGAGTACTACTAATAAAGTAGGATTTTGGGGTATTTACTTAGCTGCTAGGGCGGTACTTATTACTAAATTTACTGTTTACCCAACTACTATTACAATTACCGATACGGATAATGCAGGTAGTAAGGCATACGCACCAACTTCATTAACTTTAAACGGAACTTCTATTGTTAAAAATAAAGCTAAGTCAGTAGAGTCTAAAGGAAATTTTAGGAAAACTAATGGGGTAGTAATTGGGGGTATGCCTATTGGGTTTACACATGATTTCACTTTAAGAACAAAGATACAAATTACAAAGATTACTGGTAGTACATCAATCCAATTTGTGATTTTAAATACCTCAGAGGGTTGATATTTAAAAGGAGGTAATGGTTATGTTTGATCTAGGCTCATTTGTTTCTCAAATAATATTTTTAGTGGTTATCGTAGCTATAGGATACTTGATATTTTATCTTGTAAAGAAAAAGAAAAGCTAACTAACTAAATCAATAGTACCCCGCATTTTATGCGGGGTATTTTTGTGTTTGATAATAAATACAGTCAATTCTAGTATAATTTTCTGTTGTTCACACAGGGTAACTATAGTATATTTGTAAGGGATTACACTACAAATTACGAGGGTGGAGATTTAATGAAAAACAATCTTAGCATTTATAATATTGTCGTACATGTTGTTAATTTAGTCATACTCGGAGCTATCGGCATTCTCGCGTTTTTCTTTGTCGTAAATATTAGCCCAAACAAAACCCCCACATCTGATATGGTTGCAATCATTTCCATTGTTTTCCTAACAGTAGTGTGGGCAATCAATTACTGGCTCCAATTCAAGAAAAGAAAATGGTTTGTACCAATAGCCGGAACCGTCCTGTTTGTCGTCATTGCTTACTTATACCTGGATGTAGGCATACCATTCTTTTACGACGTTTTTATTAGATAGCCCCGCAACCTTTTAACAGAGCGCAGTTCGGTTTCCTGTACGGATCGTCGTATCGCCAGGCCCTGTTAATCCAGACATCAAATTGTTATAATGGGAGTAGATATTCATTCGTTTCTTTTGGTTATTTACTTCGATATCGACTCGTTTGATTTTGACTTCAACGGATGAACTGGGGCGCTTGCGAGTCACAGCAACTAATTTACTTTATCTATATTTATTAAACTTTGAAACTACGGCTATAGAACCAGCAAACAGTGCGACTCCCGCTACGATTTAAACACCTGGCGGAAATTGTTGCGATTCTTAAATACCACCGACCAGAGGCATCCCGCAGCACGCTTTCGACTCGTCATTCGTGACGCATTATGTCAAACAGAACCCCACAAAGATAATCTTTGTGGGGTTTTATTCGTATTATGGCAAATAGAACTCGCCCGCATGGGTTTTCCTCATTTGTCGAACGGGCACACTATTTGTCGAACGAATACGCATAATAATCGACAATTATTATGTTAGGATGACTTTATACTGTTAAAATTTTCCAAAATTATAAATCGAGTGACTTTTTATTAAATGGCAAAGATTGTCCTCGTTATTTACCTATTCTTAGAACCCGAATGAGGTGACCAAAATAGCTATTCTCGAATTACAGCATGTAAATAAAAAATACAAAACGGCACAAGTAATTGATGATGTGAGTCTCGTAATAGACGAACCCGGCATATGGGCGTTAGTCGGTCCGAATGGTGTTGGAAAAACAACACTTTTGAACGGCATTTGTAACATTATCCCGTTTAATTCTGGAAAGGTCGAATTGCTTGGCCAACCCAATGACAACTATACCGTATTTAAACACGTTTCCTTTCTGCAAGATAACACAGTGCTTTTTCATTATTTATCAGGGTATGACCACCTGAAATATGTGTGTGATGTGCATGGCTTACCGAAAAAACGTATTAAAGAAGTTGCGGCGTATGTTGGTATGACTGGATATTTAGAAAAAAAGGTTGGAGATTACTCCCTTGGTATGAAGCAGCACTTGCTCTTAGCCATTTCTATTGTGAATCAACCAAAGCTCCTATTTATGGATGAACCATTAACAGGACTCGACCCTTCCAGTGCGATTCTCGTGCGTAAGATTTTACTGGATTTAGAGAAGCAAGGAACGACGATTATTCTTTCTTCCCATAACTTGGCGGAAATTGATCGTGTTACGAATCAAATCCTCTTTTTAAAGAATGGAAAGATAATCGAAGTAGATAGAGAAAATCATATGGAAACCCATTATATATTTAAACTATCGGATAAGTTGTCGGGTAAGCAATTGCTAATGGCTTCCGGTTATTCCATTCAAGAAGAAAATGGTGCAATTAAAGTGACGATAAATGAAAGCGGTATCGATAAATGTATTAAATCGATTCAGGATAACGGGATTTCTATATTGGACATCCAAAAAGAAGTCACAGGTTCTGAAAAACTATACGAAGAAACCTTCGGCAAGCGGGAATAGCCGATGAAAAGCATACAATATGAATGGAAAAAACTATGGAAATCAAAGGCATATATTGCCCTAATCGTAATTACGATGCTGATTATAGCGGGTCTATTTTATCGAAATGTTGTATATCAGGATATTGTGAAATCAGAGAAAATCGAAACAGTTCAAAGTCAATCTACATGGATTGTGAGCTATTTAAGCAGAGACCGGGAACTTTTAAAAGAAACTGGAGAAGGGTCAAATCCAGACCTTGAAGAAAGTATTGCATTAGGTAGCCAATTAAATGGTAAGCTGCAAGATTTACTGGCTGCCATTCAAGAGGACGAGCATATCACAGCATTACATGTAGAAAATGATGTATATGCGTTAGCGATGCAGTATCAGACCATGAGCGATAATAAATCGTATCCAATATCGAAAGTTGAGATGGAAGATGAAATCACCCTAAATAATGAGCTGTTAAAGAAAAAGCTACCGAAAGAAGACCTTGGTGCGTCTATTCAACCGGCTGTATTCATGAAACAGGTTGTGCAATACCTTTTTAATACATTCGGGTTCTTTATTGTTATCGTTGTTATAGGGACGCCAATTGTAAGAGAATTTGATGACAATACGATTAAACTTACATACGGTCTTCCTGTTTCTCCTGTCAGAATGATAATGACTAAATGGATAAGCATTACGCTTAGCGGTATCTGTTGGTTTGTGATTGCACTCTTATCTGCGTATGCAATCTCGACGATTTTTGGAACAGAGGAAACGAATCCCTATGACTATCCATTCTTTACTGAAAAGATGGCATTCATTACAGCTGGGGATTACCTGCAACAATCGATAATTTTGGGCATTTTCTATCTATTATTGCTGATGAGTTTGTTCGTATTTCTTTCGTTCTTGATAAAAAATACACTGGTCGTTCATATTACACTGCTCATCCTCTTTGTTTGCAATTACATCGTGATTAGAAGTGGTATCATTTTCCCTTTCCTTCCATGGGTCTACCAAGAACTAGACGCCGCTACATTGCAAAGTAATGGCATCTCATGGACAGGCTTCCTGTTAATGATTGTTTTTACTGGGGTATTGCTACTGCTGGCAATAAGAGCTAGTAAAAGGAGGGAATATCGCAGATGAAAATGTTCTTATTTGAATGGAAGAAAATCATGAAGAAAAAGACAACATGGATTGTTCTTGCTTTAAGTATTCTGGCCGTTATGGGCGTCTATGTTTTTAATCTTATATTGGCGGATAATGCAAGGAACCAAGCAATAAACCAATATGACATTCATTTGAATCTAATATTACAAGACGCAGATCACTGGGCATTAGAGAAAGATAAAGCGATGGAAACAGAAGATGAAAAATTGATAGAAGAAGCAACCATGAGGAAACAAAATTCTCGTTCTAGCTATGAGACGTTGAAAGCGCAAAAAGCGGAGTATGAAAATAAAGAATGGGACCGTGTAATCCAACAACAAGTAGACTTTTTGGAAATATTCGCATATCCACCACCAGGGCAAGGCGCTTCGTTTGGTTTTGAAGGTGAGCTCATATCAAACTTCACACTAAGAGCAACCTATGAGGAAATGAACTATTTGCTCAGCCACAAGATTGAACCGTTCACCCAAAATATCTATGGCGGAACAATGGTAAAGACTACGATATATGATGATTTTGGTGGGAGACTACTAGAAGAATGGAAAAAATATACAACTAGATATGGGGAGCAAGGGGTTTACTTTATTTATCAATTAATCCAGTTATTATATATTCCTATTTTGATAGTGATAGGTTGCTTTATTTTTGGAAACACACTATCATCAGAAACTACGAGAAAGAACAATGGGTTACGATTCCACCAAGCATTGCCGTTAAACCAATCAAAGCTGTTTTTTGCAAAATACACAACCGGCTACTTGGGAATTCTCTTATTTGTATTATTCATGATAGGGGTACCGTTATTAGTGGGAACGGTCATGCGCGGTTTTGGGAGTCTGGAATACCCTATTCTAGTTTATGACGGTGTTACAACCGGGTCTAAGGTATTAAATGAAGACGATGCGTTTCACTTTATCGCGTTAAAAGAATATTTGGCTCAGACGCTACTATTTACGATTGTCGCAAGCCTATTTATCTACTCGTTGTATTATCTAGTTTCTCAATTTAGCAAGGAACCAATATTTAATGTGATTATCATCGGCATTCTATCATTTGTTGGGATGCAAATACAGCATCCGTATAATCCATTTAGTTATTTGCGTATAGACAAGGTGATTACCCATGAGATTCAACTACAAACATGGAATGCGGCTTTCACCTATACAACAGGAATATTCATCACGCTGACTGCAGGTGTTATATGTACGATGATTAATTTTATTTGCTTTAAATATAAGTCAAATTAGTTTGATCCATGGTGGAGAGATATACAAAAATGAAGGGGGACGTATTTTATGAAAAAGATGAGGAAATTACTTTTGTCTTTACTATTCTTAGTTTCATTTTTTCCTCCCCTTTCAAATAAATATTAACTTATTATCCCAAATTTATTTCATTGAATCGTAGTAACGAATAATATCGAACAATATTAATCGATAAGAATTACTTCTCCCTCACCTAACCATTGGCTATAATAAGACATTACCTTGACTGCTCCGTTATTAAAAAAGACCGCTATATTGACGATCTTCTCGTTGTGTTGAAGCACCAGTAAATTTAAGTCTATTTTTTCAAAAATTATGTTTAATTAGCTTTCTTATAATTATAAAAACCCCTAAATATTAATATAAATGGAATAGTTAATAAGATTAAACCAATTTTAAAGTTGATGGCAATTGCAAGAAGACAACCTCCTAAAAGGTTAATGCCCGATAATGTTAGTGAAGACCAAAAATATCTTTTATTATTCGTCATTTTAAAAACATATATGCTGATTATAATTGAACAGATAGCAATCAGAGTTGGTGCTAAATTCCACCACACTATACTCCACCTCCCAATGTCACTTCTCTAATGCTTAACCGCATGTTCATCTCCTTTTTATTCTACTCCTTTAATATATTCACCAAAAAGAGTGCTTATCCTTCTTCAAAAAAGGAAACAGTTAGTTGGAAGTACAATATTTCTCAACTTCCCTTCAATTATCTGAGGTTAGAAAATACATATGTATTTTCTTAACTACCCAATGAACTGAGTAAACATAATTAGTGATTTCTCAGGTTTTTTATACTATGAAGAACATCAAAGCAATAAAGAGTATACACCAAGCTATCGCCCATATTAGGTTAATCACATATTCTTGTTCTCCTCGTTCATATTTAAATTCCATAACAGCACGAAAGCCAAACAGAATGGAAAAATATCCAAATAGTATTACAAAAGGGTCCATTTGAGACAAAGTGAACTTAAACACACCTACGCCAATAATAATTAGAAAAAGAAGTAATAGTATGCGTTCTACCCATCTATGAGCGTTGTTAATATGTCTGTATAGTACAGAACAGCTACAATATTATATTTTTTTTGGATGAATGCGGTCAAGAGAACCATAAAAACTATAACCAAAATAATAAATGCAAACATCGATTAACCCCTTTTAGTAAATATTTATTAACCAACAATTTCTCCCGACTGTTATGCAATCATTAGGCCAACCTGTACACCCAGACCTGTTACCCAAAAACAGAAAAATATTACCATTATGAGGGACCAAGAAATTCGCTATGCCTTGTTGGGCCGTACAAAATGGACAATATAAAAGATACCCCATAATACAAACGAAGACACAGCAGCAAACCCCGTCTCAGCACCTATTCCACCTGAACTGATTCCAGCACCAAATAAAGCTAACGCCAAAAACGACAATAACAAAAGCAAAATAATAAAGTTATATATGAAACGCTTTCTAGCTCAAAGTGCCACTCCTAATATTTAATATTTTATCTTCCAATTACTTCTTGTTTCGCTAACTGCCCCTTTAGCTTAATTACTCAGTTAAATCAATCGATTTGCCTTATTATATAAATCCCTTTTCTTTTTTTCTAATTTATTAACTTTTTTAAATGTAATTAAAGACAGAATGATAAACAATGCATACCATCCACTAAAATTATCGCTTTTAAAGTCATTTATTATTTTCACACCAAAATGTCTCCTTTCTTTACTAATGTACCTATTACCACAATAAGTTTATAAAACCGCTTACAATAATATTTCAATCAACTGTTAAAGTGTAATGTTAATTCCACCTTTATTTTATTCAACACCTTTATAAACAATAACATAGTATCTAATATTCCGAAAAATAAAGAATTTAAATTTTCGTTGTTAAATTAAAGCAACCGTTGTCTTAAATCTTATTACACAAACCTTTACTTAATAAATTCAGCTTTAAGTAAGAAGGCAACGTCATATTCTTGCAACTCATCCAATTGAGCCTCAGCATCTTCATAAAACTCTGTGATAAGTGAACTCATAACATTTTCATCATTAGGGTAAAAAATATGTGCCAATACAAATTCTCCTTGGCTCAAAGTTTTCTCTCCTTGAAAATTGCCCCCATACACTCGATATTTTGTTTAAACCATTTGGGATTAAGTCAGGTCCATTTATTGGGGTTAAAACCATGCCGTCCTTCCCCCCGATTCCGATATTAAACGATTGTTGTTACTCTATATCATTAGTCTTTGAGCTTGCAAAGATAATCGAACCATTTTTCTCTATCTGCTTTGATATATAACTAAGTTCATCCTCAGCCAATTCACCTGATTCATATTTTTCAACCCATACAGCCACTTCTTTGTATTCGCTATCTACATTGAAATCAAATACAAATGATTGATCCGAAGTAGTTAAAAGTATAGCATTTTCTCTCTCTGTTAATTCAACAACAGAAATAGTGTTTGATTAAGAATTGCTCTTATCACAAGCATTTAAAGCAAATACCAGCAGGACTAATATTAGTATTGTAAATAATCTTTTCATCTTTTTCCCTCTGCAGCTGTTCTTCTTTAAACCTTATTAAGGTACTCTGCCTCTTTAGTACGATAACTTCTATATAATAAAATAGCATTAACACTTCAAGAACTAACGCACCAGATAGTACCTTCACAATCTCTTTTACACTTTATCATAATCCAATCCCATAAATGTATTTTTCTAGAATCTGACTCATTACAAAAAGACGCCCTCTTATCAAGAAAAGCGCCCGATTGCTGAATATAAATAACTTAATAAAAACTAACCGTGTTAATTATTTATCTTATTTGTTATTTTATTAATAATCTCAAATGCACCTTCTTCTGACATCTCATTTAAATTGAATTGTATTTCGTATGTTCCTTTATCGGATGAGAAAGAAGCTTTAAATGTGCAGTCCTTCGGTATTATTACAGCTCTTCCATAAGCTCATCTTTGACAATACCCGATAGTTAAACAAAACCAATCCTTAAATCCAGTTGAGTCCATTATTTATATCCTCGCTTGTAACTTTGTAAATAACTTTAGATCATTGTTTGTGGCTGTCATGCTGGCTGTCATATCATCCAAGAATTGGTTAACTTCTTCCTTTTTAAATAAATACTTACTCCCCACCTTATAATAACGTAAACCGTTTTTGATAAGTCTGTCCTCGATTACTGGCTTACTGATGTTTAGGTACTCGGCTAATTCTTGATAGGTCATGAAATATTTTAATGAAGCTAATTCTTCCACTTTTTCATTAATGGCTTTTTCAAGCATGGTATTTACTGTTATTTCATCAATTTGAACGTTGAACAATTGAATTCAGCCCCTTTAAATCTTTTTTTGGAACTCTTTTACTATCAAATGAAACTGCTTTAAAATCCATTTCACACCCTTCACCTGAACTCTATGGGCGTCATTAACTAATCTTAGTATCCCATATATTTAAAATAATGTCAACAAAATTGTTTCCTATCGGCGTCATTTCTGATATTATTAATACATGGAGGTGAACAAATGTCTATAGGTGATAATATTAAAGCTATAAGAAAAGAGAGAAAACTTACACAAGAACAACTTGCTAAAGTAATGAATATATCCCGTTCATATTTAAGTGATATAGAAAACAATAGAAAAAATCCAAGCTCTAAAACGATTGAAGCATTAGCAGAAAAATTAAATGTTTCTATGTTTTACATTACAACTGGCAAAAAGACTTTAAACGACCTGGATGATAGCGAATTAAAAAAACAAATTGAATCTGTTGGAAATAATATCAATGCTGAAAATGATGGTGTAAGTCAATTTGTCAAAAAAAGACTAAAAGAGATTTCTGAAAGTGAGTTAGAATACACAGTAAGTCAGTACCTCGCAAACGTATTAGTTTTTCTTCGTCAATCCAATGAAGAAGATTTAAGAACATTAACAGTATTTATTGTTCAATTAATTAAATATAAAAACATTGGTAAGCGAGAGCATACTAACCAAGAAGAATTATTAGAATTTATTGAGAGGGAAACAAAGGAATTCAAGGAATTTTTAATACAACGTTTCCATTATAAAGCAGGTGAATAAATGGCATACATCTCTAAGCGTGGCAAAAAGTGGGCATATAAAGTCTATGCAGGGAAAAACCCTATTACAGGAAAAGACAACACACCGATAAGCAAATCAGGATTCCGAACAAAGAAAGATGCTCAACTGGCTGCTGCTTTGGTCGAAAGGCAATTTCATAATAAAGAATACATCCAGCCTTCAAAGGTCACATTCAATATTTTATGTGATGATTGGGAAAAACATTATGTTTCATCAATGGGCGCGAAAGAAAGCAGTTTAAGGGCTAGAAAGAAAGCATTAAAACATATTAGGAATGAGTTTGGCGATAACCCAATACAAAAGATATCAAAGAAGGATTATCAAGATACAATAGATAAACTAGCAAAGAAATATAGTGTAAACTATGTATCGAGTATTCATTCATCCGCTAACATGGTGTTTTCGTACGCAAAGGAAAATAAATTGATTAAGGATATACCAACAAATGAAATTAAGCTGCCAAAGAAAAAGAAAACTGTTGCTGATCTTGAAAAAGGCGATTCGATAAAAGAAAAGTTTCTCGAAAAAGAAGAACTGGAGGAATTTCTAACTGAGACAAAAAATGAAGGTTTAGAAGGTGATCTACTTACTTTCACATTACTTGCTTATACAGGTCTCCGTGTCGGTGAAACGGTGGCGTTAAAATGGTCTGATATTGACTTTGATAACCAAACACTAACGGTGTATAGAACATATTACAATCCAACAAATAACAAGATTAAATACACGCTGCAAACACCAAAAACAGAAACGTCGCATCGTACCATTACAATAGACAAGCTAGTAATTGACTTGCTGCAATTGCATAAAAAAGAACAAGATAAGATTAAGAACGACAACGCACCATTTTATAATGATAATGATTTTATCTTCGCAACGAATGAAGGTTATCCAAAAACAATAAAGGCTATCTCTATTAGGTTGCAACGATTGCTAAAGAAAACTAAGATTAAGAAAGATATTACACCACATTCATTCAGGCATACACATACTTCTTTACTTATAGAAGCAAACGTACACATAAAAGAGATACAAGAACGGCTCGGACATAGTGACATTAATACGACGATGGACATTTACGCTCACATGACAAAAAATCTAAAAAAAGAGGCTTCCAATAAGTTCAGTGACTTAATGAAAGACCTCTCGAAAAATCTAATTGAATCAAAACATGAACAAAAGCATGAACAAGAATAAGTATGAACGCTTATAAACGCTGTTATATCAACGTTTGTAGGCGCTTATTACATCATGCCGCCCATTCCACCCATTCCGCCCATATCAGGCATTCCGCCACCAGCGTTTTCTTCTGGTTTGTCAGCTACTACTGCTTCAGTAGTTAGGAACATTGCTGCTACAGATGCTGCGTTTTGAAGTGCAGAACGCGTTACTTTAGCAGGGTCAACGATTCCAGCTTCCACCATGTTTACATATTCGTTAAGCTCAGCGTTAAAGCCGATGCCAACTTTTTCGTGTTTTAGACGTTCTACAACGATAGAACCTTCTAATCCAGCATTTTCAGCGATTTGACGAACTGGTTCTTCGATTGCACGTAGAACGATGCTTACGCCTGTTGCTTCGTCGCCTGTTAGATTAAGTTCACTAACTTTTTGATAAACGTTTAGAAGTGCTGTACCACCACCAGCTACAATACCTTCTTCTACTGCAGCACGTGTTGAGTTAAGCGCATCTTCAATGCGTAATTTACGTTCTTTAAGTTCTGTTTCAGTTGCAGCACCAACTTTGATTACTGCTACACCGCCAGCTAATTTAGCAAGACGTTCTTGTAATTTTTCTTTATCGAATTCAGAAGTAGTTTCTTCAGCTTGTGCACGGATTTGTGAAACACGGCTAGCGATTGCTTCTGGATTGCCAACACCTTCAACAATTGTAGTAGCTTCTTTTGTTACAACAACTTTAGATGCGCTACCTAATTGTTCGATTGTTGTTGCTTTAAGATCTAATCCTAGTTCTTCAGTGATAACTTCTCCACCAGTAAGGATTGCGATATCTTCAAGCATTGCTTTACGACGATCACCGAATCCTGGTGCTTTAACAGCTACAGCGTTGAATGTTCCACGTAGTTTGTTTACAACTAATGTTGCAAGTGCTTCTCCTTCAACATCTTCAGCAATTAATAGAAGTGATTTACCTTGTTGAACAACTTGTTCTAACACTGGTAAAATTTCTTGGATATTTGCGATTTTCTTATCTGTAATTAAGATATATGGATTTTCAAGAACTGCTTCCATCTTATCTTGGTCTGTAACCATGTATGGTGAAGCATAGCCACGATCGAATTCCATACCTTCTACTACATCTAATTCTGTGTTGAAGCCTTTAGACTCTTCAATTGTAATGACACCATCACTACCAACTCGTTCCATAGCTTCTGCAATTAGTTGTCCAACTTCTTCATCAGATGCTGAGATTGCAGCAACTTGTGCGATTGATTCTTTGTTTTCAACTGGTTGTGAAATTGCATGCAACTCTTCAATTGCAGCTGCAACTGCTTTTTCAATCCCACGGCGAATGCCTACAGGGTTTGCACCAGATGTTACGTTTTTCAAACCTTCACGGATCATTGCTTGTGCAAGAACCGTTGCAGTTGTTGTACCGTCACCAGCAACATCATTTGTTTTTGATGCAACTTCAGATACAAGCTGTGCACCCATATTTTCGAATGGGTCTTCAAGTTCGATTTCTTTTGCAATCGTAACTCCATCATTTGTAATTAGTGGAGAACCGAATTTTTTATCTAAAACAACGTTACGACCTTTTGGCCCTAAAGTTACTTTTACTGCGTTTGCTAATGTATCCACACCGTTAAGCATTGCGCGGCGTGCATCTTCGTTAAACTTAATTTCTTTTGCCATAATAAGTATTCCTCCTTAAATTCTTATCTTAAGTATGTTTAAAAAAGCGTTTTATTGTATGACAGCCAAGATGTCATTTTCGCGAAGAATTAAGTATTCGTTACCTTCGTATTTCACTTCAGTACCAGCAAATTTAGAGTAAATGATGCGGTCTCCTTCAGAAACTTCAAGTGCTACTTTTTCTCCATTATCTAAAACTCGACCAGAACCTACTGCAACAACACGACCTTCTTGTGGTTTCTCTTGTGCAGAATCTGGAAGTACAATACCACTTGCCGTTTTTTCTTCTTGTTCCACAAGCTCGATAATAACTCGATCTCCTAGCGGTTTAATCATGTAAAAAAGCCTCCTTGATATCTTTCTAAATTTTAATTATTAGCACTCGAGGGTATCGAGTGCTAACTCCTATTATTATCATAATGAATTCATAAAAAAAATGCAAGCAATGTATCGTATTTTATTTCTCGCTGCTTTCTTACCCGCTAAAGAAAGACAGCTCTCCTTCTACATGTTAAAATATTTGTTATGTATTACTAAATATACGAAAAAATACATAGACTACATTACAAAGAAATAAAAGGAGTCGTTCTATTTGCCAAAACGATATTGGTACGTTATTTTAGCATACATAATCATGCAATATTCCGCATATATCGGGGCACCATTGTTCTATGCAATCCTGCCAGTCTCAGATATTGAAGCCTCGATTTACTGGACAGTATTTAGTTTCATTCTAGGTTTGATTATTGTCCTTTCCTTTATGAAACCTGATATGCAAATGCGAGCCGCACGAGATGCGTCTTCCGCTAGTAAAGTTATTACTTGGTCCATACTCGGCGTATTCATGGCCTACTTTGCCCAAGCATTTGCAGTAATATTAGAAACCTTTATATTTGATATTACTCCAGGTTCGGAAAACACCGCACAAATCATGGACCTATCTCGCGCAATCCCTATATTTGTTATTGTTCCAGCGCTTGTCGGACCTATCTTGGAGGAAATTATTTTCCGGAAGATTATCTTTGGAAGCTTCTATAAGAAGATGAATTTCTTCTTTGCTGCAATATTGTCAGCGCTCATCTTCGGCTTCATTCACCAAGAACCTGAGCACATCCTAATATATGCATCAATGGGATTTGTATTCGCGTTTTTATATGTAAGAACAAAGCGGATCATCACACCGATTATCGTACATATGTCAATGAATACACTTACGATCATCGCGCAATATTCATTAACACCCGAACAAATTCAACAACAGTTGGACCAGCTGCAATTAATTCTTATTGGTCTGTAAAAGTAAAAAGAAGTAACACGAATGTTAACGTGTTACTTCTTTTTACTCTCCTAATGGGTAATGCTTCAGGAAATAAACGAGCGATTGCAATTCTACAGCTAAATCGATATGATGCACCCGAATACGTTCTGGTACGGAGATTCTAGCTGGTGTGAAATTAAGGATACCCTCAATCCCCTCTTTAACAAGTACTTCAGTAATTGTTTCCGCTTCGGTTGCAGGTACAGTCAGGATTGCAACTCTAATTCCCTCTAATTTCTCATGCAATTCATCGATATGATAAATTGGAACCCCACCAATATTTGTCCCAGCCTTCTCCGGATTTGCATCAAATCCTTTGGTAATTCTAATATTATTATTTTTTAAGAAGCTATAATTTAAAAACGCTGTCCCTAAGTTACCGACACCGATCAACGCGACCTCTGTTGTTTCATTTTGGTCTAACGTACTGCGGAAAAATCCAAGTAAGTACTCAACATTATAACCATATCCTTTTTTTCCTAATGCACCAAAGTAGGAGAAGTCTCTGCGAATCGTTGCTGAATCCACTTTCACTGCTTCACTTAGTTCCTTCGAAGAAACACGATTCTTCCCTTGTTGATTTAAATTATTTAAAAAACGATAATATAATGGCAGTCGCTTAGCTGTTGCCTGTGGAATCTTGTTTTGTTCCATATTTATCCTCTTTTCACTACAATGATCAAGTTAATTATATATTACCTATAGTTTACCAGATATCAAGTAAATAGTCGTGATAAATTTCACAAATGAATTTCGTGTATAATGAACAAAAGCGGAAGCTCCCGTTTGAGCTGTGTACGGACTGCGCCCCGCAGGAAGTGGGGTGGTTCGACGTTGCCACAGGAAGTGGCGAACTTAGTCGAACTTCCTCCAGATCGCTGAGATAAAGGAAACACGATGAGCGTAAGCGAATCGATGTTGACTTAGATTACGGAGGTGAGGGAAGTCTCGTTAACGCTTAAGCACTGGATCTGGACGTGGCCTTTCTTGCCATTGGAGTTGAAATAGAAAATTTTTTATACTTTCCTATTGTATAATTACAGTATTAAAAGAAATAGAATTTGATGGGGTGGACGTTTTGATACTAATGCAAATTAATGAGCTATCAAAATCCTTCGGTGTGGAAGAGATTTTGGCAAATATAAAAATAGAAGTAAAAGATAATGACCGTATCGCCATTGTTGGTAGAAACGGTGCAGGGAAATCAACGTTATTAAAGATTATGGCTGGAGAGCTTTCTTATGATGATGGCGATATATTCAAACCAAAAGACCTCACCTTAGGCTATTTATCGCAGCATATGGAGCTTGAATCGGGGAATTCCATCTGGGATGAAATGCTGGAAGTGTTTAAGGATCTGGAGTTGCAAGAGCAGGAGCTACGTAAGCTTGAGAAACAAATGGAGGAAGCGACTAATTTACCGGAGGCCGAATATAATAAGCTATTGCAGAGCTATGATAATCTACAGCATGCATTTCAAACGAATGGCGGTTATCAATACGAGTCCGATATTAAGTCTGTCCTTACTGGATTAAATTTCCAGAATTATGACTATAGCACACCAATTGTCGAACTTAGCGGTGGGCAGAAGACACGGCTTGCATTAGGGAAATTATTATTACAAAAGCCGCAGCTGCTTATTCTCGATGAACCTACCAACCATTTGGACATTGATACACTTTCATGGCTAGAAAATTACTTAGTTAACTATCCTGGGGCAGTTGTGATTGTTTCACATGACCGCTACTTTTTAGATAAAACTATTTCGATTGTTTACGAAATTTCCCGACATAAAACAAGGAAGTATCATGGCACATACAGCAAGTTTTTAGAGCAAAAAGCACTGGACTACGAACAAGAATTAAAGGAATTCGAGCAACAGCAATCTGAAATTAAGAAGTTGGAAGACTTTGTCCAGCGAAATATTGTTCGCGCTTCAACAACAAAGCGTGCGCAAAGTAGAAGAAAACAATTGGAAAAAATGGACAAGCTTGATCGACCATTAGGCGATGAATCTTCCGCATCCTTTGCGTTTCAAATCAATCGTCGCAGTGGAAATGATGTGCTCAAGATAGAGAATCTGGCTGTTCGTTACGATGATGAGAGTGATACATTATTTCAAAATGTGAAGCTTCATGTCAATCGAGGAGAACGTATTGCCCTTGTTGGTCCAAATGGTGTCGGAAAAACAACATTATTAAAAGCAATCATGGGCAGATTAATACCAACGAACGGGACCATTCATTTAGGAACAAACGTACAAATTGGTTATTACGATCAGGAGCAAGCGGATTTATCGTCATCGAAAACAATCCTGCAAGAGCTATGGGATGACTATCCAACGATAAATGAGAAGGACATCCGAACCGTTTTAGGGAACTTCTTATTTACTGGTGATGATGTCTTAAAACCTGTCCAAACATTAAGTGGTGGAGAAAAGGCAAGACTAGCACTTGCCAAATTGATGATGCAAAAGGCAAACCTGCTTATACTGGACGAACCGACAAACCATTTGGACATTGACAGTAAAGAAGTGTTAGAGGCAGCATTGAATGAGTTTCCTGGTACGATTATCTTCGTATCCCATGACCGTTATTTCATTAATAAAATTACCGACCAAGTTGCAGAAATGCAGCGTGATGGGATCACGATCTATTTAGGAGATTATGATTATTATTTAGAGAAGAAAGAAGAAGAAGCCGAACTGCATCGTTTACAGCAAAGTGAGAAAGCTATTGTTAAAGAAGAAAAGAAAAAGCATAGTTTTAAAGAAGAGAAACAGTTGCAAAGTGAAAAGCGGAAGAAACAACGCCACATCACCGAGATTGAAGAGAGAATCGAACAGCTTGAATCAGAAGTTACGAAAATTGAAGAGAAAATGGCGGAACCAGAAGTTTATCAGGACCATGAAAAGTCACTTGAATTAAACCAGCAATTAGGCGCTATGAATTTGGAGATTGAACGGCTAATGGAAGAATGGACGGTTCTTCAAGAGTATTAAAATTGTATCGTAAGAAGGAATTCCGTATAATTTAAGATGTGAGACGTATTTTGCCGTATAATAAACGTAAGGCTTTTATTTTTTGGAGGTTAGGCAAGTGTAAAACAATCGGTATGCTATAGTGACATGTACTAAATTGTATAACGTTTCCAATCAAGGCGATTGGAAATTTATGGAGGGTTATAATAATTGGCGATAGCAATCATAACACTTATTGTGCTTATTCTAATTAATGCTTTCTTTGCAGCATCAGAAATGGCATTAGTTGGAATGAATGATACAAAAGTGCAAAAAATGGCGGAAGATGGCGATAAGAAGGCAATCATGATTTACAATCTTATTTCCGAACCAAGCCGCTTCCTTAGCACAATTCAAATAGGGATTACATTGGCAGGATTTTTATCAAGTGCGTTCGCAGCAGATTTCTTTGCTGGACCACTAGCAACAGGTTTAGCGAATATTGGTGTTCCATTAGAAGTCAACGTACTCAATACGATTTCCGTAGTTGTGATTACGTTAGTTCTATCTTACTTCACACTCGTTTTCGGGGAGCTTATTCCGAAACAAATTGCGATCCAAAAAACAGAGAAAATAGCAAACTTTGTCGCAAAACCGCTGACATTTCTGTTCAAGCTCTTCTTACCTTTAGTTAAGCTTCTAACCTTTTCAACGAATACGGTTGTTCGTATGTTCGGAATTGATCCGAACGCACATAGTGAGGAAGCAACGGAAGAAGAAATCAGAATGCTTGTTGATGTTGGTGGTGAAAGAGGTACCATTAACATTGCAGAGAAGCTAATGATCAATAATATCTTTGAATTCAATGATAAAGATGTTTCCGATATTATCACACATCGAACCGATATGTCTGTTTTATCGATTGATGCGTCATTAAAAGAAACCGTTGAGATGGTAAACGAATTTAAATATACAAGATTCCCGATTTATGAAGGGGATATCGATAATATTATTGGTGTTCTTCATGTCAAAGACTTACTTCCGTTTATCAATAGTAAACAAGAAGGAAACTTCAGCTTGAAAAACTTAATCCGCAAACCATATTTTGTTCTTGAATCACAAACGATTGATGTGCTGTTCGCCGATATGCAAAAGAATAACGCACATATCGCAATTGTACTCGATGAATATGGTGGTACAGAAGGATTAGTTACGATAGAGGATGTCATCGAGGAAATTGTTGGCGAGATCTTCAGTGAAAGCGATGGTCCCGAAGAAAAGGAAATCATTCAGATTGCTCCGAACCAATACTCTGTTGAAGGTATTGCCCATCTCTTTGAACTTCAGGACATGATCAACATGGATTTTCCTACGGAGGACTTCGATACGGTAAGTGGTTTCCTAATCGGCGAGATCGGCTATATTCCAACAAAAGAAGAACGCCCAGTAATCACGTATAAAAATCTCGTCTTCGAAGTAACCGAAGTCGCAGAGAACCGAATCGAGAAAGTAATCCTAACAATCGATGGTAATATAGAAGAGAATCATTTGAACGAAGAAACAGAGGAAAAGCAGTAAGGTATTTAAAATAATATTAAAAGCCTAGGGAACGGTGCCGTTCCCTAGGCTTTCTTCATTTAGGACATTGATAAATTCTAATTTAAATACGGTTTGTTATTTTCCCAAAGCAACCAATTAGTTGTTTTAACTAGTTCATTAGACAACTTCCCAATACTTTCAATAGTAACCGTAACTTCGTCTTCAGGAATCCCTGAAAAAATTATATTTTCAAGTTTAAGACTTATATATTTTGAAAAATACTAATACTACTAATAATAACAAATCATATCTTTGTATTTGCTTTTGTCTTGTTTCTCCATCTACATGGCACTCATAGGAGATCCTGTTCTGTTCCCCCAGTTCCATGTAATAATAACGTCGATTTTGCTGAATCATTTCCTTTTTGAAAAATATGTTTCAACGTCATCCCTCCTAATAAAATATAAAGTGATTAGTCTTCGTACTCTTTTTTAAATTCCTTCATACTTCTGACTGTATCTATAGGTCTTACCAATTTTTCAATTTCTTCTCTTTTTTCCTCAAAGAATGGCGGTAATGATAATTTTTCGCCTAGTGTTTCATATGGCTCATCGCCCATAAATCCAGGACCGTCCGTTGCCAATTCAAATAAAACTCCTGGAGCAATATTTGCGTATAATGAACCGAAGTAATAACGCTCAACATAACCCGAATTTGGTACACGGAATGATTGATATCTCTCCATCCACTCATCTAGAACTGCGCGATTTTCCACACGGAATGCTGCATGGTGCACCGTTCCATATCCTTGGCGAGCACGAGGAAGTACGGAATTATATTCAACAATAACTTGAGCTCCATTTCCTCCTTCGCCCATTTGAAACAAATGATAAGAATCCTCTTTATCTACTTCTTTAAATAAGAAAACCTCTTCCAATACAGCTTTAAAATAATCAAAGTTCGAAACACGCACGAAGACTGGTCCTAATCCTGTGATAGCATACTCTAAAGGAATTGGTCCCTTTTGCCATGGAGTACCAGCAGCAACACCTTTATTATTCTCATCAGAAATTAATTGGTATTGTTGATCATCAAAGTCGACAAAGTTAAGTACCCTCTTCCCAAATCGCGCTTTGATTCCTGTATGTTTTACGTTTAAACGATTAAACCGTTTTACCCAGTAGTCTAACGCAGCATCATCAGGAACACGGAAAGAGGTTTTTGAGATTTCATCTGTTCCATGTACCCCTTTTGGAATTCCAGGAAAATCAAAGAATGTCATATCTGTGCCTGGGCTACCTACATCATCTGTAAAATATAAGTGGTAGGTTTGAATGTCATCCTGGTTAACGGTTTTCTTTGCTAAGCGTAAGCCTAATGTATACGTATAAAATTCATAAATCTTTTCTGCACTGCTTGTTATTGCGGTAACGTGGTGTACTCCTTTTAATTGATCCATTTTTTATTCCTCCAATGTTAATTTAAACTTTCTTTTTTTAACCATTGTTGTCTGACTTGACTTTTGGCTAAATAGATTATTCTTTTCTTCGTTTCCCCTTTGTCTACTAAAACATTTGTTTGATAGATATTTCCGTTATAAGGTATTTTAACGGTTACCTCTACCATTTGATTCGTGTTACTCATGATATCTCCCCTCTTTCCCCCTAATGAACTTTAATTTGAGGCAAAGTCTCTTCAAACTCTTTCCTTTTTGATTCCAGCCAAGGTGGGAGCATTAGCTTTTCTCCCAGTTCTTCAGGTTTTTCATCTACTGCAAATCCTGGTAAGTCTGTTGCTATTTCAAAAAGAATTCCTCCTGGTTCATAAAAATAAATAGCTTTAAAATAATTTCGTTCTTTTATTTCAGTAGGTTTATAGCCCTTTTCTTCCAATAACTTTCTCCACTTTTCATGTTCTTCATCATCCTTCGCTCTCCATGCGATATGATGAATTGTTCCTGCACCAGCAAGACCGCGAGCAGAAGGAGTGATTTTTATATCAATCATATTTCCAAGAGAACCACTGGTTTTGTAGCGTAAGTAACCACTTTCTTCTCGAATGAATTCCATGCCAAAGATACTTTCCAATACTTCTACCGTAAGATTTGGCTGTGCAGAATACAAAATAGCTCCAGCAAATCCTGTAATTGCATGCTCTGCTTTGATTTCATCTGTTTCCCATTTACTGTTTTGTTCTTCTTCTCTTTCTACTAACTCAATTTGCAATCCATCTGGATCTTGAAACTGAACATACTCTTCTTCAAAACGAGTAGCAATCGTATAAGGAATCGAATATTGATTTAATCGATCAATCCAAAAACTGCTTGCCCCTTTTGGTATCACATAACTGGTCGTCCCGACTTGACCAGTTCCTATACGCCCTTTAGGTAGTTTTTGCCATGGAAAAAAGGTAATGACGGTACCTGGATTCCCTGCTTCATTTCCAAAATATAAGTGATACACTTCAGGTCGGTCAAAATTAACTGTTTTTTTCACAAGTCGTAAGCCCATCAGCTTTGCATAGAAATCGAAATTTACCTGTGGATCATTCACAATCGCTGTTATATGATGAATTCCTGATGTTTTTGGCATCATTAAGCCTCCAATCTATTTTGGTCTCTCAATGGAAAATACGTCACCAATTTCCGCATAATTAGAGCCAGCTAATCGACTCACTGCGCCAAGAGTGTCGTGATTTATTCTTCCACTATCATATACCTCTTCATCTATGTGGAGTCGAATAACCTTTCCAATTAGGAGGTCCGCTCCAACGGAATTATCTTGACCTAATTGGATGGAATGTTCCAATGTGCATTCGAATCGAACTTTCGCTTCTTTTATACCTGGAACCGAAACTTTTTCACTTTCAACAAGTGTTAAGTTGGCTTTTGAATTTCACTTATGTGTGGTGGTAAGGAAGCCGCTGTAATATTTATTTTTTCAACATTTTGTTCATCCACGATGTGAACAACAAATTCTTTTTTTCTCATAATGTTTCGTGCTGTATCTTTTAATTCTCCATTTTTACGCTGGACAGAAACGGAAACCATCGGTGGATTTGATGTAACTATATTGAAATAACTAAATGGTGCACCATTTATCGTTCCATCTTCAGCAACACTTGTTACAAATGCAATTGTTCTAGGAACAATACTCCCGATAAGCAATTTATAATTTTCACGTTCTGTATTGTTTGTTGGGTCAGAAGAAAGCATGAACCCCCTCCTTATTTATCCAAATTTCTTACTTCTATTGGAATCAATGTTTTATTCAATTGCTCCCGATATTGTTCATATTGTAATGGCAGTTTTAATGCTTGACCCATTGTTTCATAGGATTCATCATGAGCAAACCCTGGTGGATCAGTTGCGATTTCAAATAATATTTCGCCATGCTCTCTGAAATAAATAGCATTGAAATAGTTTCTATCTTGAACTGCTGTGACTCCATAGCCATTTTCACTTACATAGTTTTGCCAATCTAATTGATCTTCGTCGTCTTCTGCACGCCATGCAATATGATGAACTGTTCCTACTCCCATTTCTCCACGTCCAATTGGAGCTCGTTTTACATCGATAACATTTCCAATATCACCATAGGATTTGAAGCGGATTAAATCCTTTTCTTCTGCTAATTTCTCTAGACCCATTACTGTTTCAAGTGTTTCCTGTGTCTTCTCTGGGTTAGTGGATAATAGTATTGCCCCACCAAAGCCTTTAATCGCAACTTCTGGTGTAACATCACCATTTGTCCAATTGTTTTGTTCGCCTTCTTCTCTTTCCACAAGCTCTAGTTGTAAGCCGTGAACATCTGCAAATTCTAAATAGGATTCACCAAATCGTTCTGATTTATTAAACTGAATGTTAAATCCTTCTAATCTCTTTTCCCAGAAGTCCATAGAACCAACCGGAATAATATAGGTGGTGACTCCTACTTGACCACCGCCCATTTTCCCTTGGTATGCCCCAGCCCATGGGAAGAAGGTAATAATGGTACCTGGTTTTCCCCCGTCATTACCGAAGTATAGATGATACGTACCTGGATCGTCGAAATTAATTGTTTTTTTAACTAAGCGTAACCCTAAGACCCCTGCATAAAAGTCTACATTTTCCTGTGGGTGACCAACAATTGCTGTAATATGGTGAATACCTGCTGTTTTCTTCATTTAAATTCTCTCCTTTATATCATCTTTTTAGTTTTAGATAAACGTTATAAACTCCTCAACCGGTTTACGATATCCTCTTGGCCTTCTGCTCTCTACTTTTTCCTTGCCGATAGTTATCATCATTACTGGCTCATATTGTTCAGTTATTCCTAATATCCTTTTAACTTCATCCGAATCATACCCTATCATCGGACAAGTATCCCAGCCTTTGTTCTTTGCTGCCAGCATAAACATCATTGCCGAAAGAGAACCATTTCGAATTGCCTCATCATGCTGAAAGCTTTCGCCTCGATTGAGATATAATGATGTGACATCTTCCACCTGATAATCATATTCCTGTTTATTTATAATCCCTAACATCAATAGTCCCTCATAAATTTTTGCTGCGTCTTTATAGGCATGCTTATCACCTGTAACGATAATGACAGCTGAAGATGAATGTACTTTGTATTGGCCATTTGCAGCCTGTCTTAATTTTTCTTTTACTTCTGGATTCGTCACTACAAAATAATTTGCATGCTGCAGATTAAAAGCAGTTGGTCCTAGTTTTACCATTTCAAAGATTTCATTTAGCTCTTTTCGGCTAATCATGTTATTCGGCAAAAAATTACTTGCTGATCGTCTTTCTTTAACAACCCTTTCAAATTCAGACAATTCGCTCTCCTCCTTGATTTGAAGATGCAATACATAAATTAGTGGGTTATTCTGTCTTTTATTTTAAGAACTCATTAATAACGGATTTTAGTATTAATTAAAATATACTTAATTAAATTATCTTTAATTAAGTATATTATTGCATGTAATTTATTCGATGTCAACTATTCAATTCAATCTTTTACAAAGATTCATTAGAACCTCATTTCTGCCTGAATAGAAAACAAATAAATATGACTAACGATTGGATGTTCGAAACATTACAGTAGGTAGTCCTACTTGTAAATCTCAGTTATACAGCATTACACAAAATCTATTCAATTTTTCCGCTATAATAAAATGGATATATATGTGAGAGGAGTTCATACTTTTGAACAATAATAAACACGATCAAACTAATTGATCTAGTGTTCAAGTGATCTCCGTGCAGCTAATAAGCTGAGGACCCTTAGAGATCATCGAAAAGGAATAAGTCGTCGCAAATTGCCAAAGAAGTGAGCCTGGCCTGTTCAACGGTTCAAAGAATTGTTACTAATTTGGAACAAGATAGATTCGTTGTAGTAGATTCTGCTAACAGGGGTTTTCGACTCCCCCTTAAATTGCAAGTTGCATCCCCTATCCACCGTGAATTAAGAGAAGAAATTAGGCACCATCCTCTTGGGAGGATGATGCCCAGGTAAAGAAGCTGGATGTATAACGTATACACTTCATGAAGATATCAATGATCCGACCATCCTTACTATGCTCGAAGAGTGGGTGGACGAAGAGGCTTTAAATCAACATAATAAAAGTGAACATGTTATAAAAATCGTTCCAGAGCTTAGAAAACTTCGAGAAAGTACAGAAATCAACATTTATAGAGAATTAAAATAATTTTTATATTCTCGTTTCAAAATTTGATTGTAGGAAATAAATAGTTTACTCCATTAAAGGACGAGTTTGTCGCATATCAAAGCCTAATTTCTCATTAATAATGCAGAGAAATTAGGCTTTTTTCCGTTCATTAAATTTTTAGATTTCCGACTATTATTTTGAGTTATCCCTTGATTTCAACTAATTATCATTCTATGAATATTTATCTTCCTATTACTATCTTGAATGACGAACAATATGATCCGCTACCCGAATTGCTAAAGCAGTGTTAGAAAGTACTGGTCCTGCTGAGGTTAAGCTTGGAAGTGCGCTATTATCTGCAACATAAAGACCTTGAACTCCATGTATTTGGCCATTACGATTTGTCGCTGAAGTATTAGGATTATTACCCATTCTACATGTGCACGCCTCATGCATATCTGCTCCTGGTGGACGCAGAACTAAACCAGATTCATCTAGAGTGACGCCCATCGCTCTTGCAGATTCTCTTATCCCTTGTTCAACTTTTTGGGCTGTTTGACGGTCCTTTTCACTTAAAGAGTATTGAACCTGTTGCAATGGGACTCCGTACTCATCTTGCCTTGATTCAAGGTATACACGATTTTCTGGTCTGGATTCCACTCTTCCAAAGGCTGCGAAGGCAATCATCAACTGATCTCCTAACACTTTATCTTCGAATTGCGAGTAAGACCAATATTGGTCCGGACCAAGAATCTGAATTTGATAAGGATCGTCTTCTGTTTCGAATTTTAAAATTGATAAATTTCCTAGTCGGTCAGAAAACTGCTCCCGGCTGATTGTTCCAACTGCAATCATAGATACATGCCCCGTTAAATAACGTCCAATTGCTGGTTCCTGAATCCCTGAATTCAATAAGATACGTGGAGTTTCTAAAGTACTCGCTGATACTACAACATTTTTTGCACGAATCGTATAATTTGATTTCGTCTCTGTATCGATTACCTGGACACCAGCTGCTCTTTTTCCATTCGGAGTAGTATCCACCTTATGAACAAAAGCATTTACAGCAAGATCATATGGACGGTCTAACTGGCCCCTTGCCAGTGAATTAACTGAACTATACCACGCATTTGAATGGACTTCACCTTGTCTGGAAGGGGACAAATCAAGGGCAAGTGGCATATTTTGAGCTTCCAAAATCCCCGCACCATGGAGCCTCATTAACATCTGTTCGTTCAATGAAGAACCTTTTGGCCAATCTGTTGTGACATGTAATAAGTCCTCAGCCATTCGATAGTAAACATCTAGCTCTCTGCGATTAATCGGCCATTTTCTCAATTCTTCTTCAATCGGTCGCGGTGTTGCTGCATTCCAAAACAACGACCTTCCCCCAAGAGCATAGACCATCGTGGCTCCAGAAAATTGAGGAAGGCGCTGACCGATAGGAGTGGAGTTTTCAGGAACAAGTACATCCCGTGAGGTATTTACATTTTGTGTAGGTATATTTTGTGCATGGGAATGAAATAATTTATCTCCCTTTTCAAGAATAGCGATCTTTTTTGCCCCTTGATCTTTCCACAACTGACAAAGTCTCTGTAATACAGCACCACCACCAGGACCACTTCCAACAATGACCACATCGTATTCTGTGTTTGCTATTTCAGAAATTGGTTTCGTATTAATCCAATTATTCTTGTATCTTATAACCATTGAAGCACCCCCTTCCACATAAATGCTATATCAACTAATGTTATGCAGGAATGCTTATCCATTATGCCAGGGGCTAAAAAGATATATTCCATTCCTTAATTCATCTTTAAGCTCATTTCAGAACGATTTAACATTTTATGTTTATTTGTGCCAGGGAAGACGAAACTAAATAAAGAACTTTCTAAAATTGATTGTGAATTAACGGAGAGTAAGACCGTACTGATGGAAGTTTCATTTTATAAATTTTATATAAGGAGGTATAAAATGCCTTACGTAACAGTATTTGATCGAGGAACCTTTGAAGTAGAAACGGGAAGAAAGTTAGTTTTAGCATTGGAGGAAAATGGTATTAATATTCTTCACCGCTGCGGAGGAAGGGCAAAATGTACGACTTGCAGAGTAGAAGTGTTAGCAGGTGATTTTTTTGATGTAACCAATAAAGAAAAAACAGCCTTTGCGAATAAAGGAATTGATGATCAATTATACGAAGATTGTTTGCGATTATCTTGTCAAATTATTGTAAATGGAGATATTACCGTTAATCCAATCATGACTGTGGAGAACACTGGAAAGAATGCCGGCCCCAGGCCAGCTGACTAAAAATGGACCCTACATTCTATTCAGTGGAGTATTGGTAAATTCACAAGATCAAAATTAAAAAGTTGCCATAATATTTGTTAGGTGTTATTAATTTAGGCTGTTTTCGTAAATTTTGTTGCTTTTGGGCAGTTTTTTCAGAAAGGAAAACGCTAATTTGGTAAATTCATTTACCTATCCGCGTTTTCCTTTCTGAAAATGTCACGCTAATGCGTGACAAGGCAAGCATCCGCTTGCCTAACTGCCCGAAAGCAAAGAGCAACAACCCTTGAGAAAAGCGCCTTAATTTAAAAGGTAAAATTAGGATTGATAAATATCCCTTTGTATGCAGGTTATGACTACGGAGCTATTGGATTCGTAGTGGATCTTATGTTCATTATGGCCTATGATTGGCACTATATGGCGAGTGAACCTGGTTCAGTAGCACCAATTAGTGAAGTAAGAAATACAATCGAGTTTGCATTGAAAAATATGGATAGCAGCAAAATAGTCCTCGGTATCCCATTATACGGTTACAACTGGATACTGCCGTATAGTCCAGAAGTTTTAGCAACTGCAATCTCCAATCAAAATGCAATTTATCTAGCAATGAACTACAGTGGACCGATCAATTACTCGGCAGTAGATGAGGCTCCTAATTTTTACTATGTGGATGAAACGGGACAGTGTCCATGTTATCTGGTTTGAAGACACCCGAAGTATTGCTGCAAAGATGCAGTTAGTCCGTGAATATCAACTTCAAAGAATAGGAGCTTGGCAGGTCGGTCTTGGTTTCTCTTAGGGACCATGGCTTTTAACCAAGTTATTAATATCAGAAAGGTAACATAAAACATATCTGCAGTATACGATTTAAGGTACCTGGAGATAGTAAAGGAATAAGTAACAGCTAGTAAATGTAGGAAGTGATCACATGGTTATGGAGCCTGGGCTAACCGAGCCTATGAGAAAACAAATAAAAAGTAATTTACGTCAGGTAACAGTTGAAGTCGAAGAGTTGCTCAAAACAGTGGATAATAATGATTGTCGTATTCTCAGTGAATTTGAACACGTTCACGATGTACTTAGTGAACTCCAAAAAACAGCTGCTTCTCATTATTTAAATGCTTATTTATCTCCCTTTACTGATTCGTATCAGGCATTTTCCACTGCTATTCAGCATTTTTCGGAACGAAAACACGGTGCATTGATGGCAATACAGCGAAAAGATCCAGTAGAACCCTTAATACATTCAGGTACTCCTATTTTAGCGAACGTGTCATATGCATTGCTAGAATCTATATTTTATCCTGGTAATATTCTACACGACGGTGCAGTGTTGATAAAAGAAAATACTATAGTCTCTGCAGGAAATGTTCTGCCTTTATCCCGACAGGATTCAAAAGGAAAAAAACTTGGAACGAGGCATAGGGCCGCGGTTGGTTTATCAGAAAAGAGCGATGCCATTGTATTGGTAGTATCCGAGGAAACTGGAAGAGCTTCTTTTGCTTTAGATGGTACTTTATATCCTATCCACCCAGGCGGACTAATTTAATATTGTTTTTTTAGATTAGATACACTTAAATAACCTGATTTGATCTAGGATGCTCCTATGTAGTGAACACATAGGAGCATCATATACTTTTGGCTTATAGCAATATATATTTAATTAATCGACTTTTGAGCTTCAAATAGATGAAATGTCCGAACAGATCGAGGTAGAAACATGCTGATTTCTTCCTCGTTATATCCTACTTGCAATCGTTTTTCATCAATCATAATTGGCCTTTTTAAAAGTCCAGGGTTTTCTTGAATCAAAGGATACAAATCTTTCATTGGCAACTCATTAATATCAACATCCAGTTCCTGAAATACTTTTGAACGCATTGAAATAATTTCTTCGGTTCCCTCTTCAGTTAATCGTAATATTTCTTTTATTTCATCTAACGAAATTGCCTCGGAAAATATATTTCGTTCTATATACGGTATTTCGTTCTCTTGAAACCAGGCTTTCGCCTTTCTGCAGGATGTACAACTTGGTGTTACAAAAAGGGTTACCATCAAATCACCTCAATTTCTTTTTTAAGAAACTACACATATTATATATCAAAGGCTTCTATGCATTGGGCATAGAAGCCAAATTTTTTACGCCAAATTATCCTCTTACTGTTTTTAATGCTTGACTCCAAGCTATAACTTGATCAAACATTCCGTTTGCATTATCTTTATGGTAATCAGCAGGTTTGAATACGCTCATATTTTCAAAGTCCGTTATTAATGAGAATGTTACTGCTGTGCGCACTGTTGCCACTTGAAGTTCTGCTAGAATAAGACGTAGATTTTCGTGTGCACGAGTACCACCCAAACTACCATAACCTACAAAACCAGCTGCCTTATTATTTAATTCTGGATTTAAGAAATCAAGCGCGTTTTTCAATGCTCCGCCTACTGCATGGTTATATTCTGGCGATACAAAAATGTATCCGTCGAACGAAGCCATTTTGTCAGACCAAGCTTTGATAGTTGTTTCTGCATCTGCTTGTTGCGTTTCTGGAAGAGCCGCACCAAGTAAAGGCAATTTGTAATCAACTAAATCCACGATCTCGTATTCTACATCATCATTACGTTTTAAAGCAAAATCATATGTCCAGTTTGTTACTGCTTCTCCATTGCGTCCTTGACGCACACTACCTAAAACGATTCCTATTTTTAACATGTTAAATTCCTCCTAATTTTTATATAAGTTTTCCATATTTATTTAAGTTTACCTATTTGAATATATTGGCTCGCGTTTCCTAAATATTACCAGTAAATCAACTCCTAAATTTATTACATGAATATGGGCTTGTAGTGAAATACACTTAATTAATGTATTACTAATTAGAAGTATTATCGAAAAAAATAATAACTAAAATTATATTTAATTAAATATATATTAATTAAATATAATTTTAAACTAAACCCTATCACTTGTCAATAAGTCTTGTTTCAAATAATTACTGTATCAAAAGCAATCTTTTGATACGTAATTGCGCGTAATCTGTTAATCCATCCGTCTGCGAAGATTACCGTACAAATATTCGGTGACAAGTTATATTTTAAATTCTTCACTATGGTTGACCATAAAAACACCCCCGAAAGTTAGATCTTCTATTCTAACTTCCAGGGGTCGGCACAGAGTGAAATAATCTTATTGGCATTTTTCCTATTTAAATAGATAATCATTCTGAATCGTATACTCAACTGCAATTCGGTAAATAATCCCTAAGCCAAGCATCGTCGACATGACTGAACTCCCACCATAACTAATTAACAACAATGGAATACCAGTAATCGGCATAATACCAATCGTCATTCCGATATTTTGAAACACATGAACGAGAATTAAGCTAAGGAATCCAAAACAGAAATAAGAACCAAATGGCGAGTGCTGAAAGACATTTAATCCCAATGTAACGAGTTTATATAACAACATAAAGTATAAAAAGATTACAAACGCACTACCAACAAAGCCAAAGCTCTCACCAATAACAGAATAGATAAAATCGGAATGTGCCTCCGGATAGTATACCTCAATGCCTTTCAGACCTTTTCCAAAGAGCTGTCCAGATCCTAATCCCATAATGGCACGATCAAAGTGATAGCTTGCATTGCTCGTTTGTTGCGCGGGGTCAAACCAAGTCATAATTCGATCGATTTGGTATGCACTACCCTTACCGACAATTTCCTTCGCTAAATCCGGAAATTTTACAATAAATCCTAGAACCGCTCCGCCCGCTGCACCCACTATACCAATCAAACTTAAGATTATCTTCCAGCTAATCCCGGAGAAGATAATCATCATCCCGGCAATGAATAGATACACCATGGATGTACCAAAGTCGGCCTGTTGCATTATTAGTAAAATAGGGAGTGCTACAACTACTAGGATTTTAATAAGCAATATTGTGTCTGTTTTTAATGTATTTAATTCAAATTTTGACCGATGCTTGGCAATTACCCTGCTCATATAGAGTATTGTCGTTATTTTTGCAAATTCAGCTGGTTGTAACGACAAGCCTGGCAGTGTGAACCAACTCTTCGCACCGTTTACAGGTTTCGCGAATGTATCGGGAGTAACTAGTAGAATTGCTAGTACTAAAAGCCCGGCGATATACGCATAAATACTTACCTTATATAATTGCTCTAAATCAAAAAATTGTATTGCCGCAACGAAGCATATACCAATCGTAAAGAAAATGGTTTGCCTCAATACAAAGTTTTCATTGTATTGTCCAAATTGCTGCGCATTATAAATAGCTAGTAAACTAACACAAACAAATAAGATAAACAATATAATCAAATCTGTTTGCATATAATAGGATTGCTTCTTGTTCAATGTGTATCACCAAATTTCTTTTCAGACTTCTTTTATCAATACAATATGCTACCCTAACTTATCCACATACATATTCACACATAAATTGCCTTTATTTCAATAACAAGGAAGGGTTAGCATTTAAGTCTAAACCAGAACGTCTTCCTTGTTCATAGGCAATTGTTCCTGCTGCAGCAATCATCGCAGCATTATCTGTGCAAAGCTTCAGTGGTGGTATCAATAATGGAATATCGGTTTCAGAGAATTTAGCTTGCAATCCTGCTCTTAAACCCTTATTCGCTGCTACACCGCCAGCAACTATCACTTGCTTCACATTAAATTCCTTCGCAGCACGAAGGGTTTTTGTTGTAAGCACATCAACTACACTTGCTTGGAAGCTTGCAGCAATATCTTCTGGCTTAAGCGTCTCTCCGCGTTGTTTCGCATTATGAATTTTATTAATAACCGCAGACTTTAACCCACTAAAGCTAAAATCATAGCTACCATCTTCTAGCCATGCTCTCGGAAAAGCAATCGTTTCTTCACCTATTGCTGCTAGTCGGTCAATATGCGGCCCACCTGGATATGGCAAATCAAGCATCCTTGCGACCTTATCATACGCTTCGCCAGCTGCATCATCGCGTGTTTCACCGATTAACTCATAGGAACCATGCTCTTTCATTAAAACAAGTTCCGTATGCCCACCTGAAACGATTAAAGCTAGGAGTGGGAAGGTAAATTCCTTTTCCAAACGGTTAGCATAAATATGGCCTGCAATATGATGAACACCAACTAACGGTTTCTGTTTTGCAAATGCCAATGCCTTTGCAGCATTTACTCCGACAAGTAATGCACCAACAAGTCCTGGTCCCTCTGTAACGGTGATCGCATCAATTTGATCCCAACCCATGTCTGCCTCTTGTAATGCTTCTTCAAGCACAATGGTTATTTGTTCAACATGATGTCTTGACGCAATTTCTGGCACGACTCCACCAAAACGTTTATGGCTCTCGATTTGCGATGCAACCACATTGGAAACAATCTCTGTTCCATTTTTCACAATTGAAGCAGCTGTTTCATCACAGCTTGTTTCAATTCCTAATATTATTGTATCTTTTTTCATTATAAGTTCACCCACATTACAATAGCATCTTCTTGATTATCTGTATAATAGTTTTTTCGAATACCACCGGGAATAAGTCCAAACTTTCGGTACATGGACTGGGCAATACGATTGGATACACGTACTTCGAGTGACAAATGTCTGACACCCATTTGCATCGATGTTTGAATCACGTATTGAAATAACATCTCTCCAAATTTATAACCGCGATATTCCGGCATAATTGCGATATTCGTTATCTGTGCATCATCAATAACAATCCACGTGCCTGCATAGCCAACAATGCGGGCATTCACTTCAATTACAAAGTAATGGGCGAAGTTATTATCGACAATTTCTTGATAAAAAATATCAGTTGTCCATGGTGTTGCAAAGGAAGCCTTCTCCACTTCCACTACATGTTCAACATCGTTAATTTCCATTTTTCGTATCAATACTTTATCCATTTTGTTCATTATCCTTTTGTGCCTTCAACCAATTTGCTTCAGCTTCCGCTAAGCGTAAGTAATTAGGTGTTAGCGTGTGCGTAGGATCTGCTGCTCTATTAAGACCTGCAAGTCCAAGGAATCCCGGTCTAGCAATATGAAAAGGTCCTTCAGGGATTACGGCTAGATCACCTAAAGCATTGATAATGGTCTCTTTGTATACAGCAATATCTGGACTTAGGAATAGTACTCTTCGTTTCTCATCAACCAGTTTTGCTAATACTTCCTCCATCGAAATGTTCTTTTCTTTATAAATAGGTGTAAGATTATCCACCAGCGATTCATAAACTCCCGTAAAGACCATACCTCGACGTGCATCAAAGAATGGACAAATAACCCCATCAAAAAACCTTCCTTGATATGCAAGTACTTCTAGACTAGATACACCAACAATCGGAATATCTAGCGCCCATGCTAATGATTTTGCAGTAGACATGCCAATTCGCACCCCAGTATAGGAACCTGGTCCTTTGGCAACGACGATTTTGTTCAATTCATCTGGAGTAAGGCCAACCTCATTCATCAGTTGATTTATTGCCGGCATCAGCCTGACAGAATGGTTTTTCGCAATATTTGTAACTACTTCTCCTATGATTTGCTCGTCCTTTAGTATTGCTACGCCCAATACTTGATTTGATGTATCGATTGCAAGTAAATTCATTCACGTAACTCCTAACTCAATAATTCATTTATTACCATTTCAAAATGCTCGCTTGTTGAAGTGAGTTCCAATTCACGTTGATTTTCACCAATATAGTTAATTCTAATATTTAAACGGTCCTCTGGTAGAAACTCCTCAATAAATTTCGCCCATTCAATAACCGTTACACCACTTCCATGAAAATATTCTTCCAGCCCAATATCCTCTTCGGAATTTTCCAGACGGTATGCATCGATATGATAAAATGGTAGCCTGCCCAAATATTCCTTGACTATCGTGAAGGTTGGGCTGCTTACCGTACGTTCTACCCCTAAACCTTTTGCTAATCCTTTAGTAAACGTCGTTTTACCTGCACCCAATTCGCCTTCTAGCGTAACCACATCACCAGCTTGAAGTAACTTCGCTAATTTTTCTCCTAATGCCGTTGTTTCTTCAACTGTTTCTGCTTTTATCTGGTGTTTATTCATAAAGTCACCTACTTAAATGATTATATCCTTTTTTCTCTAATCGTTCCTCTTTATTATCTATTTTTAATAGGACATGTCCCTTATAGCCTCCAGTTACACGCCCTATTTTACTTACCCTAGTATTGGTCTTTTCTGCAATTCGTTTTACTTCTTCCCAGTCTTGCTCTCGAACTGTTCCTAATAACTCAAAATCCTCTCCACCAAAATATTTCCATTGGTGCTGAAGTTGTTTAGGAAACTGTACAAAATCCGAACTAATCGGAATCTCTTCATCATTTAACGCAATCGTCACATTTGAAGCCTCAGCAATTTCATTTGTCTCACTCGCAACCCCATCACTAATGTCATTTAAAGCAATCCGAGATAGCCCCTTCAAACCTAATGCAAACGGAATTCTTGGCTCTGGCATGCGATGGCGGTCAATAAAATAATTTGAATTTCGATATTCACCCTGATTGGTCAATATATGTAAACCAGCCTGTGAATCACCTAATGTTCCCGTAACAAATACCACATCGCCGACACTAGCATCACTACGGTAACGTGCTTTCCCCTTGTCTGCACGGCCAATTACGGTAATCGAAAGGATTAAACTTTCTCCACTTACCGTATCACCACCAATGAGATCCATCTGATACTTCTTGGCGAGCTCCTTCATACCAGCGTATATTGCCGATAGTTCTTTCATCTCCCAAGATTGGGGAATCACAATCGAAACAAGATAAAAGGCAGGCTCCGCTCCCATTGCTGCCAAATCACTAATATTCGCTGCAAGGGCGCGATAGCCAACATGAAAAGGCTGCATCGTTTCTTTGGAAAAATGAACACCTTCAACAAATGTATCGATGCAAGTTACAAACGATTTGCCAGCTTCTGAACTAAATACAGCACCATCATCACCAATACCTCGTATCAAGGACGGCTGCATATATGCTTCTTGTTTAATTGAATCAATAAATCCAAATTCATCCATTATATTCTAATCCCCATTTTCTACTAACGACTACCACTAATGATAGCAAAAAGACCGAGAAAAGGAAAAAGTTTAAGTGAAATATCGTCACTTTCGCAAAAATACCTCTGATATTTTCAGATTGACAGGACAGGCCGTCAATCTTCATTTCAAATTGAGTTACAGCATATTTCAACTACTAACTACTTTTCGTTATTAGAAAACAAAGGTTTAACCAAGCCCTTCGTTGACGGCCTTAGTTGCACTTATTTAGTTTTTAAAACATTATTTATATAAATTAAAAAACACACGATTCTCATATAAGAAATCCTGTGTAGATATCATTGCTATTTTATTTTAAATGGCGGTCCGGACGGGACTCGAACCCGCGACCTCCTGCGTGACAGGCAGGCATTCTAACCAACTGAACTACCGGACCATAAACCTTGTTTTAGATAAAGTAATTGGTTGCGGGGGCAGGATTTGAACCTACGACCTTTGGGTTATGAGCCCAACGAGCTACCAGACTGCTCCACCCCGCGATAATAAAAATATTAAATTGTTTCTGATCCAAAATAGAACAATTTATTGCCTGGCGGCGTCCTACTCTTGCAGGGACAAAGTCCCAACTACCATCGGCGCTGAAGAGCTTAACTACTGTGTTCGGGATGGGAACAGGT
>NZ_PIOC01000009.1 GCF_003369575.1 Oceanobacillus arenosus | reverse complement strand
CATCAGCCGCCCGCGGAAAGCGAAGGTGTATGGGGGCTGCGGACCTCGGCAAAGAAATTCTGAATTAAAGTAATCTGCACTTTATCTAAATTGTGACATAACTTTGATGTACCAATATTTACATAGAAAAATTGATAGGAAATCACAAAAAAATTCGCCTTAATTATTCGATTAGGGCGAATTGATTTGTTATTCAACAGAAAAGATATACGAATATATTGGTTGATCTCCATTATGAACTTCTATTTCCAGATCTTCATATGCTTCTTCAACATATGCTACTAGCTCGTCGATTTCTTTCTTATCAACATCTTCACCATATAAAATCGTTAGAATTTCACTATCTTCCGTAATCATCTCTTGTAATAATAGTCTAGTCGTTTCTGCTTTATCTTGGTGTGTTGCCTTTATTTCACCATCTTCAATTCCCATAAAATTACCATTCTTAATTGTAATGCCATCAATTTGCGTATCCCTAACAGCATATGTCACCTGTCCCGTTTTCACATGCTTTCTAGCTTCATTCATTGCGTCTTTATTTGCTAGGATATCCGCATCTGGCTGGAATGAAAGCATTGCTGTTATCCCTTGTGGAATCGTTGTTGTCGGCACAACAACTGCATCTACATCTGCAAGTTCTGCAGCTTGGTCTGCCGCCATGCGGATATTCTTATTATTAGGCAGAATAATTACATTACGGGCGTTTGCTTCATTGATCGCATCTGTAATATCCTTTGTGCTCGGATTCATCGTTTGACCGCCCTCAATTACAACAGAAGCACCAAGGCTTTCAAATAACGCTGTTAAGCCTTTACCCATCGCTACCGTAACGATCGCATATTCTTTCATTTCTTTTGGACTTGTTTTATTATTATCTCCCACTAAGGCAATATGCTGTTCACGCATGTTTTCGATTTTCATATTAATTAAGCTACCATAGCGTTGTCCAAGTGAAAGACATGTCCCTGGTGTTTCCGAATGAACATGTACTTTTATAATTTCATCGTCGGAAACAACAAGTAATGAATCACCAATCTCACTTAGTTCCTTTCGAAATGCTTCCTCGTTGTATGGATTATCAGCTAATTTATCTTCTTCAAATTTCACCATGAATTCTGTACAATAACCGAAGACAATATCAGAAGTATTCATGAAATCCTGTGTTACGCGATGATGCTCAGCACTCACCATTTCTTCCATTTCAAGATCCAAAGAGGATTCCGGTAGTTCTTCGCCTTTAAGTGCTGCCAAGAACCCTTCATAAATCGTAACTAATCCTTGACCACCAGAATCGACGACACCAACTTCCTTTAATACCGGCAATAAATCTGGTGTGCGTTTCAGTGATGCCTTCGCCTCGGCTAATACTTTTTCCATTAATCCAATCAAATCATTTTCTGTTTCAGCCACTTTGATTGCTTCTTTTGCAGCATCTTTTGCAACTGTAAGAATCGTTCCTTCTACAGGCTTCATTACTGCTTTATACGCTGTCTTTACACCCGCATCAAAACAAGCGGCTAGATCTTTAACGGTAACCGATTGTTTATTATCCATTCCTTTTGCAAAGCCACGGAATATTTGTGATAAGATTACACCAGAATTTCCTCTTGCTCCCATTAGGAGTCCTTTTGAGAATGCATTTGCTACGTCTGCTGCATGCTCACTTTTTAGTTTTTTAACTTCGTTTGCTCCAGAAGTCATCGATAAATTCATATTTGTTCCCGTATCACCATCTGGCACCGGGAATACATTCAATGCATCAATTTTTTTCGCATTATTTGTTAAATGATGTGCTCCAGCAAGAATCATATTCGTTAAAGCTGCACCATCTATTTTTTCAGCTGTCACTATATTTCCTCCTCAAAAACGGTAGCAATAATTAGTCCTTTGCTACACGTACTCCCTGAATATAAATATTTACGGAGTCAATGTTTAATCCTAATGATTTATTCAATGTGTATTTTACTTGTGATTGTACATTGCTCGCAACCTCAGAAATCTTCGTACCATAACTAACAATAATATACATATCAATATGCAGTTTATCATCTTCTTGGCGAACGATGATACCACGAGCGTAATTTTCCTTTTTTAGCATTTCAGCGATTCCATCTCTAATTTGGCTCTTTGATGCCATGCCAACAATACCATAACATTCTACAGCAGTTCCACCAGCAATTGTAGCGATAACGTCATTTGTAATGGTTACTTGGCCATCTTTCGTATTTATTTCAATGGACATAATTATCCTCCTCAAAACAACTGCTTATAATCTAAGCAAATTATACTACATACTAATCTTTTTTAAAAGCAGGTACTAACAAATGTGCAAGCGCCCGTTTCGGTACAATAATTTCAATGAATAAGAAAATTTCTCTTATTAGAATGGACGAATAAAATTAAACTGTCAAGTATTTATTCTTTATATTCATGTAAAATTTGATTGCATTCTTGTCATTCTTATGGTAAATTGTATAAGTATTAAAAGACACGAGTTCTCGAGTAAGGAGGGATAACATGGCTAGAAAATGTGTTGTAACTGGACGTAAAACTCGCAGTGGAAACCAACGCTCTCACGCTATGAATTCCAACAAGCGTAATTGGAAAGCTAATGTACAAAAAGTACGTATTATGGTAGATGGCAAACCTAAACGAGTTTATGTTTCTGCACGCGCCCTTAAATCAGGCAAAGTTGAGCGTGTATAATATACCTATAAGGTACGGTTTAACATTAGTAATGTAACGAAAAGCACCTATTTTTATAAATAGGCGCTTTTTTTCATTTTCTCATATATTTTTTCTAAAAGCTCATTTGTATAGTTTTGCTATATAAAGTGCGGACCAGTGACAATTGTGATTTCAGATCCGAACAGTAGTTACTGTTCACACGTGAGCTTCATACTTTCACTTCAATTAACGTCGATTTTCGGTGGTAAGCTATTCTTTTATATGGGATTCTTTACAACCCCAGCGGAAGAAATACACGGAAACTCCTGCGGGAAGAAGAGCCTAGGTGAGACTACGAAGCGCGATAGCGCGAGTAGTCTCAACAGCTCCCCTAAGGTACGCGTAGTGTATTTCTGGAGCGACTGATTCGAGAGCCCCTAGCGCATTAAACTAGTCTGCACTTTTCATCAACTTATTACATCTCGGTTATTTGAAAACTACCTTCCTAAAAAACAAGCTTTTGCCAACAAAATGACAAAAGCTGATTAAGAAAGTTATTTATCCCTTTTAAAAATACTAATTACAATCTTCACGAATCCACCGATAAATCTTGGGAGTTTAATAGTATAAAATTTCATAAGTGCCCCCTCCTATTCCTACAATCCAGGCTTACTTCGGAATCGCGTCACGACTCTTTATTAATAATAATATGCCTTTGTCATAGGAAAAAGTACCACTAATTGAAGAAAGCTTGTTTGAAATACATCTGGTGGATCCCCATGTTATCGTTTTATTTGTTAACGGATAATAAAACCCCGTTAATGTGATTCCTTCTACCTTTTCTGTGTACGGAATAAAGGAGATATTAGAATAACGTTTATCCTCCATGATTTCATGAACTCCTGGTAATGTAAGCTCTAGGTAATTTAAATGATCGATAATTACTCCCTTGATTCCCTTATTCCGAATCAAATAGAGTAATTGAATATTCGCCAACTCATGATCAATCCTACCACCGGTGACACCAAATAAATATATTTCATCAGGATTTAGCTCCAACGCTTTTAATAACGCTAATTCTAAATCAGTCTCATTTTTTTCTACTTGATATTCCTCATAATACGTTGCCGATTCCCTGATTAAATTTTTTTCATGCTCATCAATCGAATCAAAGTCACCCACAGCGTACTGGATCGGTATTTGCCTTCTAGCTAGGACGAATGCCCCGCGATCTGCACCAATCCAATAATCGATTTTATCATGATAGGAATGCAGATCTGCAAGTAGTTCCTCTGGACCATTTCCTACGATTGCAACAGTTGTCATCGATATTACCCCTTGGTTGCAATACGTAATGCCTGGATTGCTTCCTGCCTATTTTCGTGATTAAAGATTGCACTGCCAGCAACAAGTACGTCTGCACCAGCATCTGTGCATAATTTAGCGGTTTCTACATTAACCCCACCATCAACTTCAATTTCAAACGATAAATCGAATTCCTTCCGCCATGCTGCAACCTGTTCAATCTTTTTAAGCATACTCCGAATGAAAGATTGTCCACCAAAACCTGGATTAACTGTCATCAGCAATACTAAATCAACGTCAGCAAGAATTGGTAACAATACCTCTGCAGGTGTAGCAGGATTAATCACAACACCAGCCTTTACGTTATGCTGCTTGATTAATTGAATGGTTCGATGTAAATGGACACATGCCTCTTGATGAACTGTAATGATTGCAGCACCGTTATTTGCAAATACCGGAATATATGAATCTGGATTTTCAATCATTAAATGAACATCAAGTGGAAGGTCTGTTACTGGTTTAATGGCTTCCACAATCAATGGCCCAATTGTGATATTAGGTACAAAGTGACCGTCCATAACGTCAACATGGATGTAATCTGCTCCACCTTTATCAACATCTTTAATTTCTTCCCCAAGTTTTGCAAAATCTGCTGAAAGGATGGAAGGTGCAATTTTTAACATAATTAATACCTCTGCTTTCTTGATTGGATTTCTTCTAAAAAACTTAAATAATGGTCATATCTAAATTGTTCGATTATATTCTCTTCTACTGCTTCTTTGACAGCGCATTTTGGTTCTTTATGATGCATACAGCCTCTAAATTTGCAAAACTGCCCATGCTCACGGATTTCTGGAAAACTATCTGCTAACATATCTGCTTCGATTTCACTAAAATCCAGGGCGCTAAATCCAGGGGTGTCTGCGACAAGCCCACCATATAGTGGAATAAGTTCTACATGCCTTGTAGTATGCTTTCCGCGTCCGAGGCTTTGAGAAATTTCACCAGTTGCTAAAGTCAAAGATGGGTTTAATGCATTAAGCAATGAGGTTTTCCCAACCCCTGACTGCCCTGCAAACACCGACACATTATCTTTAAAATAATGCGAAAGATCTGGCAGATTATCTGGTTCCTTTGATGAAAGCAATTCAACCTTATAGCCAACACCCTCATATACTTGCTGATATTTTTCAATATCCGATTGCCCAGAATCAGTGAGCATATCAATTTTCGTAATAAAAATAACTGGTGTGATATCTTTAGCCTCTATTAATACGAGAAATCGATCAAGCAATAGTGTACTGAAATTAGGAGAATTAGCAGAGCTAATAATGATCGCTTGTGTAATATTAGCAATTGGAGGACGAACAAGTTCGTTCGTCCTTTTATTAATTTTCATTATATAGCCTTCATCATTTTCATCTAAATCGTATTGTACAAAGTCGCCAACTAAAGGGGAAATATTCTGATTGCGAAACACTCCTCTTCCTTTACATGGATAGACATTATCACCTGATTGTACATAGTAAAATCCACTTAATGCTTTAATGATTCTCCCTTCCGCCATTATTCACCATCCTCATATGATACTGTATCTCTTACAATCTCTTCATCATCACGTGTAATTACATATTCCGCTTCACTTCCAGGAGCAATCGATAATGTGAAGGTAACTGGCGTGTCTTCTGAAATCGGTACTTCACGATAAACGTTCGTTATTTCATTATTTGCATCGCCAATATAAATTTTCACGATTTGTTCGACAGGATCTTGTGTTTCTGGCGGTGTCTCATCTGGATTATCCTGTTCACCTTCTTTCGGCTCTTCGGGTGGTACTGGTTTATACGGTACTGTGTACGTAATCGTATGCGATGCAGGTGGTTTCACTTCAGGACCAATGGAGATATAAACATCAACGGTAGCCCCCTCCTGCACTTCAATCCCTGTTGTTGGTGACTGCCAAATAACCATGCCAGCTGGTATCGTGTCTGAATGCTGTTCAGTCACGTTCATAATGAGATTTTTAGAATCTAAATATGCCTTCGCATCTTCTTGTGTCATGCCTGTCAAATTATTAAGGCTTATCAACTCAGGACCCAGACTTACTTCAAAAATAACCTTGGTTTCGCTCGGAATTACTTCACTATCAGGTGTTGGCTGAATTTGGTCTAAAATTTCTCCTTCTGGACGATTGGAATATTTGTCAATCTTCATAACTTTGTAATCCGCTTCCTCAAGAATTCGCTTAACCTGACTATAATCACGGCCAACATAATCCTGAAATTTCACCTTTTCTTTTCCTTGACTAATAAATAGAGTAACGATAGATCCTTCTTTAGCAATTCGATCTGGACCAGGGGTTGTCTTAACAACATACCCCTCCTCCACATCTTCCGAATATACAAATTCATCTTCTACTACGAATTTCTTTTCTCCTAATCTATCTCTCGCCTCTCCGCTTTCCATGCCAATGACATTTTCAACTACGATATCTTTAGGTTGGAGTATACCTGGAACAAAGAAAAGTGCAATTACTCCAACTGCAAGCAATAGAAGGATAACGGTTAGAATTATCGGCCATTTCCTTCTTTTTTTCTTTTCCTTTTTTGGCTTCTTTTCTTTTTTCGTTACTTCACTTGACACTTCTTTCCCATTGTTTTCTTCTGGGAAATTCTTTGTCGCTCCATTTGTCTGATGGACAATCGTATGTTGGTCAAGGTTATCCGCAATTTGATTATCGGTAATAATTGGAATTGCTTTGGTTTCATCCCCAACTTCAACTGGTGGTTCGTACATTTTCTCCTTCAATTTATCTGGATCAAGTGCCGTTTCCAATGCCTCTTCCATTTCATAAATCGATTGATAGCGATGAAATGGATCCTTTGCCGTTGCTTTCAACACAATATTTTCAACACTTTGTGGAATATCTTGATTATATCTTCTCACGGAAGGTGTATTACTTTGCAAATGCTTCAACGCAATCGACACTGGTGATTGTCCGGAAAATGGAATCTTTCCCGTTAGTAGCTCAAATAAAACAATCCCGATCGAATAAATATCCGATTTCTTTGTTGCCATTCCACCACGTGCTTGCTCAGGAGATAAGTAATGGACAGATCCAACAATTGAATTTGTTTGCGTTAAAGATGTTGCACTTAACGCAATAGCAATTCCAAAATCCGTTACTTTGATTTGACCATATTGATCGATTAAAATATTCTGTGGTTTGATGTCCCGATGAACAATATCATTGTCATGTGCGTGAGCAATTGCTGACGTTAATTGTCTCATGATATCGAGTGCTTCACTGACATCAATTGATCCATGACGTTGTATATATTCTTTCAATGTCATGCCATCGACATATTCCATCACAATGTACATCACATGGTCCTCGCCACCGACATCATAGATGTTTACAATATTTGGATGTGAAAGGCTTGAAGCAGATTGTGCCTCACGATCAAAACGAGCGATAAATTCCTGATCATTCGCATATTCCATCCGCAATGCTTTTACCGCAACATCACGGTCCAATATTGTATCCCATGCTAGAAAAACATTGGCCATCCCGCCGCCACCAATTTTTTTGATGATTTTATAGCGATCATTTAACATATGGCCTTTAATCATGCAGACTCACCTTCTCCCATTGATAAGTCAAGTGATGCAAGGATAATGGAGATATTATCTTCACCACCACGGGCATTAGCCATGTCAATGAGTTGTTGTCCAGCCTCTAAGTTATCAATTGGTTGCTGAATCACTTCAAGTAATTCTGGGTATTCAATCTTATCCGTTAGCCCATCTGAACACAATAAAATTTTATCACCTGTTTCAATGCCAACCATATTAATTTCGGGATCCACTTGAATATCTGTTCCTAACGCTTTTAATACAATATTTTTTCTTGGATGGTGCTGTGCATCATCCTTGGTAATTTGCCCAGACTGGACTAATGCATTTACTAATGAATGGTCTTCGGTTATTTGCCTAAAGCCTTTATCATTTAGTAAATAGCATCTACTATCACCGATATGGGCGATTGTTAGAAATTCTTCTATGTAGATTGCAATCACAATCGTAGTACCCATACCTTCACATTCTTTATTTTCCTGGGAATGCACATAAATCGATTTGTTAATCTCTGCAATTGTTTCAACTAACCACGCCTCTAAATCCTGAGGAGTTGTGAATTCATTTGTACTCTCCCATTTAGCTTTCATTAATGATGTTGCCATCTGACTAGCGACATCTCCCGCCTGATGCCCCCCCATGCCATCAGCTATAATCGCTAAAAATTGATCCGCTAGATTATAAAATATTCCCCCTGAATCCTCGTTATGACTTCTTATTCTGCCACGATCCGTTAAGAAATTCCCTTTCATATTCGATCCCTCCTCATTAAAACTAGGATTTAATTGCAATGATCTAGTAGTATTATTTTTTGTTGATTTTAGTTAAAGTATTACATACTTTACCTTAGAACACTAGGGATTATATGCTACTTATAAAAGTACTTTAACTAATTTCGCCTAACTGCTACAGTACAATTTGTTTAATGCTTTCGCCTCAAACGAGTAAGAAAGAAACCGTCCGTTTGAAAATCCTGTGGAAATAATTGCAATCCGAATTCGCTTCTTCCTTGTGAAGCCTCTAATTCATCTGGTAGATTTCCGAAAAATACTGGATCAACTTCGAATTCCGGATGATTTTCAATAAATTTTGCTACAACTTTTTCGTTTTCTTGCCGTTCAACGGTACAAGTACTATAGATAAGCAACCCATTTATTTTCAGAAGTGGTGCAACATGCTCTAATATATCCAATTGGATCTCTGATAAACGTTCGATATCGGTTTCTTTTTTCGTATATTTAATTTCTGGTTTCCCACGTATCACACCGAGCCCAGAGCATGGTGCATCCACAAGGATTCGATCAAAGCTTTCTTTTGCATGGATCTCCTGTAGCTTTCTTGCATCGTTTGCTTCAGCATCAATAATCGTTAATCCAAGACTCTCTGCCTTTTCCTCGATTAATTTGACCTTCTTTTTATGAAGATCATATGCCTTAATACTACCTTTATCTTCCATTTTCTCGGCAATATGTGTTGCCTTTCCACCAGGGGCGCTACATGCATCTAGCACTTCCATATTCGGTTGTGCATCAAGCATTTCGGCAACAAGCATGGAACTTTGATCTTGAATTGTAATCATACCATCCTTAAATAATTGAGAGCTTAAAATATTTCCTTTTTCAACAATAATACCCTGATTAGAAAAATGAGATGGTGTAACTATGAATCCTTGCTCCATTAGTACTTCCAGCGCTTCTTCTCTCGAAATCTTTAATGGCTGCACTCTAATCGATTGGCTTTTCCTTGTTATATTCGCCTCACACATTGCCTTGGTTGTTGTTAATCCATATTCGGCTGCCCATCTAGAAACAAGCCACTCTGGATGACTCGTTTCAATGCTAATCCTGCTAACTGGATCTTCTATTAATGCCGTATTTGGGATCCCATTTCGCTGTACATTTCGCAAAAGACCATTAACAAATCCCGCTATTCCTTTATGACCACGCTGTTTGGCAATTTCTACTGCTTCATGAATTATCGCATGATCTGGAACCTTGTCTAAAAACACCATTTGATAGATTGACATTCTTAGCAGGATTCTAACCCAAGAATCAACTTTTTTCTTGGAATCCATAAAGCTGTCAAGATAATAATCTAAGGTGATCTCTCTTTGTAATGTTCCATAAACTACTTCTGTTAATAGACCTTCATCTTTCGGCTTTAGTTGACCAGTCTTAATTTCATGATCGATTAAAAGATGACTAAAGCTCTGATCCTTTTCAATCCGGATTAATATATCTAATATCGTGTTTCTCAATTGATATGTCTTCATTTACTCACCCATTATGACGCCTAGTTTAATACGATCACTTGAAGCCCTTAAATAATCCTTCACATACATCCGCTTTTTACCTGCAGGTTGAATTTCGGTAATTTTGATTCCCTGTTGGTTACCACAAACGACAACAAAGGCTTCGTCGTCAACCATCTTCACAATTTCACCAGGTTTTCCCTGATAGGTAGTCGAATCGACTTCGCCCCACCAAATTTTCATTACATTTCCTTCATAGGTCGTAAATGCTACCGGCCATGGATGAAGTCCGCGTATTTGGTTGTAGACCGCTTGATTGTCTCTCTCCCAATCAATTTTTTCCTGCTCCCGTTTAATATTGGCAGCGAAAGTTGCTTTTGCTTCATCTTGCTTTACCTGCTCCAATTGTTTAGCAAATAGTTTTGGCAAGGTTTCTAATAATAAAGATGACCCTGCTTCTGAAAGTTTGTCATGCATCGTTCCTACATTATCATCTTCTTCAATTGGCACACTCACTTGTGTCAAAATATCTCCCGCATCAAGCTTTTCCACCATATACATAATTGTTATCCCTGTTTCTTTTTTTCCTTGGACGATTGCATAATGGATTGGTGCCCCGCCACGTAATTCTGGAAGTAATGAAGCATGAACATTAATACAACCAAATTCTGGTGCCTCAAGTAATGCATTCGGTAATATTTGTCCGTATGCTGCAGTTACAATTAAATCTGGATTATAACTTAAAATTTCCTCATAATCATTTCGCAATTTCTCTGGTTGAAACACTGGTATATGATGTTTTTCCGCTTCTATTTTCACTGGAGAAGGTGTGATTGTATGCTTTCTCCCTTTTGGTCTATCTGGTTGTGTTACAACTAGGACAACTTCATACTCCGATTGGATAAGTGACTGTAAAACCGGTACTGAAAAATCGGGTGTCCCCATAAAAACTATTTTCTTCAAATCAAAAACCTACTTTCTATTTCCATTAAAATTGGCTAGCTTACATTAAGTGATATGGTTGCATATCTACAGTAATTAGTAAATCATCCTTCCTAACCTCATCTGCAAATTGATCCATTACTTTTCTTATATAATCACGTAAATTAGGCTCATTTCTGTATTTTATCATGCATTGATAACGATATCTATCTTTGATACGTGGAATCGGTGATGGTGTTGGTCCTAATACCACTGTATCCTGTTGTAATTGTCTCAAAAGTAATTGCACAAATTGTTGTGATGTCTGGATTACTTTTATGCGATTTTTATGGGAAATCGTGATTAGCGTCAGATAAAAATATGGTGGATATTGGAAGGTCCTTCTCGTGTTCATTTCTTTTTTATAAAAGTCATCAAAATTGTATTCACTTGCAAGGACAATGCTATAATGCTCAGGCGTATAGGTCTGAACAATAACTTTACCCGTCAATTCATGTCTACCAGCTCTACCGCTAACCTGTGTCAATAGTTGAAAGGTCTTCTCTGAAGAACGAAAATCTGGTAGATGCAGCATCGAATCTGCTGTTAGGACACCAACCAATGTCACATTTTCAAAATCTAATCCTTTTGCAATCATTTGCGTTCCTAGCAATATATCTGCTTTACGATCAACAAATTGCTTCAGTATTTTCTCATGGGAGCCCTTCCGTCTGGTTGTATCCACATCCATCCGTAATACCCTTGCTTCAGGAATTAATTGGGTGATTGCTTCCTCGACCCGTTGCGTTCCAGTGCCAAAGTAACGAATTAACTTACTTTGGCATTCCGGACAAACCGTTGGCATCGCCTCTTCATGTGAACAATAATGGCATTTTAATTGATTGCTATTTTTATGATAGGTCAGTGCGATATCACAATGTGGACATTCCTTTACATGTCCACAATCCCTGCACATCACAAATGTAGAATAACCACGACGGTTTAAAAGCAGAACAATCTGCTCTCCTTTCGCAATGCATTGCTCAATACCTTCTTTTAACTTTCTAGAAAACATTGTCCGGTTTCCCGCATGAAGCTCCTCACGCATATCTACTATATCTACTTTAGGCATTGGTTTATCATTTGTTCTCTTGCTTAATGTCGCAAGTTTATATACGCCTTTACTTGCTCTAGCAAAGGACTCAAGTGTCGGTGTGGCGCTTCCTAAAACAACTGGACATTGATGATGCTTTCCACGATAGATAGCAACATCTCTCGCATGATAGCGCGGCTGATCCTCCTGTTTATACGTTGTTTCATGCTCTTCATCAATAATGATAATACCTAAGTTTTCAAATGGTACAAACACAGCAGACCTCGCCCCAACAACTACCTGTACTTCTTTTCGCTGAATTCTCCGCCATTCGTCGAATTTCTCACCAGCGGATAATGCACTATGCATGACGGCAACATTTTTGCCAAATCTCCCTTTGAAACGCTTCACCATTTGTGGCGTTAATGAAATTTCAGGCACGAGTACAATTGCTTCTTTTCCTTTATTAATCACATTTTGGATTGCCTGTAAATAGATTTCAGTTTTCCCACTTCCTGTAACACCGTGAAGGAGGAATACATCATGATTATCTGCTGCAATGGCTTCATTAATTGGATCAATCGCAATTTGTTGTTCATCTGTTAAGGTTAATGCACTCGTCCGCTCAATTTCTGCATCATTGTAAGGATTCCTAAATACTTCTTCTCTTATCGTTTCTAGTAGTCCTTTATTAACTAGTGCTTTCACAGTATTCGTAGTTGTATTCGCAAGCTGGAGTAATTTTTTTTGTTCAATTGACGTTTCATTTTCAATAAAATAATGCAATAATTGCTTCTGTTTCTTCGCACTAGCTGATAAATCAAGAAGTGCCTCTTCTAGTAAATGTGGGGGACGAGCCGCTTTTACTTTCGTGACGTACTTTTTCGTTATTTTTGATTTCACTAGATATTCAATTGATATATCGCCTTCTTGCACTACTTTTTGCAATTGGTAGTAACTAATGGTAGATCCCGTAAATTCGTCATAACTAATGACATCTCTGCCTGCGAATAGTATTTCTAATGGTTCCGGCAATTCAGCATCTGTCATTCTTACCAATTCTTTATCATATTGTGCCTTTAACACTTGTGGAAGCATTGCCTGTAATGCGGTAATTGACAGACTAAGCGTCTCATTCGCTACCCACTTCCCTAAATCTAATAATTCATCTGTTAGCACGGGAGATAAATCCAGTACATCAATAATTTCCTTTAATTGTTTAAAGGATGATTCAGATACACGCCCAACTACAAATCCCATGATCTTTCTCGGTCCAAATGGTACAATCACACGCATCCCATTTTCGAGAATTTCTTGAAATCTTTCAGGAATATAATAATCGAATGTTTGATTTATAGAACTGGCAGGCACATCCACGATTACTTTTGCTATATTCAATGCTTTTCATCCTTCATATCTCTATCAATAAACCGCAATATTTTTTCTGCTATTTCTTTTTTACTGGCTAATTCGATTTCTTCTCGCTTCTGCGTCTTATTTACATAGGTGACGATATTCGTATCGCCACCAAAACCAGCACCTTCTGTGGAAATATCATTAATTACAATTGCATCTAAATGCTTTTTCTCTAATTTATTTAATCCATACTCAATTGAATTATTTGTTTCCGCAGCAAATCCAACTAAATATTGATGCGTCTTTATCTCACCAAGCGATAGTAAAATATCTTTCGTACGTTTCATCTCAATCTGTAAATTGCCAGGCTGCTTCTTCATTTTCTCTTCATAGACAAGCTTCGGTGTGTAATCAGCAACCGCAGCGGCTTTTATCACGATATCACTTGTTAGGAAATATTGATGCATCACTTCATACATATCCTCTGCTGATATGACATCGATTCGTTTAATCTTATTACTCCCTATGTTTAACGATGTTGGTCCTGTGACTAATGTTACTTCAGCACCGAATTTTGCCGCTGCCTCAGCAAGTGCAAATCCCATTTTTCCTGATGAATGATTGGTGAAGAATCGTACAGGGTCGATTTTTTCATGTGTTGGACCTGCTGATATAAGTACTTTCTTTCCTTGTAAAAACGGTTCAACGGATTGGTGCTTTTCGATTACATCAATAATGGTTTCTGGTTCTTCTAAACGTCCTTTTCCAATCCAGCCACATGCTAGATAACCTGCACCAGGTTCTATGAAGTGGTATCCCCATTTATCTAATTGCTGCATATTCTTAATCACTGCAGGATGCCCATACATATTAACATTCATTGCTGGAGCAATATAAACGCTAGCCTTTGTCGCTAACAATGTTGTTGAAAGCATGTCGTCTGCAATTCCATTTGCAAGCTTGCCAATAATATTTGCTGTCGCAGGAGCAATAATAAAAATGTCTGCCCAATCTGCTAAATCAATATGTGCAATTTTATTTGGATCTTTTTCATCAAATGTATCGGTAAATACAGGGTTTCGTGATAATGCTTGGAACGTTAAAGGTGAAACGAATTTTGCCGCGCCTTTTGTCATGATAACTTTCACATTTGCACCCTTTTGCGTTAACTTACTTGTTAATGCACATGCCTTGTAAGCAGCAATTCCACCAGCAACCCCTAATACAATATTTTTTTTAAATACCATTACTAGCACCTCTTCACGATTATTTCCATCCTTATACTGCTCTATAGTTTATTTATACCATAAATTGGTGTATTAAATCTTGTTATAGACTATAAAAAAGCGCAAGCACCCGTTTAGCGACTACAGACTGCGCCCCACAGGACGTGGGGTGGTTCGACGTTGCCACAGGAAGTGGCGACCTTAGTCGAACTTCTCCTTGCCTTTTGAGATAAAGGAAACACGATGAGCGTAAGCGAATCGATGTTGACTTATCGTACGAAGGTGAGGGAAGTCTCGCTAGTCTTTGGGTGCTGGAGCTGGACGTGGCCTTTCCTGTTAAGGGAATTGAAGCAGAAAATTTCTTATACTTTCTTAGACTATAAGACAATAATACCCTCGCATATAGTAAGCGAGGGTATTACTTTATATGAGCGTTATAATTTCAATGGAATAAGTTGAATTTCTAAAGATTTGGGCATACCTTCCATAGTATGACAAACTATTTTTATTTTGCTAAATGTAATTTACCCGCTTCGATTTCTTCAAGTGCTTTACCTACATTTTTGTATGACTTTGGATTTTCTATTTGCAGGTCCTTTGTAACCGTTAATTGTCTTGCACGTCTTGATGATAATGTAACAAGTGTGTATTTTGATTTGATTTTCTCTTGCAATTTATCAATAGATGGTTCTAACATCAATGGATTTCATCCTCCAGTATTTTCTTATATTGTTTTGCCACTCGAACGCGTTTAAGGTGTTCACTTTGGATAATGGATTTTACTTTTGCAACTGCATGATCGACATCGTCATTTACAACCACATAATCGTAAGCATCCATCATCTCAATTTCTTTTCTCGCTTCTTTTAAACGATTTAATACTAACTCCTGCGATTCTGTCCCACGATTTACAATTCGGTTTTTTAACTCCACTAAGCTCGGTGGGAATAGAAAAATAAATACACCTTGTGGAAAGTTTTCTTTCACTTGAAGAGCACCTTGAACTTCTATCTCTAAAAAGACATCCAGTCCTTTTTCCAGTGTTTCTTCAACATATTCCCGAGGTGTGCCATAATAATTATTTACATACTTCGCATATTCTAGTAACTGTTCTTGTTCGATAAGCCTTTCAAATTCCTCATTTGACTTATAGAAATAGTCCACACCGTCAACTTCACCTGGACGTTTCTGTCTTGTTGTCATCGAAATGGAATATTGTAATTCTGTTGATTCTTCAAAAAGTCTTTTCCGAACCGTGCCCTTCCCTACTCCAGACGGACCAGAGAGAATAAATAAAATACCTTTCTCTGCAACCAATATATTTCCTCCTAATACATTTAAACTAAGAAACACAAACTTTAATCATCAGAATCCTCTTCATGACTTAATACCCGTTGTCCAACAGTTTCAGGCTGTACTGCTGATAATACAACATGATCACTATCAGTAATAATCACTGCTCTCGTCCGTCGTCCGTACGTAGCATCTATCAGTTTATTATGATCTCGTGCCACGGTAATAATTCTTTTAATTGGAGCTGATTCCGGTGAAACAATCGAAATAATTCGATTTGCAGAAACAACATTCCCAAATCCTATATTAATAAGTCGCAAATTCAAGTAATTTCCCCCTATGATCCGTTGAAAGACTCAAATTGATTAATATCATGACATTTAAATTACGTCTACCAATCATTATACTATAAAATCCGAATAAAAACTCATTCATCACTCAATATTTTGTACTTGCTCTTTAATCTTTTCGATTTCGCCTTTAAGTGTGACCGACCATTCGCTTAGCTTAACATCGGTAGATTTGGAGCCAATCGTATTTACTTCACGATGCATTTCCTGTGTGATAAAATCCAGTTTTCTTCCAATTGCATCATTTTTCTGGATGGATGCGCGAAAATGTTCAATATGACTGAAGAGTCTTGTGATTTCTTCTGTAATATCTCCTCTTTCTGCAAGCAGAACAATTTCTTGATGAATTCTAGCTGGATCAATTAGCGTATGCCCTTCTAATTGTTCCTCCACCCGAACCTTGATTCGTTTGCGATATTCCTCGATTACTAAAGTTCGCCTTGTTTGTAATAATATCACAATATCCTCTACCGTGGACATACGTTTCATTAAATCTTGAAATAAAAATGATCCCTCATTCTTACGCATGTCAAGTACTTGTTCACAAGCTTGTTCTACACTTGTCAATAAAGCATCATTCGTTTCGCTCTGTTGCTTCTCTTCCTCCACCGTAAAGATATCTGGAAGGGTTGTTAATATCGATACGGGTAACTCACCCGCTAGCCCATATCTATCTTTCGCAATATTTATTTTTTCCATGTATTGATCCAATAGATACCAGTCTATTTCTACCTTCTTCTGGACGATTGAACTGCCTGTAATTTCGATAGCAACTTCAATTCGTCCCCGACTGAACTTAGATCGGATAATTTTTTTAATTTTATCTTCTATGAACAATAACGCTGCAGGCAGCTTAATTGAGATATCCAAAAAGCGATGATTCAACGTTCGTATTTCGACCGTAACACTTGCATCATCCATATGTAAAACCTTTCTTCCATAACCAGTCATACTCATAGTCATCATTATCACATCCGATATTCATTATACTTTCTATTTTATCAAATGAAAAGACTGTTTTCTATAATGGCTTTCCTTTTCGGATAATCAGTAATACAGAGTATAGATAAAGTGCGGACTAACTTGGAGCAAAGTTGATTTTCGCTACGGACAGTCGCTTTCCGCGGGCTCGAGCGAAAGCTCCCAACTAAGTTAGTTCACAATTTATCTCAATAACACCATCTTATGTTAATGGCTATGGAAATAACCCGAACAAGTACGTTCGGGTTATCGTGTTTATTTTCTAAATCCAAACAAAACGGTTGGGATTGCGCTTAGTGCGCCGACAAACATCCAATCCTTTAATGATAATGCCATTGTATGGAAAACAGGTTGCATTGGTGGCCAGTATATAACGACAAGCAACAGTAATAACGAAGAGATAACCGCAAATACTAGGTATATATTTTCAAATGGATTTCGTGAAAATACGGAATGCTCGCTTCGACAATCAAACACGTGAATAAGCTGTGCCATTACTAATGTAGAAAACGCAATCGTCTGGGCATATATGATGTTGTCCGGATTATTTTGATACGATAACATAAAAGCGATCAGTGTAACGAGACCAATTAAAATTCCACGACTGACAATCTTATAACCTAATCCCCTAGCAAAAATACCTTCTCTTGGATTTCTCGGTGCCCGTTTCATCACATCGTTTTCTGGCTTATCTAACCCTAGTGCCATCGCTGGTAGTCCATCTGTAACAAGATTCACCCATAAGATTTGTACAGGCACGAGCGGCAATGGCAGCGCTAATAACATTGCAAATAGCATTACTAATATTTCGCCAACATTGGATGCAAGTAAATAGCGGATAAACTTACGAATATTTTCATAAATATTTCTACCTTCATGGATTGCCTCTTTAATCGTCGCAAAATTATCATCCATTAATACTAGTGATGATGCTTCTTTTGTAACATCTGTACCGCTAATCCCCATGCTAATACCAATATCACTTGCCTTAATCGCGGGGGCATCATTGACTCCATCGCCTGTCATGGCAACGATATGTCCCTTATCTTGAAACGCCTTGACGATTTTCAACTTATGCTCTGGTGTCACCCTTGCAAATACATAGGTGTCTTCAATAACTTCCTCTAGTTCCGCTAGTGACATTTGATTTAATTGATGTCCTTCGATAACAAGGCCATTTTCGGGTAATAGGTTTAAATTCTTCGCAATTGCTCGTGCGGTATTAACATGATCACCTGTAATCATGACGGTTTTTATTCCTGCTTGTCTACATTCTTCAATTGCAAATTTAACTTCTTTTCTTGGTGGGTCAATCATGCCATAAAGTCCGATAAACGTTAATTCCTTTTCTAAGAAGGAAGCATCCAACGATTCATTTTTTGATAATGTCCTGATGCCAATCGCGATCGTTCGAAGTGCCTTACTTGCCATCCTATTAATCGCAGCATCAATTTTTGATCTGTCTGCTGTTTTTATTAACGCCTTATTATTTCCGTCTAGATAAAAGGTGGATCGCGGCAAAAGTACATCTGGTGCACCTTTGGTAATAAGAAAGCGCACTTGATTTTCATCCTCAACGATGACACTCATCCGTTTGCGATCCGAATCGAATGGGATTTCTTTAATAATTCGAAAGTTGCCTTTGTCAGCATCTGTAAAACCTAATTTTCTTGCAGCAACTAATAATGCACCATCGGTCGGGTCACCATCAATCGAGTATTTCCCTTTTTTAGTCTGTAAGATTGCATTGTTGCAGATCATGCCATAGAGTAGCATTGTTCCTAAATTCGGATAATCCTGCTCTACCTTCGTTTGATTTAGAAAAAAATCCCCCTGAACATCATAGCCATCACCGGTTACATATAAATGTTTTCCATTTAAATAAATCTCTTTAACCGTCATTTGGTTTTCCGTCATTGTTCCCGTTTTATCCGAGCATATGACAGAAGCACATCCTAAGGTTTCTACTGCTGATAGCTTTCGGACAATCGCCTTCTTCTTAATCATCCGCTGCACACCGAGTGATAATGCGACCGTTACTATTGCTGGTAATCCTTCAGGAATGGCTGCAACTGCTAAAGAAACACCTGCTAAAAACATTTCATACATTGGATTACCTTGTAATACTCCAAGAAATACTACTAACGCTGTTAAAAGTAATGCAACAACAATTAATATTTTACCGAGCTCGGCTAATTTGCGTTCCAGTGGTGTAATCATCTTTTTAGTATTGACCATTAAGGATGCAATCTGTCCCATCACCGTATTCATACCTGTTCCAACAACGATTCCTACACCAGACCCTCTCGTAACGAGAGTACCCATAAAGCCCATATTTACTTGGTCCTGTGCATCAAGATTCTCTTTCACAATCGCTGTTGCGTGCTTCATAACTGGCAAGGATTCACCAGTCAGGGCAGATTCTTCCGTCTCCATGCTTGTTGATTTAATAATTCGGATATCTGCCGGGATACGATCGCCACTCTCGACTTTTACAATATCACCAATAACAACTTCCCGTGACGATACTCTTTCCCATTTATCGTCACGCAATACATGTGCCATTGGTGCTGAAAGTTCTTTTAATTTATCGAGAGACTTTTCTGCCTTTTGTTCTTGAAAGTAGCCAATAAATCCATTTACTAACACAATTAGCATAATTGCGATTGCATCAACATATTCGCCTAATAACCCTGCAATGAGTGTAGCTGCAAGTAGCACAATAACCATAAAATCTTGAAATTGTTTTAGGAAAATCAGCCATCTGGATGTATGCTTTTGCTCATCAAGCACATTATAACCATACTGCTTCTGTCGTTCTTCTACTTGTTTCTCTGAAAGTCCATTATTACTAGAAACAAGCAACTTCGCTTCAACGCGGTCTACGTCTAATTGATACCATTTCATCTGCATTCCTCCGGGCTATTAAATGATACAAGCTCATACTTCAATATCTATGCATACTTGTCCGAAAAAATGCTATAATTGCCAAAGAGGTGATCCTATGCCATTCGATGGTATCGTAACAAGAGCTGTAACAGAGGAATTAAAACAAACAATAGTCCCTGGGAAAATTAATAAAATATACCAGCCAACTGCTACCGAAGTTGTCTTAACGATTCGCAGCCAAGGGAAAAATCATACACTATTATTATCGATTCATCCAACCTATGCTAGATTCCACTTAACGGGAGATACATACGTCAACCCGCAAGAAGCGCCGATGTTTTGCATGGTGCTGCGCAAACATTTATCAGGTGCGACAATAGAAGAAATCGAGCAAAACGGGATGGAACGTATCGTTACTTTTAAAATCAAAACGAGAAATGAAATTGGTGACCTTGGTCAAAAACTACTCGTCATTGAATTGATGGGAAAACATAGTAATGTCATGCTGATAGACGAAGAAAAAGGCAATATTATCGATAGTTTAAAACATGTATCCATGGCACAGAACCGGTATCGAACGATTTTACCTGGTCAACAGTATATTTTGCCACCAGCACAGGATAAGTTAAATCCATTAGAAACAGATGGCGAGGATTTAATTAAAAAGCTCGATTTTAATGCGGGAAAACTAGATAATCAAATCGTGAGTCATCTCGACGGATTCTCGCCTTTTATTGCACGTGAAATCGTTGCACGAGCAGGTTTAGGAAGCGGAAATGCCTATGCTGATAAGTATATGGACGTTAGATCCCAGATATTAAACAATCACTATTCACCAGCGATTTATCGGAATAACAAGGAAGAGTTTCATGTTATTGCATTACAAAGCTTTAATGGGGAAACCATAAGCTTTGATTCAGTAAATACAATGCTTGATAGCTTCTATTCAGGAAAAGCAGAACGTGATCGTGTGAAACAACAAGCAAAGGATTTATCCCATTTCATTAAAAATGAAAAGAATAAGAACGAAAGAAAAATGAAAAAACATCTGCAAACAATCAAAAAAGCTGAAGAGGCGGATCATTTCCAGAAGAAGGGCGAGCTGTTAACCGCCAATATGCATCTCGTTTCCAAAGGGGATAAAAATATATCAGTGATTGACTATTACGACCCAGAGCAATCCGAAATAACAATCGAATTAAATCCAAATAAAACCCCTAGTGAAAATGCACAAGGATTTTTTAAAACGTATCAAAAGTTAAAAACATCAAAAAAAATAATCGAACAAGAAATCATAAAAAACCAAGTAGAAATTGATTACTTGGAGCAATTATTACAACAAATTAATGTTGCTAGCGTTGAAGATATCGAAGAAATTCGTGAAGAGCTAAGGGAAGAAGGATATTTAAAGAAACAAGGAAAACAAAAGAAACAGAAAAACAAACCAAAGAAACCAGTTCCAGAGCAATTTATTGCAACAGATGGCACAGAGATTCTCGTTGGTAAAAATAATAAGCAAAACGAATACGTCACTACAAAGCTTGGTCATCGTGATGATACATGGTTACATACAAAGGATATACCTGGCTCTCACGTCATTATTCGTTCCAAAGCTCCAAGTGAGGAAACATTACTCGAAGCAGCAGAACTTGCTGCATTTTTCAGTAAATCACAAAACTCATCGGCAGTACCTGTAGACTACACGAAAATACGTCATGTAAAGAAACCAAATGGTGCAAAGCCAGGATTCGTTACGTATGACAATCAAAAGACACTATTCGTAACGCCGTCAAAAGAAACAGTGGAACGTTTAAGAAGTAATTAGAAAACTAAGGCTGTCACCGAACTCTCATTTGACAATCATAATTATACCTATTTTTTAAGGAAGTGCTTATATTTTCTTAATTACCTAAAATGAGGATTCCCATCTTGATATGCTCCCCATAAGGTAGACAGATTAAAAAATAAAAATCTGTTTCTATCTTAGGGGGAGTTTTTTGTGTCAAAAAGAGCTTATTC